>JBPPLV010000012.1:0-164176 GCA_051305815.1 Candidatus Malihini olakiniferum
AGACCGCCGTTGGTCATATCCTTCATCGCTACAGTGCTATAACTGAGATGCCCGCGAACAAACTATTTTGGATACCATTGCCAGGCAAAAAGGTACCGGCGATCATCGCAACAACCGATACAGAAGAATCATACCGCTAAATATGCAGTTGAGCTGCTACGGGGAGTATCATGTCACGAGCGGCCTCTGCTCTGCTCGGGAAAAATTTTCCGCTTGTTAGCCGTACGATCGCCAAAATAACGCTCTAGCCAGGTCACACACCCCATTGGCAAACTGAACAGTTGGGTTGCCTGCGCGGTTGTTTCCGTTGCCAGTTCGGTGCTGCCGCCGCCGATATCCACACCAGTGATTATCTGAATCGGCAAGCCCAGAATCTGCTGAGCCTGTGCCAAAAATTCATCGGCATTGTATTGTGTTTGAGCCGCAGAGTCGCCGTGGCGACAACGCGAGTTTGCGCCTGGGGAGAGATATATCCTGCAAGCGTTCGGAAAATAGGCGCAGGGGCACTGCAGCCGCGCTGCATGGCTTCCTGAGATAAGCGGTTATGCTGATCAGCCCCGTAAGCCAGACGGACTTTGCGCTTATTAATGCGCGCCAATGTCCTGAATGCTGCCAGCGCTCTCGCGCACAACCATTATATAGAAGCTATTCGAACTCAGATCGATCGCTGCGTACAGCTAAAGCAACAGCATGTTCAGGCGTTTTGCCGCTGTCGGCATGCGGAGGAACAACCAGCGAATATCTTTGATAAAGCTCAGATCGTACATTCTGTCGGCTTCATCCAGCACCACAACCTGAATGGCACCAAGGTTAATGTGATTTGCTTGGCATAGTAGATTAAACGGCCCGTGGTACCGATCAGGATATCAACACCCTGTTTCAGTACTTTGAGCTGCTTTTTGTAACCGTCTCCGCCATAAGCCAGACCCAGTTTTAAGCCGGTCGATTCCGCCAGAGCCTGCGCATCCACATGGATTTGCACGGCCAACTCGCGGATGGGCGCCATGATTAGCACGTGCGGCTGGTTGGTTTAACGCTCCGCCGAAGCAGGGTACGACAAGAGATAGTGGAAAGTAGACGACAGAAATGCCAGCGTCTTGCCAGTTCCGGTTTGCGCTTGGCCCGCGACGTCCTGGCCTGCGAGGATCAGGGGTAGTGCGAGTGCCTGAATACGTGTAAAGTTATAAAACACTTTATTTTCAATAGCTTTAATTACCTTAGGGTACAGCGCGAAGTCGGAAAACTTTTGTTCGGTAAAGTGTGTTTTGCTCATACTCTGGTATAATATCAGCTAATTATTGCTTTACGAAAGCGTATACAGTGAAATAAAGTCAAGCTTTGTTGATTCATGCTACACCAACTAGCGAAAGATAATCCTGAGGAGTAAAAAATGAGCGATAAAATTATTCACCTGACAGACAACAGTTTTGAAACGTACGTGTTGCAGGCTGAAGGGTCAATATTAGTTGATTTTTGGGCTGAATGGTGTGGTCCCTGCAAAATGATTGCTCTGATTCTTGATGAAGTTGCCGAAGAGCTTGAAGGTCGTGTGACGGTTGCCAAACTCAATATTGACGAAAATCCGGCGACGGCTCCCAAATACGGCATTCGTGGCATCCCTACCCTGCTGCTGTTCAAGAACGGCGAAATGGCGGCAACGAAAGTGGGCGCGCTGTCTAAAGGTCAGTTGAAAGAGTTCTTGAACGCCAATTTGTAATGAGTCTTGTAGCCTATTCCTGGGAACGTCATTGATACAGCCAGTTTGGCCTCGGATAGCGTTTAGAAACCGGAGCGTACGTGCAGTACGTGAGGATTTCGTTTATACCCTAAGTCATTAGGGTTGCAGGACAACAAGTTAACGTTTCTGGCCCTTGAGGGTAAGGTTCATTCATGAACCTTGTAACGCAGTAAGCGATTCGGATGACAACTCTGCAGGGGGCAGAGTTAAACGATGCTTACGGCACCTTGTGAGAGGTAAGGCTCTTGAATAGCCGAATAACGCTGCAGCCAGTGCACATGTAACGTGAAGTATGACGGGTATATTTACCGTACTGCGTTGTGGAAAGCGTTCAGTGAGGATTTGTTGTATTGACCGCCGCCATGAAGTGTGTTACATTCATCAGTACTGCATATCTTGCTTGCCTATGTTTAGGCCTCACAGGCTTAAGACTAAAAGTTTAAATCTATAGCATTACTCACTGTCGTTACCTTAACGCTGCCGGTTCGTAACAACATAATCGCGCTAACATGGCATAAGAATCCGTAGCATGGTAAGGCAATCTAAAAGCATTGTATTAATTAGTTTCAGGTGTCTTCTATCTCTTGCCGTCTTTTTGTATCGGGCTTGCGTGGTCAACGTGTAACACGTTCAGGTATCAAGCCAAACAGAATGGTGTGATTGATGGCTTTTTATGATAGTGGCACGGTGACCCTTGCCATCCCATTCACGTTAATTGTTCGAGATTTACCCCGAGTTTAAGAACCCACCACTATGAATCTTACCGAATTAAAGAATACGCCAGTTTCTGAGTTAATTACTCTTGGCGAAAACATGGGGCTGGAAAACCTGGCTCGTATGCGCAAGCAGGATATTATTTTCGCCATTTTGAAGCAGCATGCGAAAAGTGGCGAAGATATTTTCGGCGATGGCGTGCTGGAAATCTTGCAGGATGGTTTTGGTTTCCTCCGCTCCGCAGACAGCTCCTACCTCGCCGGTCCCGATGATATCTACGTTTCTCCCAGCCAAATCCGCCGTTTTAACCTTCGTACTGGTGATACTATTTCAGGCAAGATTCGCCCTCCTAAAGAAGGGGAACGTTATTTTGCCTTACTGAAAGTGAACGAAGTTAACTACGACAAACCTGAAAACGCCCGCAACAAGATCCTGTTCGAAAATCTCACACCTCTACATGCCAACTCGCGTTTGCGTATGGAACGCGGTAACGGTTCGACGGAGGATTTGACGGCCCGTGTACTGGATTTGGCCTCGCCGATTGGCCGTGGTCAGCGTGGTTTGATTGTTGCGCCGCCGAAAGCGGGTAAAACCATGCTGCTGCAAAATATAGCGCAGAGCATCGCTTACAATCACCCTGACTGCGTGCTGATGGTGCTGCTTATCGACGAACGCCCGGAAGAAGTCACTGAGATGCAGCGTCTGGTGAAGGGGGAAGTGATTGCATCTACGTTTGATGAACCCGCCTCACGTCACGTTCAGGTCGCTGAAATGGTCATTGAAAAGGCTAAGCGCCTGGTCGAGCACAAAAAAGACGTTATCATCCTGCTGGACTCCATTACCCGTCTGGCGCGTGCCTATAACACCGTAGTGCCTGCTTCCGGCAAGGTGCTGACCGGTGGTGTGGACGCCAACGCCCTGCACCGTCCGAAACGCTTCTTTGGTGCTGCGCGTAACGTTAAAGAGGGTGGTAGCCTGACCATTATCGCGACCGCTTTGGTGGATACTGGCTCGAAGATGGACGAAGTGATTTACGAAGAGTTCAAAGGTACAGGTAATATGGAACTGCACCTGGCACGTAAAATCGCTGAAAAACGCGTCTTCCCTGCTATTGACTACAACCGCTCCGGTACGCGTAAAGAAGAACTGCTCACCACCTCTGAAGAACTGCAAAAAATGTGGATCCTGCGCAAGATTATTCACCCGATGGGTGAGATCGATGCAATGGACTTCCTGATCAACAAGTTAGCGATGACCAAAACCAACGATGAATTCTTCGACATGATGAAACGTTCATAAGCAAGACGGGTTCTCGGGGGAAACACCACGCGGGTCGTGACGTTTTTTTTAATAACTTACAGACCTTTACACTACATAGCCTTTTTCCAGAGTATTCTAGGATGTCCCGGCGTCATACTTTCCGTTATGGTACGCACTGATTTGATGGCGTCATCATAACTTTGTCTTGAGTGTCACTCTTGAGTGTATGGCCCCATGCGATACCGTCTGCCGCATAATAATGTTGTCGTACCGTCTTGTTATGGTAAATGATTCTGTCACTGTAACAGTCTACGGCAGCTTATAGCCATAAACGGTAAACTTACTCACTATGCGTCTAGAGTTATTATTGATATTCCTGTTTTCTTTGGCTTTTCTACTCCTTGCCCGTCACGTGGCGGGGCCAACTAGGCCTTGTCGACGGTCCCAATCAACGCAAACCTCATCATGGGTTGATACCGCTGATGAGAGGTATTTCCGTCTATGCTGGCCTGTGCTTTACCTTTCTGGTGACGGACTATACTACACATTCCTCATTTCCGCTTTTACCTGCTGTGTGCGGGCATATTGGTGTTCATGGGGCGTTGGACGATCACTTTGATATAAGCGTTAAAGTGCGTGCGCTGTTCAGGTGCTGTTTACTGCTGCCATGATATTTTTCGCTCACCTCTCATTGAGTAATTTGGCGGAGCTGTTTGGCCCGTGGGATATGGTGCTTGGGTCGTTCGACTACCCGGTGACGCTTTTTGCCGTGTAGGCAGCTATCAATGCGTTTAATATGGTCGATGACATCGACAGTTTACTCGGTGATCTTTCCGAGGTCTCGTTTGGTGCGATGGGTATCCTGCTATACGGTTACGGCCACCATAATCTGGTACTCTGGTGTTTTGCCATGATTGCGGCCACGCTGCCCTGTATCTTGTTGAATCTCAGTTTCTTTGGGCGTCTCTATAAAGTGTGTTTATGGGTGGTGCTGGCAGCACCATGATGGGCTTAACCGCCATCTGGATTCTGATGCAATCTACCCAAGGGAAATACCATTCCATTAACCCGGTAACGGCGCTGTGGCTGATTGACATTCCGCTGATGGACATGGTCGCCATCATGTATTGCCGTCTGCGTAGGGGTATGAGCCCTTTCGCCACGGATCGTAAGTATATCCATCACTTACTGATGCATAACGGATTTACGCCACATCAGGCATTTGTGCTAATCACATTGGCTGCGGTATTGTTGTCGGGTATCAGCATGGCCGGGGAATACTTCACTTTCATTCCTGAATGGGCCACGTTAGCGCTGTTTTTACTGGCCTTTGGGCTCTACGATTACTGTCTGAAACGGGCCTGGCGCGTGGCGCGTTTTCTGAAACGTATAAAACGCCGAACGCGTCAAAGAGACGATCATCGACACTTAACTTGAAACCAAAATCATTTTGGGGAAGTAATGAAACACGAAAACCCTTCTAATAGAAAATCTGGCGACACCCATCACCGTGTTGGTATTGGGGATGTCAGTATTGAGAATGAACTGGACATTCATGGCCTATGCTGTGCGTTGTGGCAAGGAAAATTTTGCATTGCCAGTTGTGGCATTCATTGGCTTTCGCCTTGATGGTGTTAGGGTATTCCTTCTTGCACGCCAAGAGTGGAGCGCTATAGCAATGACGGACAGGCCCAGTGTCATGCCGCTGGGGTATTATCCGCACAGCAGTTCTTGCGCAATCTGGATGTCAAAGCCTTTGCGTTGCTGTCGCCCGAGTCTCAACCGGTGTGTCAGCTAAGGTCTACGACGAATTTGTCATGCAGGTTGCCTATTATGATACCCGGCGCGCTTTCTAGCTAGAAAGCGACTACTATAAATCGTATCAGTAAGGTGATGCCAAAGCAAATGTGACCTTACTAGAAAAACTGATTGCCGATATTCAGTTTACCCCGCGAGACGACGGTAAAAAGACCTTTGACAGCGTCGCTTAACGGCGACAGCCCTTGCCTGCAGCCAATCCCTGTTACGTCAATATGTGACGTTTGCCAGCCAGCGCGCTGCATAGCATCTTAATGATGAGCTTAAAGGTGCCTGAGCGGCACGTAAGGTCTTTTTTCAGTCGCAAGTCCAGCGTTAGGAAGCGGTAGCGCAGGTTATCTTCTATCGCGACCTGAATAGCGCGAAGATGGCGTTAAAAATTGCGCAACAGCAGGGGATCAGCCACAGCCAGACCAATACCTTCGTAGAAGAATTGCCTCCTATCAGAACTTTTTCTGCTGGGGCGTCCGATGTTGAGGCGCAATTTGAGTCCTTGCAGGCCAGTGGCCTCCGCTACGACATCGATCATGATAAAACCGCGCGATATTGGCGACATTAAACGTTGAGCCAACGCTCGACGCTGCATTTCAAACATACTGTTATCTGCGTACACCGGAGGAGCCGGTGAAGCGAGCCAGCCCACGCCGTCTGTTCTTGATGGTGATGTGGGGCGTCATCTGTACATTAACCGGAGCGGGCATTGTATTGGCCCGCCGTAAATGACGGGTATAGGCTAACTGTACGCACAAGTTCGAAAGGGCTTCCTCTAACCTGATGAAAGAGATTCATTATGAAAGTATTGACTATTTTCGGCACCCGTCCAGAAGCCATCAAAATGGCCCCTCTGGTTTATGCCCTGGCTCAAGATGAAGCCTTTGAATTGAAAATATGCGTAACAGCCCAGCATCGGGAGATGCTGGATCAGGTGCTGCGTTTATTTGCTATTACGCCGGATTATGATTTGAACATTATGCAGCTGGGTCAAGAGCTGAGTGAGGTAACCTGCCGTATTCTTGAGGGATTGCAACCAGTGCTAATGGCGCTCAAACCCGACCGGTGTTGGTGCATGGCGATATAAAACACCAGCTGGCCGCCAGCTGGTGTTTTATATCAGCGTATTCCCGTCGCTCATGTGGAGGTAGGGTTGCATACTGGCAATCTCTATTCCCCTTGGCTTGAAGAGGCGAATCGCAAGCTGACCGGTCATTTGGCGACATACCACTTTGCGCTAATGAAGCGAGCGATAATTTTCTGCGAGAAAATCTCGGCAATCGGCAGATCGTGGTGACGGGTAATACGGTCATCGATGCCTTGTTCTGGGTGCGCGCTTGTATTCTTGGTGATGAACGATTGCGTCATTCCCTGGATACCCACTACGGTTTTCTGGATGCGAGTAAAAAACTGATTTTGGTCACCGGACATCGCCGTGAAAACTTTAGCGATGGCTTCGAGCGTATTTGTACTGCGCTGGCGCGCATCGCCCGTCGCCACCCGGAGGCGAAAATCCTGTATCCCATGCATTTAAACCCGAATGTGCGTGAGCCGGTAAATCCCATTCTGAGCGGCATTGATAACGTAATCCTGATTCCGCCGCAGGAGTATTTGCCGTTTGGTTATCTGATGAACCGGTCGTATCTGATTTTGACCGATTCTGGTAGCATTCAGGAAGAGGTGCCCTCATTGGGTTGTGCCTGTATGAGTGATGAGCGAGACGACAGAGCAGCCAGAAGCTGTGGAAGCGGGTACGATGCGGTTGATTGGCAAAGAGGTCACAACGATTCTTGAGGTAGTATCGCAACTGCTGACCGACAACACCGCTTATCAAGCCATCGGCAAGGCGCATCACCCGTTTAGTGACGGCACCGCATGTCAGCGCATTATTGCTGCACTGAAGAACCCCTTGGTAACAAGATGTGGAAAAGGCTATTTAATGACAACGCATAAACCCGAGGCCGCTGATGCCTTTCTGATCACAGCGCCAATGCCGTTTAAATAGGGACATGAACCTGATTTGAGCTATGTGCAGGCAGCGGCGGTTTCGATTGCGTCGGTGTTGCACCCCCCCGAAGCACTGGTGGTACTCGAGTCCACCTGCCCCGTTGGTGCGAAGAGCAGATGTCGGCATGGTTGGCTGAAGCCTGACCAGACCTGACGTTCCCGCAGGAAGCGGGATACGATGTCGATATCCATATTGCTTAATGTCCTGAGCGAATATTACCCGGGTAGGTCGTAGTGGAACTCGTAAAAAATGACCGGGTGATTAATGGCATGACGCCGGCATGTGCTGCGCACGCCAGTGCGTTGTAAAAAATTTTTCTTGAAGGCGAGTGCGTGGAAACGGATGCACGCACGGCTGAGATGTGCAAACTGACGAAAAACAGTTTCCGCGATGTGAATACCACCTTTGCCAACGAGCTGTCGCTGATTTGTGCAGAAAAAGGTATCAATGTGTGGGAGTTGATTCGGCTGGCGAATCGCCATCCGCGCATAAATATTCTTCAGCCAGGCCCTGTTGTTGGCGGTCATTACATCGCGGTAGATCCGTGGTTTATTCTGGTGCAAAATCCACAGCAGGCGCGGTTGATACTACACTACAAGGTTGTTGAATGACGGTAAGTCACTGGTGGCTGACTGCGTCAAAATGGCCGTGGCGGATTGTCTGGCGCAGAGTGGCAAGCAAGTCAGCGAGGTGACCATTGCCTGCTTTAGACTGGCGTTTAAGCCGGATATTAACGATTTGCGTGAAAGCCCTGCAGTGGGGATTACCGAGATAATTGCGCAGTGGCACAGCGGCACGACGCTTGCTGTGGAGCCGAATGTGGCCGCATTGTCACTGTGTTTACAGGATTGGTAACGCTGACGGAACTGTCTGTGGCGTTGCATGAGGCGGATGTGGTAGTAATGTTGGTCGACCACCGTGTATTTCGCGTGATAAAACCTGAAAACATTAAACAACAGTGGATTGTAGACATGAAAGGAGTATGGTGTTGAAACGTATTTTGGTGGCAGGCGGAGCGGGATTTATTGGATCGGCACTGGTGCGTTATTTAGTAACCAAAACGCAAGACAGTGTGGTCGTTGTAGATAAGCTAACTTATGCTGTTAATCTAGCGTCGATGGCACCCGTGGCGGGTAGCGATCGCTTCTCATTTGAGCAGGTTAATATCTGCGATCATCCGGCATTGGATCTGGTTTTTGCCACTTATCAGCCAGATTTAGTGATGCATCTGGCGGCGGAAAGTCACGTTGACCGCTCTATTCATGGTCCTGCGGCGTTTATTGAAACCAATATCGTTGTGGTATTTACCAGATGCTAGAAGCGGCGCGACACTACTGAAGCGGAGCGCGCTAGATAATGAGAAAAAAGCGGCTTTCCGTTTCCACCATATCTCTACTAATGAAGTGTTTGGCGATTACACGGTACGGACGATCTCTTTACCGAAACCATGCCTTATGCGCCCAGCAGTCCCTGTCCCGTCCAAAGCCTCCAGCGATCATCTGGTATGCGCCTGAATGCGTACCTATGGGCTGCCGACGATCATCACCAATTGCTCTAATAACTACGACTCATACTATTTCCCGGAAAAATTGATTCCGCTGATGATCCTCAATGCGTTATATGGCAAACCACTACCAGTGTATGGCAACGGAGTGCAGATCCGTGACTGGTTGTTTGTGGAGGATCATGCGCGTGCGCTTTACCGTGTGGTGACGGCGGGTGAAGTTGGGAAAACCTACAATATCGGCAGCTATAATGAACGCAAAAATCTCGACGTGTTGCATACCTTGTGCGATCTCCCGGAAGAACTGGCCCTGCAAAAACCGACAGGTGTAGCCCACTACCGCGATCTTATTACCTATGTGATCGGACCGACCCGGCCATGACATGCGCTATACCATTGATGCCAGTAAAATGGCGCGCGAGTTAGGCTGGAAACCGTAGGAAACCTTCTAAATCGGTATGCGTAAAACGGTGCTGTGGTTGTGGTATCTGAACAACGAAGCCTGGTGGCGCAGCGTGCAGGATGGATTTTACACCGGAGAGCTATTGAGATTGGACGCATAATTGCGTTAGCCATCTCAGCGTGTCAGTAACATCGACGTTTACAGTATCGTCTATACTTGCAGAAACAACAGGAGGAGCGATGAAATCCACGATCTATGCTCATACGATGCCGTTTCCGCGGGAAAGTGAGTTTTTCGCCCTCCCAAGCGCGCGCTTGTCGTTCAGTGATGATGTACCTGTCTAACACCTGCGGCGTTGACGGCGTATGCCGTGGTACAGGCTAAGGTCTCTGCTTGCGATATGCCGCAGATAGATGCGCTCTCAGCCAGAGGTTTTCAACTTGCTGAGAGTGAGAAGTGGATTTTGCCTGGCAATCCTCTCTGGCGAGGTGGCGCTTCCGGCTTGGTGCGAGGCTGATACGGCGGATATTGCGCCGCTGCGCGCTCCTTTTTTTGCAAAGTCGGTTTCGTGCATCTTGGTACCGTACCACGGATAGCGGCCGTTTTTATGCAGAATGGGTAGAAAACGCCGTGCACTGCACCTTTGACGATGTTTGCCTAATTACCCTTAACGTGCAAGGGGCTGCTCGGTTGGGTGACACTGTGCCAGACGCAGGCGGCTCAGGCTCTCATCGGTCTTTTAGTTGTATCGTCGGGCACCAGGAGTTTTGTGGGCATGTAGTTAATGGCGCTGGCAAGAACTGGTGCTAACAGCGGCACGTGGCACACTCGTGGGTGGCAACGCAGTTGGGTAATACGCGTGCGCTGCACCCCTATCAACGCTGCGGCGCTGCAGCGCGCAGATTCATAGCACGGCATTAGTTTTACAAGAGACCGCATGATTCCCTTTAATGTTCCCCCGTTGTGGATACAGAACTGGATTATATGCAGGCGGCCATGAGCAGCGGCAAGCTGTTTGGTGATGGCGGTTTTACCTGCTGCCAGCAGTGGCTGGAACACTACTCGGGCAGCAAAAAGGTGCTGTTAACCCCTAATGTATCGCATCGCTGGAAATGGCTGCTATCTTTTGAATATTCAGCCGGAGGATGAGGTCATCATGCCCAGCTATACCTTCGTATCCACGGCCAATGCTTTTGTGCTGCAAGGAGCAACTATCGTTTATGTCGATGTACAACCCCGATACGCTGAACATAGACGAAGGTAAGATTGAAGCGGTGATCACCGAGAAAAGCCGCGCTATCGTCCCCGCGCATTATGCCGGTGTGGCTTGCGAGATAGACGTCATTATGGCGTTAGCGGAAAAGCATGACTTGTGGGTAGTGAAAATGCCGCGCTAAACGGGCGACCTTTAGGTGTTATCGGTCACCATAGGCTGCTTTAGCTTTCATGAAACCAAAAAATATACCTCTGGCGATGAGGGTGGTGCCATGCTGATTAACGATCCGGCGTTGGTCGATAAGGCTGAAATCATTCGAGAAAAAGGCACCAACCGTAGCCAGTTCTTTCGCGGGCAGGCAGATAAATATACTTAGCGCGATATTAGCTCTAGCTGCCTGATGGCGGATATTCAAGCTGCCTATCTATGGGGACAACTGGAAGCGGCCGGGCGCATCAACGAGCGACGTTTACGTCTGTGGCACAACTATTATGATGTCTTCTGTTCTCGCTGGCGGAAGGCTGAGCGCGTATCATTGCCGATCATACCGGCACACTGTCAGCACAATACGCATCTATTTTACCTTAAGTTGCGTGATATTGAAAATCGGGCTACGTTTATTCGCGACATGAAGGATGCGGAAATCCTGACGGTGTTTCACTATATTCCGCTGCATACTTCACCCACAAGGCTGCGTTTTGGACGTTTTTCCGGGGAAAACCGTTATGCTACGCGTGAAAGCGAACGGCTGGTCCGTTTGCTTCTGTTTTATAATCTGTCCGATGTGAATCACCGTACGATGATCAATTCCATCCTGAGTTTCTTTTCCTGATATGTCGTTGGCAAGAGGTCCTTATGGACGGCAGGTTAGACGCTGGTCAAAATCGTGATTGGCCTTGTCGTTAGCAAATTGCTGGCGGTGGCCTTCGGTCCTGGTGGCGTGGGGCTGGCGGGAAATTACTGTCAACTGATCACTGTGTTGGGCGTGCTGTCAGGTGCCGGAATATTTAATGTCGTGATCATGCTCGTGGTGTGTCATCAGCAGCAACCTGAGCAGTTATAGCGGGTGTTAGGCACCTCTGCGACGTTGATTGCGTTCTTTTAATCAGTGTTAGCAGCCGTCTTTGTGCTGGCTGCCGGGACGATTGCCACTGCGCTGTTTGGCGACGATCGTTATCGTGACGTTATCCGCCTGCTGGCGTTTCTGCAAATGGGGATGGCCTGCGCCAACTTCTTTTTGGCGATCCTGAAAGGGTATCAAGATGCACAAGGCAATGCGCTGGTGGGTCTGGCAATAGTGCCTGCATTGATTGCGTTGCTCACGGGCGTGTTGCTGTGGCGGCGCACCCACATACGTTGGCATCACCTACATCCGGTATGGTGATCGCGCGTTTGCCTCGCAGTTGGAGAAATTGACCCTGATGGCGGTAATAACAGCCGTGACGGTGCCCGTTGCTTATATCATGATGCGTAATTTACTCGCTGTGCATGAAGGGTGGGAAGCTGTCGGTTTGTGGCAGGGTGTTAGCACAATATCCGATACCTACCTGTAATTTATCACGACCGCGTTTTCTTTTTATTTGTTGCCGAGGCCACCACGATTGCAGGAAAAATAGGCGATAGCACAAGAGATAGACTGCGCGTTGATGTTTGTTTTCCCAACAGTTTGTGCCCATGCACGATCTCTTTGCCTGGCAACTGGTGGGCGACTTAATGAAGGTGGGTGCCTATGTCTTTAGTTATCTGGTAATTGCCAAAGCGGCGCTACGCTTTTATCTGCTGACAGAACTGAGCCAATTTCTTCTGCTGTATTTTTCTTATTTACCGTAGGCGGCTATGACGACACTGATTCACGTGCTTGGATCTGATATCCTACATCATAATCAGACTCTGCTGCGCTTCTTCCACGATGTGTTGGCAACCCAATTGCCGGCGTCTGTAGTTACACACTTTATGGTAGCCTCTCGTGATAATTCATTGCAGAAAGCGTTTCCAGAGCTGACGTTAACGTGCTATGACAATAAACGTGCGTTATCGCGAGCGTGGGTAACGCTGGCACAAGCCGATCGTCAGACGCAGTTCTTTTTCCACTGGCAGTTCAACCCGTGGATTTAACTGGCGCTGTTATGCTGGCGGATTAAACCTATCCAGGCGTATTGCATGTGTGGGGAGCTTCTGTATGAAGAGGCCACATAGTTGGAAGCATCGTCTATTTTATATGCTAAGTCACATGGCTCAAGGACGTGTAGGCCATGTATTTGCCACGTGTGGCGATCTGGATTTTATCGGTAGCGGCATGCTGGCATGCCTTCCTCGTTGCTTTACTTCCCAACGAAAATGAACCCGGCGCTGACGGAAGAAACGGTCATCAAACGTTGGCTGGGCCGATGACAGTGCTGGTAGGTAATTCCGGCGATAAGACCAATCGACATATCGAAGCGCTGCGTGCTATCCATCAGCAATTGGGACGACAAGTGCGGGTCATTGTCCCTATGAGATATCCCGTGAATAACGAGGCCTATATTGAACAGGTGGCGCGTAAAGGGGAAGCGTTGTTTGGCGTGAAATAGTTCCAGTTACTGCGTGAACATTTGGCATTTTACGATTATCTGAACATTTTGCGCGGTTGCGATCTCGGTGTGTTTATTTTCCCGCGTCAGCAAGGCATTGGTACGCTTTGCCTGCTAATTCATTGTGGGATGCCCTTTGTTATTAGTCGGCATAATCCATCCTGGCAGGATCTGGCAGAACAGGACCTTCCGGTACTGTTTTATGGTGATACGTTGGTGGAAGCTGTCGTGCGTGAAGCCCAACGCCAGCTCGCAAGTGTGGATCAACACCGTATCGCTTTCTTTCAGCCAAACTACCAGTGAGGATGGCTAGATGCCTTGACGTTGGCTGCGGAGATGAAGCAATGATACAGGGTGAATTTAGCGGTCTGATTGCGGTATACGTTTTTATGGTCAGTTTTATCCTTATTCTGACCTGGCAGGAGTTTCGTCGCGTACGCTTCAACTTTAATGTGATATTCTCTCTGCTTTTTTTTGTTGACGTTTTATTTCGGCTTTCCCTTTACCTGCCTGTTGGCATTCCGCTTTAACGTTATGGTGGTGCCTGCAATCTATTTGTTTCAGGCGTTGCTGTCGGCGACAGCGTTTTACGCGATCTATATACGTCACCTATAAAACTCGATTAAGGGCGCGGCGCGGCCCGATAGAGGAGCTATGGCTTGTGATGAATCGCATTGAAACTCACCTGACATGGTTTTTACTGGCATTAGTAGTCGGGGTCAAAGTTGCTATCTTCTTTATTAATAATGGTTTTTTATTGTTTAAGCTGCGCTCTTACAGCCAGATTTTTTCCAGCGATGTCTCGGTCGTGGCCTTAAAGCGTTTCTTCTATTTCTTTATCTCCGTGATGTTGGTGGTCTATTTTGCTGCACCAGACGCGTCGAGCCTGGTTGTTGTTTCTGATGGGGACCCGTCGGGTTCGGGATATTGACCTATCTGATTGTTGGCGGCACACGAGCGAATATCATTATCGCTTTCGCCCTGTTTTTTGTTTATTGGTATCCAACGCAGTTGGATCACCCTATGGATGCTGGTTGCGGCCGGGATGGTTGGTATCACGGGTATGTTCTGGCTAGTACTAAAACACTATAGCCTAGACGTGAGCGGTGCGGAGGCGTTTTACACCTTCCTTTATCTGACTCGGGATGCCTTCTCTCCATGGAAAAACCTGGCGCTGTTGTGGCAATACTACTATGCAATTGAATTTCAGGGCTTAGCTCCGATCGTGCGTGATTTTTACGTCTTTATCCCTTTCTAGCTGTGGCCAGCACGCCTGAATATGGTGCTCAACAGAGCGCCAACCACTTCACCTGGGAAGTTCTCAATAACCACTCTGGGTTGTTTTATTTCGCCTACGCTGCTGGGATCGATGGTGGTGATGGGCTGCGTGTTGTTTATCCCATAGGTGCAATAGTAGTGGGCCTTATCGTCAAGTGGTTTGATGCCCTGTATGAGCGGTTGCTGATGGGCTGGATAATGTGGCCAGGTAACCACGTTGACGACGATTGCCGTCACCTGTGCGGCCTGTGGTCCACGATCAGCATTCTGTATGAATGGCCGCCGCAGCCAGAATCGCTACAGCGTGGCGGTGCTGCTTTTGTGTCGCATGTAGTGTTCTTTGCCTTGATGTTTGGGCTATTTTTGTTGGTGGCGAAACTGCTTTACTGGCTGTTTGAAAGCGCAGGATTAATTCGCCAGCGCTGGGCACATTCGCCTGCCGAACCTGCCATCTTGACGCCGCAAACCTAGGATATGTCGTAAGGAGCTATCATGAAAAATCCCACCTCTGTCCCTCTCTATCGTATTCGCAATATTCCGTTGCACGAGTTTGCGGATCAAGCAGCTTGTCTAGCGTATCTTTTTGCCGAAGGAGAGGTAAAAACTGGTATGTTAGTCGCGATTAATGCCGAAAAAATATTAACTGCTGAGCAGGATAAACCGCTGTGGGATTTGATTGCCGAGGATGAGTACAAATATGCCGACGGTATTAGCATTGTGCTCGTCATCAAACGTAAGTATCCGCAGGCGGTGGTAGCACGTGTCGCAGGCGCTGTCCTGTGGGAGGGGTTGATGCAAAAAGCCGGTGCTAAAGGTACTCCTGTGTTTTTATTTGGCGGAAAACCGGCGATATTGCGCCAGACAGAAGAAAAATTGTGCGCGCAGTGGCAGTTCAATATTTTGGCAGTCAGAATGGCTATTTCCCCGTTGGAGCAGCGCGATGCGGTATTTGAGCGGGTGCGTGCCAGCGGGGCGCGTATTATTACCGTTGCCATAGGGGTCTCTCCCCGCCAAGAGATCTTGATGCGTGACTGCCGTCGGCTACATCCACAAGCGCTATATATGGGGTGGGAGGCACCTATGACGTCTTCATCGGACATGTAAAACGTGCACCTCTGGCCTTGGCAACATCTAGGGTTGGATGGCTCTATCGGCTGTTGAGCCAGTCAAGCCACATTACTCGTCAAATTAAGCTATTAAAATTACTTGCCTATTACTTCAATGGCCGCTTGTAGCGGCGTTGACCCTTCCCTCAGTCATCGGTATTTATTATGACTTTTGGATCTTAAAATAAGACTGTTATTCTCATTTGATTTTAAATGACTATTTGCTAATCAGGAAAAAATGTAGAAGGATATGCTGCCTAAAATGCACTAACCCGCTCGAAAACAGGATAAGCACAATAAAACCCGGTATAAAACCGGGAGGAAAACACAACATTTTAAGATTAAGGATCTATGGCTAACAAAAAAACGCAAGGCAAGCTTCACCGTGGGCTTGAAGCTCGACATATTGAGCTGATGGCGCTCGGTGGAACGATTGGCGTCGGGTTGTTTATGGGTGCTGCGAGCGCATTGAAGTGGGCTGGGCCGTCTGTGCTGCTGACTTATATTGTCGCAGGTATATTTGTTTTCTTTATCATGCGCTCAATGGGCGAAATGCTCTATGTAGAACCTGTCATCGGCTCCTTTGCCGTGTATGCGCATAAATACATGAGCCCGTTTTTTGGCTATCTTACTGCTTGGGGTTACTGGTTTATGTGGATGGCGGTAGGGATTTCCGAAATTACCGCTATCGGCATTTATGTTCAGTACTGGTTCCCAGAATTACCACAGTGGATTCCCGCTATCGTGTGCGTAGCACTGGTGGCATTGACCAACCTGGCCGCTGTACGTCTCTACGGCGAAATTGAATTCTGGTTTGCGATGATCAAGATCACCACCATTATTGTGATGATCGTTGTGGGCGTAGGTATTATCTTTTTTGGTATTGGCAATGACGGGCAGTCTACCGGCTTTGCTAACCTGACAGCGCATGGCGGCTTTCTTGCGGGCGGCTGGAAAGGATTGCTATTTGCGCTGTGCCTGGTGATGGCCTCTTATCAGGGTTTCGAGTTGGTCGGGATCACTGCGGGTGAAGCCAAAAATCCAAAGATTACCCTCAAGCGTGCGATTAATAATATCTTGTGGCGTATCCTAATTTTCTACGTCGGTGCTATTTTTATTATCGTCACCATTTTCCCGTGGAATGAAATTGGCACCTCGGGTAGCCCGTTTGTACTGACCTTTGCCAAAATCGGGATTACAGCCGCGGCCGGCATCATCAACTTTGTGGTACTGACTGCTGCGCTCTCTGGGTGTAACAGCGGTATGTATAGCTGTGGCCGTATGCTTTACTCTCTGGCAAACAACCGTCAGTTACCTGCCTGGATAGGTAAAGTCGCTGCCAGCGGCGTCCCTGCTGCCGGGGTGACCGTGTCTATTTTTTGTCTATTGTTAGGATCGGCGTTAAACTACATCATTCCTAACCCGGAAAAAGTGTTTGTCTATGTCTACAGTGTCAGCGTGCTGCCCGGCATGGTGCCGTGGTTTGTGGTGCTGATAAGCCAAATACGTTTTCGTCAGCATCATCAAGCGCAGTTGGCGGGGCACCCGTTCAAATCAGTACTGTTTCCGTGGGTGAACTACCTGACCATGGCCTTTCTGCTGTGTGTGTTGGTGGGCATGTACATCAATGAAGACACGCGGATGTCGTTGTTGGTCGGGGTTGCGTTTCTTGCCGCCGTTAGCGTGATTTATGCAGTGTTGGAATGGCATAAAAGTAGGCGTTAACTGCACACCAGAAGACTGATTAATGGGTGGAGAAAGTTGCTGACTGTGTATTTTCGGCTCGAAATGCGCAGAGTATAAGCACAAACGTATCATTTCGATAAAAAAAGCACTAGACAGGCAAAGATTAAATCCGTACTATCGCCACCCGCAACGGCGATATGCGCCCGTAGCTCAGCTGGATAGAGCGCTGCCCTCCGGAGGCAAAGGTCTCAGGTTCAAATCCTGTCGGGCGCACCATTTATTGTATGCAAGAGCTGCAGTAGTAGAATTCACCGTAAGGGAAGTACCAGTCTTATCGTTAGTTGTAAATATACAGTGATACATCATCAAGTTAGGCATTGGTGGCTATAGCTCAGTTGGTAGAGCTCTGGATTGTGATTCCAGTTGTCGTGGGTTCGAGTCCCATTAGCCACCCCAAATTCAGATGTTCGTAAATGTATGCGAAGGTGGCGGAATTGGTAGACGCGCTAGCTTCAGGTGTTAGTGTCCTTCAGACGTGAGGGTTCAAGTCCCTCTCTTCGCACCAACAAACGTCATCAACATTATCAGTGTGCAGACACTGATAATGTTGAAAAAAGTATTTCGGCGAGTAGCGCAGCTTGGTAGCGCAACTGGTTTGGGACCAGTAAGTCGGAGGTTCGAATCCTCTCTCGCCGACCACTTTCTGTGAAAAGTAGTTGTTCCTTAGGAACACCCGCTTTTTGCTTTCTAGTATCTATGTAAATTATTTTGTAGAAAAAAGCCCCCGTTGTGCGAAGGCGAAAATCGCTTATTCCGCTTTATACCGCCTTCCAGAGTTTTGGTAAACGGGGACGTGACTTGCTCATTAGAGATGAGTTCACCCACCAGTTTCAGCGGCAGGTGAAGTTTATTAATCTCTGCCAACAGAATGGGGAGAAAATTAACATAGCCTTGAACGTGGTTGCTGATCACATAATTCATCGCCCCGTTGCGGGTTTCATAGGTGCGGATGGTGACGTCATTGTTGGGAAAGGCGTTATGCAGGTTGGTTACTTGGGTCGAGTCTAAAACGCCGGATACGGTTTTGCCCTTGAGATCGTCCAATGATTGAAGATCTTTTTTTTCAATGCTAGTGACGACTTGAGATGTATAGGTGAGATAAGCATTGGTGAAATTGTATTTTTTTTCTGGCACTCGGTGGTTTTCAAGAAATTATTAGACACGGTATCCAGTTTCCCTGCTTCTGACTGACCCATCAAGCCGCTGAAATTAGCGGTAATCCAGGTAGTCTGGTAACCCAGTTCGCGGGCGATGTTTCTGCAACTTCCACGTCATAGCCCACCAGCGTAGCGTTCTCTTTATAAGAACCTGGAAAGCTTTGACCCGTGGTACCGACACGTAGCACTTTACTTTACGTTTCCGCACTTTTACTATTATCACAGCCGGCCAGCGTTATTGTGGTGAACGGCGTCAGTAGCGCAGCGCTCAGGTGGTGAGGCAATCAGGTTGTCATCGTAGGACTCCTGTCTGAATATTCCTGGTTTAAAACGAAATCGAGTTAAAAGATAGGGTAACACACTCATCAGCCCCCTTGGGGGCAATGGCAGGTAAACGACAGTGGGATGCACATTGAAGGAGAGTGAAAGAGCGTTGTTTGTTTGGTTGGCTATATAATTAAAAATTAAAGAGAATTTCTATCATCACGTTATATATTATCACAATTTAATCGGTTACAATGCGTCGACCAGATTTTACTATTGCTCCTTGGTGCTTGTGTCTGTGAGTTAGCAAAGCATAGAGAAATCAAGGTATTTCCGTGTTTTCCATAAAATCGCCCGGTGTGTATCAATCAGTCTAGCCTGCTTTCACGTGTGGGTGAGGGTGAGCTAATTGTACCATTTTCTTTCACGCCATATCGCCGTGTTGACTAGTCCCGCCTGGGCAGCCATTGAATGTGTGCTTTCCACCATCTGACGTGCAGTTTGAGGTGAAGTTTGAGGTGCACCTGCTGGAAGGGGAATACACGCGCGAGGCAATTGCACATCTATCAGGAAATTGCTCAACGCGGCGTATATTTTATTCTCGGTGTTGGCGGCGGGCGCGTGATAGATTGTGCCAAGCGGTTGCTGATGGGCTGGATAATGTGGCCAGGTAACCACGTTGACGACGATTGCCGTCACCTGTGCGGCCTGTGGTCCACGATCAGCATTCTGTATGATGAGCAGGGAAAGTATCAAGGGACGCGCTGCCGTTGCAACATATGCCGGTGATGGTATTGGTAGACAGTGAAGTGATTGCGCTTAGCGATGTGCACTATCTAAAAGCAGGCATTGTCGACGCACTTGCTAAATCATATGAATTTTTAGCTTTACCTGACGAAAAACGGGGACAACCTGGCGCTGAGTGATAACGCAGCACAAAGCGTTACTCGGGCACTACAAAAAGTGATTGATGCCAATGTTGCACTGGCTAAGTTGGCAAACAGCATTAGTGATGATTCGCCTTCCCAAGGCGTGGCCTATGCGATTCGTAACCGGATGACGCATGTTCCTGAGCTGCACACCTGGTGTTACGGTGGAAAGTGGGTTACGGATTGTGCGGGTTTAGTCGTTACTGGCACGCAGTGATCGCTCTATTGATCCCGATTTACTGGCGCACTTGCAGCGCTATGATGCCCTAGCGCGCTTGCTGGTGGAGGGCGCGGCGCTAGGGCTGAACTGGCCAATACACTGTCTTTAAGCTTTAAATTCCCCACTACCAGCACCGCGCTTCTGCCGTTTTCGCTAACGCCAGAGGCGATTCGCGATGCGGTGTTGACAACGCAGTACAGCAAGTGATGCGTTTTTATGGAGTGTGGTGTACATCAATATAGCGTTACGTCATGATGTGTAGTACACGATCTATCTTCTGAATATAATATAGATCCAGAAGATATATAGGGGGAAAATTTGTCGTATGCTATATTCCCAAGGTTATAATGACGACAAAAATCCCGCCTGATACATCCAAGGAACGAGTAAGCTATGGCATCACATCTCATTGATTTTCTCCTAATAGAGAATAACTTTAGCACGCCCGAAATGCACGCTGCCTGGTCAGAACATAACCGCCTGACAAAACAAGTTGACGTTGAAATCGCGCTGGCACTAGCTAAAGGCAAGATGGCGTGATTCCCCGCCCGCGATGCCGCACAAACTATTGCCGTGAAAGCGAATGCGAGCGCACTGAACGTGGAAGAGATCGTAGATACCGCTAGTTGCTGCAATTACATCAAGCTTTTGGCATTGTGGAATGTGACACGCAGTTATTGGCCGTAGAGTTGAAGAGACTGGCGAAACACAGTATCAATATACGCCGATGACTCGGCGTACTCACGGTATGCAGGCGTTGCCAACCACGTTTAGTTTTAAATTGGCATTATGGTTGGATGAGTTTATTCGCTATCTTGAACGACTGAAAGAGATTAAAGCCCGCGTATTAGCGTGTAACGTAAACGAGGTGATTGTTACCTATGCATCGCTTGGGGAGCTGGGGCCGCAATTGAGCGCCTGACGCTCGACAAGTTAGGACTGGGCACACCGAACATCGGCTGGCAGTCTGCGCGCGATCGCTTCTCCGAATATGCCTCCGTAGTAGTGGTGATCAGCGATACTCTGGGCAAGATCGGTAATGAGCTCTATAACCTGATGCGTACGGAAATCAACAAGGTTGAAGAGCCGTTCTCGGCGGGAAAAAGAGGCTCCACCACCATGCTGCACAAGCGTAACCTGGCGGTATTGGAAGAGCTTGCCAGTCTGACTGCACCCATTTTTAAAAGCGCATCGCTGATTCATAAATCTATGAAAGTAGAACATGAACGTGACGCCATGAGCTTGCGTGCAGAGTGGATCGCATTGCTGGAAGTGAACATTTATCTCTCTGTATGATTGCAGAATGCGCTGAGTATCCAGCGCAGTATATCATTGAATAAAAAGCAGATGCTTGCGAATCTAGAACTGCAGAATAGCCCGCTATTGTCTGAGAAAGTGATGTTTAAAATTGGCAAACGTATGGGTACACAAACCTTACACCGCCTGGTGTATGAGTGTTTCATGAAGGCGTTTGAACAGAATCGTCACTTTAAAGATGTGTTGCTGGAAGATCCGGTGTTGTCGGTGCAGGTTACTTCATAGGAACTTGACGTATGGCTGAACCCTGTCAACTATTTGGGCTGCGCCCGTAGAAAGTGGATGAAGTTATTCGTTATGCAGACAATTCTGGCCTGCTGCCAGCGTAAGTGAGCATCAAGCATGAGCACAGTTTTTCGCCAGCTCACGCTGGAAGATGACGAAGCGTTTCTGACCTTGGCACTGGTGGCTTTCGAGTGGATTCGTCAACTGGGCATCCACTTTGCTGCTGCCCATACGGATATTGACATAGTGCGCCGCTATATTACGCGTCGCTATGTCAATATTATTGAAAAATATAGATTTATTGTATCTTATTTTAGTATCCGTTACCCCTGGTGACCGGAGCCTGGTGGCCTATATGGTTTACCGCATTTAGGGTGGTTTGCCACATTCACCCAGACTACAAAGGGCAGGGATTTGACCAACAGATGATGTATAGTGGCTTGAGGAAACGGTGCTGATCATCCGGCAAATCAAAGCGCCTGCGGTTTCTCTCGGCACGGCGCAAAGCCACCCCTGGCTAATCAATATGTATAAGCATTACGGTTTTAACGAAGTTGGGCAGGCGAATCTGGGTAAAGGCTACCTGACGATGTATATGGAAAAAGTGTTGGACCAGGATAGTTATCACTAGTGTAAGAAGAAAAATTCCCAATGAGAGGCATGGACATGATAATGAAAAAACTGACTTTGTCTGCGTTAGCGCTTACCACTACCTTTCTGATGGCTGGCTGTGATTCTCAAGACAAACAAGCGGAGGCGGGCGGAGCAGCAAGTAAGGTGCTGCCCGTAGGTTCTGCTGGACAAAGCTACCCGAGCGGTTTTAAACAAGATAATAAGCTGGTGGGTTTTGACGTTAAAGTGACGGAAATCACCGCGAAAGATCTGAATTACAAAATCGATTTGGTTACCGCCGACTTTAGCGGGTTAATGGGGCAAAGCGAACAAACTCGATACCGTTGCCAACGTCGTGGCGATTACGCCGGCGCGCAAAGAAAAGTATAACTTTGCCGATGTCTATAGCTACTACGGTAGCCAGATTGTCACGCAAAAGGATAATACCGATATCAATACATTGGATGACCTGAAAGGCAAAACTGTGGCGGGCATATTATGCTATAACCATTTGAATAAAAAGAATAAATATTTTTATGACAGCAGTATGACTATCCGTACCTATGAAACCCGCGACGGTGCAATGAACGATGCTTTGTCCAAGCGCGTGGAAGGTTATGTGAACTCCTATCTGATCCTGCTGGCTGAGATCAACAAGCGTAACCTGCCGTTCAAACTGGTTGGTGATCCCGCTGGTGATCAAGGAAGTCAGCCTCCCGTTTCACAAAGATGAAAAAGGCGACAAACTGCGTGAGCAGTTCAATGCTGAGCTGGCGAAAATGCGCACTGATGGCTGCCTTAAAGATCTCTCCGTGAAATATTTAGGTGAGGACATCACGACCGCGCCACACGCACACTAACAGACGCACTTTTTGTCATCTCTCTTCCACCGGCGCAAGCACCGGTGGAAGTATTAATGGTATTGCTTATGAATATCGATTTTGCTTACCTGCTGAAGGTATTTCCTCAGGTTTTGCTCTATTTACCGACCACGCTGCTGTTAGTCATGGTATCCATGATTTTCGCCATGATACTGGGTTTAGTGCTAGCACTGTTGCGGGAAAGCAAGATCACGGTATTTGTGAAGGTGGTTGAGTTTTATATTTCGCTTTTTCGCCGCATTTCGTTACTGGTTCAGTTGTTTATCATCTACTTCTTTGCCACAGCTTTTCCCGACGCTGAGCAACCTGAGCGCGATGTCGGCAGCGATTATCGGTTTTATTCTGAAAACCTCGGCGTACATGGCGGAAATTTTCCGCGCTGAGCTTGGCATCTGTCGATTGGGGAGCAAACGGAAGCCGGGCTGTCAATTGGTATGAACCGTTCGAAGATTTATAGCCGCATCGTGCTGCCTCAGGCGATGCTCAATGCGTTTCCAGCAACAGGGAATATCTTTATTTCCCTGATCAAAGACACCTCGGTGGCCTTTGCGCTTGGCGCATCCAAACTGTTTGCTGAAGGCAAGGTGATCGCCGCGGAATCGCTGCGTTTCTTCGAAACCTACCTAGTGGTAGGGCTGATTTATTGGCTGGTCATCATCGTTTATTCCAGACTGCAAAACTGGCTGGAAAAGACACTGAACCACTCATTACAGCGCTAAGGAGACGCCATCATGATCAGTGTAAAAAATCTCTCAAAACGCTTTGGCGAAAAAGTGGTGCTGGACAATATCAGTCTGGATATCGAACAGGGCGAAGTGGTGGCCATTATCGGCCCCTCTGGGTCGGGTAAATCCACCTTGCTGCGTTGCTCAACCTGTTGGAAAAACCGGAGCCCGGCACGATTGAAATTGGCTAGCGTACTGGATACGAGCTGTTACAGCATCAAGGATGCCTACGCTCTGCGTCAGCAGACAGCGAAGCTATTCCAGAACTACAATCTATTCAAAAACAAAACTGCGCTGGAAAACATCACTGAAGCGTTGATCGTGGTGAAAAAAAAATGCCGAAGCAGTAGGCGCAGGAGATTGGGCTCAAGCTGATCGAACAGGTCGGTCTGTTGCCGGAAGCCCATCAGTATCCGGTGACCTTGTCCGGAGGGCAGCAACAGCGCGTGGGCATTGCCCGAGCGCTGGCCGTGGACCCAACAGCTATTCTTTTCGATGAACCCACCTCAGCACTGGATTCTGAACGCGTGCATGAAGTGCTGAAAATCATTCAGAATCTAGCAAAAAACAGCACGACCATAGTTATCGTCACCCATGAGATGCAGCTTGCTAAAGAGATTGCTGACTGGGTAATTTTCATGCCCGACGGGCAATATCGTCGAGCAGGGTCCAGCGGAACAGGTGATCAGTTTCTCCGATAACCCACAGACGCAGCGCTTCCTGCGTCAGATGACCAAGATGCCGTAACATACCGAATACGACATCTGACGATGCGGTGATATACCCTGAATAATTCGCGTTGCAGGACAAAACGTTAACGTTTGAACAGCGCTTGCGCTGGCCATTTAGGACGAGGCTCATTTATGCGTTTCGTAACGCGGTAAACGAGCGCCGCCTGCGCATCTGCAACATGCAGTATGACGGGTATAATAAGCTATTTAGAATAATAACACCCTATGGCTGTATGCGCATCCTGCAGCGCTGAGCACGGAAATTGTGGTAGAAATACATCGTGAAAACAGCACCTCAGCATGCGCATTTAGCGAAATTTATTCAGGCGTTTCGGCATGATTTGCACCAGAACCCTGAATTATCAAACCACGCATTTGAAACAACCAAGAAGATTCGCGCCTCGTTGAAGAAGGAAGGTATCCGTATTCTGGATCTTCCGTTGAAAACCGGTCTGGTCGCCGAAATCGGGGAATTGTAGGAAGGTCCGCTGATTATCGTGCGCTCTGATATTGATGTGTTGCCGGTAGAGGAAGAGTCCGGTGTTGAGTTCACTTCTCAGCGTCAGGGGGTGATGCATGCTTGTGAGCATGATTTTCACTCCTCTACCGCGGTGGTTGTCTCCATTTTTTGAAAGGTATCGAGTCTGAGTTAAAAGGGACGGTGCGCATTCTGTTCCAGGCAGCAGAAGAAACAGGGCTGGGCGCGCCAGAAGTAATTGCGACTGGTGCCACTGGATAACGCCGTGGCCATTTTTGGTATCCACAACGACCCCACACGCTCCTGTTGGCGTCGTGAGGGCAAGGACAGTCGTTGCGGCGGGTGTCGACCGTTTTGAAATCAAGATTGCAGCCAAAGGGTGCCATGCAGCTAAACCCCATGAAGGCAACGATCCGATTATCATTCTGGGCCAGTTGATCAGTCTGTGTAGGCGATTATTAGCTGTACGGTGCCTGCGGATGATACCGCTGTGGTGTCAATCATTCAGGTACACAGAGGCAACACCTGGAACGTTATCCCAGATACTGTCTACGAGGAAGGCGCAGTGCGCACTTTCAGTCAGGCGGCGCGTGATCTGATTGAACAGCGCTTCCGCCAGATTGTGGCGTGTATCGCCCCAGCACTTTTGGCGCTGAGCAGGAGTTTATCTGGCATGCGGGCCCGCCATCGGTGGCCAATAAGCCTGAATGGGTGATTTTGCCTTCTATCAGCAAAAACTGCTGGGCACGTTTATGATGGTGTATTCAGGAGGGCCTTATGCATTATATTATCCTAAATTCTGTGTTGATGACAGCGCCCTTGTTCCCTACCGCACATTACCTCCATCAACTGGCGAAATAAAGCTTGGAACAACTGGCTTCTCGCTGATGGTTTCCTCCGTACTGTATTCACAGCGCGGAGAATTCATTTATGCTCAGTATACCTCACGTTGCAGATGCATAGATTGTGCTCATTTGCAACTTTCTTGCAACTCGAATAACTTAGGCTGTATCCCTCTTTTTATTTAAGAAAAATAGCTAAATACTTTTTATTTCTTGATGGATATTTCTCTTTTCTATATTAAACGCAAGTTAAACGATTTGATATTTATCATGTCAATTTATGTCTGTGGAATGAACCAATAATTCAATTATATGAAGAAGGAAAGAAAATCTGTATTAAAAGGAATCGAAATAAAAATTAAATTTATATTGTTATTTACCACTCTCATTCTCTCTGGTTGCACGATGTGATGGGTTAAAAATAGCGCGAATGCTGAGGAATTTACGATCTCAAAAGGTGCATGAGAAACACTGATTGAAGAAAAATATCCGGTGAAAAATGAGGTGGTATAAAGAACACAGTACATCTCCTACTATTTGTCATGTGGAAAGAGGGACGACTGTAAAAACGAAAAAATATATTTTTGGGCAACGACCGGAAACACAAAGCTACGTGATGGATGTTAATAAAAATAGCCGTCAGGGTCTTTTCAATCAGTGCATGACATTGAGAGGGTGGACATCAGAGATGAAGTGGTTTTAATATGAAAATAATATTTAAAAGGAATAATATAAATAACCTGCAACGTTTTCTTTTTCTACATAGTTTTTTTGTGCTTAAGCCCCGCTTTTGCCATGAATTCTCCGCTATCTATGCTAGAGCATTCTCATGCGCAGAGTGATGTTGCCTTGAGCGAAGGTGAAGTGAGGATTAATCAGGTCAATCTTGACTATCATACCGAAGCGGGCAATCTGGCGTTGAATAGGGACGATCCTGCCGAACCTGTCACCACATTGTCCTATGTTGCCTGCTTCAAGATGATGGATAAGAAAGAGAAGAAGGACAATCGACCGATCACTTTTATCTATAATGGTGATCTCAGTTCCTCCTCTGTTTAGGTGCATACGGGCGGGCTAGGCCCGGGTAGTCGCCAGCACGCCGGACAAGCACGCTTTACCGCCTTGTGCTGTTATCGATAATGCCTATTCTCTGCTTGATGTCAGCGATCTGGTGTTTATCGATGCGCCCGGTACCGGATTTAGGCAGTTTATTATCTATGCCGCTAATGCTCAGGATCGGCAGTCGCAAAAGTATCAAAAAGGCGAATAAAGCTTACAGTATTAATGGGGATGCTCAGGCGCTTGCCGGGGCTGTTGCCAGAAAAGAAAAAAGGCAAGGTGGCTGAGCAACTTGACAGCTATACAGAGATACCCGCGCAGGAGCGGCTTGATGCTGATTTATGCTTTTCAGGACTGGTATTGTCAAAAAACTGCTGACAGAGCAGGGAGAAACCATCAGCCGTTTTAACGGTCGCTATCGGGGAGCATCGCTACATAAAACAGCTTCCTGGGGCGAATACGATCCCGTTATGACAATCGGTTCGGGGTTTGTTTCTGCATACTGCGACTATCTGGCACAGGTATTGAACGTGAAGACGGTACAAGACTATATTTCTGACTCGAATGCGATTTCTCATCGGGATATGGCATCAAAAAAAACTGTTCTTTCAATCTGTTGTCTCAGTTGTCTCAGACCATGAAGATGAATCCGCGCATGAAAGTCATGGTGCTCGGAGGTATTTACGATCTGGCGACATCTTACTTTGTCGCATAATATCACCTCAATCATCTTTCTTTGCCCGCAAAGCTCCGCGCTAATTTGCAATTCCTCAGATATGAATCGGGGCATTTACCGTATTTTGATGAAAAATCCCTTAACGGCTACATCAGGATCTTAGCGCGTTCATTGCGCGATAATTCAACAGATTGTCGGAAAAAAGCGACAGATCCCATGTTTATATGTCTCCATTAGGAGACATATAGTATTATGAAAATAATGACTA
This sequence comes from Candidatus Malihini olakiniferum, assembly GCA_051305815.1. Lineage (GTDB taxonomy): Bacteria > Pseudomonadota > Gammaproteobacteria > Enterobacterales > Enterobacteriaceae > Symbiopectobacterium > Symbiopectobacterium olakiniferum_B. The sequence continues at coordinate 27,737 of JBPPLV010000012.1, forward strand.
AATATTAAATCTCAAAGTTTTTTTGCTATATGAAGAAAGTATGATGGAGAGCACATAGCGTTGAGCTGCGGTGCTCAAATGTTACCATGTGAAAATAAAAACCTTAAAATTCATATTTTTTAATTTATTGACTCATTCGCTACCCTTCTATCTCAGCGTGAAAATATGTTGGCACGTTTTATGCTCTATAGCGATGTAGATGCTGATTCCATCTTCTATGTTTGCTGCGGCTTCATAAGTCTGGGAATGATGCAGAGCCATTTATGGGTGCCTATCGTCCACCTCTAGATGACGTTGTGGTTGGCAGTTTTACTGCATTTCACAAGACCCATCAGATATTTCGGATACAACGTTGAGTGAGGCACACCACTACAGTCTTTTTATAAACTGATCTTATTCAACGCTTGCCGTTTATTGACAAGCGTTTTTTTACACCATTTTCAGATGGTGACATCCTCGTCGTTGGTAGCAATGACCTTTTGATACCATGAGAAGGATTTTTCTTGTAGCGGTCTCCGCTGCTGGAGAAGGTGTCATCCAGATCGACATAAATAAACCCGTAGCGCTTAGACATTTCGCCAGTAGACATGCTGACCATATCGATACAGCTCCAGGGTGTATATAGCCTATCAGTGTTATGCCATCAGCAATGGCTCCGCCATCACATCAATGTGTTGGCGCAGGTAATTGATGCGGTAATCGTGTCCTCAACGTAGAGATTGCTGTCGAGTGCGCTATATACCTAAGCCATTTTTGACGGTGAACAAGGGTTTACCACAGCGATCGTAAAGCTGGTTTAGCGCGATACGCAGGCCAGTGGGATCAATTTCCCAGCCCCATTCGCTGGCATCAAGGAACGGGTTACGTTTCCCTCCGAGCAAATTACCTTCGGTATTGTAGCCATTTGCGTGGGTTTCATTCACTGTGGTCGACATGTAGTAACTAAAGCCGATGTAATCAACGGTATGGTTTACCAGCAAGATCAAGATCGCCGGACGTTATCGCCAATATGGCCTCCAGTGAATCCTATAGCCTTTGTATATTAGGGATATTTGCTGTTCACTTGCACATCGGCACAGTAGAAGTTAAATGCCTGATTCCGTTGTATGGTGGCCAATTGATGCACCGGGTTGCAGTCGTAAGCATAAGTGGTGACGTAAATAATCATGCAACCTATCAGGATCTGCGGGTTAACGTCGTGGGCAATTTTAGTCGCCAGACTGCTGACGATAAACTGGTGGTGCCACGCCTGAAATTTTGCCTGTGCGTCCCGTCCCGCACTCCTGTTTTGGCAGTAAGTCCTTGGCTCATGATTAGGAAATATGCTGCGCTGTTGATTTCATTGAAGGTCATCTAGTATTTAACCTTATGACCAAAACGCTTAAGCACAGTGCGGGGTAAAACGTTCGAAGAAATCAACCAGCGCTCGGTTTTTTCATCCGCCATAGAGGGTCGCCAAATGCAGCGGCAGCTCATAGTGAGAGATTGTGATTACCGGTTCGATACCGTGAGCGAGCCCCAGATATTAATGACTGCATCATAATACGCCAAGCCAGCTTCGTTTGGCGTTTCTTCCACGCCGTTAGGGTAGATGCGAGTCCATGCAAGTGAAAAAACGTAACATTTTAAGCCCATTTCAGCGAACAGCGCAATATTTTCCTTTGAAACGATGGTAATGATCGATACCCTTGTGGTTAGGGTAAGTATAGCAATCGTTATCCAGGGTAAAATAAAAGGATTCAGACGCCACGATAGTTAAGCGATCTTTCTCGCCGGGAATAGCATTTATAATCGACAACCTTTTACCCTCTTGATCGTATACTCCTTCAACCTGATTTGCGGCAGTGACACCGCCCCATAAGAAATTTGAAGGGGAATCGTGTGCTTATGGGGTTCTTCTTTAATTATACAAAATGAAACTTGTTTCATTGTACTGTGTAACGTCATAAAAGCATGTCTTTTTCGCTAATTTTATTTTCTTGGATAATACTGCCCTAGAGTGTGGAGCAGCGCGAGACACTAAGACGGTGCTTGTAATGTGAGTAAAAACCCTTCACGAAGCATCTAAGCAGCTTGTTCCGGCAATCGCCGTGATCAAAGGTATCGCCACGCCAAGCGTAATCAAAGGAATCCTGGCGCAGAGCCAACGCAGCAGACAAACGCATCGGCTTGCCTGCTGCCATTACCCTTGCTTCAGCATTAGCTGCCCCAGTGTACTGTCCAGTAATGCGCTTTCACCATGTTGTTTAAGCAACTGGCGCAATATCTTTTCCAAAGGGGCTAGCTCGCCTGCGTCTAAGCGCAGCATCATTAGCACCAGCCGCTCATCGTAGTGGTGTTTCATCTGTCAATGACGGTTTGCTGAGCGGTTTAGTGATCGTCATAAGTGATTAGGTGCTCCGCCATGGCCACATGTAACGGCAAGTCTTGCCGCACTTTACGGCTTTTCTCCTTCCACCACTGTTTCAGGCCCTCGCTGCCGCCTTCCGCCATAGCTTGTTCCATCAGGCTAAGTAGGGCGGATTGGCACAACGCTTCTAACTCCTCCTCGGTTCGGATCTTGGTTTTTCGCATGACTGGCAGAATATCCAACAGTGCACCGTAGGCGTGAGTACATTGAAACGCCAGTTCAGCCAACCGCACACTTCAGGGTGGCCGTGGTGCGTATTCCAGAGGGGGAGAGCCATGGCGTGGTGCGGCGTAGTCCCCGTTACGGGCCTGTTGGATACGCACACGAGTGATGTCTACCGGCAATTGGTCGGGTATCAGCCATTTCAGCTGCTCGCTCCAGATACTGCCGGGTACGGAACTCGTCGCCACGTTGCTGAGCAGCTTCGGTAGCCAGTAGATAATTCACGACTGGTTGCTCGGCATGATTGGCGTTACGCGTCAGCAGCTTTTCTACCTGGAGATAATCGCCTTCAGTCAGTTTGAGTAGGGCTGCTTTGGTCTGTTTTCTGGCGCGCGTACGTTTGTGTCCCAGAAACCAACCACCGGTGCGCGCACCGGTATGAAATACGCGGCGCAGCAGCCACTCCAGCGAAAACAGCACGATTAGTAACAGTACTGAATGATCGTAAGCCATGCAACGCTGGTTTCTATATTGTAGGTATCGGTTTGCACCAGCACGTAACCTTGACGCCCGGCGAGCATTGGACCGAATACCACGCCAGCAATAAGGATCAGGAACAAGAACAGCACTTTCAGCATGATCAGCCCTCCTGTTGCTGCGCAGGCGATTGCGCCAGAAAATTACGCACTCGCGTTTGCATTAATTTTGCCAGCAGCGGCTGGCTTTGTAGTGTAGTAGGAACATCCAGAGAGACGGGCTGCTGGCTTAAACTATCAAACTATTCTAAAAAGGCTTTTTGTGCCTGGATCGCTGGTATTAAAATAGGCACGAACCCAGGTGGATGCCGCTTCTAATGACTTTTTATATGTCTCGTTCTAATGACTCGGTACGGCTTGCGCGACGGTCAGCAGGCGTGCACGAATGTTTTCGCACAGGTAGAAATCCTGATTCGGCGCCAGCAGCGGCTCTTCATTGCTGTCGCGACGGAGAATGGTAATAAAATTAGACATAAAGTTGTGCCAGCTTTTACTCAGGTTCTGTCGCCATTCACTGAGTGTGGCTGAAAGCTTGCCATAGATTTCAGCCATAGGTGCATTATTGTTCTGGGTGTTATCAGCTAACCGTAGATTGTCGACTTGATCGGTTAGCTGATTCACGCGCAGGATGATACCGTCGAAGTCCACCTGACAGACTGAAGATAAAGCACTGATATCATTAGCGATAGCATGGAGAAGTTCAAGCAGGCTAAGGTCGTTCATATCAGCCAGATTGCCATCGACGCTTTTCAGGAGTGCGCCTGCGGTGAGTACGTTATTGTCACTCCAGAGTTTGCGTCCTGCCACGTCTTTTTTTTCCTGCACTGCTGCTGTAGCGTCGTCAACTCACCCTTCAACTGTGCCACGGATGCGGCGTTTTGCTTCTCCTGCTATTATCCGAGGTAGTACAACCTCCGCTCAGCAGCAATGTGATAACAATGGCAAGTCCACCCAGCACGCGGCCATTTCCCGCATTGTCCCGACGCGCCACATCTCGTGACGTGACGTCGGATTGTGAAAATGTGGCGTCAGGACGCACTTTCACCGTTTCAGATGGGGTTGATGGGTATGGTATTTCGTCATAATGGGTCATCCCATGGTCTGGTTTGTTATACGGTTGGCTGTACAGTCAGGATAACAAACGCATAAGAGCGTCATTATCGGCATTGTCCGCGATAAGCACGTCACGCCAGCCAAGCTGACGTGCCTCATGCGCCAACCGTTCGCTAACAACGATAACCTGGCAGTGGAGCAACCAGGATTCGCGATAATAATTTGGCACCAGTGTATACAGCTGGTGCAGCATATCGCCGCTGGTTATCACTAAATGATCGATACCAAGTTGCCGCCAATGTCGACTCTGTTTCGGCCCATCATAATAGACCGGACTACGCTGATAACATTCACAATAACTGACCTGTGCACCGCGTTCTGCAAGTGTTGTGGCCAGTATTTCTCTTCCGCCATTCCCTCGTAATAATAGCGCGTTTTTGCTGATAATATTTTGTAATTCGGGTAGTTGTAGCAGCATTTCGCTGGTTTCCTGCTCTGCAGGAAAGGCAATGGCGCGTGAGGTGGCCTGATGCAGCGCCAGTGCGGTGGTACGTCCGACGGCGTAATAGACCGGGGCGGAGGGCCAGGGTAACCCTGCTTGAGCGAGTGCGGCGGCGGCATAGCGCACGGCATGTTGAGACAGCGCGATAAGAATATCGCTCTCTCGCAGTGCTGCCAGCCGCGCTGGCAGTGAGGACAATTCACCTCCGGGAGAAAAATCGATCAGCGGGCTATGAAAGGCCGGGTGGCCGAGCTTGCGCAGCCTCTCCACCAAAGACTCCCCCGCAGGTGACGGGCGGGTTACCAGAATGGTCATGATGAGCCTGCATCCTGATACACTGTGTGCAAAATGGCCTGTGCACCGTTGGCCAACAGCTCTTCAGCCAGATCGATACCCATGCGTTCTGCATCGCTGGCGAGGCCGATGCGCTCGCCACGAATCATCTTGCTGCCATCCGGTGCGCCAACCAAGGCTCTTAGCCAGAGCTGCCCCGCATTGAGTTCAGCATAGCTGCCGATGGGAACCTGGCAGCCACCGTCGAGATAAAGGTTCATGGCGCGTTCAGCTAGAACGCGGCAGGCGGTTTGTTCATGGTTAAGCGGTGCCAGGAGTTCGCGCACGCGGGCGTCTTTTTCCCGGCATTCGATACCAATCGCTCCCTGGCCGACGGCAGGAAGCGATTCTTCTGGGGTGAGCGGTGTGCGAATGCGTTCTGATAGATTCAGGCGTGACAGTCCGGCGACGGCTAAAATGATGGCGTCATAGTCGCCGTTGTCCAGCTTGCCCAGGCGGGTACCAACGTTACCGCGAAAATCACGAATGATGAGATCGGGGCGGCGGGCGTGCAGTTGGCACTGGCGACGCAGGCTAGAGGTGCCGACACAGCTGCTGAGAGGGAGGTCCGCTACGCTGGTATATTGATTCGAGACAAAGGCATCGAGCGGATCGTCACGCTCACAAATGGTATACAAGCCAAGGCCATCGGGAAACGATACCGGTACATCCTTCATGGAGTGAACGGCGATATCCGCACGGTCTTCCAGCAAGGCACGTTCTAACTCTTTTACAAACAATCCTTTGCCGCCAACTTTCGCTAGCGGCGTATCCAGGATGATGTCGCCGTGCGTGACCATGGGAACCAGTTCAACCTGCAAGTCCGGGTAGTACTGCCGTAACCGTTGCTGAACATATTGTGCTTGCCATAGCGCAAGTGGGCTTTGTCGGGTGGCAATTCTAAGGGTGTTATCTACCATGCTTAATACCGTTTTTATCATTTATCGCCATCATATCACCGAGACGCGCAGGTGTCAGCGTTCCGGCGCTAAAGGTGCTGCATAGCAACAGGAAGATGCGCGTTTTCACCATGAGGTGGGAAGATAAAAGGGTAATCATGCCAGAGAGTGAAGAGCAATAAAGACAAAGTAAGCTAATAGCAACTAACTTTCTTTAATTTCTTCTTTACGCTCAATGAGTAAGGTGCTAAATTAACCACGTTTACAGCACCTATCTTATCAGTCACTCCTCTAATTTCTATTCCTGATAAGTTTAAATGTGGGGTTTTTTTAGGCACTGGGATAATTAGGCGGACCGTCTTGTACTTCTACATCGAGACTTTAAAGCAAAGACTGAACGTGATCAACCAACTGCGAGTTGATCACGCTCTGGAAGCAATTAAACCCGCTTTTCAGCAGGTTTATCGCCTTCTCCCCGTTATTATTACACCACCATCATCCGCTCATGTCGGGTTACCTTGAAGGCAAGGTTCCGCACGGTGTGTGCACCTTAACGCCTAACGAAAGCCAAGAGCGTTACATTGACAGCATTGAACTACGTTGGGGAGAGATCCCTGCCATCAATTCACAGGGTGAATTGCCTATCACTGGCGTTTACTCCATGGGAAGCACCTCCTCCATCGGTCAGAGCTGTTCTTCCGATCTTGATATCTGGGTGTGTCATTAATCCTGGCTGGACCACAAAGAGCATCAGCGTTTACAGCAGTAATGTACCCTGTTGGAATAATGGGCGGCGGCACAAGGGGTGGATGTCAGCTTCTTCCTGATTGATGAAAACCATTTTCTTCACAATGAAAGCGGCAGTCTCGGTGTTGAAGGCTGCGGTTCGATGCAGCATATCCTGTACTGGATGAGTTTTACCGCACGGCAGTGCGCATGGCGGGCAAACGCCTACTGTGGCGTATGGTGCCGGTTGAAGAAGAAGAGCATTACGATGAATACGTCCTGTCGCTCTACGCCCAGAGTGCACTTGCGCCCAACGAGTGGTTGGATCTGGGTGGCCTGAGTTCGCTCTCGGCGAGGAGTATTTCGATACTAACCTGTGGCAATTTTATAAAAATGTCGGCTCCCCACGTAAAGCGGTATTGAAGACACTGCTGCTTGAAACCTATCCTGTTAATACCCTGGCACGCGCTTACTCTCGATGGATATCAAGGACAGACTGCACAAAGGAGAGATTGTCGCGTTTGGACTCGATCCCTATTTTAGGATGTTGGATTGGGTGACCGAATACCTCACACAAATTAGAGACCCGACGCGCCTCGATCTGGCGCGGCGTTGTTTTTATCTTAAAGCGTACGAGAAACTGTCGCTCGAAAAAGCCTGCGTAGGTTGGTGGCGGCAAATCTTGAGCCAGTTGGTGCAAGAGTGGGGCTGGAGCATCCAACACCTTGCCATGCTCGATAATCGCGCCAACTGGAAAATGGAGCTCGTGCGTGAAGCGCACAATGAATTGCTCGATGCGATGATGCAAACGTATCGCAACCTGATTCGCTTTATGCGGCGCAACAATCTGAGCGTCAGCGCTAGTCCGCAGGATATCGGGGTGTTGACGCGTAAACTCTACGCTGCCTTCGAAGCGCTGCCAGGGAAAGTGACGCTGCTCAATCCGCAGATTTCGCCGGACCTATCTGAAGCCGATCTGACCGTTATCTATAGTTCCTGCTGGGCGGGGGCTAATCGCTCTGGCTGGTATCTGTAGAATCAGGCACCATCTATGGATGCCATCATCGGCCATCAGCCGCTGGGATATAACCGCTACCTGAAGAGCTGGTGACGTGGGCTTATTTCAACGGACTGTTGACGCCGAACACGCGTTTGCACATTAAAGGCAGCGAACAGGTTGATATTGCTCGCCTGCAAGAACTGATGAATGACGTTTCCTGTCACTTCTCGCTGCGTTTGCCGGCTCAAGACCTAAAGCACTGTATAGTCCGTGTGAAATCCGTCATCTGGCGATTATTGTTAATCTGGAGTACGATCCGACGGCGGCATTCCGCAACCAGGTGGTGCACTTTAACTTCTGCCATTTAGACGTCTTCAGCTTCGGTGAACAGCAGCAGTGTCTGATGGGCAGCATAGACCTGCTGTACCGCAACTCGTGGAATGAAGTACGAACCCTGTATTTCAACGGTGAACAGTCGGTGCTGGAAGCATTGAAAACCATTTTGGGTAAAATATATCAGGACGCAGCGCTACCGGAATCGCTGGAATTGTTCTGCTACAGCCAGTATTTGCGGGGTTTGATTCGCATGCGCGTGCAGCAATTGGTTTCCGAATGCATCGAGCTGCGTCTGTCTAGCACCCGACAAAGCCCGGTCGCTTTAAAGCGGTGAAAGTGGCAGGGCAGACCTGGGGCTTGTTCTTCGAACACCTGAGTGTATCGGTGCAGAAACTGGAAAATGCGATTGAGTTCTACGGCGCGATTTCTAACAACAAATTGCAGGGGTTGCCCACGCAAGTGGAGACCAGCCATATCCACCTGCCAGCGTTGATCGATGGTGTGGCGAGCGAAGGGATCATTCAGTTCTTCTTTGAAGATCTTCTCGAAGAGTAAGGGTTCAATATCTTTATTTTGGATTAATCGAACCGCGTTGAGGTTTATCCTCACTGTGAGGGGAGTAAGGAAGAGTTGGTTCGTGACGTAAGCTGTTTTTACTCATCGTCTCATGAGCGCTTCACCTATGGTTACAGCTTTATCAACTTCAACCTACCGTAGTTCTACCAGATTGTGCAGTTGAATGGACGGGCTCAGGTGATTCCTTTTCACAGTACGACGCTATCTCTCATTTGACTATATCGCCTAGCAAAGAAGGTGTCTCGCCTGCGGTTAAACAGCGGCTACACATGCTTTAGCACTCTGGTTGTCCTTGGTGACAATAGAGCGCTTTCTCTCCTTAGCCGAAAGAGACATCCTCACCCGATTGCGCGCGGCAGGCCTGTGCTAGCAGGGCAAAAAAGAGCTCTCCGCTGCGATCGCAAATCCACTGTTCATCCCGGTAACTAAAGTGGTAGCCACCGGCTTTGGTTGCCAGCCATACCTGATGCAGCGGCTCCTGACGGTTGATGACTATTTTGCTGGCGTTCTCGAAACTCAGTGTCATGACGCCGCCGTTGGTTTCGTAATCGATATCGGCATCACCGTCGAAGTCGTCCAATACTTCTTCGATCGTCAACATTAACGCATCCGCTAATTGATGAAACTCACTGTTATTCATTTTCGATTCCTATTGCTTTTCATGATCCACCTGCGATTATAGAGAGCATGCATAGATGATTGACAGGCCTTAATGACATGAAGCAGGTATTTCGTTCATTTTCTCTGGCGCTGATGCTGCTGGGATTGTTGGGGTGTGGGCTGAAAGGACCGCTTTACATGCCAAATGGTGATCCGACTAATACCACGGACTCGCAGAAGAATACGCATCAAAAGCCGTCCATGCGTCCGTAAACGGCACGGTTATATTTTATTACCACGAATAACAACAGGTCACGATAGCAATTACCGCGCCCGGTTACATCAGCGGAGTAAGAATAATGCAGTTCGCTAAAATGCACGGTTTGGGCAATGATTTTATGGTTGTCGATGCCGTTACGCAAAATGTGTATTTTTCACCGGAGCTGATTCGGCGTCTGTCGGATCGCCATCGCGGGGTTGGGTTTGATCAATTGCTGGTTGTTGAGCCGCCATACGATCCTGAACTAGATTTTAACTATCGCATTTTTAATGCGGATGGCAGCGAAGTGGCCCAATGTGGTAACGGCGCACGTTGTTTTGCGTGCTTCGTGCGTATAAAAGGGTTGACCAACAAGCGTGATATCGTGGTCAGTACCTATACCGGGCGGATGGTGCTCAGTATTACTGATGATGAGCTGGTTAGGGTGAATATAGGGGATCCGGATTTTGAACCGCAGCACGTGCCGTTCCGGGCAGCCAAAGCGGAGAAAACCTATATTCTTCGCACCAACGATCACACGGTACTGTGTGGCGTGGTGTCGATAGGGAATCCCCATTGCGTGATTCAGGTTAAAGATGTTGATACAGCCAATGTGAACATTCTTGGCCCGATACTGGAAAGCCATGAACGTTTTCCTGAGCGTGTTAACGTCGGGTTTATGCAGATTGTCGATCGCCGCCATATACGTCTGCGTGTGTATGAGCGCGATGCCGGCGAAACGCAAGCTTGCGGCAGCGGTGCCTGTGCCGCCGTTGTGGTGGGCATTCAACAAGGGTTATTGGCGGATGAAGTTCGTGTCTCGTTGCCGGGAGGAGATCTGGATATCCATTGGGAAGGGGTTGGGCATCCGCTGTACATGACTGGTCCTGTCACCCATGTTTATGATGGATTGATTTATTTATGAAGTATGTCGAGGAACAGGCAGAACGTCAGAATGTACTGAGTGACGAACTGATTTTGCAGTTCCTGCAACAGAACTCAGATTTCTTTATCCGCAATACGCGGCAGGTCGAGTAAATGCACATTTCGCACCCAGTGCGGGGGACTGTTTCGCTGGTCGAATGGCAGTTAGCGCGTCAGCGGTACCAAATCGCGCAGTTAGAAGAAGAGATCACCTTATTGATGGAGCAGGCGCGCGGTAACGAAGTGTTGTTCCGTCGTCTGCTGGCATTACAGACTGATTTGTCAGCGGCCAACGGTCTGCATGACTTGCTTGAACGCCTACAGTGCTGGGCGCGCCAACAAGGGTTGGCCGGAGCAGATATCCGCTTGTTCAGTGACAAATGGCGCATCAGTGCGCCCTCGCATTTTACCCATCTGGCGCTCTCTCGTTCGTTGTTCAAGCCGCTGCGCATACAGCGCCTGCGTGACAAAAAACACTACCTTGGCAGCCTGAATGGGCCTGAGTTGTTATTACTGCTACCGCAGGCGCAGCAGGTGGGTTCTGTGGCGCTGTCGCTGTTGGGAGAACACGACTCACTGGGCATGGTGATTTTCAGCAGCCGCGACAGCCATCACTACCAAGACGGCATGGGTACCGTGCTACTGCAACACCTGGCTAACCTGCTGCCGGATATGCTGGTGCGGCTTGGGTTGATCGGGTATGAATGAGCCCGGCCAGGCCGCGCTGCCTTCGCCACTGTTGACGTCGGTCGCTGCGTTTTTATGTTATTTGAAGGCGGAACTTCAGCTTAGCCCGCTGACGCAGGAAAGCTATTGCCGCCAACTGGGTGCCATTGTAGCTATGCTCGATGAAATGGGCATTACCGACTGGCAGAATCTGGATGCAGCGGGTGTACGCTCGGTAGCTACGCGCAGCAAGCGCGGCGGATTACAGTCGGTAAGCTTGTCGCTACGTCTCTCCGCCTTGCGCAGTTTTCTTGATTGGCAGGTGGTGCAAGGTGCGCTAACGGCCAACCCGGCACGGGGTATTTCTGCGCCCAAAGCGGGCCGGCATCTGCCTAAAAACATGGATGTGGATGAAGTTAATCGCCTGTTGGAAATCGATCTGAACGATCCGCTTGCGGTGCGCGATCGCGCCATGCTGGAAGTGATGTACGGTGCTGGTTTGCGTTTAGCTGAACTGGTCGGCATGGAGTGTCGTCACGTCGATTTAGATGGCGGCGAAGTGTGGGTAGTGGGTAAGGGCAGCAAAGAGCGTAAGCTGCCGCTGGGTCGTACTGCCGTGTACTGGCTACGTGAATGGCTGGAACGGCGTAAGTTGTTTGGCGCGGAAGATGATGCCATCTTTATTACCCGACAGGGAAATCGCATTTCAATGCGCAATGTACAAAAACGCTTTGCTGAGTGGGGCGTTAAACAGGGACTGAACAGCCATGTTCATCCTCATAAGCTACGCCACTCTTTTGCCACCCATATGTTGGAATCAAGTGGTGACCTGCGCGCAGTGCAAGAACTGCTGGGTCACGCCAATCTTTCTACCACGCAAATTTATACCCATTTGGATTTTCAGCATTTGGCCACGGTGTACGATGCCGCACACCCGCGTGCCAAACGAGGGAAGACATGATGCATTTTTACCGTCCGCTGGCACCGATTGCAGCCATGACATTTGATTTAGACGATACGCTGTACGATAACTGTGAAGTCATTCGGCGTACGCAAGTGGAGTCAGTGCGTTTTCTGCAAGCATTCCACCCTGCACTGAGCGCGGTGCAGTCAGCTGATTTGCAGCGCATTCGCGAAGCACTGTGCGAGCAGGAGCAGGAAATATATCATGATGTGACGGAGTGGCGCCGCCGGGCAGTCGAACAATTGTTGCTTGAGGCGGGGCTTGATGCGGCTACGTCCAGTAGCGGTGCAGAAAAGGCGATGATGCACTTTGCTCATTGGCGCAGCCAGATTACGCCTTCACAAGAAACGCACGATACGCTGCACGCGTTGTCCCAGCGCTGGCCGCTGGCCGCTATCACCAATGGCAATGCCGATCCCAGCCGTTTTGGGCTGGAGCGCTACTTCCGGTTTATCTTCCGCGCCGGGCCTGACGGCCGCGCCAAACCCTTCGGTGATATGTATCATCGGGCAGCGCAAGAGCTGAGCGTGGCACCGGGGCAGATTCTGCATGTGGGTGATGATTTGACCACCGATGTGGCAGGCGCAGTGCGCAACGGTTTGCAGGCTTGCTGGATTAATCTCCATGAAGGCAATTTGATGTACATTGACGATGCAAGGTTGCTGCCGCATGTGGAAATTTCCCGGTTGGCATTGCTCACAACATTGCTATAATTCTGCTAATTTAGCTGTATAAATCACCAGTAAAGTAAGTACCCCTGGGGTTACTGCTTGTCTGTTAACGGATAACTGTACCGATGGACGTTTCTGAACTTCTTGATGGCTTGAACAATAAACAGCGGGATGTGGTTGCCTTGCCACGTGGGAATCTTCTGGTATTGGCGGGCGCCGGAAGCGGTAAAACGCGGGTGCTGGTGCATCGCATCGCTTGGTTGATGTCCATTGAGCAGTGTTCGCCTTACTCCATCATGGCGGTAACTTTCACCAATAAGGCGGCGGCGGAGATGCGCCACCGCATTGAACATTTGATCGGCACCAGTCAGGGTGGTATGTGGATCGGAACCTTTCACGGTCTGGCGCACCGCCTGCTGCGTGCGCATCATCTTGATGTCGGTTTGCCGCAGGATTTTCATATTCTGGACAGAGAAGATCAGCTGCGTCTGCTTAAGCGCCTGATTCGGGAGCTGAATCTGGATGAGAAACAGTGGCCTGCGCGTCAGGCGATGTGTTACATCAACGGCAAGAAAGACGAAGGGCTGTGCCCACAGCATATCGAAAGCTATGGCAATCCCGTCGAACAGACTTGGCTCAAGGTGTATCAAGACTATAAGAAAACGTGCGATCGTGCTGGGTTGGTCGATTTTGCTGAGCTATTGCTGCGCGCACACGAGCTGTGGCTGAACAAACCACATATTCTTAATCACTACCGCGAACGCTTCACTAATATTCTGGTGGACGAATTTCAGGATACCAACCGTATTCAGTACGCCTGGATCCGCATGCTAGCAGGAGACAGCGCCAGCATCATGATTGTGGGGGATGACGATCAGTCAATTTATGGCTGGCGTGGCGCACAGGTAGAAAATATCCAGCTATTTTTGAACGACTTCCCTAAAGCCGAAACCATCCGGCTGGAGCAGAATTATCGTTCTACCGGTAATATTCTTACCGCGGCCAATGCGTTGATTGCGCATAACGGCGGGCGGCTGGGTAAGAATCTCTGGACAGAAGATGTGCAGGGTGATCCCATATCTCTTTACTGCGCTTTCAACGAGCTTGATGAGGCGCGTTTCGTTGTCAATCGCATTAAGGTGTGGCAGAAGAATGGCGGCGTACTCAAGGAAAATGCCATCCTGTATCGCAGCAACGCCCAATCGCGCGTACTGGAAGAGGCCTTGCTGCAGCAGAGCATGCCGTACCGCATTTATGGCGGCATGCGCTTCTTTGAGCGACAGGAAATCAAAGATACGCTCGCTTACCTACGCCTGATCGCCAACCGTGATGATGATGCCGCCTTTGAACGTGTGGTGAATACCCCAACGCGCGGTATTGGCGATCGCACATTGGATGTGGTTCGTCAGACGGCGCGAGATCGGCAGGTGACGCTGTGGCAATCTAGCCGTACGTTGTTGAAGGAGAAAGTACTGGTAGGGCGTGCTGCCTCTGCGTTGCAGCGCTTCCTGGAGTTGGTAGAAGCACTGGCCTATGAAACTGCCGATTTGCCACTGCACATGCAAACCGATCGCGCTATCAAAGACTCCGGTTTATGGCAAATGTACGAGCAGGAAATCGGGGAGAAAGGGCAGGATCGGGTAGGAAACCTGGAGGAACTGGTGACGGCAACGCGCCAGTTCAGCTACCAGGAAGAGGATATGGATCTGATGCCATTACAGAAATTTCTGTCTCACGCGGCATTGGAGGTGGGTGAAAGACAGGCTGATTCTTATCAGGATGCGGTGCAATTGATGACGCTCCACTCCGCCAAAGGATTGGAGTTCCCTCAGGTGTTTATCGTTGGCATGGAAGAGGGGATGTTCCCGAGCCAGATGTCGCTGGATGAAGGCGGACGCCTTGAGGAAGAACGCCGTTTGGCCTATGTCGGAGTGACGCGCGCCATGCAGAAGCTCACTCTGACCTACGCGGAAAGTCGGCGTTTGTACGGTAAAGAAACCTACCATTGCCCTTCGCGTTTTGTCGGTGAGTTGCCTGTCGAGTGCGTGGAAGAAATGCGCCTGCGTGCTAGCGTGTCTCGCCCTGTAAATCACCAGCAGTTGGGCACGCTAGTGAGCCAGAGCGACAGCGGTTATGCGTTGGGTCAGCGCGTGCGCCATGCCAAATTTGGCGAAGGCACCATCATTAATATGGAAGGAAGCGGTGAGCATTGTCGTTTGCAGGTTGCTTTTCAGGGGCAGGGTATCAAGTGGTTGGTCGCCGCCTATGCGCGGTTGGAGACGTTTAACACAGGAATCAAAACTACCGCGTATCAAGGTAAATAAAGGAGATCAACCGGGATGATGTTAGATGAGATAGTGACTCAACTTCGTGGCAAAAAAATAAGTAAATCTGACGCACAGCGTAACGGAATCTATTCCTATCTTTAGCGCCTTTCCCGGCGTACAGCGCAACACACTGTATACAGTTGTGCAAGATGGCTTTTTTGCCCAACAGCTCACCTTTGTAACTCAGACCGGCACCCACATTGACGCGCTAGCTCATTTTTCTGCGGGCAAACGTTTCTGGATGGTCTTGCCAATAAGGAGTTGCTCTTGCCACTGCGTGTGATTCACAGGCAAGAGGCGGTGGCACCGGATGCGGATTACTGTCTCAGCGTGTAAGATATTATGGATTTTGAGCAGCAGCATGGGCGGATTCCTGCGGGGTGTTTTGTAGTATTCGCCAGTGGCTGGAGCCAAGTTGGCTAGATGTCCAGGCCTTTGCTAACAAAGATATCGAAGGTTATAGCCATGCGCTGGTTGGTCCATCGAGGCATTGCGTTTTCTGTTTGAGCAGCGTCAGATAGCCGCTATCGGTCATGAAACGCTGGACACTGATGCCGCTGTAGATTTTCGCCGCAATAAAGGACTGATTGGCGAGTTTTATATGCTGGACCACGACGCCTGGCAGGTTGAGGTGATGAACAATCTGGATAAGGTACCTGCTGTAGAGGTGTATATTCAGGTCAGTTTCCCTAATTTTGCCGATACGCCCGGCTTTCCGGTACGGGCATGCCTATTTGCCTGAAGACGAACGCTAAATGGCATTGATGAGGCAGCATGGGGAAGTCGCCTTCTCTGCACGTGCTTATCGTCAGGAGCAGAATTGAACAATCCGTGCATCTTTTATCTATCACAGTTTAAAAGTTGACAGCCTTTTTCATCACATGTGCCCATCATTATTATTTCCGGAGGGCCCCGCCTTGGATACACCCAGTCGATACTGACTCATTAATCAATTGATTATTAAAAATTTATAAGGCTGCCCTACTGTTTTTGCCGGTAGCCTTGGTAGTTATCGGTGATGTTGTATTCCTCCGTCATCATATTGAGTCAGCACCGTCAGTTTGAAACCTGTTGGTGCCATGTCATCACCGTTTTTGTGATTCATCGCATCAGTCTTTCTCTGTTACTGCACTAGGAGCATGGCTATGCTGAGCGTATTTAAACTCGATAACTGCCGCTTATCCCGCCTAGAACTGGACGACACCGATGATACCGCCGCCTCTGTGTGGTTGGGTTTGGTAGAGTCTGAAGATGAAGAGCGTGAGCTGGCGAAAAATCGGTTGGGGAAAAAGCCTGGCAACGCGCCCGGAACTGGAAGATATCGAGGCGTCGGCGCGTTTTTTTGAAGACGAAGATGGCCTACATATCCATCTCCTTCTTCTTCGAAGAAGCGGACGATCACGCTGGAAACTCCAGCGTGGCATTCACCATTCGTGACGGGGTGGGGTTGTATACGTTGAGCGCGCGTGAACTGCCTGCTTTTCGCCTATATCGCATGCGCGCGCAATCAGAACTGGTGGACGGTAACGCCTATGAGCTGCTGCTCGATCCGTTTGAAACCAAGATTTAACAGTTGGCCGATGAAATCGAAAACATCTATAGCGATTTAGAATCGTTGAGTCGTATCTTCATGGAAGGACGGCAGGATGAAGAGTACGAGGAGGCACTTTCGACGACGCTTTCTGAATTAGAAGAGGTGGACTGGAAGGTACGTTTGTGTTTGATGGATACCCAGTGTGCGCTGAACTTCTTGGTGCGTCGGGCACGTTTGCTGAGTGAGCAAGTGAGCAAGTGAGCAATTGTAGCAGGCGCGCGAAATCTTGCGCGATATCGAATCGCTGTTGCCACATAACGCAACTCTGTTTCAGAAGGTCAACTTCCTGATGTAGGCGCCGATAGGCTTTATCAATATCGAGCAGAGCTGTATTATCAAGATCTTCTCGGTAGTTTCTGAAGTGTTCTTGCCGCCGACGCCGGTGGTTTCCAGTTATGGAATGAACTTTGAGTTTATGCCGGAATTGCACTGTTCATTTGGTTATCCGGGGGCATCGTGTTGATGATCTTGGCTGGACTGATCCCATACCTTTACTTTAAGCGCAAAAACTGGCTGTGATGACATGTTCATGCTTCCCGGCGAAAGCCGGGAACGCTCTCATTCATTTCCATATTAATTAGTCCCCTTCTGTTTGGAATGAAACCTCTACAGGTTTTGTTATATCAGGTTGTATCTATGTAAGGGTTTCTTACTTGGCGCAGTGGGGGTTTTGCTGGTTGTTTCTCTGCTGTTTGGGTTGGTATTGCAGTGGTTACATGTTCCGGCAGCTTCTGTTAGGGCTGATGATGGTTGGCATAGTTGTGGGGCTAAAAGGGGCGAAGACCGCATGCCCCACCGGCTTATTTTTGGGCCGATAATGCAATCCTTGGCTGTCTGGTGGCGCAAAGTCTTTCCCTTTCTATTCTGAATCCGTTGTTGAATGAATAGCCATTAGTGCTGGGCATTCTGGTGGCAACCCTTGCCGCCAGCGGTTTTTTGGTTGGTTACTGGTCAGGTTTAGCGCTTTGCGCGGTTATACTACACGGGTGCCTGGGGAGCGTCGCCTGGCGGTGCCCGGGATGTAGCTATGTCGAGCTAGTTTGGTGCTGATGTGCTTTTGGTGGTGTGTTTATGCAATACCTACGCGTACTAATGGTGACGGGGCTCTACCGGCGCGTTTGTGGCACCCTTGAGCCTGGGTGAAACAGCTGCGCATAACACCACAGCATTGATCTGGTTCCCACGCTCGATTAGCGTTTTTTCGCTACTTTGGGCGTAGCATTTTGCGACGTGCTGCTGGGGTGTGCTGGCTGCGCCTTCCGTGCGGCGCACCGCTAGGGCCGATAATCTTCGGTACCTGCTGCACTCTACTGGCACTTTGATGCTTCAAACGCTGGAGTAGATACTGGCATTGGCCTATGTGTTTATCGGCTGGAGTGTAGGATTGAGTTTTACCCGCTCGATTTTCCTGCTGGAAATTCGCACTTTGCCGCATATGATGGCCTCTATCGTCGGGCTAATGTACTATGGGGGAGAACGGCTTAAGGGGTAACGCTGTTGCTACTGGTGGATATTTTTACCGCGTATCAGGCAACCAGTCCTGGTAGGCTGGATTCCATTGCAGTGATTGCCGCGGGCAGCAACGTTAACATGGCTTTTGTGATTGCGATGCAAACGCTGCGGCTGTTTTCGACTCTGCTGTTCAGTCCAGTGCTGTCGCGTTACATCTCACGCCATATTGCGCTGGACGCGACGTAATTTCCGCTGGGCGATAAAGGCGTCTATGATAAACAGTGCCAGCACCGCCCAGATAAACCCGAATGCGACCATTTTGTCGCTGCCGAGTGGTTCACCATATAAGGTGACGACGATAATAAACATTAGCATTGAACCGAGGTACTGGAAAAAACCGAGCGTAGAAAGGCGCGTTCTTACCGCAGCTGCGGTAAGAACAGCAGCGCCACGGTGGTCACGATCCCCCGCGTTGACCAACAGCAGATTAAGCGTCGTACTGTTATTGCTAAGGTGGCTGCTTGGCGTATCAGCAATAAAAAACAAGTAGATAATTACGGCAGGGAGCAACCAAAGCGTTTCAATCAGCATTCCGGTGGCCGTCCATGCCGAGTTTCTTACGCAATAGCATAGATAGCGAAGCTAAAGGCCAGTGCCAGAGCAATCACCGATACTGAGCCAAACTGTCATAACTGAATCAACACACCACTAAAAGTTAATAATACAGCACACCATTGCAGACGACGGAAGCGTTCGCCGAGAAAAATCATACCCAGCATCACGTTAACCAGTGGGTTGATAAAATAGCTCAGGCTGGCTTCCAGAATATGATTATGGTTTACCGCCCAAATGTAGAGCAGCCAGTTACCGCCGACCAGTACGGCGGTCAATGCAAGCAGCAGCAGCATTTTAGGTAAACTGATTACATGCTGTACCTGACGCCATTTACGGCTAACACTCACCAGAACCAGCATAAACAGAAACGACCAGATAATATGGTGTGTAAGAATCTCTGTGGCTGTAAATTATCCAATCAGCTTGAAGTAGAGGGGCGCGATGCCTCAAATGAAATATGCACCAAGGGTGAATAACACCCTAGCGTGATTGCTGTTCATTCATGCGGAAAGTTTACTCTACTGTCGGAAGAAAACAGGTACTGTACGTGAAACTACAGCGACTTTCGTCTTATCACCCGGTTTTGGCGTTTCGTTTTGATAAATTCTGCTTACTTAGTCTTTCATATCGTTATCGTACGAATAATTCGCTGTTATCCGACGATATAGGTGGCAGTGGTGGTGGCGATATGCACCCGTCACTCGTTGTGTAACTCGGCACGCGCTACGGCGATTTTGTTGCCCCCCCACGCAGCAGCGTGCTGGTCAAGGTAAAATGCTCACCGCGGCTAGGACGCAGATAGTCCACTCGCAGATCGATAGTCCCCATCCTAGCCAACCGCTGATGAAATTCATGAGCACTGACGGTTTGATAACGTAACAGCGCGCTACCGACACAGACTAACCCGGCTGCAATATCCAGCCCCGCAGCAATCACGTCACTGTGGAGAATTTTTTGCAGTGCATTTCCCACCAAACGTTCCTGACGGTCGAACACCAGAATGGTATGGTAGGCTTCAACCTCACGTAGCTCTAGGTCCAGTTCCCGGTGAAAGGACATCTGATAGATGAAAATGTCGCTGACGTGCTAGCCGCTTTCCTGTGGCAACATTGCATCAGGAGGTAGTGCATCTTGTTTTACAAGCGTAAGTAATATGGGTAGGGCTCTCAATAAAGAACGGAATAGAGAATAATGATAGTTTAACGTTAAATTTTTATTTGTTTTATAAGGCGTTTCTGTTTATTTCTAGAAAAGCATGAATAACTAGGAAGTGAATGATTCAAGTACAGATTATGAAGCTAAAATAATAGCGAGCGTGTCTATCATTTTTCCTTACTTTCATATTAGTCGGAGATACCCTATGCGCAAAATAGCGGGCGCCGTTATGCTGCTGGCAGCTCAGGTTCAGGCAGAAGAAGCAAAAGTTCAGGTTGAACATGACAGACCCATAGTACGTGGCAGCATTATTGCTAATTTTCTGCAAAACCATGATAACCGGTTAATTCTTTATCCGTATGAAAACAACTATCTGCTCTATACCTATACCACTAACATCAATAAACAGGCGATCAGCAGCTACGACTGGGCCAATGAAGCACGAAAAGATGAGGTGAATTTCCAACTAAGCTTGGCTTTCCCTATCTGGCGCGGCATCATGGGGGACAATTCACTGCTGGCCGTCTCCTACACGCAGCAATCCTGGTGGCAGATGTCGAACGCCGATGAATCCTCGCCGTTCCGTGAAACCAACTATGAACCGCAGGTATTTCTTGGCTTGGCGACCGATTACAGCATAGGTGGATGGACGCTGCGTGATGTCGAAGTGGGGCTTAATCACCAGTCGAACGGCAAAGCGGATCCGACCTCCCGTAGTTGGGATCGCGCTTATGTGCGCCTGATGGCGCAAAACGGCAACTGGAAGGTGGATTTCAAACCTTGGTTCTTGATCCCCAACCGTAAGGATGACAACCCAGATATCACCAAGTATCTGGGATATTATCGGGTTCGTATAGGCTACGTGTGGGGCGAAAGCATCTTCAGCGTGGCAGGGCATTACAACTGGAACACTGGTTATGGCAATGCTGAGCTGGGGTGGAGCTATCCGATAACCAAACACGTGCGCTTCTATACCAAGGTATTTAGCGGTTATGGCGAATCGATGATCGATTATAACCACAAGCAGACACGCTACGGTTTGGGTGTAATGTTGAACGATATCTTTTGAGGCACGTTTTCAGAAACAATAATTCTCGTGGTCAAAAGATTGCAGTTTTTATCACAGGCGCTGAAAATAGCGCCTGTTTGATTTTATCGACCACGGGTCGATGTGGCGTAAAGAGGAATCGGGGAACGCGTGTCTACGACGAAAATATTAAATAAGAAAGCGTTAGCAGCTCAGGTATTGCGCGATACGTTCGGTTATCAGCAATTCCGTCCCGGTCAGGATGTGGTCATTCAGGCTGCTGTTAACAGTCAGGATTACCTGGTGATTATGCCGACCGGGGGCAGGAAATCGCTATGCTACCAGATACCTGCGCTGGTGCTGGATAGCCTGACACTGGTTATCTCTCCACTGATCTTTTTGATGAAAGTCCAGATGGATCAGCTTTTTACTTACGGTGTTGCCGCTGCCTGCCTGAGCTCTACCTAGACCCGTGAGTAACAGTGGGATGTGATGAACCGCTGTCGCAGCGGTGAGATCAAACTGCTGTATATCGCGCCTGAGCGTTTAACGACCGACAGCTTCTTCGATCAGCTTATTCAGTGGAATCCAGCACTGATTGCTATCGATGAAGCGCACTTATTTCCCAGTGGGGATATGATTTTCGTCCTGAATACCGGGCGCTGTGGCAAATCACGCAGCGTTTCCCCGCTCTGCCAGTGGTCGCCATGACGGCCATCGCGGATGAAACTACGCGCAGTGACATTGTGCGTTTGCTTGACCTGCGAGAACCCCATACTCATCTGAGTAGCTTAGAAAGGCTCAATATTCGCTACATATTAGTGGAAAAAATTCAAGCTACTCGATCAACTTTGGATGTTTGTGCAGGGGTATAGTGCGGTAAAAGCGGCATTATTTATTGTAATAGCCGGGCGAAGGTGGAAGACATCGCCGACCGATTTCAAAACCGCGGCTTTAGCGTAGCGGCCTACCATATCGGCCTGGATAACGAATGGCGTGCGCAGGTGCAGGAGGCAGCATTCCAACGTAACGATTTGCAAGTGTCGTGGCGACCCTCTCCTTCGGTATGAGCATCAACAAGCCTAACGTACGCTTTGTAGTGCACTTTGATATTCCACGTAACATCGAATCGTACTATCAGGAGACCGGGCGAGCCGGGCGTGACAGTCAGCCGGCTGAAGCCGCGCTGTTTTACGATCCGGCGGATATGGCGTGGCTGCGCCGCTGCCTTGAGGAAAAACCACCGGGTTCGCAGCAAGAGATTGAGCGACATAAGCTCAACGCGATGGGAGCTTTTGCTGAGGCGCGTCTAGTGCTGCTTAACTATTTTGGTGACGGGCGCATGCACCCTGCGGTAACTGTAATATTTGCCTGGATTCTCTCAAACACTATGATGGGTTGTTGGATGTGCAAAAAAAAAGCGCTCTCCTGCGTTTATCGCATGGGGCAGTGCTTCGGGTTGGGGTATGTGGTTGAGGTGCTGCGCCAATTGATTCACCTTGGTTTATTGACGCAGAATATTGCGCTGCACTCGGCAGTGCCGCTTACCGAATCTGCTCGCCCGGTGCTGCGTGGTGAGATACCCTTGCAGTTAGCCGTACCGCCGCGCTTGGTCAGCCTGAAACCCAAGGCGAACCAGAAATCTTACACCGGGTTTTACGATCGAAAACTGTTTGTCAAACTGCGCAAATTACGTAAAGCCATTGCTGATGAAGGTGATACTCCTCCTTATGTGGTGTTCAGTGACGCCACATTGCTGGAAATTGCCGATCACTTGCCGGTGACTACAGGCGAATTGCTGACGATTAATCGTGTCGGGCAGCGTAAACTAAACTGGAGCGATTCGGTACACCATTTATGTCGCTGATCCGCGATCACCTGTATAATGGCGAGAACGTACGCTAACCAAGATTGTGTTTGTGGTCTCTGTTGTAAGAAAAGGAAAATACCATGATATTGTTTTTGACCTTGGCGATGGTGCACTTCGTGGCATTGATGAGCCCAGGACCAGATTTCTTTTTTGTCTCCCAGACGGCGGCGAGTCGTTCACGTAAAGAGGCCATGATGGGCGTGCTGGGAATTTCTCTGGGGGTGATGGCGTGGGCCGCTATTGCGTTAATGGGACTGCATCTGTTGTTGCAAAAAATGGCCTGGTTGCAAGATGTTATTACCATTGTCGGCGGATTGTATTTGTGCTGGATGGGATGGCAAATGCTGCGTGCTGCGCGTCGAAAAGGGGAACAGCAAACGGTTGAACCGGTGGAACTGCCTTCGCAAGAGAAAACCTTCATGCGTGGCCTGCTGACCAATCTTGCTAACCCGAAAGCGCTGATCTATTTCGGTAGCGCATTTTCCCTATTTGTGGGAGATAGTGTCGGTACAAGCGCGCGTTGGGGACTGTTTGCATTGATATCACTGGAGACGCTGCTGTGGTTTAGCCTGGTAGCACTGGTGTTCGCCCTGCCTGCAATGCGTCGAAGCTATCAGCGTTTGGCCAAGTGGATTGATGGTCTGGCTGGAGTTCTTTTTACCGGATTTGGGCTGTATCTGATTATTTCGCGCTGAGCGAGCGTGATGTAGCACGTCCATCGCATGTTTTTTCTCGCCGCCAACCGGCGGCGAATTGCTTATTACACCTTACGCGCCGTTGCGAGCAGCGCGCCGACCAGCATAAACAATGAACCAAAAAAAACGGTTAAGCAGGCGGATTTGGCGCGGTCCTTTCAACCATACCGCAATGCCGGTGGCAAGCGTGGCGTAACCGATCATCACTACAATATCGACTGCCACGATGGTCACACCTAAAATAAGATACTGAGCGACCTGTGGCTGATGCGGCACGATAAATCGCGAGAACAAACAGTGCGGCCAAAAAAAATGATGCTTTTAGGGTTGGTGAGGTTGACCATAATGACTCGGCGAAACAGTTGGTGCTGTGGTATGGTGCATGCCAGTGCATGCAGGTCCAGCGAGTCGGCCGCGTGCCATTGCCGGATATCGATCCAGATCAGATAGGCGGCGCCGAGCCATTTCAAAATGTCAAAAGCCAGCAGCGATTGCGACAGCAGTGCACCAAGACCGATCCCTACCAATACAATATGGATAGCCAGCGCCCAACTTGTAGTCCAGCGATGGATGCAGCAGAACTTCGATAGCTATGGCTGATGGCGGTACTCATGGTGTCGATAGCAACTGAACCCGGTAAAAGGCTGAGAATAAGCGTTGTGAGTAAATAGGTTAACCGCCAGTCGAGGGTCATAGCTGCTTCCTGATTGCGTATATACCTTTATACTCTAAGTTGCAGGGGCGTTGACTGTTCCTGTCCCTTACTTCACTTCTAACGAGGCCGCTGCAAGCAGTGCTCAAATCAGCTTTCGGCAGATTTGCCTTATAAGTCATTTGCCTGAATAAGCACATCGGGACTGATGAACCTCATATCCAAGGTTCACTCTTCGGCTCTACACTTACTGTTTTCCTGTAACTCGAATTATTAGGGTATAGTTGCCTTGCGTTACGCTGTTAAACATTACGGTCGAATGTGCCACAATACGCCATTGGTGATTGCTGATTGCTGTGGTAGCGATCACAAAACTCTCTTTTAGACCCTGCATTGCAGGTGTTTAGCGCGGTGCCGTGCATCAAGGAGAAACGCGATGTCACCCAAAATATCCGACCTTTTATTAAAAGAAAAACAGTTTTCGACATTTGTCACCGGGACATTGTTGGATTTCTGGCGTCAGCGCGAGGAAGGCAAGTTTTCTAGGCGTGGACGATATGTCGATCCGTTTTGTGCGTTTTACCTCTACGCAGCACTCCCTTTTGGTGGTGATGTTCCCCTGCCACATTGAAAGCTATGTAAAGTATGGTGAAGTCGCCTACGATTTTTTTCAGGTGGGTTATGATGTGATGATCATGGATCATCGTTGGCAGGGGCGCTTAGGGCAGATGTTGGAAGACGGCAATCGTGGCCATGTGGTACGTCTGACGACTACGTAGACGATGTCGAGCAATTCTAGTTGCATCATGTAGATGCGGTTAGAACAGCAGATCCAGAGCGTTATCGTCGCTGCTTTGCTCTTCTTGCCCACTCAATGGGGCGCTATCCTAGCAAATTTTTTTGGCGCGTCGTTCGGACGCGTTCGACGTGGCAGCGTCGTGTGCCCCCATGCGTGGTATTAAATTACCGATGCCGGGCTAGCTGGCATCGCGTATTGTCGCATGGGCGGAGTGCATCCCCGTATTCGTGATTACGATACCATCGGTACCAGGCAATGGTGCCCGCTGCCTTATTTGATTAACGTGTTAACCACAGTCGTAAGCGTTATCGTCGCAGCGTTCGTACTTATGTCGACGAGCCCAGTCTCGTGTTGGCGGTCCAACCTATCATTGGATGCGGGAATCGATGGCTGCTGAGTGTGAGCTTTCCGCCTTGGCTCCGCAAATTACTACTCCCTTGCTATTGCTTCAGGCTCAGGAAGATATCGTGGTGGATAATTGCAGTCAGGATGCGTTTTGTCAGGGTTAGTTAAGGCTCGACTCCCTACGTTGGGGGCCCCGATTGTTATTGAGGGCGCCCGCCATGAGCTGTTATTTGAAGAAGATGAGATTCGGGCGCAGGTGTTTACCCATATTCTTAATCATTTTGCACAATATCCGTAATCCCTAAATATTGCGGCCTGTATCACACCATTGCTCCTTAAAGGTGAGAGTTCACTGTTATGTATCACGTCGTTGCTTCCGATTTAGATGGCACGCTGCTATCGCCAGATCATACGCTGTCTCCGTTCGCTAAAGAGACCCTGAAACTGCTGACCGCACAGGTCATCCACTTTGTATTTGCTACCGGGCGGCATTATCTGGATGTGGTGCAGATTCGCGACAGGCTAGGAATCAGTGCCTTTATGATTACCTCTAACGGTGCGCGCGTGCACAACACGCATGGGGAACTTATCTTCAGCCACAATCTGGATCAGGATATTGCATACGACCTCTACGGCATGGTGTACCGCAACCCGGAGATGCTGACACACGTCTACCGCGACGATGAATGGTTTATGAGTCGTTCCCGCCCGGAAGAGGAGCGTTTTTTTCAGGAGTCGGTTTTCAAATATAAATTGTTTGAACCGGGTCTGCTCGGCACTGACGGCGTGAGCAAGGTGTTTTTTACCTGTGACAGCCATGAAAAGCTGCTGCCGTTGGAAGAAGCTATCAATGCGCGCTGGGGCGATCGGGTTAATGTTAGTTTCTCAACGCTTATCTGCCTGGAGGTGATGGCTGGTGGTGTATCCAAAGGCCATGCGTTGGAGCAAGTGGCGAAACTGATGGATCATACTCTGAAATCGTGCATTGCGTTTGGTGATGGCATGAACGATTTTGAAATGCTGTCGATGGCAGGCAAAGGATGCATTATGCGCAACGCGCATCAGCGCCTGAAAGATTTACTGCCGCAGTTGGAGGTCATTGATAGCAACGCTAACGATGCGGTGGCGCACTATCTGCGCCGTCTGTTTCTTTCTGCTGTGTAATGGTGTCTGCTGGCGGCCAAGGCCGCCAGCAGACAGAGGGATGTTGCGATTAAGCGCGTTTCTCCATTTCTACCTTATGTTTCTCTCATTGATCATAATAATAAGCAGCAGTAGAATCGCTATTACGCTACCGCCGATCATGACCATAAAAGTCGTCCTAACCGAAGAAGTCAACGGTGCGGCCAGCTCTATCGCTGGCCGCACCGGACCCGCCGAGGTAACCGAA
Organism: Candidatus Malihini olakiniferum; assembly: GCA_051305815.1. Lineage (GTDB taxonomy): Bacteria > Pseudomonadota > Gammaproteobacteria > Enterobacterales > Enterobacteriaceae > Symbiopectobacterium > Symbiopectobacterium olakiniferum_B. The sequence goes on from JBPPLV010000012.1 coordinate 54,275, forward strand.
CAGGTCGGTAAAGCCGCTGCAGTGCCCGCTGCTTTTTTCGGTGCCAACTCCAGCGCGTGTAGGCCGATCAGCATTACCGGGCCGTAGATCAGGAAGCTGATAATAATCATATACACCATATAGACGCCTGAGTTGCCTGCCTGGTTTAGCCAGTAAATCACGGTCGCGATGGTGACTAGCGTCATAAAGAACACCCCGGTAGTACCACGATTGCCTTTGAACACTTTGTTAGACATCCAGCCGCAGATCAGCGTGCCCGGGGATCCCCATGCATATTCGTACAAGAAGTAGGCCCAGGAGGGTTTATCCAGAGCGCAGTGCTTCACTTCTTGCAGTTAGGTCGGGGTGACCAGTCGAGAATACCGTAATGCAGCAGGTAGACGAACACGTTGGCAATGGCGATATACCAGAGCAATTTGTTCGGGAACACGAACTCCATGAAGATCTCTTTTGCCGTCAGTTCCTTCTCTGAGGTTTCGGTATAATCTGCAGGGTAGTCATTCTTACATTCTTCGATGGGCGGCAGACCGCAGGATTGCGGCGTATCACGCATTATCACGAAAGAAAACAGGGCAATCAGGATTGCGCCAAACGCAGGCATGTAGAGGCTACCTGCCAGTCATGCAATCAAGCCATCCCCAACAGGAACAACAGTGGAGGGGTCCCACCACCCACGTTGTGAGTGTGCGGTTACAGACGGACACACCACCACACTCTTTCTTTGACCACCAGTGCACTATCGTACGTCCGCATGGCGTCCACCCCATACCCTGGAACCAACCACACAGGAACAGCAGCATAAACATGATGGCAATATGGAGGTGGCACAAGGGACAAAGCGCCATAAACAGCATCACTGCCGCCGCCAGAATTAATTTAGCGGGCAAGAGTACGCGCTGATTGGAGTGGTCGGAAACGGAGCCCATGATAAACTTGGAAAAACCATAGGCGATAGAAATCCTTGATAACGCAAAGCCAAGGTCGCCGCGAGAGAATCTTTGCTCAATCAGGTACGGCATGGCCAGTGATAAGTTCTTCCTTACCAGATAGTAAGCAGCATAACCGAAAAAAATTCCCAGAAAAATCTGCCAGCGCAGACGACGGTACAGAGGATAGACCCGATCGTCGTTCACTCTGGGTTGGTGCTGGGCGGGTTTAAAAAACTCAGCATAACTTTCTCCAATACACTTAAAAGCGATAATTATTTTGTGCTAAATCGTGCGTATGGTAGCGAAATGGCACAGGGTTTCAATATGAGACACCGCTAAAATGTTACATTTTTATGACTATCGTGCAATTATTGTGCTGTGCTTGACAAAAACTCCCATATAGAACTCATGTTTGTATGACTTTTATCGCGAAATGGTTACATACATAGCCTGTTACTTTCTTTTTTACTCGAATTTACTCTTTATCAATCATTTCTTTCCTTTTATGTGGCTGAATAGGCCCTAATGAAGATCCAGAAAGGTGGCACCATCATGCAAAACAGCATAGCCTATCGCGAAACCGACGTTATCGTGATTGGTGGTGGCGCGACTAGCGCGGGAACCTTACGCGACTGGGCGTAACACGGGTTGCTGCACAGTGGTTCGCGTTATGCAGTAACGGACAGTAAGTCTGTGCGCGAATGTATTGAAGAAAAATAGATTCTACGCCGTATTTTCCCGGCACTGCGTTGAGCCGACTGGACGGCCTGTTCCTGACATTGCCAGAAGACGATTTGGCCTCTATCAATCTCAGTTTATCGCTGCCTGTCAGCAGGCCGGTATCAACGCGCAGGCTATTTTGACCCTCAAGAGGCGTTACACGCCTTGAGCCTGCGGCCAGCCCGCAGCTTATCAACGCAGTGCGTGTACCGGATGGTACTATTGATCCCTTTCGGCTCACCACTGCCAATATGGTCGATGCCTGTGAACACGGGGCGGGAAGTATTGATCTATCATGAAGTGTTAGGGCTGATACGTCAGGGCGATCGTGTTACCGGTGTGCGCGTTTTCGACCATAAACAACAACGCGCTCTCGAACTATATGCGCAAGTGGTGATCAATGCTGCTGGCATCTGGGGACAACGCATTACTGAATATGCTGACTTGTGTGTATGCGCATGTTCCCAGTTAAAGGGGCGTTGCTAATTCTGGGCCACCGTATCAGTCACATGGTGATCAACCGCTGCCATAAGCCTGCCGATGCCGACATTTTAGTGCCGGGTGACACGATTTCACTGATCGGCACCACGTCGACCCGTGTCGACTATGACCAGATAGACAACATGTCCATCACGCCACAAGAAGTGGAAATCTTGATGTGTGAAGGGGTAAAACTGGCCCCGATGATGGCGCAGACGCGTATTTTTCGTACCTATGCGGGAGTGGTCCATTGGTGGCCAGCGATGATGATCCGAGAGGATGCAGCGTGAGCCGCGATATCGTTCTGCTTGATCATGTCAGCCGCGATGGGCTGGGAGGGTTTGTCATCATTACTGGCGGCAAATTAATGACGTACCGCCTGATGGCGGAGTGGATCACCGATAAAGTGTGTGAAAAACTGGAATACAGTGCTCGCTGCACCACGGCTGACCGGCCACTGCCCGGCTCTGCCAACACCTCTACGGAGCAACCCACGATCGCAACGTCAGGCACATGTGCGTTTTCTGCTCCATTTCGCAGTTCTGTTATTTACCGCCACGACGATCGTGCTGCGCGTGTACTATCTGGCGAATATGCTGACAGCAGTCTGGTGTGTGAATGTGAAGTAGTGACTACGGGCGAAGTTTGCTATGCAGTGCATGCACTCAAGGTAAACAACCTGATCGACCTGCGGCAGCGTAACCGTGTCGGTATGCACACTTGCCAGGGTGAACTCCGTGCGTTTCGTGCTGCTGGGTTACTATGCAAGCTGGGGCAATCAACCCCCCCACAAGCGTTGGCACAGTTGAGTCAGTTTTTGAACGAACGCTGGAAAGGCTTTTGCTCCATTGCATGGGGTAACGTTCTGCGTGAAAGTGAGTTCACCGGTTGGGTTTATCAGGGCTTGTGTGGGTTGAGTATTAAGGATCAGCAGGAAAAAAAATGCGGTATTATATCGTCATTATCGGTGACGGGTTAGCCGGGCTCACCTGCGGTATTCGTTTGGCGGAGCAAAGAAAACATTGCGCCATTGTCAGTTCAGTGCAAAGTGCCCTGTATTTCTCTTCGAGATCGCTGGATCTGTTGTCTTTTTTGCCGAATGGCGAACCGGTTCATCATCGGCTTGCCAGCGCTGACAGCGCTGGCAAGCCAGGCACCTGAACATCCCTATTCCCTGATGGGGGAAAAGCTGCCATGCGACATTGGGTGCCAAAAGCCGAAGCTTTATTAGCTCGCTGCGGCGCGACGATGTCGGGTAGCCATGAACAAAACCATCTGCGTTTGACACCTCTCAGCAAATATCGCCCGTGCTGGCTTATTAGCCTACCGGAGATTGTAACGCGTGAACAGGAGCAACCTTTGACTTAGCGCGATCCGCTGATTGTGGGCATTGAAGGCTTTCTCGATTTTCAAGCCTCTATCGTGGCAGATGCACTGCAATCTCAAGGTATTGCGGCACAGAGGCCGATCTGCGTTTGCCCGCATTGGATCGCCTACGCGGTAATCTCAGTGAGTTTCGCACGGTAAATATCGCTCGCGTGCTGGAGCTTCCGGAAAATGCCACCACATTATTGGCGGAGTTGGTTAGCTGAGTTCTGACCATGATGCGGTCATTCTGCTGGCTTGTCTGGGGCTGGATACGCCGGATGCAGTGGAGAGGCTGGAAAGTGCCTTAGGTAAATGTCTCTGCTACCGACGCTTCCCTTCGTTGCCGCGAGTACGGCTGCACCAGGTGATAGTGCACCGCTTCCGCCAGTTCGTGGAATAGTGGTGCCGGGAGACAGGGTCGAGCGTGCCGATATCGGTACTATGGAGAAGGCTCTCTATACCCGTAATCACGCTGAAATCCCTCTGCGTGCTCAGCAGGTATGCTTGCCAGCGCAGCTTCTTTAATAACGGGCTGGTGGCAGAGTTTGATCACGTTGTAGAACCGGTGTTTGGTCTTGATGTGCACTATGCCGCAGAGCGTAGCGATTGGAGCCGAGAAGATGTGTTGGCGCCTCATCCTTCTTATCGGTTCTTCAGTGTGAAAACCGATGAAAAGTTGCGCCCGAGTATCAAGGGCGTTACGGTCCCTGGCGTCTATGCTATCCGGTATTGGCGGGGTTTGATCCTCTGTCGCAGGGCTGTGGCGCGGTGGTATCTTTATTGAGTGCGTTGTCGGTTGCCGATACGCTGCTGCAAGGGGAGGTAGCATGAGCCTGTTTAATTATACCAGCTTTAATAACTGTATCAAATGTACGGCGTATACCATCTACTGCCCGGTTGTTCGGGTAAACCCGCTTTATCCGGAGCCGAAACATGCCGAGCCGGACGGTGAACGTTTGCGCCTGAAAGATCCGGCACTTTACGATGAGGCATTAAAATATTGCACTAACTGCAAACACTGCGAAGTAGCTTGCCCATCGGATGTGAAAATCTGTAACATCATTCAACGCGCTAAAGCGCGCTATGGTGTGCAACTGCTGGAAAAAGAGAAGTGCTGCGGTGTGCCGATGATTGCTAATGGTTTTTATGCAAAGGTAAGAAAACAGGCACAGCAAAATATAGATTATCTGGAAACTGCAGTACAAAATCAAAATTTGACAGTGGTCACTACTTCATCAAGTTGTACTGCCACGCTGCGTGATGAATATCCGCATTTTCTGGGTGTAGATAACCATGTGGTGCGCGATCATATTACGTTGGTGACACGCAAGCTGTACCATCTGTTAGAGCAAGGTAAAAGCTGCCGCTTAATCCACTGCCGTTGCGTGTGGCTTATCACACGCTGTTCATATAGAGAGAATGGGGTGGACGTCTCACAGCCGAATTTGCTGCGCCGCATTCCTGGTCTGGGGCTTGGTGGTGCTGTAATCCCAGTGCTGCGGGTATCGCCGGAAATTAAGGCTTTAAAAAGGAAAATTACACTACCTCACAAGGTATTGGCGCACCGCTGTTCCGTCAGATTGAAGAGAGCGGAGTAGACCTGGTGGTCGCATTGCGAAACCTGTAAATGGCAGGTTGAGATGTTGACCAGTAAGCCTTGTGAGCATCCGATCACGTTATTGGCGTGTGCATTAGCGACGAAAAAATAATCCTTTACATACGTTAATGATAAATATTATTGTCTTTCATTCCAGAGAGACCAGCACATGCATTGTTCTGTTATGATGCGCTCCCTGTGAAGGCACGACATTGCTCACATTGCTTCCAGTGTTTATTTAGCTAGCTCGAGTACTGGCTTTTTTTTGCTTTTTTTCCCCATATCTTTTAAATTTTTTGAACTGAGCGATGAGTTTTTTACGCTTTCTTATTTACTGCATCCCGTTAGACTTAACATAACGACAACATTTGTGGAGGCGATATGACTTACTTACGACAGGCCGAGGCGCGTGGCCATGCAAAACCATGGTTGGCTGGATAACTGACACAGTTTCTCCTTCGCGGATTATTACGATCCCAGCTTTATGGGGTTCTCTGCGTTACGTGTGATTAACGAAGACCGCATTGAAGGTGGGTAGGAGTTTGGTACCCATCCCCACAAAATATGGAAACTCTGACCTATGTACTGTCTGGTACGGTTGAACACCAAGACAGTATAGGAAACAAAGAACAGATTCCGTCGGGTGAGTTTCAAATCATGAGCGCAGGCACCGGGATTCGCCATTCGGAATACAATGCCATGAAGGATAAACTGCTGCACCTGTATCAGATATGGATCATTCCGGAAAAGACGGGTATCCACGTCGCGTTACGCACAAAGACGCTTTGATGCACTTCAGGGGCGTCAACTTTTGCTGTCACCCAATGCACGTGACAGTTCGCTCAAGGTGTATCAGGATATGACGCTGTCGCGTTGAGCGTTGAAGCCGAAGGAGGAGTTTGTTTATCAGGTGCCGGTAGGGCGTCGCGTATGAATTCAGGTCGTTCTGGGCGAGATGGAAATCAACGGTCAGTCGGCGGGCAAAAGTGATGCATTGGAGATATGGGACGAAGAAACCCTCTCGGTACATGCTACGCAATAGAGTGAAATCTTGTTATTTGATCTGCTCAGGTGTAACGGATAACGGTGCGTACCAGTGACGCAGCGCTTGTGGCCTTATTAGGGTACCTCTGCCGGAAGTAGTATGTAGTAGTGAAGAACTATCGGTCAATAAAACATCGATATCCTCATAGGATTGCGTGGTGATGACGCTTTTCTCTTTATGCCAGGTATAAAGCGGCACTCCGGGATCGTCGTGGTTTTCCTGCAACACATAACGTTGCAGGAAAACCAGTTGCGCATCGGTTAGATCTTCCCCTATTTTCTCTGCGGTGATCAGCCGCAGTCCTTGTGGATAGCGCATCAGTTAAAAATCAAAAATTTTCTGCCTCGATGCTGCAATACGATAATCAAACCAGATAAACGCGTCGCTATTCGAGATGGGCACCAGCAAATAACCGTCCGATGTTTTGATGTAAAAACTCAACCCACGGTTAGGGTGCGAGGTATTGTTTTCGAACGTAGCCAGTACCGAGAAATCTGCTGAGGCTGGGTGTGCCAGCGCCAGATTATTTACACCACTGTTGCAGTGGCAAGATGCTCAAGCCAGCAGTGCTAGGGCAAGCGGCAGCTGTCACGCCACTGTAAAATAGCAAGACAGCGAGCATGCGACGAGAGTGGGTAAATAAAAACATAGCAGTGATTATCTCTTCCATGCCCATAGCGGGCGAAAAAAGTTCAGTAAAGATATCATTTTATCAGGTAAGTGCGTATACCATCTAGGAACATCTAGGTCGAAAGCATGACGAGATCAGCCCCATCAACCGCTCCAGCGCGGCGACGCCCTTTTCACCCAGCAGGCGCAAAAAGAGATCGGACATCAGCAGAATAATAAACGAAATGCCCGAGGCGATACAGAGCGCTAGCGTTAAATGCGGCAACTGATCGGGATATTGATGCGACAACAGCATCAACGCTGCCAGAATAGATGGCCCTGCGACCAGAATGATCGCCATTAGCACCAGAAAAGGCTCTTCCCCAGCGGTTAATCCACTGCTGTTGCTTTCCTGCGAAGGTAATATCATATGTATTACGATTAAAAAAACATAATACCGCCAGAGATGGAGACGGTTTCGGTGTGCAGGTTAAGGAATGCCAGAATACGCTCGCTCGCAAACAGAAAAATCAACATCAGTCCAAGCGCGATCACCATCTCGCGAATCAGCACTACCCCGCCAGCGCTTGGGATCGAGGTATTTGAATACCGCATAAAAATGGGCAAATTACCCAGCCGGTCCATAATTAACAGCAACAGAATGGTTGCTGAGATCATTTCGCTCATGGTGGTAGTTAGCTCCTGTTATCTCTTAAATGATGTTGCAGCATTAGCCTTGTTGCTGAAAAAGCAGGTGTCATCGAATAAATTCACTTGCGACTTCTGATGCATTTTGTAAGGTTGATAGTCATCACTTTATGTAATGTTTGCTGAGTTTGGTGATAAACCGATTTTTATTACCCCTTGCTCTGTCATCATGTTAGTCCTACACTGCGGTGTCTGCGCGTTTGCGCATGGTGGCCTATTGTTCTGCAAGACATTCACCTGACGAGAACAGGGTAACAGAGTGTGTGTCGGCCGTCATTATTACCTGTGTGACAGTCCAAATTCTTTGTGTCACCTCAAGGCAGGATTGTTACCATGAAAAATGTTGGTTTTATCGGCTGGCGCGGTATGGTGGGTTCCGTTCTGATACAGCGTATGCAGGAAGAGCATGATTTTGACCTGATTCGCCTAGTGTTTTTTTCCACGTCGCAACACGGCCAGGCTCCCCCGGTGCTGGGTGGACAGCATGGCACGATGCAAGATGCCTATAATCTGGATGCGCTGCGCGCGCTGGATATCATCATCACCTGCCAGGGTGACGATTACACCAATGACGTTTATCCTAAGCTGCGTGAAAGCGGCTGGCAGGGTTACTGGATTGATGCGGCTTCCTCGCTGCGTATGCGCGATGATGCCATCATCATCCTCGATCCGGTCAACCATGATATGATCAAACAGGGACTGGATAAAGGCATTAAAACCTTCGTTGGCGGCAACTGTACCGTCAGCCTGATGCTGATGTCGCTGGGTGGGTTGTTTGCTCACGATCTGGTGGAGTGGGTATCGGTTGCGACCTATCAGGCGGCATCTGGCGGCGGTGCGCGTCATATGCACGAACTGCTGGTGCAAATGAAAATGCTGCACAGCGATGTGGCGAAAGAATTGCAGGACCCTACCTCAGCGATTCTGGATATTGAGCGTAAAGTCACCGCGCTGACGCGCAGTGGTACACTGCCGACTGACAATTTCGGCGTGCCGTTGGCAGGTAACTTGATCCCGTGGATCGATAAACAACTGGATAACGGGCAGAGCCGGGAAGAGTGGAAAGGCCAGGCGGAAACCAACAAGATTCTGGGTACCCAGTCTGTGATCCCGGTAGATGGTCTGTGCGTTCGCGTTAGCGCACTGCGCTGCCATAGCCAGGCGTTTACCTTGAAACTGAAAAAAGATGTCGCGGTGCCTGAAATCGAACAACTGCTGGCAACCTATAACGACTGGGTGAAAGTGGTACCGAACGATCGCGAGATCTCCATGCGTGAGTTGACCCCTGCCGCAGTAACTGGCACGCTTTCTACCCCAGTGGGTCGCCTGCGTAAACTGAACATGGGACCGCAGTATCTCTCCGCCTTTACGGTCGGTGACCAACTTTTATGGGGCGCTGCGGAACCGCTGCGCCGTATGTTGCGTATTCTCCTATAGTCCTTGTTTGGTTGAATGCCCTGTGCTGTGTGGGGCATGTTACCGCGTCTCACTTCCTGCCATTATTTTCTTTCTTCTGACGTAGCGCTGCCATGCAGCGCTCACTTTGTTATTTTACCGGTTGATGTTTTTGGCAGTTCGCCAAAATAGACTGCTTTAGGGATATTGTAAGCAGCGAGTCGCTGACGACAGTGAGTAAAGATCTCTTCTACACAGGTCTATATCCCGTCTCGTAATTCAATAAATGCACAAGGTACTTCGCCCCACATCGCATCAGGCTATGCGATGACAGTCGTAATAGCCACGGCTGGGTGCTGATACAGTGCGTTCTCGATCTCAATGCTGGCAATGTTCTCTCCACCGGAAATAATAATGTCTTTACAGCGATCTTTTAGTTGGATGTAGCCGTCGTCGGTCATTACGCCGAGATGGCCTGTGTGAAATCAGCCGCCAAGAAAGGCTTCCTTAGTTGATGCTTGGTCATTGAGGTAGCCTTTCATGCAAAGATTGCCGTGAACCATGATTTCGCCGAGTGTCTCACCGTCAGCGGGTACGAGCACCAATGTGTCTGGATCGCGTACGCTCACCTCTGCTTGCATGTGATGGTAGGTTCCCAAATTAAGCATTCAATTAAGCGCTCGTCATCGGGCAATGCACCCCCAATGACGCTGAGGTGTGCAGACTGTTGCGGGACCATAGACTTCAGTCAAGCCGTAGACATTTAGCGATCGAAAACCCATTTTTTCGATTTTTTTAAGCAGGATGGGAGAAGGGGCAGCTCCCGCGATAAGTAAGGGTATGTACATGATGATTAATTCCCCCACGCAGTTCCGATGGGGTATTAGCGAAGGCGTTTTGCACGATAGGGGCGACACAATAGTGTGTGACCTGTTCGCGTCTGATCAGCTCGAAGACGGTATTTACGTCACATTTTCGCAGGCAGGCATTTACTCCTACCCGTACCGCAATCGCCCACGGAAAACACTAGCCATTACAATAATACATGGGCAACGTCCATAAATAGACCGGGTGCATGGGCAAGTTCCATTTAAGTATGTTGCCAAGCGCAGCTTGGCAGGCTTCTCGGTGGTGGCAGAGATAACCCCTTTGGGCTGGCCCATTGTGCTAGAGGTATAGTTAGGGCGATAGCGTCCCATTCGTCATCGGGGGTGATGTCCATATTGGCTCATTAGCCGCGCCTAGAAACTGCTCGTATTCGATAGCGCCAGAGAAAACACGCGGATCCGGCCGGTATTTGTCGGTTACCTTGATCAGCGGTAATTCGGGAAGCTCCTGCATGATATATCGTATAACATCGTAAAACTCCGTATCAACGATCAGCATCTTTGCGTTGCAGTGGCGTAGCATAAACAGCAACGATGAGGCGTAAAGACGGGAATTTAAGGGTATTGAGCACTGTGCCTGCCATCGGGACGCAAAGTGTGCTTCAATCATTTCCGGGATATTGGGTAACAGCACCGCGACTATGCTGCCTCGTTCAATGCCCGTATTGGCATTGGCATTGGCATTGGCATTGGCAATGGCGCTGGCTAGATGGCTGGCCCGTTGATAGGTTTCACGCCAGGTGCGCCGCGTATAGCCCTAGACAATTGCCAGTTGGTTACCGTATACCCTCACTGCACGCAGCAGAAAATTAATTGGTGAGAGTGGGGAGTAATTTGCTGCACACTTGTTGAGATCGGTACTGATGGTGTTTCTCATCATGTGTTGCATCCCTTTATCTGTGCTGATAAAGAAAATAGCATGCAGCCTGATAACAGCACTACGTCGAGTACAAGTGGCGTTTGTGCTGAAAAAGCGTGAGATAATACGGGGCAGCTGCCTGTCCGACTTCCTAGCTGAGAAATGTGCTGGACCCTAATACGCCATAGGTCAACGGAATCTTTTCTACTGAGACGATATGACTCAGCAAGCGATGAAAATTGGTAAAGTAGAGTGCGTCGCCAAGCCCGCCTGCCGCGATGAGTAGACCGAAGAATACCGACCAGTGCGAGATGGCCACTGTGCGGATATTGGTTGGAGGGCCAACAGCGTTAGCCGGTAGCTGACCGACAGCCTGGACGTATAGGGTTTTACCAGAAATAAAGTGAATCCGCCCAACGCCGCCAAAGAAAACGAATATCCGAGCTGCTCGGTTGTTATTCCATTGGTCATAACGGCATAGGTAGGCCAAACCGACAGCTATAATCCCAGACAGAAAAACTCGATGTGATGGATAATAAAAATGCTTTTCTGACGATGAAGAATCTCTGACAGATCGCGCCAGCACACGGTTTTTGCTCCTGCGTAAGGGGTTGCGTGTGGTTCTGTGGGCGATAACGATGCGAAAGAAGAAAGCACAGCGTATACAGTAGTGCTGGGAAGACGAACGCGGCCTGAATGCCATACAGGCGACTAAATATGCTGCCGATTGCAGGACCGAGCGCACGACTGATATTCTTTGATAACACATAGCTCTCATTTATTGCATCGAATAAACGCAGGTGCGCCATCTGATTCAGGATCGCGTGCCAGGAGACAACAAATAAAGACAGTCCTATCCCTTCCATCAGGCGCGCTACGGTGAGCTAACAAGGATGTTGCCGTACACCAAGACCACACTGTTGCTGATAGCGCAGGCTAATCAGACAAGGTAAAAGCGTCCTTGCGTTATTGGTGGTGACCATCATACCCGCACAAGGCTGGAATACGGCCCGCCCGATGGCGGCCCCGACAACAAACAGCCCGGCATCTTGGGCGGACAAGTGCAGCGTCGCCGCTAACAGCGGAAAGAAACCTATGGTCGTGCCGGACGCAGTCCAAAACAGCGCTCCCTGTATAAAAGTTAAAATAACCCTCTTATGGGGTGACATCCGTTTCACATCATTTCCTCGTCGTTTTCTGTAACGGGTAACGCCCGAATAGCCTGACAGGTTTTGACCAGCAAAGACAGTGTTTCAGTATGGCTTACCAGTGAGGAGGAATGCGCTTCCTCCTCCCGCGAGGAAATCCAGCAATTGTGCGCGCCGAGTGAACACATTCAAGCCGGATGCGATAGGCAATTGAAGTTCTTTCTCGGACAATTGTACTCTGTCGATTTTTCGCAAGGGTTCACCTTAAGCGACTAGTGGGCTGCAGGCAATGGTGATATCAAATTTTTCCGTCATTTCGTCATCGGACAGCTTGCGTAACGAATCTGAAACCACACGAATTGAGCACAGATTGCCGAGATGAATCTGTACAGTTTCTTGCCGAACTCTACCTTTCCCAGGCGGCTCGGTAGCTATATGACGTGTTGAAACCGATGTTTCCAGTAATTGCAGACAACAGCCATCCGAAAATGCTTCTAGTGCTGATATTGCACGGTGAGAGTCATATCCAGCTCACTGTAGCCATGAGGGATAAAGCGATTATCGATATCATGAGAAATACCCATGCGGTGGTAAGTGTCTGGTTTTATCACCTGGCTCAGATCGTCATGTCTTGCCATTGTCACCTCCAGTTCTGGGTCGGATATATCGACCAGGAGGCGGCAGTTTAGACGGGCCAGCCGAGTAAACAGATAGATATAGTGGTATCCCGAGTGGTACAGCACGCCGTACCGTACTTGAACGGATGATTTTCCAGATCTGCTAACTCGCCGGGCAATACCCAGTTCCCCTTGCGAAATGGATTTTGCAAGAGTCTTTGCATATAGATACAGCGCACGGGTCGAGTTGTTTATAGATACAATGTCTAATTCCCAGTAGCCGGTGCCTTTGGGCCAGGCAATCTTCAATGTAGTGGGATGCATCCAGTAATTAGCGTAGTAATCGGTCATACAACATTCCTACTCCGGCACTCGCTCGGCCGTGTAATGACGCTTGGAAAGCACATATCCCAGCGATAATGGCAGCAATAGGATCGGCTCCACTGCTCGCCCGTAATGCGCACGGCCAGAGTAGAACAGTTCAGACCGTGTGCGGCATGAAGAATAAAGAACTGATTCAGCAACGATACGACGATGAGCTCTGAAGTGCAGGAGAACGCGGCTTGCAGTGGTTGAGTGATTGCGTCTTTACCCCGGTACGTTAATGAGGGGACATGATGAGAGGCACGGCGACTTGCACATAGCTAGCAATTGCCAGTCCTATTGCGGGGCGAGCAGGAATGCGGCAACCGGCAGCGGTCCGTTTCACTCCGCTCTCTTGACCTTCCCTGAGACTAAGGCATCCAGTATCGAACGAACCAGTGTGTCTACTGGGTCAATACCTGTGGCGTGCGTAAAGGGAAGTGAAGGTAATTCGCTGAGCAGAACAATATAGCGTGCAATCAGCCGTTTTATGGCAAGCACGCTTGTTGAATGGGTTTCCTCCGTCAAAAAAGCATGGCTACGTCGAGGAAGTTCGCATGCTCAGCCAACGTGGTAACTCATGTCCATGGTAGGTTATCTGGGATGCCGCAGGATCTATCTTACTTAATATTATTGCGAGAAATTGCAGTGTGAAGTAACCCTTCATCATGTATGCACAATGAGGCATGGCGGCGCTGAGGTTTGAGCACAAGCTGGTTATCTGCTTGTTTAATGTCAAAGTAGTCTGACAGATTGTGGTGATGTAACTCCATGAGATTCGCTCCTTTTAGTTGCATGCGGCATCAATGCTATTGTGGTTTTCGATGAGGTATTGCCTGACCGCGTTTTCGATATGGTTGGTAAAGGTATTCAATCTCAGCCACTGCTGAGTGAATACCTGACGTTTCTCTGCCATGAGTTGAACACACAGTACCTCCTCTTCTGCCGTTAATTGTGTGGTATAGTGGAGTAGGGCAGATGCAAGTTCACAGCTAGAGAAATAGGCGATTGCCTCGGCCCATTTTTCGGGATAGTGATAGCTTTGTAATTGCTGCAAGAGGCGAAAACAGCCGTGATCGGCCAGTTTTACTATCAGGCTCAGCAAATAAATAATGTGCACGCTGACCATAACATCCGGTTATCAGGTATCCGCGTGCTACCTGGCGGAGCGTATAGAGGTTATTTATAATGGCATTCATGTTCTTCGCTTGGCTGTTACCCTGGACAAAGCAGAACGGGCTAGCGAGATGGCGTGTACCGTTGAGTAGGCCATAGCGAAGAAACGTCGGATATTGCCGATGTTGCTAAGGCTATAGACAGAGAGGATCAGCTTTTCGAATCGGTGTTGTATGCGTCGGATCTGTTCGAGAGTGGGGTGATCAACGCAGTCGAACATCACCATGAGATCAATATCAGAATCAGTCCGCATGTCGCCTCGTGCGGCGGCGGTGCGAAAGATATCTGCATTTTCCAACAGTGTGCGCTCGAAGGTCTGCCAGTGGCTGTTGGCATAGGTTAACCAGCGTATATCTTCTTTGTTCATTCCCGCGATAGGCAGAGGGCAATGATAACGGGTTTCCAGCAATCCCAGTAATTTGCTGAGCCCATTTTCGACATATTGTGCATCGCTCAACCCAACTGACGAACGCCCCAAACCTGCGTCTTTGTTAGCAAATCACGCAGATAGTAAAGGTGAGCAATATGGGTGGTGGCAAAGACAGCTTGCCGTAGTGCGTCCGAGTAATCGGGTTCGCATGCTGAAAGCACGTGCTCGATCTGTGAGTTACGATAGTGTCAGGGATAGGAGTAGAACTGCCAGCGACCGTGTGCCGGGTAGTCGGATAATTCTCTTTCCGTGAGATAATTCAGTGACAGTTCGGGAAATTCAGCCTGCAGATAATAGGCGGCTAATGCTGTTTCTTCGCCGTAATCTTCGTTTACGATCAGATCGTAATAGCCTACTGCGTGTGACGAGTAATTAGGTTGCCGTAAAAAGGCGTCTTTTTCTGCGATACCAGAGAGATTTTTATCAAACAGATATTTGTCAGTGGTACAAAAATATTGCTTACGAGCGTCTTTTTTTTGATTCATGATGACTATAGATTCATTTATTTAGTATTATTGATTGGAGAAAAAGTGTCAGACATTTACTCAATGGTGACTTTTATCATCTATAAATACGGGCTTAATCCTGTTTCCTATAACACGTTTTGATAATAATTAATGAATCACTGCCTGATGACTTTCTCTGCATCTCATGGGAGAGTTATCACGTGGTAAATAGAGTAGAGTATTGAGAGTATTTTTTTGATAGTGGTAATAATGATTACCTCATCTGCTATAAAACGTCGGTCAGGCTATATGGTGTAAAAAGTCATAATCATATTTGAAGGGTATCTCTATTAAATGAGGTCGGTGTGTTTGGAATGCCTTTTCTAGCGCATCAGAGAGATCGCATATATCGATAAATTTTGTCTCTGACACGCCATTACTTGGCGAGTGGGGTGAAATCAACCGGATTGAATTCAGTCAAACTGCCATCCGGTTCTGATTGATCGAGATGCTAGTAATATTTGATGAAGCCAAATACCGAATCTGAGAGAACGACGATAACCACGGGTAACGAATAACAAGCGAGCGTTTCGAGCTCCAGGCTGGTGAAGTGAAATCCACAATCGCCGCAAAAGGCGATGCCTCGCGTTTCTGGATAGCGTATCTGTGCCGCTATTACAGCGGGAAGACCTAACCCGAAACTGCCGCAGACGTTGGAACACAAAAAAAGGGTTTGCGCGATAAGTAGTGGCAGTAGCCCAGCATACTTTTATACAGGACAACATCGCTACAGATATACGTGAAATGTCGGTCACTGTTTCAGGTTGTGGCAACAGGGCTGACGCTTATCAAAAAAACAACTTCAACCGCCGGTGCGATGCCAGCCACTCTTGGCGTGGTAATGCGTGATGGGAGAGCTGGTCAAGGCTGAGAGTGATATCGCTCAGGCAGAGAATATCAGGTTGAAAAATATCGCTCATCGGCACTTCAACGCTGTTTATCATTAGCGTGGGTTTGTCTCTGACCCACAATGCCGGTTTCAAATCCTCACCAAAATCATAGCCAATCAAAATCATCAAATTGACACCCTCAAAGAGTTCTTGCAGAACGGGAGTGCGATATATAACAATCCAATATTTATTGGCGGCCATCAGAAATTGAGGGTGATCGTCGGGTACAGCGCCTTTGGATGCAAGAGAACAGATGATTGGTGCAGTAATCTGTTGTGCAAAACGGCAGGCGCTCATCTGCGCATTATCTCTGATAACTTGATTAGCAATGACAATCATCGGATGTGCAGCATCTGTAATGCAATGAGCTGCACGTGTGATATAGGTGTGTGCGGGCCTGGCGTTTTTTGTCTTAGTGAGCAGTCGTAATGCTTGCAGAATATCCACGGAGGTTTAATGGGGCACTTCTATTTTCAACAGATCCAGTGGTCTACTGACGTAGACAGGACCATGCAAACCATCCAGTGCGCGCTGTAATGCCGTTTGCACGTGTGTAACCAATTCTTGCGCACTTTCCAGTTGTAGGCTGGATAAAATAATCCCTGACGTCAGCGCCACATTATCAATGCATTAATGCGTCAGGTTGAATCTGATTTGCGGACGTGGAATCTGTGCTGAGCAGGCGATCATTGTGGAGCGTCCAACATTGCCGAACACACGCCCGTTGCCATATTGGTTAATCTTGGGCCAAACGTGGCCCAGCACATATGGGGCACGCCAGTAAGTCGACCTGCGACGTCCGCCATCATACCGGCAGCAAATTCATACCTTGTTAAATAACAGACAACGCTAAAGGATTTATCAAAGCTTATCGATTCAGCTTCACTGCCAATAATACCGAAACATTTTTTTAAGCCCATATTGAACATGGCTTTAAGGAACATTTCATCAAATCGCATTTTCAACTCCAGCCCGTTAGGCTTGTTGGATAATTACAGTTCTAGAGGTGCCAGGTATATTGGATAACTATGTTGAATGACTTCACTCATCAAGAATTGTATTTCTCTCTTGATGATTGTAAGGAAATTACAGGCTGTTATCTCAGAGGATAACATTTAGTAAAATAGTCAATCTTGGTAGTACGGATATATATGTCTTACATCAATGAAAAATACACGTCAGGTAAAATTAAAATAGTTATCATTAACAGCGGGATGAGCTTCAACGCTTATTATTGCTTCTAGATAGGATATGCGATTCGGTCAAATTAATTAATTTTATATATTTTATATATTTTATATATTCACCATGATAATGGTATTCAATTAGTGATCATATTCAGAGAATATGAAATTTACGATTTTCTCCTTTCATGAGTAGAAGAAAGATATCTTTTAAGTCAACATTATATTATAATACCTTCATTCTTCATTCTTCATTTTAAAAATAGGTTTGCTGCAACAAAAGCAACATGTAAAGACTGACCATCACCATGGATGGTGAACTGGCGTAGGACTTTGATGCGCTAATGCGTCGTAAAGGGTATATCAACTGTTCTGAAGCATTTCGCGATATGTTGCGCTGTAAATTGGGTGAAATGACCCTTGAGCAAGATAAGCAAGGTCATTGTATCACGATATTCAGTTACATTTACGCTCATCAAGAGCGACAACTATCCAACTGTCTGGCTGAGATGCAGCACGACCACCACGTGCTGACGGTTTCAACCATGCATGCTCACCTCAGTCATGATGCTGCACAAACGCCCTCGACGCTTAATTATGCCAGCACCAAGGATATTCAAGATATCAACCCGCATCTCTATAGTGACGAGATGGCGGCGCAGAATATGATGTTTGAGTCGCTATTGGTCAATACCGACAATGGCGTGCAATCCTTACTGGCCGAGCGCTGGACTATTTCATCTGAGAGTAAAACATACACCTTCCATCTGCGCCAGAGCGTTACTTTTAGCGACGGTGAGCCGTTTAATGCTCAGGCAGTGAAGCTGAATATCGATGCAGTGCTAACCAATTATCAGCGTCATGCTTGGTGAGAGTTAGTTCGGCAGATTGAGCGTGTTGAGGTCATTGATGATACAACGGTGGTACTTGTACTTACGCCATCCCTACCACCCGACATTGGTGGAGCTAGGGCTCACACGCCCATTTCATTTCAGTTCACCGAAAAACTTTATCAATGGCCAGACTAAATATGGCGTGAGCGGCTACGCGGGCACAGGCCCCATGGCTGTTAAGTGAGCAGGTGAAACCAGTATGCAGTTTTCAGCACAAATCCACATTACTGGGGACTGGGCTAAAATTGCAGCGCATAGTCTAGCGGGTGATTCCCGACAGGCAAAGCATGTTGATGGCGTTCGAGAAGGGGATATTCAACTGATTTTTGGTGCCGATGGTGACATGCTGGACGGTGACAATTTTGCTGCACTGCAAGCGACAGGGCGTTTTAAAACGCTGATCAGCGCACCTTAGGACATTGCCTCGCAGGCTCTGTTGCTGAACAGCAGCCGCCCCAGTTATCTGACAGGTATGTGCGCGTAGCGTTGCAATATGCAGTGGATAAACAAGCCATTGCACAAGGGGTGATGTCTAGCAGTGAAAGTGCAGACAACACGCTGCTGGCACGCACAGTTCCTTACGCCAATATTTCCGATTTGCCGATTTATACGTTTGACAGCGCATGGGCAGCGGCGTTGCTGGATGACGCCGGATAGGTGCTGCCCAAAAGATGACATAGCGAGAAAAGCAGGGCGTTCCGTTACGTCTGCTGCTTTCCTATAACAGCAACAACGAGTCTATGGCCTTTTCGCGCCGCAACAGTGTCATCGCTTTAACCCGAATAAACTGCTGCTCGATCCCTGTGCTCGGTGCTCGCCAGTTAGATGGCTGGTTTGTTGATGATGACAGTCTACACGGTAGCATTGATGCTCCGGACGAGCGAGATAGCGCACAGATGATGCCGAAAGGTATGGTGGTGGATCTCGCCTATGATTGGGAAGATGACGCCCCGCCCTCCACCCCGTGGGCAAAATGACTTACGAGGCCCACGTACGTAGGCTTACGCAACAACACCCCGATATCCCCGCTGAGCTGCGTGGAATACAGTGGTTTAGCGCATCCGGTTATGACGGATTACCTAAAAACATTGGGTATTACTGCTATTGAGCGGCTGCCCTTTGCGGTTGAAACCAGCCTGGTCGTGCGTGATGACGCGCTCAATGAATTCCGCGATATGGTTAAGGCGTTGCACCGCGCAGGCATCGCAGTGATTCTCGATGTGGTGTTTAACCATTTGGCAGAACTGGATGTCGAAGAGCCAACGCTTTCGCTGCGCGGTATCGATAACTAGAGCTATTACTAGTTGACCAATCAGGGGGAATACCATAACTGGACGGGTTGCGGCAATGTGCTGCGCCTCAATCATCCTGCTGTGATCGACTGGATTATACAATGCTTGATTTTCTGGCGTGAAGAGTGCCATGTGGATGATTTCCTTTTCGATCTGGCCACAGTTTTGGGCAGAACACCCATGTTCGACCCCGCCGCTCCGTTGCTCACTGCCTTGCGTGAAGAGTCGCGTTTGCACGGTGTAAACTGATCGCGGAGCCTTGGAATACTGGTGATGGTGGCTATCAGCTCGGGCGTTTCCCCGCACCCTTTGCCGAATGGAGCGATCGCTATCGCGACGATATGCGCCGCTTTTGGCTATACGGCGATATTTCTCTGGGCGGTTTCGCTCATCGCTTTTCTGCTTCGAGCGATATCTTTCAGCAACATCCCCGTTTGCCGCATGCATCGATTAACAAGCTCAGCGCACACGATGGTTTCACACTGTGCGACTTAGTCATCCTTAATCATAAGCATAACCATGCTAACGGCGAAGATAATCGCGACGGTACAGACAGTAATTTTAGCAATAACCACGGCACCGAAGGGCTAGATGCGGATGATGCTACGCAGGCACGCCGTGCAGCCAAGTCAACACACGTTGACTGGCGACATTGCTGCTATCTCAGGGCACACGCCCATGCTGCTGGCTGGGATAAGCATAGCCACAGCCAGCAGAAGAATAACAACATCTATTGTCAGGATAATGACCTGACCTGGCTGAACTGGGAAGCGGCGGATCACGCCTTGAGTACCTTTACCGCCGGACTGATTCGGCTGCGACGTGCTATCGCGGCACTATAGCAGGATGCCTGGTGGTAAGATGGGGATGGCCGTGTGTAGGCTGAATAACGGCAGCTGCTCACGCCATCGGCCTGGGGGCAGGGAGAGCAGCGTTTACAAATCGTTCTATCTTCTGATTGGTTACTTGTTGATTAATGCGAGCGCGTCGCCGTGCGAGGCTTCAGAAGTGCTGCGCGGCGATTTTTGACAAGGGAATGCCCAATCGGTATGTGTCTGTACACGCTGCAGTAAGGAGTAGGTTATGGTAAATAATGAAAAGCATGACCCCTTGATGCTCACACGGCAGCTTCTACTGAAATTAGTGGCGCTGATTCTGGCAGGCGATCACATCTACGAAATGGACTATTCACGTTTGCTCATGGATCACGTCGACAAACAGGTGCAGTGTACCTTGCTTTCTTGCTCGTACCGTTAAAATAAGCGAACACGTTTGGCGTCATGAGCGTAGATAAACAGCGATGTATCTTGAGTTTTGATGAGAAATCGGGGCAGCCCACACCGATGCCGGATGATCCAGAGATGGCGCTCACTGGCATGGAGATCTACATTTTTAGTGCAGACTATCTTTATCAGTTATTGCAAGAGGATTTTAGCCAGCCGAACTCTTCGCATGATTTCGGCAAGGATCTGATCCAGAAAATTGTCGCGCAACTTGATGCCTGAGCGCATCTTTTTTCGCTCTTCTATGTGTCTCACCTCGGGTGAGGTTGATTGCCATTACTGGCGTGATGTAGGAACACTCAAGCGTATTGGCGAGCGAACCTCGATCTAGCTTCTGTGACGCCAGAACTGGATATGTACGACAGAAACTAGTTGATACGCTCGGCTATGGATCAATTACCGCCCGCCAAATTTGTACAGGATCGTTCGGGTAGCCATATAATGACTATGAACTCCTTGGTCTCAGGGGTGTGTATCGTATCGGGATCGGTGGTGACGCATTCAGTTCTGTTTCTCTGGGTGCGGGTGAACTCGTTTTACAGCATCGATTCGTCCGTGTTGTTTCCGGATGTGAAACGTGGGGCGCTCGTGTCGCCTGCGGCGCTGCATCATTGACCACACACGTGTACTGCCTGAAGAAGGCACGGTAATTGGTGAAAACGCCGCTGAGGATAGTCGCCGCTTCTACCGCTCGGAAGAAGGGATTGTGCTGGTGATACGTGCCATGCTGGAAAAACTGTAGTTCACGACAATGTAGTTCACGATGATGTTGTTGATGACGATGCGATTCACAGCGTCGGGGTGAGGGGAACGGGAGTATGCGGGCATTACATGTATGTTTAGAGCTATTTCCACTGCTGAAAACCGGCAGATTGGCGGACGTTGCGGGGTGCTGCTGCCTGCAGCGCAAATCGAAGCAGGGCTCTGGATGTGCGAGTCATGGTGTTGCTAACCTGCAAACGATGCGCGAGTTAGATACCTTTGCCGGACGTATGGCATTGCTTTATGGCCTTTTCAACGCGTAGGTATTTATCTGATCGATATGCCGAAGCTGTATGAGCGTGCGGGTAGTCCGACCACGATCCGGCGCTGTACGCTTATGCGGATAATTATCTGCGTTTCGCGCTGCTGGGTTGGGTAGTTGTGAAATAGCCTGCGAGGTTGTGCGCCTATTTAGCCGCACGCCATCGTCTAGCTAAATCGGTATTTACTGTGCACAATCTGGCGTTTCAAGGACTGTTCCATGCCCGTCATATGTCAGATATTCAACTGCCAGGTGATTTCTTTCAGATGCACGGCTTGGAGTTTTATGTGCAGGTATTCTACCTCAAGGCCGAGCGGGCTGTATTACGCCGATCATATCACCACCGTTAGCCCGACCTATGCCCACAATCACGTTACTTGAATTTGGTTATGGGTATGGAAGGGCTGCTACGCACGCGGGAAGAGGAAGGGCGGTTGTCGGGTATTCTTAATGGTGTTGATGATACCATCTGGATCCCGACATGGGATTCACTTTTGCCGTATCCCTATTCCTGCGATACGTTAACTAACAAAGCGCACAACAAACGCCAACTGCAAATCCCCATGGGATTGACCCTGGATGAGAAAATTCCGTTGTTTGCTATTGTCAGTCGCTTGACGCATCAAAAGAGGTTAGATTTGGTGCTGTAAGCCGTGCCAGAAATGTTGGATAAAAGGGACACAATTGGTGGTATTGGGGGGCCGAAGATGCTGATTTTCAGGAGAGATTCCTATCCGCAGCGGCGGAATATCCCGGGCGGGTTGAGGTGAAAATTGGATACCACGAAGCGTTCTCTCACTGCATTATTGGCGGCGCTGATGTCATTATGGTACCCAGTCATTTTGAGCCTTGCGGTCTAACGCAGTTATATGGGTTGAAGTACGGTACGCTGCTCGCGGTGCGCGACCGTATGCATTTCAACCGGGCATAACTCTCACAGGACGTGAGACAGGTTTACTATTTGTCGATGGAGTTTTTACTGGCGCGAACACTCTCTAATGCGTTGTTGGCGATGGGGTTGTATGAAGATCTACAGCAAGCTCTGGACGATATGGGGCTAGATTTAGATGAGCTGATTGAGGAAGAGAACGATCCTGGGCTGGGTAACGGTGGTCTCGGATTAGCTGCCTGCTTCATGGATTCGCTGACGACGATGCGTTGCCCGGCCGTGGTTATGGCATTCGCTATGAATACGGCATTTTGCGCAAAAGATTTTCAACGGACAGCAGGCAGAATACCTGGACTATTGGCTGGAATAATACGGTAACGCCTGGGAGTTCCCGCGTCACAGCACCCGTTACGCGGTGCGTAAAGAGATCATCGCCTGTGTGTGCTTACGATTAGATCATTCCCGGTTATGACACCGATACTAC
Source organism: Candidatus Malihini olakiniferum (assembly GCA_051305815.1). Classification (GTDB taxonomy): domain Bacteria; phylum Pseudomonadota; class Gammaproteobacteria; order Enterobacterales; family Enterobacteriaceae; genus Symbiopectobacterium; species Symbiopectobacterium olakiniferum_B. The sequence goes on from JBPPLV010000012.1 coordinate 77,051, forward strand.
AAATACGCTGCGACTGTGGGGCGCGCAGGCCAGCAGTGAAATCAACCCGGATAAGTTCAATCAGGGTAACTATTTTGCCGAAGTGGAGGATCAGAACAACTCGGAGAATGTGTCGCGGGTGCTTTATCCCAATAATTCAACCTACTCTTGACGAGAGCTGCGCTTGCGCCAAGAGTATTTTCTAGTGTTTGCTACGGTGCAGGATATCCTCAGTCGTCACTGGATGATGCACAACACCTATGACAACCTGGCGGATAAGTTTGTCATTCACCTTAATGACACCCATCCATTGCTGGCGATCTCCGAGTTGATGCGTTTGCTGTTCGATGAACACAAATTTAAATAGCTGGATGTCTGGAAGGTGGTAACGAGTGTCTTCTCTTACACCAACCATACATTAACGCAAGAAGCGTTAGAAACCTGCCCGGTGGATATGTTAGGTAAGATTTTGCCCCGCCATTTATAACTGATTTTTGAAATTAACGAATACTTTCTGGAAGAAGTGAAAAAGAAATTCTCGAAAGATAACGATCTGCTGGCGCGTGTTTCTATTATCGATGAAACCAAAACCCGTCTGATACGTATGGCTTGGCTGGTGGTGGGGTTGCCAGCCACAAGGTGAACGATGTGTCTGAATTGCACTCCGATCTAATGGTGCAGTCGCTTTTTGCTGATTTTGCATGTATCTACACCGATCGCTTCTGCAACAAGACCAATAGCGTTACGCCGAGACGCTGGCTGGCGCTAGCGAACCCTTCGTTGTCGCAAGTGCTGGATGAGCCATTGGTAAAAACTGGCGTACTAATCTCAGCCAGTTGGTGGATATCAAGCCGCAGGTGGATTTCCCAGCGTTTGTGCAGAAGGTGCGTAAGGTAAACTGGCTAACAAACAGCGTCTGGCGGAGTACGTGGCAGAGCATCTGGATGTGGTTATCGATCCTGAGGCGCTGTTCGATGTGCAGATAAAACATATTCATGAATACAAACAGTAACTGTTGAATTTTCTGAAAATTATAAATAAAATCAAATATTTATATGTGTTAATTAATCACGATCCCGACATGCACGATAAGTTGAAGGTGGTGTTTATTCCCAACTACAGTGTGAGCCTGGCGCAGATCATTATTCATACTGCCGATCTGTCTGAACAAATCTCGCTGGCAGGAACAGAGGCTTCCGGCACCAGTAACATGAAATTTGCACTCAATGGTGCACTTACCATCGGTACTCTCGATGGTGCCAACGTAGAGATATTGGAGCATATTGGCGAAGAGAACATGTTTATTTTTGGCAACACCACCAAGCAGGTGAAGGAACTGCGTAAGAACGGCTGCAACCCCCGCGTGAAGTTTACGAAAAAGATGAAGAGTTGCATCACGTAATGACGCAGATCGCTTCCGGTTTTTTCAGCCAGAATGATCCAAGACGTTACACGGATTTATTTGATTCTTTGGTGAATTTCGGTGACCATTGGAAGCTGTTGGCGGATTATCGCAGCTACTTCGATACTTATAACAGAGTGAATAATCTTTATCGCAATCCTAATGAATGGGCGCGTAGATGCATCCTCAACATCGCCAATATGGGCAGCTTCTCTTCGCCATTCAGGAATATGCTGACGATATCTGGGATATCAAACCGATACGTTTGTAACTGTGGGTGGGGAAAGGCTGGAATGATGTTCTCCCCCACGTCGTTCTCGGCGTAGGTTGGGGACCGCTAACAGAACGAATGGCAAGGGATTCTCGCTTTCGTAAGAATCTAAGTGGAGTATGGGATCTCTGGTGGGATTAATCCTCTTTACCGTAATAGATTTCCCGATTTTAATCAGTGGTCTGCCCTGTGATTTATGGTGCATATTGCTGTCGCGCAGAGAATAAACGCAACCGCAATATTCTTGCTGATAGAACTGCTCCTGCTTGCTGATGTTTATCATGCGCGCAGAGCCGCCCCCCTTTACGCCAGTTGTAATCCCAATACACCATTCCCGAGTAATAGGAGGCAGCCCGCTGGCCACAGTCATTAATTTGCTGCATGTTTTTCCAGCGTGAGATGCCGAGCGAACTGCTAATAACGTTAAAGCAGTTTTCCGCAGCATAGAGTGCGGTGCGTTCGAAACGCATATCAAAGCACATGGTGCAGAGAATACCGCGCTTAGGTTCCCACTCCATTCCTTTTGCCCGCTCGAACCAGTTGTCTGTATCGTAATCGGCATCAATAAAGGGCACCCTATGCTTCTCTGCGAAGCGAATATTCTCTTCCTTACGGAAGAGGTACTCTTTCTGCGGATGAATGTTAGGGGTTATAGAAAAAATGGTGTAGTTAATCCCTGATGCTTGAATAGCTTTCATTACTTCCCCTGAACACGGGGCGCAGCAGGAATGTAGCAGGAGTTTGCCACCCCTGTTAGGGAGCGTCAGTATCGGGCGTTTCAATGCAGTACTGGTCATAAACACATCCTTCTGCAAGTTGCAGGTGTGTTGGCTGCACTTGTTATTCGGCCCATCCCTGGGCCTTACCTCTCACGAGGCCGCTGCTTGCCGCGTTACGAGACTCATAAATCAGCATCACCCTAAAGGGCCAGTGCAAGCGCTGTTCAAAACGTAAACGTTTTGTTCTGCAACGCGAATTATTTTGAGTATATAATTGCCTGAATTGTAGCATTGATAACGTGCAGGATGGCTGATCGCCTCACCACGGGCGTTTTCTTGCAATGCTGTGTGCGCGTTTTTTTGCGCAGGGTAATTTTCATGATCTGTCTCATTTTCTGTGTAAATTTCCCCCTTTTTTCTGGGGAAATCGGTAGAATTTCCGGCTCTGATAACCCCCTGGGTTGAAGAGTTGACCGTGTCTACAAGCCTGATTATTCTTAAACGCCGCCTGTTTTCTTACCCGCGCTATTGGGTTGAGTGCTATGACACTGCGCCGTTTTTGCCTATGAGCCGCGCTGAGATGAATGAACTTAGCTGGGACAGCTGCGATATCATACTAGTCACGGGGGATGCCTATGTGGAACATCCCAGTTTCGGCATGGCGATCGTCGGCAGAATGCTGGAGTCGCAGGAGTTGCGGGTCGAGATCATTTCCCAGCCTTATTGGTCGTGTAAGAACGACTTTATGCGTCTAGGCAAACCAAACCTGTTTTACGGTGTGGCGGCGGGCAACATGGACTCGATGATCAATCATTACACTGCCGATCGCAAAGCGCGCCATGATAATACTTATACGCTAGACAACATTGTCGGTAAGCGCCCTGATTGCGCGATGCTGGTCTATACCCAGGCTGCAAAGAGGCCTTTAGCGATATTATACGGTGGTGCTGATCGGCATTGAGGCCAGCCTGTGCCGCATTGCCCACTACGACTATTGGTCAGACAAGGTGCGGTTCAGTGCTGGTGGATGCCAAGGCAGATCTGCTGATCTACGGCAATGGCGAGCGACCTCTGGTGGAGGTTGCACACCGTTTGGCGGCGGGAGAACCTATTAGTGCAATTGTGGATGTGCGCAATACTGCTGTGCTGCGCAAAACTGCGCTACCCGGCTGGACCGGCGTTGATTCCACTTGTCTGGACAGGCCCTGGTCGCATTGAGTCTATACTCCATCCTTACGGCGACTATCTGCTCTGTGTAGCGCACACGGTCAAGGGCTCAATTAGTACTAAGCCTATAACCGTGCGAGCGCACAAGCCAAAGCCGTGGGAAAAGACCGATGTACTGTTGCTCTCGTTTGAAAAGGTGAAAAACGACAAGGTGATGTACGCGCACGCTTTGCGGATTTTGCATCACGAAACCAATCCGTGCAGCGCATACGCGTTGATGAAAAAATACGGCGATTGTTATATGTGAATTAATCCGCCAGTTATTCCGTTGCAAACGGATGAAATGGACGCGGTCTATGCCTTGCCGTATCAATGGTGCAGCACCCTGCTTATGGTCAATCGCGCATTCCTGTCTACGATATGATTCGCTTTTCCATCAATATCATGCGTAGCTGTTTTGGCAGATGTGCTTTCTGCTAGATTACTGCACATGAAGGGCAGATTATTCAAAGCCGTTCGCAAGAATCGATTGTGCAAGAAATTGAGGCGATCCGTGAAGAAGTGCTAGTTTTTAACGGTATTATCTCTGATCTGGGTAGGGCCAACTGCCAAATATATATACTGCGCTGCCAGTCACCCAAAGCTGAGCAAACCTGCCGCCGTGCTTCTTGTGTCTATCCGGAAATTTGTGCGCATATGGATACTAACCATGAGCTAACCATTCAGCTCTATCGCCTTGCTCGTGCCCTTAAGGGCATCAAAAAAGTTGCTGATTGTATCCGAAGTAGGCTACGACATGGCGATGGATGATCCTTGCTATATCAAGGAATTAGCCGAACACTATGTAGGCGGTTACTTGAAGATTGCGCCAGAAAACACGGAGCAGGGGCTATTATCTAAGATGATGAAGCCTGGAATGGGCAGTTATCACTGTTTCAAAGAACTGTTTGATACCTATTCGCGTCAGGCAGGCAAAGAGCAGTACCTGATTCCGTATTTTATCATTGCTCACCCCGGTACGCGCGATGAAGATATGGTCAATCTGGCGTTGTTGCTAAAAAAACCGTTTCCGACTGGATCAAGTGCAAAATTTCTATCCTTCACCGCTCGCCAGTTCTACCACCATGTATTCCAGCGGCAAGAACCCGCTCAGCAAGGTGGATTATCACAGTGAAGAAATGGTGGTGCCGCGCGGCGATCGTCAGCGCCTTTGCATAAGGCTCTGTTGCGCTATCATGATCCGGCTAATTAACCGCTGATTCGCGAAACGCTTAGCGTAATGGGGATAAAGCACCTGATCGGTAATCGCTGTGAATACCTGGTGCCGGTGGCGACGGTGGATGAACGCCGCAATGCCAGGCCCAAAAATATGAAGCCTGCACTTACTCGATTCACGGGAGACGGGCGGTGTCCGGCATTGAAGAAAAGTCCAGGTAAAGGGAGCGTGAAACTTAAGGACAGGCCGGAAAGGTATGATTGTCACTCTCATCAATCTTGCGTTACGGCCTGATAAAGCCACTGCAACCGAACGCGTAGAAACCGTACTGCCTGATGCTTACGAGAGAGCAGGGTTTCAATCGGGGTATTGGTTTCTTTTGCCAGCTGTTTAAAGGTATATCCCTGTAACTCGGTTTTTTTCAAAGGCATCTCGCTCCTCTTGGCTTATGGCTAACCAGTGTTTACGCATTTCGCGTCCGTGGCGGACAAAAAATCCTCGGTAGCCTATGCCGCCAAAGAGCATTTGACATAGGGTCAGCAGACATAGCGCCTGGAAAAGCCAATGCTTTAGACGCCAAAAATAGCGTGCAGCAAAGTATTCCATAACAGCATCACCAGTGTGGCAATCACCACAACAGCCAGCAACCTAATACCCAACATTTTCAATTTATGATCGTGCATGTCATCTACTCCGTGTTGTTCTGATATTAAGGTAGACGAATCAGGTGGATAAATATTTGCACTGGGAGGTACTTTTTTTAAAAAACAGTGCTGGTGTTAGCGATGGCGTTTATCTGAAAGGCATAATGGCGAGATGCCGTTACTGAGATAGCATTATGAGGCGTAGCCGCCGGTACCCAGTGTGAACTGTTGCAAGCTGCCAGTAGAGCAGAAAATGCTGTCGGCGTCGCTGGCCTGTAGCGTGACGTTATCGCCGCTGTTGGTAATGCGGGCCCGCACCCTGCGTGTGAATGTGGCTGCTATCGCCAGCATTCGCCACGCTTGTCGATGCATCGTAGCTGATATAAGGTAATTGCGTCTGTCAGTGTTGGTGATGTGGGTACCACGACTGCACTGCTGATTTTTGTGGCATTACCGCAGTTAACAATGCGAGCACGATCGCCTAAAATGCTGATGCGGCTGTTTTGCCTAGTATTGCTCATTTTGGCGGCAAAGCCGCCGCTGACCAATTGGCAGCCGTAGCAGGTGCTGGCGATACTGCCGTTATCTCTGTATTGACCGATAAAGTTGTTTTTGCCCAGGAGGTAAGATTACTTTGAAAATCGGAGCAGCCGATATTCAGTGCATGATCGCTGCTGGTAAATTGCAAGGTGCATGATAACACCGGTGTGAAGCAGCCATTGGCTTGTCCGCGCGGAGTGATGTGCAACTGCTCTGTTTGACTGTGCGTGAGTTGCGCTGCCATTGCTCTCGTACTACTGAGCTCCTGCTCGAGGAAAGGCAGTATGCCAAAGCTGTGCGCGTAGCGTAGATATAATCCACACAGGGCGCGGTCATATGCAGCGCAAGCAACTTTCACGCGTGATATGGGGTTTTCCTCTATTTGGCATCGTGGGCTCTCCGTTAGTGCCTGTGATAACCATCAACCATACTGTGGAAGTTTAGGTCGGCGTGTGCCCTGTAGTGCAAAGATAGAGATGTCCACAGATAAAGAACACGCTGAGTACCGCTAGCATAAAATGCATAGGCAGCAGCCAGGCTTTCACCAAGACCCATCTGGCAGGCAGCCATAATGGGTTGTGCAACACTAGCCCAGAGACCAGCAGTAGCGGCACCAGACTTATACATCACCCCGAGATAGGCAACCTGCTGCAGCGGGTTAAACTTGGCGCGCGGTATCGCTGGGAAGGGATGGTCTTCACCTTTGATTATGCCGTAGAGATAAAAACGCACTTGCAGAAAAGCTCGCTGGTTCCATCCCTGCCGTTCGATAACGTAATGATGCCCATACCGCTCAGCGCGTTAATCAGCAAACGGCTAACCAGCACACCAGCAACAAATAGCCACACAGGCTGTGTAATGAAACCAGCAGTGCGGTATCTGCGATCAGATCCCACAGGCGCAGCATACCGACAAACGCTAATCCGGCCAAAACAGCCATATAGGCCAATAGTCAGGCGTGTAGAGATAAATATACTGATACAGCTGGGACTGAAATTGCTCAGCGTTAGGTATTATATTTATACGTTTATTTTCTTCACTTCATGTGGGCTCGGACGACGGTAGAGGTAAGGCTTACCTATACGTATCGGCAGCTGATACACATAATAGCCTTTTTTTCAGCCAGTTCTATATCACTTTGCTGTCCTCCCGCCCAAAGATCAGTACATTTTTCGGGCAGGCGCTGATACAAATGAGCGGGAACTTTTTCATCAGGCGCGATTCCAGACAGAAGTCGCATTTATCCGCCACATGGGTAACGGGGTTGAGGTAACGCACCTGATATGGACAAGCGGAGATACAGTGGCTGCACCGAATACATTTGGGCTTACCCACACTCGCACGATACCATTGCTTTCATCTCGGTAGGACGCGCTAGTGGGACAGACGGTAATGCACGGGCCATCTTCACACCGCGCTGGCAAGAGTGACGGAAAAAGTGATAGGTATTACCGGATTCAGGCGGTGTCATCGCAATGTGCGCAATAATCATGCGCGCCGCGCCAGTCGGCACCTTATTGACCTTATGACAGGTAACGGTGAAAATATTACAGCCGTTGCACTTTACTTCATCATGGATCATGGCATAGCGCACGGGAGCGCCTTTTTCCGCTTTACCCAATACTGAGAAAACCGGTCCGCCGAAAAAAATCACTGACCCCATGCCGAGGACAAATTTACGGCGTGAGCATGTCATCTTCCATGCCTCCCAGAAAGTACGTTATTCATTGTGATCCACGCATACCGGGCGTGCGGACTAGGGTTCTCATATTGTTCCACCTCAATCCATTCACAGAGCCCTTGGGCTTTCCGACACTCATGTAACGGTCGCTGTACAGATAGATAGCACCGTTGAAGGCTTCTAACTGGTGAATATCCTGATAAGCCTGGGTCTGGGTAAGAAAGCGCAACGTGCTTGCGATCTTGTCGTCATCAAATTTATACGGGTGCAGCACACCCAACATACTGGCCTTGAACGGGCGCGGATATGTCTCTTACTCAAAATGGACGGTCTGCGCAAGCGTCCTGTTCGTGAGTGAAGACCAGAATCCGCGCGTAGTGATGGCTCATGTAACGTTCGGAGTAGTAGAAACAGGTATCCTGCTGCGCAATCTCGACGATATCGCTGTCTTCTTCTTCGGCACGATCTGCATTAGAAGTACATCCAACTCTTCTTCGGTTAACGCGTAGGGCGGTACTAAAAGCTCGCGTCGATCATAACGCACCGTTGGCAGAGTAGGAAGTTTTGGGCTCTTCCTCTACGAGCGGTGCTTCCTGCGCGAGCGTCGTGCAGTCCGTCGCTTAATGGCAGCAACAACCCGCGTCGACGCATATCCAGTGCGTCGCTGTCTGCAACGTCCTCTGCGGCGACAAGCGCTGCATCTGGCAATTCATCAGGAGGCGCTGTTTCGTTATCCACAACAGTTTTCATGATTGATGCCTTTTTTCAGGTGGACAACGGGTTATGTGCCGCCAAATCGTCTGCTACCTCTTTCAGGTTAAGGTGTTCCAGGGTTGCGCGTATTGGGTATCCTAGCTCTGGATTCCCAACCCATTAAGCTGTAAAACATCGTGAACAATTTCTGCACGTCATCACGATCCATCTTGTCTGTTCCTTCGCTGAACGCGGGCAGTTTGGGATCCTTATTGAACACCCAGTCACAGATCTGATCGTATTCATGGCGCATGTCCATGGTGTTCATCAGCTTCACGGTGTAGGCGCGGTGTAACGTGAAAATACGTTCTGCCGCCAGATCGAGGCTGGCTTCGGTGGTATTTTCACCGGTCACGGCAGCAAAGAATTTCGCCTCTATTACCAGATCGCAGCGGTAGACCGCTGCCAATATAGTTAATGTGGGTGTGGGTCATGGCATCGTGGTTGAACATACAGTTGACGATGGTTCCCACCTGCGTCTAGGCTTCGTTGGCGTAGTGCACCAGAAAACCCATGGGCGACAACAGTTTGTTTTTTGCATAGTTCAATATTCTGGTCCCAGATTACAGTGCTCTGCGATAAAATAAGAGCCATCTGAAAAAATGGCTGAACTCGCCGATGCGGTGGGCCAGACGATGGTAGATATCTTTAATGAAGTTCGGATCGCCTTCTTCTATCAGATTCCAGGGAATGGACTGGTATTCTTCGGCGGAGAGTACGCGTTTGAACACGCTGTGTGTATGGCAGTAGGTGAAGTCACGGTGTAACTGACCATAATTACACCACAATCCCATATCGTCAAAGATGCTCAGACCGACCAGGTTTCCAACCACGTTGCCATCGCCTTTCTCGACAATGTCTTTGGGTCATTGGGGAAGATGGTCATATGGACAAAGTTAGCCACACAGGTGTTTCCGCCAGTAGTCTAACCGCTAAACTGCTTGTCCTGTGGCACGTTAAGCTGCGACATATAGCGGATTTGGCAGGAGTGGCACCCTCATTTTCACTGTATATTTTTCTGCTTCTGGTCCCAGATCGAAGGTGGATTTCAATTGTGCGGAAACCGACAGTGTTTTGGCTGCCCGGCGGGATTTCACCGGTTTCAATCGCTCCCCTTCTGCAGCCTGCCAGTAAAGGCCTTGCGTGCGGTCCAGCGTGATTTCGGGTCGGAATATTCGGTTCATGCCTGCGGCGTGCTCGGGACAACGTAGTTGTTATTGGCACCGATAAGCTGCGTCATCATGTATTCGTTCAGCGCCTTCAGCTCTTCACGGTTAGTGACATTAACGCTGTGGTTACCCCAAACAGCAATTGCCTTGAGGTTTTTTTAACCGAGCACTGAGCCTAAGCCTGCGCCACCGCTGTGGTTGCGGCTGTTAAGAATGCCGTAGAGCGTCACTAGATTTTCACCCGCTGGGCCGATAGCCGCGAAGCATGTTTCTTCGCTGATGGCACGGAAAATCCCCCACAGAAAAGCGGCATTTTCAATTTTTACTTCGTCGTTTTAAATATTAATCCAAACCGGTTTTTCCGCCTTGCCTTCAATAATAATGGCGTCGTAACCCATATATTTCATTTATGCATCAAAGAATACACCTATACGAGCATTAACAACCAGATGACCTCGGGTAAAGGTAGAAAGTGAGGTGATATTGACGCCTGAACTATAAGGCGTACCGGAACCGGTCAGTGGTCAGTGGTCAGTGGCCAGTGGCCAGTGGTCAGACAGCAAAAACAACTTTAATTGGCCTCATCAAAAAATTTTTTTCGGCAGGTACATCGTCGTACATGATTTTTAAGTAATATATTATCTGTCCAACCGTTAATCATAATTTTTCTTCCTGCGTGTGAAACGCCGCGTGAATTAAAGGGATAACGCCCGTTATCGTTATCAGATGGTAATCTCTTTCTACTCGATAATGGATAATGCCCCGGTCGGGCAAGCGGTCGCATATTCACCGCACAGAATGCATTTACCCGATTCTTTGATCTGCGGGTTAACGGTCGCCATCATCCAAGGACAGGCAGTGGTACAGGCGGCGCATCCGATACAGCGTTTAGTGTCCATGGCGATGCTGCCATGCTCTTCATTAAAGGCGATGGTTTTAATTGGGGACGCTTTCATGCATTCGGAATCTTTGCACTGCTAATAGGTTTCAGTGGTGAAATTAAGATCGCCATACAAGCTGCCGCCGGAGCCTAGATCACCGTCTCCGTAATAGAAATGGCGATGGATTTTGAAGCGTGAGAAATAGGAACCAACACTACCGTCATTAACGACGTACAGGTGGTTTCGCAGCGATGATACCCAGTGAAGCAGGTGCGGTTTTTCACCAGGCATGCCTTTAGGGGTTGTCGTCAGCCCGATAACGCCGCTATCGATCTGTTCCTGTTGGCATTCCAGCAGTGACAGCAGTGCTGGCGCAATAGTGATTCCTGCCAGGCCTTTGACTGAAATACGCAGGAATTCGAGTCTTGTTAGTCCCAGATCCAATAAAGGACGCTCAACCTGATTAGGTATTTAATTTTCACCCTCCGCATACCCGAATACATGAGCACGGAAATCAACGCAGTATAAAACACGTAACAGGTTGGTGATAAATAACGTGACAGTAAGAATTAACCGTTGTATAAAATAGTTAATAACGATCTCTCATCACAATTGCTTATTACCCTTGTCTGCTTTGCGAACTAACTAGCGATGCAATGTTGAGTAGGATGGAGATCATGATTTGCTATCAATGCAAATAATATAGCACATGAAATGCAATTTATTCCTCTGTTAATTATTATTATTAATAATGGATATTATATTGTATTTATTCTGTGAGCTATATTGTAGAAAAATAAATAACCATTTATTTTTTTGGGTATTAATTATTATTCTTATTTATATTCTTTTTAATATATATTTAATCCATCTCTTTTTATCATGAATTAAATATACTTCTCTAGATTTTAAATGCCCGTAACATAGTAAATTACATTGTGCGTAATTTTTATTATCATTCGTTTATTATTTACTATTATTGCCTAAACCTATTCCTGCTGGATCGCTCAGTTTTGGTTTGAGAGCGATAGGTGTTATTGGGGTGAGTAGCAAAAAATGACCATGGAGATTATTCTGAAGGGGGCGGTATAAACGGCGAGATGTTATCGCATTCTGTGTATAAAAAAACGAACGGGTTAACTTTCGATCACCTTAGACTGATGACAAGGCGGGTTGTTAGGTACAGTGCGCCGATGGGGTTATAGTAGTGTGGGCCGCAACTCCAGATTATCTTTCGGTAAACTAGAGTCGTGGAAGGACTCAGGAAGAGAAATTATTCTGCTGAAATTTTAGATTGGCGATAAGCCATTAACCAGGCGGCTAAACGCTGTTTTTGTTCATCATTCAGCCGCATACCCAGCTTGGTACGACGCCAGATAGCATCTTCCACGCTGACAACCCACTCTTTATCAGCTAGATAGCGCAACTCTGCTTCGTAGAGATCGTATCCGAAGTTTTCACCCAGGTCATGAATACATGTGGCATTAGCCAGGAACAATTCGCTGTTGGAACCGTAGGTGCGGGCATAACGACGCGCCAGAGATTCCGGTAGATTGAAACGACGGCGCAACGCAGCAGTATATTCATCGCGCGTACCGGCCAAATCCCCACCGGGCAGCACTGCGTTTTCTGTCCAGGCCTGACCACTGTGGGGATAGTATTTTGCTAGTTTCTCCATCGCATGTTCTGCCAGCTTGCGGTAGGTGGTCAGCTTGCCGCCAAATACCGACAACAAAGGTGCTTTACAGTGCTCATCTGCCACTGACAGCGTGTAATCACGAGTAATTGCTTGCGGTGAGTCAGATTCGTCATCGCACAGCGGGCGCACGCCGGAATAGGTCCATACGATATCGTCTCGTGTCAGCGTCTTTTTGAAGTGATCGTTGTAGACATCCAGCAAGTAGGTAATTTCGTTATCATCGATCTTCACTTCATACGGATCCCCATGGTATTCCACATCGGTGGTGCCGATGATCGAAAACTCATCCTGCCACGGAATAACAAACACAATACGATTATCTTTGTTTTGCAGAATGTAAGCCTTAGGCTCATCGTGTACGCGAGGTACAACAATGTGGCTGCCTTTGATCAGGCGGATCCCATAAGGGGATTTCAGTTCCAGCCCGTGATCAAAGAACTCTTTTACCCAAGGACCAGTGGCGTTGACTAGTCCTTTCGCCTGCCAGGTGTGGGTTTCGCCCGTCACGCTATCGACGGCATCGATTATCCACAGGTCCCCTTCGCGACGCGCTCGCGTCACTTTGGTGCGGGTGCGCACTTCGCCTCCGCGTTTCACCACTTCCTGTGCGTTCAGAACCACCAGACGCGCATCATCTACCCAGCAGTCAGAATATTCGAAACCGCGCGTTAATTCGGGTTTCAGCACAGAGTCTTTGCCGAATTTCAGACCGTGGCTAGCGGGCAGGCTGACGCGTTTACCCAGATTATCGTACATGAACAAGCCGATACGGATCATCCAGGCTGTACGCAGGTGTGGCTGATGGGGTAAACGAAAGCGCATTGGAAAGATGATGTGAGGTGCCATCTTCAGCAATTTTTCGCGTTCAGAGAGCGCTTCGCTCACCAAACGAAACTCATAATATTCCAAGTAGCGCAAGCCGCCATGGATCAATTTAGAACTAGCAGAGGAGGTGGCGTTGGCAAGATCCTGTGCTTCCAACAGCAACACAGACAAGCCACGGCCTGCGGCATCGGCTGCAATGCCTGCGCCGTTGATGCCCCCACCGATTACGATAAGGTCTTTGGTTTCCATGCGTTTTTCTCCATGTCCAACAATAGTTCAAAATGTTTTTTTTCTAGCATTATCATAATCTAAAATAAACACTACAGCCAAGGATTAACCAAATAAAAACATTTAGGCGTGATGCAGGTAACATATTGCTGAAGATTGTTATATGAAATATAGGGGGATTGGTGCGAGGAAGGACGCGTATTTAGCGCAGAATGTAGTTATTTTTTACATTGGCAAGGAATGACCATCAAAGCGTTATTTTTGCCCGTAGTATGCATTCGATTCGTGTTTACGACTAAAGTACTTATGTTGCAATGCGCTGTCAAGCGGCCGCAGATGAGGGTTCAGCGTACAGGCGAGCCGGGCCATTCGCGCCACCTCTTCCAGCACCACGGCATTATGCAGCTCTCTTCTGCATCTTTTCCTCCGAAGAATGGTCCATGTTGGTAGGTAATGATACCGGGTGTGTACAGTGGATTGATTTTTCCCAGCGTCTGTACAATGATCACGGCGGTATTTTTTTCGTATTAATGCTCCATTTCTTGCGTCGATAGTGGGCGCGCGTGCAGGGAATGTCGCCCAAAATAGTCAGCGTGCGTCGTGCCAAGCGCAGGAATCGCCAATCCTGCCTGTGCTCATGCGGTCGCGTGGGTAGAGTGGGTTGCGCAATGCCCCATTTGCGGGGTGATAAAGCTCCAGGTGGGTCGGTGTATCAGAGGAGGACGATAACGCCCTTCAACACGATTTCCCTGTAAATCGACCACGACCATATCTTTGGCTTGTATGTCTTCATAGACAACGCTGCTGAGTTTGATGACCACCAGGCCACTCTCGTGGTCAATCGCACTCACATCCCCCCAGGTATCGGTCACCAGATCATGCTGATGCAGAGCCATGTTGGCTTCAAAAACGCGTTTTTTCAGTTGCGCTTCATGCGCCTCCTCCACGTGCAGGCCAGCGCGTCCCATGCGCTGTTTTACCCAGTCGCGTGCAGCGATCACTTCCTTGATGTGGGGTCGTGGGCATTCTCGCTCCACATCTCAATTAGATAGGGGCCACGGTAGCCGCTCTTTTCAGGGTGGCAAAACAGCGTTCGAAATCTACCACACCAGTGCTTTGCTGATGAAGTTCATCAGTGAGTAATCCATGATCTCCATTGCTAGTGTGACCTTATGCGCGGCTCGCCATTTCTACCGCTTGTTGCAGGCCGTCGCGGAAACGCTCACGTGTTACCTCATTTTCCTCCTGATAATAGACATCGTAACTGGCCAAGGGATGGGTGATCTTGATGCTAGAGGTCAAAAACGGCGACTCAGAGATGCCTAGCAATGCACAGGCCATAGAACACGAATAGCCATTAACAAAGCCCGCCAGCATCGTGAATCCTGACCACAGGCCCAGCACCCAGTAAAACATTTTTTCGTCCCGAATTTATCGACCAGCCAGCCTGCGAGTAGGTTAGCAAGGGCATAGGGCCACAGAAACGCAGAGAGCAGTAGCCCCATCTGGGTAGCGCTAAAAGAACTCTTTCGAAATTTTTGTGTTGGCGATGCTGAGATTGGCGCTGTCAAGGTAGTTCACCACAGTAGTGATCAGCAACACCAAAATAATACTCCAACGCAAACGGGATATTTTTTGCGTTGGTTGTGCAACGGCAGCAGGTTGAGAGAAAGATATTATCTCTTTTATTTGATTTATTTTCCGTGAGCAGGCTGAGATGAATCTGCGAATAAACGATTCCCCGTGAATCTGGCTATAAGGACGTTGGTGTAGGATGCAGGGCGTGTTTTCTTGCGCTCAATCACGTTGGTTACACATTATCATGCTGAATAATTCCCCTGGTTTTATTATTTTTTCGTAGCGGAGATCACGATATGTTCCCGCCACTTGTATACCCCGTCATATTTCGAGCTGCATGTACGTTAGCTGCGCTCGTTATTCAGCCCATCCTTGGGCCTCACCTCTCACGAGGTCGCCGCAAGCGGTGTTCAAATCTGCTCATGGAATATTTGTAAAAAAATCAATTATTTGATTAAGCCCATCAGGGTTCCTTCCCTTGCCTCGTTACGAGACTCATAAATGAGCCTCACCCTAAAGGGCCAGCGCAAGCGCTATTCAAAACGTAAACGTTTTGTCCTGCAACTCGAATTAGTTAGGGTATAGTTATTTTTTATTGCGCAATTTTTTTCTGATAATGCTCGGTACCATGACGAATCTAATCGAGGATCACGGTCAATCCCCAGAATTTCTCCAGCACATCATCCTTGTTTAACCGGCAGTGAATGCTGTCAAAGGTGCCGTGGCGCTGATGGTAAATCTTAGCGTTTTTCGGATAACCCAGCGTTTCCGTGACTGCGGCCAGCGAAAAGAAATCGCTAGTTCGTCTGCCAGCGCGGGGTTATCCTGATGGTGGTGATAGAGCCACACATAGAGTTCCGAATGGAAGTTGGTAAACACACCGTTGAACCCGCGTGAGCCTGCTTTCATTGCCGGGAAAGCGATTGCCGTATTGGCTTGATAATATTGAGCGGAGTGTCTTGCATCAGCTTGACGCGATGGGTTACTGTGTCCAGATCGCAGCTCATGTCTTTTAATACTACGAAACGGCCGGTGGTGTTGGCGCAGTAGGTCAACTCTTCGTCGCTCAGTAGGCAGCAGTGAGGTGCTGGGCACTCATACAGGCCAAGCGGCAGCGATTCCGGTAACGCATCCACAGGCTGTTCAATGTGTTGAAGAACGTTTCACTGCCGGTTTTTTTGCGGATCGAGGTAGTTAGTCACCAGCACCAGTGCATGAATACCGTTTTGTGCCATGGCTGACAATTCTTCGATTTGCGCGCCGAGGTCATCGCTAATGTGGCTGGAGGCGATCACGGGGACACGGCCTTTTACGTGATCACAACAAAGCTGGCTACCGCCACACGCCCTTACAGGGTCAAGAATTACATTTCACTGGACTGACATACGGCAAACAGTGCATCGACCTTACTGTTCAGATACCAGTCAATCAGGTTGGCTAGGCCGGGGCCAGTGTACGTCGTTCTGTTAGGTGAACGGTGTAAACATGGCAGGGCCGATACTATCAATTTTTTCATTTTTTATTTCTCTGAATACAGACTATGCGGGCGATGGCCCGCAGACATTAACATTGTGATAAACGTGCAATAAACTTTTGATATTATGGCATGTTTGAGGCCCATTCACGTTCGACTGCCAATGAGGAAAAGGCGGATGCGTAGGTTGCAGCCTGCACCATGCTTTGTCCATTGGCCAGTGCAGCAGCAAAGGCACCGTTAAAGACATCCCCCGCGCCAGTGGTATCAACACCGAGCGCCGGAAAATGAAATGTGTTTGAACTGGTGGCCATCATACAGCAGCGCGCCGCGTGAGCCCATGGTAATGATGACGCGCTTAGCACCCATTCGTGCGATTTTCGGCGCGGCTTCTTTGGTACTGTCAAAATCCTGAATGTCGATACCCGACAGCAGCGATGCTTCTATTTAGTTGGGGGTGATCATGTCCAGATAATCTAGATAGGGCAGAATCTCGCTGGAGTACGGTACCGGATTGAGAATCACTTTTTTTGCCTAGTGCGTGTGCCAGTTTTATGGCATTCGACGTGGCGGAAAATTTGTTCTCCAACCGAACTAGCAATACGTCTGAGGTTGTTAGCTCCGGTGCGATAGCCGCCACTTCGTCATCGGTAATGGTCTGGTTCGTACTGGGATAAATGGCGATCATATTCTCGCCGTTTTGTTACGATACATAGATGATGGCGTTGCCGGTGGGATCAGTATCGGATTGATACAGTTTGAGCGCGTGAATATCCGATGACGACAAATGGTCGTAGGCAGACTGGCTGAACTGATCGGTGCTCACTTTAGTGACAAAATACACCTGTGAACCCGCCCGACCGGCAGCCATTGCCTGATTGGCACCTTTGCCGCCGGGGCCAAGCGCGCTACCTTGGCGACGATATCGACGTTGAACGATCCTAAAATACACACCTTACCGTTCACCTTGTTTCTTTTCTGTTTACTAGTTTGATGCCGGGTCTGCTTTTCTAATCGCTTGAGCAGCACTTCAAAATTTTCACCGCTTGGGGCAATCAGTTCAGACTGCAAACTACGACGTACGATAATCGCGCCGCCGTAACAACGCTGAATTAGATTTAGGCGCGCCAATTCGTTTAGGTCGCTGCATATCGTCTCTTTGCTCACTGCAAATACGGTGGCAGATAATCAACGCTGGCGTGCTCATGCCGAGTTAAATAGGCCAGGATTTGATTACGTCTTTCTTCCAGGAGCATGGTCACCTCGCTGCTGGATATGAGCCTAAAGGAGCTGCTATGGTTAAAAAGTGACTATTGTCATAGGGATATAATGGGCAAAACGTAAGTACGCGTGTCAGTGATGTACAAAAGATTGCCACACCGTTGGCGCGTTGTGGCGTTGGTGCAAGGATAAACCGCCTGTTTATCACAGTAATATTTCAGCCCGCTTGATAAAGCGATGTGATATTTTTATGGCAAAACAATTTGCTAACGGATAAATCATAATGGCAATTCGCCTAATAGCCTTATCTCAGCTGCGCTTGGCGCAGGCGTTTTTCGACTACATGCAAACGCAGAATATACAGTTGGAATTACGTTTCTCTAGGCAGGAAGTGGAACTTTGTCTGGAAGATAAAGCCCTGCTGTCTGAAGCGCAGCAGGCGCTCGATGTGTTTATTCAGGATCCTATGCATCCCGTTATCAGGCCGCCAGTTGGCAGGCGGGGTCAACTTCATCGCCATTGCGCTATGCGAGTTTCTCCTATCTGCAAACGCTGCAGCAACCGGCCGGTCAGCTCATGTTGGGCGTAATGCTCGCCTGTATTGTCATCTATCTGTGGATGACGATATTTGGCAATGAAGGTGCCATGATGTGGCTTTCTTACCCGGATGTAGGACAAAAGGGTCAGCTATGGCGTTGGTGCAGCCATAGCCATGCCCTGCTGCATTTTTCTTTGCTGCATATCTTGTTCAACCTAATGTGATGGTGGTATCTCGGCGGGACCGGTAGAGAAAATTCTTGTTACGCGCAAGCTACTTACGTTGGCATTGCTCTCTTCCTTTGCCAGTGGCTGGATACAATCTTTTTTCAGCGGCATCTACTTCGCTGGCTTATCCGGCGTAGTTTACGCCTTGATGGGGTACATCTGATTGTGCGGTGAACGTGTGCCCTCGGGGGCTCTTTTTATGCAGCGCGGATTAATAGCCTTCGTTTTGTTGTGGTTGATCGCCGGATATTTCGATATCGTAGGTCTACGTATCGCCAATGCAGCGCACGTTGCGGGCTTGGTTATAGGGCTGGTGATGGCGTTTTGGGGTACTCAGCAGAAAAAGCATGATCGCAACTCGATGAAATCATCGGGTAAGCGTTGCCAGCAGCGAATAGAGGCCTCAACCTGAGGGTTGAATGAAAACCTGTTTTAGGGAAACAACGTGAGGCAAACACAACGGCACGATGCCATCATTGAACTGGTGCGTCGGCAGGGATATGTCAGTACGGAAGAGTTGGTAGAGCATTTTGCGGGTTAGCCCGCAAACGATTCGCCGGGATCTTAACGATCTGGCGTAACAGAACAAGATCCACCGTCATCACGGTGGTGCAGAGTTACCGTCCAGCTCGGTGAACACGGCTTACCACGATCGCAAGATGATGTGGTTGGATGAAAAAGCACTTATTGCACGTGAAGTCGCCAGCCAAATCCCGGGTGGTGCTACGCTGTTTATAGATATCGGGACAACGCCTGAGGCTGTGTTGCCCACGCGCTGTTGCAGCATAAGGATCTGCGTGTTGTCACCAATAACCTGAACGTGGCAACGCTGTTGATGGGTAAAGAAGACTACAGATTGATCCTGACGGGCGGTGAAGTGCGTACCCGGGATGGCGGTATTATGGGTGAAGCGACGCTGGATTTTATTTCTCAGTTTCGTCTGAATTTCGGCATTCTCGGCATTAGCGGCATTGAGATGGATGGCTCCTTGCTGGAGTTTGACTACCATGAAGTACCCACTAAACGGGCAATTATCGAAAATTCTCGTTGTGTTATTTTGGTCACTGACCACTCCAAGTTGAGTCGCAATGCGATGGTGAATCTGGGCAACATGGACCTGATCGACTATCTTTTTACCGATCAGCTACCACCACCCAGCATAATGAAAATCATTGAATAACATAATGTGCAGTTGGAGTTGTGCTGAGCCAGACGTGCCTTTTTCTGATTGATAAGAGGAGAGAGGCACGATAGGAATGTTGTCATTCAACTACACACTGTTTATTGCTGCATTGCACCGCCAACAACAATACTATGATGGTGTAGCGGCGTTGATCTGCCTTAGCGCGGCAGCATTGGCATGCGCTCAGTAACTACGCTGGCGGAGCAACTAGTAGCTCACCCGATAAAACCCTCCCGATTCGCCGCCAGGCCGTCATGTTAACTACCGCTCTATAGAATTTTACCGGGTCGTCTCACGGGCAATAACCTGATTAATCTGGAATGGCAAACCGCCATGGCTGAGCAGGGCTTAATCTCAGCGATATACTGGAAGGGGAAACTGACACAGGCTACGGGGATTAGGGCGTTTGGCCTCCTTTTTTTTGGATGTAATGGCGACTGTTGGGCAACTTTCTATTGGTTACGGGTTGGATTATCAGTATGGCCTGTTCCGCCAACGTTTTGAGGCGTGCCAGCAGAGGAGTACCCTGATGACTGGCTGCGCGATACTTGCCCTTGAGGGCGCCTACAGCTAAACTTGGTGTGATGGTCGGTTTCGGTGGTGATATCAAATGAGACGAAGGGTAGGCGGTGAAAAAATGATAGCCCGCCTTTTATTTTCGTGGTGAGGCGTGCCGGTACTGGACTATCAAAACGGCGGGGCACAGGTCTTGCGGCTCTGGCACTCTACGGCGGAAATCCCTTTCGATCTCACGGCATTCAATGCAGGATACTACCTAGAGGCGAAACGCGTCGGTATGACAGCGGCGAGCCTGACCAAAGTGCTTTACCCGAATGCCAACCATGCAGCCGGCCGGCGTCTGCGTTTGATGCAGCAGTATTTTCAGTGTGGCTGTGCTGTCTCTGATATTGTGCGCAGACATCTTCAGGCGGGGCGTGCGCTGTCCGCATTGCCGGAGTGGGGGGTGGTGATGCAATTAAATGACACGCACCCGACGCCTGGCTATCCCGGAATTGTTGCGCGTGCTGTTGGATGAACATCGTCTGGATTGGGGCGAGGCATGGGATATTACCAGGCGCATGTTTTCTTATATCAATCATACGTTGATGCGCATTTCAAAGCTCAGGTGGAGTAACGGTGGGGAGAGGACGCCCGGAATATCTGGCCTCGCGTGGCCATTCGCTATCGGCATCAGGTGCGCATAGCGAACATGTGCGTGGTTGTCTGTTTTGCCGTTAACAGTGTGGCAGCACTGCATTCGCGTCTGGTGATGAGCGAT
Organism: Candidatus Malihini olakiniferum; assembly: GCA_051305815.1. Taxonomy (GTDB): domain Bacteria; phylum Pseudomonadota; class Gammaproteobacteria; order Enterobacterales; family Enterobacteriaceae; genus Symbiopectobacterium; species Symbiopectobacterium olakiniferum_B. Next base: position 97,725 of record JBPPLV010000012.1, read on the forward strand.
CTGTTTCCTTAATACCATCAGCTCTGGCTACAGTAATTCTATAATATTACCAACGGCATCACGCCACGCCGGTGGCTAAAATAGTGTAACCCTATGCTGTCAGCGCTACTGGATTAAACCATCGTAACCGCTTGAACCATCCATTTACCCGCCTTACGCGCGCTTGAGCCTTATGCGGAGGACAGCACATTTCGAGATCGTTACCGAGTGATAAAGCAGCGAAATAAAGAAGATCTGATAGAATGGGTGCGACAACATTTAGGGATAAAACTAGACACATATACTCTGTGTAACTTATAGATCAAATGGTTACATGAATAAAAACGGCAGCAACTGAATTTGCTCCATATTTTTTCACTTTACTGTCAATTGCGTGATAACCCGCATCTGGATGTAGTGTCGCCCGTCTTTTTATTCGGTGCAAGGCTACACCAGGATATGTACTGGCAAAAAAACATTATCTACGCCATTAATAGCATAGCGGAAACGATTAATCGGGATGCGCAAGTCAGAGATCGTTTGCGTATACTGTTTATTCCAGATTATCGTATGTCGCTAGCAGCGCGCATCATTCCCGCGGCTGATGTGTCGGAGCAAATCTCCACTGCAGGGAAAGAAGCCTCTAGCATCGGGAACATGAAGCTGGCATTAAAAAGTGGGCTGACAGTGGGAACACTGGATGGCGCCAATATGGAAATAGCGCAAGAAGTGGGAGAAAAAACCTGTTTATTTTTCTGGCATACGGTAAATGAAGTTAAAAACTTGCTGGCGCGAGGATACGATCCGCAAGCTCGGCTGGCAAGTGTACCGCAGTTGAAAATACCGCTGGATGAACTGGATAGCGGCGCGTTTAGCCACGGTGACAAAGCAGCGTTTGCACCGTTGCTCGAAAGTTTGCTGGAGAAGAGTGATGCCTATTTGTTGCTGGCTGATTTCTCCCCCCCTATTGTCAGACGCAGCAGCGTGTGGATGCGCTGTATCGTGAAATGGATGAATGGACGCGACGTTGTGTACTGAATACTGCCCGAATGGGAATGTTCAGTACCGATCGGGCGATTCATGATTATCAGACGCGCATCTGGTACGCGCGCTGTTGAGGAAAAGAAGATGTCATTCAAGGTAGATAACCCTAAGCTCTCCCTGTCGGCGTCGCCGATATCTATACTAATGCGTACGGTAAGACGCACCTTGTTGATGCTGCGGTGAAAAAAACAATTGCTGACCATGATGGTAACGGGAGATAGCGAAAATGCACCATTGCCCTCGTTCCGTGTATTTCGTCAGGTAAAGACGGCGCTGATTCCGCTTTCGGGGGATGGTGAGTTTGGCTGGACGCTGATGTACGAAAACGCCAGTCAGGTGCAGGGCAGCGTAATGGGAGGTACCGAACTGTTGCTGCCGGATGCTTTGTCACTGAGATATCACGAGCTGATACTGACGCGTGGTGAACAGCGCTGGACATGCCGTATGATTGTCGCACCGCAGGGTGGCTAAGAGCCAGAGCCATTGATCCAGGGAAAACGCTGGTGGGGCGTTAACGTACAATTGTATACGTTACGTTCCCAGGATAACTGGGGATTGGTAGTTTTGGGATCTGCACCAACTGGTGGAGCAGGTAGCACGGCGCGGCGGTGCGTTTATTGGTGTGAATCCACTGCACGCGCTATACCCTGCCGATCCAGAGGCTGCCAGTCCTTATAGTCCCTCTTCACGCCATTGGATGAATATCATTTATATCAACGTGAGCCGGATTGATGATTTTCAGCAGAGCAAATGAGGTGCAAGCCTGGTGGCGTCAGGATGACACGCAGCGCCAGTTAGCGGATATTACGTGCCGGAGCTGGGTAGACTATAGCGCGGTGATGGCGCAAAAATTAGTCGCTCTGCGGCTGGCATACAACTACTTTAAAATGCGCAGTGTACTCGATCCGCGCTTCAGTGCGTTCCGCTAAAATCCACTTTTGATGCGTTGCAAACCTGGCTTAAGCGCCAGGGCGAAAATTATGGCGATTGGCAACAGTGGCCAAAGCGTTATCACGATGTCCATGGTGACGCGGTGATAAGCGTTTCGTCAGGAAAACGAGCAAGAAATCGCCTTTTACTGCTGGTTGCAATGAATGGGTGGCTAATGAGTAACTGACCGAGTGTTTTGCCCACAGCAAACAAGCTCGGGGTGCCCAACATGGCCGTGGGTGTGGCGCAGGGCGGAGATGAAACCTGGGATAAACGCCGTCTCTATTGTCTCGATGCTGCCATCGGCGCGCCGCGCCAGTCGATGGGAACCATCACGACGCACGATCTCCCTACATTGCGCGGCGTTTGGTAAAACATGGACCTGTCATTGGGCAAAGAGCTTGGCCTTTACCCTGATGAAAAGAAGCTAAAACAGCAGGTAGAGAACAGCGGGACAAGGCAAAATAGGGGCTGCTAGACACGCGCGCTGCGCATCAGTATCAGTTATTACCGCAGCGTGTTGGGCACAATGCAGCGCTAACGGCAATAGGTACGCAACTAAGCCTGGTGTTCAAGTTATCTGGCAGACAGTCGCAGCGCGTTGCTGGGGCTGCAGTTGGAGGATTGGCTGGATATATATGGCTACACCCGTTAATATTCCTAGCACCACACGCGAATATCCCAACTGGCGGCGCAAGCTGAGTAGGACGGTGACATCCATTTTCAGCGATCATCATTTGGAACGCTTGATTCGCGATCTTGATTTGCGACGAGGCTTGGCATTTCCTCCAGAGGTAATGAGTAAAACCGGCGGTAATTGAGAGGCAGAGGAGTGCTCCCCACTCAGATGTGGGAAGCAGAGTACGCAGGCGATCAATAGTATGAGTGTTCGCCGCGCTGGTGTTCTGTCAAATCGCGCACGCCTTTCAACTCAGGAAACTTCTCTAACAGTTCTTTCTCGATCCATTCTTTCAGCGTGTAATCGACCATCGAACAGCCGTTGCAACCACCGCCGAATTGCAGGATAGCCAAGCCATCATTGGTGATTTCCATCAACGTTACGCGGCCGCCGTGTCCGGCTAACTGCGGATTGATCTGAGATTGCAGCACATACTTCACTCGTTCCATCAAGGGTGCATCGTCGCCCACTTTACGCATTTTTGCATTAGGGGCTTTTAGCGTTAGTTGAGAGCCTAACTGATCGGTTACGAAGTCGATTTTTGCATCTTCCAGATAGGGCGCACTCAGCTCATCCACATAGGCAGAAAGCTTTTCAAACTTCAGCTCAGTGTCTGTCGCCTCCAGGGCATCCGGCGGGCAGTAACAAACGCCACACTCGGCATTGAGTGTGCCAGGATTGATAACGAAGACGCGAATTTGCGTGCCTTCTTCTTGTTTTACCAGTAGTTTGAGAAAGTGGTTTTGAGCAGCGTCGGTAATACGGATCATGGTGGGTTAACTCAATAGTTGACTACGCTTATCGGTTATAATACGCCTATCGTGTTGTTAACTCCAATTCATTCATGGTGAATGCCATTTATAGCAAAAAAGGCGTTCAAGCATCAAGCAGGGTGCGGCATAGACATCACACCTGAATATGTGATGCTCTTTGGGCCTGAAAACGCGGCAGATCTCTATCACCGTATTGCCGGTGGTTACAACATCATCCACCAATACAACCCGCAATCCTGAAAGACCCCGTTCACAAGTAAACGCGCGACGTAGATTGTAGCGTCGCTCTGAAGCGGTAAGATGCTACTGTAAAGGCGTATAGCGTATACGCTATACGCCTGAGGGTAGTGGCGGCAACGTAATCAACGCGCCATAGGCTGAGCCAGTAATTCGGTTTAAAGCCGAGCCATCAGCGCTGGCGGCGGGTGCACCGGTACGGTGAGCAGCATATCGGGTTTCTCAATGCGTCTTGAATCAAGGCGATATACGCTGAGCCCACAGTAACATCTGCCGAGCGAGAACCTACCAGAGCTGGATAAGCCATTGAAATTTTAACTTTTTCAATAAGGTTGTAAACGGTGGGCGATAATCAGAAACAAAAATTAGGCTGTGCAACAAGACACACGGTACGGGCAGCGACCACAGGGTAACGCAGCATTGTCCGAAGGTAATCCACAGCGTGGACAGCACACTGGCGGAACGGGAAGATGGCGCTGACAATAGCTGCAAATACCATGATGGTAATGATAAAGCGGTTGTTGGCATAGCCAGCAGTTGGCACCGATGGTTAACATAGCAGCCTCGCAACAAGATTTTTTGGACGAATAACAGGAAGATAATTGATGACAACGCTCTATTGGCACACCGAAGGAGAAGGGAAACGCGATCTTGTATTGCTGCACGGATGGGGACTGAATGCGCAGGTATGGCAAGGTATTACTGCACGACTGGCTCCGCATTTTCGGTTGCACTGTGTCGATCTCCCCGGCTATGGGCGTAGTGTGGGATATGGCGCTCTACCCCTCAATGCTATTGCTGATATTGTGCTAACACAGGCACCCGAGCAAGCTGTCTGGTTGGGATGGTCGTTGGGTGGTTTGGTCGCCAGCCAGGCAGCGCTCAGTACGCCAGCACGTGTTAGCGCGTTGATCACGGTCGCTTCCTCACCCTGCTTCAGCGCGCAAGAGGAATGGACCGGAATCAAACCTGTAGTCTTACAGGGTTTTCAGCAGCAGCTCAGCGAAGATTTCCAGCGTACGGTAGAGCGTTTTCTGGCGTTGCAAACGTTCGGAACGGGCAGTGCTCGTCAGGATGCGCGTCTGCTAAAAAGCGTGGTGCTGGAACAATCGATGCCAAGCATTGAGGTGCTTGATGGGGGATTGGACATTTTACGCCAGACCGACTTGCGCGAGGCAATGACGACGTTGACGCTGCCAATGCTACGTATTTATGGGGCGCTGGACGGGTTAGTGCCCCATAAAGTGGCAAGCTTGCTTGATGAATGTTGGCCCGATACTGACTCAGTGGTGATGCCACAAGCGGCACATGCACCGTTTATTTCTCACCCAAATGCCTTCGCCGAATGGATTCGCACGTTTGCTGACGTCTAAAAGCGTTGTTGAGCCAAGGCACAAAGCAATGTGTCACCAACGTTAATTTACATATTCTCTTCATTTTCTCCACGATGTTGAGTATAGTGACAGGGTAAAGTAGTGCCTTCCTAAGGATATTTATAATTAATCAACAATATGCGCCACGTATACAAATAGTCTGAAGGAGCATTGTTTCGATAGCGAATTTTTTTATTGATCGCCCGATTTTTGCCTGGGCACTGGCCATTCTGTTGAATCTAGGTGGTATGATAGCGATCACCTCATTAGCGGTTGAGCAATATTCTGATTTAGCACCGCCAAACGTGCGTGTCACCGCTTCTTATCCTTGCGCTTCTGCACAGACGATGGAAAACACGGTGACGCAGATTATCGAGAAGAGCATGACTGGGCTCGATCATTTGATGTACATGTCATCGCAAAGCAGCTCCGGTCAGACACGCATTACCTCAATCTTCGATACGGGCAACGATCCTGATAACGTGCGCCAGCAGGTGCAAAATCAGTCGCAGTCTGCGATGCGAAAACTGCCGTAGCATGTGCAGCAGCAAGGGGTCATGTCAATAAGACTTGTAATACAATATCCTGATGAGTGCGTTCTTCTCGACAGACGGCAGCATGGAAAAGCAGGACGTTTCCGACTATGTCGCCAGTAATGTTCAGGAGCCGCTCAGCCGTATCAATGGGGTGGGCAGCTTGGGGATATCTTTGGTTTGCAGTATGCCATGCGCATCTGGCTCGATCCATCCAAGCTCAAATCCTTTTCCCTTACAGCCAGTGACGTGGTGAGCGCGATCTAATCGCAGAACAGTCAGGTATCGGTCGGTCAGTTAGGCGGTAGCCATCTGTAGACTATCATGGACTTAACGCCACTGTAAACGCGTGTTCGTTTTTGCAAACCCCAGAACAGTTCCGTGCTATCACTCTGCGTGTGAACCAGGATGGCTCTGCGATGACATTGGGTAATGTGGCGAAGATTGAATTAGGTGAAAAACTACGACTCGCTCAGCTGCTTCAATGGTCAGCCAGCCTCTGGTCTCGGCATCAAGCTGGCATCCGGAGCGAATAAAATTGAAACTGACAAACTGGTGAGTGCACGGTTGGCCGAGCTGGCGCCATTTTTTCCGTACGGCATACGGGCTGGAAGCGAAAATCGCGTTAGAAACCTCTCCCTTTGTAAAGGCATCCATTGACGATGTGGTTAAAACGTTGCTGGAAGCAGTGCTGTTGGTATTTCTGGTGATGTACCTGTTCTTGCAAAATTTTCGCGCTACGCTCATCCCCACCATCGCGGTTTCCGTGGTGTTGCTGGGGACGTTTGCAATGCTCTATGCTTTTGGTTTTAGACTCAATGCGTTGACCATGTTCGCCATGGTGCTCGCCATCGGGTTGTTGGTTGATGATGCTATCGTGGTGGTGGAAAACGTTGAGCATGTGATGAGCAACGAAGGGCTGAGCCCCAAAGCCGCGACGCGCAAATCGATACAGTAGGTGCAAAGTGCGCTGGTAGGTTGCGCTAGTGTTCTCTGCGGTGTTTGTGCCGATAGCGTTTTTTTGGTAGCAAGACCGGTGCTATTCACCGTCATTTCTCCATCATCATCGTATCTGCCATGGTGCTGTCGGTGCTGGTCGTATTGATTTTAACCCCAGCACTGTGTGCCACGCTGCTGAAACGCTGGCGATAGGTGAATCATGACAAGTGCAGCTTCTTTGGCTGGTTTAATCAGCTTTCTAAGCGTTATGAACACGGTGTTAGCAAGATATTGGTCAAAAGTGGCCGTTGATTTATGCTCTACCTCGCGATTCTTAGCGTGATGGCGTTCCTGTTCCAGACCTTGCCCACCTCGTTTTTCCGCAAGAAGATCGCGATGTCTTTATGACACAGATTTAGCTATCACCAGGTTCAACACGAACGACAGCAAACGTTGAAAGTGGTCGAGAAGGTAGAAGTCTATTACATGACGTAAGAAAAAGAGAATGTGGTGTCGGTGTTTATCGCTGTCGGTAATGGTCAGAACGTAGCGCAATTGTTTGTTCGCCTGAAAGATTGGGATGACGTCCCAGTGCGCAAAACAGCGCAGGATCCATCGTTGAGCGAGCAACGCGCGCATTTCGCCGTATCAATGAGGCTAGAGTCTTCGCCAGCACGCCACCGGCGATTTCCGGTTTAGGTAACGTATCCGAATTTGATATGGAATTGCAGGATCGCGTAGGGTTGGAGTATAACGCCTTGATGGCAGCGTGTAACACGCTGCTGGCGCAGGTAGCAGGGGATGCGCGTTTAACCGGGTTCGACACAACCGCCTTAATGACAGCCCACAGATATGCACATCACCATCGATCAGCGCAAGGCGGAATCACTTGGGGTTTCTATCAGTAAAATAAATAGTACGCTGAAAATTGGTTGGTGCTCCACCTACGTGAATGATTTTATCGATCGTGGACGGATGAAAAGGTGTATGTGCAGGCGGTCGCGCCTTACCGTATGCTGCAGACGATCTCAACAAATGATATGTGCGTAATGACAGCGGTGGCATGGTACCGTTCTCTGCCTTTGCGCAAACATCATGGATGACCGGTTCGCTACGTCTAAAACATTATAACATATTATCCGCGTTAGAGATCCTCGGCGAATCTTCACCGGGCGTCAGTACCGGTACGGCCATGGATGTGATGGAGCAGTTGGTAGTCAAATTGCTAGAAGGATTTGGGCTGGAGTAGACCGGGATATCGCTGCAAGAACGCATGACGGTAGGCACAAGCTCTGGTGCTCTATGCTACTCCCTGCTGGTGGTGTTCTTGTGTCTGGCTGCGCTGTATGAGAGTTAGTCTGTTCCGTTCTCCGTAATGCTGGTTGTTCCGCTCGGCGTGCTGGCACATTAATCGCAACCTGGGCTCGCGGGCTAGAAAACGATGTTTATTTTCAGGTCGGCCTGCTGACAGTGATCAGGCTCTCAGCCAAAAATGCCATATTGATTGTAGAGTTTGCCAACGATATGAACCACAAAGGTGTGGATATCGCCAAAGCCATGCTGGAAGCATCCCGCCAACGTTTGCACCCAATCCTGATGACATCACTGGCCTTTTTTTTGGTGTGTTGCCGATAGCAACCAGTACCGGTGCGGGTTCAGCCAACCAGCACGCGGTGGGCACTGGTGTGATTGGCGGCATGGTGGCTGCTACAGTGCTGGCTATTTTCTTTGTTCTCCTTTTTTCGTCGTTGTACGACGCTGCTTCCCATTGAGAGAAAACGGAGTAGTGCTTATTGGTCTCTCTTTTCTTATCCCTGTGGGAGTCACGGAGATTTTTTTCCTCACCATAAATTAACGCGTTACGCTATATCACTCACACCTCCTGATTATGTGAGATGATCGGATTGATGCTAATTAGCAATTAAATAATAATAATTTTTATTAATATTTAATGCTGATTGTCCATATTTATGAGCATGACCTGTTGAATTGAGATAAAAACCAGTTTTTTTGATAGCCGTTTTCAGCAATAAAGGTAAAAATGCGCCTAATTGTAAATTAACGTAAGGATTGTATTTATTTTGCGTAGGCCTCTTTCCTTTATAGCCTGTTTACGTTCGGTATTTGCTCTGCTGTAAGCCACGCTGAGAGCATGACACTTGCCGATCGGGTATTGATTGAACAGCAACAAAAAGCCCTGTTAGAACAGACTTAACGACAACGCGAAGCGCTACAAAACAGAGCGGTGTTACCCATGTTCCTGAGATGTCGCCTGTTCCAGACGATACCCATTGTTACCGTATTCAGCAGATTGAATTGCAGGGTGTCACGGTGCTTTCCTCGTCAGTACAACAGAACCTAACGCGCCCTGGTCCGCGCACTGCATGAGAATGTCGGATATTCAGGCGCTGGTGCGTTCGGTGTCCCAGGCCTATTTGCAGTGCGGTTACATCACCTCGCAAGCCTGAAGAATGCCAAAGCAGGATATCTCTTCAAGAAGGCTTCAGATTTCGGTAACTGAAGACTGTATCGAGTCCATTACACAGCAAGGGAAAACGCTTCTCACTCTTGGCATAGCGTTCCCCAGTACGGCTGGAAGAGTGCTGAATCTGCGCGATTTGGAACAAGTGCTTGAACAGCTTAACCGCCTTACCTCACAGCCTATGACAATTGATATTCAGCCCGGCAGTCAGTCGGGCTATTCCCGTGTGGGTGGTGCCTGCCGGAAATACGCTGCCGCTACATGTGAATCTGGGGGCGGATAATAGCGGCACCAAAGCTACCAGCACGGGCCAAATGAGTACGCAGTTAACGCTGGACAATCCTTTGCAGATGGCAGATCTGTAGGTGTTATCCGCCCCTCGCACGACAACGCTTTTGTGCAGGACAGGCGCAGCCGCAGCCTTTCGGGCAGTCTGAGGTGCTCAGCTATCAGACCAGTTGGAACGACTTCTATCAGGATCTTCTCTTTCCTGGCAGCGCCTGGCGCTATGAGGGTATGGCGCAATCCCATCGGCTGGGGCCTATCACACTGTATTACACGATGGCCATCAGAAACTAGCGCTGGATATTTCTGTTAAGCGGCGACATACGGAAAACCGTATCGCGGGGCAGGTGCTTTTTAATAGCAGTGCGGTTGTCAGCAGCGTGGCGTTTGGCCTGCATTACAGCCGCACCGCGCAGGCAACGCCTATCACCCTAAAACCCCCGTGAGTCAGCAGGGGCTGAGTGCCATAGGCGCGCAGCGTGATAATACCTTATCCCGATGCACTCCGTGCGCAGTTTCGTAAGGTCAGCCTGAATGCCAGCGTTTTCTATTCCCTCATACCGTTTTTGTATTACCTGACGACGGCGTATACCCAAACCTCTCTGGATAATCTCTACGCCATCGACGTGTGACTGCCGGTGGCCTCTCTACTCAGTACGTGGATTTAAAGAGCAGCTGTTATCTGGTAATTGCGGCGCGTACTGGCGTAACGCAGTGAACTGGCAACTGGCTCATTTCCCATCGCGGGTGAGGTATTGCTCACCGGGGCGTTGTATGGTGACTGAGTCAGCGGTCATGGAGGATTGATCGACGGCGGCAAGGTGGTGTGATCTGCACTAGGGCTGACATTAACGGGCGTTGGTTTACTCAATCGCTGATGATTAGCAAGCCCCTGTCTTTCCCCAGCGAATTACATCCGGACAACTGGGTCGCTTATTGGTAAGCGACCTTCACCTTATAGCGGCAACATTTAGCGTTTTACGCACATGCACGTTTATGACATGGACCACAGCTAACGGAAATAAAAAAATGGAAAAATTGCACCACCCTCTGGTCACGGTATCAGCTACCTGCTTATTTATATAACTGCCATTCAGCCACTGAATCCTGCTTTTGCTGCCGGAATTAATCCCGCGAATACCAATACTCAGATGCAGGCGCGTAACGTACCAGTTATTAATATTGCCACCCCAAACAGCGCAGGCATTTCCCATAACATCTACAAAGATTTCAACGTTAGTGCACCCGGTGCGGTACTGAACAACTCAACCGTGACGGGAAAATCCTAACTGGCCGCTCAGGTTAATGCCAATACCAACCTCAAGGGGAATGCCGCCAACCTGATTATCAATGAAGTGACCGGCGGAACACGTTCAGAGCTAAACGGCAATATTGAGGTCTTCGGTGACAGGGCTAACAACGTGATGATATAAAACCTGAAAAGCATCACCTGTGATGGTTGTGGATTTATCAATACGCCAGGGGTAACGTTGACCACCGGGAAGCCCCAGTTCGACAAATAGGGTGCGTTAGACGCGCTGGAAGTGAAGAAAGGCAGCATTATTATTGGCAGTAAAGGACTGGATGCCAGCGCACAGGATTATGTCGATATCATCAGCTAGGCAACCGAGCTGAACGGGAAAATTACCGCACAAAATTTCTCTCTAACGCAGGGGACAAACCGTGCCAGTTATAAGGACGATACACTGACTGCCATTGCAGGCGAAGGCGCACAGCAGAAATTAGCGGTGGACACCAAAGCGCTGGGAGGGATATATACCAATAAAATCAGACTGGTTGCTAACGGAGAGGAGGCTGGAGTTAATCTGGCGAATCTGACCTCTGCGCAGCAGAGGTATTACGCTCGATACCAAGGGCAAAATTTAGCGAGGGAACACTGCTGCCAAAATCGATCTTAATTTCGCTGCGAAACAGACCGACATCATCAAAGGGGCTACGGTTAAAAGTGAACGTGACATTGCCGTTGCCAGTACCACGTTAAATAACATGGGTACGTTAAGTGCCGGGAACGACATGCGCCTGTTTAACGAAAACCTAACGAACACCCAGGCCACGATCCAGGCGAATAATAACCTGTGGATCCAGAAAGATGTGATGGGGAACAAAGGTGTTAAGGCTGAGAACCGTTCGGGGACGATAAAGACCACAATGGGGGATTTTGTGATCCTTGCGTAGCAGTTGGATAATGTTATAGAAAACATTAAGGTTGTTGAAAACAATATCCTGCCAACAGAATTCAGAGTATCTAATAATCGGCTCGGTTGGTATATGAGATATCTTGGCGGTTTTGGGCGTGTTATTTATCACGTTACAGGTGCATTTTCCTCGGAAGAACCAAGGTAATGGTTTAACGCTGTGAATTTTAATAATTTATTCGATTTGAACGTGGAGAGAAAAGAATATGGAAAGGATAGAGCACAGATATCACTAATTTCATCGGGTAACAATATTTATATAAATTTATCATTATTAAATAATAAGCTAAGTACTATAATTTCAATAAAAGAAATGGTGCTAACCGGAGAAAGTTTTTTTAATAAAAAGCATGGGGTAGGTACTTTATATAAAAATAACTTATTCTCTAGGAATCCCATCTAAGATGTGCTTAGAGGTGAGCTTGAGTCATTATATGAACATATACTTGATTCTCCTCTAGGAAGCGCAACACCTTTCAAACATACAGACGAGAGATTCTCATGGTATCAGAAGGAAACCTTTCTTGCAAGTATTATTTCAGTAGGGACACTAACAGCTGATTTTAAAAAATCAATTTCAGTCGAAAATCTCAAACCTTTTGAAAAAACAAAAATATATGAGAGTAAGGAGAATGAGAAACTCTTTTCTATTTCGGCAAAGAACGTACTGCTCAATGCCAGTATGGTTAATATTTCAGAGGGGGTAAAATATGATGGTGATATCACTGTGATTGCAGAAGGTGAAATTACATTGGATAACGCGACACTGAAGGAAAAAATTTAATCACAATGCTGTTATCAAATGATATTTGATGCTAAACAAAGCAATTTTTTTAGTAAAAAAAATCATTCTGACCAATGGGGAAGGTAACGTCAACATTGATTCTGATAATCTTCTTCGCTATTATACGCTAGAGGGTTCTCGTCAGTTTGGTACATTAAACACCACGGGGATTTATCGATCCCGTCAGGAAAAGATATCATCCTAAATAGGATCAGTATTGCCAAAAGTATGAATATATCATTATTGGCTGTAAATAACCTAACGCTGAAAAATATGCCTATTTCAATGAAACCTTAAAACAACTTAATGCGATAAATACTACTGGTGATATTACGCTTGATATTGCAGGAGTAGCTCTGGATGCAACAAACAATATTAGCCTGACGGCAGGGGAAGACATAAATCTTAACCCTAAATCACTAGCTACTATCCCGGAATCTCTTTTCCCTGAATCAAGATAGGCTGAGCTAAGTAGTCGCCTTAATGCGGGTAACCAGTTACTAATATCCAGCGGAAGAGATGTGTTGGGCCCAATCGGTCGATCTATCAGCACAGGGCAATACGACCCTGCTAGCAGGTAATAACCCGAACCTCTTTGTAACTGGCTATTCCGCCATTGATAGCAGCAACGACAACAAAAAAGACGATCACTATCTCACGGCGCGTATGCATACAGGAAAAAAAATGACGCTGGCAGCTAATGGGGATTCTATCGCTAATGGCACAGATTTCTCTTCCGATAACAACATGATGCTCAGTTCCGGTGGAAAAATGGAACTGAATGCGGTGAGCAATCATATCTACCGCGAAGAGGAGAAAATGCTAGCCAATTATTGGGTGCGGAAAGAGCGTCAACGCACCAGTCATTACCCGCTTTCTCTCAGCTATGACATGGAGAAACTGTTTATCTATACTACTACTGAAGGTATTTCTGATAGCCAGATTTTTGCAAAAAACAATGGATTAAAAACTTTAGCGAGATGACGGACTGGTCCAAGTATGCAGTAGAGGCTATCGGATTTGGTATTTCGATCGCAAGTACATTTACCGGCATGAGAAAGGTTGACATTGGTAATCAGTACCTGTCAAAAAAATCTTGTAACGCCAACAGCGGGCTGGAAGAGCTATCTGGTCAATGAAGAAACCATACAACGTGTAGCAACATTCAAGCCGCAAGTGATGGATCTAAGAACAGAGCTACCTGCCAAAAGCAAACAAATCGTAAATTTTGAAGTTGCTAATATTAATATTTCTAGTATGCCAAAAAAATTGGCAGGCCATAACCTTATTGAGATAGAAGGTAACGGATTTGTTAGAGCTGGGAAATAAAATTTCAATTACGATGCACTACCAACTAAGGATAATCAGCCTGTGCTAAGGAATATATAATCAGAGTATAAAATACTGGATAATCTGGAATATAGATTAGGTAATAATACATCAGTAAAAATAACTTTTACGATTTATACTGAAAAACCAGCTTGTGAAAGTTGTTTATGTGTTGTTAAGAAGTCTCAGGATAAATACCCTAAAATTAATATAAATGTACTTGATAATAATCATGTTAGATTGATTCAGACTAAGAAAGGATAAGTAAGAATAAATAGCTATGATGAAATAAAAATATTTTTTTAACGCTTGTTCTGCTTATTGTAGAAGTAAAAATTTGGTATCAAATGGAAAAAGTATAACATGGGGCGATTATGAGTCTGAGCATGGATTTGCCTATGATGAATTGGAGAATTCTTTTAGTTCACCAGTAGAAGATTTTATGCTTGAAGTTATTACCCTCATTGTATATGCCGGGAGGGCGTCTGAAAAAACTGAAAAATATCACAAAATATAATATCAAGTATATTGTTGAAGAACAGCCTTATTCTATGAAGAGGATTGTCCCGGCGGTATAGTCTGGGTATATAAGAGCGGATATTTAGACTGGACCTGATTATTTATTACCGCTAACGGATTTATTGTTCGTTAGCGGTAAATTTTAAATTTTATCTTTTCCTTTTAACGATATCTCCAGCTTTCACCATCTTGTGCGGATCGTCGACATAGCGATCGAACAGCGATGAGATGTGCACCGGGCCATCCTGATGTACACCAATATCTACGAAGGCGCCAAAGTTGGTGACGTTAGTTACCTTACTTTCCAGTATTATGCCCGCAGCATCAGCTCGTTGAGCGTTTCTACCCCTTCGGCGAAAGCGGCGGTTTTAAACTCCGGTCGCGTATCGCGTCCAGGCTTTTCCAGTTCTTTCACGATGTCTGTTACGGTGGGTAAGCGAAACGTGAATCGGTAAAATCTACGGCATTGAGTTTGCGCAGCGCTGCGGTATCGCCTATCAGATCGCGCAGTGTTTGGCGTGTTGCTTCCAAAATACGCTCCATCACCAGGTAGGCCTCCGGGTGAACGGTAGAGACATCCAGCAGATTATTACCTTGGTTGATACGCAGAAACCCAGCGCATTGTTTAAACGCTTTTAGCCCCAGACGGCTGACTTTGAGTAGTTGCTGACGATTATTAAAGCGTCTATTTTCATCGCGCTAATTGACGATACTCTGAGCTATCATTTTGTAATGATATCCTAGATATTCGAGATGCTGACGCGCGGTGTTTATCTTATCAGTACAGCGTGGTCGAAGCTAGCCTGTAATATCCGCTGATGGCATTTTCCTCACGCGGCAAAGTCAATGTTGCGTGGGTAACGAGCGGGTTTCCTCTTCATTACTCTGCGGGTGTGGTATAGGAGATCATGTTTACATACCACGTTTTTTCTCCCGGTGGCGTTTTCACTTTTACCTTTTCGTCGAGCTCTTTTTTCAGTAATGCCCGCACCATTGGTGCATCGATTGAAATATAGTCTTTGCGCCCATAGATCTCACCTGGGCCAACAATAAGAAAACACATTCGGTCGCCTTTCTCATTCCCCATTTCAACCCAGGCACCAAAAAACACTTTGCCATCTTGCTGGGGGGAATAATCGACCACGCACACGATTTCCAGCCGTTTGCGCAGGTAACGTACCCGGCGATCTATTTCGCGTAATAGTCGCTTGTTGTATTGGTAGTCGGCATTTTCACTACGATCGCCTAAACTTGTCGCCCAAGCCACTTTTTCTATAATTTCAGGACGACGTTCTTTCCAAAGATAGTTAAGCTCTTTGTAGAACATATCGTAACCTTCATGGGTGATAAGATCAGTTTTCATCGGTTGCTTTCATCATCTGTTATTACGAGTACTCTTCGCGTGATGTTAAAACGCAGTAAGCAGTATAAGCGTTACCGCATCCGATGGCGATAACGTGTATAAATTAAAGGAAATAATTGATTAATAACTATTTTATTATGCTTTTTAACAATTTTGCTTGCAAAATATACCAGAAACGACTGTCAGTAATTCATAGGTTTTTGAACAATACAGGCATCGGCAGCGATTACGCTTTTGGAGAATGAAAATGCAAGAGAATTATAAAATTCTGGTAGTAGATGATGATATGCGCCTGCGAGCACTGCTAGAACGTTACCTGACGGAGCAAGGTTTCCAAGTACGTAGCGTAGCTAATGCTGAACAGATGGATCGTTTACTGACGCGTGAATCCTTCCACTTAATTGTACTGGACCTGATGTTATCGGGTGAGGACGGGCTCTCTATTTGCCGCCGTCTACGCAGCCAAAGCAACCCTATGCCGATCATTATGGTGACAGCGAAGGGTGAAGAGGTTGACCGTATTGTAGGCCTGGAAATTGGGGCCGATGACTATATTCCAAAGCCGTTTAATCCGCGGGAGCTGCTGGCGCGCATTCGTGCCGTACTGCGGCGACAGGCAAACGAACTACCAGGCGCTCCGTCGCAGGAAGAGGCTGTCATCGCGTTTGGTAAGTTTAAGTTGAATATGGGTACACGGGAAATGTTCCGCGATGACGAACCAATGCCGTTGACCAGCGGTGAATTTGCTGTACTGAAAGCGTTGGTGAGCCACCCGCGTGAGCCGTTATCGCGCGATAAACTGATGAACTTGGCGCGTGGTCGTGAATACAGCGCCATGGAACGTTCTATTGATGTGCAGATCTCTCGCCTGCGCCGCATGGTAGAGGAAGATCCGGCTCATCCACGTTATATCCAAACCGTCTGGGGTCTGGGATACGTGTTTGTACCTGATGGCAGTAAAGCATGAGACGATGGCGCTTTTCTCCGCGCAGTTCGTTTGCCCGGACGCTCTTGCTGATTGTTACCCTACTGTTTGTCAGTCTGGTCACCACCTATTTGGTAGTGCTCAACTTCGCTATTTTGCCGAGTCTACAACAGTTCAATAAGGTGTTGGCATACGAAGTGAGAATGCTGATGACCGACAGGCTACAACTGGAGGATGGCTCTTCATTAGAGGCGCCACCTGCGTTCCGGCGTGAAATCTATCGCGAGCTAGGAATTTCTCTGTATACCAATGCTGCGGCGGAGGAAAGTGGTTTACGTTGGGCACAGCACTACAAGTTTTTGAGCCAGCAAATGGCCCAGCAGCTTGGCGGCCCGACGGATGTACGTGTTGAAGTGAGCAAAAATACGCCGGTAGTATGGTTAAAAACTTGGCTCTCACCGGATATCTGGGTGAGGGTGCCACTAACAGAAATTCATCAGGGTGATTTTTCACCGCTGTTTAGGTATACGCTTGCGATTATGTTGCTTGTCATTGTCGGAGCATGGTTGTTTATTCGCTTGCAGAATCGGCCTTTGGTGGAACTGGAGCATGCCGCGCTGCAAGTGGGGAAAGGCATTATCCCACCTGCGTTGCGCGAATATGGTGCCTCTGAGGTACGCTCAGTAACGCGCGCTTTCAACCAGATGGCTGCAGGCATAAAACTTCTGGCCGACGATCGCACGTTACTGATGGCGGGTGTCAGCCATGATTTGCGTACACCGTTAACGCGTATTCGGCTGGCCACGGAAATGATGGGCAAGGATGATGATTATCTGGCGGAGTTCATCAATAAGGATATTGAAGAGTGTAACGCTATTATCGAGCAGTTTATTGACTACCTGCGTACCGGTCAGGAGATGCAGATGGAAGCAGCGGACCTGAACAGTATTCTGGGTGAGGTCGTTGCAGCAGAGAGCGGTTATGAGCGCCAGATTGACAGCGATTTCTCTGAAGGTGAACTGATGGTATGCATCAGTCCGCTGTCCATCAAACGCGCTGCACTGAATCTGGTGGTCAATGCGGCTCGCTATGGTAACGGCTGGATCAAGGTCAGTAGTGGACAAGAACTGCAACGGGCCTGGTTCCAGGTAGAGGACGATGGGCTCGGGATCGATCCCGTGCAACTGGCACACCTATTCCAGCCGTTTGTGCGCGGTGATAGTGCGCGCACTATCAGCGGTACTGGATTAGGCTTGGCGATTGTGCAGCGTATTATTGATGCGCATGATGGTGAATTGGAAGTCGGTACCAGCGAGCGCGGCGGGTTGTGCGTGTGCGCTTATCTCTCCTTGCCGTATGACCGGATAGAAAGAAGGGCTTCCAGCCGCTGAAAAAGAAGCGTCATAAGCGTGAAACAGCAAGGTCAAAGTAGAAGAAAAAAGCGCGGGTTTGCCCGCTCTTTTACTTTTTATTGCGTGATGTCCACCCCAGTTTCAGGACCGGCACTGACCAGTGCCTGACCTGTGAGGTATCGGTATATTTGTCGAAGTTGGTGCAAAAATGCTGCGCCAAATCTTCAGCTTTTTCTTGCCACTTCGCCCGGGTTGTATATGTATTGCGCGGATCCTGAATCTGAACGTCGACACCCGGCGGCAATGAGTGTGGGATGGCGAGATTGAAGATCGGCATTAAAAATCGGCAGTGTATGCATCTCAGCATCATCGATGCTGCCATTCAAAATGGCATCAATGATGGCGAGGGTGTCTTTGATAGAGATGCGTTTGCTCGAACGTACCAGCTGGTATTCACCAGATAAGCCTGTGCGCCAGCGGCTTTCATGCGTTTTACCAGCACTGACGACAGCCAGTAACCCGGAGGCTTTTGCGATCATATCTAACTCGGATAAGGGTAACGATCCAGCCTTGTTGCAGTAGATAGCGGAACAATCAAACAGGGTAAAAGCATAGGGTTTGACATTACTGGGATAACGATTTCCCGCAGGCACATCGCACATATCCGTGCCTTTTATGTTCAGCTTGTCACCAATTTTAAGGCGAGCATTTTGCAGTTCATCAACCCGCGTTACTTTGATATTCTGCGCGCCTTGTAGCCAGCTCATACTCAAATTGAGTGGTAATTCCAACTGTAAGAAACTGAGCAGTAAGATAAGAGGCAGGAGCGTAACCGCAGAGAGAATCAGGTTTTTTCCCCAACGTTAGAGGCGGAAACGGCTGACTTCATTGTGGAGCGAGAGAAACTCTCCCTGACGAACTACCTGGCGATTCAGATAGATATCAACTTGGATTTTTTTCTCCAGATCGTAGGCGATGTAAGGCTGCCAATGCGCGGGGTAGATAAGATCGATATTGCTAATGGCAATATTGCTAATCTGCTCCTGATTCGATTCGACAAACAAGGCCTAGGCACTGTAATGTCTCATTCAGGCAGGTACCTCTTGCAGTTCACGCTCAGACGACGCATACAGTATCCAGTGTAACTTTTGATGACGATAAGACAGGAAAACAATAGGGATAAAAGAATAACTATTGTGCTCATGCCATCCTCATTCCAACGCCGATAATTCGGATACTAGCAAAATTATCTCGAGAGAGATAATCCTTATGTCATTGTTAATCATCTTTAATCACCCATATATAGAATATTTTTTCCTATATTTTGATGATCTTAACAAGATAGAATCAGATGAAAACATGGGGAAAACCTGAATTTATTGTGGCGTGTTGACTTTTATATTTTTTGGTGAAAAACGTTGATGTTTGTTATTTGTTGCAAATGCGTAAATTGAGTTGTTTCAGAGTTGCAGTAAGATAGCCTGTTAACTTACAATGTAAGCAATATCAAAGAAAAAAATTAACGTTTTTTTTGCATTCTGCGGTAAGCCTGTTTTGGAACAAAAGGTGACAGTTCCTCATGTTCCTTAACGATTTTTTTGATGGGTACCAGATTTATTTTGCTGCCACAGGAATGCCTCGTAGGGCGAATATATTTATGGATAACAATCTGAAAAAAAGAAAATTCTGAATGTGGAAACGGTAGTCTATTCGCGTATATCTAACGTAGAGTCCGTTGATCTTAAGTTCAGCAAAGGCGTTCGCCGTGTGTATGAGCGGATGCGTCCCTCAGGTCGGGAAGCGGTCATAATTATGCCGATCATCGGAAATAAGCTGATACTGGTGTGTGAGTATGCCTGTCGGTATTGAGCAGTATGAACTTGGGTTCCCCAAGGGACTCATTGATCCGGGTGAAACTGTTTTTGAAGCCGCAAATCATGAATTGATGGAAGAGGCAGGATTCGCGCACACTAAATGTCATTTTTGGCGACGTTGACGCTGGCACCTTCCTATTTCTCTAGCCGAATGAATATCATTGTGGCGCGTGGCCTTTATCCTCAAACGTGAGAAGGAGATGAGCCTGAACCGCTTATTCCGGTACGCTGGCCTTTGGATAATCTGCTTGATTTGTTACAGGTACCGGATTTTCGCGAAGCGCGTAATGTGAGTGTGCTGTTTTGAACGCGCGAATGGTTGGCAGGGCCATCTGAATAATATTTCCTCCCGGTGAGAACCGGGAGGAAATATTATATGATAGGTTAAAACAGTTCTTTACTCTGACCGTTTTCCATCAAGGTCGTGCCCGCTTCGTGAACTTCAAACTCCGTAGGCTGCGTACCCTCAATAAAATATTTCGCACGGCTGCTGCTACCTCCGTTGGAGAGCTTGCCAGTGTAGCTTCGATGATGACGGTAACAACGCCTGGTGGCGATGTCAGCGGCTGCTCCGGCCCGCCCTTGCAAGGCCGGACTTTCATATAATCATCCCACGCCGGCTGGGCACTCTTTGTGCCACCTTTATAGCCGGAAATCTGATCTTTAATTGCGCCAGAAACGGTGCTGCGGCCCAAATCGCGGCGGTGATCGTCAAAGCCAATCCACACAGAGGTGATAAGGTAGGGCCATAGCCGGGAACCAGGCATTCTTAGAACTATTAGTGGTACCCTTTTGCCAATGATGTCATGACGTTGCAAATCTTTACCAGCACGCAAGCCTGTTCCCATCCAGCCGGGCTCGCCAAAGATGTTACTGTTTATAGCGCACTCTTTATCAGAAACGACAATGGCGTGCTTATTACATGCGGGGCGTACGGCAGCGTGCTTGCTTGCGCTTCGGTCGGCGTTAAGGCGTCGATCTGCGGTTGAAGCACGCACGGTACCTTGCTGTTCTAACGAGATGGCAATTTTTCCATGCTGTCTGAGGAGAGAACGGCAGAACGCGGCGTTTCGCCATAAACTAGCGGTAGATTACAGGTATCGTACACCGTTTTCAGCGTCGCATTAAAAATAGCGCGTTGCCAGTGTCATTCTCGATACGAGAAATAAATTAAGAATCAACCAGATACCCCCTTTAGCTATCACTGCATAGCCTCTGACAACCTGCAGCAGCGTGAAGGACTCTGTACCCAACGCGAGTGATTCGGTACAAATCAATGTTTTGTTGTGGGAAGCCGAAACGCTGTAAGTAGTCTGCTGCGTAATCGATGCCCATTGCGCGCATCGCGCGCACCATCAACATGTTTTTAGACTGCTCCAAATGGCCGAGTTTACGCCTGGCGCTTGTCCCAGCCACCAGTCATTCGCCACCTTACGTACCCACACCTTCTGACCATTTTGTACTACATCGATGACGCGACGCGGCATCGCCCCTTGCAATACGTCAGATTGAATGGGCGTGTGCATTTTATTCCCGCCATCGGCAGCATAATGGTGCTACCATAAGGACATTAATGCCGTAGCTTTGTCGGCATCGCTTTGAGTGATGATTGCGGGGTAAAGCGGACCATAATTTAGCTTATTTTTCAACTCATTGATGACGCGAGTCTGATCCCATGCGCTTTCGCCTACTTTCCATAGCACTATCACTCAATGCCTTTTCTGCGGTTTCACCGTAGCGTTTCACCATTTCCTGACGCACCATCTCTGCCAGATACGGCGCAGAGAAAGCAATTTCCGGAGCGTGGTAATCGTCCAACAGTTTCTCGTTACGAGCCTGATCGTACTGTACCCTGCGTGATGTAATTTTCATCGCACAATACGTGACAGCACCACGTTATGGCGTGCCACGGCGCCGATCCGTAAGAGTAGAGCGGGTTAAAGGTAGATGGCGCTTTGGGCAACCTGGTGATGGTCGCTATTTGACTTAGCGTCAGCTAATCTACCGCGCGGCCAAAATAGACGTAAGCAGCGGCACCTACACCGTAGGCACGATACACGAGGTAGATTTTGTTGAGATAAAGCTTAAGGATCTCGTCTTTGGGCAGCAACTGCTCAATACGGATCTCGCCAGAAACACTTCTTTTATCTTACGGATCAGGGTACGTTCCGGGCTTAAAAAGAAGTTACGCGCCAGCTGTTGCATAATGGTACTTGCGCCTTGCGATACGTGCCCGGAGGTCAATGCGATCGTTGCAGCACGAATAATTCCCATCGGATCGACACCGTGGTGATCGTAAAAATGGCTGTCTTAAGTCGCGATAAAACCATGAACCATCTCAGGCGGAATCTGGCCCAGTTTTAGCGGGATACGGCGCTTCTCTTCAAATTGAGCAATCAGCTCGCTATCGGCGCTGAACACCTGCATCAGCGTGTTTGTAAACGGACATCTTTTAACGTTGCCACATCGGGCAATTGAGGCTCGATATAACGGTATAACCCATATATCGACGCGGCTCCTAGCAGAATGCAAGTCACTGCAAGTGATGAATAAATACTTTACGAACTTCACCTGGAATTTTCCATTCACAGTAGCGTGTGGACAGTTTCTAAACAATTGCCCGCTAGTATAAGGCAAGCCTGCACTGTGGATACGTTCTTTTATTTAGCACACGTTTTTTAGCAACACGCGCTCTTCTCAACGAGAATGGGGAGGTCGCATTGAGCATAGCTTATCACAATTGGTAGGTTGGGTTAGATATACAAAACGGATGTATGCGTGCCATGGCCGTTCAGCATCGCCGTTATGGCTGGCAACTACGTTAGTGGTGGCAAATCCTGTTACCTGAGGACACGTTAAGGGACGGAAGTTTACAATATTCCTATACGTTTACAACATTCCTATGCATTGAGCGATGCTCTGACACAATGGCGGCGTGCGTTACCTCGCCGACTGTCGTTACGTGTTGGCTTCCCAGCTCAACGTGTGTTGCGGCAGCGGATGGCCGCCCTACAACCGCCTGCGTGAACCGGAACGCGGTTAGTATATTGATCAGCAGACGGTGCGCGCCAGTTTTCCATTGGCCGTGAGTCTCTGGTGCTCGATTACTGCACCGAACCTCAGTCACTGGGCTCAGTATTGATCACGGCTGCCAAACGTGACGAAGTGGCTCAATGGAATCAGTGCCTGCATCGTGCCGGACTAACGCCGAACGTACTGGATATTGTTCCCTGTGCGTTGCGTACCATGGCACAATTGCCGGGGTGGCTTCTTCTTCTCTGCTGCTGCATTACCTTAATGCCAATCACTGGCTGTGGGTCTCGCCCTTATCCCAACCGCTGTCGTTTGGCGTTATCCCTAAAGAGGCTTTGGTGCATACCGAGGATGTCATCACTTGTGTGAGCAATCACTATCACGGAGATGTCGGTAACGAGGTGTATTACAGCGGCGAGTGTGGAGAGGATATCCCACCTTCTGTGCATGCACTGACATTATGGTCACCTTTTGTCATCTTGCATCAGGCTTATCCACCGTTGCCGCAATATCCTTGCTAAGCGCGAAGGAAATCAAGATGAAACGAATGAGCACACTAAGCGTCATCATCGCGTTATTGCGTGCTACGAGGGCCGTTGTACATGCTGTATTTGCGGGGCGCCATCACAGCTCATTTCATTGATGTTTAATGATGCTCCAGTGCAAAAAATCGTGCAGGCTCTCACCGAACACCAGCGTTTGAATGTGGTAATAGCGCCCGGTGTTGATGAGATGATGAGCTTGCGTTTAAACAATATTCCCTGGCAGTAGGCGTTGGAAATCGTCGTCCTTCAGGGGGCGTTGTCGGTTGAACGAAAAGGCAACGTGTTGCTGGTTTTTTCTCATGCGGCAGAGGCTCGCCAGGCTGTGCTGGAAAATCGTTTTTTCACTCTGCAATATTCCAATGCGGAAGAGGTCGCGAGCAGTGTACTGGCATTGCGTGGTACGCTTCTGTCAGAACAGGGGGTAGCATGAGTGCAGATTCTCGCACCAATAGGCTGTTGGTCCGCGATGCGCCTGCAATATTGCATCAATTACATACGTGGGTTGACGCGCTGGATCAACCTATTGCCTAGGTGCAATTGGCGGTACATATCGTCACTATCAGCAGCGAAAGTTTACGGGCTTTTGGGCGTCAATTGGGGAATGAGTGAGCCCGTGAATGCAGGCCAAGGCTGCGCTTGAATGATTTTAACGTCACAACCTGCTGGTGAAGTCGCCAGCAGGGAGCATTGGGTGTAATCAAGCACGCCTGAATGGCTGACTGCTCGATTTGGAACTATCAGCGCTAGAGCAAGAGAATCAGATTGAAATCATAGCAAGTCTGCATCTTTTTACCGCACACAAACAAATGGCGAGCATCAAACAAGGAACGGAAATTCCTTATCAGGTATCCAGCGGCGCCAGTGGAGCCACAGCCATTCAGTTAAAGATGCGGTACTGGGGGATGGAAGTGACACCTCACGGTACTGTGTGAGGGCAAAATTACGTTGAATTTGAAAATCAGTCAAAACATGCCGGGGCTGGTCATTAAATAAAGCGACAATGGAGAAACATTGGCGATCGACAAGTAAGAAATCCAAACACAGGTTACGGTGTCTGATGGTGAGACGATTGTGTTGGGCGGGATTTTCCAGCAGCAAAAAAATCAAGGGGAGCGCAAAGTGCCCGTGCTGGAAGATATTCCGCTGCTGGACTCACTGTTTCAGCATCAACGACATGAGCATAAACGACGTGAAATGGTAATTTTACCACCCGAACATTAGTCGCCGCTTCGTCTTGATGGACACTTAACGATACGCGCTGAGGTCCAAGATTTAGCTGTTTCCGCTTTCTCAGTTTGACGCTGTGCTGGATTTAGCATACAAGGTTAGCCCATTGAGCGCTGCTGTCTGTCGAAGCGGAATTATCTTACCGGAAAATGCCGAATTAATACGCTATTTGCCGTTTGATACGGGGAGAGATATTTTATTCGGTTGCCAAATACCCCTAAGTATTGAGATAATTTTCTGTCTGATTCTCGAACTATCGCTCATGAGGTTTCAGTTTAGGTCCCGTCGCTGGGTTGATTGGCGTGACAGGTTATCATTAACGAATTGTCTTAGTAATACCAAAAAACATGGCAGAAAAACGCAATATCTTTCTGGTTGGGCCTATGGGTGCCGGAAAAAGCACTATTGGCCGTCAGTTAGCTCAGCAACTCAATATGGAGTTTTTCGACTCCGATCAAGAAATTGAGCGACGCACCGGGGCTGATGTGAGCTGGGTTTTTGATCTCGAAGGCGAAGAAGGTTTTCGCGATCGTGAAGAAAAAGTCATTAACGAATTGACCGAGAAACAGGGTATCGTACTGGCCACCGGAGGTGGCTCGGTAAAATCACGCGAGACTCGCAATCGCCTGTCTGCGCGCGGCGTTGTGGTCTATTTGGAAACCACCATTGAAAAACAGTTGGCGCGCACGCAGCGTGACAAAAAGCGTCCTCTGCTTCAGGTGGAGAATCCGCCACGCGAAGTTCTGGAAGCGTTAGCAAGAGAGCGTAACCCGCTTTACGAAGAAATTGCTGATGTTACTATTCGCACTGATGAGCAGAGCGCCAAAGTGGTTGCCAACCAGATTATGAGTATGTTGGATGGCAACTGAGTAACAACATCGCCCTGAGCTCCGGGGCCAAGCGGGTGAACCACGCGCATGGAAAAAATTACCGTAACATTAGGGAAACGCAGTTATCCTATTACGATAACTGCCGGGTTGTTTGCTGATCCGGCTTCTTTTATGCCGCTGGCCGTGGGCGAACAGGTGATGTTGATGACCAACCAGGGCTTGGCCCCGCTCTATCTTGAGCTGTTGAGCTGTGTGCTGGAACAGGCAGGCGTGAGAGTCGACAACGTCATATTGCCAGACGGCGAGCAGTATAAATCGCTCACGGCTTTGGACGACGTCTTTACCGCATTTCTGCAAAAACCGCATGGTCGAGACACAACGATCGTTTCCTTAGGTGTTGGCGTGATTGGCGATCTGGCAGGCTTTGCTGCCGCCAGCTATCAGCTGGCGTGCGCTTTATTCAGGTGCCAACAACGCTGCTATCGCAGGTTGATTCTTCTGTAGGCGGGAAAACCGCAGTAAATCATCCGCTCGGTAAAAACATGATTGGCGCGTTCTATAAGCCTGCTTCTGTCGTTATCGGTTTGGACTGTTTGCGCACCTTACCGGCCTAGGAGTTTTCTTCCAGTTTGGCTGAGGTGATCAAATATGGGATTATTCTTGATGGCGATTTCTTCGTTTGGTTGGATAATAATCTTGAAGCGGTACGTGCGCAGGAGCCTTCTGCGCTCTCTTGTTATATTCGCCGTTGCTGTGAGCTGAAGGCTAAGGTTGTTGTTGCGGATGAACGCGAAAGCGGGGTGCGTGCTTCTTAACCTGGGTCATACTTATAGCCATGCCATTGAAGCTGAAATGGGCTATGGCAACTGGCTGCATGGTGAAGCTGTCGCTGCGGATATGATAATGGCCGCACATGCGGCGAGAAAGCTTGGTCAGTTTAGTACGTCGGATATTGATCGCATTCATGTATTGCTGGTGCGTGCAGGACTGCCTGTTCACGGCCCGGATGCGATGTCACCAGAATCTTATCTTCCTCACATGATGCGTGATAAAAAGGTACAGGCAGGTGAGTTGCGCCTTGTCTTGCCCACCGAGATTGGGCGCTCGGAAGTCTTGGTGGCGTAGCACACGATATTGTGTTGGCGTCAATTGCTAATTGCCGGGCATGAGCCGGGCATGAATGGAGTTTTTCGGGTATTTACAGATATATTCACGCTGATAGTTTATGGTTAATAGAAGATCATGTCTTATAATTCAACAATTCGCTCCGCTTGCCGCGGAGCGGGTATGTGCTTTTCAATTGGAGGGGTTTAAATGGACGAATTTAAACCAGAAGATGAGTTAAAACCGGATACCAGCGATCGGCGGCCACAACGTCAACAACGTAGTCCCCGTCTTTCTGCGTCGCAGTTAGCGCTCTCTCGTCAACATTTAATGATTGGTATCGGAATTGTGATGCTGGTGTTGCTTATCACCGGCGTCGGTTTTGCATTGCAATTGCCGTCTAAACAGGCTGATGGCGCGCAAACGGCGTCAGCAGGCAACGGTGAAAAGAGTATCGATTTATCTTCTTCCTCTTCGATGAGGCAGGGTGCGCCTACTCAAGCGGAAGTCGCATCAGGTAATGCTGTTGTATCAGGAAACGTCACTGCACCTGGGCAATCGCAAACCCTGAATGCGCCACTCATCTCCAGCTCTCCGACACAAGCGCAGGTTACGCCTCCGCCTGCCGGGCAGCATCGGGTTGAACTGCCGGGTAATATGACGGATGCGCTTTCGACCCAGCAAGAGAAGGTTAACGCGTTTTCTCAAGGGGCGACGTCGGGATCTGCACCAGTAACGACCTTGCCGACCACGCTTGCTACTGAAGCTCCTTCAGAGAAAAACCCGTCGCATGTCTCAGAGAAGGGGGGACAGGAGAAGGCCGCACATCCTAAAAACGTTCAAGATAAGGCCGTTCAAAGCAAATTAGCCCTAACGCCAGCAAAAAAAGTGCGGATGACATCAGGCAAGCCGACATTCTCTGGAGATAAGGCGACGGTTTCAGGGAAGGGGAAATCGATTCAAAATGCTTCTGCCAGCCATTTCACACTGCAATTAAGCAGTGCATCACGTTCAGAGACGCTGAAAGCTTACGCCAAACAGCATAATCTACCCAATGCCTTGGTTTATGAAACCAAGCGAGATGGTAAGCCCTGGTATGTATTAGTTAACGGAGTTTACGCTTCTTCTGCGCAAGCTAAGCAGGTAGTGTCATCGCTTCCTGCTGCCGTGCAGGCGAAAAAACCATGGGTTAAGCCGATCCGTCAGGTGAAGCAGGAATTAAATAAGTAACACCAATTTTAGCCCTGATGTGCTGTCTGACAAAAGTACAATCTGCGGCTCTGAAATGTAATGAGTAACTAACGACTGCATGAAGAAGAACCGCGCTTTTTTAAAATGGGCTGGTGGAAAATATCCGCTGGTAGAAAAAATTCGCCACTATCTACCTGCAGGAGACTGTCTGATAGAGCCGTTTGTGGGTGCCGGTTCAGTGTTTTTGAATACGGAATATGACCGTTACATACTAGCGGACATTAACAACGACCTCATCAACCTCTACGATATTATTAAGACGCAAACTGACGATTTCATTCGTGACGCGCAAGAACTGTTCACTGATGAGCACAACGTGGCAGAGATGTTTTATCTGTTGCGCGATGAGTTTAATCTTTGTGCGGTGCCTTATCGTCGAGCAGTACTGTTTTTGTATCTGAATCGCCACTGCTATAACGGATTGTGTCGTTATAACATGCATGGCGAATTCAACGTGCCTTTTGGCCGTTACAAGAAACTGTATTTTCCCGAAGAAGAGTTACGCTGGTTCGCCTACAAGGCGCGCAATGCCACTTTTGTTTGTGAGCATTATCAGCAAACTTTATTCAAAGCGACTCCGGGGGCTGTGGTCTATTGCGATCCACCTTATGCTCCGCTTTCCGCCACGGCGAATTTTACGGCGTATCACACGAATAATTTCAATAACATCGATCAACAGAGCTTGGCGAAGATGGCGCATCAATTGTCGGTGGAGAATGCCATTCCTGTGCTGATATCCAACCACGATACTGAGCTGACTCGAGAGTGGTATCAGGGGGCAGCACTGTATGTGGTTAGAGCGCGACGTACCATCAGCCGGAATATAATGGGGCGAAGCAAGGTCAATGAACTTTTGGCGCTCTATGGTGCGCCGCCATGTTAATACCCGATGCATGCGAATAGCACTGGTTATCCTATCAACTGTTTGGAGATAAGAATGAAACCTTTCTTGATCGCTCCATCGATCTTATCAGCCGACTTTTCTCGGTTAGGGGAAGACACTACCGGTGTGCTGGCTGTCGGGGCCGATGTGGTTCACTTCGATGTCATGGATAACCATTACGTTCCCAACCTGACTATCGGGCCATTGGTGCTTAAAGCATTGCGCAACTATGGTATTACAGCACCTATCGATGTTCACTTGATGGTAAAACCTGTAGATCGCCTTATTCCCGACTTTGCCGAAGCCGGTGCCAGTTTTATCACCTTCCATCCTGAAGCATCTAAGCATGTTGATCGTACCCTGCAATTGATTAAGGATTACGGTTGTAAAGCGGGCTTGGTGCTTAACCCGGCGACATCTCTCAACTTCCTTGATTACGTGATGGATAAGCTGGATATCATTCTGCTTATGTCCGTTAATCCTGGGTTTGGCGGGCAATCTTTTATTCCCGGCACGTTAGATAAACTGCGTCAGGTTCGTCAACGCATCGATGAGAGCGGCTACGACATCCGACTGGAAGTAGATGGCGGTGTGAAAGTCGAAAATATTGCACAGATTGCGCAAGCGGGTGCCGATATGTTCGTGGCGGGTTCTGCCATTTTTGGCCACCCCGATTATCGTGCCATAATCGATAACATGCGCAGTGAATTGAGTAAGATATCTCATGGCTAACATCAATATGGTTCGCGGGTTGGCTTTCGATCTGGATGGCACGTTAGTCGACAGTGCACCAGGTTTGGCTGACGCTATTGATGTGTTGGTGGAGCGGGCGCTGCTCTGGGCCGGTGTGACCCCGACAGCGTAAGATATCCGCACTGCAAGTGAACTGTTTGAACTACTATGCGCAAATAGTGGACAGCGGCAGTACGCTGTTCCCTGAAATTCAAGCCACGCTGGCTCAACTGGCTGACTGGGGCTAACCGATGGCGCTGGTAACAAATAATCCGACGCCTTTTGTTGCTCCGTTGCTGGAAGCACCGGGTATTGCTGGGCTGTTTACCCAGATCAATGAAGAAGTCACATCCAGCGCGCTGTATCTGGTATTAGCACAGCAGGGGGCTTTCTGGCATCCGAATTACTGTTTGTCGGCGATTATCGCAACGATATTCAGGCTGTACAGGCGGCGGCTGACCGAGTGTGGGCATGACCTATGGCTATATAACTACGGAGAAGCCATTGCATTGAGTCAACCCGATGTGGTGCTCGAGCGCTTCTCACAACTTTTGCTACTGGTGTGGCCACTTACGTCAAAAAATCAGGAAGCGTCAGCATGAATAAGCCCATTGTGTTTAGCGGTGTACAGCCGTCAGGTGAACTCACCATTGGTAATTACATGGGTGCATTACGTCAGTGGGTGAACATGCAGGATGATTACGATTGCATTTACTGCATAGTTGATCTGCATGCCATTACCGTGCGCCAGGATCCCCAGCAGTTGCACAAAGCGATACTGGATACGTTGGCGCTCTATCTGGCCTGTGGTATTGATCCGCAGAAAAGCATCATCTTTGTTCAGTCACATGTGCCGGAGCATACGCAACTGAGCTGGGTGCTAAACTGCTATTCCTACTTTGGTGAACTGAGCCGTATGACGCAGTTCAAAGACAAATCTGCCCGCTATTCCGACAACATCACTGCCGGTTTGTTTGACTATCCTGTGCTAATGACTGCCGATATCCTGCTGTATCAAACTAATCAGGTGCCGGTGGGTGAGGATCAGAAACAACATCTGGAATTGAGCCGCGATGTCGCTCAGCGCTTTAATGTGCTTTACGGTGATATTTTCAAAGTGCCCGAGCCCTTTATTCCTGAATCGGGTGCACGCGTGATGTCGCTGCTGGATCCTACTAAAAAAATGTCCAAGTCTGATGACAACCGCAACAACGTTATTGGGCTGCTGGAAGATCCAAAATCCGTAGTGAAAAAGATCAAACGTGCGGTGACTGATTCCTATGAGCCGCCTGTAGTGCGTTATGACATTGCCAACAAGGCGGGGGTATCCAACCTGTTGGATATCTTGGCTGGTGTGACAGGGAAACCGATTCTCGAGCTGGAAAAAGCATTTAAAGGGCAGATGTATGGCCACTTGAAGAGCGCGGTCGCCGATGCGGTCTCCGGTATGCTGACCGAGCTGCAGGTGCGCTATCATCATTTCCGTAACGATGAAGCCTTCTTGCAGCAGGTGATGCGTGATAGTGCAGAAAAAGCACGTCTAAAAGCCAATGCAACGCTAAAAAAAGTGTACGAAGCGGTTGGTTTCGTTACTCAGCTGTAATGTGTGTGTGCCGGGCTTGTTAAACCAGCCCGGCTTGATTTTATTCCTTGCCCCCTGTATCAGGGTGGGGTTGTGTCTAGATCTGGCAACCTAGCCCTGCTTGATTATCCTTACCTTATATCTGTCATCCCTACGTCTCCCTTCACTGCTTTCTTGAGTTTTGAATTATTCCTGAATATGAAAAATTAGCGGTCACTTAAAAATTTTTTGTCAGAATTGATTTCTGTTTTTTTAAAAAAAAGATATAAAATAATGCTTGTACATCTCATTATACCTTGAATAGCATGGTTTTTTAGCAAAGAGTATAATTATGATAAATTTTTATTTTTAGTTAACTGAAGAGCATATTTATAAATTTAAAACGCAAGGTTTTTTATTGTTAAAGCAGTTTTATAGTACAAAGTTCACCTCATAAATGGGTGGCGGATAATATATTCCACAATTATATCTCTACATTTTGTTATCAAGTTTTACAATTGCGAGACTTGGACAAGGGGTATTGCTAACAATAACAAACACGCTCAACTTTAACCTAAAAAATGCTATTAATGGTATATTAGGTGTGGCAGCTGGTATGGGTGTTATCTAGGTGATTGCGGCAAGTAGTATTGGTGTTATTATCGTTTCATCCTCTTATTCTATAAATTTTTTCAAAGTTATAGTTGCTTCTTATCTCGCCTATATAAGTTTGAAATTGTACAAATCGGCACCTAAGATATTAGATAAAAATCGGATGGTGAATATCAATGCAATGTCGTCTGCGATCGTCAGATTTAGGCAAGGTTTTTTGCTTTCATTCTTAAACCCCAAGCCGATCTTTTTTATGGCACTATTTCCTCAATTTATTGATAATACTGAGTCCTATGCTTTTCAATTTTTAGTCCTTTCCCTGACGTTTTGTCTATTAGTTTTGTTATTCATTGTCTTTATGGTGTTTTTGCCAGTGCAATAAAAAGAGGAATTTCATCACACCGTCTATTTTCTGTACTCAACAAAGTCAGCGGAGTCATTTTTATGCTTTTCTCCATCGGGTTGTTCATTTCATCTTTGCTACCGTTCTTACATTAATTAAATGTCTGTCGTCAGCAATGCTCTTCGTCTGGTAGTGATGTAACCTAGTTGCACTAGGGGCGGTAAACTTGACCCGCCCCTTAGCAGACTTCACACCTGAGGAATGGGTGGGACCACACCATCGGGAATCGGATTCTCGAACGGTGTAACGCTCAGTTTCTCTGCCAATTCGGTTTTTGCTTGTACCACCAGTTGCCAGGAGTGGCGTGGGTGCCGGCACGAATTTGTACGGTAGGTACCACCCAGCTTACCGTACCAACATCGGTAGAACCGATAAAACTGTCGTCCGGGCTGTAAAGCGGATAGATACCTTCATGAAGCGATTCATCCGATTTAGGTTTTACGCTAAAACGCGCGTAGGAGTTGGCAATATCTTCTGCACTCATTACGGTTTGGAATTTAGCGGCAAAAGCGCGGTCAGCATCATTGAACTGAATGGGGCTATAAGCGCCAGCAGGTGTTCGTGCATACGCTGTTCCAGCGGTGCGTACCCAGCGAGTTGGCATCGCACTGACACTTCCCAGCTCACTTCTGTTTCGGTCATTAGCGCTGCACCTTGTGCAATTTTCTTCACGCGTTTAACCTACTGGTATAGTTCGGGTAACTGACGCGCTTGCATCAGATAGCGTAACGTTGCGTTGGCCTGAACCACGTTCGGCGTATGACCTCCGCTGTCGGTGATAGCGTATGTACGCGTGCTGAAGACGGCATGTGTTCGGCACATATAGTTGACGCCAACGTTGAGCGCGCTGTTTCCCAGATGTGGGCTGCTGGCAGCGTGCGAAGCACGACCTTTGAAGTAAAAGTTCAGTTCGTTGCAGACCAGAAAATCTGGACTGTTTACACCTGTAAAGGTAGCTGGATGCCAGCAGATAGCAATATCCACATCGTCAAAAACACCCTCTTTAACCATAAAATCTTTTGAGGAGCCGCCCTCTTCTGCTGGGCAACCGTAAAAGCGCACGGTGTCGGGTAGGTGGTGCTGTTGCAGGTAATCTTTTACCGCTGTGGCGGCCTGCAATGCGACGGTGCCAAGCAAATTGTGGCCATTGCCACTTGTATCGATAGGGAAAGACTCAGCCACCCCGCTTACTGGCTCAGGCCAGGCAGTGCGGCGGAGCGGATCTCTTCATAGAAGAGTGCTAGTACATCCCAGATGCTGTCGCTTAGTGCGGTAAACTGTAAATTTTGACGGCAATCAGTTCGCGCAGGGGCAGCAACGGTGTGCGTATCTATGGGGCAAGGTGTGTTGTTCTGATGGCGTATAGTGTTCAAGATGGCGAAGTCATTAATCAGGCGCTCCTACTATTATGACAGTGAATGCGGTGGGGAATGAAGAGAATGTGGCATCAATCAGATGCCACATTCGTGATTCACATTAGGTTTGCGAGAGGGCGATCAGAGCGGGGTAGTGTCCATGACAAACCATTTTTCACTCAGCTTTTTGATCGTGCCGTTTGCTTTAGCCTGATCGATAGCTTTATCAAACATGGCTTTCAGTTCAGGATCGCTTTTACGCAGACCACTGGAAGAGCTGCTGCCCAAAATACCGCCTATAAACTGCGGGCCGGCCATAACGATTTCACCGTTTGATCTGTCAGCAGTATTTTTTATGTAAGGCGTAGAGCCGATAACCAGATCGACGCGACCGGCTTTCAGATCCAGATCGTGCTCTTGCATGGTTTTGTATTCGCGCACGGTCATCATGCCTTTGAAATATTCATCCAACAGCGTGCTGGCGATCGAGACAGACTGGATGCCAATGGTTTTGCCTTTCAGCAGCGAGCACAATTTTTCTACTTCAGTAATGGCAGTGGCTTCATCTTTCTCATTAAGAGAGAAACGGGTGCCTAGATTGGGCAGTGATGCCAGTGGGCTGGATTTCAGCACAGCAAAGGTTTGGCCCAGCCTGAGTGTAAAGCTGGCTGAAATGGCATCAAACTTACCGGCGTTCAGTGCCGGAATACTGCTGGCAAACGGCTGCACCATGATCTCGCATTTTACCTTCATGTTGTCGTACAGCACTTTGTACAGCTCAATTTCCATATCATCCAGCTACTGTCTGGTTTGGTGAGGTTATACGTGTGGTAAGCCCCTGCAATGGCAATGCGCACAGTCCTCTAGATTTTACCGGTTTCTGCGGCAGTGAGTTTGGTTTTTATCATCTAGGTATCTCCTGGTAGTTATCTGTTGTGTTCTTAAGCGTAGCGTTCTGTTACCAACTGACAATAAATCGATCACTTCACGGCGCTTCGGGGTGGCGGACATGCCGGAGATAACTGACGGAAACGTGCGGACTGGTTGGCGGTAAACATCTGTTCCGGCGTGCCTTGCTCTTCAATCTCATCCTGATGCAGGAACACCACCCGGTTAGAGATTTCACGCGCAGCACTTCCCCGACCAATTCCGGATCCAGCGCCGACATGGGCTCATCAAATAGCATCACTTTGGGCGACATGGCCAGCGCACGCGCAATGGCCACACGCTATAGTAGTGACGTTTATCGCCACCCAACTTTCTCAAACAACTGCTCTGCATGTTCTTTAGCATCCTGCGTGGCGTGTTTGAGTACGTAGATAGGTGCTTCAATCACGTTCTCTAGCACGGTTTTGGCGACCACAGGTTCAAGTCTTGAAACACCATGTCGAGCTGGGTACGGATAAGGTCGATCTGTTTCGGACTGGCCGGACGGTTTTGCCCCTGGCGATTCACTTTCATCGCAATAGTTTCGCTGCAGACGATGATCTCTCCCTGATCGGGGATCTCAAGCAGATTAGTGCAGCGTAGCTGGGTAGATTTTCCCGAGCCGAAAGAACCCAGAATCGAGACAACCTCGCCCTGGCTGGCTTTAAATAAGATCCCTTTCAGGACTTCCAGTAAGCCGAAACGCTTGTGAATGTTGCACAGGCTGATAGCGGCGGTACTCATGATGGCTTTCCTTTCATATTATTAACTTCAGCCAGTGACTATGGTGCGCGCAGATACGGCGTCATACGGTGTTCTACAAAAGCTAGTAAACGGGTGAGTACCAGGTTGATCAGCAGATAAATCGCCCCTGCGACCAGAAACACTTCCAGTGCGCGCTAGGTTTCCGCAATCAAGCGTACTGCGATACCGGTGATTTCCATTAGCGTGATGATGGACGCAAGAGAAGTCTATTTGATCATGTAAATCAGCTTGTTGCCGTAGGCAGGTAGTGCTTGGTGAATGGCGAGCGGAAATACGATACGGGTAAATATTTTCTAGGATGGCATGCCATAGGCGCGCGCCGCCTCGATTTGCCCAGCGGGCACTGATTGCAACCCCCCCTCGAATGATTTCGCTGGCGTAAGCGCTCGTGCAAAGTGTTAACGACAGCAGTGCACACCAGTAGGGTTCAGGGAGTACAGGCCATAGGCCGCTGTCACGCATCCAACTGAATTGGTCTAGTCCGTAGTAAATAAGGAACAGTTGCACCAGTAGCGGTGTTCCACGGAAGAACAGCACATACAAGCGTGCGATTGATTGCAGCAACTGGCTGCCAGAAAGCTGGATGGCGACCAGCGTCAAGGCTAAAAAGAAGCCGAGCAGCACCGATCCTGCTGCAAGTTCGAGCGTCAGAGGTACACCGGGTAGAATCTCAAGAAAGGTCTCGTAGAAAAAATTAATGTCCATTACCATTTTAACACCTCGCGAATAGTGTGCCTCCGCTCGGCGCATTAGCCAGCCAGAAAAAATCGAAATCAGCAGATAAATGGCGGCAGCCATGTAGAAATCAAACAGTTTGCTCGTGAAGCCAGCACCTATTTGTGACTGCGTCAGCAGTTCTGCTACACCTGTTACCGACACCAGCGCTGAGGCTTTTAGTACCAATTGCCAAAGTTACCGAGGCCGGGGATGGTATTGCGTAGCAGCAGCGGAATAATAATACGGCGCAAACACAGCAGGGTAGGCATAATACCGCAGGCTTTGGCAGCTTCTATCTCACCTTTGGCTACAGCGTAGAATGCGCCGCGAAATACTTCAGTTTGCTATGCTCCTGAGGAGATGTCGACGGCAATCACCCCTGCGATATAACCGGGAAAATCGATAAAGCCATTGTGCCAAAACAGGCTTGCCAGCAGCGTCAGTGCAGAGCTACCGCCAAAGTAGAGCAGGAAAATAATCAGCAGATCGGGAATGTCGCGTGTTACGGTGGTGTAGCATTCCGCCACAAAGCGGAATGGCCAATTGTCGCATATTTTTGACCATGCATCGATTGTGTCAATGAGTGCGCCTAAAACTTGGTGCATTGGGTTGTTTTGATGCGACGGACGGGAGAGCTAGCGGATGTGATATCGTAGCATAGCTATCACAGAGATTGGAACTACTTGAGCTTCTCGCGCAAGCCCACAGCCTCACCAATGATCATCAAACTGTGGCTGGCGACGTGCTGTGCTAGCGAGCCCAAAGCAACAAGCTGGCCTGTAAGCACTTTTTGCTCCGTTGTGGTGCCATTTTCTATCAGCGCGAAAGGCGTTGTGTTGGGGAGTCCATGCTCTAATAACTTCAGCTGAATATGATTGGCCTGCATCAACCTAATATAGAACACCAGCGTCTGTTTTTCTTATGCCAGACTTGGCCAGTCCAGGCAGCTGTTATGTGTGACGTGACCAGTTACCAGGCGCACGCCTTGCGCATAGTCTGGTGAGTTAATAGAATACCGCTATAGGCTGCACAACCCGCGTATACCTTCTGAACCGGTAATAAGCTCGTCGTTGGAAGTAAAAAGTGGACGAGTGAGGCTGCGTGGTGTACGCCTGTTTAATTTCCTGCGTCTGCTAGCAAAAACCCGCTGACGGCCATTAGCTCACTGATTGTACTGTCGCTAATTATCATCGCCATTTTTGCCCCTTGGCCGGCAACACATGACCCCATTAGCGCAAGATCTGGAGAATGCTCTGCAAGCGCCGGGAGCAGCTCATTGGTTCGGCACCGATAAATTTGGGCGCGATGTGTATAGCCGCTTGGTGTATGGATTTCGCATCACACTTTACATTGTGGCGCTGGTGTCGGTTACCGTCGTTGGCCCCATCGGGTTGATGCTCAGCGTAGTTGCCGGTTACTACGGCCGTATTGTCGATACTATCCTGATGTGGATCACGATATTTTTATCTCTTTCCCCAGCCTGGTGCTGGCGCTGGCGTTTGTTGCTGCGTTGGGGTCGGATTGGAGCATGTGGTGATTGCCATTACGCTCACCGCTTGGCCGCCTATCGCGCGTCTGATCCGTGCAGAAACACTGTCACTGCGTCAGGCAGATTTTGTTTCGGCCGTGAAACTGCAGGGCGTATCGTCGCTGCGCATTCTGGTGCATCACGTTGTGCCGCTTTGTCTGCCTTCGGTGATCATTCGCATCACCATGAACATGGCGGGTATCATTCTGACGGCGGCGAGGCTTGGCTTTCTGGGGTTGGGCGCGCAGCTGCCCGATCTAGAATGGGGAGCCATAATCTCTGCGGGCCGTCGCTACATGATAGAGTGTTGGTGGTTAGTCACCATTCCTGGGTTGGCTATTCTGATGAACAGCCTGGTGTTTAACTTTCTCGGAGATGGCCTACGTGACATCCTCTATCCTCGCACCGAATAAGGGTGCATCTCAAGACGCGCCGCTGCTGGAGGTGGAAAACACCTCAAGGTGAGCTTTGTTAACCAAGGTGCAGTAACGACGCGGGCCGTGCGCAGCGTCTCTTTTAACCTGGGCTATGAGAAGCTGGTAATTATGGGTGAATCCAGCTCTGGTAAATCAACTGTCGGGCGTGCGCTACTGCATCTGCACCCACGCAGCACGCGGGTGACGGCCGACAGGTTACGCTTCAGCCAGATCGATCTACTCAATGTCTCTGAAGCGCAGATGCGCCAGATCCGCGGTAAGCGAATTTCCATGGTCACGCAGAACCCAAAATATTCACTGAATCTGGTGGTGTGCGTCGGCGATCTGATCGCCGACGAACCAACCTCGGCGCCCGATGTGTCGGTGCGTTTGCAGGTGTTCTCAATGCTGGATGATGTGATGTCGGAGCGTGGATTAGGGCTGATTTTTATCAGCTATGATATCAATCTGGTACGTAGCTTCTGCGACAGGGTGCTAGTGATGTATGCCGACCGTGTCGTGGAATCGATTGCTGAGAGCGATCTCGATAACGCGCAGCACCTCTACATACGCGGACTGCTCAACGCATTGTCGGACATCGATCATCCTCGTGTGCGACTACTGGTAATGAAGCATAATCCCGCCTGGCTGAGTGAATAAGGAGTGACAATGGGCAGATAAAATACGGTAGCGATGATCGAGGTGAAAAACTTTACCCTTTCCTTTGGTCGGGGTAGTCAGCATAATCAGATATTGTTTGATATCAACCTGGCAGTACGCAACGGAGAAATCTTTGGCCTGGTGGAGGAATCTGGATCAGGCAAAACCATAGCGATGAAATGTTTGGCGGGGTTTTTCAATCACTGGTAGGGTAAATTGCATATTTATGTCACCGTATCGCAGTATGCGATATGGCCGTATTCTGGAAACGCTTGATACGGCGGAATTGACGAATTCTAAGAAGAAAACGGCCCATTATGCTGGTGGATGCTAGTCGACAATATAGCCGCGACTTAGCTGTGTGTTCGGAGCGAATGGGCTAATACGTAGGGTGATTACCACATTATGTGCTAACAAGACGGGTAAATTACCCGTCTTTTTTTTACAATCGTCGCCAATACCGCAATAGTATTGCTACACCTATTGGCCGTGACTTTGTGGGATACCCGTACGTAAAAAAGTAAAAAAAGTAGCGTTAAGGAGTGCGGATATTTACAATCGTTACGCTTTCTTGTAGCCCCGATCAAAAAGGAATTCGCATGTTCAAGCGTACTCTGGTTGCTACGGCGTCCCTGTTTTCACTGACAATGTTTTCATCTTCGTTCATGCTGTCATCGGCGATCGCGGCCCCGGCAGCCACTACGCGCGTATTGTTGACCACGTCTGAAGGCAACATCGAGTTAGCGCTGGATAACCAAAAGGCACCGGTGTCAGTGAAGAATTTTGTCGAGTACGTTAACAGTGGCTTTTACAATGTCACCACTTTTCACCGTGTGATCCCCGGGTTTATGATTCAAGGAGGTTGTGGATGAAATGAAGCAAAAAGCTACCAACCCACCGACAAAAATGAAGCCGACAACAGTTTGCGTAACCTGCGTGGCACCATCGCCATGGCGCGTAACGCTGAAAAAGATAGCGCCACTAGTCAGTTCTTTATCAATGTCGCGGATAACGCTTTCCTCGATCACAGTCAGCGTGATTTTGGCTATGCGGTATTCGGTAAAGTGGTGAAGGAGATGGACGTCGCCAATAAAATCTCTCAGGTCCACCAAACCACCAACGCTGGGTCCCATCAGAATGTGCCGAGCAAACCGATTGTCATTAAAGCGGGAAAGTGCCGCCTTAAACCGGGTTGAGAATTTCTCGTTATGACATCGACGCCACATTGCGTGACCTTATTATTTAGGGTATAGCTGTGGTTAATTTAGTTATAGGCGGTCGACGTCAGTACAGCTAAACCTTTGCCTTGGCCTGCGAACTGTTCCGGCTTGGCTTTCGCACTATGCACTGAACGGTGAATAGCTGTGGCAATGACGGTAAGGTGCCGGTAGGCGCCCAATCCTCAGCGTTAACGTACGCTTTGGAATCGCTGTTCCAGGTGATGTTAGAGATGGCGTTTTGAGAAGCACTGGTGAAGTTGTTGTCACGTAGAACCCAGGTGCCGAAATTAGAACCGTCATAGCGTGATGTCACTCGGTTAACGGCGCTTATCGAACCAGTTACGTTCGATAAGCGCGATCCCGTTCTGGTACACGTTTATTCCTGAGCTGGTAATACCGGAATAGAGATTGTTATAGGCGTGTACTTATCCTCCGCGTTGTAACGGCAAGCGGGCGTTAACATCGCTGTAAACGTTGTGGTGATAAGTCAGATTATGGCCCGTATCTCTGCTGCTAGAGCCGCTTAATCCTACTTTTTTGATCCCGTGTATGTAGTTATATGAGACGGTAATGTTTGTTGATGCTTTCTTAATATCGACGGCCGACTCAAATGTGTTATCGCCATCCGGTTTTCTGGGACACTCGTAGTTCTTAGCGTAGATCTCGTTATGGTCAAACCAGACGTTCGGGGTGTTATCAACGCTGATTGCATCACCATCACTGGCGCTGCCAGGCATGTAGCCGAAACGCATATTACGAATCATCACATCGGAAGATTTCACTAGCCAGAGACTCAAGTTGGCAGAAAAGCCGTTAGTGCCAAGGATTGTTATCCCTTTGGTAAACTCCTTAATTTCTACCCTGCGTGCTGGCTTGCTCTCCATTGGCTACAAATATCGGTAGCAGCGGCGTTGATCAGTTTATCTTCGTTTCCGTCATAGGTGATACCAACGGGTACGTACCGGTTTTTACTTTTTTGCCATTGCTGTCTACACGAGCGGTTTCAATGATATCAATAATATCCTGCATTGAATGTGCGGTTTTTTTACGGCTCTAGAGATATCGTCGTCGTCGGTTGTGGCATAGCTGCTGGTATTCGCGGCAAACGCACCTTGTACGCTGAGTGTCAGCAGCCCTGCGGGGAGTGTAAGTAAAACGTGTTTAATTCCTGCCATCTCCTGAGGGAGTTATGATTTTGCTCCGGTATAATGTTCCCTATACCGATGGTAGGGTTCATGGTTGTTGCAATAAAAATGAAAAGCGCTTTTACTGTGTTGCGATGTTATTTAAGAAAAAAAAGTGAGTGAAAAAAAATAAAAGATAATTATTGAAAACGAAATTATTGATCACCTTTTTTATTTTTTTTACATGATTTTTCATTTTTAATGAAAAGTGAAAAATTATTCTATTTTAATACGTTGTGCTTTTTAATTATCGGAATGAATATGGGCATCTTCTAGATTTTCTATATGTGAACCTTTACTTTTTTATATTGCTGACATTTTTTATAGAAATATGTATCATTTTAATTTTAAAAATTTAATGTAAGTCACATTTTATGTATAAATGGGAAAGTGATGGTTATTATGATAGATTATTAATTTCATGACTAATTATATTTATTATTATTTTTTTGAGAATTTTTTAATAAAATTGTATTTTTATGTTTTTATATTTAAAGATTTTTTTTGATTTTTCAATTGCTTCATTTTTTATATGTACTAAATATCTACAGAGTTTTACGTAAGTGAAGGTAATATTATTTCTAAATACTTTTACTGTGATAAAAAGAGAATGGTAATTTTTTTATTTCTGCTATTATCGCTATTGCGGTTTGTCACCTATTAGGTGGGTTAATTACCACGTGATATTTATTTTTTATATAAATATTATGATAATTGCATTTTTTTCTGTATTTAATTACATTAATTTAATTGTTAGTATTTTAAAAAAATAAATTTTTTATGCTGTTATCATCTATTCACAATAAAGTATATAAAATCACTAAGGATAACGAGTACACTCAGCAATGTAATAGGCCTAATTCTGAACACTATTCTTCTCCCCGTGCCCATCAAAGTCAGAAGAGAATAACCATTGTTGTTACGCCTCTCATGATAAGTATTAGTACAGTGATCTTTGTCATGGATAAGTGACCAGTCCCTAGTCACGTTCTAGCTTTGCTGTTCAGAGAGGGTGAATAGCTCTGTGGGAAGTAAATAAAATGGAAGGGGGTAAAAACTTTTCAATGTACACAGGTGGACAATTTGATCCTCCGTGGACTAGTAGGAACTTCCTGACAGATGCTCATAGCGCAGTACAGCCAGATGATGGGTAAATTATCAGTAGTGGTCGTACAGGAGTACGCGATATTATGAACTATACGGATCAGGAATTAATGAGTGAACGTGGAGTCATCTGGCCAAGAATACCTGTGACGAGTGGGCAGGTGTTTAATGTTCAATGGGTTTATACAATGTTACATCGGACACGCGGTTATTCATAGTAGATCACTACTCCTACTTGGGATAGTTCACAGCGTATATCACGTTATAGTATTGATACTAAATATTTTATTATGATTATCATACTCTGTAGCCGTTTTGGCATTTTGATATAGTGCAAATAGGACCAGCAGTAAACATAGTGTACAGTTGCCTAACAGAACGGGTCACCATGTACTTCTATTAGCATGGATAGTCGCTGACACAGAAATGGCATTCTACCAGGCTTTGGATTTTGTTTAAGCGTAATAAGTGTTATGTGAAAATACTGGAAGAGTAATTATTATTGCTCTCTTTTTTCTAGCGACTATCCGTTATTTTGTTGATGGTTGTTTATTTTGATGAGTGTTTCAGTTGTCAGGAAATGGTTAAAATATATTTTGTACGTACAGTTGGGAAACTATTTAAGTTTATGAGGTTTTAGATGATATATAATTAATTATCTAGTCTGTAAGACTAATTACATATTTTTTATCTAAGTAAAAATTAGTCTACATTTTATTTATGATTAATAATTAGTTGTTATTTGAAAATAATATGTGTCTGTTGATGTTTTTATGATGAATTCTTATTGTAATTTATTGAGTGATATTAATTTTTAATTATTTTTTTTTGCAAATTATTATATTATGTTTTCTTATGAAGATTAATGTGTGTGACTGTTTAATATAGCATATACATAACATTAATTGGTATCTATTAATATATTTTAGTCGAATCATGAGAGGCTTATTATGGGTCATAATGATACTGAACACTATCATGGTTAACTACCTGCGTACGGTAGTGAAAATCCTGTATCTCCCAATGGGTATGGTAAACCTTGCGTTGAGAATCCACCTCCGCCGCCTTATAATCCTTGTGTATCCATTCCCTGATTGTGGGTATGCATTATCTGAACCAAAGAGATGTGGTTGCCACCCTGATTCTAATAGCATTGCTCCGTTTCATGACTATGTTATTTTCCGACTTCCCAAGCTGCTTTTGCGTTGTAAAATGGATAAATATCTCGGAATAAAGTAACTGAAATGAAAAGACTGAAAAATTTTCCACGGTATACTAACGGTACTACAAGTCAGGATCTTATTTGGTTTCCGGGAGAAGCGGCCCTTTTCCCTGATGAAGCGAAAGTTGTCAGTCCGATACAAACACAACTGCTGGATAGGCTTATTCTTAGCGGTGGACGCCCGAATCGTTGTGAATTACTAATATAACGAATTGAATCTGCTCTGCGATCGCGTTTGGCCGAAAATCTCCACTATACCAGGCCGTGTCAATATCAGTTGGATACTGCTTTTTAACATAGAACCCGGGGTTATCTTTATTTTTTTACCCAAAATGGTTGGAATAAAAATCGACGTCCAACGTGTGATGATTTTGAAGAAATCTCATTCGATAGTCACATGCACACCAACCGTTATTTTTGGAATGAATCATTACAATCAATGGGGCCCATGAATGTTTAAACAGTAGTTATGCTAACAACCTACAGAACGGGCTACCATATTGTTCTAGGTGTATGGATGGTTGCGGATTCTGTCACTGGTTTTTATAACGCAGTGGATGTTAATTTCGTTGGCGGTGGAACAGTATGAGGTAGTGGCGGAACAGGAGGAAATTATTCGCAATGATCGGCTGACGGCGTGAGATATGAAGTCGGTGACCGTGTGATTTTCGAGGGTGTGGTTTGGTAGTGCAGACAGGCCCACATCTCGCAATTTGGTTAGCGTCCGATTCCTACATCTAGTCTGTGGGTACGACCACCAGCGCCTATGTCAATTGTTTCATTAAATAATCGAGTGCTAGGATGCTCGATTCAGATTGATGATAAAGGCCGTTGTTAGCTGAAGTGTGGCGATGGGGTCGTAGCGGCGCAAGCCGCCGGAGTGTCTTCTCGCTGGGATTTGTCAGGGAACACTGACGTGCCGAATTGGGGTTGTCAGCAATCTCAATCAGTACTAACGCACTCGATTTTCTTGTTAAGCTGTATGCAATACAGGGTATTTAAGGGACACAGTTAGCGTTACCCATTGCCTAACGAAATACAAGCAAAGTAACCTACAGCATATCTTTTTAGCGTAGACTCGCCACATGCTACTACTTATCGACAACTACGACTCCTTCACCTACAATCTCTACCAGTATTTCTGCGAACTGGGTGCGGAGGTGCTGGTTAAACGCAATGACACCCTGACGCTGGCGGATATTAAAACGCTGGCACCGACACATCTGGTGATCTCTCCCGGTCCCTGTACGCCGGATGAGGCGGGTATTTCGCTGCAGGCTATCCGCCATTTTACCGGTAAGTTGCCTATTCTTGGTGTGTGCCTCGGCCATCAGGCGATAGGGCAGGCGTTTGGTGCACGCGTGGTGCGGACACGACAGGTGATGCACGGAAAGACTTCGGCGATCCAGCATACGGGATGCGGCGTATTCATCGGTTTAGCACAACCATTAACCGTGACACGCTATCATTCACTGGTGATTGAGCTAGCCTCCTTACCCGCCGAGTTTGACATAACGGCCTGGACGGAACGAGGCGGTGAACGTTATGAAATCATGGGAATACGTCATCGTACCTTGCCGCTAGAAGGGGTGCAGTTTCATCCAGAGAGCATTCTCAGTGAGCAAGGGCATCAACTATTACAGAACTTCCTTAATACCTGAAGTTATCAGTATGCCTCGAGATAAAACAGACTGTCATAACGCGCTATTTTATAACCCTGTGTATTGATTTTTTATGCATATTTTATGATTATATTTTCAATTTAAGCGATGTGGATGTAAGCAAATGGCAACAAATTTAAAAGCGGTAACGCGGGCGACGCATGACAAGGTGATTTTACCTGTATACGCACCGGCGCAATTTGTGCCTGTTAAAGGCAAAGGTAGCCGCGTATGG
This sequence comes from Candidatus Malihini olakiniferum, assembly GCA_051305815.1. Taxonomy (GTDB): domain Bacteria; phylum Pseudomonadota; class Gammaproteobacteria; order Enterobacterales; family Enterobacteriaceae; genus Symbiopectobacterium; species Symbiopectobacterium olakiniferum_B. The sequence goes on from JBPPLV010000012.1 coordinate 142,516, forward strand.
GATCAACAAAGACGTGAGTATATCGACTTTGCCGGTGGGATTGCAGTAACGGCGTTGGGCCACTGCCACCCGGCATTGGTAGCGGCGTTAAAGCAGCAGGGAGAAACGCTGTGGCACACTAGTAATATCTTCACGAATGAGCCAGCGCTGCGTCTGGCCAGCAAACTGATTGATGCCACCTTTGCCGAGCGCGTGTTCTTTGTCAACTCTGGCGCGGAAGCCAACGAAGCGGCCTTCAAGCTGGCACGCCACTATGCGATTAAGCGCCACAGCTCGTATAAAACCAAAATCATTGCTTTCTACAATGCGTTTCATGGCCGTACATTGTTTACCGTCTCAGTCGGTGGGCAGGCGAAATACGCCGATGGCTTCGGGCCAAAACCGGCCGATATCATGCATGTGTCGTTCAACGATCTGGCTGCGGTGAAAGCGGTGATGGATGACCACACCTGCGCCGTGGTGCTAGAGCCAATTCAGGGCGAGGGCGGTATTACGCCAGCCACGCCAGAATTCCTCAAAGGTGTGCGCGAACTTTGCGATCAGCATTATGCGCTGCTGGTATTTGATGAAGTTCAAAGCGGCATGGGGCGTTCTGGCAAACTGTTTACCTATATGCACTATGGTGTAACACCGGATATTCTCACCACAGCAAAAGCGCTGGGTGGCGGTTTTCCCATCAGCGCCATGCTTACCACCGAAGAGATCGCCTCTGTGATGACCGTCGGCGTACATGGCACCACTTATGGTGGGAATCCGCTGGCGTGTGCGGTGGCAGAAGCGGCATTGGACATCATCAACACTCCGCAGGTACTTTCCGGTGTACAAGCACGCAATGAGCGCTTTGTCTCGATTCTTCAGGCTATCAACGAAGAACACGGTATTTTTGAGCAGATTCGCGGTATGGGCCTGCTGATTGGGGCGGAATTGAAGCCGAAATGGCATGGGCAAGCGGGTAAATTCCTGGCCGCAGCGGCGGAGCAGGGTGTGATAGTTCTTGTGGCTGGGCCTAACGTGATGCGTTTTGTGCCGTCGTTGGTCATCGATCTGGAAGATATCGATCAAGGCATGGCACGGTTCGCTCGGGCGGTAGAAGCCATGGTGAAAGCACCATAACGTATTTTTGTTCGAAATAGCGGTAGTAAAATCAGCGAGTGCCATACACTAAGATGGTTTTGCCGTGCGCAGAGATCAGATTTTGATCTTCGATCATTTTCAGAATACGGCCTACCGTTTCGCGGGAACAGCCAACAATCTGACCAATTCCTGACGCGTGATTTTGATTTGCATCCCATCTGGGTGCGTCATGGCATCGGGCTGTTTCGCCAGGTTCAAGAGCGTCTGTGCGATACGACCCGTTACATCCAGGAAGGCCTAGTTGCCCATTTTCTGAGAAGTCACCTGGAGACGATGCGTCATCTGTGAAGAAAAGCGCATCAGAATATCCGGATTGACCTGAATCAACTGGCAGAATTTTTTATAAGAGATTTCAGCGACTTCGCAAGCAGTTTTTGCTTTCACCCATGCACTGCGTTCCTAGCCCTCTTCGAATAGGCCCAGTTCTCCAATAAAATCCCCCTGGTTTAGGTAGGAGAGAATCATTTTCTTGCCTTCTTCATCCTTGATCAGCACTGCAACGGAGCCTTTCACGATATAGTAAAGCGTTTCTGCTTTTTCACCTTGGTGAATTAGCGTGCTCTTCGATGGGTACTTGTGAATATGACAATGAGAAAGGAACCATTCCAGAGTCGGGTCTGTCGGTGGTTTGTCGAGAACCATTCGCTGTTATCCTCTGTTGTAATTCACTGCGCAAATTACAGGGTTCAGAATTCCCTGTACGGCGTATGAACTTACTAGTAGTAAAAATTCTGTGTTGGCGGACTGACGTCACGGAATATACTGGCCTCTGTATGGCGATGTCACGACCCTTTCTGACCGTCAGAATCATACTGATGGAACGGATTCTATTCCTATTTGTAAAACAGCTTGACGAGCCTGTCTTGTGCTGTCTCGCTTCAGCATGATGGAGCTCTAGTTATTGGCGGTTTTTGACTATAACTGTTAGTAATTTTCAAATAAATTTTAGGAGTTGGGAATGCAAGCGTGCGTAAAATGGGTTGAAAACCTGACCTTTCTCGGTGAGTCATCGTCGGGTCATCAGATTCTAATGGATGGCAATTGCCGGGGACAAAGCGCCCAGCCCGATGGAGATGGTGCTAATGGCCTCAGGTGGCTGTAGTGCTATCGATTTGGTGTCCATTTTGCAAAAAAGGTCGCAATAATGTCACTGGGTGCGAGGTCAAACTCTCCTCCAGGCGTCGTGAGGAAGCCCCACGTTTGTTCACGCATATTAATCTGCACTTTATTGTCACAGGGTCGGCACTGACGGATAACATGGTTGAGCGAGCAGTGTCGCTGTCGGCGGAAAAGTATTGTTCAGTGGCGCTAATGTTGGAAAAGGCCGTTCAAATCACCCACAGCCACGAAATCATCACCACTGTATAACGTCTTCGGCGGGTTGTTTTCTCTTTTTTCAACCCGCGTTACGCCATTTTGCTAGTCGTTTTACCAACGGAGCCATGATCAGTTACATCGCCAGTCTAATTTTTCCGCTAGTTACCACTAACGTATTGATATTTGAAATAAAATATCCTTTTAGCATGGCCAGTAGGTAAGGGTAGTCAATATTCTCTACGTCCTGAAAATGGATCACCACGAAGCTCTCATCCAGCGAAGGTATCGCCTTGGCGGCAAAAGGGTTCGAGGTATCAATGGTGGGGACACGCTGGAAGTTGATATGGATACGAGAAAACTGCGGCGTGATGTAGGTAATGTACTCCTCCATGAGAGCGTACCACGGAATCCATCACTGCTTCACGTGAGTGGCCGCGTTCGTTGATATCGCGGACTAGCTTTTGAATCCATTCAAGATTGACGATAGGGACTACGCCGACCAACAAGGTCAACATGCTGGACATGTGCTGAGCGGGTGACGACAGCGTCGTGTAAGCCCTCATAGGATAGCATATCGGTGGGATGCTGCATCAGCGCTTCCACGGTGTAAAGGTGCTGGGTACCTGATTGTAGGGAATCACCTCATCGTAGGTATGCAGGTATTTGCGCGTTTTCCCGTGCCGTTACGGCCATACTCGATAAAAGACTGTTCCAGTAAACTGAAATCTTTGGCTTCCGCGCCGAAGTAGCTGATATGGCGTCCGAGATCTTTTGCTTTGCGGATCGCCATGTCCATTTCTGGTCGGGTATAACGGTGAAAACTGTCACCTTCCAGTGAAGATGCTTTTATTTGCAATTGCTGGAAGATCTTCCTGAAGCGAGGCTGGTTGTGGTGGTGCCCGCTCCACTGGAGCCGGTAACTGCAATGATAGGGTGTTGTTGTGACATGCGGTTTCACTCCCTCGGATTAGGTGTTCAGTAACACAGATCTTACTGTATAGTAGACCCTGTGACGCAAAAAGGCCCCTCTTTCATCAGGAAATAGTGATTAATCACGTTAAAAAGTATTTTCGTTAAGCTGGGTGCGCGGCATGATATTTAGCGTTTCATGCAGCTCTGACCATACCAGAATCACGCCGCCGGAGGCGAGCTGGCGGCGTATATCCCTGACTTTTTCCTCTAGCGAGCGCTCCTGTTCGCCGTAGTCCGTGCCTTCGCGCAGCACAAAAGATTCAATGATGCCTTGCAACGTATTAGGTTCGAGTTGTTGCCAGGGAATTATCATGCTGTTGCTCCCACAGTGCTTGCCGATAAAAAGGATGTGAACCAGGCTGGAATGCGCTGTTCCAGTCACATTTCTGGTTTCAGTAATGAACCGCTGACAAACCTAACATGCACTCATACGCTGTCAGTTGGTATTCTATGGTCGCAGGCAGGTGGGTGATATCCGTTATCACCTCGGGTGTCATAAGGGGATCGTCTTATTTAATGGATGATAAGTGTCGGCGTGCAGATCGTGGGGCGTAACGCCAGCGCACTGCATTGAGTGTAGTAGTCGGCAGCATCCTGAAAACCATAAATACGGGCGGTGATCGCATCATTAAATTCGCGCAGCTCATTGATGCGCTGCAGTTGAGCCTAGGCAATCGGTAATGAACCCAAATAGCGTGCCAGCTTACAGCGAGCATTCTACTTCAATTACCCCACAATATAGCTTTGATAAATAATGGAAAATAACTGCTCTATCCTGCGACTACAGGCATAGGGGTGAAACGGTGCGGAAACAATGGCAGTGGCAGAGAGCAATTGAGCTTCCTCCCGTTTAGCCAGCAGGCAAGCCAGCATATTACCTCCCAGAGAAATGCCAATAGCAGTAGTCGGCACTTCGCCCAACGTATCGCATCCAACGCAGCAAATAGCTGCCATCATCCGTTTCACCGGAATGGTAGATGCGATTCAGGAGGTTGGGGCAGCGCTACAGCCACGGAAATGCATAATGACTGCCAGCTAGCCATGCTCTCGACACGCCTTGAGTAGGCCGCCGTAAGCAATAGGTACTATGAGAGAGTTGCCTTCCAAACCGTGAAACAGTACTACGCGGGGTTTGTGTGGCGCGCGTTCTGGGGAGCCTCACTCCAGGCAAGGTCGACCAAATCACCATCAGGCAGCAGTCAGCAGTTGTTGCCAAGCAGGTTGCAAGCGGGTATGACGACGAATCAAGCGCGGTAACAGCGTTTTTTACATGCGGGTTAACAGCCCCGCATAACGGGCGAAATGTTAAGGAAAGCATGGGAATAGAAACGACCTCTGGAAATAATTGTGCGATATTCATCACACTGCGCTAATCTGCTTGTGCCGCTCAGCGAGCATTTCTTTGCAACAGACAGGATAACGTGCAATCAGGTCAATAAATCATACCGTAACAGTGGGGACAAGGGGCAGTCAAAACGTGGAACAAGGCTTATTTTTATCGATGTTGGGTTTTCTCTGGCTGGCGGAAATTATGCCTGGCCCCAATAACATGCTGATGACGACATCCTGTGTCAACTTCGGCTTTATGCGATCGCTATGGCTGATGGTGGGCATTATACTCGGTATGCAGAGTATTTTGCTACTGGTTGCGTTTGGTGTGGGTAGCATGATTCTGCTCTATCCCTCGTTACACCTGATACTGAAAGTATTGGGCAGTCTCTACTTTCTGTGGCTGGCATGGAAAATTGCGACTGCGGCCTATAAGCGGCTGGAAACCAGCGCGCTACCGCCAAAACCGCTGCGACTGTATCAAGGCTGGTTGCTTCAATTCTTAAATCCCAATGCTTAACTGATGGCACTGGGCTCTGTAGCGATTTTCAGTCTGGCGGGCAGCGGTTATAACCATTCGGTGTTGCTGATAAGTTTCGGCATTGTCTTGGTGAATATTGTCTCAGGCGTGATCTGGTTGGGCTTCGGCACAGCGATTAGCCGCTTGTTGCGTAGCCGCAGAGTATGGGTGATTTTTAATGTCTCTATGGGTTTGCTTACGGCGGCTTGCGTGCTGCTGATCTGGCATTGATAATGATCTGATTTTAGTCTTCTAGTTTTTTGCCGTTAATCGCGTCAAGAATCGCGCTGAGGTGGGCGTGTACGCCGGATGAGCGGCATGGATGCCTCGAAAAGCTTAAAGCCACGAAGCGGTGGCAATTGAATGCCTCTTGTCGGGCGGCAGCTATAGGGTTAGCAGAAATCAGAGAACGTTAACGCGTACGAAATATGCACTATGCTAACAGATATCCCCTTTCAGGGGACCTAGCTAACCCTCATTCAGCACCTATTCGAGTTGTTCTTGCGTCTCTAGCCAGGCCATTTCTGCTTTTTCCTGTTAGCCTTTGAGTTTAGCCTGCCGTTGTAGGCATTCTGTCAGTTCAGCTTTACAGCTTTGATCGTACAGTTCGCTGTCAGATAAACGTGTTTCGACTTTTGCTAACGCTTCGGAGAGTTTCTCCATCTGCTGCTCATACTGAGCGATCTTTTTACGCAACAGTTGGGTTTGGGTACGTAGTTTCGCTTCGCGCCGTTTTTGATCTTTGCGTGCCTGAGTGTTATGGGTTGATGCTGACTTATCAGTTGATTCAACAGTGCTTTTTTTGGCGTTGCACGTCCTTCAGCCATTGATGGTAGTCTTCCAGACCGCCATCAAAAGATTCCACTTTGCGATAGTGTACCAAATAGAGATCGTCCGTTGTCGAACGGATCAGATGTCGATTGTGGGAAACCACCACCAGCGCCCCTTCAAAATCGATCAACGCTTCTATCAGTGCCTGACGCATATCCAGATCGAGGTGGTTGGTCGGTTCATCGAGCAGCAGCAGATTGGATCGGCGAATCAGCGCCTGTGCCATGTTAAGACGCATACGCCATCCCCCGAAAAATCACGTACTTGTTGCTGTAATTGGACCTGAGTGAAGCTAAGGCCATCGAGCAAACTGGCAGCGCGTGCTGGAATGCTCCGGGCTTGAATGGTGTCTAGTTTATCGTGTGCATTATCGTGTGCGCAGGCGATGGCATTTCATTGTTAATATCGTTTGCGTGCTGAAGTTCAGCTTCTAACTGGCGAAATTCACGATCGCTGTCAATAACATAATCAATAGCGGGCACATTCAGCGCAGGTGTTTCCTGGTTAACCCAGGCCAATACCCAGTTGTTCGGAAAGGTGGCGCTACCGCCGTCGGCACCGATCTCGCCTTTTAGCAAAGAGAGCAGCGTGGACTTGCCACAGCTGTTTTTAAAGACTAACCAGACCTTCTGACCTGGGTGATGGTGGTGGGGCGTTATCAAGCAAGACGCGCACGCCACGCCGAATTTCAAAGCGGAGAAAACAATCATAAAGCGTCACATCTTCAGAGTATGTTAAATTATACTCGTCGTACTTCACGTTGCATGTATGTTGGCTGCGCTTGTTCACCCGCCCCCTTACCGGATAAGGGGGCGGGGGAGAGATTCTCTTGCTGCCTTGCTGCAACGCGAATTATTTAGGGTGTTTTGCGGGTATCTCTGGACGGCGAACGTCCTATTTGTCGTATCGTTATCGCGCAGCATGCTAGCGGAAAAACGCGCTCATGACGACGCTTTGGAGGGGAATGATGTCGCAGCCACCGAAGATTTTGCTGCTGTATGCCCATCCGGAATCGCAAGACTCGGTGGCAAACCGCGCATTGTTGCAACCGGCGCACCAGTTAGCTAATATTACCGTACACGATTTGTACGCTCACTATCCTGATTTTTTTCTTGATATTCACTATGAGCAACAGCTTCTTCGCGAACATCAGGTAATTGTATTTCAGCATCCACTCTATACCTACAGTTGCCCAGCGCTGTTAAAAGAGTGGTTTGACCGAGTGCTTTCGCGCGGGTTTGCCAATGGTATTGGCGGCAATGCTCTAGCGGGCAAATATTGGCGTTCAGTAATAACCACCGGTGAACCGGAGGAGAGTTATCATCCACAGGGCAGCAAACGCTTTAGCATGGAAGAGGTGCTGCGCCCGTTTGAAATGACGGCGGCCATGTGTCGTATGCACTGGTTGCCGCCAATGATGGTCTATTGGGCGCGCCGATTGCCTGCTGATATACTGGCAAGTTATACCGATGCGTATAGCGAATGGCTGGTTTCCCCATTGCCAAAATGGGAGGGTAAGTAATGGAAAGTTCCCCTATCTTGAGCGCGGGTATTCTATTTTTGTTTGTCGCTGTGCTGATGGTGCCCATCGCCAGCCGATTGGGTATTGGTGCAGTATTGGGATATTTGATCGCAGGGATAGCCATTGGTCCTTGGGGACTGGGCTTTATCCGTGATGTCGATGCCATCCTGAACTTCTCTGAGCTTGGCGTTGTTTTCCTAATGTTTATCATAGGGTTGGAGCTTAATCCGCAAAAATTATGGACGTTGCGGCGCTCTATCTTCGGCATTGGTGCGGTTCAGGTTGGGCTCAGCACGGCGGCCCTCGGCGGTTTGCTCTACCTGACCGGCTTTTCCTGGCAGTCAGCGCTGATTGGCGGTGTCGGGCTCGCAATGTCTTCTACGGCGATAGCGCTGCAATTGATGCGTGAGAAGGGTATGAACCGCAGCGAATCTGGCCAATTGGGTTTCTCGGTGCTGCTGTTTCAGGATTTGGCAGTGATCCCTGTATTGGCGCTGGTGCCAGTGCTGGCCGGAGTACAGGGGGAAGTGACCGACTGGAAAGACGTCGCTATCAAAGTTGCGGCTTTTATAGGGATGCTGATTGGCGGACGTTATCTGGTTCGTCCGCTGTTCCGTTTTATCGCCGCTTCTGGGGGGCGCGAGGTGTTTACCGCAGCAGCGTTGCTGCTGGTACTTGGTTCTGCGGTATTTATGGATGCGCTGGGCTTTTCCATGGCGCTTGGCACCTTTATTGCAGGTGTATTACTGGCTGAGAGTGAATACCGTCATGAGCTGGAGATCTCCATCGAGCCGTTTAACGGGTTGCTGCTAGGCCTGTTTTTTATCTCTGTTGGCATGGCGCTCGATCTTGGCGTGCTGTTTACTCATATTTACGAGGTGCTGCTGGGGGTATTCCTCCTGGTTATGGTCAAGGGAGTTGTTCTGTATGTGCTGGCACGTGTGAATCGGATGCGGCGTTCAGAATGGCTTCAGTTTGCCGGGGTGCTTAGTCAAGGTGGCGAGTTCGCGTTTGTGCTGTTTTCTGCGGCAGCGGAACATAAGGTGCTACAGGGGGAGCAACTTCCATTACTTCTGGTAACAGTCACTCTTTCCATGATGACCACTCGGTTACTTATGCAGGGCATTGACCGCATTCTGGAGCGTCGTTATAACGCCACAGAGGAATTAGACGAGAAACCCTATGTAGAAGATGACGAACCGCAGGTAATTGTGATTGGGTTTGGCCGCTTTGGGCAAGTGATTGGTCGCTTGCTGATGGCGAACAAAATGCGCATCACGGTATTGGAGCGCGACATCAGCGCCGTCAGCCTCATGCGCAGTTACGGCTATAAAGTGTACTATGGTGATGCCACCAAACTGGAACTGCTGCGGGCGGCAGGAGCAGAACAGGCACGCGCGATTGTGATTACCTGTAATGAGCCGGAAGACACCATGATCATCGTGCACCTGTGCCAAAAGCATTTTCCCAACCTGGAAATTCTGGCCCGTGCACGCGGGCGTGTAGAAGCCCATGAGTTGCTTCAGTCGGGAGTAAAGTATTTCTCGCGTGAAACCTTCTCGAGTGCGCTTGATCTGGGACGCAAAACGTTGATGTCGGTGGGGATGCAACCTCACCAAGCGTATCGTGCACAGCAGCATTTTCGGCGTTTGGATATACGCATGTTGCGCGAATTGATGCCGATGCGCCAGGGCGATGGCGATGTGGTACAGGTTTCACGCGTTAAGGAAGCGCGGCGTGAGCTGGAGGATATTTTCCAACGTGAAATGCTGCATGAACGTCGCCGGCTGGATGACTGGGATGAATACGAATAGCACGCGCTGCGTGCAGTGAGGAAGGTAAGATTGCAACGTAAACGGTTTATCTCAGGTGCCGTGTACCCCCAAAATGCTAAGTGCTGGATACACTGGCCGTCGCACAGGAAGAACAGGTGGAAGTGGTAATCTGCGTACAAGTCGCTACCACCAACGCCAGTCGGATACGCCTCCCGCCACGTCAGAATGGCAGAGTGAGAATATCATCGGGATGTTTCACTACACCGATGGTGTCTGTGCCGCTTCGACGTAGGCTTGAGGTCATAATATCACGCCGGTAACCCAATTCTTGTACAACCTGACGTACGCGTTCGGTGGAAAGGTATTAGGGTCCATGTAATTCCTTGATTTTTATTTTTAAACAAAGGTACAGTGTGTTGCTAATGACATCCGCGCGGCGTTTATGAATTTGTTATGTAATGGTTCCAGGGCTTTGGCTACACCTCGGAATTTTAAATCTCTACCGCGGCAAGAAAATCAGGGATTACCATGCGAAAGCAGGCAATAAAACACAATATAAGAGCTTGATTGCGCTAACACGTTAGAAAAGACGGATGCGATGTCGATCGCCAATACGCCCGCTTCTAATACAGTGAGAGCGGGCGTACGGATCATGTCGATGTCGGCGTGCTGGAATTAGCTAATGAATGATAGTTCAGCTGCACGAATAGCTGCTTTGATTTCCTCTTTTGCACCGGGTTCCAATGGCAGTGGTGGGAACGTACCGTTACATGTTCCAGAATGCCATGTGCCACCAGCGCGTGTTTCAGTGCAACTGTTCCTTCCATGTGTGAACCGCGGTGATATACGCTCTTCGTCACTGACAGCAAGCGGTCATGAATCTCACCGGCCTTTTTATAATCTTTTGCCTTGCCTGCTTTGATCATTTCTACCAGTAATTCTGGCGCGATGTTGCCGTAGCCGACCAGGAAAACCATCGACATCAAAGGCGGTAGACAACAGATATTCGTCATGGCAGATCAGGATCTACAGGTCCGGGCGCTCACGACGGATCACGGGGATCTCTGTGTCCTAGCGACGCATATTACGCAAGCCTTTCTTCATGGTAAATACGCCGGGTTGAGCAGAAATTTCCAGCAACGTTTCCAGGTTGTAGGTGCACTTGGTGGTATCTGGAACAGGATCAGCGGCAGGCTGCTTTCTTCGTACACCTGACGTATTTATCCTGCGGTGCCCTTTTCTGATAGACAAAGCGCAGAAGCCATGGGCAGGATACAGCAGTCCTGTAGATGCTCCAGCGCTGACACAGCACGCTTGGCTTCTTCGGCTGCTACCTCGACATCTTCGAGTGTGATACTAGCGATGATAGGAATGGCACCGTTCACAGATTCCGCGAAGGTTTCAATCACTTTCATCTACTCATTCTGAGACATAAAGGTGCCTTCACCGGCGTGGCCCAATACGGTTAGATTTTTTACGCCATCTACGCCGGCAAGCCGGGTCCCCAGCTTTTTACAAGCGGCGTAATCCACAGAACCATCGCGGTTGAAAGATGTGACAGGGGCAGGGTTCAGGCCACGTAAATCGATATTAATTTTGGTCATGATGTTCTCTTTTTAATGTCATCGAGAAGAATGAAAGAACGATTAATGACGTTCTTGTTGATGTTTGCATTTTTTTGTTTTTCTGAACGAACTCTCAAGAGAGATTTGCTATGAGGATTTTTGACCAACGGTATGTGTATGGTGTTTTATGTTATTTAAATCAATTTGTTATTTTTTATGGTGTGAGAGAAACCGTAAGAATGGCTAGGGATGATGTGAAAAATGTGATCTGACACAACCGTAGAAGTACGGATACGCCAGTGTTGTTTGCTAATAATGTGGCGGTGGCGCCTCTTCGGATTGTGAGGCGACATAGAGAAGGGATGCTTTAAGCTTTTCCACCAGCAGGCGTAGATGCTCGCGTATCTTTGCCATTTCCAACTCATGCTGGACGACCGTCTGGTTCAACTCATCAATGGTGAGTTCCTGAAAAGCCAGCTTGCTTTCAAGCATTTCAATGCGTTGCTCGAGATACGAATGGGGCATTGCGATTCCTCTGTAATTTGTCTTGTCTAGCCGAATATTCGGAACCTCCGGACATCGACGAGGTCGGAGAATGGGCCTATGAATAATTCAGGGAATTTTATCAAAGGATTGTTGTGTGTGTCGTTGTGTTGTCTCGATACCCACAGTTATAGTAGTCGCACATTTACGATTAATGTTTCTAGAGCCTATCGTTCCAGGTCGGGAGATGATAGATCAGATCACTATTTAAATTAACGCTGTTAGCGACACGATGGCACTGACACTGAATGCCAACCTGGTAATAGTAGCAGAAGCGGCTAAAGCGTCCGATGTGGCCCCAGCGCAAATTATGCGCTGGGTGCTCCTTAAAGCCGTTATATGGATAATTCCCTGAAAGGGCAAAAAAAGATGGGTATCACACTGAATAAAGACCAGCTGATTGCTGGCGTTAAGGACGCGTTCGCCGACAAGAGCAAATTGAGCGACGAAGAGATTGAGAAGACCCTATAAGGTTTCGAAACACGCGTGAAAACGGCTGCAGAACCGAAAGAGAGTGATACCGTTGTTGTTAACTACAAAGGTACGCTGTTTGATGGTAGCGAGTTTGATAACTCTTACAAACGTGGCGAACCGCTCTCCTTCCGTCTTGACGGTGTTATCCCTGGCTGAAGGGCTGAAGCAGGTTAAGAAAGGTGGGAAAATCAAACTGGTTATTCCACCTGAGTTAGCTTATGGCAAAAATTGTGTTCCGGATATTCCTACTAACTCTACGCTGGTGTTTGAAGTGGAACTGCTGGATATCAAGGCAGGCGCTGATGCCAAACCGGCCGCTAAAGTAGACAAACCCGCTGCAGAAAAAAGCGCAAAGAAAGTAAGTCTCGGTTGATAACTGATAATATCTATCCCTATCTCCTTGCTCTTGCCGTAGGCCGGGGACCTCGAGCAGGAGGCGCGCGTCTAACCCGAGAGAGATTCCCGCTTGTGTAAGAATGACGACGTTAAGGCAGTTTGTCAGCAGTGTGAGCATTGGGATAACCCGCGGCTTTTTTATTGCGTATTCTCAGTAAAGTAGTGGTAGGAAGGTAACCTCCTCTGCCAGTGCGCTACGGCTGTCCCTAGATTGCTAAGCTGCAATCTACCATAATGAAGCTACGTCATAGGAGTGATGATGCTCAATCCAAGTCTGATGCCGCCATAGCGGATATCCATACGAACAAACGCTTTGCTCAATTCGCCAATTTTGCTTTCATCAATACCCTGCCTTTGGTCGCTTACCTGCAAGGTGATTTACGGATCAGCTTTAAGCTTTACGGTGATGGTGCTCACGGGTAGGTTATATCAGTGAGCATTTTTAATCAAATTGCGCAACAACAATTGCAGTAACAGGGCATCCCCCTGTATCGACACATTGTCATGGTCGATTTGCTAATCAATCCGCTGCCTATACGCTGTTCTACCATCTCTTCCATCGCATCTTGCATAGGACAATCACATCCTGCGCCAGCGAGACCTGTTAGTAGCGACCGGAGGAAAACGCCATGGCGGCCTCGAGAAAGTTGCAACAATTGCTCGACGCTCTGTGTCATGGTGTCAATACGCGCGATCAGTGGTTGATAATCTATTTCGTGACGCTGCACCTGGAATTCCAGGTGCAGCTGTATTCCTGCCAACGGCGTGCGTAATTCATGCGCTACGTCAGCGGTAAACTAGCGCTCTCGTTTAAGAGTTTCGTTTAGGTGTATAAAAAGCTATTGTATTGAGCGAGTTACGGCGGCGATCTCTTCCACCTGTTGATAGTCTGTAAGTGGTTCCAGATTTTCTGCACCGCGATTACCCAACTCTGTTGCCAGACGCGGCAGTGGCCGCGTAATCCAGTTAACCGCTTGGATAGATAACAGCAATAAGGCGAGCACCATCACCAGGCTAGAAATGCTGAGTGAATCGATAGATTCGTATATTTCCTTGGCGATATGCGCGTTTCTTGTGTGCTCACTCAGCGTTTTATCCATCAGAAACTCGATCTGCTCTTTGCTCTCATGTCATAACCAGGTAACGCTAATGAGCTGGCAGGTCAGTAAAATACACACCAGCGCGATGATAAGCCGCCAACGCATACTGGCTGCAGGGGGAGATATCGAAGTGAAAATGCGTTTCATGCATCATCCTCGGTGGTAAACAGGTAGCCGAAGCTGCGTAAGGTACGGATGCGTGCTTTGCCGATTTTTTGTCGTAAATTATGAACGTGAACTTCGAGCGAGTTTGATACGTTATCGTCATTCCAACTGTAAATATCCTGATACAACAGTTCACGGTGTACCGGCTGTCCCGTTTTTAGGACGAGCCAAGCAAGAACCACAAACTCTTTTGGCGTCAGAATAATGGGCTCTTGCTTAAGGCTGACCTGCTGGGTATTAAGATCGAGGCAGAGATCGTCAACCACCACCAGATTATTGTTAGAGCTCTGATGGCGGCGGATTAGGGCTCTGACGCGCGCGAGCAATTCAGTCAGCGCAAACGGTTTTACCAGATAGTCATCGGCCCCGGAATCCAGCCTCTCGACACGATCGTTGATAGTATCGTGGGCAGTCAGCATCAGCACCGGCATATGCTGATGCTGTTTACCCTATCGGGCCAACAATTGCAAGCTATCACCATCAGGCAACCCTAAATCCAGAACTACCAAGCTGTATTAGGCGCTGTTTAACAGCACATCCGCTTGTCTGGCTCCGCCTGCACAGTCGCAGGCATATCCTTCCTGGCTCAGCGCCAGAAATAGTCCCCCTTGCAGTAAGGCGTCATCTTCTACGATCAACAATCTCATGCAGTTCGATCCCTGCATCGTTTTAGGATATTCAATTCAGGCTGATATTCACTGATAGTGACATTAAGCATTCCCAGTATGGTATGAAACAGATTGTCTTGCGAATAACTTTGTGTTTGCGCGCGTTGTCGCAAACATGTTTCGCGCACGGCGAATTATTGTTCGTAGTTGTGCGGCGATAGCTACACTAACATAGGAATATACGTTTACTGTGAAGGTGCAACGGCATAGAGCATGCTGTGTAAGTAAACGCCATCTTCCCCCCAATAATTCTCCATGATCGGAGAGATAAAACAATGTAGTGTTAAAATTATCCTATTGTTTTTTTAGTAAATCTATAGCTTTATTTAATGTGTTATCTAGATAAAGTATCATGTTGTCATAGGTGCTGGTTAACGCGTCCTTGGAACATTTCTGAATCTGGTTAGTATCGCAGGTCGGTGTAAATTGTTTGAACGCGTTCGGATGGCGTGTGTAATAAGCTGGTCCGTGACTGCCAATCATGTGCAGTATAATAATGGCATCGCGCCATTCAGTTGATTAATATGGTCTTCCACACCGATCAACAGCGCCTCATCGGAGCATTCTCCCCCACTACATAAGCCTGGAGCCGCGATTTTGGAGATGTCTGTATTAGGAACACGATCGCAAACCCCCTTACATCCGCCGTCATTTTCCTGCCACAGCACATTGATGTCCGCGTGTTGAATAATGTATAACAACTCTTCCTGATGGCTGGCTAGTGCGGCATCGCATTGTGTGCGGGGCATAATTAGAGAACATACAGGGAACCGAAACGCCGGTTGAAGTGTTACCCGATTGGGTATTGGGGAAATAGACTACGTTGGCTTTTTTCAACTGTGGGTTGGTTTCCTTGCTGTATCCTCCCAGAGAGAAGTTTTCAGCGCAGGCGGTTTCTCCTACCACCAAAATGACCAGGTTTTTTTACCATTAGCGTTGACAGGACGTGGCTCTTGGTGTGCATCCAGGCCGATTTGTACCAACGACTAGGTTGTCTAGCGTCTGATACTTAAAGTAGTAAAGATTTGCTGCTAGCACATTGCTGGAGGTAATAGATTTCACCAACTCCTTATTATTTCGCATTAATGACGCATAATTTTTGTAAAATACAGCGGCGACGAGCAATATTGTCAGCAGTGACATTGTGATAATCAAAAAGCGCTGACCAACACTCATTACCATAAATGCCGTAGGTTTTATTTTTCCCTACAGAGCGAACGCGGCAGGCAGAACTCCGAGCAGCAATACCCAAAGCGCGAGCTGAGGCGTTAACAGGTCGACAGATTCTGTATCATGGTGCGATCGATAATAATGCTGTAGTTCAGCATGAAGTATTGCACCAATGCGCCCGCGATCAGCAATGCAGCAATAGTTAATTACCGTAGATAGGGAATAGCAAATAGTGTGAAAATGATATTCAGCATCGTGAAAATGACCAACGACATGCTAAGGAAAAAAAGCAGCGTTGCTCGCTGGCTGAAATCCAGTAGGTGCAGCGTTTGGCGATAGTAGGCAATGTTTTGTACTAATGTGACAAACGCGGAGAAAAATAGTACGTAGCCGATGCTTGTCCACTGAGGGCGAGAAAGGGTAAAACGAATTTCATTACTATCTCAATGAATAAATAAAAAATGAGTTATAGCGCATGACGGTAAGACAATAAAATTAAGCCAACCTTAAGACAGCGTGCAGATGTCGTGTAAAAGGGAGTAGCACCGTGAAATGCGAGGACGGGAGAAGAGACATTTGGTAGACTATACCCAAAATTCGAGTTGCAGGAAAACGGCAAGAGAGTGGGGTCCCGATGAGCTTACTCCGGTAAGTCATTCGGATAACAAATCTGCTAGGAGCAAATTTGAACGCTGCTTGCGGTGGCCTCGTTAGAGGTGAGGCACAGTCGTAAGCTGAAATAACGAGTGCAGCCAACGCGCCTACGACTTGAGGTATGAAGGGTAATGTCCTGTTAATACTGAGCACATAAACTATTAGGGCTATTAAAATAGATGATGTCGAAGATGGTGTCAGCCATGTCAAATTCGCTTATGTCCGGCGAATTATATGAAGTTGATTTGCTGAAGGAACGGCCTTTTAACTCGACGGACCATGAAATCCTGAAATCGTACGAGGCTGTGGTGGACGGTCTGGCGATGCTGATTGGTAAGCATTGTGAAATCGTTCTACATGCGTTAGAGGATCTCAAATCTTCGGCGGTGCGCATTGCTAACGGCGAACATACCGGGCGTAAAATCGGTTCACCGATAACCGATCTGGCGCTGCGCATGCTGCATGACATGGCGGGAGAGGACAGTAGCGTTTCTAAAGCCTACTTTACCCGCACCAAGAGCGGCGTACTAATGAAATCGGTCACTATCGCGATTCGTAACCACGAGCAGCGTGTGATTGGCCTGCTGTGTATCAATATGAACCTTGATGTGCCTTTTTCCCAGATTGTACAGACTTTTATTTCCCCGGAAACCCATGAAGTAGCCTCCTCGGTGAACTTTGCTTCCTCCGTGGACGATCTCGTTGCGCAGACGCTCAAGTTCTCTATTGCAGAGGTAAATGCGGATCGCAACGTTTCTAACAATACCAAGAACCGACAAATTGTGCTTAATCTCTATGAAAAGGGTATTTTCGATATCAAGGATGCTATCAATCAGGTCTCGGATCGCTTAAATATTTCCAAGTACACGGTTTATCTCTACATCCGCCAATTTAAAAACGGCAATTTCAGCGGTCAAGATCGTTGATGTTGCGTTATTGCCTATTGGTGACAGGCCCGGCATACGGTACACAACAGGCGAGTAGCGCGCTGCTGTTTGCCCGGGCGCTGATTGCGCAAGGTCACTGTCTTAACAGTGTCTTTTTTTATCGAGAAGGGGTGTTAAACGCCAGTGAACTGACGTCCCCGGCTAATGACGAGTTTGATTTGACGCATGCCTGGCAACGGTTAGGTACAACGCATCAGGTAGCACTGAATGTCTGTGTAGCAGCCGCGCTGCGTCGAGGCATCACTGACAGCGAACAAGCGAAGCTACTCAATTTGCCCGTATCCAATCTGCAACCCGGATTTTCACTGAGCGGTCTAGGCGAACTGGCCCAATCCGTGTTGACGTGCGATCGCGTCGTTCAATTTTAAGGAGCGATAATGAAGCGTGTCGCTTTCTTGTTTACCCATGCACCGCATGGTGATGCGTCAGGACGAGAAGGGCTGGATGCCTTGCTGGCGACCTCCGCATTGACTGATGACATCGGCGTCTTTTTCATCGGCGACGGTGTGCTGCAATTGTTGCCCGGCCAGCAGCCGGACAAAATTCTGATGCGTAACTATATCGCCACATTTGGTGTGTTGCCACTGTATGATATTGAACGTTGCTACCTGTGCGCGACGTCTGCTGCACAGCGTGGTCTGGCACCAGACACCGCGTGGGTGATTGACGTTGAGCCGCTTACGCCTGATGCGTTGCGTACAACACTTGCGTACTACGATACTGTCATTATGTTTTAATCAGAGAGCGCTACTCTTATGCTACCTGTGACCCAGCCTCACACGAATCCACCCACCACGAAGACACGCTTACACACGCTTTCCCGTTCGCCGTATCAGACCGATATCGATGCCATGCTACGTTGCGTTGCTCCGCAGGACGCACTGCTGCTATTACAGGATGGTGTTATCGCCGCATTGGCACAGGGAAACACTGTGGCACGCTTGTTGGCACAGGGCGTTCCGGTCTATGCCTTGCGGGAAGATGTTGAAGCTCGCGGGCTGGTTGCACAAATTTCAACCAGTATTCCGTTGGTCGACTATACTGAATTTGTCCGGCTGAACGCCCAACACGCAGTGCAACTGGCGTGGTGATGCTGAAATTTTGACTATGTCTTGACTCCTTTCACCGCCAGCCCTAAGATCCCGTGTCCCCATATTTTACTCTGTAGAGTATAGGGAGGTTTATCACGTGTTTACAAAGCAAAAAAAACCAGGAGTTTTAATGGCAACAATTAACCAGTTGGTTCGCAAGCCGCGCTCACTGAAGGTTGTAAAAAGCAACGTTCCTGCGCTGGGAGCGTGCCCGCAAAAACGTGGTGTATGTACTCGCGTATATACTACCACTCCGAAAAAACCAAACTCCGCACTGCGTAAAGTATGCCGTGTGCGTTTGACTAACGGCTTCGAAGTGACTTCCTACATTGGTGGTGAAGGTCACAACCTGCAAGAGCACTCCGTGATCCTGATCCGTGGCGGTCGTGTTAAAGACCTCCCGGGTGTGCGTTACCATACCGTACGTGGTGCACTGGACTGCTCTGGTGTTAAAGATCGTAAGAAGAGCCGTTCCAAGTACGGCGTTAAGCGTCCCAAGGCTTAATAGTTCTCCGTTAAGTAAGGCCAAACGTTTTAACTTAAATGTCAAACTAAATTCGTAGAGTTTTGGACAATCCTGAATTAACAACGGAGTATTTCCATGCCACGTCGTCGCGTCATTGGTCAACGTAAAATTCTGCCGGATCCTAAGTTCGGATCTCAATTACTGGCCAAATTTGTAAACATTCTGATGGTAGACGGTAAAAAATCTACTGCAGAAGCAATCGTCTATACCGCGCTGGAAACCCTGGCACAGCGTTCTGGTAAAAACGAACTGGAAGCATTCGAAGTCGCTCTGGACAACGTTCGTCCGACTGTTGAAGTTAAGTCCCGCCGTGTAGGTGGTTCAACTTACCAGGTTCCGGTTGAAGTCCGTCCGGTCCGTCGTAATACCCTGGCAATGCGTTGGATAGTAGAGGCTGCTCGTAAACGCGGTGATAAATCGATGGCTTTGCGCCTGGCGAACGAACTTTCTGATGCAGCAGATAACAAAGGTACTGCTGTTAAGAAACGTGAAGACGTTCACCGCACAGCCGAAGCCAACAAGGCGTTTGCTCACTACCGCTGGTAATTCCCGCGGGCTAACCAGGCGGGCGTGCTTTACGGCTCGCCCGTTTGTGTTAACTGATGATTTGAACGTCCGAAGATATAGAGGAAACAAATGGCTCGTACAACACCTATTGCACGTTACCGTAACATCGGTGTCAGTGCACACATCGACGCCGGTAAAACCACCACTACAGAACGTATTCTGTTCTATACAGGCGTAAACCACAAAATCGGTGAAGTTCACGACGGCGCTGCCACGATGGACTGGATGGAGCAAGAGCAAGAGCGTGGGATTACCATTACCTCTGCTGCGACTACTGCATTCTGGTCTGGTATGGCGAAGCAGTTTGAGCCACACCGTGTAAACATCATTGACACCCCGGGACACGTTGACTTCACTATCGAAGTAGAACGCTCCATGCGTGTTCTTGATGGTGCTGTCATGGTTTACTGTGCTGTTGGTGGTGTTCAGCCGCAGTCTGAAACCGTATGGCGTCAGGCTAACAAATACAAGGTTCCGCGCATCGCATTCGTTAATAAAATGGATCGTATGGGCGCGAACTTCCTGAGGGTCGTTAGTCAGATTAAATCCCGTATGGGCGCGAACCCGGTTCCGCTACAGTTGGCGATTGGTGCTGAAGCGGGTTTCACGGGTGTTGTTGACCTAGTGAAAATGAAAGCGATCAACTGGAATGAAGCTGATCAGGGCGTCACTTTCGAATACGAAGATATCCCTGCTAACATGCTGGAACTGGCTGATGAATGGCACCAGAAACTGATCGAGTCTGCTGCGGAAGCTTCCGAAGAGCTGATGGAAAAATATCTGGGCGGTGAAGAACTGACTGAAGAAGAAATTAAAAAAGCTCTGCGTCAGCGCGTTCTGAACAACGAAATCATCCTGGTTACCTGTGGTTCTGCCCTTAAGAACAAAGGCGTACAGGCGATGCTGGATGCAGTTGTTGATTATCTGCCGTCTCCGGTTGATGTACCGGCGATCAACGGTATTCTGGATGACGGTAAAGACACGCCGGCTGAGCGTCACGCAAGTGATGACGAGCCGTTTGCTGCACTGGCATTCAAAATTGCTACCGACCCGTTTGTAGGTAACTTGACCTTCTTCCGCGTGTACTCTGGTGTGGTTAACTCCGGTGATACCGTGCTGAACTCCGTGAAAGCAGCACGTGAGCGTTTTGGCCGTATTGTTCAGATGCATGCCAACAAACGTGAAGAGATCAAAGAAGTTCGTGCAGGCGACATCGCGGCAGCTATCGGCCTGAAAGGCGTGACCACAGGTGACACCCTGTGCGATCCGGATTCTCCGATTATCCTGGAACGTATGGAGTTTCCGGAGCCAGTTATCTCTGTCGCCGTTGAACCGAAAAACAAAGCTGACCAGGAAAAAATGGGTCTGGCTCTGAGCCGTCTAGCGAAAGAAGACCCATCCTTCCGCGTATGGACTGACGAAGAATTTAACCAGACCATCATCGCTGGTATGGGTGAGCTTCACCTCGACATCATCGTTGACCGTATGAAACGTGAGTTCAACGTTGAAGCGAACGTCGGTAAGCCTCAGGTTGCTTACCGTGAAGCGATTCGCGCTACAGTTACCGATATCGAAGGTAAACATGCCAAGCAGTCTGGTGGTCGTGGTCAGTACGGTCACGTGGTTATCGACCTGTATCCCCTGGAGCCGGGCTCAAATCCGAAAGGCTATGAGTTCATCAACGACATTAAAGGTGGTGTAATTCCTGGTGAATACATCCCTGCCGTTGATAAAGGCATTCAGGAACAGCTGAATGCGGGCCCGCTGGCGGGTTACCCGGTGGTCGATCTCGGCGTGCGTCTGCGCTTCGGTTCTTACCATGACGTTGACTCCTCAGAGCTGGCGTTTAAACTAGCTGCTTCTATCGCCTTTAAAAATGGCTTCAAAAAAGCAAAACCTGTTCTGCTTGAGCCTATCATGAAGGTTGAAGTTGAAACACCGGAAGAGAATACTGGTGACGTTATCGGTGACCTTAGCCGTCGTCGTGGTATGCTGCGTGGTCAGGAGTGCAACGTAACTGGCGTTGTGATTCATGCTGAAGTTCCGCTGTCTGAAATGTTCGGATACGCAACTCAATTGCGTTCTATGACCAAAGGCCGTGCTTCTTACTCCATGGAGTTTCTGAAGTACGATGATGCGCCGAACAACGTTGCTCAGGCCGTTATTGAAGCTCGTGGTAAATAATTACTAAGCCTAATACATTAATCCCATACCCTCTCCTTAAGGGAGAGTGTTTGAGTAAGGAATATAGCCGTGTCTAAAGAAAAGTTTGAACGTGTAAAACCGCACGTTAACGTCGGTACTATCGGCCATGTTGACCATGGTAAAACCACACTGACTGCATCGATCACCACCGTTCTGGCAAAAACCTACGGCGGTAACGCACGCGCATTCG
>JBPPLV010000014.1:0-43708 GCA_051305815.1 Candidatus Malihini olakiniferum
TCTCCACTAGCAACGGGCGCGTGCCTTCCCACACTACCATGACGGAACTTCCGGACATGACTTCATCACCCCGGCTGAGAAAAATGGCACAGGGGTTGCTGACTTCACGCAACCCTTGTTCGGTCATAGCGAACACGCCCAATTCGTTGACGGCACCGAACCGATTTTTGTAGCTGCGCAGGGTGCGAAAGCGGGAATCAGCATCACCGTCGAGCAGCACGGAGCAGTCAATACAGTGCTCCAATACCTTAGGACCAGCTAATGAACCATCTTTGGTGACATGGCCCACCATCACGATAGCGACACCGCGCGTTTTGGCAAAGCGGGTAAGATAGGCGGCGGTTTCCCGCACCTGCGCCACGCTGCCGGGTGAGGATTGGATATCAGTCAGGTGCATTACCTGAATGGAGTCGATCACCATCAGTCTGGGCTGCTCCTGCTCGGCAATCAGACAGATTTGCTCGATGCTAGTTTCGGACAGCATATTGAGGTGCTGCGCCGGTAGGCCTAAGCGGTGTGCACGCATCGCTACCTGCTGTAGCGATTCTTCCCCGGTGACGTACAGGGTTTTCATCTGTTCAGAGAGTTTGCACAGCGTTTGCAGCAGCAGGGTACTTTTACCTACGCCAGGGTTACCACCGATCAAAATGGCGCTACCGGGTACTACGCCGCCGCCTAATACGCGATCGAACTCGCTAGAGCCGGTGGAAAAACGCAGCAGCGCTTCCAGGCTAATATCAGACAGCTTTTGTACGCGGCTGATGCCCTCATGTTTGCCCGTATAGTCAGTATGGCGATCGATGCGGGACATCGCGGCAGCGGCCAGCCGTACTTCAGTAATGGTGTTCCAGGCATTGCAGGCGCTGCATTGTCCCTGCCAGCGCGGGTAGTCGGCACCACATTCGTTACAAACGAAGGCGCATTTAACGGCTTTTGCCACAGTTCACCTCATTACTATTAGCGTTTTTCGTGCTGCAGGCTGCCACTCAGTATGCACATGATGCCAGTTAAATCAGCGTGACGGATGCTGACGGGCGCCTGCTCATTCACTTTGGGCTTGACATGATATGCGATGCCGAGTCCAGATGCCTTGACCATCACCAGATCGTTGGCACCGTCACCGATAGCAATAATGGTCTGCTCTTCAGGGATCTCGAGCTTTTCAGCTAGTTAGCACAGGGTTTTGGCTTTATATTTGGCATCAACGATCGGGCCGATCACTTCTCCGGTCAACTTACCGTCGCGTAGGGCCATTTCGTTGGCCATTGCCGAAACCAGGCCAAGTTTCTCTTTCAGATGATCGGCGAAATAGGTAAAGTCTCCGGACGCGATGGAAACATGCCAGCCCGCTGCCTGCAACTGTTCTACCATGTAGGTCAGCCCTGGCATGAAAGGCAGATTTTTACACACTTTTTGCAGGTATCGGCATCGGGCCCCCTTTAGGGTGCCAACGCGCTGGCGCAGGCTAGCGGAGAAATCCAGCTCACCGCACATCGCACGCTCGGTAATCGCAGCCACCTTTTCTCCGGTACCTGCTAGTTTGACAATTTCATCAATACACTCATCTGGATGGCGGTGGAGTCCATATCCATCAACAGCAAACCCGGTGCATGCAGCGCCGGGGTGTTGCACATCGGGGACACATCCATCCCAGTTCGTGAGCCAGTTTAGTCGCGCGTGGCGTGAACGAGCCAGCCAAACGCATGAGTTGATAGTCTTCAACATTCCAGGCGCTGACGATCACAATCACCGCACCGAGCTTACGCTGGTAACGAGAGAGCAAGTTTTGTCGAGCACGTCGCCGTAGAGTAGCCAGCCCGTGTCCCCTGCACGGTAATCGAGCGGTATAACTTCATCACCGCTGAGTGATAATCGCAGTCCCGAACAACAGTTAATCTCGTTTGGGAGATCGCGGTAGGTCTGACTATTTCGGCATTGGGCATCTTCTTCTGGCAAAAAATAGCGCGTACTGACGCGAGTAAACATAACAAACATCACTCAGCAACAGGGTAACAAGCTATCCTATCGTCAGCGCTTCTGGCAACATGAAAGTATGCAAATCGCTCAGGGATTCTCATGGTCCACTCTCGGTTAAAGCTCCGCTTACATCGACCGCTATTGTGCTGATCTGCCTGGCGCTGCTAGTCCGTTGATGCAGGGGATATCTTATTTCATCCTGAGTCATCAAATGGCGCGTTCCGAGCAGGTTGAAGACATTGCACGCACGCTGGCACGACAGGTTGCTTTCAGCCTGATGCCGCTGATGGAAAGCAATGATGATGACAGCCAGAAAATTAGCACGATGCTGGCGCAGTTGACGCAAAATAGCCGCATTCTTGACGCAGCACTCTATTAGCAAGACGGGTCGTTGATTGCTCGCACAGGGGAAGAGGTCATCGTTCGCGATCAGTTGGCGCTTAATACCCACGTGTTGGCAACTGATGCTAAGCGGGTCGATAATACCACCAATATCTTGCGCCTGATGATCCTGCTGGTGCTGGCAATTGGCATCATCCTCGCCCGTATACTGTTGAAGCATCACCGTAGAAGCTGGCAGCAGTCACCTTATTTACTCACGGTTAATACACCATGAAAGAAGATGACGAAAATACGCCAGTGTCTGTGCTAGAGGAGAACTTGGACAAGGCTAAGTCATAGCCATACATCGATAACAGTGGTTCTTGTTGTTGCGTGCTGTCGTACCATTTCCCACCTTATTAGTTTTTTCCTTTTCTTTATTGGTATAATACATTTCTCATTAAACCGATGTCTGTCGTATACGTTGCATTTATTATGTGACTAATATTAATATTTACTCTCGGCCATTTTCCTATATAAAAATTTTTTAATTTCCATCATAATTTTTGGCGTATCGATGGCGTCTAATTGGTAGGACATGTTTTGTTGTGGTCGTGTATGTAGAAAAGAAATGTCTGACTAAATTTGTTTTTTATTCAATATTGACGGGGAAAATATTAAATTTCATTATTGAGGTGTTGCCCATTATATGGGTGGCTCTGGGCGTCGTTTTGCTGTTAATTTTAAATATGAAATTTAAAATTAACAGTATGTTGGCACTGCTGCTCGCC
The DNA here is from genome assembly GCA_051305815.1 of Candidatus Malihini olakiniferum. Lineage (GTDB taxonomy): Bacteria > Pseudomonadota > Gammaproteobacteria > Enterobacterales > Enterobacteriaceae > Symbiopectobacterium > Symbiopectobacterium olakiniferum_B. Next base: position 3,090 of record JBPPLV010000014.1, read on the forward strand.
GCGATGTTTGTCGGTGTGTATGAAGGGTTACCACTTGAAGCAATTGGTAAATCGATTGAGAATGGTGTTGGTAGTACACTGGGGCATCTGGCATTAATTATTCTGTTTGGTGCCATTCTGGGTAAATTAATAGTGGATTCCGGTGCTGCGCAGCGGGTTTCATCAACGCTACCGAAAAAATTTGGGTCGCAGAAAATCCAATGAGCCATTCTGGTGATTGAGTTGATTTTCGGTCTAGCTATGTTCTATGAAGTGGCCTTCTTGATTTTAGCTCCGTTGATTATCAGTATTGCTCAAGAAGTAAAAATCCCTTTCCTGAAGTTGGGTATTACCATGGTTGCCGCAGCAACCATGGCGCATAGCCTTTTCCCGCCTCAACCTGACTCCACCACATTAGTAACCACATTTCACGAAGAAATAGGGATAGTTTATATTTACGGTATTATTGTTGCCATCCCTACCGTAATTTTCTCGGGGATCCTGTTACCCAAACTTCTGGGGAATTTGGAACGTCCCATTCCTGCGTTATTATAATTAAAAAATATATTTTATGATGATGAAATACCAAGCTTTGAAGTTAGCCTTTTATTACCAATGATCTCGGCCATTATTATTACTGGTGTCACGGTGGTGAAGCTGTTTATTGCCAAAAATAGCGTAGTGCTGCCTTTCATTAATTTTATTGTCAGCGCGCAAATCAGTATGTTGATTACCGTATTGGTCAGTCTGTTTGCATTTGGCGTTAATCGCGGCAGAAGTATGTCCGACGTAATGAAATCCTATACCGTTGCTATCAAAAAAGTGGCCATGGTGGTCTTTCTTATTGGTGCGAGCGTGCGTTTAAACAAATTATTATGGATACCAGCGTCGGCGATTATATTGCGGATATGATGCGCAATTCATCGGTGTCTCCGTTAATCATGACCTGGTTTATCACCGTGCTGCTGCGTCTTGGTACCGGTGCTGACACCGTCTACGCGATCACAGCAGCAGGGATTGTCGGCCCGATGATCACGACATTTAACGTCAACCCGGCGTTGATGGTTCTCGCTATTGCATCTGGGAGTAACACCCTAACTCACGTTAACGAGATGCCGCTTTCTGTTTGTTCAAAGAGTATTTTTGGTTATCGATTAAAGACACCTTTAAACCTGGGGGTTGTTGGAACTGACCAACTCTGTGGTTGGGGCTACTACTACAGTGCTACAGTGCTACTGATCGTACTGCTGCTTTATTAGTGGTTTAACCCTTTACACGTATAGTGATTGCTTCAGGACCACCAGTGCGGGCCTTTTCTTTGTGTATCACTTAGCGTTTGCACGCCACAATAAATAGGCGCGGGAACGCCAGCAGGCGTTTGCCGTCGGTGTGTGCTGGATAGGCCGTTTCCAGATGTTGGCGATAGGCCTCAAGAAATGCGGCCTGTTTGGAGTCGTTAAGCTGCGTCAGAAAAGGGCGTAAGTCGGTCACGCAGCCAATCGACAATCGCTTGTGCGTTGTCTATCAGCTGATAGTAGGTGGTACGCTATAGGTTTACGTCGCAACCGACATTCGCCAGAAGGCTGTAGTAGGCGCTGCTGGTAAGCAGGCGCTGACGCACACTTGCGGTATCACCCATTTTATTGCGCCAGCTTCCCTGTTCGGCCACGGTGAGCATCAACCGGTGGCTGTGTTCATCCAGATTATCTGGCATCTGTACCGCAAGCATGCCCCTCGCGCCAGCTGCTGTAGCAGATGCGGAAACAGTTGCGTGTGATCTGGCACCATTGCAATGAGGCATTGGCATAAATAATATCCTGAGGGTGTGCGGGCTGCCAGGTAGCGATATCCGCTTGCACAAATTGCTGTTTTGGTAGGCGTTCGCGCGCTTGCACCAGCATAGCTGACGAGCTATCGACACCCGTCACGGTAGCTTGGCTACGTCTGTTGTAAGCAACTCGGTGCTATACCTGGTACACAGCTCAGATCGCTCACGGAGCTGGGATTCGGATGAGTAATGCGAGCAATCAGCTCCTATGCCAGACGAGTACGTTCGTTGGCAAAGCGTAAATAGAGAGTGAGGTTTCAATCTTTCATCGGTGATCCTGATCGGTTTCTAATGCCGCTAGGTACAAAAAAACAGCATGCCAGATTTTTTTACTCAACGCTTATGGCCATATGTTGCTTTTTATTTCCTGAGTGTTGTGTGAATATACGCCGATTGATTGTGGCTCACTGCCAAATCAGAGAAAACACACTCTAATACGTTTTCTTCCCATCATTTTGCCTATCGCGAACATCCTTGTGTTGATGCTCTCGCCGGGTGGTTAACATAAGAAACCTGAAAATCATGTCTCTAAGTGAATACGTCCGCGAAGTTGCGAAACGCAGAACGTTCGCCATTATCTCTCACCCCGATGCTGGTAAAACGACCATTACCGAGAAAGTGCTGCTGTTCGGACAGGCCATTCAGACCGCTGGAACGGTAAAGGGTCGCGGCTCGAACCAGTACGCCAAGTCTGACTGGATGGAGATGGAAAAGCAGCGTGGTATCTCCATCACTACGTCAGTGATGCAGTTCCCGTATCGGGATGCACTGGTCAATCTGCTGGATACCCCGGGACACGAAGACTTCTCCGAAGATACTTACCGTACCCTCACAGCGGTGGACTGTTGCCTGATGGTGATTGATGCGGCAAAGGGCGTGGAAGATCGTACCCGTAAGTTGATGGAAGTTACCCGCCTGCGCGATACGCCGATCTTGACGTTTATGAACAAGCTCGACCGTGATATCCGCGATCCGATGGAAGTGTTGGATGAAGTGGAAAGCGAACTAAAAATCGACTGTGCGCCGATCACCTGGCCGATTGGCTGCGGTAAGCTGTTTAAAGGCGTTTACCACCTGTACAAAGATGAAACCTACCTTTACCAGAGCGGGAAGGGCCACATGATCCAGGAAGTACGCATTGTTAAAGGCCTGAATAACCCCGATCTGGATAAGGCCGTCGGGGACGATCTGACCGCGCAACTTCGTGAAGAATTCGAACTGGTGCAGGGCGCTTCCCATGAGTTCGATCAAGACGCTTTTCTGGCGGGTTCTTTGACGCCGGTATTTTTCGGGACAGCACTGGGCAACTTTGGTGTCGATCACATGTTGGATGGGTTGGTTGCCTGGGCACCTGCGCCGATGCCGCGTAATACCGATACGCGTACTGTTACCGCGCTGGAAGAGAAATTTGCTGGTTTCGTGTTCAAGATTCAGGCGAACATGGACCCTAAACACCGTGACCGCGTTGCCTTTATGCGCGTAGTATCCGGCAGATATGAAAAAAGCATGAAGCTGCGTCAGGTACGTACTGGCAAGGATGTGATCATTTCCGATGCGCTGACCTTCATGGCAGGTAACCGTTGTCATGTGAAAGAGGCATTCCCTGGTGATATCATTGGGTTACACAACCACGGTACGATCCAGATTGGTGATACCTTCACGCAGGGTGAAGAAATGAAATTCACCGGTATTCCTAACTTTGCGCCGGAACTATTCCGTCGTATCCGTCTGCGCGATCCGTTAAAACAGAAACAGTTGCTTAAAGGACTGGTGCAGCTCTCGGAAGAAGGCGCTGTGCAGGTGTTCCGTCCACTTGTCAACAACGATTTGATCGTGGGGGCTGTTGGAGTGTTGCAGTTTGACGTGGTAGTTGCACGGTTGAAGTCAGAGTATAACGTGGAGGCCATCTATGAATCGGTCAACGTCTCCACTGCACGTTGGGTTGAGTGTGCTGACGCGCAGAAATTTGAAGAGTTCAAGCGCAAGAAAGAATTGCATCTGGCGCTCGATGACGGAAATAACCTGGCGTATGTGATACCGACCATGGTAAACCTGAAGTTGACGCAGGAACGTTACCCTGATGTCACCTTCTTTAAAACTCGCGAACATTGATTTTCTTTCGCGATTGCGTTTTAGACGGGTAAAAAACCAGCGTTTAAAAAGATTCGGATGTACAACTCAACTTTTTAGTCTCCGGTTTTATTTTACTTATATTTATCAAAAAAACTATGTTGTTTTCATCTGATTTTCACTCGTCCTTTTTCCCCACGGACAAATCTGAAATACTGCTGCAAAGGGACTTTTCCCCCTATTCCGCTAGGAATCGTCGCGCTATGCGCGATAGTTAATATCGCGTTAACAATTAGTGATTTTCACTGCTAGTGATAAATCATGTAGTGCGTTATATCGATTACGAGATATTTGGCAACGTTAAACGCATTAGTTTTTGTGATGATTACTGTTGTACTGGGTACCCTGCTGACAGCGGGGAATGCACTGGCAGAAGAGACGCTGGGAAAAAAGTGCAGCAAGCGGCGACAACGACGGGCGCAAAGATTAACAGTTCTCTTCAGAAAGCCTCTAGGTATATGGATGACAGTACGATTACCGCCAAGGTGAAGAGCGCTTTAATGGATGATAAGCGGATCGAAAGTGGAAATATTTCCATTTCCGTCACCAAAGGTGTAGTCACGCTGACCGGTTTTATCCCTAGTCAGGCCGTGGCGGCAACAGGTTGTAGCAGTGACAACCAAGACTGAAGGAGTACAGTCGGTGAGCGACAAACTGCAAATCAAGGACAATGCTATCCAGTTAGTTGGCTCCTACACCGATGATGCGATCATCACCAGTAGTATCAAGGCCAAGCTGTTGGCTGACAAAATCGTGCCGTCGCATCACGTGAAAGTGAAAACTCAGGAAGGGGTATACAACTGAGCGGAAACGTGAAAAACACGGTTCAGTCAGCACGTGCTGAGAGTATCGCCAAGGTAGTATCCGATGTGAAAAGCGTCAAAAATGATCTGACAGTTACACATTAACGGGCTCGTTGCCCCCTTAATGCTCGCGTATTCGGCGGAGGCTTACTCCGCCACCCTTAAGCCAATTAATACTTAATGTCGTTAAAATAAAATACAGGTGGAAACGCAGCGGTATGCGTAATTAACCTCAGGACGAGCGCCACTCATCCTCATTAAGATAAGGAGAGCCTATGTTTCGTTGGGGCATTGTTTTTCTTGTTATTCCACTGATTGCGGCGACACTGGGATTTGGCGGACTGGCAGGGTACAGTAGCGGGTTCTGCTAAAATTGTCTTCATTATCGGGATTATCCTGTTTCTGTTCAGCCTTTTCGCGGGATATAAGCGACCCTAGCTACCCGCACCCAAAATCGCCATTTATCTGAAATTTTAGATCGTCACCCCGCATACTGTTTGCGATGCTTGCTGAACGTTGGTGTGATTACAGTGTGGTTTATTCGGGAGGTTCGTGATGAATAGCGATATCATGGTAGGTCGATGGAAGCAGTTGAGAGGGAACTTCTTGGCGCTGTGGGCCGAGTGGTTTGACAGCGATTGTGCCTGGCTGAAAAGCAATAATGGTTATCTTGTCGATATCTTGCAGGAAGATTACGGACTGCAAGAGGGCAACGAACAATCGGATACTGGTATGCAGACGAAAAAAGTTCGGCAACGCTACATTGAGGCATGGATAATTCCCTCAGGCGCTTTTCCTTTATAGATACCCATTGTCACTTTGATTTTCCGCCTTTGTGCGAAAATAAAGTGGCAAGTCTTTTATTCCCCGCTACGGCAGGGGTAACACACATCCTGGTTGCCTGCGGTTGAGTCCCGTGATTTTGCGCCCGTCGTCGCGCTGTCTCAAACTCACCCAGGGCTCTTTGCTGCGCTTGGTCTGCATCCACTTTATGTTGCTCATCATCAGGACAGTGACTTGGATCTGCTTGAGCAGCAGCTACGTCAACGCGATGACAGATTGGTTGCTGTGGGAGAGATAGAGTTGATCTGTATATGGCCGAGCCCCGTTTTGAACGCCAATGCGAACTTCTGGAAGTGCAACTGGCACTGGCAAAGAGTTATGACTTGCCGGTGATGCTGTACTCCTGGCGGATTCACGATCGTTTGGCGCAGTTGTTGCGTCGTGTTGGTGTGCCGCGTAAAGGCGTCGTGCAAGGTTTTGCGGGCAGTGAGCACCAGGCACTCGCCTTTATCAAAGTGGGTTATTGCATTGGTGTCGGTGGTACTATCACTTATCCACGAGCCAATAAAACCCGTCAGGCGATTTCCTGCCTTTCTCTCAACAGTCTGCTGCTGGAAATCGACGCACCCGATATGCCACTTAATGGTTTTCAGGGACAACCTAACCTTCCTGAACACGCGGCCAATGTGTTTCACACACTGTGTGAGCTGCGTTCAGAGCCGCCTAATGTCATCCTGATACTCTGTATCGCAATGCCTGCGTCCGTTTACCTTGCCTGGCGTTAAAGCCAAAGATGGAGTATCAAACGTCGTTTCTCAAAGTGAGAAATAGCAATGCCTTATCGCCACTCTCATTAATAGTAAAAAAAAATCGACACTCTGCACCGTTATCGATCTTCTTCTCTACGCCGCTAAATAGCGCAATTGCTTGTAAGCATGTTGCTCCCATGGGCGATGGATAGCGATGTATTATTGCTCAATGTGCAACAGCGGCAGCAGAACAGTAGTTTCTCGTTTTGAGAAGCCTCCTGTCTTAAATCAGTAACAAGCTGGTAACTCGGTTGGCATCACTCTTGCAAAAACACACTGAACCAGGATGAACGATGATCCTTTTATTCCTCCTTTTATTCATGGTGTGGAGAGTAACATGACGCGTTTACTTGCAAGACGGCTACAGCAATATGTATTTACGGCTGTACTGATGAATGGCTGCTCAAAGTTACGCCGGGAAAGCCAATAATACGTTGGTCTATACCTCTGATAGTGAGATAGAAAATGTCAGTCCCTATCACAATACTATGCGGGAAGGGGTGATTTTAGCCCATCTGGTATGGAGTAACCTGGTTTACCGCGATCCGAAAACCGGTGAATACAAACCAGAACTGGCTACCGATTAGTAGTAGGAATTTCCGACTGCATTACTGATACATTTACGCAAAGGAGTCAAATTTCTAACGGCGATGATTTCTCCGCCGATGACGTCGTCTATACCTTCGAACATGTTGCCGGACCGAATACTGACTCGGTCTTGCCTCAGAGCGTTAACTGGATTGCGCGCACCGAAAAGATCGATGATCACACTGTCCGCCTCCATTTGGCCAAGTCTTTTCCAGCTGCGTTAGAGTGCCTTTCCGGCCAGACACCTATCTTTCCGGAAAAATATTTCCAGAGCGTGAAACTGGCTGGCTTTAGCCGTGCGCCGATAGGGACCAGCACGTATAAGATTGTGCGGGTAATCCCCGGACAGGTGGACTGGATCTGGCGTGTACCTTCCGATCAGACAGAGGCGTTTTCAGCCATGCCGAACCTCGCAGTGAGAAGTGGTGAAACCATGCGAGTGGGGTTCATGGCGATGAGTATTCACAGCGATTCGCCGGAAGAAAAGCCTTTTCAGGATGTGCGTGTGTGTCAAAGCGGTGAATTACGTCATCGATCGTCAGAGTATGGTGACTAATCTGGTGAAAGGCGGCAGTAAGCCTGTTTATGGCATCTGCTTCTGTGAACGGAGCTAGCCTGCGATACCAGCAAGGTGATAAATTATCCGTTTAATCCACAGAAAGCCAAACAACTGTTGGCGAAAGCAGGTTATTCCAACGGGTTTGATACGGATATCTGGGCCTACCGTGAGCGTAAGTACGCGGAAGCGATTATTAGTTATCTGCGCCAGGTTGGCATTCGTGCTCGACTGCATTATGTGCAGTTTCCGGTGATGGCGGACATATTAATTTCTGGCAAAGTGCCAATGGTGTTCAATACCTGGGGATTGTTTTCGATTAACGATGCCACCGCTTTCACTACACAGTATTTCGGTGGTAAGGGCAATAACATCTGGAAGGATCCGTAGGTAACCAATACCTTGCTGAAGGCCGATGAAACCATCAACACCCAAGATTGTGCTGCGGTGTCTGCCACCGCATTAGCGGTGTATTTCATATCAGGTCTATATTCACCATTGTTCTCCTACTCAACCTACTATGCTTTTACTTACGATCTGAATTTTTAGGATTGGCCGCACGAGATGCCGTGCTTTGCCCTGTCTAGTTGGAAGTAATGCCTATTACGGGGGAAGCGTTGCTTTCCTCGCGTTGTGACCAAGAAGGAGCTGCATTATGGCGAAATACGTTTTTCATCGGCTGCTGGTGACGCTCGCGGTGTTATTTACCGTGGCGCTGGGAGTTTCTCTCTATTAAATCTTTCCGGCGATCTGGCGGCAGCGATTGCCTGATCTGAGGCTACTGCAGAGGTGATTGCTCAGATTCGCGTCCGATATAGGTTGGATCAGCCGCTTACCACGCAGTTTGGTCATTGGCTCTGGGCCGCGCTGGATATCGATTTCTGACCTTCTTTCTATTTTGAATACACCGTAATAGAGCTGATTGGGCAGCGTATGCCGATCACCCTGAAATTGGGGGCAGTTTCTCTGCTGCTGGCGCTGTTGGTGGCGATCCCGCTGTGTGGGGTATTGGCTGTGGTGTTCCGTGATTCCTGAGTCGATCGCAGCGCCGTGATGACTGTCGTGCTCGGGTAGGCAATGACCAATTTTTGGTTTGGACTGCTGCTGATCCTGATTTTTGCCGTCGGACTCAAGCGGCTGCCGCTCGCTGGCAATGTAACCTGGCAAACTTTGTTCTGCCCGCCATTGCTCTGGGCTATACGCCATGCTCTCCCTGATGCGGCTTACCCGCTCCGGCATACTGGACGTGTTGAACGCTGACTATATCCGTACCGCGCGCGCCAAGGGATTGAGTGGTTTTCACGTCATCGTCAAACATAGCTTGCGTAATGCCATTATTCCCGTTATCCCACTGCGATGGTCGAGCTGGGCTTGATGCTGGGCGGGGTCGGTCGTGATTGCATCCGTGTTTGCGCTGCAAGACTTAGGGCAATTGGCTTGGAGTTCCATATCACGCAATGACTTTCCTGTGGTTCACACCATCGTACTGATTATCGCGGTGTTCTATAATCGTTCTCACCTTTTTGGCAGATGCGCTCAATGCTGTACTCGATCCACGATTACGTGCGCGCCAGGGCCAGGGGTAAGCAACATGAAAGCATCTAAAAAGATATCCGCATTGTAGCTATCGTTTTTTTCGCGAGATGATGCTGTGACAGTAACGCAAACTGAAGCCGGACAAACTGGGTTATTACCGCAACCAGGCCCATGGTAACGCGCCATGCGGCGCATCCTGGACCATCACAGTATGAGCTAGGCGTGGTAATTCTGGGCATTGTGGCGCTGCTGGCTCTCTGGATCAGCCCTCACGATCTTATATGCAGGATGTCAGGCCGAGCCTGATCCCGCCGGTTTGGTATGAGAAGGGCGGTTGGGAGCATATCTTCGGTACCGATATGCTGGGGCGAGACTACTTCAGTCGTCTGCTGTTTGGTGCGCGTGTTTCGCTGCTGATTGATTTAGCATCAGCAGCGCTGGCTGAGCCACCGGCATCACCTGGGCGTAGTTGTAGGCTGTTTCGGCGGGCGCGTGGACGCGGTGGTGAGTTATATGTTAACAGTGCGCCTATCAATGCCGGTGATTTTGTTGGCCTTGGCGATGGTATCGCTTTGTGATCATCTCGCGCTCCGTGACGCACCAACTGCAGGAAGAGGAGTTTGTTGCTGCGGCGAAAACGCTGGGCATCGTCTGTCTTCATCATTGTGCGGGAAATTCTGCCCAATTTACTGGAGCCTCTCACAGTGGTGTCATCGTTCGAGATTGCCCACGCCGTTCTATTGGAAGCCACGCTCGCCTTTCTTGGACTGGGGGGTGGTGCAAGCCGCCGATGCCCTCTTGGGGATTGATAATTGCGGAAGGGTAAAGCCTATATGTTCTTTCAGCTCTGGGTGATTTTAATCCCCGGTATTGTGCTGGCGGTAGTAGTGCTGGGCATCAATCTGGTGGGCGATGGTCTGTGCGATATCACCGCCGTAGACAGGCGTAACTGAGGAGGTTGCCATGAGTCAGGATAGCTTGTTGGATGTCAAAGACCTGCGCCTCGATCTTACCACTGCGCGGGGCACCTTGCACGTCGTGCACGGTATCGATTTCTCGGTGTGTAAAGGGGAAATGCTGTGTTTGATGGGCGAGTCAGGGTGCGGTAAATCCATGACTTCACTGGCCCTGATGGGGCTGTTGCCGCGCAAGGCGGTACGCAATGCGACGCACTTTCGCTTCAAAGGGCAAGATCTGCAAGCGCTGAACAACAAAAAGATCGCGGCGATCCGGGGCGATCAGATTGCCATGATCTTTCAAGAACCGATGACGTCGCTGAATTCCTCTTACACGCTAGGTGAGCAGTTGTGCGAGACGCTGCATGCACACCACAAACGCCAACCCAGGCAAGAGAGCGAGGCTCTATTAATGGAGCGGGTCGTATCCCCCGTAGGCAGGAGATCGTTTGTGGCAGTAACCGCATCAACTTTCGGGTGGATTGTGTCAACGTATCATGATCGCTACGGCGGTGATTTTTATCACCCACGATCTTGGCGTGGTAGCGCGCATCGCCGATCGCGTGACGGTAATGTATGCCGGCTAGATTGTTGAGACTGTGCCGGTGAGAGAACTGTTTGGGCATCCGCAACATCCCTATATCAAAGGATTGGTGTCATGCATTCCTGTGCGGGGAAAAACCGTTCCTGGCCAGTTGTTACAAGCGATCCCTGGCGTAATACCCAGTCTTATTGGTTCGCAGAAAAGTTGTGCGTTTCGCAATTGCTCCCCCAGTGCGCAGGCGTGTTGCAGTGAAAATCCGCCTTATCTTGCGGTGACGCTGCAGCAATGCGTACATTGTATACAGGCACAAGCCTAGGAGGACGTGGCATGAGCGAAACGGTAACGGAGTTTAGCGTGGTACAACCCCACCCTATATTCCCGGTAACAACGATCTTGTGCTAGAGCTCTGTGCCCTGAGCCGTGAATTTCACCTTAATCGAAGGCTGTTTGCACGGCCCGGTATCTTTAGCGCAGTCAATAACGTCTCTTTGCGCGTACGGCGTGGTGAAACCCTGGGGCTGGTAGGCGCGTCCGGCTGCGGAAAAAGCACACTGGAAAAGATGCTGCTGGGGTTTATTACCTCCGACTTCGGGTAACGTCCTGATTGAAGGTCATGAAATCGATTTGACCGACCATAAAGCGCTAGCAACCCGAATTCAGCCGATCTTTCAGGACCCTTACTCTTCGTTGAACCCATACCGCACGGTGGCAGATATCTTCGAAGTTGCGCTGCGCCTGCATAATATCAGTACTCCGGAAACCCGCAAGTAGCGGGTACAGGAAATGTTGGACAGGGTAGGGATGCCAACCCGAACGGGTATCTAGGCTAACTTTCTGGCGGTCAACGCCAGTGCGCTGTGATCATGTGCCTGACGATCCTCATTTGCGATGAGCCGACCTTGGCGCTGGATGTGTCGGTTCAGGCACAAATCCTCAATTTGCTGATGACGTTCAAGCAGGGCTAGTCTGACCCACCTGTTTATCAGCCATAACCTGGCCGTGGTGGAGTATCTGGTGGATCACGTTGCCGTCATGCGCAAAGGGGTCATTTTTGAGCAGAGTACGCGCGAGCAGATTTTCGAAACACCACGGCACCCTTACACCCAGGCGCTGCTCGCTTCGGTGCTGATGCCGGAGACGGGGATATTTATTCAATATATTTTAATAATTTAAATAGTATCATGACCAGAACACGGCAAAAATGAAGAAGAATGTAGGCAGATGATGCGTGGAATTGATGCAAGCGGCGGAGGGCTATATGGCGTCTGGTGCGTTTTTAGAAACGCTGGCGCGGGGGGCGGGTAAGCGCTATCCCACAGAAAGTCTGGTAGCAGAGCCGCACCATAGATAATGGCATACTGACGGAAGATATGGTGCCCTCGTTACAGACATTAGGTTTTGAGTGTCGCATTGTTGATAACCCGGTACTGGGAAAATAGCCTTTTCTGCTGGCGCGCCGTATTGAACCCGAAGCGCGGTTTACGCTACTGACTTATGGTCATGGCGATGTGGTATTGAGGGATGAAACCAACTAACTGGCAGGAGTAGATCGCTGGAAAGTCACACCGGACGTCGATCACTAGTATGGCCGAGGTACGGTACGGTGGATAATAAAGGTCAGCACACCATTAATCTGGCTGCACTGATGCTGGTGCTGAAAGCGAGGAAAGGTCGGCTTGAGTACAACCTGAAACTCATTCTGTAAATAAGTGAGGAAACCGGATCTCCAGGGTTGGATGCCCTGTGCGCAAATTACAGCGACTGGTTGGAGGCGGATTTGTTTATCGCTTCTGAGACGGTCCATGCGTAGTGGCCGATCGCCCTACGCTGTTTCTCGGATCGCGCGGGGTTATTTAACGTTGAACTTCAAGTCAAACTGCGTGAGGGTGTACACCACTCAGGTAATTGGGTGGGCTGTTGGCAAACCCCGGCATTCGTCTGGCCCACACGTTAAGCAGCATTGTGGATGCGCGCGGACGCATTCTGGTGCCATGATTACGTCCTGCGATGTTGCCTGAGCAAGTGCGCTATCTGCTACATGATATTGCTTTGGGGGGGGGTGCCAGACCATCCGGCTATCGACCCAGACTGAAACGAGCGCGGTCTGACGGCGACAGAGAAGCTTTACAGCTGGAATACTTTTGACGTATTGGCTTTACACAGGTAATCCCGATAAACCTGCTCATGCCATCCCTCCGATAGCACGAGCACATTGCCATATGCGCTATTTCCCCGGTAGTGATATAGATAATTTTTCACGTTACTTACGCGAGCATCTGGATGCACACGGATTTGAGGATGTCACGATCGTCACGCCCGACCACTGTTTTGCAGCCACCCGCCTCGATCCTGGCGATTCGTGGGTTGCGTGCATCGCGCTTCTATTGCTCTGACCATGGGAAAAAAGCTACCATCCTTTGCTTGAACGCAGTGCACGCGCCATGGTATTCAATGATGCTGGGCAAATCTGGAAAACCATGTCAGATGCAGTATAGCAGATATGAAACTAACCATTGCCGAACTGGAAGAGCTCAAGTCTCGTCAGCAAACACTGATTCGCGTGGTGTGTACCGATGATCTGGTGTTAAATTTGGTGCCGCTGTTGCTGGCACGTTTCCGTTAGTTGCATCCTGAAGTGAATTTCCACCTGATTGTCGGTAGCGGCCAGTAGGTTCCGCGGAGTGGGTGCGGCACGGTGAAGGGGCGTGGCCATTAAATTCAGTCTTGCGGCGGAGCAGAGGGGTGAAGTCATCTCTTCGTTTCCCGCGCCGGTTACGGCATTTATGCATCGAGAGCATCCGCTGGCGATGCGCGATTTTGCGTTGTCCGATTTGAATATTTATCCCCTGGTGTTGCCGGATCAGACAGCTACTATCCGATAACTGTTCGATTTTTCTGCCGAATGAACAGCGTGTTTATCGAGCCGGTGTTTACCAGCAATCAATTTTCTGCGGTATTCAGCTATATGCGTAACGATAGAGATGCGATCGGTATTTGTAGTCATTTTTCGGTGATGGAGCACATGCTCAATGATGATCTTCAGATCCGCTGCGTTAATGTGGAACTGTTGGGGCAACGTATACTGCAAATTTAGACAGAGATCAGGCGCCCTCGAATGGTATTGCTGGCAAGTTTTGCCAATTTTTTTAAGCAATTGCTGTGTTAGTGCTGTTCGCTGTTTTACTTTCCAGCAACCGCAAGGCCATTCGCTTGCGCATGATGCTGGTAAGATGTATGAGTTGTTTGGTGGCGGTGGTTTTGTGTTTGCGCTGCGGGTGCTACCTATCATTGTCTTTTTTTCCTCATTGATTGTAGTGCTGTATTACATCGGTGTGATGCAATGGGCTATTCGCCGCTAAACGGAGCTTTGCAAAAGCTGCTAAAAACGTCTCGTACAGAGTCGCTCTCAGCAACGGCAAATATCTTCGTCGGGCAGACAGAAGCACCGCTGGTGGTGCACCCATATATTACCTCGATGACACATTCTAAACTGTTTGCAGTAATATGTGCGGCGTGCTGGAATCCATTGCAGGAGCCTTTATGGCGTGCTATACACAGATGGGCGTTCGCTGGAGTCTCTGATTGCCGCCTCCTTTATGGCCGCACCAGGTGGCTTACTGTTTGCACAAACTGATTGTGCCAAAGACGGAAAAATGCACGATCATGAAACCCTCTCCGGTTTTGTGAGTGCAGATAACAAACTCGCCAACGTTATTGACGCGGCTGCCAGTGGCGCGGCTTCAAGGCTACAACTGGTGCTCAACGTGAGGGCGATGTTGCTGGCTTTTGTTTCGCTAATTGCATTACTTAACGGTATTCTTGGCAGTATTGGCGGATGATTTGACTACCCATAACTCTCCATGAAGCTGATTCTGGGCTGGTTATTTGCACCGGTGGTATTTCTAATCGGGATATCGTGGCAGGAATCGATAGTAGCAGGTTCCTTTATTGGCTAAAAACTGATTTTCAATGAGCTCTTGCCTGTTTGAAATTTAGTCAGCACCTCAAAGCGGATGACGCTGTGGTTGTGTTGGGGTTGCAGGTGCTTTCGGATCAGTAGAAAGTAATTATTTTGTTTGCATTGTGCGGTTTTGCGAATCTGTCGTCGATTACAATTTTGATTGGTGAGCTCGGTAGTATGGCACCAAATCGTCGTCAGGATATCGCGCGTTTTGGGCTGAAAGCTGTCACCACAGTAACGCTTTCAAATCTGATGAGTGTAACGATTGCAGGTTTTTTTCTGCACTATTAAGTAAGGCCTAATCGCAGCAGGGGAGAGTGTAAGTTAATGACGATCTCGGCGTTTATCGACAATATTGAGTGGATGACGCTGCCTTTACACAATGGCGAGGATGTGTATCCTGGATTCTGTGCTTATTGCTGTTTTAACCCAGAGGCTTACCATGATACGCTTTATCATCGTATTGATGTTCCCTTGTCTACAGAGTTGGCGCGTTCGGTGCCCAAGCGGCGCGCTGAATTTCTTGCAGGGCGTTATCTGGCGCGCTATGTGCTGGAAAAAATAGGTATAAACCAGTTTACCCTGCTCATTGGTCAGGACCGTTCACCGGTGTGGCCTGAAAATCTCTGTGGCTCTTTGAGCCACAACAAAGATAGCGTGCTCTGTGCTATTCACCGCCGCAGCGAAGTCTTTAGTGGAGTTGGTGTGGATGTGGAAACGCTGATGAATGATGACAGGGCGGATTCACTCTGGCCTAGTATCATTGATGATGAGGAACATCAATGGCTACAAGGGGTTGATATGCCGTTTTCTCAGGCGCTGACTTTGAGCTTTTCTGCCAAGGAGAGCTTGTTTAAAGCTATCTATCCCACTGTGCAACATTACTTCGATTTTCTGGATGCACAAATTACCATGCTTAATCAGACACAACAGATTTTCGAACTGCAATTACAAACTACGCTAACCTCTGAGTTCCCTGCTGGCAGGCGTTTTAAGGGAGTATATCGGATGATGACAGATAAAGTAACAACCTTTCTCTGCCTTGAATCACCAGAGATAGCCTGACAAGAAAGGCAACCCGTTATGCTGCAAGTTGCAGGTGCGTTAGCGGCGTTCGCTATTCGGCTTATTCCTGGGTCTCTCCTCATGACGAGGCTGCCGCACGTGGCGTTTAAACCTGTTCCCAGTAGCGAATCACTTATCTGAGTAAGTGCATCGAGATTGATGAATCCCATCTCTGAGATTCACCCTGCGGGCCAGCGTAAGCACTGTTCAAAACGTTGACGTTTTATCCGGCAACTCGAATGATTTAGCGTATATATACTTAAAAGAAATGATAGTGGCCAGATATCTTCGTGGGAAGAGCATTTTAGCATATTCTACCGTTATATGTCCTAAATGTTTTTTTAACGCCAGTACATTAGTTTATCGAAAGTTAAGTACCACATTGGTTAGCGACGATTTGGTTTGTGAGATTTCACCAATGCGATAGAGATATCTCGTATTTAATTGATATATAATATTTTTTTAAACGTTGCAATCCGATGGTATAAATCCTTTACATTTTTTCTTTCTTGAACGCTATTTTTGAGAAATACTACTGCTCTCTAACGAGATTAGCTCTTGTTTCAATTCATATAATCTGTTTTTGTCCTGTATATTTATGCTGTATTTGGCAACAAGAGTATGGCGTAATTTTTTATTCAGGCTGTCTCTGTTTTTACTGGATGCTCGGGTATCTATTGTACATACCGAGTCGGTAAATAGCTGTTTCTGCTCATCGTGTTTAGATAGGCTTTTTGATTTTAATGTATTTTTAATACATTAAGGATGATCTGTTTTTTAGTAAACATCTCTGAAATAAGTGGGTGCTTTTATGTAAATTCCGTGTTATTTTTAAATGATCGATCTTGTTTATTAGTTGAATTAGTTCTCCTTCTTTATAGATACTCTCCAACATGTCGTTGGCTTTTTTAATCTGTTTATTGTGATATTTTTTTGTATTGTTTTTTTGATCCAATATTATTTTTTTTGATGTGTATATTTAAGCATACTTTTATTTTTTTCTTCTTGCTATTACCTCCTTCAACAAGAAGTAATACGATAACAAAATTTTCCATCATCATTAACAGTATAGGGGGAAAGAATATACTTTTTTCCAGCAAAAAAAGTGCCGGAACAGGATAACAATTTCAATGTCTTTTGTACCTATACCGTTGCCAATTGCGTTGCCTCTGAAGAGGTTATCACTTTTTTTGTTAGAAGGCGTGTGTTTTCAGCCGTAATTGATACTCAGCATAGCGCGTAGCTCAGAGAGCTTCACATCCAAAGAAATTGTCGTGTCTCATTCATTTACGTATTTCTTATATGCTTTTTGCATGTTTTCATCAAACAACAGGTCTTGGCATACCGGCGTATATGGTTGATTGAGTAGTGATTCAAATTGGGGCTTTGTGAGTTAGAATGAGAAGTTGAATTCTTTCTTTTTGTACAACGATAGAATGATGTTTGCCTAGAAAAGGCATAATAGAAAAGAAGTTGATACCTGTATAGTTCAGTAACGTTAATTCTAATCCTTGCTCCGTTCCTATCAGTAAGGAGTCGGATATCATTTTCTTGTGAATAAATGCCAGTTTGGTGTTACCCGTTTCTTGCCTAGTCAATGTTACACAATATTTTTTAGCGATCGATAGCATTGCGCCCGAGAACCATCCAGGGTGAAAAGGTATTCCACTTTGCAGCACACTTAAAAAAAGAGAGAATTCACTTTCTTCCTTAAAACTATTGTGTCCTTAGTTACCAGGTACTGCAATAGAAATAATATTTATTTTAAAAAAGTTTTTTCTTCGGATATTGATTCGGGTATTTGGTTAACTAATGAAGAAAAGTCGTTGTAGAGATCTTTCGCAAGGTATTTAGTCAATATATCCTTTGATACGTTTTTTTTCGCCGAATTATTTAATAGATCTTTTGTTACAAATATCGCTGCATTTATACTCAGTTTTGGAAATTTTCGCTCTCTGAAGAAATTTTTTATATTTCGTTGTTTTTTTCCTGTAATAGGGCGTATCAAATCTACGATCCATGAAAAAAATGTGTTGATGAAATGCTGAAGTTTCCTAGCCTTCTCGAAGAGAATGTTTGCCCGCAATAATCTTTTTCTTGTATGTCTCCTCCAAGAAACGTGTATAGTGTTTGAGGAGGTTTATGGATTATTTTTTGCTTTTAGTCGTGGTTTAGAAATGTCTTTGTGGTCAAGAATAAAATATTCGTGTTTTATCGCCTTTAACTGATTTTATTTGAAGCATATTTCTGCAAAACCTCACTGAGGATATCTTATATTTTTTACTTATCGTCGTATATATTTTATACTCCACTAAGCTATAATTAATGTTTTTTACAATTGAGTAAGATTTTAAATATAACTAATTTGTTTAAATTAAAAATTAGAGATGTTTTTATCTTCTCCCGAGAATGAGAGTGTTGTTGATAATGGAGTAGATTTTTTTATAATTTATGTTTATTTTTTTTGCTGTTTCAATCACTGTATCGTAGCTAGTTTTTTTATTAAAAGAGATTGTGTAATAAATGTTTCTACCTTTTACCTTTGAGGTAATTTCCCCTAATGTGTTGACATATAATGAGTCAAAAAAAATTTCTTTCTATTATTATGCTTGATTGTAGTATAATAAATATAGTTATTCTTTTTATTATACTTTTTCTCTAAACTAGAAAGTAGATTACGACAATTTTCCTGGATTAAGATAAGTTCTCCTTCTGAGCTAAGCGTTACTCCCATCTCACTAATGAGTGGCATCTCGAAGGTCCCCAAAAATACATAATCCTTTGCATTTTTTTTACCTATTGTATGTGATATTAATGAGATATTTTTATTAATGGTATCGGGTAATATGAAATGTTCATCGAGCTTGTCTTTTGGGGTGATAATTGTTTTATCTGAATGGTGAATGAAGGAAATATTTTTGATAAATAGATTAGTCTCTGTTGAGGTAAAGTCTATTAATTTTATCGCGTGCCCAATAATAGGCGTGTTTTCTATATTTAGTGGTGAGAGTAGTAATGTTATCATCATAAACCTCAGGTTTCATGATAAATTTATCTTAATCGCCAATGACTGTAGTGCATAAAAAAAGGGTTATATTTAAAAAATCCTTTTTTTAAATATAATGATGAAACTTTTAATAAAAATTAAACAAAAGTGAAATTTTTCATTCATCACTTTACCATGTTGATATGATTTTTTTAGAGCGTTGTAGTTTATGAGATAAGCCCTTTGCGCTTATTTTTGGTAATGATATTTTTTCTGGATTCAGATAAATTATTCTCTTTTTGTTATTATATTCTGTTTCTAGCTGGAGAATATTGCTTATTTTTTACTGAGGATATATCATAACTCTCAAGAAATTTTAATTTCACTAAAAATTTATGCTCACAATAATTACCCGTGTTATTTTCTTTTTTATAATCAAATATATATAATGCATTATCTTTAAAATTAAATGTTAAAGTTTTTCTATCTTCTTTTTTTAAATTTTATTTCTTCTTCTATGGATTTATCTTGTTCTGATAGATGAAAACTGATGTTGACCACGGATTAAGATGAAGAGAATGTATTGCTTTTTTTCTATATCAATAGCATAATATTTAGATATCCCTTTCATCCTTCCTATCAACTTTCTATTTTTATTTGTATGTAATGATTAAAAAAGAAAATCGTTATTATTAGTCATGTCGTGAGCGCTGTAACAGTAATATTTCATTTTTTATATGCTTGTTTTACATGCTAGAGAAAAGCCCTCTGCGCTGACCCTTGATAAAGAGAAGACAACTATTCTTATCCAAAGTTACCTCCATATCTATGATAAATGAGGTTTCACAACTGCCTAGATAAATATAATCTTTTGCATTTATGGTTGAAACGTTAGTTGTCACGAATGGAACTAACTTTACATCAACATTTAGCTCCTTGGATGTATCAAAAATAATTATTTTATATAATTTATTTAGCTGATTACTATGCTGAAAGTTGAGAGCAGTGTTTCTAATGTACGATATATCAGAATGCGCTGTTAGGAACGTGTTTAATCTTTCTCTTATTCTTTGGAAAATATTATTGCCGACTTAGTCGGATAGTTTATATTTTTTCTCTGAAATTAACAAGCATCACCTCTGCCGATTGAATAAGTGATTTGAATGGAAATGATAATGTAATCGGAAAAGCATGCGTTTACTTTTCAAGTATCAATTATTTTTTGATGTATTTTCATTTTTTGAAAAAAACTATGTCGTAAGTCTGCTGATTATTCTGAAATTTCTTAGTTGTGATTATTTGTTTGTTATGATAAACAGCAAGATATGCGATTTTCGGAAAATAAGGGAGCTGTACTGTATATGCCTGAGTTGGCCTTATTGAAGGGCATACCGGCAGTGACAAAACGTGGTGAGTGGAGGCACTTGATAGCAGAAAAGCAAAAACCCAGCCTAAGACTGGTTTTTCTGAAGAAGCGGTACACGGACTCGGGATTATTTAGCTTTCTATTAAATTGAAATTTAGCATAAATTTTAATCGTAGCTATTGTCAAGACCCGTAGACTGACCCGTATTTTTATATTTATATTAGGATGATGGGTCACATACGATAAAGAAATGTCCGGTTCGTTCCTTCGGTTTGATTCCCTATGATGTCAATAAACCGTAATGACATTAGCGTTACGTTCGTTGTATGATTAATGTCCAGAGAGTAGGCTGGAAAATAACAGCATGCCAGTTACGAATAGCGTTTCTGTCAAACGTGAAACATTGAGTTGACGTATCAAGCCCGCCGAACGCGATCTTATTGATCGTGCGGCGAAAGCCAGAGGGAAAAAACGTACTGATTTTGTTCTTAATGCTGCGCGTGCTGCCGTAGAGGAAGTGTTGATCGATCAGCGTATTTATCATGGCAAATCCTGACGCTTATCAGGAATTCCTCGCCCGCTTGTATCAAGCTCCCGCAACGAATTCCGCACTGCGTAAAACCATGAAAACGCCTGCACTATGGGAATTGAAAAAATGATATCTACTCCTGAGCCACTCTGCGCTGAACATGTACTATCCTCATTCTATTGTGGCGTGGAGTCTATGGATAACTAGCTGAAACAGCGAGCGATGAAAAATCAGCTAACGGGAGTATCCCGCACATTTGTTTTCTGCGATTATGCTAAGGTGCTTGAGTATTACTCGCTGTCTTCTAGTGCTGTGGCAACAAGTTCTGCGCCGGGACGCTTTCTCCGTAATATGCCCAATCCGATCCCGGTTGTGGTATTGTAGCGGTTGGCGGTAGATAAATCATTGCATGGTCAAGGTATTAGCCTGGCGCTGGTTTTGGATGCTGGGCTGCGGGTAATTCAGGTGGCTGAGACTATAGGCATTCGCGGGATGCTTGTGCATGCGTTGTCTGATGAGGTTCGGGAATTTTACCTGCGGGTGGAGTTTAAGCCTTCGCCAATAGACCCGATGATGCTAATAGTGACGTTGGGGAATTTGGTGAGGAGTTTTTAATTTCAAAGTATTTTTTAGTTCTATTGAAAAACGAATTTTATTTTTTCGGAATATTTACAATTGTATTGACATAAAATATTTTGAAGAGATAGAAAAGACACAATCACAT
The DNA here is from genome assembly GCA_051305815.1 of Candidatus Malihini olakiniferum. Lineage (GTDB taxonomy): Bacteria > Pseudomonadota > Gammaproteobacteria > Enterobacterales > Enterobacteriaceae > Symbiopectobacterium > Symbiopectobacterium olakiniferum_B. The sequence goes on from JBPPLV010000014.1 coordinate 24,233, forward strand.
ACATTTGTTAATTTTTCTTAAGGAGTGCCTTATACAATTTTAGGATGGAGTGACTATAAAATATTCAACAAAAAATGAATGATATATTATTTAAAGTGAAAGATGATTTTGATGTTGATATTTATCTTCAGTAGTATAAGGATACTCATATATACAATAATTCTTATTGGATATACAGTTTTTCAGTAAATGAAATAAATATTTTTCTAAAAATAAACTCTTTTATTAAAAAAATAAATGATGTTATGAACTATTCATTGTTAATGAAGAAGATGACCTATACTCTATTCAATTATCATTGATAATGATTTTAAAGAGCATATGCATCCTTTTTTAGCAAGTTACTATTGTCATATGGTTTTTACTTATGATATATATAAACCCTACGCATTCACCTAGAGAACAATCTTATAGTAAAGAGACGTTCGACATTTCTAAATTCAGTGCTGTAATGAAAGTATATGAATTTAAAAAAATAATTAATAAGTATATGAGCATTACTAATCATTCTGAGCATCACGAGTATATGTATGCTGATGATGGTTTTTTCGAGTAAGTATGAAGGAAATACAACGTTGAAGAAGGGGTGCCTTTGGGTATCAAAAAAGATAATTTTGACGCGAGAATATTCAATAAGAAATGTTCTATTATATTAGAAATAACACCTGCTGTGCCTGATAACGACCATTCTTATCTATCAATAAGAAAAAGTGTAACACCAGAAAGATATTTACCAGTAAAAAAAATGCATGATTTGAAAAAAAGAATTTGATGTATTTCCTGACAAAATCTTTAGGGCAATAAATTCAAAGAAAGGAGTCTGTGGATGAAAAGACACTTATAGTAAATATGCCCATGAAGTATACGCATCAAAATAAGGGCTATATAATAAATGAAATTTTTAAAGTAAATAAAAGAAAAGGTAATTCAAGGAAGAGGAAATTTTATTGAAATTTTTTTAAATGGAAATGAAATTTTTATATGAGTCGTGATCGGCTTTTATGATGTCTCAGGTTATTTAAAATGATTATGTGGTATTCATGATTTGCAAATATAGTAATAATTCTTGATGTTATTATCCACGGTTTTAGATATAGATAATGAGGTGAGGACAAGATTCATCTCTCAATAGAGGCCAGTCTGATACATGGTGTACGAAGCATGGTTATTTCAATAAATAAGCTGAAGTGGGATACTAATATTTTGGTATGTAAAAATATATATTAGATTAAGTAGATCTATATATCTGTAATAGTAGCATTCTCAACGAGAATGCTTTCTGCTTGCATAAAAATATTTACCTAAGCGTAATTTCCTAACTCTAACTGCTTAAAATTCTCAAACGTATAAACCCGAAAAACATGACAGCGCCGCGCTTCCAGCGAGATGTGCTGATGATTCACGATGACGTGTTTGATGCTATTAAACAACAGTTCAATAGCCCATTTTTTCTGTGGGTCTGGCACGATGTAGAAAACTTACATCCAGTGCTTTTGAGTGCGTGCCAATAAATGGCCGGCGATAATCGACTGGTAGTCGGGCTTTGGTTTTTAAACGGAGTTCGGTTTCAATCGCGATGACCTTTCCATCCGTGAGCTTTATCACCCCATCCTGGCAATGTTTGCCCTGATAACGGCTGTGAAATACCGGGCGGTCGCCGTGAAGCCACCCATAAGCACCTTGCTTTCTCCAGAATGAGCCGGGCAAGCTGGTTATCAAGATGATGCTCCAACGTCCAGCCATTGATTTTGGCAGGTTTAAGGCGTGCAGGAAAAACGTCATCATCGGATGTGGCTACGGTAGCCAGCCCGTCACTGGTGATCTCCCACAGCGTATTTTCATCGCCTTTGTGCTGACGTCATGCTTTTGGATCAATCCCATGCTGATAGCTTTTGCCAGCAGCAGATAAAGCGGCTTGTGGTTTTTAAAATCAAAAAGCTGCATCAACACCTTAAAATCGCTGTAGGTTTCTTCTTTCAAAAAGGTGACTAAGACTCGCATCTTTTCGTGACTATGTGCCAGGCGTTCACGGTAATTATAAATCAGCATTCATCCTCTTCCTCTGGTTGTTTTTCTCGGTTTTTTGGCCCATGAGATCGCCTCATCCTTTCGCCTCATGACATGAGCCGCTTTGCTGTCATGCACCGGAAAATACATTGTCCGGCACAAAACGGCGTACGCCAGTTCATGCGGGCTGATGCCCCCAAATAAATCGACGCATGGGCGCGTCTTTTTGCTCGCTGCGACGGCGAAATTTATTCGCCCCCCCTACTTGGTTTCCTCTGGAGAAAACGCTCGCCGGTAGGTTCGGGCGACGCAAATGAGCCTTTTCTGCGAAATGGCATTTCCTCGCCTCACTCCACGGGTGAAGACCTGCGGGGCGCAGGCATTCACCAGCCTAAACCCGTTACGTCCTACGTCGTGGCTGAATGGCATGTTGAGCTCTGTAAGCGTTGCGAAAATAAAAAATGTTGGCATGTCCCCCCCCCGCCGAAATCAGCCAGTAGATAAGGCTATCGGGAAAGGGATGTGTTGCCTGCAAATAACTCAATATCGGATGTGAAGAATTATTGTTATTTAGCCACGGAAACAAAAAAAGCCTTGGCCCAACGGCAGAGCTTTAATCAGGCTAGTAATGTTCAGATGGCTATATGGCGGTGAGTGAGTGTGCGCGTTGGTGCATAGTGGTAAGGACAGGGATAAGTGAACTGATTGCGGTTAGCTTATGCTCCAACTGGGACAAGCTTTCTGGCGTCGATTCGCACACGTCGTTATCGGCAAAGGTAATTCAGTGCATCGCCAATGAAATTCAGACAATGGCAAATTCCGGCCTGTATTTCGGCGAAATACTCAGTAACCAGCGAGAGTTCGTCTTCGTCTATATCTAAAAAATTCAAATGAGCCAGCGCGGCACTCATGGCGGAATAACGGTTCTTATAATCCGGCAGTGATTAATAAGACGAGCCCGTGTTACTATCGGTGTCAGCTATAGTATTAGTTTTCATAATGTTGTGGTCAGAAGCACGACTAGTGTTCCTAGCGCTGCTGCGCTTTGCTTTTTACTGTTGCAAAATACCATACAATTGCGATGTAACTACAAATATATCGTGCTATGTAATTTATAATTACAATGTCAAGTGAAAAATAAAAAAACAGATCAATATCAAATTCGGCCGTCCCACGAGTTTCGTGCACAAATTAGAAGAACAAGTCCATAAGGATAGCGATAAGACATTGGCTACGTAGATAAAGCGTGTTCTGCGTAAGGAACTCCAGACGCGCGGTATTGAACAAAAGACTGAACGGTGATTTTGGGCTAGTCGATGTAGCAAATCTTAACGCGTAAGAAACGTTTTGTAGAATGCTCGAATAATTTTATGAAAAAGCTCATGACGGGCTTTCTATGTGATAGAAAACCCGTCATGAGCGCAACAAGCGCAGCGCGTTAGCCGCAATCAATCTTCTCCTCAGCAACTCTGCTTATAAATAATATACGGTGCGACATAACTCTCGCGGTTTACGTTCAGATAATCTGACCACCATTGCATCATTTTAATTCTAGCTTCCAGATGCTCCGCCTTATGCACATAGGCAGCCCGTACACCGTTCGCTCTTTGTGGCTCATGCCTGCCTTAATGGCATCTTTGACCAGCGTCTGGACTCGTTCAGGGCGCTACAGTCCATTGTCCTGAAGCCCGTGGCCGCCCGCACACCTCGGTTTTGATGTTATAGCCAATCATGCGCACGCCTTCTTGAAGGTGTTTTCACGCATTGGCTTGTTCAGCGTATATGCGCCCGGAAAAACGAATATTGACTCGCCGGAAATAGCCTGAACCTATTTCAGCGGGGTGACCGCCTGCCGTGACAGTGGCACCAGATGTTCATCCTTTATCTTTAAGCCACGCTCTGAGAATCTCACGCATTTTACGGCCTCACGCTGGGCTGGTACGGTCCAGATATGCGCTTTCAGGTTGAATTCATCCCAACGCGTAAAACGTAACTCACTGGAGTGCAGGAAAACATGCAGATTCAGCTCCAGCGCCAGACGGGTCAGATTCAGTCTTATATAGCTATCCATCTTCTCCAGTACGTCAGGCAAGTGTTTCAGCAGCAGGGCGGGGTGATGTTGGGTCAATACCGAGGTCACGACGCCATCCAAATCGTAAGCTGGACTGTATTTGATTACGCCCTGCTGCACGGCATGGCGTATGATTTTAGTCAGATGCTGGCGCGCTCGCCCGGCGACGTCATGCACGCCTTTATCGTCAATTACCTTAACCAACTGCGCGAGATGGCGGGTTTCAACCTGAATGATATTCATTGCGTCAATAGCGGGGAAAACGTAGCTTTTCAGGCAGATGAGGATTTTAATGTCATCTGCCTGATGCTTTACTATTAACCGACTTAGGCAACCTTCAAGGATAAGTTCCATTTGCTGGGTGACCATTTCTGGATCGTTCGTTTCTAGTTGGACTAAAAGCTCGCGCGTGTATTGAAGAGATGCCTGTTTTTGACGTTCTGCAATTTAGTGAATGGAGTGATGGATATCAGGATAAAAATTGTATGCTGCAAAATAAACAGGCAGCCAGGGTAGCGATGATTCAGCAATACCTCATGTAATACCTGGTAGCGCACCAGCAGCTTCTCCTCAATGCTGAGCGTTTCATCCAGCAACACTTAGCGCCGCCAAGTGTTAACTTGTTGACTATGGTGCCGCAAGTAGCCATAAATGAGTGCTTCACGGTTTGGTCAGAATGTGGTCATGGCCTCGGCGGTGATGTTATGTTGTTCAGCAAATGTATCTAACGTCAAGGCGGAAATACCTTTTTTCCAGTAAGATCAGCGCGTTTTCAAGTACCTTGTCTCGCTGTAGTTGCATAATATTCCCCTTGATTCAGACTGGGCTGCCATCATTGTAGTGGCCTATTTCGCCAGTTTTTGCAAATGAGCCCGAAATGCGTCGACATTCATGCACTCTTGCAACGGCCGAGCGGGCCGCTATAAGGCATCGATGAAAAGTAGCAGTTATTATGATACGAATGTCGCGCCACTGGCTGCGTGTGCTCACTACCAACAGCCGGGCGAGAAAAGCTATTGCCAGAAAACTCCACAAACGCTCTCCCCAGATATCGCTCACAACGCGCTCCAGTAGAAAAACCGGTAAGGCCAGAATAACAAACTCAAAGGCCGTTTTGATGTGCTCCATCCAAGGACCGCTGCTGGGTAAAAGGCGATTACCGAACAGGGTAACAGCGATGAGCGGCAACCTTAATACCGAGCGCATAGAGATAAAGGATGGTACCGCCGGCCACGCTATTACCGATTTGCACAATATAGAGCAGGATGGCGCTGAGTGGGGCTGTCGTGCAAGGCGAACAAATAAGCCCAGCCAGTGCCCCATACAAAAACACCGCCAAGAGAGCCACCCTGCTGCCGGTTGCTCCATTGTGCCAGACACGTTTAGAGGGCCGATGGTATCTATATGTTATAGAGGTCAAATATCGACAGCGCCAGAGCAATAAACAACAGTGATAAGCCAATCAACACAGCCGAGTGCTGCAATGCAGCCTGAAAACGTAACCCTGCTGCTGCAACGATAATACCGAGCGGAGTATAAGTCAGTGCCATGCCTTGGACATAAGTGAAGGCGAGCAGCAGGGTGTTGCGTGCTAACAACTGCTGTTCCCGGCCAAGAATCAGACCTGAAATCAGTGAGTACATCGGGAGTACGCAGGGTGTGAAGGCGACACCGATGCCGATCAACAGCGCCCAAAGCAGAGAAAATGGCAGCGGTGCTTGAGTTGCGTGACGGGTGGTGTTGCATCCACGGGGAGCGCCGTATTGCCAGCCGTCATTTGCTTAAGGGAATTTCCCGCGTTTCCGACGGGTAGCAGAAGCCAGCATCAGCACAACCTTGGTAAGTGACTCGTACCGTCATACCTGCATCGGCTTGTGTAATTGGAACGGTGATCGTCAAGTTATCGCGAAAGATCGCGACTTCACCGAAAAAGCTGTCCTTGTGCGGCAGGCCAAGCGGGTAAGGACATGTCACCAATATTGCCTGTGGCCGGGGGCCGGATGGATTTTATCACGATAGAGGTAATAACCAGGATGGATTTGCCAGCGTAGCGTTAGCGTTTCTTGCTGCTGCTGAAAATCAAAAGCAAATGCGCGATTCACTGTCAGGAATCGGCTGTTTTGCACCGGTTAATGAAGGCGTAAACAGTGACACCCCCGCGATGTGAGGACAGATCAGCGTGCTTAACAGCAGGATCAGCGTAAGGATGCGTTAGCCATGTCAGGTATTCTTTATCGCCATCCGTGATCGGAACGACCAACAGTTCCGGTGTTTGATAAGGGTGTCGTTGTTTCAGACGTTGCAACAGCGCATTTTTGGTGCAAAGTACCGCTCGGAGTGAATGCTGCCGAAGCGTTAAATCACTAGATTCCCTAAAAAGAATCTAAAAGTGACCAAGAGCGCAATAGCAAGAACGCCGGGCACTAGGAACGCATGATTGAAGACGTATTTGCCTATGCGGGTTGAGCCGGTATCATCCATTTCCACGGCGGAGAGCAACATAGGATAGGTCGGTAACACGAATAGTGCCGAGACAGCAGAAAAAGATGCAACGGCGGGGTAACCCGCGTGACTCCCAGCAACAACGTAGCGGGCATCAGCGCCTTAGCTGTCGCGGCTTATGAGTAGAGTAGGGTAAAAGCAAAAAAAACAGCACCACCGCCAGCATCCACGGATAGTTCTGCAGTAATGCCCCTGCTGTGCCTTAAATTTCAATGATGTGTGCTTTTTACGAAAGTATCGCCTAACCAGGAAATGTTCATTACGCGGATACAGGTACTCATACCGGATTTGAAGGTGCTGGCAGAGAGTATTTTTGCCGTATCCAGTTTATAGGTAATGCATATCAAGGTGCAAAAGTCAGCATAAAAACTACGATGGCTTCGTTACGTGGTAGTACCGGTTTAGCAATGAGCCCGACGGTATCACTGATGGCAGTGGCATAAAGCATCACGACAATACCAATCAAAAACAGTAACACGGAGCGCTTGGCTCCAGGTTTTATTTCCAGCTTGATTATACCGCGCAGCACAGTTTTCCCTTTTGCCAGCCGTGCCTGATAAATCTTATCGTCTTTCAGCTCCTTGCCCAAAAAGTTGGTGACGACGGCGGTAAGTAACACGACACATAACGTCGTGGGTATACAGATGCCGAGCAGGAGCAGATAGCTAATGCCTTTTATTTCGAGAATACTGGCAAGGAAAACCACTGCGGCAGAAATCGGTGAGGTGGTGATGGCGATTTTCGATGCTACAACGGCGATCGATAACGGACAGGAAAGACGAATTCCCTGTTCTTTAGCCACTTCCGAAATCACTGGCAGCGTTGAGAATGCCGTATGTCCCGTACCCGCCAACAGCGTCATAAAATATGTGACTACTGGGGCCAAAAAGATGACGTATTTAGGCTGACGACGCAGAAGTTTCTCCGCCAGACTTACCAGGTAATCCATTCCTCCGGCGACCTGTATGGCACCAATAGCGACAATCACCGCCATGATGATTTGAATCACGTTAAAGGGAATGGCAACGGGCTTGATTTGAAACACCAGTGTCAGTACCAGAACACCGAGACCGCCAGCGAAACCAATCCCGATCCCGCCTAATCGTGCTTCGAGATAAATAGCCAAAGAACGATAATCAACTCAAAGGCAAACATACCTTGTTCCTTTTATTAGATAAGAAATTCTTATGGTTGTGGGCAAACTAGAGACCATTAAAAAGGCACGCCCGAAAAATGCCGACGTGCCTGTTAGGGTCAGGGGTAACTTTAGCGTGCCATGTAACGGTGCTCGCTGCGTTGACCGATAAGACGCTTAAGAAGCGTCGTTGTCATCCGTGTAACGTTTGGCCTTATAGGCTGGGTGCATCAGGTTTTACACCGAGAAAATATCATCCAGTTCACTTTCGGTTAGCAGGCCGCGCTCCAGCACCACTTCACGCACGCTCTTACCGGTTTCAGCACAAATCTTGCCGACAATATCGCCATTGTGGTGGCTGATAAACGGATTAAGGTAAGTGATAATGCCGATAGAGTTGAAAACGTAAGCTTCAATCACGTCTTTGTTTGCTGTAATGCTGTTAACACATTTTTCCAACAGGTTGTAACAGGCGTTATTGAGGATATGGATCGACTCAAACATCGCCTGGCCGATCATCACCGGGGTTCCATCACGTTGAGTTGCAACTGGCTCGCTTTAGAGGCCATAGTGACGCAGATATCGTTACCAATCACCTTGAAACACACCTGATTCACCACTTCTAGTACTACTGAGTTCACCTTGGCGGGCATGATGGAAGAGCCCGCCTGCAATTCTGGCAGGTTGATTTCATTCAGGCCTGCGCGAGGGCCGGAAGAGAGCAAGCGTAGGTTATTACACATCTTCGACATCTTCACGGCCAGACGTTTCAGCGTGTCATGCACCATCACATACGCATCGCAGTCGGAGGTGGCTTCGATCAAATCTTCGGCTGGCACGCAGAGGAGACCCGCGCACTTCTGCCAAAAGCTGAACGGCTAATTGTTGCTAACATTCCAGTATTTTCAACCGTATCGCGATAGCGGTTGCGCCCAGATTCACTTCCAGCAGTAATTCGCCAGTGCACAGTAGGTTTTTTGTTCTCTTCATTTAGCAGCACATAGAAGGCGTGGAACTCCTGGCCCAGCGTCATTGGCACCGCGTCCTGCAACTGGGTAAGCCCCATCTTCAGGATGGTTTCAAATTCTTTGGCCTTGCGCTTAAAACCCTCCACCAACTGTGTGATGACCTCGACAAGTTTCAGGATGGCGTTGTACACCACAATACGAAAGCCGGTGGGATAGGCATCGTTAGTGGACTGGCATTTATTCAGATGGTCGTTAAGGTTAAGATACCGATACTCTACTTTTTTATGGCCGATCAGTTCCAGACTAATGTTGGTCAGCACTTCATTAGTGTTCATGTTAACGGAGGTGCCTGCGCCCCCTTGAATATACATCGACTGGGACTGATCAATACATTTGTCGTTATTCAATACTTCATCACAGGCACGGATGATGGTATCGGCAATCGGGCGCGGAATGGTTTTCAACTCACGTTTTGCCAGAGAGGCAGCCTTTTTAACCATCACCATGGTACGGATAAACTCAGGAATGTCTCTGATTTTGTTGTTTCTGATGTAGAAATTCTCAATTGCCCACACGGTATGGATACCATAGTAGGTATCGGCGTGAGCTTCACTGTTACCTAACAGGTCTTCTTCAATACGGATGTTGTCTTACATGAAAGTCTTCTCTTGAATTCTGTAATTTTGATGAAAACACGTTTTGCTAACAACGTTGGTGTTAACAAATAATCGTGCTAATAAACGCCGATTATTAGCACGATGGTGTTACCACAAAATGTATCATCACAGGCAACAGTCACAGAACGATTGACCATAACTACCTCCACTGATGTGATGATATATTGTATAGAATCCTAAAAGCGTAGTTTCGATCACTCAATAAAGATGTGTAATTAATAAAGCAAATAAATTGTGATAGTCATACGTGTGATTATTAGGGTATGAAATTTTAGGCCCGCAGGTTGAAAATGCTCGCTATTGCTACCACTTGAATAAATTATAACGGCTCATGTTGGATCTCTGGTGATATGTCTTCATGATGACAGGATGAACAACAGATGACGGCAGCTTGCGATTACAATGTCTACCAGTAATTTTTTCCATATATAACAAAAAAAACTTAAATAAATAAGGAGAATCCAGTGCGCTGGTTACCGCTTTTCCTACTCTTTCTTTTTGCCTACATCGAAATTTCGCTGTTTATCCGCGTTGCGGAAGTGCTGGGCGTTGCGGTGACACTACTGCTGGTGGTGTTTACCTCCTGTATCGGCGTTTCCCTGGTGCGTAATCAAGGCATGAAAACCTTTATTCAAATGCAGCAGAAAATCGCGGCGGGAGAAAGTCCGGCGGCGGAGATGGTCAAAAGCGTATCGTTGGTATTGACTGGTTTTCTGCTATTGTTGCCCGGTTTCTTCACTGACTTCCTTGGGTTGTTGTTGTTGCTGCCGCCGCTGCAAAAGCGGTTAACGGTTAAATTGATGCCTCATCTGCATATTTGGCGTGGGTCTGGTACTGCGTCCTCCGTCCCTGATAGCAATACCTTTGACGGTGAGTACTACCGCAAAGATGACGATCGCAGAAATATTGAGCAGAAAGACGATCAAGATAAATGATGACGGTACAATGCCGATTAAAGAACTCGACACTAAAAATTTGTTTTTTAAGTATCTTTTATTGTCTCTGATCAGCATTTCACCACTTTTTTAAAAAAATATATTTTTTTCTCTTGAAGGGAAGAGAATCGCCCCCATTTATAAACGCACAAGGCGGGTATGAAGTATGAATATGTACCCGGCTTTAATCCCAAACTGATATAAACTTCCTCAAAGGAGAGCTATCAATGAAAATTCGTCCATTGCATGATCGTGTGGTTGTCAAGCGTAAAGAAGTCGAGTCTAAATCTGCTGGCGGTATCGTTCTGACCGGTTCTGCTGCGGCCAAATCAACCCGCGGTGAAGTACTGGCAGTCGGCCATGGCCGCATTCTAGAAAACGGCGACGTGAAACCGCTGGATGTGAAAGTTGGCGATATCGTCATCTTCAATGATGGTTATGGCGTGAAGGCCGAGAAGATAGACAACGAAGAAGTCTTGATCATGTCTGAAAGCGACATCCTAGCGATTGTTGAAGCATAATCATCTGAACTGAAAGAATTTAAGGGAAATATACCATGGCAGCTAAAGACGTAAAATTCGGCAATGACGCGCGCGTAAAAATGCTCCGCGGCGTGAATGTTCTGGCTAACGCAGTAAAAGTGACCCTGGGCCCTAAAGGCCGTAATGTTATTCTAGACAAATCCTTCGGTGCGCCGACCATCACTAAAGATGGAGTATCCGTAGCGCGTGAAATCGAATTGGAAGACAAGTTCGAAAACATGGGTGCCCAGATGGTGAAAGAAGTTGCCTCCAAAACGAACGACGCAGCGGGCGATGGCACCACTACAGCAACCTTACTGGCTCAATCTATCGTGAATGAAGGTCTGAAAGCCGTTGCTGCGGGTATGAACCCGATGGATCTGAAACGCGGTATCGATAAAGCCGTTATCGCCGCTGTTGAAGAACTGAAAAAACTCTCCGTACTTTGCTCTGACAACAAAGCCATTGCTCAGGTTGGTACTATCTCTGCCAACTCCGATGAAACCGTGGGCAAACTGATTGCTGAAGCCATGGAAAAAGTGGGCAAAGAAGGCGTTATAACCGTGGAAGAAGGTTCCGGCTTGCAAGATGAACTAGCCGTTGTGGAAGGGATGCAGTTCGATCGCGGTTACCTCTCTCCGTATTTCATCAACAAACCGGAAACCGGTTCTGTTGAGCTGGAAAGCCCGTTCATCCTGCTAGCTGACAAAAAGATCTCCAACATTCGCGAAATGTTGCTGATACTGGAAGCCGTTGCTAAAGCAGGCAAACCGCTGCTGATCATTGCAGAAGATGTTGAAGGTGAAGCGCTGGCGACACTGGTTGTTAACACCATGCGTGGTATCTTTAAAGTTGCTGCCGTGAAGGCACCGGGCTTCGGCGATCGTCGTAAGGCAATGCTGCAAGACATCGCAACGCTGACCGCCGGTACCGTTATCTCTGAAGAGATCGGTCTGGAGCTGGAAAAAGCCACGCTGGAAGATCTGGGTCAAGCAAAACGTGTAGTGATTAACAAAGACACCACCATCATCATTGATGGTGTTGGCGATGAACAGACTATCCAAGGTCGCGTTGGTCAAATTCGTCAGCAAATCGAAGATGCTACCTCTGATTACGATCGCGAAAAACTGCAAGAGCGCGTAGCTAAACTGGCTGGCGGTGTTGCTGTTATCAAGGTTGGTGCAGCAACTGAAGTTGAAATGAAAGAGAAGAAAGCACGCGTTGAAGATGCGCTGCACGCGACCCGTGCTGCTGTTGAAGAAGGCGTGGTTGCTGGTGGTGGTGTGGCGTTAATTCGCGTAGCCAATGCCATTCGTGATCTGCAAGCTGAAAACGAAGATCAGAACGTGGGTATCCGTGTTGCGCTGCGCGCTATGGAAGCTCCTTTGCGTCAAATCGTTGAGAACGCCGGTGAAGAACCTTCCGTTGTGGCTAACAACGTGAAGGCAGGCGAAGGTAACTACGGTTACAACGCGGCAACAGAAGCCTATGGCAATATGATCGACCTAGGTATCCTGGATCCGACTAAAGTAACCCGTTCTGCGCTGCAATATGCTGCGTCTGTTGCTAGTCTGATGATCACCACCGAATGTATGGTGACTGAGCTGCCGAAAGAAGATAAAGCGGACTTAGGTGCTGCTGGTGGTGGTATGGGTGGCATGATGTAAACAACGCCAGACATTAGCGTTGTGTGCTAATGCCTGGATTGACAGCATTAACACGCTTTTATGCAAAAAATAAACACTATCTGGTCGCGCTGACAGATAGTGTTTTTTATGCTTGGATTTTGTCTTTTTTATGACAGAACGGCGATCTAATTTTGCCAATACGCTTTCAAAGATTAAAAAATGTTAGCATACTGCGCCGCACCGGTGGCTTGTCGTGTTAAGGCGATAGGTTTCTGCGCTACAAATAGGTACCGCATTACGTGATTCACCACATCCGATGCACAAAACTGTCACCACTGCCGTGAGCGATGAAAGTACGGCATACCAGCACGTTATCGATAACCATCGCCATGCATTAACAGCCATCGTTGGAGTAGGGATATGTCCGATGCAGCGCTAGCACTGCTGCGTACCATAGAATGGTTGCATCGACTGATTGGCCAAAAGAAACGCTGGGTAGCATTGCCATCTCCTGTAGACGCCTGGCTGAAAGAGACAGGTTCGATGACGCAGCGACTGGAGCGCGACCATTGCGCTTAATTGACGGTAGTGCCGTACTATAATGATTATATTACTGCCAAGATGCTGGGTGATGAAAAGTGTGAGTTGCCTGACAGTAAGCGTTATTGGTTGCGAGAGGTGATAATCTACGGTGATGGGCAACCTTGGTTGGCCGCCAAAAACTTGATTCCATTTCAGTGCTTGAGATATCTGCATCGGCGCCGATCATGATGAGAGATACACCATTAGGGCGCTATTTATTCAAACAGGATTCTCTGCAACGCGATTTTAATCATATTAGACGCTGTGAGACTCTGTGGGCCCAGCTATCCAGATTACGTTTTCAAATCAGCCAATACTATTGACCGAATTGTTTTTACCTTCGTCTCCTGCGTATCGCTTCCCAGGTGTTGATGAGAGTAACTATTAAGGAGAAATGACGTTGGAAAGAAGTATGACAGTGCGAAAATGGGGTGCTTACTGTCGGTTAATGCGTATTGATAAGCCGATAGGTTCCCTGCTATTGCTCTGGCCAACCCTCTGGGCATTATGGTTGGCGGGGGGCGGAGTGCCGCAACCGTGGACGCTGTTGGTGTTTGTAGCCGGTGTATTTTTGATGCGCGCGGCAGGGTGTGTGATCAATGATTACACCGACCGTCATTTCGATGGTTATGTAAAGCGTACCGCATATCGTCCGTTACCCAGCGGCCTGTTGAGCGAACAATCGGCAAAAGTGCTGTTTGTTGTTCTGGTTCTGATAGCATTTGCCTTGGTGCTGACGTTGAACCACATGACCATTTGGCTCTCCATAGCAGCGCTGGCGTTGGCTTGGATTTATCCCTTTATGAAGCGTGTCAGTCACTTGCCCCAGTTTGTGTTGGGTGTAGCGTTTGGTTGGTCCATCCCCATGGCGTATGCCGCTGTGAGTGAATCCCTGCCTGGGAGCGCATGGATTATGTTTTTGGCCTACATTTTCTGGACCGTCGCATATGATACGCAATATGCCATGGTCGATCTTGATGACGACCTTAAGATCGGTATTAAATCGACTGCAATTCTGTTCGGGCGCTTTGATATCTTGATCATTGGCCTGCTACAGGCAAGTATGTTGGCGTTGATGGTGATGCTGGGCATGCAGATGAAGCTGAGTGCGGTATTTTACATTACCGTGTTGATGGCGGCCGGTCTGTTTGGTTATCAGCAATGGCTGACATCAGGGCGCGAGCGTGACGCTTGCTTCCGGGCTTTCCTTAACAATAATTATGTGGGTATGGTGCTGTTCGCAGGAATTGTTCTGGGGCTATGAAATTCTCCCCGCATCACACATCGCGTGTGATGCGGGGAGTTAAGCTGCAAGATACCTTTCTATCACGCGAAATTACTCTTCCGCCACTTCCTGTTTTACCTCTTCTGGTTCTGCGCTGGCGGGAGTGCTAGCACTTTCAATCGTCAACCGGACTTCCGGTGTGATCAAATCGCTCAGAATCTGATAGAGTTCCAGTGTATTGCGCTTATCCACGCTGCTGCTATCGCTGATATATCCTTCCTGACGCAGCGTTGCTACTAGCGTTGAGAACACGGCCCTATCTAAGAACTCCGGCGCATTGATGCCGTGCAGCACAGACAAGCGCTGGGCTATATTACGACTCTCTTTTTCCAGCTTGCCACGGTTTATCTCTGTGTTAGCCTCCAGTAATGACAGCGTCATGGCGTAGCGTTGCAAGGTTTCTCGTACACCCGCAGCTAATAACTGGAGAGTCCGAATACGCGTCGGGTTTAGCACCAGCGTATCTTGATTGATGAGAATCAACCCCTGACGCACCAGCTCTGCTGTTAGTGTTTCAATGACTGCAGGCAGCGCTTCTTTACTGAACCGCAGGAACAGTTCAGCTTGAATTAATGGATAGATTAATAGCATCTGACGCGTTAACTCATCCGCAGTGATTCGTCTGCGGTGCATGACAATACTGGTGATCATCGAAGGCAATACCAACAAATGCTGGATGTTATTGCTGTAATAGGTCATCAAGACGGCCTGCTCGCGCGGCAGAATGATGATGTCGCCAATATTATCCTGCTCTACTTCGAATTTATTCATTGTCAACGCGTGTTCCAGCAACTCCTGCGCCGTTTTTTTCGGTGCTGTGACATCTTTGCTGTAAGGTACATTGCGCAGCAACTGCAAATAGCAGTCCAGTTGCTCATGCATCTGTTCACGCGTCAGTGCGCGTTGACGTGACGCGAGCAAGGCAGTAGAGCAAAGGTTCATGGAGTTTGCTGCCGCGGCATTGTTGATGCGCACCATAATGATATCCGCAATATCCTGCACGGTAGGCGTTAGCCATGTAGGCCGCTGCGCTTCAATGGGATCGATGGCATCACGCCACTGCGGAACATACTGGTTAAGGTAAGGCGTTAGCGATAAGGGTTCGCCGAAATTCACATAGCCTTGTCCCAGATTGCGCAGTTTACGCAATCCGCGTACCATTTGCATGAATCCCTCTTTTTCTTTAGTGGCACCGCGCAGTTCTTTCGTATAGGTACCCACCTCCATCACATGCTCATAGCCTATATAAATAGGCACCAGCGTGATGGGGCGTGTACCGCCACGCAGCATCGCCTGAAGAGTCATGGTGAGCGTACCAGTTTTGGGCTCCAGCATACGACCCGTACGGGAGCGCCCACCCTCCATAAAGTACTCAACGGAGTAGCCACGGGAAAACAGCTCACCGAGATATTCTCGGAAAATGGTGGAATAGAGCTTATTACCTTTAAAGGTACGGCGAATAAAGAAAGCGCCAAGGCGGCGGAAAATCGGGCCAGCTGGCCAGAAGTTCAAGTTGATACCTGCCGCTATATGAGGGGGAACCAGACCTTGATGATACAGCACATAGGAGAGCAGCAGATAATCCATGTGACTGCGGTGGCAAGGTACGTACACCAGGCCATGGCCGTCCTGAGCTAATTGGCGTACCCGCTCGGCATTATGCACGTTGATACCTTGATAAAGCCGGTTCCAGGTCCAACTCAAAATACGATCGGACAGCCGGACAGCCTCATAGGAGAAGTCAGTGGCAATCTCTTCCATTAGTGCGATGGCGTTTTGCTGCGCCTTTTCGTGGGAGATTTTCTTACTGCGAGCCTCATCTTCAACGGCTTTCTTAATTGCCTTAGAGTCTAGCAGCTTATGGAATAACTCCTGGCGTATCGGTAAACGCGGGCCAACGGCCGCGAGGCGTTGGCGTGCGAAGTGCATGCGGGCGACGCGGGCCAGTTTGTGCGCTATGGTTTTATCAGTGCCGTGTTCAGTTGCCATATGGCGCAGTGACACGATGCTGGAGAAACGTACAAAGCTGTCACATCCGAGCCATATAACGGCAAAGAATTTCTCAATTCCGTTGAGTAAACGCAGCGTGGCTCCGTGCTCTCCTTCACGGCCAGGAGAGCGGCCAAACATGACAGAAACTGGCACCATCTGCACATCGAGATAGGGATTGTTGCGGTGCAGGTCCAGATAATCGTGGAAAAGTTTGAAGGATTCTTGCTTCGGTGTGTAATAGCGAAATACGCGCGGGCCATCGTTAATAAACACATGACTGGGCAGCGACACGCCGTCAATTTCTGTAAGTTCCAGCGGATCGGGTAGTTCCAGCGCTTGGCATTTTGCGCGCAGCGTCAGTAAATCCGCCTTTGAATTATAGGGCAGCACATAAAGAATGGGGCGAGAAGGATCTAGCCCTAACTCCGCTACCGGATCGTTAGGAATTATCTTGCTTTTCACTAACAATTTAAGTAGGAAATTCAGTAATTTATAGTAAATTTTACGCCAGCTGGACATAATAACCAGAAGCCTCTTGAGTAGCAATGCGCCGCAAGGATACCAGAAAGTACACGGGAGATCTGTGGTGTGAGACAACGTCGTTACTGGAAAATTGCAAAAAATCTCTGATAAATAGATGATAAAATATGAACAAGGCTACCGGGGTAATCCGAATTATTAAAGTAATCGGGTATTTCCTTAAAGGGCTGAAACAGGCATGGCAGCATGAAGTCGCATTCCGGTAAGAGCTTATGCTGCTGTTTGGGCAGTGCTTTCGGCATGTTGGTTGCCAGTGTCATTGCTAGAGCGGCTGATGCTGATCGGCTTGGTTTTGCTGATGGAACGCTCAACAGCACGATTGAGGCGGTTGTGGATCAGTGGAGACGGATTATCACGATCTGTAAGGGCGTGTGAAGGATGTTGAGTCTATAGCGTTTTTTATGGCTATTGTCTGGGTAAGCATCTTGTGGCCCCTCGTACTGGGATGATTTAGTGGGGAAGGTTATAAAAAAGTAGGTATGTGCCTCTCTTTGATTCCCAAACCGCAATGACCCGTATATACTTACAAGTAAAATGTACAAACAACCAAGGGGCGGGATGAAGGCATTAACTACCAGACAGCAGCAGGTCTATGATCTGATCCGCGATCATATTGCGCATATCGGCATGCCGCCAACGCGTGCTGAGATCGCCCAGCAACTGGGATTTCGCTCACCTAACGCGGCGGAAGAGCATCTGAAGGCCCTGGCACGTAAAGGTGTAATTGGAATCGTTTCTGGCGCATCACGCGGGATCCGTCTACTGATGGAAGAAGAAAATGTTGGCCTGCCGCTGATTGGCTGCGTTGCTGCAGGTGAACCTTTACTGGCGGAAGAGCACATTGAGTGCCACTATCAGGTCGATCCAGCCATGTTTAAACCGCATGCAGACTTTTTGCTGCGTGTTAGCGGTATGTCGATGAAAGATATCGGCATATTAGACGGTGATTTGCTTGCGGTACATAAGACCCAAGAGGTGCATAACGGCCAGGTTATCGTGGCGCGCATTGAAGATAAATTCACAGTTAAACGATTGAAAAGAAAAGGAAAAAATGTACAACCTCTGGCCGAAAATGACGCTTTTTCGTCGATTGTGGTTGATTTGCGTGAGCATAGTTTCACCATTGAAGGGCTAGCCGTTGGCGTTATCCGTAACGGTAAGTGGAGCTAAGTGCTTCTAGCCTACGGGAGTTTCTATGCGGTGAAAACCTTGCCTGTAACTTTTCTGGCCGTTAGATCAACGGCCAGGTTTGACATTCTTGTGATGGGTACAGAGTGGTAATGCTGACAGTGCCCATTTTCATGGTAATCTGCCACTTCCTGGCAGGCTTCGCACAGGCCATGCGCCTCAACCACGCTGTATCGAAGCGTGAAGTTGGCGCTTTGAGCCAACTGCTGAAGAATCGCCTCAATATCTTCAGTCTGACGTTCCGCAATTGTCCGCAACGATCGCAAATGAACAGCGCTGAAGTATGGCTATACTCTTCAATGTGGTGACACATTGACATAACTGTTAGTGGATTCGACGCGATGAATAAATCCTTGCTCCAACAGAAAGTTGAGTGCGCGATATACGGTAGGAGGTTTTGCTTGCGGCTCTAAGGCACGTAGCAGATCCAATAGATCGTAAGTACTGATAGCACCGTGTTGCTGTGCCATCGCCGAAGCACTTCGAGTCGCTTTGGCGTAAGGCGCACATTGCGCTGCTGGCAAATTCTTTTCGCCTGAGCAAGGCGTTTATCTTGGTCGCTTGAATCCGTTGGCGTGATTCTACTGCATGATGATGAACACAGCTTCCATCTTATCATTTAAGGCGCAGGTCGCGATGTGATAATCCATCATTAGCTTCGAGAAAGTGTATCAGGCGGACTAGATCGATAAGCAGTGCGCGCAGTGGGCTTTGGCTCTCTGATAGCCAGCTATTTTTTCTTGCTGAATGAATGCGTCATCTCCACATTGTAATATTGTTGTTTTTTCTTGTGGCGTCGTTGCTTCCATAGCGCCGTGAATCACCTGAAAATAAGCTCGGTTTCCGTTGAGCGTAAAGGCGTGTTGTTCACCCTCGTCCAACTGCAGATGGTGTATCCAAACCTGCTGGCGAAGTTGCAGACTGCCGTTCTCACCTTCTAGAGAGGTGAGCAGCTTAACCGGTGAATCGCATAGGGTGATTCATTGCAACGCACTATTCTCCCGTGAAGGGTAGGCATTGAACTACAGTTATAAACGCGTTAACGGTGTTTCATCATTGATGCTGTGCTCGCTGTAGCTTACGCTGGCTGTGCAACTAATAACAGGACGTCAACCGCTTTTGCGCGGATATGCCCGCCGTTGCTGTCACGATATTCCGCTTCACCTTGCAAAAGAATATTTAAAATATCGACCTGCGGGTAGGTGCGTGGCTGAAAAGTTGAGCCTGGCTTGAGAACTTCCTGGTTCAGAACGCGCAGCGAGGCAAAACCTAACAGTTCAGGATAGAAATAATGTCCAAAGAAGAAGGTATAGCGCGCTTGTAGCCAGCCGTAGTTAGCTTAACCTTACTGTTCCGCTGTTCCGCTGTTCCGCTGTTCCGCTGTTCCGCTGTTCCGCTGTTCCGCTGTTCCGCTGTTCCGCTGTTCCGCTGTTCCGCTGTTCCGC
>JBPPLV010000023.1:0-54189 GCA_051305815.1 Candidatus Malihini olakiniferum
TTAACGATATACCCGTATTGCAGATAGCTGGCATAAGGTGATGCGATCTTCGGATCAGCTAGTCGTTGCCAACTGTAAATAAAATCCTACGCAGTGACAGGATCACCATTTGACCAGCCCGCATTTTTCCTCAAATGAAAGGTCCAAACGCGGAATGCCTTGTTCTCCCAACGTTCAGCGACACCAGGAATATTCTTGCCATTGGGGTCATAATCATCAGCCCTTCCAGTAGATCGCGCGATACGTTGAATTCTAGAACACCTTCTATTTTATGTGGATCTAGAGAAGAAACTTTCGCACTCAAAGCAGAGAAACTGGTCGCCATGGGGCATCCGTCACACCTCATGTCTTTATACCGATCAGGATAACCAAACCGGAGCGTGTTAATCTTTTCGGTGCCATGATGAAGACCGCGCGTATCTTAATCAATACGCCTGCATTACAAGGCGGTATCGGCGATCTGTATAACTTTAAGCTGACACCTTCGTTGACCTTAAGTTGCGGCTCAAGGGGCGGTAACTCCATTTCAGAAAACATAGGACCCAAACATCTTATCAACAAGAAAACGGTAGCCAAGCGAGCTAAAAATATGTTGTGGCATAAACTTCCGAAATCCATCTATTTCCGTCGCTGTTCCCTATCCATCGCACTGAAAGAAGTGGCCGAGGTGGCCATAAACGTGCGTTTATCGTCACTGACCGTTTCTTTTTCAATAACGGCTATATGGATCAGATCTTTTCTGTGCTGAAACAGCACGGTATGGAAACGGATATCTTCTTTGAGGTAGAAGCGGATCCGACGTTAAGAATCGTGCGTAAAGGCGCAGAATAGGTGCGAGCTTTCAAACCTGACATGATCATCGCCCATCGGTGGTGGTTCACCGATGGATGAAGCAAAAATCATGTGGGTGATGCACTAACACCCGGATACGCATCTTGAAGAGTTGGCCCTGCGCTTTATGAACATCCGTAAGCATATCTAAAAATTCCCGAAAATGGGTGTGAAAGCGAAGATGATTGCTGTCACTACCACCTCCGGTACCGGCTCTAAAGTAACGCTGTTCGCCGTCGCTACTGATGGCACCACAGGGTAAAAATACCCGCTGGCTGACTACGCTCTGCCGGATATGGCTATCGTCGATGCAAATCTGGTAATGAACATGCCAAGATCTCTGTATGTCTTTGGCAGCCTGGATGCGGTTACTCACTCTCTTGAAACTTACGTCTCGGTGTTGGCCAACGAATATTCCGACGGAAAAGCGTTACAAGCACTGAAACTGCTCAAAGACAATTTACCGGCCAGCTATCGTGATGGTGCAAAAAACCCGAATAGCCTTTGAGTGCGTTCATAACGTCGCGACGATCGCCGGTATCGCCTTTGCAAATACCTTCCTTGGTGCTTATCACTCCATGGCGCACAAACTGGGTTCAGAGTTCTATATTCCGCACAGTTTGGCCAATGCCCCTGCTATGAAGATTAAGAATCTATTAACTTGGTTAGATGAAATCAAAACTGAGCTCGATATTCCAAATTCAATTCGCGAAGCAGGCGTTCAGGAAGCCGATTTCCTAGCGAAAGTAGACAAACTGTCTGAAGATGCCTTTGACGATCAGTGTGCTGGGACTAACCCATACTACCCACTGCTCTCTGAGCTGAAAAAGATCATGCTGGATACTTACTACGGACGTCCTTTAACTGAAAGTGTTAAAGAAGAAAAAGTCTCCACTAAAGCGGAGAAGAAAGGCAAAAAGACCGCCTTACGGCGGAGTTACATCTCCAGCGTAGTACTGCATCGCTGGGGATTTTTTATGTGCGATCTAAGGCTATTATCACGCACGCATAAGTCCTAACGTGCTTTTATAGTGTTTACGGCACACCGATACATAACGCTCGTTGCTGCCGATAACCACCTGAGCGCCTTCACGTAGAGGGTTTCCTTCTGCATCGAGTCGCAGAACCCGATTCGCCTTACGGCCGCAGAAACAAACGGTCTTCAATTCAATCAGCTTATCTGCCCAGGCAAGCAAATATTGGCTGCCGTAAAATAATTCTCCTTTAAAATCAGTACGTAAACCATAGCACAGCACGGGAATATCCAATTCATCGACAACGTCTGAAAGCTGACTCACCTGTTCACGCGTTAAAAACTGGCATTCGTCGATTAATATACAGTGCACGGGTCGATCGTGTTGCTCATTAACCGACACGGCAAACAAATCGGTTTGTGAATTAAACACCAAGGCTGGGGCGGAAAGTCCAATACGCGAGCTAACCCGGCTGATACTATCTCGGTTGTCTATTTCTGCCGTGAAGATTAGCGTTCTCATGCCCCGCTCCTGGTAGTTATAAGAAGACTGTAATAATGCGGTAGACTTTCCCGCATTCATTGCTGAGTAATAAAAATAAAGTTGCGCCATATATATAACCCAAAAAGAGAGCATGACCCGCTTAGCGCGCGGTGGCGCATTGTAACATTTTATAAAGTAAGAGACATGACAGCACATGGCGATACATCCCTGTGGCCATGATGCTGTTTCGATTAAAGTAACGCACAATGTGTGAAGCAATGCTAAACCTGATGGGTATATATATGGATTGGGTAATTGCGACAAATCCTATACTCCGCGCAAACATTAACGCTATGATCGATATTTAGCGTAAATAATTAGCATTGTATGATATCGCCTCAGGCAAACCCTAGACCACCTTCTTTCAAGTAAAAGAACGCATAACTGGATTTGTGTTAATGGACGCAGATAACGAGAAAACACTGAAACTCTTCCCGGTTATAAACAACGCTGATATCGCAACAAGAGAGCATCGACGTCAGTCGCTGAACCATGATTGCTGGTAATAGATAAGTGAAATGTATTTCATCCGTTAACAAAGTGGTTTTATTATTATCAGCTGCAACGTAATATAGGTTTTAAAAACGCCATTTTTTAACAATCTTACAAATTTGACTATTGCAGAAAATAAAATAGCCATCTATTATCACCTTACATACGCCACCAATAATATTATTTGAGATTATTACAATGAGCGAAGCACTAAAGGTTCTAAACAACATCCGTACTCTACGCGCCCAAGCGAGAGAATGTAGTCTGGATACTTTGGAAGAAATGCTGGAAAAACTGGAAGTCATCGTCAATGAACGCCGCGACGAAGAAAATCAGGCGCAAGCGGAAATCGAAGAACGCACGCGTAAATTACAGCAATATCGCGATATGCTGATTGCTGATGGCATCGATCCGAATGAACTGCTACAATCTTTAGGTGCAGCAAAAACGCCAGGTAAAAGCAAACGTGCAGTGCGCCCAGCCAAATACCAATATACCGATGAAAACGGTGACGCAAGAACCTGGACTGGCCAGGGGCGTACTCCTGTCGTGATTAAAAAGGCAATTGAAGAGCAAGGTAAATCTCTGGACGATTTTCTACTGTAATTCCCTGCCGTAATTATTACGCTTATTATAGCAAAAACCTCCGTTTAATAGGGGTTTTTTATATTCTTTTTTATGACGCTTTGCTTACCAATAGGCAAAGCGCCAGCAAAACTAGATTACTTCACATCACTGTCATTAACCGTTTCGTTAAGCCAGTTAGCGAAATCATTACCCAGCGCATTGTGACGTAGGCCGTATTCCACAAATGCACACATGTAACCTAATTTGTTTCCGCAGTCGTGGCTTACCCCTTTCAAATGATAGGCTTCAACTGTTTCTTTTTCCATCAACATGGCAATGGCATCCGTCAGCTGGATTTCATTACCCGCACCCCGGGGGTTTTTTTCTAACAGAAACCAAATATCTGCCGAAAGAACATAACGTCCAACAATCGCCAAATTTGAAGGTGCTTCAGAGGCTTTGGGTTTTTCTACTACACCCACCATCGGTGCACTATCACCTGGCAGCAATTTCTGCCCCTTGCAATCCACTACACCATAGCTACTGACCTCTTCAACCGGTTCAACCATAATTTGGCTGTGGCCGGTTTCAGAAAAACGAGCCAGCATTTCACTCAGGTTGTCTTTCTTCAGATTGGAGGCAAACTCATCAATGATAACATCGGGCAAAATAACGGCTACGGGTTCATCACCCACCAAAGGATGCGCGCACATTACAGCGTGACCTAATCCTTTTGCCAGCCCCTGGCGCACTTGCATGATGGTAACTTTTTTAGGACAAATAGATTGAACTTCTTCCAACAACTGACGATTAACACATTTTTCCAACATTGCTTCCAGCTCAAAACTGGTATCAAAGTGGTTTTCAATAGAATTTTTAGACGAGTGTGTAACTAAAATAATTTCGTTCAAGCCCGCCGCAATAAACTCATTGACGACGTATTGAATGAGCGGCTTATCAACCAGCGGCAACATTTCTTTTGGAATCGCTTTTGTTGCCGGCAGCATCCGTGTCCCTAGCCCTGCGACGGGGATGACCGCTTTTTTAACTTTTTTATTCACCGTTGACATAATAACCTCTGATATACCGTTCAAATAATGAACTTTATTGCCGGGTTTAATTCTGGATACTCCATTGCTCGGCCAGACACGACACCCAGTAAATACGATGGCCATGATAAAAATAAAACAACGCTTTATATAGTAGGAAATAAAAATTAATAACGAAAGCGAAGAGTATGTAATAAGTTGCACGACGAACACCTATCAGACAATTGCGTAGCCATCATCACGCAGTTGGTGGGTTCAATCAGTCGTTAGCATCAGCCGCAATCGTTCTACACGCCCCCACACCTGACATCCCCAGAGGGCGGCACATTCATAGTTTAATTGTTTCAGGTAAGCACCATCCAAGGTACTAAGGGGTATGTTATTGTTCAATACCAACTGTTCTTCCCCGGCGTTCAGCATGGCGTGTAAACCGGCGGAAATAAGAATAAGGCATTGCAATCCTAGGTTATAGTATCCGACCAACAGAGGAAAACATCCGTTGAGATTCACCTGGCGCAGCAATACAGGCAGTTTAGACAAGCGGTGTTGTTGATTTGGCCAAGTGTTCCTGCAATAGCCTATTAAACAGTGTGTGTAGTAAAAAGGCGGCCAGTGTGCCGTTATCGTTTACCGCTTGCGTCACATCAAGGCAGTAGAACGCCAAATCATCGTTAGATAATGCGGCAATGTCCAGCACCAAACCTAGCTGCTCTACCGACGTTAGTTGACGATAACGCACACTGCAACCGGCAATATTTTGTTGCACAGCTGGCTGTAACTGAGCCAGCAATTTATTTACCGCTTATGGCGATTGATTGAGTGAATCCATGTCTTGCATCAACTGTTCAACCTCAATGATCTGAGAGGTGAACATATCAGGATACATGCAGGTCATTACTGCTTTACGCAGGGTGCATAATCTCGGATGGGTTTGAGCATCACATCCTGTACGTCCAGGCGCAGCACTTTGGCGACATCCCCCATCTGGCTGGTGGGCAGACACTACTAGAATTGGTGTAAGGCTATTCTGCATTCTGAGCGTTTCAACGAACTCAATGCCTCCATCATCGATATTTCTAAATCACACACGATCAAATCAGGGCGATATCACGGCTAATGCTTCAACACTATTCACAGCTTCACGCACAGACGCACCGAGCGATGTCAGATAGCCAGCGATCACCGAACAAAACACCGTCCCTTATCTTCAACAATCAAAATGTGCTTATCTGTTAATGGCTGACCCATTGATGACCTCATACGTCCACTTCATGCAAATTCCCTAGCGTTCTTCGGCTTAAACCCCTGCTGCAATGCTAACATTTATGAATACACACAGGCTGCTACGTTTAGTACAGACCTGCATCTCAGGCTACTAACTGTTGTAATTCTTCATGCTTTTTCTCCACCGTCAGTTGCCCTGCGGCAATCGCCTCTTACGCACGGTGAAAATCCAGCGTGGCAATTTGTGGACAATGGGGCTGCACCACCACATCAGGAGGATCATCAGCCATACGATGCATTTTTAAACGAAAGGTGCGCGATTATAGTGAGTCCGCTGGCGGTGCAATCCCATAGCCAGGCTGCCGGAGCTTGTGTTGCCAGTTAAACCGTGTCATATCCGTATTATTTTCCGTCGTCATTGGAAAAACCGATAGCATGTCTTCATGACCAAGCGTTTCGTTATGCTGCAAATTCAAGGCAATCACTACATCAGCGCCCAGCGCACGCGCCAAAGAGACAGGTACCGGGTTCACCACTACACTATCAACCAGCCAATAGTTTGTGACGGACAAGAGCTAATAGCCCAGCCACGCTGTATGACCGCCTGGATCACATGATGAAAATCACTTTTAGTCAACCACAACTCTCTCGCTGTCGTCAGGTTAGTGGTCACCGCACCAAACTTGATAGCACACTCTTCAATTTACTGAGTACGCAAGATGCGTCGTACCTGGTTAAAAACACGATCGCTACGCAGCAATCCACCGTGCTACCAGGAGAGATCCATCAACCGAATCACATCCTAATGATGGAATCCACTCACCCAACGCGTCATCGCATTCAAGCTGTTAGTTACGTAAGCCGCCCCAACCAATGCCCCGATGGAACAGCCAGCCACTACATCAACCATAATACCCATTTCAGTTAATGCTTGAATCACACCGATATGAGTCCACCCTTTCGCTGCGCCGGATGATCCCAACGCCAGCCCAATCTTTCTCTGCTTCATGATGTCCTTCTCATCCCGCTATTCATTTCAGCGCACATTGCCACTCACCGAAATTGTTAGGTAACATATTCGCCACGACGTTGAGTGATTTTCACGCAAATATCAATATTTTTTAATTATTTTTACTGTTGGTTAAAAATATAGGAGACACCGTGCCGCAAAGCTGTCATTGCGGTAGTAGCATGCAGTATACAGCATGCTGCCTTACCTATCTGCAACACACCGTCATCGCACCTACACCTGAAACATTAATGCGTTCACGCTATTGTGCTTATGTGGTCCATAACGTTGATTATCTTATCGCTACCTAGGATCCCGCACATCAGCCAGAAACATGGCGTTCCTCAATCACCGAAAGCTGTCAGGATACGCAGTGGCAAAGACTGAACTGTGCTAGCCACCAGTGCAGGGCGTGACGCAGATGAAGGCTATGTTGAATTCGCTGCCCGCTATACCGATGCCTCACAGCCAGAGTGAACATCGCTAATGTGTGAACGCTTACGCTTTCTTCGTCGCCTCGATCGCTGGTACTATGTGGATGGTGTACATCTACAGACAGACAGGAACGATTGCTGTCCGTGTGGTTCTGACAAAAAATACAAACAGTGCTGCGGGCCTGAATAGACACGCAGCGTAATGCTAAAAAATGTAACCTAGTGGCGTGCTTCCCCTTATCGCGGCGATAAATCGCACGAATGTGGCCGCTTTGGGGATGATAACAGACGTTTTTGGACAGGGTTATTTTTTCCATGCAATCCCAAAATATGCAATCTCAGGCAATACAACGAAAAGTGTTGCGTACTATTTGCCCCGATGCAAAAGGGCTTATCGCTAAAATTACCAACATCTGCTACAAACAAGAATTAAATATTGTGCAAAACAATGAATTTGTCGATCACTGCACCGGGCGCTTCTTTATGCGTACCAAGTTAGAAGGGATCTTCAATGGCGCCACGCTGCTAGCCGATTTGGACGGCGCACTGCCCGACGGTTCCGTGCTTGAATTGAGTGATGCAGGCCGTCGTCGCATCGTCGTTCTAGTCACCAAAGAAGCACACTGTCTGGGTGATTTACTGATAAAAAGTGCCTATGGTGGCCTGGACGTTGAAATTGCAGCCGTCATTGGCAACCATGATACGTTGCAGACGCTGGTGGAGCGTTTTGATATTCCATTCCATCTGGTCAGTCATGAAGGACTTTCACGCGAAGCTCACAATCAACGGATGATTGAGCAAATTGATGCCTACAAACCGGACTATGTTGTCTTGGCAAAATACATGCGCGTATTAACGCCTGCTTTTGTCCAGCACTATCCGAACCGGGTGATCAATATCCACCATTCATTCCTGCCTGCCTTCATTGGCGCACGCCCTTATCATCAGGCATATGGGCGTGGTGTAAAGATCATTGGCGCTACAGTACACTATGTAAACGATAATCTGGATGAAGGTCCGATCATCATGCAGGACGTGATTAACGTTGATCACACGTATACGGCAGATGACATGATGCGCGCGGGACGTGACGTAGAGAAAAACGTGCTCAGCCGCGCGCTTTATCGCGTACTAACCCAACGGGTGTTTGTTTACGGCAATCGTACCATTATTCTTTAAGCCGCTATTTTTGCAATTAACTCTGAGTGAAAAAAACACAAGACGTTTGAAAAAACGGCAAACTAACTCGATTTTTCTCGTTCGGGCTTTACAGGGGCGTCGCATTTGGTATTACGCGTCCCGCTTACCAAGAAAGCAAACGGCCAAAGGAAGCAGACGGTAAATCTGCCGTCACAGACTTCGAAGGTTCGAAGCCTTCCCCCACCATCATCTTGAAACGTTCATTGTGCTCCATCCCAATCAAAATTTTCTCAGATCCCTACGTTAAGATATCAAAGGTTGACTTTCTATCTTTTTAACACTTTTTGCTCATGGTATTTACTGTACTCTTTTTTGCATACAAAAGAGCCGGAGAGCATGAATAAGGTCAAAATGGCGAGTATAATCAGTGTCAGTTCTGCTCCCAAAATCCTAAAGAGTCACCCGACACCAAACTACCTACACTACACCTGCGCTGATTTTTACCAACGTCCCACTCACGGCAGAGATTCTTGTAGCGAGTTTCAGCGGTATTGAGGTTAAAGTTGTTCTTCATAATATCCCGATAACTGGAGACGATCAGATCCGTCTTTTACATCGCCCTCGGATAACAACATATTTTGGACACAGCCTGCATTACCCATCTAAAAGGTAAAACCCACCGTGGACCTACTGTTGCCGATAAAGACTAAAGAAACTGTACATCGTTTCATTACCGATTAAGTTGCGGTTTCCCGGATATCCTGACACCGATTTCGTTCACGCAAAAAAAACGCACTATTACGCGGTGTAGTAGTGCGACGTGATATAGCGGTTCAGCTTTTTTATAACGCTGTTCGGAGGATGCTAGGCTTTTCATTTCCAGCTGCCCGGGGAGTAGAAAAATACCGGCAGTTACCAAGACCAACGGATCGCAGCCAAACGTAGCGACAGCCCCGATGTAAATGAAACCAGCAGATTAATATCGTGGTTAACCTGTAACGCTTTCAGTCCGAGATAAAGCATTGCTAACAGCAGTGATACGCTGGCATAAAGTGGTTTTCTGAGTACCATCGGAGTGCAGTTACAGAAGATGTCACGCAGAATACCACCAAAGATCCCGGTGACAATCCCGGCCATAATAACCACAGTAAAGGAATAGTTCAGCTTCTGGGCCACATTACAGCCAATAATGGTAAAGGTAATCAGCCCCATAGTATCCAAAATGAGTAATAAATGGTGTAGGTTATGCATGATTCGTGTGATGACAATAGTAAACAAGCCTGCACCAATCTTCAGATAGATATAGCCCGGATGTTGTGTCCAGCCAAAAGGATAGTTGCCAAGCAGAATATCGCGAACGGTTCCACCGCCCAATGCGGTGATAAAGGTGATCATAGCCACACTGAAAATATCCGTATTTCTACGCCGAGCTGCCAATGCACCAGACATGTCTTCAGCTGTAATTGCGATCAGATAGATATAAGTAAGCACACAAGTTTTTCTATGAAATATGCTTTTTCTTCTGTGTGTTTTACCTGAGAGTTTATATAGCTTACGCCGCTTGCCCCTTCGGTGGGTGGCTATGCAGACAAACAGCGTGAACACTTTTTTCAGTTAGCGTATCAACAAATTGCAGTAAAGTGACTTGAGCGATTATGGGAGTTTTCGCCTTCGGCGGGTCGCGCTTTCCGCGGTCATCTCTCCTGCGAGCTGCGAAATATAAAGGCTTACTATCGCCACTTCAATCTTCCATTCAATAGGCGGGCAGAGATGTTATCCGTAGCGCGTCCCTGACGTGACCTTTACCTCTTTTTTCTGGTACCATCAATATCACAATTTCCTGACATGGTAGTGACGATGAAAGTTGTTTCTTTTAATATTAATGGGCTGCGAGCCCGCCTTCACCAACTGGCCACCATCATCGCCCAGCATCAGCCTGATATCATTGGCTTGCAGGAAACCAAAGTGCACGATGATATGTTTCCCTTCGAAGAGATACGAAAGCTCGGCTATCAGGTCTACTACTATGGTCAAAAAGCCCATTATGGCGTAGCATTACTGTGTAAAGAAACTCCGATTGCAGTACGCTACGGATTTCAGACCGACGAACCTGACGCGCAAAGGCGTATCATCATGGCGGATTTTGCCACGCTAGCAGGCACGCTGACCGTGATCAATGGTTACTTTCCTCAGGGTGAGAGCCGTGACCACCCAGTGAAATTCCCGGCCAAAACCCGTTTTTATGCTGATTTACAGACCTACCTGACACAGCATCATACGCCGAAGCAACCGCTGATTGTCATGGGCGATATTAATATCAGCCCCACAGATCTGGATATTGGCATTGGCGAAGAAAACCGTAAGCGCTGGCTGTGCACTGGTAAATGTTCGTTTTTACCCGAGGAGCGTGAATGGATGGCACGCTTGCTTGATTGGGGATTGGTCGACACATTCCGTGCACTTGCGCCAGACAGTACCGATCGCTATTCCTGGTTTGACTACCGTTCAGCCGGTTTTGATGACAACCGCGGCCTGCGTATTGATGTGATCTTTGCCAGCCAGGCACTAGCGGCGCACTGCACGGCTAGCGATATCGATTATGATATTCGTCGTATGGAAAAACCCTCCGATCACACTCCGATTTGGGCAACGTTCTCAGGGCTATGACACCTTGGCATCAGGCAGCCGCAAGCGGCTGCCTCGCCTAACACTATTACTGTTTGAGTACTTGCCAGATCAAGTTATTGGTACCCAGTACCTGCTTGTCGCACACACACTATAACAATACACCTTCCGTTCTAACCACGGCCCCTTCGGTATAATTGCGATTCTCAAACACGCAGCACAGCACATACAATTATTTTGAGGCTCACGCCGGGTTGATCCGTTGTTATCGCTCCAAATCACACTAGGGGAAAGACAACCACACCGCGAGAGGTCGTCGTCGCGGTGTGGTTGTGCCCACACTGGCAGAAAGACCAGCGCGCCCCGGCAACTAACATCACCAGTGATGATTTCATCCGTTCTGCTCCTTCTCAGCTTTTTTGCTGTGGTTTTACGTGTTTTCTTCTGTGCTTTTTGCGGCGCTTGCAGCCCGCGAAACGCAGACACAGACCGATTTTGGCGTGCTTGCTCAATCAATCCGCCAAGTGTTTCTGTTAACGGTTGCATAAAATGCTGATAGCGAAGCTTTTTTTCGCTGATCGGCATCAACGCAGCCTCCCAATTGGCAGTCATGTCTGGCAAGGCTGCGCTGGGGGTGGCGTGAATCAACGTCCGTCCCGCCTCGCTGGCATGAATATATTGGCCTTTTTTAAATAAAAAGCTTCGTTTAAAGAGTAGCTCAATACTGCAGGCGCGCGCGGCTTCGGTGCCAAGACCATCTGTTCACGTAGTATTTTCTTTAGCGTCTTATCCTGCACAAAACGCGCAATATCCATCATGGCGGAGAGTAACGTTGCATCAGTAAAAGGGCGTGGTAGCTGTGTTTGCCGTTCCATTACCTCCCTTTTATCACACAGCAGCAAATCGCCTTTCGCCATCAAAAACAGCGGCAAACTGTCTTTCTCGTCATCACGCTTTTTAGCCCACAACAGAGTGCGCCAGCCGGCATTAGCGAGAAAGCGCGCTTTGGCTAAAATTTGCCACCGATGATATTGAGGGTAATAATGCATTTACGAAACACCGCGGCGCGGCAAAACTACATCAGGTACTGTCTGGCAATCAGTCCATAAACCTGCCGCTCATTCTCGCTTAACGACACGCTGGCGCTGGCGCTGTGTGCAGTGGGAATAATAGCATGGTGTGCATCGACTTTACTGTCATTCCAACAGCGGTTTCGACGCTCAAGATCAACCACCGGTTGCGGCAATAACCCAGATGTGTGCACCTTATAATCGCGTTGATAACAGCGTGACGCCCGGCGAAATGTTCTGCTGGCAAGGTAGCGGCAGTCTGAACGTGGATAAGTAATCAACTTATGGGTTTCATACAAGCGCCGGCAGGTATCCAGCACTTGTTGTGTGCTAAAGCCAAAGTATTTAGCAGCTTCAATCTGTAATTTAGAAAGTGAATAGGGTAAAGGTGCGGTTTCCGATTCGCGCTTATCCGTGTAATCGGTGACTATAGCAGGCTGTCCAGCAATACGTTTCACCACGTGCTCAGCCCAAGTCGGTGCAGTAAACGCTCTTTTTTCATCCTGATACGGCTCGCAGGATTCGCTTGGTTGCCACAGTGCAACAAAGCGCTCATCGGCAGACGTTACAATATGCTCCTTGAATTCAAAGTAATCCTTCGCAACGAAATTTGCGATCTCTTCATCCCGCCGCACCACCAGTCTCAGCACCGGCTTGTACCGGCCCCCCCCGCAGACAGCACGCCGTCATAACCTGTATTGCGACCGACAAATATGGCTCGGGGTATTAATACCATAGAGCCAGTCAGCCTGCGAGCGCGCCAGCGCAGAGACGTATAGCGGTACAAACTCACGGTTATCGCGCAAGCACTCGACAGCACATTCCACCACCTAGGGATTGAGATCGTTTATCAGACAACACCGCACCTTCTGGCGTTTTTCCGGTACCAGATCCAGATACTCCAGCACTTTATCCACCAACAATTGACTTTTGCGATTCAGGTCGCCGGCGTGGATGATTTCATTCGCTTCCCCCCCCAACAGTTTCCGGATGGCATTAAGCCGCTTGCTTACGGAAGGGCGCGGCATCAACAGCCACTTTTCAGGGATAATGGGCAGATCGGCTAATGAACAGCGCGCATAGCGGGCATCATAGGTATCGGGTTGTACCTGCTCAAGCAGATGCCCAACGCACCAGGTGACAACACCTGATTTACAGACGCAATGTAGCCCTCACCCTGCTAATGTGGTTTAGGCAATACATCCGCTATCGCTTTAGCGAGGCTGGGTTTTTCAGCAATAAAAAGTCGAATTCTCAAAAATAACGGACAAATTTTTCCGTGTCCAACGGTACAACCGTGGTGGACGCTTTTAATTGCGGTGTTCCCAAATAGAGAAACCCGACAATTTTATCTTGTTCACGGCAGCCAAAGGCTTCGCGCACGTCAGTATGATGAGTCCAAGGGCCACTACGCCAGATACCGTTAAATCCCTGCACCAACGCAGCCATTTGCATAGCTTGCACGGCACAGCCAGCAGAAATAACCTGCTCCCATTTGGGTACTTTGGGATGATCTTCGCAGTGCGCAATCACAGTGATTACCATCGGCGCTCGAAACGGTGCCTGACGAGCTTTATCCTGCGCAGCCTCATCCAGCCCATCCTGTTGGGCTGCACGATGTAATAGATCACTCAGCCGAGCCAGACCGTCATCTTGCGCAATGACAAAACGCCACGGCTGCAGCGCACCGTGATCTGGCGCACGCATACCAGCATGAATAATGTTTTCCAGCACGTCATCGTGCGGTGCCGGTGTAGTTAGGCGCAATGCCGAACGGCGATTGATTAACAAGTCCAGTGCATCCATCATTTTCTCCTCTTAGCGAAGCGACCCGCGCGAAAAACAACGCAAAGCTGCACCACGAAAATGCCATAACATAGAAAAACATTGGGTATAGCATGTGATTGCGCGCTACGGTATCACAAGTCACGGTGCGTCAGTAACGGTTTTGTAGCAATCCTATCATTGCGTATATAAGGTGATGATGGGAGGAGATTCCGATTTTTACGCGCCCTGTTCGGTGGTTGACAAAAGAAAGTTTGGAAGCCGTTAACGCCAGCTTCCAATTTGGCCGACACCGTGCGTAGTGAGCCCAATTATCCTTCGTAATAGCGCAAATGATACACTTTTAGCTGATTCCAAAAATAGAGACTAAGAAGAAACGCAAAGTCGCCACCTTTATTGTATTGAATACGGATAATGCCTTTTTCTTCCTGTGCTTTTACCGGTGCAATAACGTCCATCTTTGTACCGTCTTCAGCGATAGTGAAATCAGGATCGCCGGTTTCGCGTAGCTCAAAATTCTTGAAGGTAATACACGGTGCCGGTGAAGAAATGTCTTGCTTCGTTAAAGGAGTAAGATTGACCACATATCCGCACGCGCTGACATCGTTAA
The DNA here is from genome assembly GCA_051305815.1 of Candidatus Malihini olakiniferum. Lineage (GTDB taxonomy): Bacteria > Pseudomonadota > Gammaproteobacteria > Enterobacterales > Enterobacteriaceae > Symbiopectobacterium > Symbiopectobacterium olakiniferum_B. The sequence goes on from JBPPLV010000023.1 coordinate 14,354, forward strand.
TGGGTGCAGAGCAGGAGATCTGCAACGTATCACGAGCAGCGAGGTATTGTCCACTAAGCCATTGCGCTCTGGCGGCTTTTTCGTATAATATCGCCTGATAGACCGCTACGGTAAAGACCGGCCATAGTATCGGTATGGTCTTGCACCGGCGCAGCCGGATATAGCAGTGATGGCAGCATACAAAGACTGGCCCAAATTTTCTGCTGAATTACGTGCCTCCTAGGAACTGCACGCGGCTTCAATATAATCTTCACACAATTGCTTTAATTGCTGCATATCCAGCGCATACAGCTTATCGTGACATACTTTCATATCACTCCGGCAAGTTTTCCCCACTGCTATTTTCGGCTCATGCATCGTCGTCAGGCAGGGTTTTTCCTGTTTAAGCACATGTTAGAATTTGAATAGAGGATCAACAATCATTTTACCCTCTGCTGACACCTGCAATATCGAATCTAGCAATTGGTAGAACGATACCAGCTTGGTGATGCCACTCTCGACACGGCATTGATACAAGCTCATTCCCGTAGAAGAGACGACTTTTGTATAATTTCATGATTCAACATACGGACCTGACTTCGTAGATCACTATAAATGCCATAGCTAAGCCCAGGGACAGAACCGGCGAAAGCGGAAAATGACAACGAGGTAAACAGCAATACATAAAACATGCGGAATAGCTTTAAAAATGACATATTCTTACTCCATTGATAAGAATGCACTTCACCCATCCCTCGGCAACCCTATAATTATACTCGCATCATTTTTAATGAACGAACATCTTTTCTCCGCACGCCCCTTATTTAAAACCGCGCTTCATTTCTAATACAGCTCATTGAATTCAGTGTCACGCCCTGTCGGCCAATTATGAACCCAAATACCAGAAAAATTATCACGACAGTAATAGAGTTTTTTTTATAAAATAGACATAATTTTATCAACGAAGGAAACTAATGAAGTTGGCATTTTTCTGTACGCTGATTAGGATAGAGGATAAGTTTGCCCTTATCGGCGTAGATGTCGCCGTGCGGCCGTTTTCTGTTTGCTCTCCTGCCAAAAAGGATAATGAGCAAGCATTATGTTTGGCGTTTTCGGAGATAACATGCGTACACTGTGGCGAATCTTTAGAGGTCTTTTCAATTGGATATGGCGTCTGCTTAATTTTACACGCGAGTTTATTCTTAACCTTTTCCTGATTGTGTTAATTTTGGTGGGTGTCAATATTCATGCACAGTTCAAAAATACGCCGACCAAAACCCCACAGGGAGCTCTACTCGTTGATTTAACAGGTATGGTAGTCGATAAACCAACGGTGAATAATAAGCTGCGTCAGTTAGGCCGGGAATTCTTCGGTGCCTCCAGCAATCGTCGCCAGGAAAACTCGCTGTTTGATATCGTCGATACCATTCGTCAAGCCAAAAAGGACAGTAATATTACCGGTATAGTGCTTGATCTGAAAGACTTTATGAGTGCCGATCAGCCCTCTCTCCAATTTATGGGTAAAGCACTGCGTGAATTCCGTGACAGCGGAAAGCCTATTTTCGCGATTGGTGACAGCTACAGCCAAACGCAATATTATCTGGCTAGTTTTGCTACTACTATTTCGATGACGCCACAAGGCAACGTCGATCTGCGCGGTTTCTCTACTAACCGCCTTTACTACAAATCGCTGTTGAAAAAACTGGATGTTACCACCCACGTTTTTCGTGTAGGCACCTATAAATCCTCTGTCGAACCCTTCCTGCGTGACGATATGTCACCCGAAGCTCGCGAAGCCGACATGCGCTGGGTTAGTGGGTTGTGGCAAAACTATCTGAATACGGTGGCAGCAAACCGCCAAATCATCCCTCAACAGCTTTTTCCCGGTGCCAGTGCAATCATCGCGGGCCTTCAAGCTGTGCAATGCGATCCCGCACGCTATGCGCTGGAGAATAAATGGGTGGACGAAGTCGCTTCACGCTCAGTGATAGAGCAGAAACTCGTGAAAACATTCGGTTGGGACAACAAGAACCAAAGCTTCAACTACACCAGCATTTACGACTATATCGAAAAACCGGTAAACCAGACCGGAGCGCAAATCGCAGTTATCTTTGCTAATGGAACTATTGTCGACGGGCCAGAAACTCCAGGCGTGGTTGGCGGTGATACTACTGCGGCCCAAATTCGTCAGGCAAGACTGGATCCTAAAATCAAAGCAATCGTATTGCGCGTCAACAGCCCCGGTGGCAGCGTAACCGCCTCGGAGAAGATTCGCTCTGAACTGATGGCCGTGCGATTAGCAGGTAAACCGATTGTCGTTTCCATGGGGGGCATGGCCGCCTCAGGCGGCTACTGGATTTCCACGCCGGCTAACGCCATTATCGCTAGCCCGAGTACCTTGACGGGCTCGATTGGGATATTTGGTATGATCACCACCTTTGAAAATACTCTCGGCGCTATCGGGGTACATACCGACGGAGTCGCCACCTCACCGCTGGCCGATCTCAGCATCACTAAAACACTGCCGCCCGAGTTTTCTCAAATGATACAGATTAGTATTGAACGCGGTTACAACAACTTCGTTGATCTGGTTGTGCAGTCGCGGAAGAAAAGCCCGGAAGAAATCGATAAAATTGCTCAAGGGCATGTCTGGACCGGTGATGACGCCAAGATAAACGGGCTGGTCGATCAGTTAGGCGATTTTGACGATGCAGTTAAAAAAGCCGCTGAACTAGCCAAGCTAGGTCAATATCAACTCAACTGGTTTGAGGAACAGTTAAGCCTGCTGGATATGATGTTAAACCGTGTTAATGCCGCCGCTCATGCCTGGTTACCAGCCAAGCTGCAGGCTTTATTGCCAGCACCAGTGGCACAGTTGGCTGAGGTGGTGCAAGCACAAGCGGCATTACTCAATACGTTTAACGATCCTCAGCATCGCTATGCGCTTTGCATGGCTTGCGGTGAAGTAAAATAAACGTGTAACACAGTAGTCTCTCACAGCCCGGTTATATCTGGCTTTTTTTCTTTTTTTATAAGAACACCATGCAAAAGAAATCCATCTATGTTGCTTACACCGGCGGTACCATTGGTATTCAACGCTCAGCCAACGGATACATCCCGGTTTCTGGCCACTTGCAACAGAAATTAGTCAGCATGCCGGAATTTCATCGTCCGGAGATGCTAGACTTTACTATCCATGAATATGATCCGTTGATTGACTCCTCAGACATGACCCCTGCCGATTAGTAGGCCATCGTGGAGAATATTCAGCAACATTAGACAGGGTCACAAATTACGTTGGCTAAATTGCATTCTGATAGACAAACCAACCTGCTGAACGCACTGTATGTCTCAGCTAACTACCCGGTGAATGAAGTGAGCTTATTTTTCAATAACAAGCTACTGCGCGGTAATCGTACAACTAAAACCCATGCCGACGAGTTTAATGCTTTCGCCTCCCCCAACTTCGCCATGTTATTGGAAGCAGGCATTCATATACGCCGCTTAGTGCCGCCAACGTCAGACATCTCCAAAGTACAGTTGATCATGCATCCGATCACCCCACATCGCATCGGCATGATCACCACATCTACCCCGGAATTTCCGCCGATGTGGTACGAAATTTCCTACGTCAGCTAGTAAAAGCGCTGATATTGCGCTTTTATGGCGTAGGTAACCCCCCCCGCAAAGCCCAGCGCTGCTGGATGAGCTGCGCCACAGGCCTCGGGGCGCGGGTAATCCGTAGTGGTGAAAACTTAACACAGTGTATTTCTGGACGTGTGAATATAGATGGCTACGCCACAGGTAATGCGCTGTCACAAGCAGGCGTGATTAGCGTTTGATATGACGGTTGAAGCTGCACTGACTAAATTGCATTATCTACTGAGCTAGCCTGATTTAACATCTGACGCCGTTTGTCTTTTGATGCAAAAAGATCTACACGGTAAACTGACGCAGGACGCATAATCCTCATGCCGGAGTTGCCATGAACCCTCCATTGCTATTGATTGATTTGCAAAATGACTTTTGCCCAGATGGGCATTACCAGTAACGGAAGGTGATGCCACTATTGATGTTACGAACTAAGCTATAGCGGCCGCACAAAAAGTCGGTATGCCCGTCATCGCCAGTCAGGACTGGCACCCGGCAAATCACCTGAGTTTTGCGGTTAATCACTCTAACGCTATTATAGGGGATGTGGAGAACTGGCCGGTTTGTCACAAATCTGGTGCCAGGTACACTATGTGCAAGGTAAGTGAGCTATGAACTTCCACCATCGCTCCATCATAACGCGTTAGTTTGCGGTCCATCCGGAAACACATGCCCAAAATGAGCATCGCATTTACCGCAGCGAATTTCGATACGATGCATGTTATGCGAAAAATCTTCCAGATAGCGAATCGCCCTTTTTGCCACGGGCCTGTAAAAACTGGGCCAGCCGCATCCAGAGTCATACTTATTATCTGAGTAAAACAGTGCACTCTGTCAGCATAGACAGTGATACACGCCCGTACGCTTATTATGCAACAGGCTTACTGAATAGGCGTCCTCGGTGATGCGTTACATAACGTTGCATTTTGGCTAATTTTCCTATGTCGGCAGACACGGGATTTGAAACTGGATTTTTCATGATCTTTTTGTCATTATTTCTTTAGCATTTGTTAGTTTAACAAAACTTAACATCCTCATAACGTTTTTCCGACTAAAATGAGTAGTAACCGCCCAACGTCCTAGAAATTGTGATGCACATCACATTTATCAGGCATGTGGGCTTTATATTGGTGAAAACGCCCTGATTTAAGAGAAAAATGTTTCTAAGTTTCAGTATGGCGTTTTTTCATGCAGCCGTTGTGCATCAGATTTAGCTTGCCGCAGCTATTGACACGATTCATCTTGACGCTCAGCAAGGTTTTTGTAATTTTACAACCAATCTTTATTCACTAACCATTATTCACAAACTATAGCTGGTGGAATATATGACTATCAAAGCAGGTATTAACGGTTTTGGCCGCATCGGCCGCATTGTTTTCCGTGCTGCTCAGAATCGTTCTGACATCGAGATCGTTGCAATCAACGACCTGTTGGACGCTGACTACATGGCTTACATGCTGAAATACGACTCAACTCACGGCCGTTTTGACGGCACCGTTGAAATGAAAGACGGTCAGCTGATTGTTAACGGCAAAAAAATCCGCGTTACCGCAGAAAGAGATCCGGCTAACCTGAAGTGGGACGAAGTTGGGGTTGACGTAGTTGCTGAAGCAACCGGTATCTTCCTGACTGAGGAAACTGCTCGTAAGCACATTACTACTGGCGCGAAAAAAGTGGTTCTGACTGGCCCGTCCAAAGATAACACCCCGATGTTTGTTCGTGGTGCAAACTTTGACAAATATGCTGGACAAGACATTGTTTCCAACGCATCTTGCACCACCAACTGTCTGGCACCACTGGCAAAAGTGATCAACGACAACTTCGGCATCATCGAAGGTCTGATGACCACTGTTCACGCCACGACTGCTACTCAGAAAACCGTTGATGGCCCGTCTCACAAAGACTGGCGCGGCGGCCGCGGCGCATCCCAGAATATCATTCCGTCCTCTACTGGCGCAGCCAAGGCTGTAGGTAAAGTACTGCCGGAACTGAACGGTAAACTGACGGGTATGGCGTTTCGCGTTCCGACTCCCAACGTTTCTGTGGTTGACCTGACTGTTCGTCTGGAAAAAGCAGCGACTTACGAAGAAATCAAGAAAACCATCAAAGCCGCTTCTGAAGGCGAACTGAAAGGCGTTCTGGGCTATGTTGAAGATGACGTGGTTTCCATTGATTTCAATGGCGAAATTCTGACGTCTGTGTTCGATGCCAAAGCCGGTATCGCGCTGAACGACAACTTTGTGAAATTGGTTTCCTGGTATGACAACGAAACTGGCTACTCCAATAAAGTACTGGACCTGATCGCTCACATCTCCCAATAAGGCAAAGATGCGATAAGCGATGCAAGGGGCGACATTATGTCGCCCTTTTTATTAGCTACGTTCCGCCATGCATGCAACACCAAATATAAATAAAACACGGTAACATCATGAACTATAAAGTTTTTTAAATGCCTATCAAATCTGAAATTTCGTCCACTTTCAGTCAACGCCAGACAGCTCAACTACCAGTTATTGTCGTTGATTATCCGCAGGTACGCGCTGCCGTTACGCTGCAAGGTGCTCATCTGCTGCACTGGCATCCGCTCCGTGAAACGCCAGTCTGTGGTTAAGTGACAACACGCCGTTCGCTGAGGTTGTTGCCATATCCGCGGCGGTGTGCCGATTTGTTTCCCTTGGTTTGGTCCGTTTGCTGTACCTAATCACGGTTTTTGCCCGTCTGTTACCATGGGAGTTCACCGCACACCGTGAAGATACCGAGGGCGTTGAATTAACATTTACGCTGCGAGATATGCCAGATATATCTGCGAGATGTCTGCACACCTTTACGCCCACAGCGCGCTTTCAACTCGGCAAAACCTGCACTATCGAGTTAGAGGCCCAGGGTGATTACAGCATCATAAGCGCCCTGCACACTTAATTCCAGATTGGTGATATAGACCATATCCATGTGAGTGGTCTGGGCGATACCTTTATCGATAAGGTGAACCAGAGCAAGTTGACGGTACAAGGTGAGGATCTCACGTTCAAAGAACTCACTGATCGTCTCTACACATACCCACAAGCGGTCAGCGCTATCGTGGACTCAACGCTGAAACGCACTACGGAAGTGCACCACACGCACCATAGCGATACCGTTGCCTGGAACCTAGCTGCGGACTATTTCCGACATGTCAGATAGCGGTTATAAGACCTTTTTTGTGCGTGGAAACAGCCCGCGTCACTCAGTCATTTGTAGCTACACCAGCAGCAGCCCATTTATCCACGTTAATTAACGACGCGGGTTTATGCCAATAAATCCGTAATAAGTAAGAAACGCCACTCGCCTTCCCGCGAGCGGCGTGAAATAAATAAGAATACATAACATCGCCCGATCGATCCAAACCACATCCAACAGCTTTTTCTCCGTAAGCGCAGGAAAAGCGGCATCCAGAGCACGATATCGTCACTGTCTAATACCAACGTAAGCGCGCGTATTTTCTTCCACGTGAACCACTGAATTCGCTTTAGGAATGACAATGACACCGGGTTGCCTTAATACCCACGCCAGCATGACCTGCGCGGGTGTCACCTGATATTTACCTGCCATACGCGTTATCACTGGGTGTGAAAACAGATTTCGACGCAGCGTACCCGCTGCGCTAACGGGTATGGGCTATCACTGGCATCGCTCGTGCCTGACACCAGTGCAGCAGATAAAACTCGATCCCGCGTGAAGTAACATGATATAGCATCTCATTGGTCATACAGAGTTCACCGCCAAGCAGTGACCAGAGTTCGTTCATATCCGCTACGTCAAGATTAGATACGCCCCATTACTGAATCTTGCCCGCTTGTTGCAGCGGGATGCCGCCACGCCAGTGCAGCAAATACAAATCCAGCATATCGGTTTGCAAGCGTTTTAGGCTCGTGCACAAGCCTCAACCGCATGCCTCCGTCGCGCATTATAGGGGGTAAACCTTGAAAACCAGAAAGGCCTCGTCGCGACGCCTGCGTGGCGCGGCGGCACCCACGATACTTTCCGTACCACCATCCGCGTACATTTAGCGGTGTCTATAAGTGTGAGTTCAAGATCGAGCCCTGCCTGCAAGGCTTTAATTTCAAGCGTTTTCTCGCTAGCGTTTTCACCCATGAACCAGGTACCCTAGCCAATAGCTGGCAGGCTGGAGTCATCAGAGAATAGAATCTGTCGGGTTGTCATCGCTATCCTCTTTTTATCCCCTTGACCACGCTACATTTAACTACAACGCACTATAAACGTGCAAATGGGGTGAAATCACTCCATTAATGTGTAGCATTTGCCCTGTTTTCACGAATCAGGTATTAGAAGCAGTAGCTAACACCGGCACCAAACACCACGGTATAGCTGCGATCCACCATCGGGCTGTCTTTCACCTCACCCGATAGGCGCACATAACGCCCTATTACCCAGGCGCTCCAACTATCATTGATACGGTAGTTAGTGCTCAACTCTGCGTACGGGGACCAGTCACCATCATCTGGGCTGTAAGCATTGAGCCCGGAACGGGATGCCTCTTTACCGCTGATACCAAAGTAGTAGCGGTTCAGTCTTTCGCTGCCCCAGGTAACACCAACGCCCGGCGTGACCGTCCAGTCACCCAGATTGAAGCGATAGAGATAGGTGTTATCCCACAGATAACCGTCGCTATAGCCCAGTGTATCCGCGACCACAGAGGTACGCAGGATACCCCACGGTGCGGCATGGGAATAGGCGAGCCCAGCCATCAGGGTGCCCCGGCGCTTATCCAATTGCTTCATTTGCGTGTCGTCGTTATCACCCGGTTTGAATGCTAACGGAGAATAGAGTGCCGTTACAGACAGGCGGTTTTGACCATCATTCCACAGGTAATATCCCCCACCCAACCCACGGAAATAAAAGTTGTCACTTTCATACGTCACCATCAGCACCGGATAAAGCGTATTATCGCTCCCGCGATAAGAACTAATAGAACCTAGTACCCCAGTCCCCAGCGAAAAGTCCGCCGCAACGCTGGTTGTTCCTGCCAGCGACCCTGCAAACAGTAAAGAGGTGTACATTACAGATAATTTTTTCATAACGTTATTATTCCCATTACTGATATGAATTATCAAAATCGTATTTCGCTCATATCGCTCATATATAAGCATAATCGTTAAATGTGCTATGCGCATGGTAATAAAGCACATGCCGCACATATCGTTGCCCTATTCGAGCCAGCGGCTCGAATACCCAGTGGCTACAGCCATTATAACGGCATACATCGCAGAGTGAGTTATTGAAATATCTTAAAAAGATGTTTTCACCAATGAGGAAATTTTGCAGATGCCAACTACGCTGAATGACAGGGAGATGAATATTCCTGAGTTCACGGGTCAGCATGAGCGCGTTCACCTGCTTTTTCACCTCGCCTTATGTGGGTTAAGGAAAACGCTCCTTGTCAGTATAATAACATCAACACTGCTGCGAATTTAGCATAATGGTTGCTGTATTCAGAGAAATCATCTCCAAGAGGCTACACCTATGGCTACATCAATAACGCCGCACATTATTTAACAGGCTCTCTAAATCTGTGTTAATCGACGAAGGACGAGCATCGCTATGAACATATTTGATTATTACCGTCAGCGTTATGACGCTGTCAAGGACGAAGAATTCACGTTGCAGGAATTTCTTAACATCTGTCAGCAGGATCGTAGTGCCTATACGAGTGCCGCTGAGCGATTGTTGACGGCTATCGGCGAACTGGTGAGTGGATACCGCCCATAAGTCTCGCATTTGCCGCTTTTTTTCTAATCAGATCATTGCGAGCTATCCGACCTTTGAAGAGTTCTACGGCATGGAAGATGCTATAGAACAGATAGTTGCTCACCTGAAGCACGCTGCACAAGGACTGAAAGAGAAGAAACAAATTCTCTAACTGCTCGGCCCGGTAGGTGGCGGGAAATCTTCATTGGCAGAGCGCCTGAAAGCCTTGATGCAACGGTACCGATTTATTTATTAAGCGCCAACGACGAGCGCAGCCCCGTTAACGACCATCCTCTGTGCCTGTTCAACCCACAGGAAGATGCCGATACTCTTAAGAAAGAGTACGGCGTTCCGCGGCATTATCTGGGCACTATTATGTCCCCGTGGGCAGCAAAACGGCTGCACGATTTTGGTGGCAATATCCCTAAATTCAAAGTGATAAAAGTGTAGCCTTCCATTCTTGCACTGGTCGGGAACAGGAGTACCGCGATCCGGATACTGGGCAGTTGTTTGCCAGGGAATCACTGAATGCCGAACTGGAGAAAATTGAGAAACCCGATGGGGGAAGTGGTCAAAACGTGTTATAATCTACCGAAAATGGAATATTTATGCTGCGCAGGCATACGATGGTAATATCTTGGCAGATGATTTACCGCTGTGTCACGACATTCTGGCTAACTAACTGTTGTCTTTTGTACGTTATTACAGCTACATTGAATTGCCATGCAGTATATTCGCGATCAGGATGATATTTATCCGGTGTTCCGTGAATTGTTCCACAAACAAACCGTTAGCAGTTAATCACCAGACCTCTCCCGCCAGCTTTATCGCTGGCGGAAACCCAATCCACGTCAATTTGTCTCAAACCGAGACGTGGCCTCTGGCAAGGTGAATCACCTTCATCCAATGCACGCTGTAGCATCACAGCGTCAAGTCAGCGTCGTGCTTCAACCACACGCTAATGCGCATTTCCACAAGGAAAACCAGCTTGAGGGTATAAATGCAGTGACCTCTTGTTTTCACTGTTACTTACAACGGCAATAAGTTGACGAAAGCCACGTTTTTCGGCCCAATCAATGGCGTGTAAAAGGAGTTCTGTCCCCACGCCCTGCTGTTGGTATTACGGGTCAACATAGATCAAATCTTCAAGCGTATACCGGTAGGCACGGCGCTCGCGGTAACGAGACATATAGCAATACCGCTGTCAAGCGGCCGTTTTTGATGGCAATAAACCAGGGAAGCCTGTCTTCGTTTTTTTTCTTTAATCTGGAAAAAGTCTCTTTTATATCAAGGGGATCTGTCTCGAAAGATGCAGTACCGTGAATAACGTGATAAGCATAAATCTTTTGGATAGCGGTAATATATTGTTCTTCAGCTTCAATAATATCCACGGTTTTACTCCCAAAATAAACCGATCACAGGCTACGTGAAATCAGTTGAGGCTGATACCCACCTACGCTTATAAACTGCATAAGAAAAATGAGGGATGGCACAGTTTAACCTCGATCAACTGGTCACCTACAAACTCGTCATACATCGTGGAAGTTTTACCTCAGCAGCAACAGCATTGGGTATTTCGCAACCCGCGGTTAGCCTGAAAATACGCCAATGGAAACTGGCACTTCAAGTACGCTTTATTAAACGACTGGCCGAGGTGTCCGTCAAACGGCAGCTGGGCTGGCACTGTTTGACCATTGTAAGAGCATTGAAAACGCAGTCAACGCCACCCATGCAAGCTGTGGCGTAGCACTATAGTATGATATCAACAGAACCGTAGTACTGGGTACGGGGTGACGGCCTACATTCATTTACTTCCAACGCTGCTATGTCAAATCCAAAAAGCGTATCCACGTTTGTCTATCGGCGTCAGAATCGGAAATACACAAAATATTGTAAGAGCAGTGGAAGAAAACAACCTGGATCTAGGGTTGGTTACACCGCCAGTGAGTGGCATAAGCTTGAGTGTGACGCCCGTAATGAAAGATGAATTTGTCGCGATCTCTCAGGCAGGCAGCACGAGTGACATCCAGGCACTCACGGAGAAAGCGTTAGCGGAGAAGCCCTTGATCGCTTTTGAAACCGGGAGTTATACTCGATAACTGATCGATGATTGGTTTCACGCAGGCGGCAAGAATACGCATCCTATCATGGCGCTAGGAAGCATGAAAGCCATCAAAAGGATGGTAAAAGCGCAGGGTTAAGACAGTATTGTGCCTTACATGTCGGTGATGACCAGTGCCGATAATAAGGCAGGATTGCATATACATCGCTGGAATCGATGTTACATCGCACACTGGGTATTGTGATGCGTTAGGATAAAGTCATTAATCGCAGCATGGTAAAAGTGCTTGAGAGCATCCGTACCTTGGTAGACAACAGCGTTACGCCATTTTGGGTTGAACCCACTCACACTTAATTTTACATTATATCATATAAATTAATGAATTATAGTATATATAACACTACTATGTAACAGGAATTTCCCAGCATCGCGCGCCGGTATTGCCGGGAATGCTCGATGCCGAAGGCGTATCACTGACGCTGATAGGAGCGGCATTAACACTGGCAATATTGATAGCTGTGATGCTCTTTTTCCACCCTGCGCAACAAGTTATGCAGTAATATGAATACCAGCCACGGTGCCTGAGCGATGATATTGACTACCCTGCCGAAATATTTTCTGGCGTCACTGTTGTTCCTGGTGAGTGCTGTCTGGCTACATCTGTTTCCGCCTTATGGCTGGCAAAGCATGAAACATATTATCCTACCTACGCTGTCATTGGGCCTGCCTGCCGGAGGATTACTGGCGCACTTGCTGACGGATGAATTGCGCAACACCTTTGCCGAACAGTGGCTTATTACCTGGTACGTAGTAGGTGAGTTATTTGATTGTGCCATTGCCGTGCTGTGCCGTGTGCACTGTCCGCGTTGCTGCCACAGATAGGGTTTATTATCGTAGGATTGACTTGGGGACAGTAGCAGTCGAAAAGATTTTTGCTATTCCCGGTTTAGGCCGTGCAACGCTGGGTGCATTAGCCGCGCAGGATCTGCCTGCGCTACAATGTAGAGTCCTGTTATTACTGCTGATCGAAACAATGAGCGGGACTGCGGGGAATATTCTGCACCAGTTGTTGCTATGGGGCCGCGCACTACGCAGTGGCTCGTTACCTGCACTGCCCCTTGGCTCTATGAGTCAACCACTTATGTATTTCCTTTATCCATTACGCTGAACTGCTATTGCTGATTGCTTTCAAGCTTACCCGCGATCCGTTTGCCTCTGATTTTCTTCTTCTGCAACCGCCGAGCCTCTTATTCCAGTTAGGTGCAGATGCCACCGGACGTGACCTATTGGCTGGTGTAGCTCACGGCGCCTTTGCAACGTTGGTTACCGCAACAGGCGTTAGCACAGCGTGCTGGTAGAAGAGATTCAAGCCCGCCTCTATGTGAAGATCACTCCGCTATTGGGTATCTGGCGTTGGCGTCGCTTCACTGACGATATGATCTGCGCTTATTGGCCCTATAAGATATACCTTACATTAAGCGCGCGTCTTGGGCAGTATTACCTATCGCCACGCTGATGCTGCTGTCGATGTTGGCCGTCTCTTTAGGTCAAATAACGAATAGCGTGAATAACAAGTGACAACGTCATGGAAACATACAAAATCAATTGTTCGATGCGGTGTGGTGATGGTGTCGTAACGGTGCAGCCAATGCCTTAAACCAACAAAAAACGCTTTCATCGTGGTAAAACAGCCTCTTTCTGTTGTACCATTCGCCACAATGTGGTTATGCAACCCGTTTTTCCTGACAATGACTGAAGGCAAGCATCACGTGATCAATATACTTGCTAGGGAATAGAATTATCTGGTATGACCATGCAAAAATTTGCGCTTCTGTTATTATTCTGGTGCTTTTCGGTTCGTTAGCTATTGATCTCTACCTTCCGGTGATCTCTGCTATTGCGCAAGGACTCAATAGCGATAACACCACCATTCAATCCACCATTTCTTTATTTATCATGGACTATCTGATTTTTTCCCGTCAATACATTGCCCAATGCGAAGAGCGCTACGGTGTAGAAGACGTTGAGCAACTGCTTGATTCTTGTCATGCACTGATGAATTATGGCGTAGATCGCTACAAACGACCGCAAAAAATTTCGTTGGAAGAGGAAAAATCGCGTCAGAAGAGCCATGAGGCTTATTTGCAAAGTCAGGTGAATGAACCGTGGAGCACGTTGCAGCGGCGCGACCCAGAGATTTCACCGGAGGCAGCACGTCATTTCCCGCGCGAGCCCCAAGAAAACATCCTCTATTTTATGGAGAAGAACGCACTATTACTGGAGGCCCTGGCAACGCGAAGTGTTACGCATTGTGCGTAAAATCAGCCAATAACTTCTATATTACAGAAACAGACTCAGGTGATGAACGAGGGTTGGGCGACATTTTGGCACTACACCATTCTCAATCATCTCTACGATGAAGGGAAAGTGACAGAGCGGTTTATGATGGAGTTCCTGCACAGCCACACTAATGTAGTTTATCAGCCGCCATACAACAGCACCTATTACAATGGTATCAATCCTTATGCACTTGGCTTTGCCATGTTTAGGATATCAATCGTATCTGCAAGACCCTAATGGAAGAAAACCATTACTGTTTCCCTGATATCGCCGGCAAAGATTGGCTGGAAACGCTGCATTTTGCCATGCAGAATTTCAAAGATGAGAGCTTCATCAGCTAGTTTCTGTCACCAAAGGTGATGCATGATTTTTAGCTATTTACCGTGCCGGATGACGATCACAACAACTACCTGGAGATTGCGGCGATCCACGATGAAGAAGGATACCGAATGATCCGCCAGGAAATGTCGCACAGTACAACCTTAGCAATCAGGAGCCCAATATTTAGGTCTGTAACGTTGATCTGCGCGGAGACAGGTCGCTGAACTTGATTATGTTCCCCATTATCGCGCACCACTGGATAAAAGCAACCACGACGTGATGAAACACGTGCACCAGTTATGGGGATTTGACGTTGATTTGGAATAACAGAATGCGGATGGCAGTGTAGAGTTGTTAAGGCTGCCCACTGCCCAATACTGGAGCTAACTGACGCTAACACTGCATGTTTGCGCAAAATAGCAGCGCAAACATGCGGCAATGTTAACTAACGGCGAACGTCAGCAATATCAAGAGGCATCTGATTTTCCATGCTATTCCAGATAGATCCACTCTCTTTACCGTATGTGCGGACTGCATCCATCACGCGCTCATGCTGCCTTTCTTTGGCAATGGCTTCCAGGCGAGCATAAAAATCGATAGCCAGCTTGCGTGCTTCAGGGTTGGAAAAATAGTAACGTCCAACTCGCATATACAGCCCTTTAAGCCCGTTAAGGATTAATCCATAAATCGGGTTACCTGAAACAAATGCCAATCCACGGAAAATATTATAATCGAGCCACGCAAAGGCATCGGCGTTGTCTTCAACACTTGCCCGCTGTACTAATACTTCCTGGCTCTTGTCCGGATGTTGACACAGGGCAGTACGAATAAAGATCGCGGCAATATTGGTGCGCACGGCCAGCAGGTTATCAATCAGTTGTGGCACGCTACCATGGTCGAGTCGTGCCAGCGTTTCCAGTATATTCAGACCAGATGTTTCCCAGAAATTGTTGATTTTCGTTGGTTTACCATGCTGAATTGTCAGCCAGCCATCCCGTGCCAGGCGCTGTAGCACCTCGCGTAACGTGGTTCGGGTCACCCCGATTAATTCTGATAATTCACGTTCTGCGGGTAAGATTGAACCGGGAGGAAAACGATTATTCCAAATGCTTTCGATAATATATTCTTCCGCGAATCCAGCAGGACTTTGCGCCTTGATTACCATGAGTTTGATGTTCCGTTACGATATAAAATCTGGCTCATCATACCAGAGCAACCTGCTATCACATAGCGCAGTACGGCGACAAAAATAGAATTCCGCCAGAAACTGTGATACTCCAAAATCTGGTTTATTTAAAAGTCATGGCATAGAGCTTAGTATTTGCAGAGCCGCTTGCCATTGGTGACCGGTAAATCTGATTTCACACCGTTAGAAAATAAAGGAACAGCGAAGACAATGACGGACATCTCCATACGCCGCGCGCTGCAAAATATTTTTTTGGGGCAATGCCCTGGTTGGTATAAATTAACCCTGTTGTGTTTTCTTATCCTCAATCCTTTGGTGTTCTTTTGTATAAACCCTTTCTTAGCCGGTTGGTTGCTGGTCACAGAGTTTATTTTTACTCTAGGTATGGCATTAAAATGCTACCCCCTTCAACCCGGTGGACTACTGACCTTGCAGGCTGTATTTATCGGCATGACCAGCCCGGACCAGATTTGGCATGAAGTATCCCGCAATATTCCCATCATCACCCTTCTGATGTTCATGGTGGCTGGTATCTACTTTATGAAGCCGCTACTGCTGTTTGTGTTCACCCGCTTGCTTTTGCGTATCTATTCCAAGGTCGTGCTGGCGTTAGCATTCTGTCTGGCAGCAGCGTTTTTGTCGGCCTTTCTTGATGCCCTGACAGTTATCGCGGTAGTGATCGGTGTCGTCAGCGGGTTTTACGATATTTATCATCACTACATTACCGGACTGGATCAAACATCAGAGGCAATAAGCAGCGATGATCATGCACAAACGTTGGAACAATTTCGCGCATTTCTACGCAGTTTATTGATGCATGCGGGAGTAGGTACAGCCCTTGGCGGCGTGATGACCATGGTTGGGGAGCCCCAAAACCTGATTATTGCAAAAACTGTCGGTTGGGATTTCGCTAGCTTTTTCATGTACATGTCTTCGGTCACGCTTCCCGTATTTTTCTGTGGCATCGCAACGTGCATTTTAGTGGAGCGTACGCGGATTTTCGGTTATGGCGCTACGCTTCCGGAAACAGTGCGTAACGTTCTGGAAGATTACGAACGACAAACTAACGATGAACGTACGCCGCAGGAGCGTATTATATTGTGGGTTCAGGGCATTATTGGCCTCTGGTTGATTGCAGCGCTGGCTTTTCACATGGCAGAGGTCGGTTTAATCGGACTGAGCATCATTATTCTGGTCACCGCGTTTTGCGGCATTACCGAAGAGCATACCATCGGTAAAGCTTTTCAGGATGCAATGCCTTTTACGGCACTGCTCACTGTGTTCTTCGCCATCGTAGCCGTCATTATTGATCAGCAACTCTTTACACCGCTGATTCAATTTGTGCTACAGGGCTCTGCGCAAACACAGCTTACCCTATTTTATCTGTTTAACGGCCTGCTCTCCTCTATTTCAGACAATGTGTTCGTCGGCTGTATCTATATTAATGAAGCGCATCAAGCGTTCGAACAAGGTCGCATATCACTGAAACAGTTTGAGCTTTTAGCGGTAGTAATTAATACTGGCACCAACTTACCTTCGGTTGCAACACCTAACGGACAAGCCGCATTTCTCTTTTTACTGACCTCTGCTCTGGCCCCGCTCATTCGTCTTTCTTATGGTAGAATGGTGGTCATGGCGCTGCCCTATACGATAGTGATGACGCTGGTTGGCTGGCTGTGTGTCGCATTCTTGTTAGTACCAGCAACGCAGTTACTGACTGATTGGCAGTAGATAGCGCAGCCAAAACTCTAAACACAGACGCATCGCTAAACACAACTATCGTGTATAGTGAATGAGTTGCAACGGTTAACCGTAGCGTGCGATTTGTTAAAAGATAACTATCGCAAAAATGATATATAAAGAGTATCAAATAAATAGATTGTTACGTTTTGCTCAGTGAAATGATAGCGGCATTGCCGTACCGTCTTTTCCGCCTAATCAATCGTTTTTTTAGCATGGAATATTCGTTATGTTGCGATTTCTTAACCTCTGCTCACGTAGGCGCGGTGCTTGGCTGTTAATGGCTTTGACGGCGTTTGCCTTTGAGTTGGTCGCGCTTTATTTTCAGCATGTCATGTTACTCAAACCCTGTGTGCTCTGCATCTACCAACGTAGCGCGCTGTTCGGTGTGATGGGGGCTGGTTTGGTGGGTGCTATTGCGCCTGCCACACTGTTGCGCTATCCCGCTATTTTTCTGTGGATCTACAGCGCGTTAGAAGGGTTAAAACTCTCGTGGGAACACACCAATGTCATGCTGCATCCCTCACCGTTTGCCGTCTGCGATTTTTTTGTCAACTTCCCGTCATGGTTGCCGTTAGATAAGTGGTTGCCATCCGTATTTGTCGCTTCAGGTGACTGTGTCGAGCGTCAATGGCAGTTCCTCTCACTGGTTATGCACCAGTGGATGCTGGTTATTTTCAGTGCTTTTTTGGTAATGGGCGTACTAGTGTTGATTGCCCAGCCGTTCAAACCTAAACGTCTCGATTTGTTTAGTCGTTAATCCTGCCGACAGATAGTCTAGACTATCTGTCCCCTCTCCGCACAGCCAGCATCTCGATGTGTATTTGAAGCGTTGCCTGGAAGGCTATCCTAATAGGTGTCATTGGTGCAGCTAGTTTTGCCATAGATAGCACACAGAGTATGTGAGGATTTCGAGCACAGTCCTGGGCCAAAAAGACAAGTAAAATAGCACTAATGGGATAGGGCTCTAAGGCTAACATGGCGAGCCGAGTGTTTAATGGGTAGCGAAAATCTTTACGCGCTTCGTCCATCACAACAACCCGTATGTGCGGGTTACAGATAAACCATATTTCATCACGATCGTTTGCCAGTATGTAATAGGTATCTGAGGTTTCAGAGGGATTAAACGCCATACCTGCTGAAAATCCACTTTGTGAGGGTGTAATAGCCTGTGGTCGTGATCCAACTCTTGAATTCTGATATACAAACCTTGCTCTAGCCAAAGCATCTAGCCTCACACTACCGTTAATCATACGAATTGCAAATGTAGTTAACTCAGACCGATACAGGCAAGTTTTCAAGGAAAAATAAATGTTTCACTGTTTATTAACCATGCTGCAACGATTTATTCCGCGCAGTAATATCAGCGATAGCAACGTTATAGTTGTAGATAAAAGGGAGTTATTCGCTCCCTTCATCAACAAACCTTTCAGCACTCATAGCGTTATTTGTACAGAATTGCGGTGCTACACAGTTGATCATTGCCCGTTGCAGAAACAATCTTATAGGAAGATGCACCGGCCGCCTCAGCCTTTGCGGCTACTTGCTGCGCTTCAAATGCGCTCAGCGTTTCTGCTCCACTCACGTCTACTGTGCCAATGTTTTGTGCAGCAAAGCTTCCGAAATAAATCAGGCCAAGAGCAAAAATAGCGGAAAATTTTTTGATAATATTCATAATATTCTTCCTCAATCCAATGCTCTACTGAAAGGCTATCAGCCTTTGATGAAATCAATCATAGTGACATCATTCAGCTGCGGATATCAGACAAAATTAATATTTTAATTAAAATAAATTGAAATATATTATTTATGCATCAAAAGGAAATATTGCTAGCCAAAGGCGGCTGGTTGATTCTGTGTCTATGTTCTAAAAAACGCACATTGGTAGCATACTGGGAAATGAGCACAATATCTTCAGATGAGATGCTTCTACACAAGCGACACAGGTCCTACCACAAACTTTGTTCACCCTCCAAGGAAAAAGCTGATAGCTCTACTCCTCGATCTATCACCACATTCCCTAACGAGCCCTTATCTGAGGAGTCTTTTATGAAATTATCTCTAGCCCTAATCATTCGAGTTATAGGACAAAACGTTAACGTTTTGAAAAGCGTTTGCGCTGGCCCACAGGGTAAATATCAAGATGAGATTCATTCATCCTGATGATCTTACTCAAGTAAGTTATTCTGGTGAGCGAATAAAGCCAACGCACATACAACTTGAAATATGACGGGTATATAACGAATTTAACAAGGTGAGACAAGTGCTTTACCCGTTCCGATTGGGAACCGGTATGAGACAGATCAGATAATCCGGGTAGACAGACTGCAATAATTGATAATGATGGTCAGCATATCCCCTGAAACAATCGGACCAACACTGGCAGGGATCCCGGTCAGGCTTACATCACCAGCGCGCAGCGTAAAAAAACGACTCATATAGGCAATCAATTGCAAAATTGGCGTAATCATATCGCGCATATTGCCCTTCTGGCGAATTTCATCATTCATATTAACAGCTAAATCAGTTTGCTGTGGGGATCGCCAAACTCGGCAACGGGAATAAAACCGGAAATAGAGCAAGCACCATCAAACCCCTTGGCTTTCTCCCAAGGACGTCCTCGGCCTTCTTACATTCGGACTGAATGTCACGCAGTGTCAGATCCAGTGCTACACCATAACCAGCAATTGTGCACGCCACGCGCTCTTCATTCGCCTGCTTAAGCCGGCGTACTAATCAGCACGGCCAATTCAACCTCGTGATGCACTGCTCCGAGGTTTTTCTGAATCGCTACCGGTTGGCGCAAATCGCACAATGCCGTTTCCGGTTTGATAAATAGCACAGATTCAGGGGTAACCGAATTTCCCATTTCTTTGATGTGATTCCGCGTAGTTACTGCCCACACAAACCACTTTATTTACCAGGAAATCGAGCAGCGCGCCCTGCCAGTCTCTGTGTTGGTACATGGATATTTCCTGCCCTGTCAGTTAAAAATCACACCCAGATACCCAGAGTATCAGGTAAACCGGTGGGTATCCCATTTACGCTATGGGTTTATTTATATGTCTCTGTGCCGATAAAACAAGTCTGATAACAGTTATGCAGAAAAATATAAGTAAAGAATTCAATGCCAGATTATACTTTTTCGCTGCCGTTTTCTGCTAGCAGGGCATCAACTTACGCAATAGAAGTAAGTATAAGATTAAGAAAAAACCGAATTTTTTTTCCCTCGCAGACCTTCAGCGTTATTTGTTAACATCCTGTCGTGGAGATAATAAATTTTCGGGCGGTGGGGGCGGTTGAAGATAAAAGCCCTCTTCTTTAAGCGCCAGTTTTACTTTTTCAATGTCGGCAGACGCTAATTTCTTACTACCATGAAGCGGTAATAGCATCACCAAATGTGGAGTACCAAAGCTTTTCATCAGCGCTTCCGGTACGCGGGAAAAATCTTCTTTTTTATCGACATAGAGATAAGTTTTATCGCGTTTCGTACTTCGATAGATTACACAAAACATTTTTTTACTCGATTATATAGGAATGTCATCTTGCCTGTATATAATTGTGACTATAACATAGACTATAACATGCTTATAGCACTCTGGAATATCATGTTGCTATGCAAATCCGGGGATTTAATAAGATGAAACTGAGTCAGGATAGATGTCACAAACGCCAATAGAACTAAAAGGCAGAAATTTTACCTTATCGGTTGTTCATTTGTATGAGTCGCAACCCGAGGTAATTATTCAAGCATTACAGAAAAAAATAGAGCAGGCTCCAGCATTTATAAAAAATGCGCCTGTGGTTATTAATGTTGCCGCTCTGACGGCTGAAACTGACTGGTTATCTACCCAGCATGCTATTATTTCCACTGGGTTACATGTGATTGGCGTGAGCGGTTGTAAAGACGAAATACTCAAGAAAGCCATTATCAAGGCCGGATTACCGCTGTTAAACGAGGGAAAGTCACCCCGTAAGGTCCCTGAACCCATTCCCGTTTCACCTGCGATAGCCAAAACCAAACTGATTACAACGCCAGTTCGCTCCGGCCAACAGATTTATGCCAGAGATGGCGATTTAATTATACTGAGCAGTGTCAGCGCGGGTGCGGAAGTGATCGCCGATGGCAATATCCATATTTACGGCATAATGCGTGGCCGGGCATTGGCTGGCGTCTCGGGCGATGTACATAGCCAAATATTCTGTACGCATCTTGCTGCCGAACTGGTATCTATCGCAGGGCGCTACTGGCTCAGTGACAAGATCCCAGCGGCCCACGTCGGGCAGGCTGCACACCTGAAACTTGACCTGCTCGCAAACGATTTAGCCATACAATCTCTAGACTAAGCCCTTTAACAAGGAACTATTTATGGCGCGCATTATTGTTATTACATCGGGTAAAGGTGGCGTTGGTAAGACTACTTCGAGTACGGCCATTGCTACCGGTTTAGCCCAGAAAGGAAAAAAGACGGTTGTTATCGACTTCGATATTGGGCTACGTAATCTTGATCTCATCATGGGATGTGAACGCCGCGTGGTCTACGACTTCATCAATGTGATTCAAGGTGATGCTACGCTCAACCAGGCGTTGATTAAAGATAAACGCATAGAAAAACTCTATATTCTGCCGGCATCACAAACGCGTGATAAAGATGCACTCACACGTGAAGGCGTGGAGAAGGTGCTTGATACTCTGGCGGATATGGAGTTTGACTTTATTATTTGCGACTCCCCGGCAGGGATTGAAACTGGCGCACTGATGGCGCTCTACTTTGCTGACGAAGCTATTATTACCACCAACCCGGAAGTTTCTTCTGTGCGTGACTCTGACCGTATTCTCGGTATCCTAGCGTCCAAATCACGCCGGGCCGAACGGGGTCAGGATGCTATTAAAGAGTACCTGTTGCTCACCCGTTACAATCCAGGCCGCGTCAGTCGCGGTGATATGTTAAGCATGGAAGATGTACTGGAAATTCTTCGCATTTCGCTGGTTGGCGTTATCCCCGAAGATCAGTCTGTACTGCGTGCATCAAACCAGGGGGAACCGGTGATTCTCGATATCGCTTCCGACGCGGGTAAAGCATATGCTGACACCGTTGATCGCTTGCTGGGTGAAGAGCGTCCCTACCGTTTTATTGAGGAAAAGAAAAAGAGTTTTTTTAAACGCCTTTTTGGGGGATAAATTATGGCCTTACTTGACTTCTTTCTGTCCCGCAAAAAAAATACCGCTAATATTGCCAAGGAAAGGTTGCAAATTATTGTTGCGGAGCGCCGTCGTCAAGACAGCGAGCCGCATTATTTGCCACAATTAAAATGGGATATTTTGGAGGTGATCTGTAAATACGTACAGATCGACCCAGAAATGGTGACAGTACAGTTAGAGCAAAAAGGAGATGATATTTCCGTGCTAGAACTTAACGTCACGCTGCCGGAACCGGAAGAGCCCGCTAAATGAGTCAATGGTATTAATAACCCCTATATAATGTAGGGGTTATCTTGTTGTTACCCTTCGCGCGCTAACAGTTCACGCAATGGTGCATCGAATAACTCGGCTCGCCAGCCTTTCAACATTTCAGGCATTGTTCCTTCCTGAGTAAACAGTTTCCAATGCCAATTCAGCAAGCGGTTGATCTTACGCCGAGAGGCTAACAGCTCTGCAGAAAGCCCGGTCTGTTTGCTTATCTGTGTCACAAGATTTTTGATTTCTTTGAACACTCTCTTATAGTCCGGATAATCGATCAGATTCACAATCGGCGCGGGATACTGAGATTCCGCCAGCGCATTTGCCTGGGTAACTAAATCGAGCAGTGTTTTACCGTGATAACGGATTTCCGGATTACTGAGTCCCAGCGAACTCAATTCTCCTAAAGAGAAAGGCATGCAGCGGGCCAACTGAAGTAAATCTTCTTCCCGCACCACAAAGTTAACTGAACTATCACGCTGACGTGATAGGGTCAAACGCCACTGCGCTAGCATTTGCAGACAGGCTAATTGTTTACCGCGCAACTGCCAGGCATTACCAAATTCTCGGTAAGCCAATTCAGGAATGAGAATATCTTGCTTGCGCTGGCATAGCAGCCCGCATTCATCCAGCGCAGCTTTCAGCCATCCAGCGTCACGTGTATCCGCCACGATTTTCTCTGCCATCGGCAGCAAATAGAAGACGTCGGCAGCCGCATAGTCACACTGCTTCTCACTCAATGGACGAGCCAACCAGTCGGTACGCGATTCAGTCTTATCCAGCGTCACACCTTGATAGTCTGCCACCAGTGCAGCAAATCCGTAGGACAAGGGTTTTCCGAGAAACGCCGCCAAAATTTGTGTATCGACAAACGGATGTGGCAGAACGCCAAACGCGTTAAGAAACACCTCCAGATCCTCACCGCTGGCATGCAGGAGCTTAGTGACCTGAGTATCCTGCAACAGCGCCACGAAGGTTTGCCAGGCGCTAATAGTAAGCGGATCAATCAGAGAGAGAGTTTCACCATCATAGAGCTGGATAAGGCCCAACTGCGAATAATAGGTGCGGGTACGAACAAATTCGGTATCCAGCGCGACCTGAGTGTGCTGACGCGACTGCAGACAAACCTGTTCCAGGCTATTGTTGTCACTAATTAACTGATAATTCAAAACATGTTTTCTTTTTTTAACTGTCGGCTACTTAAGCCGGCGTTGTTAACCTCTTGTTATGATAACCTTTCCCGCCACGAAATGGCAGAAATTTTTTTGATTTCATCATACTACAAGTTTTAGATGCGTTGACGGCTCTCGTTCGTCGGCCCATCGTTTAGCTTCATCTCTCATAAGGCCACTGCACACGGCGTTCCTGCAACTAAATTATTTAGCGGTACTTAGGAAATGTTCGTTGCAGTCTCATTAGGGGCGTTTTTCTGTGGTTTTTTATACGTAACTTGCGGCACAGAATTTTCCCCACGTTCGATTCCGGCAATTCCTCTACGAACTCAACTAGTTTTGGCACTTTATACGCTGTCAGATTACTTCGGCAGTGGTTGATAAGCTCATCTTTGCTCAAGCTGCTGTCACGGGTAACAACATAGGCTTTTAACGCTTCACCGGTCAGTTCACTTTCCACGCCGATCACAGCGGCTTCTGATATCTTTAGATGACGCGCGATCACCTCTTCAATTTACGTTAGATAGACATTAAACGCGGACACTAGAATTATGTCTTTTTTACGATCGATGACACGTAAGAAACCTTTTTCATCTGCTGTGACGATATTTTCGTCGCCATCTACCCCTCTTTAAGCACCTCTTGCGTCTCTGTCGGCTGCTGATAGAGCAACCTAACATCACCTGCAGCCCTTTTCACCCAGAGCTCGCCAGAGACTCCCCTGGTGATACATCGTGGCCGTCATCGTCTACAATCCGCGCATCGGTGGAGGGTACGGGTAAATCGATAGATTTTGCCTCCCTAACTCGAGAAAAAATAGGCAGTTTACCGTCAGCGCAAAGATGTGATATAGCGGCAGCATGGTCACCATCAATTCATGGCGCTCTTGCAATACCGGGCCGTAAGCCGCTTTCGCTTGCGCCAGGTTTGCCTGCATATTGCGGTGAGTCAGCATTGTACCTTTTGATAGCCCCGTCGTACCACCGGTGTATTGTAGAAATGCCAGATCGGCATTCACTATCCGTGGTTTGATGTATTGAAGATGTCGCTCTTGTTGTATAGCACTACGAAACGAAATGGCATCAGGCAGATGGTATTTCTGCACCAGACGCTTGATGTACTTGACGACAAAGTTGACCAGCGTTCCTTTGGCCGTCGAAAGTTGATCGCCCATGCGCGTCAAGATGACATGTTTAACACTGGTGTTGTAGACCACTTTTTCCAGCGTATGCGCAAAGTTGGAAACAATCACAATCGCGGTGGCACCGCTCGCTGTCTTTCAACTGGTGCTCCAACTCATGCAGCGTGTAAAGCGGATTGACGTTAACCACCACCAACCCTGCGCGCAAAATGCCAAATAGCACCCCGGGTATTGCAACAGGTTCGGCATCATCAATGCCACGCGATTGCCCTTTTGCAGATGCAACTAGTTTGCAAGTAGGCAGCAAACGCGCGGCTACGCTCTTCCAGCTTACGAAAGGTCATCACTTCGCCCATATTAATAAACGTGGGCAGATCGGCATATCTGGCGACAGCATTTTCAAAAAGATCGACCAACGACGTATAACTATCCGGATTAATTTCGGCGGGCACGTTCGCTGGATAATGCGTTAACCAAATTTTTTCCAAGGCATCACTCCCAAGGTATTTTTTTAGTAGAATGATGATTCTCCCACTGCTCGCTTAATTAACGTTATTTTAACTTAGATTACCAGTTACTGCTGAGACAATATCGAGGTTGAGAGTTCGATCACGCCTTATTATTAATCATATGTATCAAAAAAATGAGGCGACCTACGCCGCCTCGTTGTACCCTGTTTTTCTAAAAGAGAAAAACGGCCTGCCAGAATAGTTTATTTCGTCATAATGGTCTCGATACGCGCCGAGACCCCGGTCCTTGCCAAAGCCCAAACCACGCCTATAACGCCAATCCCATCCTCACGGATCCCCAGCACCGGGAGGCAATATTACCTGCTGAATTTCATTCCAGTGTTGATAACCATTAACATTGACCACGACGAAACGATAGGGCTTGCAGCCAATCTGCCCCTGCTCTATTTTGGTCACAGATCCTACTATCGTCACCAGTCTTCCCTGAAAATTGAGGGGTTTAAGGAATCCTTTGACATTGGCGATGAACCGCTCTTTCGAGACACTCTCTAACTGCGGACGTGCCCAGCGATCCAACTGCAGGCTGACAATCACCAGCCGCGTTCTGTCATTCTCGTTGTGAACGGAGACGACACGGCCGCTGAGGTGCTTCTTACCCTAACGCTATTTTTGGCATCAGGGTTGATTTGCGACAAGCGATCGTAGGGTCTCTCGGAGGTGCCCTGAATAGATTCAGGTATATAAAAACAACCTGCCAGCACAAGAGCTAGCATTATTAACACACTCTGTTTTGCCTAATAGGCAATCGCCATAATACTGATCCCTTTACATCTACCTACTCATTAGTAATAGGCATTAATGCAATAAGTTGCCCTTTTATCAGGCGCGACCGGGTAATTTTTTCCAGGCGACGTCGTTACGTAAATAACGGGGTAAGGCATCAGCAACAGAGACCGCATTACCTCTATGCCATTGATGACAGGCTAACGGCAGCATGTCCTGCGCCTGCGGCGGCAGCATCTCGCCCGGTATCAAGGCAATATCATCATGGATAGCGAACGTCGGATACGTTTCCCATCCGGTGCCTACTCTTGCCCACTCACCGCTCAGCGCCATTGTGCGCTCTAGTACTTGCTGCGGCGTTAATACCGCTTCGCTATCATCACCCAGCCAGTTGCCGTCGTCATCGCGTTGATACTCAGCCCAGTAGATTTCCCCCATGCGAGCATCGATCGTCGCCAGCACACGCGTTGCCCCCATGCGACTCCAGGCACCTTGCGCCATGGTTGCCAGCGTGGAGATCCCCAGCATGGGCAAATCAGCCCCCAGAGCCAGCCCTTGTGCGATACCGATACCAATTCTTACACCGGTAAAGCTGCCGGGACCTTGCCCAAATGCCAACGCATCTAGGCTGTTTAATGCCACGCCGTTTTCAGCCAGCACCTGTTGTACCATCGGCAACACGCGTTGGGTATGTTCACGGGGACACACTTCATAGAGGGAGAAAATTTGACCATTATTCCAGAGCGCAACGGAACAGGCTTCCGTCGCGGTATCGAGTGCTAAAATTCGCGTAGACATGCCGACCTCAGGCAGGGAAACATAATAACGCGACGCATAGTAGCACACCGCGCGTTGAATTACTTATACTCTTGATGTTTCACGCTACAGATGCGCCAGTGGTCCTGCCCCTAATCTTCAACCCGAAGTATGATGGGTATAGTTACATTATGCCGTTTCGGTACAGGACAGAAACGTATCGCTTGTGTCAGATCGCGAGTGCACACTGCAGGCGGCAAGCTTTGCAAGAAGGTTACCGTAAGGGCGTATCACCAAGCGATTATTACAGATAACGATAACGCCACGATCGTCTAAATCACGCATCAAGCGGCCGACACCTTGTTTCAGAATGATGACCGCATCGGGCGCAGTTGCACTTCGTCAAACGAATCGCCTCCGCGTAACTGACAATCTTCTATGCGCGTTTTAGCAACGGATTGTCTGGAGAAGTGAACTGAAGCTTATCGATAATCACACAAGAGAGCGCATCACCACGCATATCCACTCCTTCCTAGAAGCTACTGGTTGCTACCAACAGCGCATCCCGGGAGAGACAAACTACATCAATAGTTGTGCCTTGCTGGTTTCTCCTTAAAGCAACATCGGCAACGCTAAGGAGGGTCGAAATTCCGCCGCCAGATCGCGTATCATTTGATGCGACATGCATAGCATAAAGCAGCGCCCGCGATTGGCTTCTATGAGAAGACGTAACTGCGTTGCCAACCGTTACGCCGCACCGCGTTGCTGCATTTCTGTCAGGAAACGCGGCACGCAGAGCAACGCCTGCTGTGCATAGTCAAATAGACTTGGCAACAGCATGGCTTGCGCGTGGTCCAGCCTCAGGCTTCAGTAAAATTCTCAAACGCTCCTTGACTGACAATGTTGCGGAAGTAAATATCCAGGTCGCTTTCTTCTCTTGCATCAACTCACGGAAACGATCGACTACGAAAAGCGGCGTCAGCGCTAACACAAAGTGCCGCGTATTACATTCATACCAGTAGCTGTAGCCAGCCTATTGCACATTCTGCAGGCGTTTCAACCGCGCGCGATATAAGGGTGGCGCGTTCAAATACAGCATCCAGCAGCGCTGAATTCCCGCGAGAGAGCTTGGTAACTGATAGAAGAGCTATCACACAATCGAGCAGTAGCAGCGCGCGTTGCAGCGACGGCTGTGCCAACACATCGCGGAGATTACCGCGAAAACCCGGCTCGCCGAGCGCCAAGCGAAAATCTTATCGCTCTGCGATGGTTGATCGGAAGATTTTTGCAGTTGCGCGGCATCACGCACTTCAGTTCGATAGGCAATGACGATGTCTTTTGCCAGATCGAGCAGTTGCCGGCTCGTGAGTTACTGGCCTAAATCGTGGCTGGTTATATCCGATATCTGATGCGCTTCGTCAAAAATCACCACATCGCTGTAAGGAATGAGTTCAGCAAACCCGCTCTCTTTGACCACCATATCGGCCAAATAGAGGTAATGATTGACAACCACCACGATGTATTCCATCGCCTTACGGCGCGCTTTCACCACAAAACAGTCTTTGTAGTGCGGGTAATCTCCTCCTAGGCAGTTATCGTTAGTGCTGGTAACCACTAGCCAGACCGCGCTATCTTTCGTCACTTCTGTACACGTACTTATATCGCCGTCCACGGTGGCCGATGATCATCTGCGCAGACGCACCAGTTCACTTAGCGCTTCACCGTTAAGTGAGTCCTTTGCCAGTGACTTCTGCTCAAGGCGTTTGATACACAGATAGTTCGAAGGCCTTTGAGTAATTCAACCTGTCCGTTATACCTTACGCCGCCGTGATTCGAGGAAAATCTCGTGTAAAGAGCTGATCCTGTAGCGCTTTTTATCCGGTGGAAACAATCACCTTACGCTCTAAGCGCAGTGCGGTCACCAGATAAGCGTAGGTTTACCCGTCCCGTAACGGCTTCAACCACCAGAGCATGCTGTTCGCGAATAGCGCCTCCACCGCAGGGGGACTATGTCACGTTGGGGTTGACGTGGTTTAAAGCCTTCAATGGCTTGCGCCAGAGTACCCTCTGGAGAAAATCGTCCTGTATAGAATGTTTTTCACATACGCTCTCTATTCGTCACTACGAAAACCGCATGGGTGCCGTGAGGCTATTGCCCAATTATGACCATTGTCGCCCTTGGCAGCCACCCCGCATCTTGATAAAGACGCCTCAAACGGCGGAATTATGGTAGGTTGCATGACAATTTCACTCCCCAATTGGTTTATTCAGGAAGACAACTCATGACAGACATAATCAGAATTCAACCTGAAGCATGCTAGTCCGATGCCGTGATTCATAATGGCACGCTTTATTACACCAGCGTGCCGGAGAATCTGGAGGCTGATGCACAAGCCCAAACCGAGAATGCACTGGCGGCACTTGATGTCATCCTGGTTCAAGTCTGGTTCAGACAAAGCGCGTCTGCGGTATAACGATTTTTCTTGCCGATGTGGCAGATTTTGACGCCATGAACGTGGCATGGGACGCCTCTCGGTTGTTGCAGGCCATGCTCCAGTGCGTTCTACAGTAGACGCTCCCTGATGCACTCAAACTGTAAAGTAGAAATCAAGGCTATCGCAGCCTTGTAGTGCGTTGCTGAAAGCATGCGAGGCTAATGACGAGGTTATTCGTCAACCTCGTATTCATCATAAGTGACAACGTTACTTCCATATTGACGTCGTAAGTCCGCGGCAACCAATGCAATGGCCTCTCCGCTGCTCATGCCTTCAGACATAAGCGATTGAATACGCTCCACTGCATCTTGCTGCTGCGTGTGGGTCAAGGGCGGCATATTGTTAAACATTAAATCAGGTTCCTTATACGACGTTGGCGAATTATGCTAGACTGGCGTACTCACGTGGCCTTAAGCGTGTATCATAACGCTAACGACTATATTAATCAGCACCTGCACGATGACATTACAACCGATAGATTCTCGTTTACCTGACTATTACTCGCTGCCCTATCAGCCGGACGCCCTGCTGAGCCTGTTTGTGCTCTGCTCCCACCAGCCTTGGTCCATGCTGCTGCATTCCGGGTTTGCCGAACACCAGCATAACCGTTTTGACATTATGGTAGCTGATCCGCTTGCTACGCTAACCACTCAGGGTGAAAAAACGCAAATTGAACGCGCAGGACTCACGCTGCATTCAACACAAGATCCTTTTTTACTGTTACGTCAGGAAATATCGCGATCGAGGATCGAGGCACAAGCGCATGCTGATCTGCCTTTTCAGGGTGGAGCGCTCGGCTTGTTTGGTTACGATCTCGGGCGGCGCGTCGAAACGCTGCCATCGCTCGCTGCACAGGATGTTCACCTACCGGACATGGCTGTGGGGATTTACGACTGGGCGCTTATTGCTGATCACCAGCGACAGGCGCTTACGCTTGTGACCTATGGCGACCTTGACACTCGACTAGCCTGGCTAGCTTCACCGCCGGATGTACCGCCCCAAGATGATTTTGAGTTAACCACCCCCTGGCAGTCCGATATGACACGGGATGAGTACGGCATTAAATTTCGGCATATCCAGGCCTATCTGCGTGCCGGAGACTGCTATCAGGTTAATCTGGCACAGCGTTTTAGCGCATGTTATCACGGTGATGAATGGCAGGCCTTTCTCGCACTCTCCTGCGCCAATCGTGCACCGTTCTCTGCGTTTATCCGTCTACCGGCCCAGAGCGTGATCAGCGTTTCGCCAGAGCGATTTTTGCAGTTACAAAATCATCGTATTGAAACGCGCCCCATCAAGGGGACACTACCGCGGGCTACCGATCCGCAGGAAGATGCTCGCCGCGCTGTAGCCCTCGCGGCCTCAGAGAAAGATAGGGCGGAAAATTTGATGATTGTCGATCTGGTGCGTAACGATATCGGCCGCGTCGCGGCACCCGGCAGCGTAAGAGTGCCCACCCTGTTTTCCGTTGAGACTTTTCCGGCGGTACATCATCTGGTCAGTACCATTGAGGCCAGATTACCAGAAACCAGCCACGCTACGGACTTGCTGCGAGCCTGTTTTCCGGGCGGCTCCATCACCGGTGCTCCCAAAATCCGGGCAATGGAAATCATTGAAGAACTGGAGCCTCATCGACGCAACGCTTATTGCGGCAGTATCGGCTATATCAGCGTCTGTGGCACCATGGATACCAGCATTACCATTCGTACGCTGATCGCAGAGCAGGGTTATCTTCATTGCTGGGCGGGCGGCGGTATCGTCGCAGATAGTCAGGAACAAGCGGAATATCAGGAAACTTTTGATAAACTGGGACGTATTCTTCCCAAACTGAAAACAGCGCAAACGTTATGACAACTGTTTATCAGCCCGACAGCTTTTCTTTCACCGAGTCTGTTGAGTACGATCTGGCCAATTTTATCACGCGCTTTCAGCTTACAGTGCGCTCTACAAGCCAAACCGGTGTGTCAAGTGCGCAAGGCTGCTGTGCTGGGCCCCCCATTGCATGCTACCCCTATGCTCCGACGCTGCTGCTGACACGGTATGCAAGCACATTACGCAAGTATGCGAGGCAAGAATTTGCCTTTCCCGGTGGCGTGGTAGATAGCAGTGATACCAGTCTGATCGCCACGGCATTAAGGGAAGCTGAGGAAGAAGTGCGACGCACCTTAGGTGGTTACAGTGTTAGGTAAACTTCCTCCGCTGGATAGCGTAAGTGGCTTTCAAATCACGCTAGTTGTCGGATTGTTACCTACAAATATTCACGTTGCTCCCAAATGCGGATGAGGTTGCTGAACTGTTTGAAATGCCACTTACTGATGCTTTCTCGCTGGCACCTTACTACTCATTAGATATTGAACGGCAGCGCCAAACGTAACGGGTTTATCTCTCTTGGTATCAGCAACAGTTTGTCTGGGGGGCTGACTGCTGCCATCATTCGCCAGCCTACCATTCAAGTTTCGGCGCCAACAACCTGAAAATTAAAATTTTATTCTTATTGGCCCATATAGCAGCTTTAACTACACATAAATAAGGTTATTCCTGCTCCCTTGATTTTCTGACTTATACACAAGTGTGACGGGGATTTGCTATAAGTTATGTTGAGCTTTTGCATAATATTTTTCATGCGAAAAGCGCACCTTCGCCATATATTCCCCGCTACAATAACAAGATATAAGAAGTTTTATTTTAAACTTGCACTTTTTTGAGGAGTTCTCGCGTGATAAGCGTTTTCGACATATTCAAGATCGGTATTGGCCCTTCAAGCTCTCATACGGTTGGACCGATGAAAGCCGGTAAGCGATTTTTCGATGATTTGATTGAGCTGGGTAAGCTTGGCGATGTCACTCGTATTATTGTTGATGTCTACGGTTGATATCCCTGACCGGGAAAGACCACCACACCGATATCGCTATCATTATGGGACTCGTAGGCAATATGCCGGATACCATCGCTATTGATTCTATTCCAGGATTTATTCGTGACGTTGAGCAGCGCGAGCGTCTGTGGATTTTCCGCTTCACGGTGGTATGAATTTTCGCAGCAAGAATCTCTCTTTACATGAAAAATGGCATGACCATTACCGCCTTTGGCGGCGACCTGCCTCTATATCGCAATACGTATTATTCTATTGGGAGTGGATTTATCGTTGATGAAGCCCACTTTGGTCAAAGCCGTTCTGATAACGTTCAGGTGCCGTTTCCATTCCACTCTGCGCGAGAAATACTGGCGCGTTGTAAACAAGCACGGTCTGTCGCTTTCCGGGTTGGTGATGCGTAATGAGCTAGCTCTGTACGGCCGCTATGAGATTGAACACTACTTTGCTGATGTATGGCAGACCATGCGTGCCTGCATCGATCGTGACATGAATACCGAAGGCGTGCTGCCCGGTCCGCTGCGAGTACTGCGGCGCGCCTCGGCATTACGCCGTATCTTGAGTGCTTCAGGCAAACACTCTAATGACCCGATGGATGTGGTTGATTGGGTCAACATGTTTGCATTAGCTGTGAATAAAGAAAATGCCTCTGGTGGACGTGTGGTTACAGCGCCTACCAACGGTGCGTGCGGAATTGTTCTAGCAGTATTGGCCTATTACGATCACTTCATTGAGCCGATCACACCGATGTTGCTCTGCGTTATTTTCTTGCTTCCGGCGCAATTGGCATGTTGTACAAAATGAATGCCTCCATATCCGGCGCAGAATTCTCGGCTGTCAGGGCGAAGTCGGTGTTGCCTGTTCGATGGCAGCAGCGGGTCTGGCAGAATTACTCGGTGCCAGCCCGAAACAGGTGTGCGTTACAGCTGAAATCGGCATGGAGCACAACCTTGGCCTCACCTGCGATCCTGTTGCGGGACAGGTTCAGGTGCCTTGCATTGAACGTAATGCGATTGCCTCAGTAAAGCGATTATGCGACACGCATGGCCATGCGTTGCACCAGAGAACCGCGCGTATCGCTCGATAAGGTGATTGAAACCATATATGAAACGGGCAAAGACATGAATGCCAAATACCGAGAAACCTCACGCGGCGGTTTGGCAGTAAAAGTACAGTGTGATTAACTGAGTAGGATTGTCCAAAAAAACCCCTCAAAAGAAGGGTTTTTTATTGTCCATAGCGGGCGATTACTCTTCTTTATCCGCATAAGGATCGGCCAAGCGAGTAAGCCGTACCAGCTCGATACGGTATTCGGACACCGCCATAATCTCAAATCGAAAATGATGCAGCTCAATTACCTCACACACTTTAGGAATTTCATTGCTGTGCGCCAGCAACAAACCGGCCAATGAGGCGTATTCTCTTCCTTGGGGTCTATCGGTTCATGGCTGTCAAACACCTGCTGCAACGTGTGCAAAGCGGTACCACCTTTTAACCAGCCAGCCACCCTCTTCGACATTCGTCGTTTCAGCTTCATCGGGGAATTCCTCCGAAATTGCTTCCAGAATATCCAGAGGCGTAACCAGTCCTTACACCACACCGAACTCATTCGTCACAACAACCAGACTCTTCTTAGCGTGACGCAATACCGGCAACAAATTAATGGCATCTAGTGTATCCGGCACTACCAGCGGCGGTGTAGCGGCAGCAAAGCTCTCCACATCCACACTCCTCTCTAACACCACCAGTAATTTTTTGGCACGCACAACGCCGACCAATTCATCCAACGAACCACGGCAAACTAGGAACAGGCTGTGTGGTGTCGAGTAGTTGCACCTGAATTTCGCCTATAGAACGCTCGCTGTCAATCCAGGAGATCTCCTTATGCAGCGTCATCACGCTACGCAATGAGCGTGATACCAGCATCAATACACTACTGATCATGTAACGCTCTTCTTCTGCAAAGGTTTGCATCGCTGGAGATGCCGACTTCTCTTCTGCATCATATATCGATTTGCGTGCCCCCCATCAGACGCAGGATCGCTTCGGCAGTTTGCTCGCGCATTGGGCGGCGTGATTGGTGTTTGATGAAATTATGGAGCGCAATCTAGTTAAACAGTTCAATCAGAATCAAGCAGCTGATCGCTGCATACAGGTAACCCTTCGGTATATGGAAACCAAACCCTTCCGCAACTAGACTTAGGCCGATCATCAACAGGAAACTGAGATAGAGCACAACCACTGGAGGAGGTAGTAAGTGAGTATTGCAATTATGTTATGCACTCACGGATCCACCTCGGGACCGCTGCTGAAAAGGCGGAAATAATTCCGGGTAAACAAAGTAATGTTGCCTGGATTGATTTCGTTCCCGGTGAAAATATGGAAACATTGATCGAGAAATATCAGGCTAAGCTTGAGACGTTGGATACGTCGCTTGGCGTGCTTTTTCTTGTCGATACCCGGAGTAGCTCGTTTAATGCCGCTAGCTGCCTTGTAATAAATAAAAACAATTATGACTGATTGCCCGGGTAAATACCCCAATGCTGGCAGAAACGTTTATGGCGCGCGATGAAAACTCATCCTTCGATGAACTGATTGCCATCGCACTCGAAGCATGACGCACTGGTGTGAAAGCGCTGAAGGCCGCTGAACCCATACTCGCAGCAAGCTAGTGGCCAAGCCGTTGCGCCAAGCGCAGTTGGACACGGTGGACATATGAAGAGTGGTCTGGGGCGTGTTGATGACAGATTGATTCATGGTCAGGTAGCGCTCGTTGGACCAAGGAGACGAATGTCGGTCTCATTATCGTCGTCAGTGATGAGGTTGCAGCCGATAACGTGCGCAAAACGCTGTTGACGCAGGTGGTCTCCCTGGTGTGACCGCCTATGTAGTGGAGTTACCAAGGCGATTCGTGTGTATGAAAACCCGAAATACGCTAACGACCGCGTGATGCTGTTGTTCATCACCCTACTGACGTGCTACGCCTGGTCGAGAATAGCGTTGAGATAAAGTCCGTTAATATCGGCGGCATCGCCTACCGTCAAGAGAAAACACAGTTTAATAAAGCCGCCTCCATTGATGCCAAAGATATCGAAGAGTTCAAGGCGTTGGATGCGCGAGGGATTCAACTAGAAGTTAGAAAAGTATCAACCGATTCTAAACTTAAAATGATGGATCTGATTGCCAAGGTTAATAGCTAACCTGGTGAAGAAAATAGTGTTGAGAACACTCGCCCGATGAATGCGGTGTCTCGACTATGTTTATTCAGACAACATTTTTTATTAAGACAATTTTTACTCAGACAGTTTTCTCATAGGAGAAAGTATAATGGAGATAATAACACTTCAAATTATGCTAATATTTCTCGTCTCATGCATATCGGGGATGGGGTCTATTCTTGATGAGTGCTAGTTTCACCGTCCTCTGGTTGCCTGTACGTTGATTGGGCCGTGCTCGGTGACTTGCAAACCGGGATTATCATCGACGGGACCCTGGAAATGATTACACTGGAATGGATGAATATCGACACTGCTGTAGCACCAGATGCTGCTCTGTCATCCATCATCTCTACAATTCTGGTTATTGCTGGCGGTCAAGGCGTTGGCGAGGATATTGTGCTGGCCATTCTTCTCGCCACTGCAGGTCAGGTTTTAACCATTATTGTCCGTACCATTAATCTTGAAGAGATTTGCGAAGTTGCGCACTACGGCCAGGAAGATCTGTTTCTTGCGATCATGACCTTTATTGGCGCCTTTATCTTGATGGCTACCGCGCGCCTGAAATCAAGGATGCCCCGACGCACGTGCTGTCACACACCTTCATGGTGATATTCGCTTTGACCACGTTAGCTTTGGCTACATACCAGATCGCCCGACACTACATAATATTAACCTGTTAATCCATACAGGAGAAACAGTGGCCTTCTTTGGTCCCTCATGGGCGTAAAACCACCTTGTGTTCTCTGTTACCACGCTTTTATGATTTAAATTGCAGGGACCATCACTATCAATATTATTGATATCCTTAGCATGACACAGGCATCATTGCGCCATCAGATCGGCCTCGTGCAACAGGATGTCTTTTTGTTCGGCGGCACCATTCGCGAAAATATCGCTTACGGCAAGCTGGAAGCGAGTGACGAAGAAGTCATGCACGCAGCTCAACTGCTAAGCTGGATGAACTCATAGCCACACTACCAGATGGATTGGATACTGTCGTCGGCGAACGAGGAGTGAAACTCTAAAGCAGCGTTTGTCTATTGCGCGAATCTTCCTTAAAAATCCACCGATTCTGATTTTAGATGAGGTAACCTCAGCGCTCGATACCGCAACAGAGCACTATTCAGCAATCGTTGAGTGAACTTTCAAGCGGTCTCACTACACTCGTGATCGCATACCGACTGGCGACCATTTAGAATGCTGACTGTATTGTAGTGGTGGATGATGGACGTATCATTGAGCAAGGCAGTCTTAGGCTCTACTTGAGAACAGCAGCAGCTATGCCAGCCTGCATCAGGCTCATTTTGGTTAGGTATAATCTATCCAGACAGTCTCTATAATATTAAGGCGGGGTTATCACCTTCGCCTTTTTCTACCTATTCCTTTTTTCCCTGCTTTTTTTGAAGCTCGGTAGCTTCTTATTCAATAAAGTGTATTTAAAATGCATCAATAAAAGGAAACGTATGGGATGCGAACCATGGCACGAAAACCGATGGGAAAACATCGTTACGAGAACTCCATACTGTTCTGCTGATGATAGATCTTTACGAAAAGCACCATCCTGCGGGCATTGAAAATGACCAACGTTATCGGCAGCTTGCGGCTTATGCTACTAATCGTCTTGAGCGCTGCCATTTTGGTGAAGAAAAACCTGCCTGCAAGCACTGCCCCATCCACTGCTACCAACCTGCGAAACGTGAAGAGATGCGAGCCATCATGCGTTGGTCAGGACCAAGAATGTTGTTGCACACCCTATTCTAGCGATACGCCATTTGATTAATGACCATCGTCCGGTACCAGCGCATATGCCCTCGGCAGGAAACAGTGGCGCGTGCTGCCCCCAGTTCAAGACACAAAAAAAGCCGCTGACACGCGGCCTTTTTGTAAATCGCATGTAAGAACTATTCTTTGGGAAAGGCGTTCTCGACTCTGCTTTTAAGCTTTTGCCCTGGACGGAAGGTAACCACCCGGCGGGCCGTAATCGGAATATATTCACCCGTTTTAGGATTACGTCCCGGCCGTTGGTTCTTATCACGCAGATCGAAATTACCAAATCCCGATAACTTTACCTGCTCACCATTTGCCAGAGCACGGCGAACTTCTTCAAAAAAAAGTTCGACGAGTTCTTTAGCATCCCGTTTACTCAGCATAAGCTTTTCAAACAGGTATTCTGACATTTCAGCTTTAGTAAGCGCCATAGGTTTAATCCCTCAAGGATGCTTGGAATCGCTGTTTTAGTGCCTCTACACATAGTGATAAGGTAGCGGCAATTTCCTCTTCTGTCAGTGTACGAGAGGTATCTTGCAATACTAGACTGATCGCTAGGTTCTTATACCCTTTTTCCACGCCTTTGCCTCGGTACACGTCAAACAAGTTTACACCAACTAACTGATTTACAGAAACTTTCTTACATTCCGACAAAACTTCGCCTGCTGACACGTTTTCTGCCACTACAACCGCGATGTCACGGCGGTTTGACGGGTAGCGAGAAATTTCGCTCGCCTCAGGAACCACGCGGTCTGCAACCTTGCTCCAGCTCAATTCGAACACCACAGTACGGCCATTCAGATCCAGTTTACGCTCCAGCTCTGGATGGATAACGCCAATGGAACCAACCGGTTCCCCTGCAAGATAAATAGCTGCGCTCTGTCCAGGGTGCAATGCTGGATGTAATGCGGCTTTGAACGCAACTTCTGAAAGTTTACCCGTCAGGGACAGCAGAGCTTCCAAATCGCCTTTGAGATCATAGAAGTCAACCGTCTGACGAACCAGATCCCAATGTTCATCATAGCGATTCCCGGTAATCACGCCAGATAACATAAGATCCTGACGAATACCGAGTTTATCCTGACTATCAGGAACAAATCTTAAACCACTTTCAAAGAGACGCAGACGGCTCTGCTGGCGGTTTTGGTTATAAACTACGGCACCTAACAAGCCACTCCACAGCGACAGGCGCATTGCTGACATTTCCGTGGAAATCGGGCTCGGTAGAATCAATACCTCTTCACCGGGATGAATCAACGATTGTACTTTGGGATCTACGAAACTGTAGGTAATTGCTTCCTGATAGCCGCGATCAATCAGAAGCATCTTCACGCGTTTTAACGGGAGATCGGCTTCACGGTGTGATGTCATGGTCAGCGGTGCATGGGTTGGAATATTGGGAATATTGTTGTAGCCATATACACGGGCAACCTCTTCCACCAAATCTTCTTCGATCTCTATGTCAAAACGCCAACTCGGCGCCACAGTTTTCCAACCAGTGTCGGTACGTACAACGTTGCAACCGAGGCGGGTCAGGATATCACTCACCTGTTCGTCCGGAACAACATGCCCAATTAAACGATCCAGTTTTTCTCTGCGCAGTGTAATTGTGGTGCGTACAGGCAGGTGAGCCTCGCTGGTCACATCAACTACCGGTCCAGCTTGACCGCCGCAAATAGCCAGCAGCAACTGTGTAGCACGCTCCATGGCTTTGTACTGCAACGCCGGGTCGACACCGCGTTCGTAACGATGAGATGCATCCGTATGTAAGCCGTGGCGACGAGCGCGTCCGGTAATTGCCAGCGGATTAAAATATGCACACTCCAACAGTACATTACAGGTTTCTCTGTTAACGCCAGAGTGTTCACCACCGAAAATCCCACCCATCGACAACGCTTTGCTCTGATCAGCAATCACCAAGGTGTCTGCATTCAACGTTGCCTCATTGCCATCCAGCAGCGTCAACGTTTCACCCTCTTGCGTCAGACGTACCACAATGCCACCGTCCAGGCGATCCAGATCGAAGGCGTGCATCGGCTGCCCCAGTTCCATCAATACGTAGTTAGTCACATCTACCACTGTATCAATAGAGCGGATGCCACAGCGGCGCAACTTTTCACGCATCCACAGCGGTGTAGCCGCTTTCACATCGATACCTTTAACCACGCGCCCCAGATAGCGCGGGCACGCATTTGGTGCCTCTACACGAATTGGCAAGGTATCAGTAAGAGTTGCAGTGATCGGTATAATTTCCGGTGACATCAGCGGCAATTGGTTCAGCACTGCAACATCACGCGCGACGCCAATGATACTTAGGCAGTCTGCTCGGTTAGGTGTCACGCTAATTTCAATAGCGTTATCATCCAGCCCCAGATACTCGCGAATATCGGTACCGATCGGTGCATCATGCGGAAGTTCGATAATACCGCTGTGATCTTCAGAAATGCCCAACTCAGAGAACGAGCACAGCATCCCTTCAGAGGGTTCACCACGCAGCTTAGCTGCCTTAATTTTGAAATCGCCCGGCAATACTGCACCAATAGTGGCGACAGCAACGCGCAGCCCCTGGCGGCAATTAGGTGCGCCACACACGATATCCAGCAGACGCTCATCCCCTACATTGACTTTCGTTACGCGCAGCTTGTCGGCATTTGGATACTGACCACATTCGACAACT
>JBPPLV010000026.1:0-61286 GCA_051305815.1 Candidatus Malihini olakiniferum
GCAGACATAGTGGGCATGGGTAACTAATACAGCAAAGAAGTGTGAGCGCATCATCATACTGCGCATTTAAAAGTCAACTGGCGCATGTGCTGGCCGCACGTTTTGTGATATTTTTCTGGCCTGTAATGTAAAAAAACATCCCGAAAGGCACTTTTAATAACGGCATGGTGACGTGTTTAGCCGATAAACTTCAACCCGCCCATATAAGGACGCAACACGCCAGGAATGGCAATACGTCCATCTGCCTGCTGGAAGTTTTCCAGAACGGCAACCAGCGTACGTCCAACCGCTAAACCAGAACCGTTCAGCGTATGCACCAGACGTGTTTTCTTGTCACGGCAGCGTGCTTGCATACGACGAGCCTGAAAATCCCCCATGTTGGAGCAAGAGGATATTTCACGGTAGGTATTCTGCGCCGGCAACCACACTTCCAGATCGTAGGTTTTGCATGAGCCAAAGCCCATGTCACCAGTACACAACAGCACTTTACGGTATGGCAATTGCAGCAATTGCAATACCGTTTCAGCGTGGGTTGTCAACGTTTCCAGCGCATCCATGGATTCTTCCGGACGCACGATCTGTACCAACTCAACTTTGTCAAACTGGTGCATACGAATCAGACCACGCGTGTCGCGCCCGTAGGACCCCGCTTCATAACGGAAGCAAGGCGTGTGCGCCATCATTTTAATCGGCAGCGTATCTTCATCCAGAATTTCACCGCGCACCAGATTGGTCAACGGCACTTCTGCGGTCGGAATCAGTGCGTAGTTGCTGCTATCAGCTTCTTCCGTCACCGGACGAGTATGAAAAAGGTCTTCCCCAAATTTCGGTAACTGGCATGTGCCATACAATGTGGCGTGATTTACCAGATAAGGCACATAAGCTTCTTGGTAACCATGCTGTTCGGTGTGCAAGTCCAGCATGAATTGCGACAGTCCGCGGTGTAGACGAGCAATCTGCCCTTTCATCACCACAAAGCGCGCACCAGTGAGTTTCACGCCAGCAGCAAAATCAACGCCTTTCGCCAGCTCGCCTAAATCAATATGATCTCGCACTGGGAAGTCATACTGACGTGGTTCACCCCAGCGACTGATTTCCTTATTACAATGCTCATCTTTACCCAACGGCACGGAATCATCCGGCATGTTCGGAATGGTTAACGCCAGTTCACGAATGGCATTTTGCAACGCATCCAGTTCTGCTTTAGCTGAATCCAGCTTTTCACCCAGCACGTTAACTTCACGACGCAACAGTTCAATATCTTCACCACGGGCTTTAGCCGCACCAATCTCTTTCGATCGGGAGTTACGCTCTGCTTGCAGACTTTCCGTTTCTACTTGTAGTACTTTGCGGCGTTCTTCTTGTTGACGCAACGTCTCTACATCTAGTTTAAAACCTCTGCGAGCCAGTAGCTTTTCGGCAATTGCGTCTAGCTGATGACGCAGTAAATTGGGGTTAAGCATGCCAATCCTGTGTTAGTTATTTACCTGTCATACTTCACGCTGCAGGTGCATTTCCCGCACTTATATTCACCCGAATCACTTACCGTTATTAGCTTATCGGGACTGATGAACCTCATCCCTGAGATTCACTGTGCGAGCCAGCACAAGCGCTGTTCAAATCTGTTCCAGATAGATTTGTCCTTCGCTTGTTGCTTTCCTGCAACGCGAATTATTTAGGGTAACTTAGTAAAATATTACGTTGTGCGACACCCGTCGCGCGGCAGAAATAACTCTATAACCTTACTGCAACGCCTAGTTCAGCGATAGCGTTTTGTCAGGCTATTTTAATCCTGTGCAGTCAGCCAGGCGAGTTTTCGCCAATTCTGGCTTCAAGATGTCGTGAGGTCGGTTGGTAGTAGCGTGTTTGCCATTGCAGGAGGGAAATACTTTTCACCCGCCGCATAGGCATTAGGTTCATTATGGGCATAGCGATACTCGGCCTCCAGCTCCATTTCTTTCATAAATTTAGTTAGTGCATTTCGCAAATGCTCCGACATATCATAATGCGGTTTCTCTCTGGCATCCGGCATTGCCGCTTTAAACGCGGTGTAGACAGCATTACTTTTCGGAGCGCACAAGATAACACGATCGCTTGCGCGATAGCGCGCTCACCTTCCGCTGGGCCAACACGCGTGAAGCAATCGCACGCGGCAATCGCCACAGGCATTCCACGCGGATCGGCATTACCCACATCTTCGGAAGTAATGGCTAACAAACGGCGCGCGACATATAACGGGTCACCACCTGTGATAATAATTCGGGCATATCAATACAGCGCAGCATCAGGCGCTGAGCCACACACCGATTTATGCAGCGCAGAGATCAGGTCGTAGTAACGATCGCCCTTATTATCAAAACGCGCGCTACGCTTACCTGACACTTCACGCAAGAGTCTAGGTGTTAGCACTCGGTTGCACTGTGCATCTACCTCAGTCATGATGTCTGCCATCATTTTCAGGCTGTTCTGTTCAGCCTCGGCCCGGCATCACCATTCACCAGTTCTGCCAGCATCCGCTGTGTCTCTTGCGGCAGTACAATATTTTCCCGCCAAAACCGCGAGCCATATCCGTCATCGCCTGCTATAACACACGAGCTCAATGTCTTCTGCGGTCAGTGTTTTCAGCAAATAGACGCGCGCGCGATAGCAACGCCGAATTAAGCTCAAATGAGAGGTTTTCAGTGGTTGCACCAATGAAGGTGATGGTGCCGTCTTTAATATGGACAAAAAAACATCCTGCTCGCTTTTGTTGAAGCGATGTACTTCATCCATAAACAGAATGATACGCTGCCCGGCATCACGATTCTGCCGCGCACGTTCTATCGCTTTACGGATCTCTTTAATGCCGGATGTCACCGTAGAGATCCGCTCAACATGAGCCTGTCCATAGCGACCAATCAATTCTGCTAACGTGGTTTTCCCGGTGCCTGGGGCTGCCCCCACAAAATTATGAAGTGCATTTGCCCGGCTTCTATCGCCCGCGGTAAGAGTTTGCCGGCGCCTAGCAGATGCTGCTGGGATATATTGCCGCTAACGTCGCTGGCTGCATACGCGAGGACAGAGGCTAAAAGCTGTTGTCCGAAAAATCCAGCAACAGGTTGCTCACGATGGCCTCACTGCCGTTGATCGTCCAGCGTTACACCTTTCGGCGGCGTAAAAGTGAATTTGCTGCTATCGACTGCACCATTTTGCTGATTTTGTAGAGTGTAGTTGCTGCGTTGACCATCCTGTTCCGTTACCGTAAAGCTCTTAATGGTGCCCATAGCATTTACATTGATCGCAAACTGCTTCAGATTATCCTTGGCCTTTTTGGGCGTCAGCTTAAAATTGTCTCCCTGCTGACACAGGTTATACTGTCCCCATTCGCTAGCATCATTGTGGGTAATGAGAATAAAAGGCGTATTCCCTGTGGCATCCTTCAGCCAGGTTGCTGTCACCTGTTCTATAAACGGATTATAGAACCACAACGTCTTACCATCAGAAATCAGAACGCTTTCATCCGGCGTAGTGGTTTTCCAGTTGAACAGGTTTGGCCGCTTCAACCAAAGCTCCCCTTGGCATTCCTGCACCACCGTTCTTTCCGCACTAGTGACTTTCTGTGTGAACATGGCGTGGAAGCTGTTCACTTTATTCAGTCTGTTTTGTAAATCGTTCTCTGCATCAGCATAGACCGCATTGGAAGTCATCCCGGCTATTAGCACGCCTACCACTAAGCCTATTCTCATTATCTACATCCTGTGCTGTCGATTCAAAATACCGCCATTGCGGTCTCAGTATCGTACTCGGCACATGCCGAACTACAACGCCGTGCTACAAATAACTATTGCCAGAGAATTGCGGGATCCGGTAGGCGAATTATCTGTAAATGGAATCACGCCATTGGCGGCGGTGCCAACACATCTCGGTTACCATTATGCCCCGGCGCACTGACGATACCTTGCATTTCCATCTGTTCCACAATACGCGCGGCGCGATTGTAGCCGATACGGCATTGCCGTTGCACGCCCGAAATTGAGGCTCGCCGTTTTTCTACAACAAAGGCCACGGCCTGATCGAACAGCGGATCCAAGTCTTCATCACCGCAAAATTCAAGATTACTACCTTCGCCGTCATCGCCTGCACTAGTGATATTTTCAATATACTGCGGACGCCCACGCGCTTTCCAATCCAGAACCACGGCATGAACTTCTTGGTCGCGCACAAAAGCGCCATGCACACGCATAGGAATGGAAGAGTTGGGTGCCATATAAAGCATATCCCCCATCCCCAGTAACGATTCAGCGCCCCCCTGATCGAGAATGGTGCGTGAATCAATCTTGCTCGATACGGTAAATGCGATACGCGTCGGAATATTGGCCTTGATAAGGCCGGTAATGACGTCAACGGAAGGCCGTTGCGTTGCGAACACTAAATGGATCCCGGCAGCACGCGCTTTCTGCGCCAGGCGGGCAATTAGTTCCTCCACCTTTTTACCCACCGTCATCATCAGGTCAGCAAATTCATCTACCATCACCACGATGAAAGGTAATTTTTCCAGCACTGGCGGCGTGGTATCCATGCTATCCTCTGGTTTCCAGAATGGATCCGGGATCGCACGCCCCATCACTTCCGCCGCTTTCACTCTTTCGTTGTAGCCTTC
Organism: Candidatus Malihini olakiniferum; assembly: GCA_051305815.1. Taxonomy (GTDB): domain Bacteria; phylum Pseudomonadota; class Gammaproteobacteria; order Enterobacterales; family Enterobacteriaceae; genus Symbiopectobacterium; species Symbiopectobacterium olakiniferum_B. The sequence continues at coordinate 4,640 of JBPPLV010000026.1, forward strand.
AAGATTACGCACGCCCAATGCCGACATGAGCTTATAGCGACGATCCATTTCACCAACACACCAACGCAATGCATTCGCCGCATCTTTCATGTCGGTAACCACTTCAGTCAACAAATGCGGAATACCTTCATAGACCGACAGCTCGAGCATTTTGGGGTCGACCATGATAAAGCGCACATCTTCCGGCGTTGCTTTGTACAGAATACTGATGATCATAGTATTCACGCCGACAGATTTACCCGAACCTGTCGTCCCTGCGACCAGTAGGTGCGGCATGCGCGCCAGATCGGCAACCACGGGCTCACCCGCTATATCTTTCCCCAGCACTACCGCCAGCGGCGACGGGTTATCACGAAATGCCTTGCAATCTAGCACCTCACGCAGATAAACGGTATGGCGAAGTTTATTCGGCAGTTCCAGACCCACATAAGGTTTGCCAGGGATAACTTCCACCACGCGTACCGCCACAACTGAAAGCGAACGCGCCAGATCGCGCGACAGGTTAGAAATGCGTGCGGCCTTCACGCCGGGAGCCAAATCCAATTCGAAGCGAGTGATCACGGGCCCTGCATCATATCCCACTGCACTGGCGGTAATACGATAGTCGGCCAGACGAGCTTCAATCAAACGTGCAGTCTGCTCAAGATCAAAATGATCGACAGGAGCCTCGCTTTCAGGCGGTGCCGTGAGCAACTCCAGCGTAGGCAGCGGCGTTGTAGGCTTTTTCAGAGGCTGATCGTTACGCATCAGGAAAGGATGAATAAAACTGTCAATTAATGAAGGTGCAGCATCGTGCTCATTCTCATCATCATACCAAGAATGCACGTCATGCGGATGCTCCGCCATTTGATGGGTATGTGCTGCTTGGATATCCCCCTTATCAGCCACAGTCCTCCCTGTGAGTGGCGATGTTTCAGGAGCCGGCGCAGGCTCGGTGATATCAGCAGGCGATAGCGTAAACACCGGTTCTTTGGGGTATTCATCCACTAAATTATTAAACGGCAAGAACGAAAAGGCGGGTTCATCGGCGTCGGTATTGGAGGTCACGCCCGCCATAAAGTCCACGGAATTTGTAGCATGGGCAGGGGTGATATCATTCAGTGGAACAGGTTTTACTGCAGGAGTTACAGCGGCGCTTTCTGGCTGTACGTTTACGTCATACCGTACTTGCTGCTGCGCAAACGCCTGCGCCAATTGTGCTTGCAATAACGCTTCTCTATCCTGTTCACGTTCGGTATAAGCTTCACTATAACCCTGCTCTTGCTGTTCCAGATAAGCCTGACGCAAGGCAGTTTCTTGAGTGGCATCGCTAACGTCATCATAACCTGACGCAGCAGCCTCTGCAGTGGCGGGCAACGAGTGTGCCTGACGTTGTGCTTCCCGTTCTTGCTCTTCAGCCTGCCGCTGTGACGGCAACTTGATACCACAAGAGGCCAGTTCGCGCCGAGTAGGTATACGTACCGGATTAGGACGCGGTAACTCTGGCCCCATCCCTTGCTTCACCTGAGGATTGTCCTCGCCAGCGGCCGTAAAGGCGGGCATAAAGGGAATGGAATCTATAATAACCGCCGTCGTCGATGTAACCGCTGCGGGAGCTTCTAGCGCATGCAGAGAACCCAGTGTCAGTGCTCGATCGCGATCGAGCACTGACATCGATGAAAATGTTGGCAGTGGCTTATTTTCTGCCATAGATGGCGTCGCGGTACCTGGTAATTTAAAGGCATAAAGTGGCAGCAGAGACTCCTGAGGATTGCTCTCATCACTCACAGCCGTTTCTATCGGAGCAGAATCGAATGCCTCTTCTTGGCGTACTGAATCAGCAAGGCTCTGTTCATCAGTGTGAGCAAATTCATCCGCGCTATCAGTTGCACTCTCCGTAGCGCTTGCCGCTGTTTCATCAGGCACGGATTCACGCGCAGCAGGTGCAAGTAATATGTCATCCGCATCCACAGCTTCTGTGGTCATTATCCCATCGGAAGACGAAGTCAGTGTTTGTGGTAGTTCATCGTCACGAACCTCATCATCGCGGTAATTTTTCTCCCCGCGTGAACGATTGGAAAAGAAAGTTAGACAGCCTAATACTGCATCACCAATTTTTTCCGCAATAGTAAGCCATGACCAGCCGGTGAATAGCGTCAGCCCAGCGGCCCAAACACAGAGCAGAATCAGCGTCGCACCCATGCTATTGAAACGCGGTACCATGGAACTGCTCAGCAAACTGCCCAACACACCACCCGAGGCAAAATAGTAGAGATCGTCTACATTGAGTGCAGCCAGACCACAGGAGGTCAGGATCAGTGCCAATGTACCGATCAGACGCAAAGAAAGGGTAAAGAGATCAACAGCATTCTGGTTATCACGTTGGCGAAAGGCCACCCAGTACAATGACAATATAATAGGCGGTATCGCATAGGTCAACACGCCAAAAATGAAAAACAGCGTATCCGCCAGCCACGCGCCAACCCCACCGCCCAGATTGTGAATCGGCTCATGCCAGGCGGTTTGTGACCAGCTTGGATCTGAGGGGCTGAAGCTCAACAACGCTACGCTCAAATAAACAGCAAATAGCACCAAAACGATAAGAATCGCTTCCAATAAACGACGGCTGCCACTGAGTTTCTTCAGCGTCACATCTTTGTCTTCGGTGTATTCCTGGCTCAAGCGTCTCTCCAGGGGTCCTGTTCATGTTCATGAAAAAACGCCGAGGCGAACTGGGCGCTGTAACTGTATATATTCATAGCATTGTAGCTGAAATTAATGGGCTTTTCACCCCTGCTTTTAGCGCATTCTGATCACCAGACGATTTCTCTGTTTCACTTTTTTTCATCACCACATAGTGCGGTATCATTCACCACTCGGCAAGCGCAACAGCTTTTCACCCAGCAGCTTACGGTAAGTATACATACTTCTCCGGCGCGCGGGTTTTCAGAAGATAGTCGAAATCCCCGGAGACCAGGTGACACTCCTGAATTTTTTCCAGTTTCTGTACAGCGGCATTGAACCGCTCAAACACATCCGACGCGCCGCGGTTTAGCGTACTTAACAAATATCAACAGTGAAGCATCGAGATAATGTGGGTTTAACAATGCAGTATAACCATTGATAAATCCCCGCCGCTCCAAGCGGCGAATGCGTTCCAGGGAAGGCGTAGGAGAGAGGTCTATACGCTTGAAGTTCTACGTTGGAGATTCTGCCGTCTTTTTGTAATTCGTTCAGAATATTGCGATCAATGCGATCAAGATCTTTTTCCGGTCGCTTTTCCGTGTTTACTATTTTTATTGTTTTTCTTCACTATTTCCTCGCCCTTGCTACACTGTGACCCACATCAATGTATCAGAGCAGCCCTAAAATAAAAGAAGACGCGCTGGCTATTTTGTATATCAAGGGTTGCTTTACGCTGCTTTTTTTACTGCCACAACGCACTGCGATATCATCCCGGCTTTTATAACACTCTGTCTGTCCTGTTACAAATGCACCATTGTCTGGTCGCACGGAAAAAGCGACAATATGAAAAATCGACAACATTAAAGAAAAACTAAGTTGTCGACCATTCACATACAAATAGTTTTTTTCACCAAACATTTTCGCAAAACGGTAGCTGATTGTCAAAGCAAAATAATGAAAATCAGAAGAAACTACCAAATAAAACCCTCCTGCTTGCTGACGCTGTGTCATTAGTGATTTGTATAGGTTATAGGCCTAACCGATTAAACAAATAGATAACAATTTTTTTGCCTACTTTTTTTAACCGGTTAATTTCCTTACAATCTCCTTAAAGTGCACCTTTGCCAAAAAGAGGAATACATGTGTACCGTCAAGCACCACAAGCTATTGATTTTAGGTTCTGGCCCTGCGGGCTATACCGCAGCAGTATATGCCGCACGCGCCAACCTGCATCCGGTGTTGATTACCGGTATGGAAAAAGGCGGGCAGTTGACGACCACAACAGAAGTCGAAAACTGGCCGGGCGACGCAGAAGGACTTACAGGCCCATTACTGATGGACCGCATGCACGCTCATGCTGAGAAATTCAACACCGAGATCATTTTTGATCATATCCAGCGCGTTGATTTGCAACAGCGACCATTCCGCTTGTTTGGCGACAGCGAGGAATACACCTGTGATGCTCTGATCGTTGCCACTGGCGCATCCGCACGATATATCGGTTTGCCATCTGAAGACGCGTTTAAAGGCAAAGGAGTTTCTGCATGCGCAACGTGCGATGGGTTCTTCTACCGTAATCAGCGCGTCGCCGTCGTTGGTGGTGGAAATACCGCAGTGGAAGAAGCGCTCTACCTGTCCAAAATTCCGCAAGAAGTGCATTTGATCCACCGCCGTGACAGTTTTCGTGCGGAGAAAATCCTGATCGACCGTCTGATGGATAAAGTGCAAAACGGTAATATCGTGTTGCATACCGATTGCACGCTGGACGAAGTACTGGGCGACGAAAGGGGTGTAACTGGTGTTCGTTTACGTAACACCCGTACCGATGAGAGCGAAGAACTGGCACTGGCTGGCGTTTTCATCGCTATAGGCCACAGTCCTAATACCGCGATTTTCGACTGTCAACTGGCGCTGGAGAACGGTTATATCAAAGTACAATCCGGCATCCATGGCAATGCGACACAAACCAGCATTCCTGGCGTGTTTGCTGCAGGCGACGTAATGGATCACATCTATCGTCAAGCTATTACCTCCGCAGGCACGGGTTGTATGGCTGCGCTTGATGCAAAGCGTTACCTAGATGGCCTAGCCACTAAATAATGTACTGCTCAATCTCCCTTATTCAGGCCAAGAGTGTTAGAATAAGGGGGATTTATTTCACTTCCCTTTAGGAAAAATTGATCTCTCCCCACATTTTATACTTTCTTTTGGTTTGCAACCTGCACTTTAGCGCGGTAACATTAGGCCACACTGAATAACTGCCCGCTTTTTGTTAGATAACTGTTACATAAAGGTTAGCTTTTTGATATTCCCTTCTTCCGTTGCGCGGCCTGATACTCTATGAAACAGACTCGACAGTAACAACTTGCACGCTGGTTAAAACAATAGAGAAAACTGGCACAGCGGCGCTGGCTCCGTCTCTCTTTGGTGCGCTTTATCAGTGAACTTTTAATCGTGGCGCAGACGTGGGTCTTAACGACATCGCTACACGCTCTGATCATTAAGCACATTCCGCGTCAGGCATTAATCTCCGAGTTTTTTGCTGCTTATTGGACTGTTTATCGCACGCGCATTTAATCGTCTGTTACGCGAATAGGTAGGCTTCCGCTGTGGTGAAGCGATCCGGTGAACATTCGTCATCAGGTGCTAGAGAAATTACAGCGTTTAGGGCCAGTATGGGTGCAGGGAAAGCCGACAGGAAGTTGAACAACACTGATTCTGGAACAAGTTGAAGATATGCAAGACTACTATGCGCGCTATCTTCCATAAATGTATTTTGCCGCCTTGATTCTGCTACTGATTCTGGCTGCTGTTTTCCCGATTAACTGGGCTGCTGCGCTGATCCTGCTGATTACCACTCCGCTCATCCCTCTGTTTATGGCACTAGTCGGGATGGGCGCTGCTGATACCAACCGCCGTAATTTTCTTGCACTGACGCGTCTGGCGTCTGATCGGTCATTTTCTCGACCGACTTCGCACGATGGAAACATTAAGATTATTCCATCGCGGTGCTGCGGAAGTTGATGATATCCGTCGGGCATCCATCGGAAGATTTTCGTAGCCGAACCATAGAAGTGCTGTGCATGGCGTTTCTTTCTCTGGTGTGCTAGAGTTTTTTTTGCCTCCATTTCAATTGCCGTCGTCGCTGTTTACTTTGGCTTTTCTTATCTCGGCGAGCTTGATTTCGGTCATTATGGCACTGGCGTCACCCTACTTGTTGGCTTTCTTGTCTTGATCCTCGCACCGGAGTTTTTCAACTCTTACGCGATCTGGGCACCTTTTATCATGCCAAAGCGCAGGCCGTCGACGTGGCAGAGTCCCTGGTGAGCTTTCTACTACCAAAGCGGAAGACGTCGGGCTGTGGGGCACTCAACCTTTTCACGCAGACGCCATTACTCTGAGCGCAGAGCAATGGGTGGTGCTATCACCTACCGGTACCGTATTAACCGAACCTCTCAACTTTACTCTCGAACCGGGAAAGCGGGTGGCGCTAGTAGGTGTCAGCGGCGCAGGTAAAAGTTCATTGCTAAACGTACTGCTCGGTTGCTTACCTTATCGCAGCTCGCTGTGTGTCAATGGACAAGAGTTGCATACGCTGGATGCTGATACCTGGCGCAAACACATCAGTTGGCTGGAACAAAAACCCCTATTTGCTGGAGGCAACCCTTCGCAGCAACATTACTGTTGGGTAAACCAGAAGCCACTGAGTAAGAGTTACAAAACGCGTTGGAACATCTATGTACATGAGTTCTTTCATTGTTGCCACAAGGTCTTAATAACTGTATTGGTGATGGTGCTGCGCGCCTTTCTGTCGGCCAGGCACAGCGCGTTGTTGTGTCCAGCGCATTGATTAAGCCTTCACAGCTGTTACTGCTGGATGAACCGACGGCCAGTTTGGATGTTTATAGTGAACAGCGCGTTATACAAGCGCTGGACAATGCCGCGCATCAGAACCATGCTACTATAGTGACACTCTCTGGCGGGTTCCTCACTGGCCGGTCTGCCGGGTTGTTCACGTTCAACTATATGTTACCTGCGGCGGGCGTGTGTGATGTGGTAATCCTGTGTACTGCCGGGCGATATACCGAACGCCTTAAGCCATGACGCCACTCTCCGCGTACTACGACATCTGCGCGTTTTTACCTTTTCACGCATTCTCCCAATTTCGCCAAGCCCATCTGCTGAACCGTTTGGTTTCTGACACTAATACGCTAGATCACCTTTACCTGTGAGTCATATCGACGCTAGTCAGTGCATTAATGATTATTCTGGTGGTAACTTACAGGTTGATCTTGCTTGACACCTCACTGGCATTGACTTTTGGCACCATAATGCTGCTGCAGCTGCTGCTGTTAGCGCTGTTGCCCCGTGCTCTATCGTGCAGGCAAATCTATTGGCATATACTTACAGTTCTGCTGCTTCCATTATAGCACGGAGCTAACTACCTAGCTACAAGAGCAAGCTGAACTCACCCTGTTTGGCGCATAGGCTACCTTCCGTCGTCAGATTGCCGACACGGAGCATGGCTGGCTAACACAGCAACAGCGGCAAGCACGCTTGACCGACATGTCTCAGGCATTCATGCTGCTCTGTACCGGCTATACCGTTACAGCCTTCTCTGGCTGGCTGCGGCAGGTTGGCGTATACCCACCACCCAACGTCGCGCTGATAGCCCTGTTTGTATTTCGCCTCACTGGCTGCATTCGAAGCCTTAGGGCCGGTTACCGCCGCATTTCAGCACATGGGGCAGGTGATCGCATCTGCCACCCGCATTGACCAGATTCTGTGGGCAACAGCCCGCGGTATTTTTTCCAATAACAACGCCTCCATCAGCCTTGGCCACCACCGCAGCGCTGTCATTACAGCAGGTTGGTCACCTACTAGGTCAGCCACTGTCCGTATTACAGGACATCGCGCTGGATATCGCCCCAGGTGAACATATCGCGCTGTTTGGGTATACCGGCGGTTGCGGTAAATTAACGTTATTACAACTCCTTACTCGTGCGTGGGATAACAATATGGGCAGCATTACCCTTAATAACCTGCCACTCAATCAGTGGATCGAATCGGCTCTTCTGCGAGATATGATAAGCGTAGTACCACACAGCACATTCATATTTTTAGCGCGACACTGCGCAATAATCTATTGCTGGATGCCCCCGCAAGCCAGCGATGCCCAACTGAGTCAACAACTGGAATATGTAGGGTTGGGTCACTTGCTGGAAACTCCGTAAGGCCTTAATGGCTGGATAGGTATTGCTGAATGAACCTACCGAAGGGTGAATGCCGATACAGAGCAAAAAATTCTGCATCTGCTGCGCGAAAACACCTAAGGAAAAACGGTGATCATCACCCATCGTCTGTTCGATTTGTCAAGTTTGGATCGTATTTGCGTACTGGATAATGGTCGCCTGGTTGAGCAGGGTCGACACGCCGACCTGCTGGCTGCACAAGGCCGTTATTGACAGTTTCATCAATACGCCACCCGGCAAGTATAATGCAGTTATTTCAACTTTCTCCAAATACCACGCTTTTTCCTCTGGTTGAGAAAGTGTTGACGGACCCCAACCACCTATTGGCTTTTGGTGGCAATCTTTCACCAGGCAGATTTTGGCAGCGTATTGCCACGGTATTTTTCCCTGGTACTCTCCCGGAGATCCTATCCTCTGGTGGTCTCCGGACCCACGCGCAGTATTGTATCCGCAAGCGCTTCACAATTAGCCCAAGCCTGAGTAAGTTCATACGTAAGCAACCCTTTCATATTACGCTCAATCAGGCATTCAGAGCCGTCATACACGCATGTGCTACTGCACGACAGGAAGGAGAAAAATACTTGGACTTGCCGTGCTCAATGCTCATACTGCGTCCCTGGGAGCTACAGAGGTGCCGCGCTCAGCGTATCTGTTGGTGTTACATACATCACAGGATGCGCCATCGCTGCATCCTGTTGGCAACTATAAGCGCTTTCCCTATCGCCAATCGGCAAGTGATAAAGAGTGCTTGTGTACCCTCCTTATCTAAAAGTTGCTGTTGAGATCATCAACGCTCCTTTACATAATGCCGGTTTTTCGGCATTATCATGCCCGTTAAAAAGTAAAGGTAGTTAACCCCTAGAGGATTTGATGGCCAAAGAAGACAATATTGAAATGCAAGGCACCGTGCTTGATACACTGCCTAACACCATGTTCCGCGTTGAGTTGGAAAACGGGCACATGGTTACCGCTCATATCTCCGGTAAAATGCGTAAAAACTATATCCGTATCCTGACGGGTGACAAAGTCACTGTAGAGCTGACCCCGTACGACCTGAGTAAAGGCCGCATTGTCTTTCGTAGCCGTTAATCGGTTCACCTGTCGCTGAAGCTGCGGCATCTGAGGATGCTCCCACCTTATGCTCTTTCTCTATTCAGGTGAGGGCTTTGCTTTTTTGGTACCCGTTACATTCGGTTGTGCTAACCGCAACCCAGACAAAAAAAGCAGTGCTTTCGCACTGCTTTTTCTTTTACAGTTCAGTGATGCACTTAGTGCACAGTTCCTTTCGTTTTTAGCTTTTGCGCACTGTGGAAGCCATAGGTTAACGCTTGCGCTGCGCTATCCAGTTCCACCTTCATAGAGCCACCGTCCACTAGCGAACCAAACAGCAGTTCGTTTGCCAGCGGCTTCTTAAGGTTTTCCTGTATCACGCGCGCCATTGGACGCGTACCCATGGCCTTATCATAGCCTTTATCAGCCAGCCAGTTACGTGCGTCTTCGCTGACTTCCAGCGAGACGCCCTTGGCATCCAACTGCGCTTGTAGTTCCACGACAAACTTATCTACCACCTGCTGAATAATCTGCGCAGATAAGTGATTGAACCAGATAATGCTATCCAGACGGTTGCGAAACTCCGGTGTGAAGATCTTTTTAATCTCTTCCATCGCGTCAGTGCTGTTGTCCTGCTGGATCAGCCCAATAGACTTGCGCTGCGTCTCTTGCACCCCCGCATTGGTTGTCATGACGACAATCACGTTGCGGAAATCTGCTTTACGACCATTGCTATCGGTTAACGTACCGTTATCCATCACCTGCAACAGCAGGTTAAAGACATCCGGGTGCGCCTTTTCAGTTTCATCGAGCAGCAATACAGAATGCGGATGTTTGATCACCGCGTCCGTCAACAGCCCGCCCTGATCGAAACCGACATAGCCCGGAGGGGCGCCAATGAGACGGCTCACAGTGTGACGCTCCATGTATTCTGACATATCAAAGCGTAGCAGCTCGATGTCCATCGCTTTGGCCAACTGTATAGTCACTTCGGTTTTCCCTACCCCGGTAGGCCCAGCAAAAAGGAAGGACCCTACCGGCTTGCGCTCACTACCCAAACCAGCGCGACTCATCTTAATGGCTTCGGTGAGCGCTTCGATGGCTTTATCCTGACCGAATACCAGTATTTTTAGGCGGTCGCTTAGGTTTTTCAGTACGTCTCGATCGCTTGCCGAGACGGTTTTCTCGGGAATACGGGCAATACGCGCCACAACCGATTCAATATCCGAAACGTTGACGGTCTTTTTACGTTTGCTGACCGGTATCAAGCCGCTACGCGCCCCCGCCTCATCAATCACGTCGATGGCTTTGTCTGGCAGGTGGCGATCATTAATGTACTTAACTGATAGCTCAACGGCAGCACGCACAGCTTTCGCCGTATAACGCACGTCATGATGAGCTTCATATTTCAGTTTGAGTCCGTTGATGATCTGCACGGTCTCTTCCACACTCGGCTCAGTAATATCAATTTTCTGGAAACGACGCGCTAAGGCACGGTCTTTCTCAAAGATAGTACTGAATTCCTGATAGGTGGTAGATCCGATAACACGAATCTTGCCGCTGGACAGCAGCGGTTTGATCAGATTGGCAGCATCAACCTGCCCACCCGAAGCTGCTCCCGCACCAATGATGGTGTGGATCTCATCAATAAACAGAATACTGCTGTGATCTTGCTCTAACTGCTTAAGCAGCGCTTTAAAACGTTTTTCAAAATCGCCGCGATATTTGGTGCCTGCTAGTAGAGAGCCGATATCCAGCGAATGGAGGGTGAAACCCGCTATCACTTCTGGCACGTCACCCTGAACGATACGCCAGGCCAGGCCTTCAGCAATGGCAGTTTTACCCACACCAGACTCTCCAACCAGTAGCGGGTTGTTCTTGCGCCGACGGCACAGCACTTGGATCGTGCGTTCTAGTTCTTTTTCACGGCCAATCAGCGGGTCTATCCCCCCCACACGCGCCAACTGGTTAAGGTTAGTGGTGAAGTTCTCCATACGATCCTCCCATCCAACCGGCTCTTCGTTGACAGGATTTTCCGCATTCGGTGCCTGGCTAGACTCTTCTTTACGTGTGCCGTGAGAAATAAAGCTCACTACATCCAATCGGCTCACATCATGCTTGCGTAACAGGTAAGCAGCCTGAGACTCTTGCTCACTGAAGATCGCTACCAGGACGTTCGCGCCAGATACCTCACTATGACCAGAAGACTGAACATGAAACACAGCACGTTGCAGTACGCGCTGAAAACTCAGCGTCGGCTGCGTTTCACGTTCTTCATTGTTCTGCGGTAGCGTTGTGGTGGTCTGTTCGATGAACGTTTCCAGCTCCTGGCGCAATGCCTCGACATCCACCGAGCAAGCCTCCAGCGGCTCCCGCGCGGCGGGATTACTGAGCAACGCTAGCAACAAGTGCTCGACGGTCATAAACTCGTATCGGCGCTCACGCGCTCTGGCAAAAGCTATATTGAGACTGAGTTCCAGTTCTTGATTGAGCATAGGCACCTCCCCACAATAAATTATCTGATATCAAGCCTTTTCCAGTGTACAGAGCAACGGGTGCTCATTTTCCCTTGCGTAGTGATTCACTTGCGCCGCCTTGGTTTCAGCCACCTCTGCACTGAAAACACCACAGACAGCCTTCCCTTCATAATGAACCGTTAGCATAAGTTGCGTTGCGCGTTCATTATCATAAGAAAAGAACTTTTGCAGAACGTCAATAACAAATTCCATAGGGGTGTAATCATCGTTGTTTAAAATCACGTTATACATCGACGGAGGCTGCAATTTTTGCTGCTGTTTTTTTTCCAACAGTTCACTGTCAGAATGCGTCCAGGGACGGCTTTCCATGCGTGTCCCTGACAATATATCAAGGTGGGGTTGTTGCACCCATACATTTTTAATCCTTAAACTGCTGTTACTCATTATTCATCCATCTTCATTAGTTCTACGGCACGCTGATTGCGCCACACCCATTATTTACTCTTTATTTTGTCACCTGCTCGCGCGCTGTGTTGCCAGAAAGCAAGAAATCATTAGATGACGACATCAGTAGCAGAACACATATTGGCGCAACAACAGCGCACGAAAACCACTAATTGCGTTACCTGCATCAGACTTTGACACACTGCTCTGTACTCCCTGTATGGGATTTGACACTTTTTTTCGATTTTACCAGAGTTTACAGGTGAATTGACTGGGTTTTAATCAATTCGTATGCATGTCAACTAAATAACCTCACCTCTAGTTTTGATAACACTCTTGCGAAGGACGTAAATGCATGGAGATAGGTACTGTTAAATAGTTCAATCATGCCAAAGGATTTGGGTTTATCTGTCCCGAAGGCGGGGGGTGAAGATATATTTGCTCACTACTCGATGATCTAAATAGACGGTTATCGCACGCTGAAGGCAGGCCAGGCGGTCAGATTTGATGTTCATAAAAGACCTAAACGCCAGTTTGATCGTCCCACTGATAACCGAAGCAGTAGTCTGAAGCAAGTCCTCCACATTATTTACAGAAGAAAATACTGGTTTGATAACCGGTATTTTTATTTATTTTCTCTTCGATATGAATAGCCTATACCCAAAATCATTCTAGTTGCAGGACAAAACGTTTACGTTTTAAACAGTGTTTGCGCTAGCCTTGTTAGGGGTGAGGCCCACAAGGGGGCAAATAGAGAACCCAGCTAACGCCCATGCAGCATGCAGAATGACGGGTGTAAATGTCATTGTGACAAAATGCTTCAGTCTGCTCGTCCAAGCGCTAACCACAGCACTCGCGAGAAAAGCGTGCGATCAACAGGCGGTCATCGCTACCTCAATCGCCAGATCAGGTTTTGAGGCGCGATGAGTCGCTTTTACAATTACCTTTGCTGCCGAGAGCGGCACATTTTCCGGCGCCTTTGCAACGCGATGAAAAACGTCCTTGTAACCGTTGCGATACATAAAATTTTCCATAATAAGGTGCAGAAAGCATGGTGATGTGGTCCCGCTCGGGTTCCCCCCCCCCGCTAGCTTAGCAGGCTACGTGCCGTCGCAGCATACTTCTTGCCAGCCATCATCACCATCCAACAAAACATACCACTTAATGCTCATCTGGTGAGCAAATTTCAACAGTGGTCGCAGTCAGAATTGTGCAAACTCAATAACACGCACCCCTCCGCTTCAAAATGATGCCCATATTGGCGTATAAGTTCACTCAGCATCTAGATTTCAGTCTCCCCTTCTAACCAACAGCCAGCAGCGCATAAACAGCGATAACGGCCGGTTAAAACAGATATGGAAGGGCAATACGACGGCTGTCTTCAGGCTCATGCGTTGTTTACCGATACGATAGGTCGCCACCGCGAGAAGACTCACGTACCAAGCGGCATACCTGCTCTACCGGTACCAGCGACAAAAGATCGCCTGAGTTGGTGGTGGTGATTTTTTGCAGAGGCAAATGCATCAGCAATTCCTAGACCACCGACATCATGATCGGGTGCAAGCGCGTTTCAGGATCTTCCACCAGCAACAATGGGCGTGATTCTGCATTCAGTGAAACTACCCTCTTTGCCTGCAACAATGTTCAGAACAGTTCCAGAAGAATAATACGGCGGCTGCGGCTATTGAGATCACTCAGTACTCGGTTGATATTATCGAGAGAACGCCAGGATTTTCCATTGTGTGCCCGTGCATGCCGGTGGTGGCGCGGTGAAAAATCTTTATCGCTTTGCTCTGCAAAATATTGCTCCAACAATTATCGCATCGCCACGATCCTTTGAAACAGATCCTGGTCGGTCCGTCTCTGCAGATTACGGATCAGATCCTACATCAACTGGTTTAGGTGTTGGCTCAAGTCTTAGTTATTGTTATCCCTTACGAGCAATTGCACCACATCGGTTCGCTTATGCCTCATAAAACGCGCATCACGCAGACGCAACACTGGGTGCAAACGAATGAGTTCACGCGCCAGTACATCAATGTTAGCCAACGTCAGCGGTTGTCCGTTAACATCAAGGAAGCTACGCCAGGTGCAGACCGCGCCGCTTTCATCGACTTCACCTTTCAGTCGATAGAAAATGCGCTGTAATCTCCCTTCGCTCTTAACCCAACCAGGTGTCAACCCGCGGTAACGCGGCCCGAGGTGATGCCTAACACCGCTTTCGCAAAATGTAAAAATAACTTGCAAGTGGCGTTCCCGGCTGGTTTCCTCGCCAGGAGTAAAATGGAAGTCTTGCAAAGAAAAGTGATAAAGCAACACAATGCCGGTGACAGCAGCAGAGAAAGCGCATTTAGCCGGCTTGATTTTCCCCAGGCATTCTCACCAATCAATACTGTATTATGATCCAGTGCCAACGACAGAGGGTTGATACCGCGAAATCCGAGAATCTCCACATTTTCAAATCGACTGAGCGGCCTACTTTTTATTTTAAACCATAACAAGCGTGCTGCACCAAGCTATAGGTATCACCCACAAGATATTTTTTCTGTGATCCCTTGCGGTTTAGTGCTTGTTTTATCGGCATTGTTTATCTTCATTGTCATACATTTGCTCAACACATCGCTGCTTAAACGCAGCAGCGAGACATACACACGGATGGTCTTATCCACCTGTTGTCTATCTAAGCCGGTTGGCGGGCATGGGCCTGCCAGATGTTTAGCTTCTGCACAGGTTTTATAGAATGCCACGAGTGCACCACTGCAGATTTTCTCACTAAGGGCATCATGCATATCATTGATAGATATCAACGCGTCACGTAGTGTACTGTTTGTCGCTTTCAAGTTGTCGTAGTCTCTCGTTGAGAGAAAGGTGAAAATCTTTTGAATCATTACCACCGGTAAACTGTCGACAGTAAGCAACTGTTTCATGAAACAAGGATTCGTCGATATACACGATAGAGATGAGCGACCAAGTTCTTCACTATGCCTCCCGGTGCCGTTCACTATTAGAAATAATACCGATCATGTGCCGCTGGGACTCCAGGACCACTGGTTATTCAATATTAGGTACTCTACGTGAAGTCTTCACAGCCCCTTTCATAAAGTACGCTTGCCACCACCGAGAGTGGAATACGCAGTGCAAATAATCTGAATTGAGGCGTATTTTCATCCACTAAGATGAAAATTTCGCTACATCAAATTTACCTAAAGTTGTATGTAAAAAGCCTTTTTTACTCAAGGCGAAGTCTTTATGCTTAAAAAGCATTATAAATGCAACTTTAAAAAAGAATAACGTTATGTTTTGTTTGCAATGTGAGCAAACTATCCGTACCCTGGCTAAAAATGATTGCCCCTATGCGCAGGTCATATACGGCAAGACTGCTGAAACTTCCAATTTACAAGATATGTTGGTCGTCGTGTTGCAGGGTCTATCTGCTTGGGAGCTGATAGCCCGTTCACTAGATATCATCGATCATACAGTAGATAACTTTGTACCTCGTGCTTTCTTCGCTATGCTGACCAACGTCAACTTCGACTCGAAAAGAATTATCGGTTACGTACAAGAAGCTATCCAACTGCGTCACGGCCTGAAAACGCGCTGTCGTCTACTTGAAGCTGACGCCAGCGTTGTTCATCCCCCTGTGCGAATTGCAACTGGCGGCCACGATATTCCGACGTTGCTACAGCAGGCGAGCTAATTCGCACTGGATCACGATAAAGCCGAGATTAGCGCCAACCTGCACGGGTTGCGTATGCTGTTCCTATACGGTCTGAAAGGGGCTATAGCCTATATGGAACATGCTCACGTGCTTGGCCAATACGATGAAAATATCTATGCCGAGTTCTACGCACTGATGGCCTGGTTGGGAACACAACCGAGTGATATGGATACGCTTCTGAACAATACCATAGCGATTTTCAACGTGATGGCGATCCTCTACAAAGGTGAAACTAATGCCTACGGTCACCCCATCCGACACAGGTAAACGTGCGCCCGATAGCAGGCAAAGCAATTCTGATCTCCGGTCACGATTTGAAAGACTTGCCGATGCTGTTAGAACAGACCAAAGGAACTGGCGTCAACATTTACACCCACGGTAAAATAATGTTGCCTACGCACGGTTACCCAGAGTTAAAAAAATTCTCGCATCTGGTAGGCAACTACGGCAGTGACTGGCAGAACCAGCAGGTTGAATTTACCAGTTTCCCTGGTCCTATCTATCATGATGACGTCTTACTGCATCATTGACCCGAATGTCATAAACTACGGCGTCCGTATCTGGACGCGTAGCATTGTCGGTTGGTCGGGCGTAAACCATCTGGAGGGGGAATAACTTCAGTCAAATTGTTGCTCAGGCGAAAAGTCTAGTAGGCTGCTCATACAGCGAAATCGAGCACAATATTACCGTGGGATTTGGGCGTGAGACGCTGCTTGGCGCTGCGGATACAATGATCGATTTAGTGGCCAAAGGTAAGCTACGTCACGTTTGTCTGGTAGTGGCTGTGACGGTAGCCGCAGCGAACACAGCTATTTCACCCTTAGCGTTCCAGATGACTGCCTAATCATGACGCTTGCTTGTGGTAAATATCACTTTAACAAGCTGAATTTTGGCACGCTGGAAGGATTGCCGCGTCTGCTCGATATCGGTCAGTGTAACGATGCATATTCAGCCATTATTCTGGCGGTGAAACTGGCGGAAAAACTGGGTTGCGGCGTGAACGATCTTCCACTGAGTCTGATTCTCTCCTGGTTTGAACAAAAAGCGATCGTCATTCTGCTCACACTACTCTGTCCCTGGGCGTGAAACACATCAGAATCGGCCCTACCGCGCCTGGATTCCTGACGGATAACCTGCTAGCCGTGCTGAAAGAAAAATTTGGTATGTGTTCGATTACAACCATATACGAAGACATCAACACCATTCTATTCGCCGGAGAGCGATAAGATAAAAAGCGGCGCGGCAACACGTCGCTTGTGCTGTTTGGAGAACACATATGACACAACCAACCTTTGTATGCTCGAACCATATATATGCAAGTTCACTCCACTTGTCAGGAAACGCCCGACGTTTGGACACTCTCACTGATTAATCACGATTTCTATCCCTACCTTCCTGGGCAATATGCACTGATTTGCATTGCCAACAACCCCGAAACTTTGCGTGTCTATACCTTATCGTCAACATCTGGGCTGAGCCCATTTATCACTCTGACCACCGTATGGCGGTTGGAGGATGGCGCCAGCTCTCGCTGGCTAACACAGTAAGTCAAACCCGGTGACCATCTGTGGCTTTCTGATGCTCAAGTAATTTTACCTGCGCCAATGAGGACCTTTCGGAGCAAGAACATTATCTGATGATGGCTGCAGGCTGCAGCGTGACACCGATCATGTCCATGAGCCGCTAGTTATTAGCGCATCGCCCGAACGCTCACTTGCAGGTGATCTTTAATGTCTGCAATCTACAGCAAATGATTTTTGCCGAAGAGCGGCAACACCTTACAAAGCAATATCGAGAACAATTAACACTAACGTTGGTTGCTGAATTTGACGCTGAACCCGGTTTTCTCACCGGGAGGCTAACACCTGAGTTGTGAAACATGAGGTGCCATATCTGGTACAACGCATTGTGATAACCTGTGGTCTAGCTCCTTAATATGCAGCAGGTTTCTACACTGTTTGCCGAAGTCGGCGTCCGGGCAACACGCTTCTACCAAGAGCAATTTCACATCGGCATAGCTTCATTAGATGAAGACGGAGAGCGGTTGACGCTAACCATTTGTCAGCCGCTTAATGCGCTACGTTTTCCTGTTGGCATCAGTCTATTGGCCGCGTTGGAAAGCAACAAGATACCGGTTAATTCCGCCTGCCGCGGAGGTGTAGTATGTGGCAGTTGCCAAATAAAGGTGCTTTCCGGCAACTACACTACCAGTAACACGATGACGTTGACAGCAGAAGAGATTGCACAAGGTTATGTGCTCGTGTGCAGTTGCTAACTGCACGGAGATACGGTACTGGCGTAACGCGCAGACAGTTCGTAGCGTACAATTTGTACGCAAAAACGTTAAGAGGTAGCCACACCTGCGACCCCGTAGGTGTGGCTCTTTATGGGCCAGCGCAATAATCTTTCTCACGTAAGCATCAATAGAATAACGCAGCACGATGTCCTCGCTAGCATCCTCCTGAGCTATCTGTCGAAATGCTCAGGATGCGTGAGAAAATCGGCGATAGCACTCTGCCAAGCTCCAACATTGGCCAGCAAAAATGGCGACTGCACCTGCCCGGTCAAGCAAGCAGTATCTCGCGGCAGAGATGAAGATCCGCTTACAACGCGCGATGGCGCTCGGCGGTATCCGTAATTTGCCAATCCCAGCGCTGATGTGTATGGGTATGCGCGTGAAACTCGACTAATCCACTTGCTTGCATCTCTTCAATTTCAGACCACCGCAACATGACATCGTCGGCATTGCCGCTGGCCACTTTTTCCTCACTCTTTTTATGAGAGAAAGCAACTTCGGCAAGATTACGAGCGGGCCCGTCGCCAATCTGCCCGGTAATAAGAAAAATGTGAGCATGCAACCCAAGACGTTTAAGCACCGGAAATGCATAAACCCAATTGTCCAGATATCCGTCGTCAAAGGTGATCATCACGCTTTTATGCAGCAAGGCTTCTCCAAGGTAAAATCCTTCCAAAGTCACAAAGTGGATTTTGCACGTAAAACAGCCAGCAATGAAAATGAAAAATTAATCGTTGCAGCACTCCTCGCCAGCGCAGCAGAAACTATCCGTTTTTCGACCAAGGCTTCTTACCTTCCGTTTGAGTTTGTGGGTGACTACAATAAAATCTAAGGATTTGATGTCGATCTGGCCAATGCATTGTGTAAAGAGATGAACGTCATCTTTACCTTCACTAACCAGGCTTTCGACAGTCTGATTTCTGCGCTGAAATTCCGTCGTTACGACGCCGTGATCTCCAGGGAGAACATCGCACCATAATGCAGCAAACAAGTGGCATTTACTCAGCCCTATTACGCCAACTAAGCCTGTGGTGATCACACAGAAAGGAAAATTCAGTGATTTTTCCGCTATGAAGGGTAAGCGTATCGGGATGGAAAACGGTACGACACATTAGAAGTACATGAATGACAAGCATACAGAAGTGCAGACCGTTTCCTACGATAGCTATTAAAATGCCGTGCTAGATTTAAAAAATAGGCGCATCGATGACGTTTTTGTTGATACTGCTGTAGTCAATGAGTGGATCAAGAATAATCCGGAATTAGCAACCGTTGGCGAACATGTAACTGACCCGGAATATTTCGGCACTGGTCTCGGTATTGCAGTTCGTCCTGATGATAAAGCGCTGCTGGCAAAACTGAACGGCGCGCTGGAAGACATCAAAGCAGATGGCACCTATAAAGCCATTAACGACAAATGGTTCCCTCAATAAGTTAGACTTACCTTAGCAAGTGCCTTCGGGCGCTTTTTTTGTCACTTCTCCCTGAGCCTTACTCACGCCGCAACAGCTTAAGCACTTCATAGTGCGCGGTGGGGACAGAGCGCGCGTCCTATACCACGCCGCGGCGGATTCACTAACACCAGATCCGGCGCGCTGACATTACCCTGTAGCAAAGTGTGGAATCCAGTGCTTGAAATGCTACCTGCGTCAAGCCCGAGCTGCGTGGCGAAACTGCGCACAGGTAATACTCAACGCTAATTTCAATGCCGGTCAGACGCATATCAGGCGTTGCACAGTGGAAACAAAAGTCACCGACACCATAAAACAGACCCACATGCTGCTCACCGGCAACGCGGCGATCTAAGCGAGAGCAGTCGCATAGAGTGTTACTGCTACTTGCGGGTTGGTTTGAAAGAAACTGCGTGGTCGTAAGAAAAGCGACACCTGATTGAAAGCCTCTTTCAATATCTGGTTTTCTGTCAGCGGGATCTCCTCCTCTCCTTCCAGAATAGCTTGATGAACAGGTTGTATATTGGCAGAGATCACCGTCAACTGCGGCAGCTACTGTTGTAATCAGGGAAGTGCCTGCTGAAGCTATTCAAGTTTGGTTTTCGAGCGCATTACGAATGCGTAGCATAAACTCACCGTGTAGGCGACTTTCTATCAGCAGCAGATATTTTAATTTACCGCGCCGCCGTGCCACCTGATAGGGTGTCAGCCCGGCACGCGCAACAAACATTTGAGCACAGAGAGCACCGGTTCGAACGATGCCGGATAAAGCGGGTAGTCACACAAATCAACTGCTATGCCATCCTGACGCAGGATACCGAACAAAGGGTGCTTAACACTGCCACTAACAACCATTTTGGCCTTGTTGCGAAAGAGACACCTGCTGTGCAGAGAAAAAACGGGCTGCCATGTACCAACCGCCTGTTTATCTAGTAGCGCGGCCAAATGTTGCTGCTTGTCTGAAATTTGCTGAGTATAAGGCTTTTCCAGCCACTGGCAGGAACGGCAACTTCCTTCGGTATATCGTGCACACTGCATAGGAGAAAATGAATCAATAATATTGGGGTGGCATTATGACACTGTCAGGCACAATGTCTTATGTCCTGCGCGATGACTCAACCCTACCCTGCATGGCGTGAAAAAGCGATGACTACGATGAGGTACAAAAGCAAAAAAATCACCAATACGTCGGGTAGACGCTGTGTTGCAAACTGATGCAGAACGTCTCAGCTTGTCTCACCTCTGAAGTGGAAGATATCAGGCAAAAATCGCTAAAAAACGCTAACAGCATGTAGGCTGAAACCAGCCCCTAGCAGATAAGATAGCCCCAACATTCCCAGTTATTCTCGGCCATCACCGCAACGCCACAGCGAACTTCAATACAGAGGATCACCAACGCTGCCAGCAATACCAGCGTTGAATCCCAAGACTCTGGGCTACTGCCGATCCAGCCACCGAAACTGCTTAATCCCAGATCCCACATCAGCATAATAAAGGCTCAACACACAGATGGTAATAATAACGATGCCCGCTACTGTCAAAGCGACAGGGGCGTAATTGCCTTGTGTAAAGCGTCTTCTTGCTTTGCAAGCATTGTTAATCGATTCCTTTTTTAGAGACAAGAGCATCACCTGATGATGGGTGGCACTGTCTAGTTGATATCTTTACCCTAAGCTCAGCTGTGCCTGGATCGCTTTATGTCGCGAATGCGCTGCTTCTCCACACGAGCCATAAACCACCAGGCAATCAAACCGATGACACCTACGACTAATAGTATCAGCGATGCCAGCGCATTAATTTGCGGATTAACGCCCATTCGAACACTCGAGAACACGAGCATCGGCAGCGTGGTTGCTCCCGGCCCAGAAACAAAGCTGGCAATAACCAGATCGTCCAGAGACAGCGTAAATGCCAGCAACCAGCCAGAAACCAGCGCCGGAGCAATCATAGGAACGGTGATGATGAAAAACACTTTGAGTGGTGCCGCCCCCAGATCCATCGCGGCTTCTTCAATGTAACAATCCAGTTCGCACAACCGTGCGCTGATTACCACTGTGACATAAGCGGTACAGAAAGTTACATGTGCCAGCCAAATGGTCAGCATGCCGCGCTCCAAGGGCCAGCCGATAGCATGACCTAACGCAACAAACAGCAACAGCAACGACAAACCGGTAATTACATCTGGCATCACCAACGGTGCGGTCAGCATAAACGCAAATCCGTTAGAGCCACGAAAGCTGACAAAACGCACCATCACCACAGCCGCCAGCGTGCCAAGCACAACTGCAATGGTGGCAGAAGCAGCCGCGATCGTCAGGCTAAGCGCCACCGCGCCCATCATAGCACTATCATGGAATAGCGCACTGTACCATTGCGTAGACCAACCCGTCCACACCGTCACTAGCTTGGAGCTGTTAAAAGAGTAAATCACTAGCATCAGCATCGGCGCGTAGAGAAAGGTAAAGCCAATGACTAAAATCAGGGTACGCCACGGGGAACGAACCACAGGTAAATTATTCATGCCTGATCTCCCGTACTTCTATTCTGATGCTTGTAGAACCACATGATGGGTAAGAGCAGCAGCAGCATAATAGTCGCCACCGCAGAAGCTACCGGCCAGTCACGGTTGTTAAAGAACTCTTGCCACAGGATACGGCCAATCATGATGCTGTCCGGCCCCCCTAGTAGCTCAGGGATCACGTATTCCCCAACGGCCGGGATAAACACCAGCATCGAGCCTGCGATAATCCCACCCTTAGTCAGCTTTACAATTACATGGAAAAAAGTTTTCAACGGGCGCGCACCCAGATCTAGTGACGCTTCCACCAGGGAATAATTCAGGCGGGTCAGCGCGGTATAAATCGGCAGCACCATAAACGGCAGATAGGAATAGACAATACCGATATGCACCGCCAGATTGGTATGCAGAATGATCAGCGGCTCATCGATCACACCTAGCCACAACAGAAAGTTATTCAATATCCCATTGTTCTTCAGTATCCCCATCCAGGCATACACGCGGATAAGAAATGACGTCCAGGAAGGCAGGATAACCAACAGCAGCAGGATATTGCGCGTGGAAGGCTGGCTATGTGCCACCGCCCACGCCAGCGGATAGCCGATGATCAGGCAGAACAGCGTCGACACAGCTGCCACTTTAAGCGATTGTAAATACGCTTCAAAATAGAGCGGATCATCGAGAAGATGAAGATAGTTGCCTAGATTGAGTGTGATATCGAGCTTATCATCAGCCCAGGAAAGTAAATCGGTGTAAGGTGGCACCGCGCACGTCATTTCTGCCAGACTGATTTTGAATACAATCAGGAACGGCAGCATAAACAACATGATAAGCCAAATATAAGGCAGCGCGATCACCAGTTTGCGCCCGTATTTCAGGTGCCACTGTGTCAGCAGTAAACGTGGCGGATCGCGCGGGGCATCCGGTAGTTCCGCTGTTTTACCGTCCGAAAAATTATGTTCTGGAAACATGGTCATTATCTCGCCCTATCACACCGTCAACACCACACAGCTATCCGCTTCCCAGCACAAGCGCACTTCATCACCCCAGGTGGGTGCACCTTTGCGATAGCGGTAAGCATTCTGCAGCTGGGCGATAATGATCTGCCCACTGCTGAGACGCACATGGTAAATCGACAGATCGCCCAGATAAGCAATATGCACTACTTCACCGACAGCAAAGTTACAGCCGTCTTCGGGCACTTCTTCACACAGCATGATTTTTTCTGGGCGCAATGCGACATATACCGGTACGCCATTCACTACGGAAACATCGGTATTCACTTTTAGAGAATGGATAAGACCAGGGCTTTGGATAATCAACGCATAGTCTTGCCGCTCTTTCAGCAACCCTTCAAACATATTGACCGAGCCGATAAATTCAGCGCTGAAACGCGTGGTTGGATGTTCGTAAATCTCTTCCGGCTCACCGATCTGCACAAGCTTGCCACGATTCATGATAGCGATACGCCTGGCCATGGTCATAGCTTCTTCTTGATCGTGCGTCACCATCACGCAAGTCACACCTACACGCTCAATAATATCAACCACTTCCAGTTGCATACGGTCGTGCAGCTTTTTGTCCAACGCGCCCATGGGTTCATCCAGTAGAAGCAGCTTAGGCCGTTTGGCCAGACTACGTGCCAGTGCCACACGCTGGCGCTGACCGCCGGAAAGCTGATGCGGTTTGCGCCCGGCAAACTCCTGCATATGCACCAGCGTGAGCATTTCCTCAACCCGGTCCTTAATTTCAGCACGAGAAAGTTTGTCCTGTTTCAAGCCGAAAGCAATATTCTTCTCAACTGTCATATGCGGGAACAACGCATATGACTGAAACATCATATTGATGGGGCGCTGATAGGGCGGCACCAAAGACAGATCCTGTCCATCCAGCACAATTTGCCCCTGCGTAGGGTGTTCGAAACCGGCCAGCATCCGCAACAGCGTGGATTTACCACAGCCTGAAGCACCCAGCAGAGCAAAAATCTCACCTTTGTAGATAGTCAGACTTACATCATCTACAGCCGCCTGACCATCAAATGATTTGGTCAAATTGCGCACTTCCAACAGTGGCGTTACGGCCTTTTGCGTTTTGGGTTGGGGACGGGAAATTACATCATTCACTTAGCATTGCTCTCCGGCAAAAACAGAACAAACGAATAACTCATGGTGAAAAAGGATGCGAGATACGCACGTATTGCGACTCACCACAAACCCTTCTCGACTCATGGGTTAAATCACATACATCACATACATCACATACATCACATACAGGCGGGGATTATCCGTCTGCATCGTATACTCGCAAAATACTAACGCTTACTTGCCACTTTTTACCTTGGTCCAGGCGCGTGTACGCGTGCGGTCGATCTGCGGTGATTGTACTTTGAGCGTAAACAGCTTGGCGCGCACATCATCCGGCGGGAAAATGCTCGGGTCATTGCGCGCTGCTTCATCTACCAGCGGAACAGAAGCTTTATTACCGTTGGCGTAAAACACGTAATTACTGATATTGGCAATCACTTCCGGTTTCATGATGTAGTTCAGGAACTGATAGGCTTCATCGGTATTTTTAGCATCAACCGGAATAGCGAATACGTCAAAGAACGCCATCGCCCCTTCTTTAGGAATGCTGTACCCAATATTAACGCCGTTCTTCGCTTCTTTGGCGCGGTTAGCTGCCTGTTTTACGTCTCCTGCCCAACCGATAGCTACACAAATATCACCGTTGGCAAGATCGTTGATATATTGGGAAGAGTGGAAATAACGAATACTCGGACGCAGTTTCAGCAACAGGTCTGTTGCCCCTTTACTGTAATCATCCGCCTTAGTACTGTTCGGATCTTTACCCTGATAATTCAGTACGGTAGAAAAAATCTCTTCCGGAGCATCCAGGAATGCAGCACCACAGCTTTTCATTTTTTCCAGATTTTCCGGCTTTAATACTAGATCCCAACCGTTAATCGGTGCATCCGTACCTAACGCGGCTTTGACTTTATCAATGTTAAAGCCAATACCTGTGGTGGCCCACAGATAAGGGATAGCGAATTTATTATCCGGATCGTGCTGAGAGATCAGTTCCATCAGCTCAGGATCGAGATTTTTGTAGTTTGGCAGTTTGCTTTTATCGAGCGGCTGGAAGACACCCGCTGCAAGCTGACGTTCCAGAAAACTGACAGAAGGTATGACCAGGTCAAAACCAGTGCTGCCCGCCATCAATTTTCCTTCCAGAACTTCGTTGGAGTCAAACACGTCATAAACGACTTTGATGCCTGTTTCTTTCTGGAAATTGCTCAGGGTGTTCGGCGCAATGTAATCTGACCAGTTATACACATGCAGCGTTTTGTCTTCCGCAGATGCGGTGACGGACGCGACTATCATTAAGCCGGCAACAATACCCGAGAGCCATGTTTTAAGTTGGGTGAACATCCGTTCCTTCCTCCATACCAGGGGTGAATCATGGAATAAAATCCGTATCAGGGCGATACCGGACACATACCTGAACTTATCGTACCGGCAGACGGGGGCGTTGAATGGCCATGCACTAAAAAATAATCATAGTACACATAGACATAAATGCTTCACTATCGCCTGGTGGTCACAGGAAGTTAGCATAACCGCCTCGTCTTCGAGGTGCTATATGTGCAACGTAAAAAACGGCTTTTATCGATTAATGATGCAGGAGTTGGAGCGATGAACGGGAAGTCTTTACTCTGACAGATGAAATATATCGAAAATAGCCTACTAGCAGCACAAACCAAACATCACCAGAAAGTAAGAAAATGTGATTGCTGCCCGCAGGCAGCAACAGAGTCAATGCAGGCTGTGGGCGACTCCGCGTGCAGGAGAGATCTCTTCTTCTTCACCGAGAAACAGCATATTATTGGCGCAGGCCTCCAGAATAACCATAGAGATCTGTTCTTCAGACTGCTGCATAAAGTGACGGAACTGCTCAATGGTGACCCCTTCCGCCACACTCACCGTCTGACACACAATAAGCTTCGGCAGATTATCGTCCTCCACATCAAGAAAGGCTTTCACCGTCAATGAGCTGGCGTTGATCTGGCTCAGGCTGCCTGCCAGTGGGATCAATGCACTGGGTTTCACCTCTGCCAGCGCAGAAAATAGGATGACACCGTCAACCAAATCGACTTTTGCATCAAAAATGCCATCGAAATTCTGCATGTGGGGCAAATGCAATGCCTGACAAGAGTCGCATTCAAAATAAAGAATATTGAGTTGATCCAACCACAGCAGCAGCAGATTCAGATCCGGAACGATGAGTGAATCCATCATAATTTACCTTATTTGCGCCTGTAACGTAAAAACTCTTCTAGCTTACGGAAAATTCGTGCTCTATACCAATAGAAAAGCGGGATTAGCCTATCTCCCATGGCCTGTGTTTAGCCATGCGCGTATTGTTCAATAAATGCCATCATCATATCGGCGATATCCATCTGGGTTGTCCGCTCAATACCTTCCAAGCCGGGCGACGCATTGACCTCCATCACCAACGGCTCACGTGCTGCACGTAAAATCTCCCCTCTACGCTTAACACAAGCGTCTTGGTTGCCTTAACGGCAATCGAACGTTCATGTGCGGTGAGAGTGACAGGCAGCGCCGTACCGCCGTGATGCAGATTGGAACTAAAATCCTCCTCCTTGGCCTGTCGTTCAATAGCTACAACCACTTTGTCGCCAATCACAAGACAACGAATATCTCTACCCTGCGCTTCGCGAACATACCCCTGAATCAGGATGTGCGCTTTAAGGTCGCGGAAACGCATCAATCACATTTTCCGCCGCCTGCCGCGTTTCTGCCAGCACCACGCCGATACCCTGAGTTCCCTCCACCAGCGGTGCCCCGCCCGCCCACCATATCGATAAGATCGCTAGTGTCATCCGGTGAGTGGGCGAAAACCGGTGATCGGCAAATCAATGCCCTCACGCGCCAGCAGTTGCAGCAAATGTAGGTTGTCACTCGCACGCGTGATCGAGAGTGCGCTATTCAATGGAAAGCTTCCCAGCATTTCGAACTGGCGCAACACAGCGGTACCGTAAAAGGTAATTTGTGAGCCAAGGAAGTCTTCGATCGCGACCTGCTGGATATGCACATTGTCACCGAAAAGATCGCGGTAAAAAACAATAACGGTGTTGGTAAACACCTAAGCCAGTTAAAACTGACTGATTACGGCTGTTTTTTAAACCGTATTGTGCGCAACTAGATTAAAATGCCTATCGATGACGGAGTGGTATTGAATAAAGGGGATGTAATACAGGTGAGCGGTGATGCCCGACGTGTCAAAAGCATCGCCGATCGCATTGGGTGCATTTCCATTCACAGTCAGGTCACCGATCTGCTCGCGTTCTGCGCCTTCTTTATCATTGGCATCATGGTCAGGCTTATTACCTTCCGGTTCCGTAACTTCAATTTTGCTATTGTCAGCGCTGAAGGATTGCTGTTTGCAGGGATCATGCTGAGATTCTTACTGCCAACCATACAACCACCTTTGGGTATATCCCTCAGGGAGCGCGCTGAACATGGTAAAAGAGATGGCTGGCGTTGGTTTGAATGCGGGCAGCACCATAGGAACCAGCTTTGGCTCCATGGGAGTATAAATACTGTTTGCAGGTCTGGCGATCAGCTTGATTCAGGTAATTATCTGTTGTCTGTTTGGCGCTTATGTTCTGAGGACGAATCGGGCGCTGCTGTTGTGCCATTATGGGCGCACGCACCTGTGCTCCTGCCATGGATATCATCAGCGATACAGCTCGCAGTAACATTCTGGCGTTGGACTATGCTGCTACCTATGCCATCGCTAACGTACTCCTGATATTAGCCGGTTCGTTAATCGTGATTATCTGGCCAGAATTGCCTTTTTAAGCGGGTTGAAAAATATTGTCACCATTCTTTAAAAAAAACCGAACTTTTTCTCATGCATAACGTCTGAATAAATGCTGCTGCTTTTCCTTTAAATCCCCTTATTGAGGAGCCCGTCTTTCCTGCCGTCTCTGGTTAGAGAAAGATGGGCCTTTTATTTTCTAGCTTACCTGACTTCCCTTTGCAACCTAATTCTATTGAATGGTACTATTCAAGCCGGACTAACAGGAGATAACGACACGATGGAAAAAACGGCGCGCTGCACGGTCAACAAGCTTACTCAGGCCTTGTAAAATAGCGATCGATTTCACTTGAAGCAAGCGGCCGAATTGCTAGGTGTATACGAAATGACAGTCCGTCGCGATCTCAATGCCATCTCAGCCAGTGTCATTCTACTGGGCAGCTATGTGTAAACGACCCTCAAAGAGGCGTCATTGGGCACTATTTTTTTGTCCGATTAGCAAAACCAACAGGTGCAAGAAAAACGCGTGGCAGGTCATCTCTCAGCATAACTTGTCGAAGCGGGAGATACGGTTTTGTTTGACTGTGGTACAACCCTACCCTTTCTTAATAAATGCCATCGACTAGATGGCATCGACGAGGAACTGCTCTTTACCGCCGTCTGTTACTTTTGAGCACTTTCCTCGCACTGCAAGCAACACCTGCCGCCAAGGTCGTCTTATGCGGTAGGGAATTCTATCTTGATAATACCATTTTCACACCGCTGACACTACAGAGTGAACTTGACCCGATATGCACCAATAAGGCGTTTATCTCTGCGGCAGGCGTTGATCTCAAGCGAGGTGCAACCTGTTTTAATTTTCCCGAGCTAGATATTAAACACCAGTCAATGGCGCTAAGCTAGCGGGTCGAGCCGCTCGTCCTCCGGCTGTTCGGCCAGCACAGCATGGCAATCCATGAGAATAAAGGCCTTGGCCTCGATCTGCTGTGCAGCAGGTGCTTGCTCGGCGTGTGTATTTGGGGTTAGCGTCAGCCAAAGCAGCGTAGTGCTCACAGCGTAGTGCTCACAGCATCAGGCGGGAGTACGCGGCCGGAGAGAGTCGTATCAGGGAAAAATGAGCCGTGGTCTTCATGCGTCCTCCATGTATTTAGTCGCGCGGTTAATCTAGTCAGATTTCGATATCTTTTGCAACGAATAGTAATAGGCTGTAGCCGTTACCGTTCGTCGCCCGACAATGAAACACCCTACTCTGTAAAAATACTCAAAGAAATGAAAAAGTCTAGCACCCAGCATTTGTACCACTTTCACCACGATAACAGGGCTATTACCGTTACCATCATCACCTGAGTTTCATAGCGGTAATAACCGAAGCGAATAGCTAAATCACCCACACCGCCGCCTACGATACCCGCCATGGCAGAATAACCAATCAGGTTCACCAGGGTAATAGTCAACCCACGCAGCAACCCGGCTTTGGCTTCCGGCAGTAGTACAGTCCCGATAATACGCATCGGGCTTGCACCAAATGCTTCAGCCGCCTCAAAAAAATACCTAGATCCACTTCGCGCAAAGCGCTATCCACTAAAGCGCATAAAAAGCCATTGCAGCGACAGACATCGGCACCGATGCCGCCACACCGGCCCAATGGCACCGTTAAAGTGAATGGTGTCACGATTAGTAATTTGAGCGGCCGTGAACTGCGTCGTGCCTGCCAAAGCATTGGCATGATTTTTCAGTATTTTAACTTGATACAGACGCATACCGTGTCGGAAAATGTCGCGTTTAGTTTGAAAGCTGCAGGGAAATCTCCGCAGGAAATCGCGCAACGTGTGCCAGAAATGCTGAATCTAGTCGGGTTGTCTGATAAAGCTGATGCCTATACTTCCCCGCTTGAGTAGTAGGCAGAAACAGCGCGTCGATATTGAATGCGCCATTGCAAACCATCCTGAAGTGTTGCTGTGTGATGAACCGACATCAGCATTTGATTTGGAAACCTCTGCGGCCATTCTGTTGCTGCTCAAAGAGATCAATCAGCACCTGGTAATCACGATCGTATTGATTTTTCATAAAATGAGCGTCATCAAAACGGTGTGGATCGCATGGCTGTGATGACACAAGGCCGCATAGTGGAAGAGGGGGATGTGTTTGATGTGTTTGCCGCATCTCAGCACCTGTTTACCTAACAGCTGGTATCCCATACGCTGAATATTGAAAATCCTGTTTGTAGAGGATTCTGCCGAGCAACCCGTATTGTCCGATGTGGCTATGCGCTATAGCGTTTCGGTCAACATTTTGCATGGCAAGATTGAATACCAGACCACGAAGGTTATCAAAAATATCTTTTTCTGATGCTTTAGTAGCATCAAGCTCCGGTTTGATAGTAATCAGCAGCCCCAGAGATTGCATGAAACGCAACCACACGTAGACAGGATCGGTCATACCCGGTACATGAGTTCCCTTTGCTTCCGGGATTTTCAAGCCGGAGTAGTTGATACCGTGTGTCGCCAGCGGCCAACTGTAGTTTTTTCCGGCTGCAGAAAAGTTAATCTTATCCCCACCGCATCGGCCGTGCTCATGTTCCCACAGCGTTCCAGTGACAGCGTTGAATATCAACCCTTGCGGATTTCGGTAGCCGTAAGGCCAAATTTCGGGTCGCGCACTAGCCTTATTTACGAAGGGATGATCACCAAGAACGTTGTCTTCTGCTGTCAGCCGCACGATCTTCCCTTGCAGCTTGTCCAGGTCCTGTGCTGTCGAGCGCTGGTTATTTTCTCCCAGCGAGATAAACAGCATCCCATTTTTATCAAAGGCCAGCTTGCCGCCGACATGATTACCACTAGAGAGCTTAGGCTGTTGGCGGAAAAAACGGTGAAATGATCAAACTGACGATAATCGTCGGACAATCGGCCATAGCCTACGGCAGTGCCCGCATTGCCATCATCACCCACTTCGTCAAAACTCAGGTAGATTCGACTGCTTTGAGAAAAATTGGGCGCCAAAGCCACCTCAACCAAACTGCCCTGAGATTTTGCAAACACCTATGGTACGCCATCAATAGGTACCAAAATCCCTTTCCCCTCCTGCCAGCGACGCAGTTACCCGGCTCGCTTAGTCATCACAGGAGCAGAGAGGGTAAGTGCAAACAGCAACAGCCCGTGTGCGGACGCGATAAATATCCTGGTCAATAAAAACGACATCGCAGGGCTTTCCCTGGCAAGGTATTTCTGTAACTGTAGCCATCGCTGCTGTCGCACGCAAAAAAAGCCTCGACGTATTACTTTTCTTGACGTTAGAGTAGTGTGAAACAGAGTCTCGCTCTCTCTTTCCCTCGACACAACACAGCACGATGCCACTTTCTCGTATTACCTATACACTTAGCTGTATAATTTTTACCGTAATGCCATTAAAATCCCGCGCCATTAATGCAAAGTGAGTAAAGTAGAATGTCCCACACAAAAACACCTGCCGCCGTACCTAAAGTCGTATTCGTGAGCCTTGGTTTCCCAAAAACCTGGTAGATTCCGAACGCATTCTCACGGAATTGCGCAATGAGGGCTACCAGGTAGTGCTAACCTACGATGACGCAGAAGTCGTTATTGTCAATACCTGCTGTTTTATCGATAGTGCGGTGCAAGAGTCGCTGGAAGCCATTGGCGAAGCACTGCATGAAAATGGCAAAGTGATCGTTACGGGTTGCCTCGGTGCCAAAAAAAACCAAATCCGTGAAGTGCATCCTAAAGTGTTGGAAATTTCTTGCCCCGCACAGCTACGAGCAGGTGATATCACATGTGCATTATTATGTTCCAAATCCACACACGATCCCTTTACCAGCCTGGTACCCTGGTACCTGCGCAAGGCGTCAAACTGACCTCCAAGCACTACACTTATCTGAAAATATCTGAAGGCGCTGCAACCATCGCTGCACGTTTTGCATCATTCCTTCTATGCGCGGCGATTTGGATAGCTAACCGATTGGCAGCGTGCTGGATGCAGTCAAACGACTGGTCGAGACTGGGGTTAAAGAGCTGCTGATGATCTCACAGAATGCTTCAGCTCACGGTGTCGATGTGAGGCAGCTCCTGGCTTTTGGAATGGACAACCGGTCAAAATCAGCACATAGTAAGCCTGTGTGAGCAACTGGCTTCACTGGGCGTGTGGGTACGGTTTCACTATGTTTATCCTTACCCACACGTGGATGACTTTATGCTGTTGATGGCCGCAGGCAAGATTCTACCTTATCTGGATATGCCATTGAAACGCCCAGGCGCTGTAGAGCGCACGCTGGAGCGTATCAAACAGTGGAGTGCGCTGTATCCTGAGCTGATATTACGTTCTACCTTTTATTGTCGGTTTCCCCGGCGAAACGGAAGAGGACTTCCAAATGCTGCTTGACTTCCTGAGCGAAGCGCGACTGGATCGCGTAGGCTGTTTCAAATACAGTCTTGTGGAAGGTGCCATCGATAATGAACTGCCTGACCAGGTGGCATAAGAGATAAAATAATATCGATTTCAAAGCTTTATGGAGATAAAATGGCGTATCTCTGCTGAGCGGCTGCAGGAAAAAATTGGCCTACGCTGCGGGTGTTGATCGATAAAGTGGATGATGAAGGAGCCATTGGCCGTAGCATGGCCGATGCACTATAAGATGAATACGACCTGTGGGGCAGCTGGGTAAATTAACCCTGATTTTCTTTACGATAACTGGCCTGACTGCTGGTTTTTGCCTGTTTTTTTTGCGCAATCACGCAACGATCAATTAATAATAAGCCATTACTTTGGTTATGGCTTGCTTACGCCTGGCGGGTCAAGTAGCCTTTACTCATGGTTAGTTTCTTCGTCTTGATACCTGTATAAGCATATGAAAGCGTCTGATACTCGGCTTAGGCATTGTTCTTTGCGTATCATTACTGTCCGCAATTTGCCTTGGATTGGTGGATCGGTTGTAAAACTGCACCCTATATTTATGATGACCTGGCCGAACTGCCAGAGCGTTAGGTGGTGTTGTGCTTGGCACGGCAAAATATTACCGTGTCGGCGCACTAAATCAGTATTACTTATTCCATATTCAGAGCGCTATCAATGCTTACAACAGCCAGAAAGTCAGCTACTTACTATTAATCGGCGACAATGCGCTGCAAAGTTACAACGAACCGATGACCATGTTACGTGATTTAATCGCAGCGGGTATTTCGCCCAGTGACATTGTATTGGGTTACGCCGGGTTCCGAACGCTAGATTCGATCGTTCGCGCGCGCAAGGTATTTGATACCAACGATTTCACGATTATTACTCAGCGTTTTCAATGCGAACGCGCGCTGTTTATCGCCATGTACATGGGCATTCAGGCACAGTGCTATGCTGTCCCCTCTCCCAAAAAATGATGACGATCCGGTTGCGTGAAGTGGGTGCCCGACTCGAAAAATTGTTCGATCTCTATATTCGCAAACGCAAACTGCGCTTCCTTAGCCCACTAGTTCCCATTCCGGCAGAGCACAAAATTGCAAAGGATGAACCGGATTATCCGGCTCTGCTGCCCTAATGGATCAATAACTTAGACAATCTGCTAGCAGAGAAAGCGCACGAAGATAGCGCCAAAGAAAACAGAGTACCACGCCGCCGCAACCTTAATCACAAAAATTAGTGCGAAGCGCTGGCTACCAGACCGGTTAAGCGTCGCAATCCCTACTCCAGTGGTTCTTGCGGGAAATAACGTAACCAGGTGAGCCACCATACCATTAATCAATCAGACCACAGGGAACCATACCCAGTAACTGCAGGCGATAAAACTGCATAAATCCGCCCCAGTGATAAAAGAAGGTGGTGCAAATTACCGTCCGCGACAGATAGCTGCTCAACGCCATCCGCCCAATATCGCCTATCCATATTGACGCTCGCCAATGAGACAGCATAGGCCAATATCTATAATAGAGTGCCAGATAGCCAATTGCTTTAATCGGTGCTGCAATATCACGTGGAATTTGCAGTAGCAGACCACTTCATCGGTACTCCCATGCTACATGCTACATGCCACTGCAACACAATACCGGTAGCGTCAATCGCCAGTCTCAGGTCAATGAGACACAGGGCAACCCTACAATAGTGCGTTAAACTAAATTCACCGCGCAACCAACCGCTGCGTATCATTCCTGCCCCCCAGCAGCAATGACCCCGTCAGCAGACACCCGTACTGAACGCCGAATGACAGTAAACTTTCTATCATCAAATCAACACGCTTGCTTCAAGCTGTAACTAATAAGCCTCATAGACCCAAGGTCAGCGTCCCCCATTAACCAATAGCGCCCCGGTTCAGGCCTGAGAATCTGGCTCAAGACCACTAGCATGGCAACCCCTACACTATATATGAAAATGCTCATGCACATCAGCATACGACTGCTGTCTGACTGTCTGATCATGACATAACAGAGCAACCCGATAAGGCCGTAATCCAGAAAAATATCACCATCCCACAGAGAGATACCGTGTAGCAACCCAAAAATCATCAACCAGAACAAGCGAGCATGAACCCAGCGCGTACTGTGCGGCAGTAGCCGTTGTAACCCAGCGCAAAACAACAGGGAAAACAGCGTGAGAAACTTTGCTTGCGCTATTAAATCCATCAATACCCATGTCAGAGTATCACGCAGCGAAGGATAGCCAGCATAGGCGGGATTGAGATAGACCTCCTTGGGCAGGTTAAATGCGGTAATGTTGAGCAATAAAATCCCAATACAGCAATACCGCGCACAAAGTCCAGCGTAGCGATGCGTCGAGACGATGTCTGGGATTGATGCATCATAGGCTTTAGTGCCAACCCAATGGGAGTAAAACGGCCATTACGGCGGTCACTGTATATAACCGCCGTAAGGGAAATCATTATTAATAGTGACGCACTGCGCGTAGGAATTCCTGACGCGTGTTCTGGCTCGATTTGAAAAACCCACCTAAAGAGGTGGTTGTAGTGGCACTGGTTGCATCACAAATACCGCGAGCTTTTACACAATAATGCACCGCATCAATCGACACAGCAACGTTGCTGGTACCCAGCAACGTTTGCAGAGCGACAAGAATCTGCTGCGCCAGCCGTTCTTGCACCTGCGGGCGTTGTGCAAAAAACTGCACAATGCGGTTGATCTTCGACAGGCCAATTACCGCTTCTTTTGGAATATAGGCGACGGTAGCCTTGCCATCAATGGTCACAAAATGATGTTCACAGGTGCTGGTCAGCGTAATATCACGCACTGTTACCATCTCATCAACCTTCATTTTATTTTCGATAATGGTAATTTTCGGGAAATTAGCATAATCAAGCCCAGCGAAAATTTCATTCACATACATTTTTGCGATGCGATTAGGCGTTTCTGCCAGACTGTCGTATTGCAGATCGAGGCTCAGCAGATTCATTACCTCGGTCATGTGTTCAGCAATACGCGCCTTACGAGTGGCTGCATCCAGCAGCGCGCCGCACAATGGGGTTTCCAGACTGCGCGCCAGCAACGCTTTGTGAACCAGCACCGCTTCGCGACTTAAAGTGGGGGTCATTCTCTTTCTTCTCCGGCAGGAGTGACATCCCAAGCGCATTCACTCTAGTGGAGTGACGCAGGATTATTTAGTGATTGTACTTCATGATGGGTGAAATAGATTCAACTTCATGCTAAAGGAAGGCGAGCGTATAAATAAAAAAGCGCCGGGCATCAATGCCCGGCGCAACAGAATCAAATAGCGACTTATCCAGTCAGATACACGCCTTAGCGTTAAAACGTCTCCCAGTTGTCTTCGCTGAAGCACCTTTTTTCTGCTAATGGCCAAAAGCGCAGTAGCGGGCGTTGTACTTTTACGCGGCAGTGCAACACCTTGAGCTAGGCGTTTATCTTGCTCGGTGAGTTGACAGGCTTGATTCTCCAACGATGCAGCAGCGCCAGTTAATTGTGCTCTATAAGCGACACATTCCTGCGTCACGCCATCTATCTCCGCAACGGCCTGACTTACCTGAATGATACCACGGCTCTGCTTATCGGAAGCATTGGCAATTTCGCCCATCAGATTGCTAACCCGTGTGACAGCCACAATGATCGAATGCATCACGTCACCGGTTTAAGCCACCTGTTAGAAACCTTTGCCCACCAACTGAACCGAATCGGCAATCAGCGATTCGATCTCTTTTGCCGCCTGAGCGCTGCGTTGCGCCAGAATATTGGTTTGAAAAGCGATACTGTTTATCACACTGGTGATATCAGCGATTTTCTTCGAACTGGTGGTGATGCTGGCCATAGTTTCCACTACGTCTGACAGCGCTTCTCCCCACCACACCGCGCAGCAACAGCTGCATCCTGCGACAATATGCTTGCCTGATGCAAATTATCGGCATTCTGCTTCACTGTGGCACTCAGTTGTTCCATACTGGCATGGTTTCAGCCAATGCAGCGGCTTGTTGCTTAGTGCGCGCTGAGAGGTGATGATTGCCACTTCGGATTTCTCTGGAACCTTGATAGATAGCAGAAGAGCTGTCGCGGATGATGGATACCGTGCTAATCAGTTTGCTCTGTACATCTCTGAAATAGATAAAGTCAATTGTTAGCAAGAACTGATTTTTTTCGTAATAAATTCCGCTTTCACTTTATTTTTTTATTTTTACTCACTAAATACTATTAATGAACAGTGCATTTTTTCAGCATGCATTTATTTACAATACGCCGAGCCATAATAACTGTAGATATTTATAAATTTTATACCATAAAATATTAGATTATCTTTATATAGCTAACTAATAATTAGATTAAATCACATTTCAAGTTAGGTACTACCTTATTTTTTTATTTTATGTTACCGAAAACCAATCGATAACATGGCAAAATACCTACTGTTTTTTGACATAAAATAAGTACAGCATTGCGTTCTTGTAACAAGTCTGAAATAGATTTATTACGTTTGAGCATCGTACTAAAATCCCCCTTCCTCATCAGAGATTTTCTATAAAATGTAACAACAACGTTGCCAAGTCAGTTAATAATTGCTAGAATAAAAAAATTTATTAAGAAATAAATAAATATTGCAAGGTTAATCTAAAAAAAGAAAAAAACTTTTATGGATCTGACGCAGCTTCGTATGTTCTGCCTGGTGACGGAAACAGGATAAGTTGCACGTGCCGCCGAGCTATTGCAGCGCGTACCCTCAAATTTGACAGCCCGGTTACACCAGTTAGAACAGGAATAAAGATAAACCAAGGCCTTATCACGACTCGCACCACAACTTCGCCATCGGTTGCAATGTGGAACACACAGTAGGCCGCAGTGATGAATCAAACAGGCCGCAACCGAAACGCGGCATCCAAATGCAGGCAGCGCCTATTAGCAGGCTTTCCTTGAGGCATTCTGAGTAGTGGGCTGGATATTGACGAGGCGATACAGTAAGGCCCACACACAGCCTGAAGACATTGCATCATGGTTTTCTCGAAAGGCTGGTTGAGATGGGTCATCACAGCGTAGCAAATCCGTTCAATAACGCCAGCTTTAACAGATAAATCCTCTGTATTCCTTCTTTTTATCATTATAACCGTTGGCTATTTCACGTTTCATCGACAGATTGCTAATCTACTTAATCATAAGTTTTTCTTATCATTAAAGTAGTATAATAACTTTTCAATGGATTTGCAATGTCAGCCGACGTTTTCCCGTTTTCCCGTTCTCACACCGCCCTCGGCGGTGCTATGATAATCGCAGGCACTGCCTTAGGGGCAGGAATGTTTTCCATTCCAATTGTCACCGCTGGTGTCTGGTTTAGTGGCTCCGTATTACTGCTGATTGCCACCTGGTTTTGCATGTACGCCTCTGGGTTAATGATCTTGGAAACCAATTTACACTATCCCGCTGGCACTAGCTTTCACACCATGGTGAAAGATCTGCTCGGTAAACAGTGGAACGCCCTCAACAGTTTGTCGGTAGTCTTCGTACTTTATATCCTGACCTATGCCTATATCTCTGCAGGAGGGTTAATTATCACACATACGCTGGCAGAGATTTCCCCCATAGGTCAGGCTACATCAGGTTTTTTATTCTCCCTGTTGGTCGCCTTTATCGTCTGGCTATCAGCGCGCGCCGTAGATAGGCTGATCACCATTCTCATTGGGGGTATGGTAATTACGTTTGTTCTGGCAGTAAGCGATCTGTTCACCCAGGTTAATCATTCCCGCCTGCTAATGAGCGCGCCTGTTGACGCGCCCTATTTTCCCTACGCACTGGCGGCACTGCCCTACCTTTTGGCCTCTTTTGGCTATCATGGCAATGTTCTAGGTTTGGTGAAGTACTACCATAAAGATGGCCACACCGTCGCGCGTAGCCTGTTGTATGGCACGTTACTTTCGCTAGCAATCTACTTACTGTGGCAGTATGTGATCCAGGGCAACATCCCGCGTGAAGGGTTTAAAGAGATAGTTGCTGAGGGAGGCAATATTGGTAATTTACTTCAGCACATGGGCAGTTCCACGCAAAGCGCTTATCTGATGCCCTTACTGAACGCATTCTCTTATATGGCACTGGTCAGTTCGTTTCTCGGTGTCTCTCTGGGACTTTTTGATTATATTCACGACTCTTTCTCACTAGCAGATACTCCTCGAGGGCGAACACAGGCCGCCTGCATCACGTTTATCCCGCCAACACTTGCTGCCTTAATTGATCCTGACGGTTTTCTGCACGCCATCGGCTTCGCTGGTCTGGCAGCAACGCTATGGGCAGTTATTATTCCGGCTTGTATGGTGGTATCCGCCCGCAAGCGGTTTTCCTCACAGGAAAGTTATACATATCGTGCTCCGGGGGAAAAGCTTTTGGTCTTTATCGTCCTGGCATTTGGCGCCATCAATATGATGGCACACCTGCTTACGTTGTTGGGCGCTCTGCCGGTGTACGCCTGACCGACCTAATATAAAATAGAACGACAGCGATGAATGCGCGAGAGGATGATAAAATGCCGCTTACCTGAATTCAGTAGCGTGAGTAATTTGTCGACACAAAAATGTCTTTTTCTTTATTACAGGGTTTTTTCATGGCAAGAGCGAACGAAATCAAGCATGGTATGGTGATCAATTACGGTGGCAAGTTACTGTTTTTAAGGATGTTGATATCCAAAGCCCTAGCGCTCTTGGTGCCAGCACGTTGTATAAAATACGTTTCTCCGATGTGCGTACTGGTCTAAAGACTGCTTTGCAGGAGAAACACAGCGCAATGCTAAAATGTGTGACCACTCTGGCTTTGCTTGGTTCTCCATGTTGGAGAACCTTTACCGAAACCATCCAACAAAACATCTCGTTCGCCTTGTTAGGGGAGCCTAAATACCCTGAAGGGTTTGCTTATTTTGGTTACGTTAATCCAGACGCCTCTAAAAGAGGAAGTATCACGCTCAGCGCCTTGGGCGCGTATGATAAATTTCAATCATTTTGCCTTACGCACCGAGCGTCTGTATGATACGCTGTTTACCTCATATGATGATGAACATGGAAGCTTTTACTCGCCGATCGCATTGCATGTGCACGCCATTCTGATGATTTTCTTTGGATGGAAGTTGAACTGAATCCCAAAGCCACGTTTCACGATGGCTTACCAATTTTGGCCTCTAATGTCACATTCACCTTCAATATGTTTATAAAGCAGAGCATCCCACAATTTCGAGTGATATACAAAGGGGTCACGGTAAAAACCATTGGGCTCCGCACTGTTCGACTACAGATGCCGGGGCCAGATAAAGAACGGCTGCTGGGACTACTGAAATTGCCCGTTATGCCTGAAAGTTTTTGGAAGAATCACAGTCTGGCAGATCCGCTGTTTTATCCCCCACCGGCAAGTGGACCCTATCGCATCACCTCATACCGCACCGACTCATATGTTACCTACAAACGTGTACAAACTATTGGGGAGCCGACCTGCCGGTTAATCGCGGCTTGAATAATTTCGATCAGATTCGTTACGACTATTATTTGGATGACAGCGTCACTCTGGAAGCATTCAAAGCGGGTGCTTGCGATCTGCTCACCCAAGCATTAGGCAACGCTGCATAACGGCGGTAACTTTGCACGGGATTATATCGTTAAGCATGATCAGGCGAATTAAGCGGCGCAAGATATCCGTTGGCTGGTGTGTTCAATATTGAGCGTCGGTTGTTTCGGGATCGCCGAATTCGGCAGGCCATTGCGCTTAATTTTGATTTTAACTGGATGAACGAGGCGTTCTATTACAATGCCTATCAGCGTGTCAACAGCCCATTCCAAAACATAGAATATGCAGCGCAAGGTACCCCAAGTCCTGAATAGCTGAAATGGCTGGAGCCACTCAGAGACAAAATCCCTCCCGAGGTCTTTGGTCCCAGCTTTCAACCACTGCAAAGCGATAGCAGCGGCTACGATCGTGCGCATTAGCAACAAGCCTTGCATCTGCTCGAAGACGCGGGTTGAGAATTGAAAAACCAGAAGTTGGTCAATCGCAAAACCGGTCAACCTTTTACATTCGAATTATTGTTGACCAGCGCAGCCAACGTACAGTACGTACTGTACGTTCCAAAAAAACTTAAAGCGCTTGGGTATCGACATGAAGCTAAGCCTGATTGACAGCGCGCAGTTTACCAATCGTCTGCACGTTCGCGATTTTGATATGCTCGCCTGCCTTTACCCAGCAAGAATTTATTCCAATGGCAACCTCAAATTTGGTTAGCATACGAAATAGCTGGACTCAACCTAGAACACGGCAGGTGTAAGCGATCCAGCGATAGAGGCACTCATTGGGCAAATAGATGCTCATCAGGAAAATAAGGAGGAATTACTAGCATTAGGTCGTGTACTGGATCGGGTTGTGACCTGGAATCAGTTTATTATCCCCATATGGTTTTCCAATCACAACCGCTACGCCTACTGGGATAAATTGGCCATGCCAGCAACTCGTCCTGCCTACAGCTAGGCCTGGATAGCTAGTGTACGATACATAGCGGGCGCAGTCGCTCCGCCCGAATGCCGTTAAGAAGCCATGGTGGGAACCTATTTACTACGCCGACTTTTACTAGTGATTCCCACGCTGTGGGCCATTATTACCATAAATTTTTTCATTGTGATGAAAGCACCGAGTGGCTAGGTGGATCAAGCCATTGCAGCCATCGAGATAGGCCAGGGTACGCGGCGTTGGTGGAACCCTGACGGTGGAAGAAAATGCTTACCGCGGCGCTCGTGGGCTTTTGGACCCCAAGGTTATCGCCGAAATCACGAAACACTACGGGTTTGATAAACCTCTTCATGAACGCTATATCACGTTGCTGTGGAACTACGCTCGCCTCGATTTTAGTGACAGTCTGTTTCACGGCTCATCAGTAATGGAGCTTATCAAGCAGAGTACGCCATTCTCTATCACCCTGGGGACTATGGAGCACACTCATTATTTATCTGGTTTCTATCCCGCTTGGTATCAAGAAAGCGTAAGGAACGGTACCCCCTTTTGACACCTGGAGCAGCACACGCTGATCATTATCGGTTACGCTATTCCTGGGTTCTTGTTTGCCATATTACTGATTGTGCTATTTGCCGGCGGCAGCTATCTGGATTTGTTCCCACTATGCGGTCTGGTATCGAGTAACTTTGACACCTTACCCTGGTACAGCAAAATCACCGATTACCTGTGTCATATCACCTTGCCAGTGCTAGCCACCGTGATTGGTGGTTTCGCGACGCTGACCATATTGACTAAAAAATCGTTTATGGATGATATACATAAGCAATATGTGTTCACCGCGTTCGCCAAAGGACTAGACGAAAACAGCATCCTGTATCGCTATGTATTCCG
The DNA here is from genome assembly GCA_051305815.1 of Candidatus Malihini olakiniferum. GTDB lineage: Bacteria > Pseudomonadota > Gammaproteobacteria > Enterobacterales > Enterobacteriaceae > Symbiopectobacterium > Symbiopectobacterium olakiniferum_B. The sequence continues at coordinate 46,159 of JBPPLV010000026.1, forward strand.
CAACGCTATGTTGCTGGTGATCGCCGGTTTTCCAGTGACTTTTATCAGCATGTTTTTTACCATTTCTTTGCTAATAGCAGTGATGTTCTCGCTCAACGGTCTAGGCTTGTTATGCTATAATGCCACCCTGCAACGTGACTACCCGGTGATGTTTGGTACGCTACATATCTTCACGTTGATTAGTCTGCTGCTGAATATTGTTAGCGACATGACGTATACACTAGTCGATCCGCGTATTAATTTTGAGGAGCGCCAATGAACCCAATCAATCTAGCGCGCTGGGCCCGTTTCCTCGCCAACAGCCGTGGCTACTGGTCACTATGGATATTTCTGGTATTGTTTACCATCAGCCTTTTCGCTGAGCTGCTTGCCAACAACAAGCCATTGCTGGTGCGTTATGACAATCGCTTCTATGCGCCACTTCTGGTGAATTATCCTGAAACGACCTTTGACGGCTAGTTTGCCACTACCACGGATTTAAGCGATCTCTACCTGGCCTCCGATCCGTTATCGCTACGATACCATTAATTACGCTACCACTCAGTCATTCCCCTCCCCTCCTTCTGGACAGAATTGGCTTGGCACCGACAGTCAGGGGAAAGATGTGTGACGCAAGTTCTGTAAGGCTTTCGTATTTCTCTGCTGTTCGGACTCTCACTGACTCTGCTCTCTAGCCTGATTGGCATTATGGTAAGGGGAATACAGGGATACTACGACGGGAAATTTGATTTATGGGGACAGCCTTTTATCGAAGTATGATCAGGCATGCCAACATTGTTCCTGATCATCCTGCTTTCCAGCGTTATTCAACCCAATTTCTGGTAGCGTCTGGGCATTACCATCCTGTTCGGTTGGATGAGCCTGGTGGGTGGGTACGCGCTGAGTTTCTTCACACCAGGAATTTTGACTACATTCGTGTGGCACAGACATGGTGGTGAGCGATCGGGTGATCATGTTGTGCAGCATGTTGCCCAATGCCATAATCGCAACGTTAACTTTTCTGCCGTTTATTTTTTGTGGCTCAATCACCACGCTGACATTTCTTTATTTTCTGAGTTTTGGGCTCCTGGTCGGCTCCTCTTCTCTGTGAGCATTGCTGCTAGAAGGCAAAAATAACCTTCAGGCTCCCTGGCTCGGCATTACCGTATTCCTGGTGTTGGCAACGCTATTGTCGTTACTGATTTTTATTGGCGAAGCTATACGCGAGGCTTTTGATCCTAGCAAGACACATTGATATGAACCCAACTCCGCTGTTACGGATTCAGGATCTCAGTATCGCTTTTCGTCACGGAGATCAATTGCATCAGGTAGTCGATTCGATTTCCCTCAACGTCGAACGCGGTGAGACGCTGGCGCTGGTGGGAGAATCCGGCTCAGGTAAGAACGTCACCGCTCTTTCTGTGTTACGTTTGCTGCCATCCCCGCCGGTTATCTACCCTCATGGGGACATTCTATTTGACGGCTAATCACTCCTGCACGCGCTAGAAACATGGTTACGCGAACTACGTGGAAACCCGTATTGCCATGATCTTTCAAGAACCGATAGTGTCACTGAACCCACTACACAGCATCGAAAAACGATTAATAGAAGTGTTGACGTTGCACCGCAACGATGACAAAGGACGTAGCGCGCAGTGAAGTGCTTACCTGTCTGGATCGCGATGATGATGCTGATGCAGCCAGATCTGTTGATCGCCGATGAGCCCACCACTGCGCTGGATGTCACCGTGCAGGCACAAATTCTCACTTTACTTTATGAACTCAAGCAAGAGCTGGGCATGAGCCTATTGTTTATCACCCATAACCTTAATATCGCCAAAAAACTGGCAGACCAGGTTGCTGTCATGCAAGCAGCGCGCTGCGGGGGAGCAGCTCTCGATTTTATTCCCCATTAAGCGTTAACTATTGCGCTGGACGGTGGCGGAAAAAAACTGTCGTTAACGCGTTGAATTTTACCTTACGTCTTGGAGAAAGTCTGGGGCTGGTGGGGAATCCGATTCCGGTAAAAGTACGACAGGCCTGGCATTGTTATGCCTTATCGCCTCACGCGGTAATATTCTGTTTGAAGAAAAGCCGCTGCATTAATTTAATCGCTGCCAAATGTTACCGCTGCGCAACCAGATCCAGGTTGTGTTTTAGGATCCTAATTCGTCCTTGAATCCACGGCGTACAGCGCTGAAAATTATTGAATAAGGGTTGGAATTGCATCAAAAGATGAGCGCATTCGATCGTGAGCAACGGGTTATCGGTGTGATGCGCGAGGTGGGACTCAATCCTAATTTTCGTCACCGCTACCCGGTAGAATTCTCAGGCGGCCAGCGGCAGCGTATTGCTATCGCGCGTGCATTGGTGCTAGAACCAGCGTCGCTGATCCTTAATAAATCCCACTCGTCACTGGATAGAACCGTGCAGGCGCAAATTCTGGCTCTGCTGAAGGCATTGCAGCAAAAACGCCAATTGGTCTACCTTTTTATCAGCTATGATTTACAGGTTGTGCGCGCATTGTGTCATCAGGTCATCGTGTTGCGTCAAGGTGAGGCAGTAGAACAAGGAAGTTATGAACAGTTTTTTCCGCTCCGCAGAGCGCCTATACACAAGAAATGCTGCGCATGGGCCACCCTGTAGAGGTACAGGCGCTATTCATGATATAGATATGGCGTTTAAAACAGATAGAGCGCACGCAGAGGTTCTGCGATGGCAACCCCCACGTTTTTAAGGCGGCACAACGCCTTACTTTCATCATCGCGGTGCAAAAACAGACAGGGTCTGCTTTCCGATTCTAACACCGCGCAATCGATCTGAATCTCAGTCAGAGACTGGTTTAATTGACATAAGATAATCTAGGCCATTTCTCCATCATGGCTTAATAATTTAAAGCCAATCAAGTTATTGTCCTTATCTCGCCCCGGCAGGAGAATACCACTCAGAGGAATCGGTTCCACTTTGATGCCGGCGAAACCCGATAACTAACGATAACTTTGCGGCAAACGATGCACTACCGAAAGTTGGAGAGTGTCTACTGTTACTTTCCTTCAGGTATGAAGATGGTGAATAAGCAAGATGACGATGGGTTCACAGAAAGAACGTTTAAGATCAGTCTTCGGCGATTGCGGCGTTGCTGAATTTGCATTTCTACAAGAATCCGTGTTGCAATAGTCACAAGGCACTCCATTCTTAACGAATGGAAATGATTTCAATACTGATTAATGCCATGTCGATGACAGTTTAATATTTTTAATATATTTGCTCCAAATCTAACGCTTTCTCTGTAATATATCAACCTCTTTTATTTACATTGTTCACTTTTAAATCATATATTTTACATTTATAGAACAACATTCCAAAAAAAAGACAATGTGCTATTGATAGATCTTGACCACACAGAAAAATAAATTACCAGAGAGATGAAGGCTGAAAAAAAGCACAGAGGTGTTTTCGTTTGCAACATCACAGTTGCAAACGAAAATGATGTAAGAGATCAGCGAGAGCGGGCGGCATAACCGTAAAGCAAAAATGCGGCTCGAGAAGATAAAAGAGCATTTTACCTACGAACCTCCGTGCAGCGCTAGGTGTTTACCCAAAAATTTTTACGAGTACACCAACTCGCGCCGGGAATCCCTATGGGATGACGTTCCGGGCACGACATCGTGCGCCAAGAAGCCCTCTTACGCCATCCAGATTTTGTCGTAGCACGTCGCCAAGCCAAGCAGTGGCAAGGTTTTTGGCAAGTCAGGGAAAAACTGTTTGATTATGAAGGTCATTTTCGCCTTGAAAATGAATTGCATTAGCGACCGTAACACGGTTTCGTTTGTCGCCACGCGGATATTCCGTTAGAATACGGCCCGCTTTTGTTATGTAAAAACAAATCCGTTCCAGTGTGAATAACGCATTCCATTGCGAATAATCTAACCTGTTGCTAGGTCGTCTGTAGCAGGTGCATTTTCTAAAGTAGAGAAAATCATGATCACTATCAATACAGAATTACGTAAAGAGCAGGGTAAGAGTGCGAGCCGCCGCCTGCGCGCCGGCAGCAAATTTCCAGCCATAATTTACGGTGGTGCAGAAACACCTGTATCTATCATCCTAGATCAGGATAGCATAAAAAACATGGAAGGTAAAGAAGGTTTTTACGGTGAAGTTCTGACCCTGGTTGTCGATGGTCAAGAAGAAAAAGTGAAAGTTCAGGCCGTTCAGCGTCACTCGTTCAAGCCTAAACTGACTCACATCGACTTCGTTCGCGCTTAATCGTTTGAGAAAGCCCGTGGGACGCTGCGTATTTTCCTAATAAGCATGAATGTCGATAAGAAAAACGCCGCATATGCGGCGTTTTTCTTTTTCTGGCTGTGCTTACTCTTATCACCGCTGCTCAAACGGCGCTGTAACTAGTCGCGCAAATTAGGCGGCGTACCTTTAATGGTCAGCGTATCTGTTGTCGGATCCCAGAAGATTAGTTCGCCTAGCAGGCAGGCATCAAAGTTAATCGTTAATCCCCGCCACTGCCAGCAAACTTGGTTAGCTGGCGCAGCGTGCTACGATCCGCCGGGAAACTGTCTTCCAGCTCATAGCCTTGTTCCTCTGAAAATACATGGAAGGTTTTCTCTCATAACGGGGAAGTTCCTGCGACAAAGAAGCCACCTCCATCTCTTCCTCTGCTTGCAACTGTTCATTGCAGTAGCTGTACATCTGCTGACGGTATTGCTGACGTTCGTTTTTATCGAACTCCACTTGCGCGCAGTAGTCATCCACTGCCTGTAACAGGCCGTGATTCTGCGCTTTGGTGTCAAGCCCGGCACTCTCGCCGAGGAAATCCATAAAGAAATCTGCAACCTTACGCTCTACCCGCCCTTTCAGGAAGGTTAGATAACGCAGAGATTCCGGGTTTGGTTTCCCACTCGGTAAGATCGATACGCGCCACGCTATCCGCATGAGGTATATCCAGATAGTGTGTGCTGCTGATATCTAGTTGTTCATTGACGCGCATGCTGCTGCAGCTATTCAGCACCGCCACCAACAAATATTCAACCGACAGATAGCGATATTGATAGAACAGCACAACCCTCCCTTTTGCACAGGGATATTTTGCCAATTCATCACGTAGCAGTGCAGTGGATGCACGGCTAAACCCGAGAAAATTCTCTTTACCTTTACGACAGCCACGCACCGCCTGGGCTAGCTCGCTTCGTTCATCGAACACGCCGTAGGCCTTGTTTTTCACACTGTAAACATGGTGCAACTCAGCCATCATCTCGTCAACGGCGGGTGTAGCATCTAATAACGAATCCCTTAACACCAACTCCAACGCTTGCTCATCACGTTTGATAAGCTGATGTAAGGCAATCTGGTCGGTATCCAGACTTATGATAAACCCCCCCTTTTAGCAAAGGGGCGTATTCAAACACCAAACGTGTGCCCCCGCAAGAGAAAGCCGTCGCCTGCCAATACGGCCGGCGGTTAACGCTATAACCTAAATAATTCAAGTTACAGGACAAAACGTTAACGTTTTGAACAGAGATTACGCTGGTCCGCAGGGTGAATCTAAGGATGAGATTTATTCATTCTGATGAGCTTACTAAGGTAAGTGACTCGGGTGACAACCTACCGGGAGCAGATTTAAACGCTGCTTGCGGCGGCCTCGTAAGAAGTGAAGGCCAGAGAAGTCCGAATATCGAACGCAGCCAATGCATCTGCAACGTAAAGTATGACGAGTATAAAATGATAAAATTGCGGAAAACCTCAGGTCGTTACGGTAAGATATTCTCCTTTATCAGCTTGAGAATCGCTTTTTTATGGCACAATTATCCCGTTACAATGACGAACTCTTCGAACAGGTGCTTTACGAATTGGTAAGCGTATTGGAAAAACACCATGGTCCTATTGACCTCTCATTGATGGTATTAGGCAACATGGTTACCAACCTTATCAACACCAGTGTGGTGCGGGGGCAGCGTCAGGTATTGGTCGTTCTTTTGCTGATGCGTTACAGGCATCCATCACTACCCATAAAGCGCACTAACACCGACCTGAGGCTATGGTAAGCAACCATCACAACTATCGCGAAAAAGTCTCCCAGATGATCAGTTGGGGGCATTGGTTCGCTCTGTTTAACATCTTGTTGAGCCTGGGGGTGGGAAGCCGTTACCTGTTCGTGGCGGATTGGCCCTCATCGTTGCTTGGTCGTAGTTATGCCCTTGTCAGTTGGCTGGGGCATTTTAGTTTTATTGTTTTTGCTGTCTACCTGCTGATTGTCTTTCCCTTGACGTTCGTGATGATGTCACAGCGTTTGCTGCGTTTTCTTTCTGCGATCTTGGCGACCGCGGGACTGACGCTGCTGCTGCTCGATATGGAAGTATTTAGCCGCTTTCACCTTCATTTAAATCTCACTGTATGGGAACTGGTGATCAATCCGGATCAAAGTGATCTTACGCGTGACTGGCAGCTGCTGTTTATCGGTATCCCATTGATTTTCATGGTTGAGATGTTGTTTGGCACCTGGTGCTGGCAAAAGCTGCGCAGCCTGAACCGTCACCGTATTGGCATGCTGGTCGCGGCTGTGTTTATCAGTGCATTTTTTGCTTCACATATGATGTATATCTGGGCAGATGCCAATTTTTATCACCCCATTACCATGCAGCGCGCAACATTGCCGTTATCCCATCCGATGACTGCACGGCGGTTTTTGGAAAAGCATGGTCTACTGGAAGCACAAGCTTATCAACGCCGCATTGCGCTACAGGGTAACCCCGAAGTCATTACGGTAGAATACCCGTTGAATAATATTCAGTTCCGCGATGCCGGCAGTGGATATAACTTGTTGATTGTGGTTGCCGACCAGCTTCCGCTCGCCCGCATGCCACAGTTGATGGGTTTTGCAGAAGAGAATGTGCACTTCAGCAACCATTTTAATGTGAGCCAGAACGCGCAAAGAAGCCTGTTCAACCTGTTTTACGGCATCTCAACCACCTACATTGATGGAATACTGAGTGCACGTACGCCATCCGCTTTAGTGAGTTCTCTGAATCAACAGAGATATCAATTTGGTCTGTTCTCTTCCAACAGATTTGATAACACGCTTTATCGTCAGGCGCTGCTGTCAGATTTTTCACTTTCAGCACCAGTGATTCAGCGTGATACGAAGACGGTTAAGCAATGGCAGACATGGCTGAAAACTAGTATGCAAACCGCATCGCCATGGTTCTCTTATATTGAGCTTGGCACCAACGGCGCTCGCGCTCCAACGGATGCGAAAGCCACCGATCAAAGCATCGGCACAATACTCAATACGTTGCAAAGCCAAGGTAAGCTGGATAATACCGTCGTGATTATTACGGAAAAATCCAGCGAGCAGGATAAAGGCAGTATCTACCGTCGATCACAGTGGCAGATCCCGCTAGTGGTTCATTGGCCAGGTACACCGGCACAGACCATCAGCAAAATGACGGATCAAAAAGACGTTATGGTTACCCTCATGCAACGATTGCTGCATGTAAAAACGGTCGTCACGGATTACTCGCAAGGGGAAGACTTGTTTGCTGCTCAACGATGTAATAACTGGCTGGTGAACGGTAATTGAGGGGTGTTGATGATCACGACGTCGCAGCAGATCATTCAATTGGATGCCAAAGGCAGCTATGTTGCCTAAAACAGCGACGGTGAAAAATTGCGTGATAAAAAACCAAGTTTACCGCTTCTGTTACAGGTGCTTACGAGCGAAAGGCGATTTATTGCTAACTAACTACCTAAATCTAAAGCGATCGCACCAGCTGGCTGTTGCAATCGGTTCAGGAGATGGTAGTCTACGCCCCATAGCATCGGCACATAGCGCAGCCTGGTAGCACACTGTCATGGGGTGTCAGGAGTCGGAGGTTTAAATCCTCTCGTACCGACCAAATAATCCCATAAAAAACCAACCGTAAAAGTTGGTTTTTTATGTTTGGAATTTGGTGGGGGGAATAATGCTAGACTTCCCTTGTTAAATAGCCAGGGCGCATAACAAAAAAAGGGAGATTTTTACCCCTTTCAGGCTGTTAAAAAGCCCCATTTCAGCACGTTCGTGTTTCCCCGGCGAATCACAACGAGTGGCCGTTATAGGGCAGCGTAGGCACTGTTTAAATTTGCTCCGAGCAAATCTTTCGGCGGCTTACGCCACTACCCCCATTGCCGCACTTCGCCTAAAAACGAACTTTGTTATCAGTCTGAAGAGGAGCTTTCGCTCCCCTTTCTGGCAGGTTCATCAGCAATCTTGAAATCATTTGTACAGGATTGTAGTACCACGCAACTGATTGTTGCCAACAACAGAAACAATCTTGTAGGAAGATGTGCCTACCGCTTCAGATTTTTCGGCTAACTGGGCTTTAAAGGCACTCAGCGTTTCTGCACCGCTCACTTACACCAATGCCAATTCTTGTGCTGCAAAACTATAGAAAGAAACTAGACCAAGAGCAACAATTTCGGCAAATTTTTTGATAACGTCCAGGATATAAATCCTTCTATTCGATGTTTGATGGAAAGGCTGTTTGCCTTTAATGGTATAAATCATAACGCCATCGTTTAGATATGAATATCAGATAAAATTGCCATAATCATTCAAATAAGGTGCTGTTGGGAAAGTAATGCTGCCAAATCCTGTTGAGAGCTGCCCAACAGCTGCGTAACCAGTGAAACATACTGATACTTAGATATTCTTTAACCTAGCGGGTATTAAGATAGTGGTAAGTATGCTCATCGTTGAGCATATAATCATAAAATCTGTCTGCCAGATAGCATACTTCATCATCACTCAAGGATATCAGTAAGGCATGCGCTTCTGCCTGCGTGATTTCAACTAAGGTACGCCATTCGCTCAATAATGGCTCGATGTGGTAATCATTTTTAACAGAAATAGTATGGGTAGGACATAAAGTGGTTAACCTGATATATTCAATAACGCCTCTTTTCTTTATCTTGCATGCAACCCACCGCAGCAAGAGAAGGATCATTTCGGATATATCGTATAGCAACGCGAGTTGTCCCAGCGCCTAAATAGGTTTAGGCTATTGCAAGAGCTAAATAATTCTCATTTATTATCGTTATTTTATATAATAGCTAAGCGTAATTTCTATAATAAAATAAGACAAAAGACATACACTTGTATTATACATGGTAATTTCTATAAAAGGTATTGCCTTTATATTCCCCGCATTAAACTCTGCTATAATTATTTCCATTGAGCAGTCAGATTATTATTTCACTTATCAGGAGGAGATACCTTATGGCTACGGCTAAATTAGTAAAAGCAGCAGCATCCAACCTAATCTATAGACACAATAATCTGGATGAGTACGTCAAAACGTCTACCATTAAGCTGTTGGATAAGCTTGTTGTCGACTTAATCGATGTGTCATTGATCACCAAGCAAACCCATTGGAATATGCACGGTGCCAATTTTATCACTGTTAAAGAAATGCTGACGGCTTCTGCACAGCCCTTACTGACCATCTGTATACGCCTTGCTGAGCGCGTAGTAAAACTGAGCGACGTTGCGCTGGGCGCAGTGCAGGTCATCAATAAAGAAACCTCACTTAAAAGCTACCCAACCAATATCTACAGCGTGTAGGATCACTTGAAAGCGCTGGCGGAGCGTACAGTGTTGTAGCAAAAGAAGTGCGCAGTGCGATTGGTAAAACTGAAGATGAAATGACAGTGCGGATATGTTAACCACAGCATCTCGCAATTTAGACAAATTCCTGTAGTTTATCGAAGCCAACATTACTGGATAACCTTCATATTTTGCTGATATACTTAAAATCATTTAAGTTTCAGGAAGAGGGTTGGGGGGCGAGCCCCGAATAACTTACCGAAGTAAGTTATTCGGGTAAGCGAACGCAGCTAACGCACTTGCAATTTGCAGCATGATGACGGGTATAAATAGCATTGAACCATCGCAAACATGTTGTTCGCGATGGCCTACACATTAAGTTACGCTTTATCTACCTTATCCCTTACACTTTTTCCTCTTAAAATTCGTATAAAAAGTTAGCTTTTATATCCCTTCAAACACAATCAACGGTTGTGTCTCGCAGCATAATCAGTTATTCATAACGGCGTCCCATGCCGGAGGAGAAGTTTACGTGCATTAGCGACACCGAATAAAAACAAGAGCTTATGAAATATAACCCTCTGTTTATACAGCTTTTTTCCTTAAATACTATTATTAGTAGCGCCTGCTTTAAATAGGCTTCCCACAAACGGTTAATTAGGAAGGATCAAATGAAATCACTACTTAAGGCCTCATTTTCAGCTCTGGCGCTGACCATGAGCGTTTTTAGCTACGCGGCGGACAAGCCTCTCATTGTTGCTACAGACACAGCTTTTGTTCCCTTTGAGTTCAAGCAAGGCGATAAATACGTCGGCTTTGATATCGACCTCTGGGACTCTATCGCTAAAGAGTTGAAACTGGAATACACCCTGAAACCGATGGACTTCGCAGGTATCATCCCTGCCCTACAAACCCGCAACGTTGATTTAGCGCTAGCAGGGATCACAATCACAGAAGAACGTAAACGCGCTGTCGATTTTTCTGATGGCTACTACAACAGCGGCTTGCTGGTCATGGTAAAAGCTGGCAACACCAGCATTCAGGGTGAACAAGATCTGGCAGGTAAAGTTGTGGCAGTGAAAAGTGGAACCGGTTCGGTTGACTATGCCAAAGCTAATATCAAGACCAAAGAACTGCGCCATTTCCCAAATATTGACAACGCATACATGGAGTTAGGTGTAGGTCGTGCCGATACAGTACTGCATGATACGCCGAATATCCTGTACTTCATTAAAACAGCTGGCAATGGTCAGTTTAAAGCGGTTGGTGATTCCATCAAGGCACAGCAATACGGTGTCGTCTTCCCTAAAGGCAGCGAACTGCGTAGAAAAGTGAATGCTGCGTTGCAAACGCTGCACGACAACGGCACCTATGCTAAAATCTATAAAAAATGGTTCGGCACTGAACTGAAATAATTGCTGTATAAGTCTGGAGAACGTTCATGCAGTTTGATTGGAGTGTCATCTGGCCTTCTTTGCCCCTTCTGACAGAAGGGGCAAAAATGACCTTGCTGATTTCCATACTGGGTCTGCTGGGTGGCTTGGTTATCGGTGTCGTCGCAGGTTTCGCCCGCGTCTATGGGAGTTGGATCTCCAGCCGCATCGCATTGGTGTTTATTGAAATCATCCGTGGTACACCGATTGTTGTACAAGTCATGTTTATTTATTTCGCCTTACCGATGATCCTGACATCAGTGCGTATCGATCCATTTGCCGCAGCTGTGGTCACTATAATGATCAATTCCGGTGCTTATATCGCGGAAATTACCCGCGGATCAGTGTTGTCGCTTCACAAAGGATTTCGTGAGGCGGGTTTGGCACTGGGATTATCAAAACGCGACACGCTACGCCATGTTATTGCACCATTGGCGTTACGTCGCATGTTACCTCCGTTAGGCAACCAATGGATCATCAGTATAAAAGACACTTCGCTGTTTATCGTTATTGGCGTGGCGGAACTGACCCGTTCCGGGCAGGAAATCATTGCAGGTAATTTTCGCGCACTGGAGATCTGGAGTGCGGTTGCAGTGATCTATCTTGTCATTACCTTGGTACTGAGCTTCCTTTTGCGCCTCCTGGAAAGAAAACTTAAGATTATATGATTGAATTAAAGAACGTTTCTAAACACTTTGGTCAGACAAAGGTATTGCATGACATCAATCTGAATATCAATCAGGGTGAAGTTGTGGTGATTATTGGGCCTTCAGGCTCCGGTAAGTCCACCTTGTTGCGTTGCATCAATAAGCTGGAAGAAATCACCAGCGGTGAGTTGATTGTCGACGGACTAAAAGTGAACGATCCTAAAGTTGATGAGCGACTTATCCGTCAGGAAGCGGGTATGGTGTTTCAACAGTTTTACCTTTTCCCGCACCTGACTGCATTGGAGAACGTTGCATTCGGCCCGATTCGGGTGCGCGGGGCCAGCAAAGCAGAAGCAGAAAAACTGGCGTTGGAACTATTGGAGAAAGTGGGTCTATCTGAACGCGCTCACCACTACCCTTCAGAACTTTCTGGCGGTCAGCAGCAACGCGTAGCAATAGCTCGTGCGCTTGCAGTTAAACCCAAGCTTATGCTATTTGATGAACCAACCTCTGCACTCGACCCAGAATTACGTCATGAAGTGTTGACCGTAATGAAAGATCTGGCGGAAGAAGGCATGACAATGGTGATTGTCACGCACGAGGTAGGGTTTGCTCATAAAGTCGCTTCGCGGTTGATCTTTATTGATAAAGGCCGCATTGCCCAGGATGGCGATCCTGAAACATTAATCACCATTCCCCCCAGTGAGCGGTTGCGTGAATTTTTGCAGCACGTCTCTTGATTGTATCGCTGTAATATACTGAAAAGCAGATGCTCTATTAAGAGCATCTGCCACACCGTCTTTCTGTGCAAGCTGGAAAATACGTTTCTCCTGTTCAGCGTTCAAAATTGATGTATTCATCTGACAGAGGGATATTCACGTTCGATGAAAGCCGAAAAAGCTTCACACATAGCACTATCTCCGCCGCTGTTATCCGCCAGCACACGCTCACCATCGATAATTTTGATATGAGCATGCATCAGCGCATCCGCGGGAGGCTGAGGTCTTTGCATGTTGTGTTGTATAGCATCCTGGGCTTGTTGCCACACCTGCTTCACCGTCAAATTGCAGGCCAGAGCAAGCAAGGTTTCCGCAGTCAGGCTACGCAGCGTGTCTCGTGGCTGACGCTGTTGCCTGGACGCCAGTAGTGTGCTGTGCTAGGTCTGGACTAATGGCGGGGTTGTCAGTAAGATAGCCATCCCGCTGAAGAAAGAAATGCCGAGTTTGCTCAACTGCCATCAGGGCTAGATACCCCTGATAAGAGCATGCAGATTTCATCGAAAGGAGATAAGAAATCGCGATGGTCGGATAGGGGCTACCACTGATACCCAGAATACACAGCTCGAAATCACGCGCCAGTTGTATGATAGCGATAGGCGTGAGGGCATTATCGTTCATACTGTAAAGCTGCTATTCAAAATAGGGAACCAACAGGATATGGCGTTTATTAAATGCGCGCATCGGTTGACGTATGGCAATATCATCCTGAATCAATGCATCAGGGATTTTTTTTCCTTGTCGGTTCTAGTACAGCGCTTCCGCCAGTCAGCATCATGTAGCAGGCTGTCACAGAACATAGATTGTGTTTCCGCGTACGCCATCGATGTAGGCGGAAACTCCTGTGAAAAGCAGGGGGCGTTTTGATGAATATTGGCAAAATGCGCTACATGTCCGCTTTCATAAAACAGTGTATTGATGATGCCCGTTGCACCACTCCCCACCTGGTCCCTGGTTTAGCAAGGCTGTAAAATGGATTTTAGCGGGTATCTATTGCCCTTCCTGCATCAATGGCGGCACACACACTGGACCGTGCATAAAACTGTTTTCATATTTGCCCTTACGCGCCAGCAGATTCAATTGCATCTGTACACCATTAAAACCGATGTGCAATCGCTTAAAGCTGTTAATCCAGCGTTCTAACGACGCGGAGAAAGGAAAGTAGGGATCCAGTTGGGGTACAATCCCCTGCGCTGGCATAACGAATATTCCACGGTTGATGCGCACTCTCTCCCTTCTCTTTAGCAAGAGCAGCCAGACTGCGCTCATTCGTATCTCGCGTCTGCTCTTCAAAACGGTCGAGAATAGCAAACAACAGCTCTGGCGTCATCCTCTCCGTTTTATTCACTTTATAATCAAAATAATTGCGATACCTCATCTGCCGAGCAAAACGGTTATGCAGTGCAATCAGCTCAGGGAAACCATGGTGTAACAACCACTGTTCTAAATCGCGCAGAGCCTGTTGTGAACTTTAGCGGTAGACCTCATTAGAGATGGTCGCCTGATTGGTGAGAAGTTCGCCCAGCAACGCTGAGACTTTCACATTATCGGCGTTGAAATGCATCACCTCATAGTTTTTCCGTTGCGTATAAAGAGCACTCTCTGTACCGATGATCTCATCTATGAGTGTTTACGCTTTTGGATCTTCAATGAAGTTACAATCAAAAAAAACGATACCAACCGCGCAGATCATGGAGCAATGCCACGCTTTATAGCGTCTACCCCGAAAGGGGTAAGGATTTGAATCTAGTAAGGTAGATACGTCCTGCAAACGCATTGGCTGAGCAATAAAGCGTTTGTAAGCACTCTCAGCGGCGGAAAACGTCTCCGCTACACGGTCATCACCAATCGCCATATAGCGGCTAAAAATACGTTTCTTTCGCCTGATGTACTGCAAGATAGTCAAGATTCAGGGTATTAAAATACCCTACGGTTTTTGCATGTGTTTCCCTTTATTGATATGACTCATATGTCTATTGAGATACTTATCAGAAAAAATCACAAGCATCATTTTGCTTCTGATTAAGCAGCGACCAGCCTATCAAGGCTTTTAGCGTCCGACGATCAAAAGAACGGGATTGAGAGGGTAGCGACCGTGCATTACGCGTTTCCCAAGACGGAAGCAACCGCTCATGAAGATCGATAATAATGTTGGATAAAGAATCAGTATTATCCATAATCATCTTCTCTTTTATCATGTCATCATTATGGATTATTTGCTTAAAGGATTTAATATCAGGTCGTTCGATTAATTACTTTTTAAATGTAAAAACATCTGGAATAAGCGCTTTACTGTCTAATTGCTTCTGTTGTCTCATGCGATCTCAACGCATCTCATGAAGACAGAAAAGATATTTAAAATACAAGTAGTTACGTTTATTTTTCTTTTCATGGCGTCTCACGTGATCTCATAGCAGCGCAGCTAAAAATGAGTATAGGGATGAGTACAATCAGTTTCCATCTTCATTTTAGGTGAGTACAATAGAGTCTAAGAAATAGACGAGAAGCCGCTATGCTCACTGATACTCAATGCCGTACTGAAAAGCAGAAAGAAAAACTCTATAGAATAAATGACTTAAATGGCCTTTACCTTGAAGTGAAACCCAACAGTAAAAAGGCATTGCGCTATCGGTTTAAACTCAACGGCAAATACAGCATGTTCGCGTTGGGTGAGTATTCAGCGGTAAAATCGCCGAGG
>JBPPLV010000020.1:0-8684 GCA_051305815.1 Candidatus Malihini olakiniferum
CCTATGCTAACGTCGCGGCTTCTTTCTTCAGCGCCAAATTTCAGCGCAATATTGAAGAACTGCTGGTGGCTCCTATCCCGACATATATCGTGATTGCTGGTTACGTAGGGGGCGGTGTAGCCCGTGGCGTATGCGTTGGCGTGCTGGTCACTGCGGTATCGCTGTTTTTTGTTCCGCTACATGTGCATGCCTGGTGGGTGGTGGTGGTCACGCTGCTGCTGACCGCGGTGCTTTTCTCGCTGGTGGGGTTACTGAATGCGGTATTCGCAAAAACCTTTGATTACATCAGCCTGATCCCCACGTTTGTGCTGACACCGTTAACTTATCTTGGCGGCGTGTTTTACTCGTTAACGCTGCTGCCGCCATTCTGGCAAGTGGTGTCCAAGCTCAACCCGGTAGTGTATATGATAAGTGGTTTCCGCTTTGGTTTTCTCGGCATTCAGGACGTACCGCTGGCCTTCACCATAACGGTATTGCTGGCGTTTATTCTGGTGTTTTACGTGTTGGTGTGGTGGTTGATTGAGCGTGGGCGCGGTCTACGTAGTTGAGATAAAAACGGGGCCATTATAACCCCGTTTTCTTAGGAGACCTGAACCGGAATGGCCTTCGCCTGACGGGATATCACGTTGTCACCGGAGAAATAGGCGACTTTAGAATGATGCGCGTGCTTCTTCATCTGACATCTGCACATAGGAGCAGATAATCAATTTATCGCCGACGCGGGCACAGCGTGCCGCTGCACCGTTAACAGAAATAATGCGTGCCCCTCTTTCTGCCGCAATAGCATAAGTAGAGAAACGTGCCCCGTTATCCACGTTGTAGATATCAATGGCTTCATATGCCAGAATGCCAGCGACATCCATAAAATCCTGATCGATGGTGCAAGAGCCTTCATAGTGGAGATCTGCCTGAGTCACTTTTACCCGGTACAGATTACCTTGTAGCATGGTGCGTATCACTGTCTGTTACCTCGGTTAATGTCTATCGTGCCTGTCAGTCGTCGACTAGGTCGACCTGCTGGTTATCAATCAAATGGGCTTTACCTAGCTAGGCTGCCATCAACACCACCGCGCGTGTGCTGGCTACGATTAGTTATTGCAGCGTATCTGCGTCGCGAATATAGAGCTAATCTGGCGTAAATCAGGCTTTACATAATGACTCCGCGGCGTTGGTCAGCATTTCTTCCAACTGGCGGTCGCTATTGCTCATACTGCCTGATCCATGATACGTTTGTGCTGGTGCTAACTGACGCTCTTCAGGGCTTAGATAACCATTGCGTGAGATGAGTATCAGCCCATCCAGTGCACGAACACGATAGGCACACAGACAATATTAATGTCGTAGCACATATCGCGCCATCTGACGAATCAACGCCAACTGTTGGTAATTCTTTTCACCAAAATAGGCTATATCGGGTTGTACCATGTTGAACAGCTTGCTGACAATGGTTGCCATACCGCGAAAATGGCTCGGACGATTTGTGCGCCTTCCAACATGGCAGAGAGCTCCGGCACTTCGACAAACGTTTGTTGACCCAGACCATTGGGATAGAAGACTTCTGGCGATGGCGCAAACACTAGATCTACGTTGCGTCGGGTTAACTTTTCGCAATCTTCTTACAATGTGCGCGGATAACGCTTAGATCGTCAGGCCTATCGAACTGCATCGGGTTGACGAAAATGGAGACGATAACAATATCTACATGTGCACGCACCTCATCTACCAGCGCCATGTGTCTATCATGCAGATTGCCCATAGTGGGCACCAATGCAATACGTTTCCCTTCTTGACGCCAGCGGCGAATCTCAAGGCATAATAGCAAAGGGGTTTCAAGAATTAACACGATCTTGCTCCTTTGTACTCATCATTTTTATCAGCACTTGCTGTGGCAGTGAAAGGGTATACCTTAACGGAACGAATGTTCTTCGGCAGGTTAGAGACCCTGCTCAATTTCCTGCAAATACAGGCGTATCGCTGCTGCAATATCACCGCTTTGTGCCAAAAAGTTTTTGGCAAATTTCGGTGTGTTCTCACCGGTAACGCCGAACGCATCGTACATTACCAGAATTTGACCATCGGTAAAGTTACCTGCACCGATGCCGATAACGGAGATCGACAACGCGTCGGTGACAGGTTGTGCCAGCGATACCGAGACATATTCCATCACCAACTAGTTGGGCTCTCGCCACCTCCAGCGCTAGTGCATCATTCAGCAATTATGCTGCAGCGATATCGTCTCGTCCCCGAACCTTGTAGCCGCCGAAGATATTTATCGATTACGGCGTCAACCTAAGATGGCCACATACTGGTACTGCGCGCTCGGTCAGCATCTTCACTGTGGGGCAAGCCATTGACTGCCTTCCATTTTCAACATATTAGCACCCGCGCGCATGACTTCCGCTGCATTGGCAAACGTTTGCTCAGCTGTGGCGTAAGCTATAAACGGCAAGTCGGCAACAGCCGACTCAATGGCGCGCCGCGCGTACGCAGCGGATATGATAGGCGATGTCACTGACGGTGAACGGCAGTGTGGAATCATAACCTTGTAACGTCATGCCCAGCGAATTACTCACCAGCATAACGCGAATGCCATTTTCGTAGAACAGGCGGGCAAAACTGGCATCATAGGCGATAATGGTCGCGAATCTACGCTTTTCCTACTTACATTTGCGCAGGTAGGATAGGGTTGTCGGTTTTATAGGCAGCTTCCCAGAACCGAAAAAGTCAGGAGAGCATCTTAAAGGAAGCCTGCGTTAAGGCATAAAGATCAAATACACAGTTGAAAGGACAAAATGTGACTGATGTGGTTTCAGTCCTGTTCATCCCACAGCGTCATGCTATTGCACGGCACAGAATCCAGGCGAGACGTCAAGGCTTCACCATCGGGAAAGTACAGAGCCGGGGCGATATCAGCTAACGGATACAACATGAATTCTCTGTTTTTCATGTCATAGTGGGGAATGGTTAAACGAGCGGTGTGAAGGGTTTCGTTGCCATACAGCAAAATATCCAGATCTAACGTGCGTGGCCCCCAGCGATGCGCTTTACGCTCACGGCCCTGCTGCTCTTCAATCGCCTGGGTGTGATCAAGTAAGGCTTCTGGCGCAAGTGCCGTTTCCAGAGCGACTACAGCATTGAGATAATCAGGCTGATCCTGTGAGCCCAGCGGGCGGCTGCGATAAAACGGCGAGCAGCACAGTACACGCGTGTGTGGCACGGTATCCAATGCGGCTAGCGCGGAGTTGACTTGTTGTAACGGATGCGCCAGGTTGCTACCCAGCGCAAGATAAACACGCGTCACGAGATTCTTTCTCGGCGTGGCGCAGTCGACTTGCGAGAACGAAAACGTCGATGCGGCGTCAGGCCGTCATCCAGCGTGCTCAGCATGGCTTGCTGACGCGGCGGCGCAGCCACCTGAAACTCTCCCCACCATTGTGCAAGACGTTGCAGCTCGGGCTGACGCTCTATCTCAGCGCGCAAGCTCAACAAATTATAAGCGGTACGGAATTTTGGATGTTCCATTAACTTGTAGGTGCGTTTGCCTTGGCGTCGTGAAAGGCGCAGTTGCAACTGCCAGATACCACGCACTAGCGAAGTGATGCGTTTAGAAATGGCTAGAGAGCGGCACTGTTCGTCCAGAATGTCGTTAGTGGCGAGTGCGAAGGAATCGAAATAGGTTAACCCACTCTCCTGTGCGAGCTTCTGCGCATGTTCAATTAACGGATACCACAGCATGGCGGCAAATAGGAACGCTGGATTAACGCGCATGTTGTTTTGCAACCGCTGGTCGGTGTTTTTCAACACCAGTGCCACCATGCCTTCCAAAGGACTATCGCTATTAGGCGTAAAATGACGGCTGATCAGCGGGAACAGCGGTTGAAAAAGTTGATATTCGCACAGCAAGCAGTAGGTCGGGTAGCCGTGGCCTGCCTGCAACAGTTTCAATAACTCTTCGAATAAACGTGCTGCTGGGATATCGTGCAGCAGTGCAGCCAGACGCGGAATAGGCTCGGCCGTTTCCGGGCTGATGGCCATATTCAGCTTGCCTGAGAAGCGTATTGCGCGCAGCATTCGTACCGGATCCTCGCGGTAACGGGTTTCTGGATCGCCAATCAACCGAATCACACCCTGGCGCAGATCGTTCAACCCGCCGGTATAATCGCGCACGCTGAAGTCAGCGACACTGTAATAGAGGCTGTTAATGGTGAAATCGCGTCGTTGCGCATCTTCTTCAATACTGCCAAAAATATTATCGCGTAGCAGCATGCTGCTACGCGCCTGCTGAGAGGTGGTTTTTATCTGTTGTTCCTGATGTTGCTCGTGATGACCGCGAGAGGTCGCGACTTCGATCACTTCAGGGCCAAACATCACGTGAGCGAGCCGGAAACGACGTCCCACTAAACGACAATTACGGAACAGCTTGCGTACCTGTTCTGGCGTGGCATTCGTGGTGATATCGAAATCTTTCGGTTTTTTCCCCAGCAGCAGATCTCTGACGCCGCCGCCAACCAGATAGGCTTCATAACCCGCCTTGTTCAGGCGACGAAGTACCTTCAGCGCATTTTCACTGATATCGCTGCACAAAATGGTATGCTGGTCGCGCGGAATCACGGTCATGCTCTGACGTGTGAGTTCTGCTGTGGCCACATCATTGTCGCGGTTGAGTACCTTGCGACAGAAATTAGCTACTCGGGTAAAGATGGTACACCTCGATAGTGATGAAAAAATAACGGCACAATAAAAAATAGCGGCTAATCGTAGCTCACCGCACCATCTTTGAAAATGCTGATGTTGCCTCGGTCACATCGTATTTCTCTACTAACAGAACAGATACAAGCGACCAATGGCTAAGGGCCCACTGTAGCAGGGCTGTTAACGACAAATCTTGCCAGTGCGCTGAACACCCCGGCTGGTTGAGGAAACGCAACGCACTTAACAGCACGGGCTGCGGATCGCCATCAGGCAGCGCTGGCGCGTGGTTCGGTTCTGCTTGGAAAGTGTATTTTCCTGCGCGTTGAGCAACAGCGGTAAGTGGATGTACGCCGGCACCGGATAGTTTAACTCTTATACAGCGCAATTTGTCGTACGGTGGGGGGCTATCAGGTCAGCGCCGCGCACAATTTCCGTTACTTCTTGAGATCATGGTCATCTACCACAACGGCAAGCTGATAGGCGAATAATCCATCTAGGCGGTGAATGATAAAATCTTCCTGCACCAGCGCTGGGTCTGCATACAATTCTCCACCGAGCCTGTCATTAAAGTGCAGGATGGGATTATCTTGTCGTAGACGCAGAACCGCGTTGGTGGAGCACAGATAGCGTGCTTTCAACGCAGTCAGGATTTCTTGATAACGTGCATGCCGTTGGAGTTGATAAAGCACATGGCCATCCCACAACAAACCGTAGTGTTCTAACTGGGTAAACGTGCGACTACTGCACCGGCGACTTCACGCGGAGGATCGATGTCCTCAATGCGCATCAGCCAACGGCCACGATTGGCACGCGCCTTTAAATAGCTGC
The DNA here is from genome assembly GCA_051305815.1 of Candidatus Malihini olakiniferum. GTDB lineage: Bacteria > Pseudomonadota > Gammaproteobacteria > Enterobacterales > Enterobacteriaceae > Symbiopectobacterium > Symbiopectobacterium olakiniferum_B. The sequence continues at coordinate 5,521 of JBPPLV010000020.1, forward strand.
CTAATGCAGCAATCAGGGAACCCAAGTGAAGATCGTTGGAAGGCGATGGAGCAAAGCGGCCGGTAATAACGATAGGTATCAAGCATACGAGTGAACAATACAACCGCGCTACTCCCGCATTCGTTGCCGGGAGACAGCGCGGCGGCAAAAACGCAAATCGGAACAGCTTTTCCACTCTACTATAGGATTATCCCGCCATCTGTTTCTCGCGGATTTCCGCCAGCGTTTTGCAGTCAATGCATAAATCGGCGGCGGGTCGCGCTTCCAAGCGGCGGATACCAATTTCAACACCACAGGATTCACAGTAGCCGAAGTCCTCGTCTTCGATTTTCTGTAGTGTCTTCGCAATCTTTTTGATCAGCTTGCGTTCCCGATCACGGTTACGAAGTTCCAGACTGAACTCCTCTTCCTGTGCGGCGCGATCGACCGGATCAGGGAAATTGGCAGCTTCATCGCGCATATGGGATACGGTGCGATCCACTTCATCCCTGAGTTGATTGCGCCATGCTTCAAGAATACGCTTGAAATGAACCAATTGGGCGTCGTTCATGTATTCTTCGCTCGGCTTTTCCTGATACGGCTCCACTCCGGCAATTGCGAGAATGCTCAGAGAAGATGTCTTACGGTTTTGCTCTTCTTGCATGTTACTTCTCCTACATAACACGACACGCATTATCGATCCCTAAGGGGGGAGAAAACAGGCCGCTATAAATAGCAGATGGAACTAGGGTTGGCAATAATTTCTGTCACAGGCCTGATAACGTGTCAGGAACCTTATCGTCACATCTGATAACAAACAATAGGTGAACACACTTACCGTTTTTATCGTGTTACGGTTAACGACAACGGGTACCTGAGCGAAATACTGTCAGGGCTTAATATGGTGGCACAGCAAAAAATTTCAACCCCCTTTTTTTTGCTGTGCTTCTCAAAATAATTCTGCATAGCAGGCATCAATGTGATACACAGGCGCGACCTCAGCAATGCCAGAGTGCAGCAAAGTGAAAAACAGCACGGCACGTTCACCTTTTTCTGCTACTTTTATCAATTCGCGCAGGTGTTTTTGTCCTCGCTGCGTCACTGCATCGTGAAAAAATCCCTGGTGGGGTGACATATACAACGGTGTTTGTTGCAAAAATTTAACTGACTTCATCTCAATATAGAAGTTAATCCAGTCATATGCCTGTAACAGTAGGTCAATACGGCTGTTCTCGATGTCATACGTCACCTCGGGCGTGATCTGGCTATAACCAGCGATCCGGTATCCGTTGCGCCAGGAGAGCTTCATGCACTACTTGATTTATGCGTAGGGTATTGACACAAATCCAGTGCCCTTGTGCCGTTTCTGTTAATTCCTAACTGTACGCATATTTGCGCTTGGGATTATCCGGGGTGGAGTACCACACCGTATCGCACGGCTTGCGCATCCGGTCATTGCATCCGTATTGGCACAGTGCAGTGTGAAGGTCTCTCCTTGGGGTTACCACATCAGCAAGGAAACGTTTGTAGCGCTTAATCAACCTTGTCGGTTTGAGCGGCAGTATAAAATACATCGCATCATCCTGTGTTGCTCTAGGCTAATGACCATTCTGCCACACGTTGGTAGCGGGTTTTTCCCTGCTCCCAGCGAGATTCATACAGAGCAAAGTGCTCGGCAGACAACTCCAGTCAACATTGGTGGGGGAAGTGCCACGGGGGCGAGTCGCGCCGCGCAACAATGTGATATGCGGTTGAAATAGCTGTGGAATTTGGTAGCAGCCGCCGCATGCCGCTTGCGATCGCAGCAGTGTGGCAAGTTGCAGAAGGCCGCGTGGTGCTTGGCGGTAGCCCATCATACAACACCGGGGCGTGGCCACTGACCTGCATCATTAAGATGCAACTGAAAGGCGAGCTGACGGATCCTGTCGGCCAGCGACCAGAGAAAAGTGCTGAGCACGCCACTGAACCAGCGTTTGCGCCAACGAATCCGGTAAGGATAAGGCAAAAAAACAGGCGGCGTGTGGTTGGCATGGCACTCGCGCTACGCGGATAACAGAGGATGCTACAATGCCTTGCCGCAAGGCGACAACCTTCACTTTTGCGCAATACCTTATTTCGATCGAATGTGGTGTTGCATCATCGTTGCCCGATAAATAGGCTGTTTTGTCAGAAAAATAAAAGGCCATCAAGTAAGTTGTAGAGGAGAATGTGGTGAGTTTACCGCCGGTCAGCGCTGTGCTAAATGAGGTGATTGACGCGTTGGGCCACGCTCCCCAGGTATTATTGTACCCACCCACCGGGGCGGGAAAATCCACCTAGCTACCGCGGACCATGAGGCCTTGCTGGCGAAGCTGAATACCTCGCTGCTGACCTCGATCAACGGTGTACGCGATTGTGCAGGCGCTCCGGCAAATTGACCTTTACGAGGCGCTAACGCGCCTGCTGAATTTGTGGCCGATCGGCAGGCTGAAAAGCGCGCTGCCGCGCTATTACACTACTCCAGGCAGCAGCCATCTGCCGTTAGCTATTATGACCGATCAGCCGCCGGTGCTGGCGGTGCATATACAGGAGATGTTCGGCGAGCAGCAAAACCCGACGGTGGCGGAAGAGCGTGTTGCCGTCGTGTTGAACTTCTTTCCCCTGTGCATCAGTCTTTGCTGATTACGCGCGATCTGGCCGCGTTCTAGCAAGGGACGTATCGTGAGGTGCAGAAAGAGATGAAAAGGCGTTATCCCAAGACGTATGGCCGGACGATCCTGCCAATACCGCGCCGACGCGGCGCACGAAGAAATATCAAACGCCATGATACGTTTTTGAAAATTATTTCAGATAGTTATGCTTTACTGAAACCGGGAGGAACAACAAAGTAAGTTACGACAGCCAGCACTAACGTTTAGATTGGCACTGTTGCTGTCTTTAACATGATGGAGAAGTAACCGCAATGTCACAGGACGATCGTGAAGCTATCGGACGTAAGGGGAAGACGTCAGGACGAAAACCGCGGCGCCCCCAGGCGGACTCGGCGTCGTAGTAGAAAGGATGACTATGAAGAAGAGGATGACGTCTATCAGGATGACATTGATGAAGAAGACGACGAGTACGTCGATGAGGGCGACATGAGCAAAAAACTGCGTAAAAAAAGATGCTGGCTAGGGTTGTTCATTAAGCTGTTGCTGGTTTTCTCC
>JBPPLV010000008.1:0-14830 GCA_051305815.1 Candidatus Malihini olakiniferum
GTTCAGGCCAACATACTTGTACCAGTAGTTTGCAATTCCCGCCTCGATCGCCACGCGTGCGCTCACCGCTTTCGGCAGCACGGCTTCACGATAATCTGCATCCTGCTTGTCAAACGCATCAGTAGATGGCATTGATACCACTCGTATCTCGTGACCCTGCGCGCTCAGTACGTCGTAGGCCGCAACCGCCAACCCCACTTCAGAACCGGTCGCAATCAGGATCAGTTCCGGCTGACCTTCACAGTCTTTCAACACGTAGGCACCTTTCGTCACGTCCGCCAGTTGCTGCGCGGTACGCGTCTGCTGTGCCAGGTTTTGGCGCGACAGGATTAGCGCTGTCGGGCCATTCTTACGCTCGATGGCGTACTTCCATGCCACCGCAGTTTCTACCTGATCCGCAGGACGCCAGGTGCTCATGTTCGGCGTCACGCGCAGGCTTGCCAGTTGTTCTACCGGCTGGTGCGTCGGGCCGTCTTCGCCTAGACCGATGGAGTCATGAGTGTAAACGTAGATGCTGCGGATTTTCATCAGGGCCGCCATACGCACTGCGTTACGGGCGTATTCTACAAACATCAGGAAGGTCGCAGCGTATGGCAGGAAGCCGCCGTACAGCGCTAGACCGTTGGCGATGGCCGTCATGCCGAACTCGCGCACCCCGTAGTGGATGTAGTTGCCCGCCGGGTCTTTATCCAGCGAGACCGAGCCGGACCAGATGGTTAGGTTGCTCGGTGCCAGGTCGGCTGAGCCGCCAAGGAATTCCGGCAACAGTTTTCCGTAGGCTTCCAGCGCGTTCTGCGAGGCTTTTCGGCTGGCAATTTCCGCCGGATTGGCCTGTAGGTCTTCAATGAACTTCTGGGCATCTGCCTGCCAGTTGGCCGGCAGATCGCCGACAGTACGGCGTTTGAATTCAGCGGCCAGTTCCGGATAGACCCTGGCATACGCGGCAAACGTCTCGCTCCAGGCGCTCTCTTTTTGGGCCCCGGCAGCCTTGGCATCCCAGGCCGCATAGATATCGGCTGGGATGTCAAACGGCGGGTATTTCCAGCCCAGCTGTTCGCGTGAAGCAGCCACCTCGGTGTCGCCCAGCGGTGCACCGTGGGAGTCATGGGTGCCGGCCTTGTTCGGTGAACCGAAACCAATCACGGTTTTACACATCAGCAGAGACGGTTTGTCCGTCACGGCGCACGCCTGCTCGATAGCACTGGTGACGGCATCGGCGTCATGTCCGTCTACCCCACGCACTACGTGCCAGCCGTAGGCTTCGAAGCGTGCCGCGGTGTCATCGGTAAACCAACCTTCCACGTGACCGTCAATGGAGATGCCGTTGTCATCATAGAATGCCACCAGCTTGCCCAGCTTCAGAGTACCGGCCAGCGAACACACCTCGTGAGAGATGCCTTCCATCATGCAGCCATCACCCATGAACACGTAGGTAAAGTGGTCAATGATATCGTGACCCGGGCGGTTGAACTGCGCAGCCAGCGTGCGTTCAGCCAGGGCCATGCCGACCGCGTTGGCAATACCCTGCCCGAGCGGGCCAGTGGTGGTTTCCACACCGTCGGTGTAGCCGTATTCCGGGTGTCCCGGTGTTTTGGAATGCAGTTGGCGGAAATTCTTCAGCTCGTCAATCGGCAGGTTGTAGCCGGTGAGGTGCAACAGGCTGTAGATAAGCATGGAGGCGTGACCGTTGGAGAGGATAAAACGGTCGCGGTTGGCCCAGTTGGGGTTAGCCGGGTTGTGATTAAGGTAATCGCGCCAGAGGACTTCGGCGATATCTGCCATACCCATGGGTGCACCCGGGTGACCGGATTTGGCTTTTTGCACGCCATCCATGCTGAGTGCGCGGATTGCGTTGGCAAGTTCTTTACGAGAGGACATGCTTTACTCCAGATCGGATTGAATAGATGTCTTGCCAAACATACGTTTAATAATTAATACGTTAGATAGGAAGACCAAAAAGCGATGGCTACTAATATACATGAAAATACTAGCGATTACATATGGAACCATTGGCGAAATAAGAGCATTTCATGGCTATTTTGCGCCAAACAAGATTTTAACTATCATACATGAACGAAAGCCTGCTGAAAGTGCGAGTGCATTCGCCGTTTTCCGATATTAAGACCATTCATATTCCTCTATTTTGAAATCGGGTTTTATCATAGTGGTAAATAAAAAGGGACACGCATTCTGCCTTATAATAGCCCACGCGCTCGGGCAAGATATCAATAGCACCCCACCAACTATAAAGGTGTACCTGACTAAAGACGTCAATGCCTGGGCAATGGCTAACGGCTGTATCCGCGTTTACAGCGGTCTAATGGATACCATGATAGATAATGAAGTAGAAGGTGTATTGGGCCGCCCATGAAATGGGGCATGTGGCCCTGGGTCATTAACCGTAAGGCAATGCAGGCGGGCCTATGCTATCAGCGCGACTCGCACTGCCATCGCCTCCGAAGACGGCGATGGCAACTTCGCTATCATAATATCAATTAGCTGATTTGGGCGAAAAGTTGGTTAATGCCCAATTTTCTCAAACGCAAGAACGTCAGGCCGACGACTACTTCTTCGATTTGCTAAAACAGCGCGGTATTAATCCACAAGGACTAGCCAGCAGCTTTGAGAAAATGACCAAGCTGGATGCAGGCCGGTAAAGTAGCCTGTTTAATCACACCCGGTATCCGAAGAACGTGCACAAGATATTCACGATCGTATTGCTTCAGATAAGTAATTCATAAGTCTCTCCACCGCAGCGGCGTAAAAGACCTATTACGTTGTTGCCATTACACTCAGTGAGTACATTCTCACACTGGCCATTTTTTCTTATCGAAATAGTCATTATATCTATATAGGTAGTTTATAATAGCGATCCCCCTCTGTCTAATGACACGATAAATAACAAGTGTTCATCTTCATCAGCACCTCTCTGCACCAATAAAATAAATAAAAGTGATTAATGATTAAATTTAAACCACTTATATATATTTTAGCTTTGCTGAAACCCATTAATTCAAAAACGTAAGGTTATATATTTAAAATACATTATATTTTTAATAGAAAATTCTATAAATTTGATATAATCGATAATAGGAACTTGTAAAAATTTATCAATTTTATCATTAAGATAAGTTAATTAAATTCTTTAGTCTTATTTTTAATGAAGTGGATTCGCAAAACAGATAAATATTTCACAGTGATTTTAGATGACCCAACCCGAAGAGAAAAGTATTGACAACAATATTTAAGATATTTTTTTTAACTAAACTCATAAAGTCAAAAAACCATGGATATGAGAATTTTTAGCAAATGCAACTTTACGCTTGTTGGCTTATGTGAAATTTTTTCATACATCCCTTCATTACGCGTAAAGTCGGCTAACTGATTTACTTTGATACCCCAGGGAAGAAAAAAAATGCATTTTTATCATCGATGGTGCAAGTTAGGGCTTCGAGGAATACTACACATCAATAAAATGCCAATTTTATGACATTGTTTCCGTTTTCATCATTATCAATAATTCAAACCATGAGCCGGTTTACATTGATGAAAACACAGTGCTTATTCCAAAATCAACGCCTACCAGCTACTTTTATAACACATGAATAATGAGTGAAGGCAGCGCAACTGCGCTTGAAGCTCTCTGCACGTATAAAAAAGGGAGACCACCACCTACCCTTTGTCATGCTTTTAGACTAGGCATCTTTCAGATAAGTGTAGCCATACAAACCACTCTCGAACTCGTCCAGAAACTGCGAATGAATGTCAGCAGACAGGTTTGTCTTCTTCACCTGATCGCGGAAACGCGCCATCAGCACTTCGGGATCCAACTAAACATACTCCAACATGTCAGCCACCGTATTCTCTTCATCGGACTTCTATCTCAATAGAGCCGTCCTGGAACACATACACATCCACCATCGCCGTATCGCTAAACAGGTTATGCATGTTCCCCAGAATTTCCTGATAGGCTCCAATCATAAAGAAGCCCAGCAGTGGTGGGTTTTCCGGGTCGTAAGGCGGCATCGGCATAATGGTCGATTGTCCTGTCCGAGTCACAGGTAATATCCAGCAGCACAGCTCGGCGATCAGGCAGTTTGTCCAGGCCTTATATTGGCAGCACCGGGAACAGTTGATCGATTCCAGACGCATCCAGCATCGACTGGAACAGCGAGAAATTTACATACAGCTTATCCGCCATGCGTTCCTGTAGCTCGTCAATAATCGGCCTATGTGTGCAATTGCTAGGATCAAGCTGCTTCTGGATCTACTAGCAGATACTGAGATAAAGTTACTCCGCTTTAGCGCGCTGCGTCAGATTTAACATACCGTGCGCATATTGGGTATGCACATCATGCAAATCCATCTGGCTGTCGTGCAACCATTCACGCAAGGAACACCGCGTTCTCGGCATTTTGATCTCCTGCCGGGTTGACCACAGGCTTTCCAACGCACGGGGATAGTCCTCTTCGCTCCACCCCAATGATATTGGACACCAGCACCATGTGGTGTGTAGTAACTGCTCGCCCAGATTCAGTGATCACCGCCTGGTGCGGCAGACCATGTTCGTTACAGGCATCACCAATCCCCCAAATTATATTATTGGCATATTCGTTCAGGCCATAGTTCACTGAACAATCGGATTGAGAGCGGGTTCCCTCGCAATCCACGTCCAGCCCACCACCAACATCAAAGCACTGAATGTTGACACCAAGCTTATGAAATTCGACATAGAAGCGAGCGGATTCGCGTATACTAGTGGCAATATCACGAATATTAGCCAACTGTAAACCTAGGTGGAAGTGCAATAATTGCAGGCTGTCCAAGTCGCCCAGCCTAACGTAACATTTGGACCAGTTGCAGAACCTGCACTGCCGCCAAACCAAATTTGGACTTTTCACCACCGCTGGATTGTCACTTTCCAGAGCCCTGAGATGCCAGACGCACACGCATGCTAAGGTGCGGTACCAGTTGAGCTGCTCGGCCTCTTCCAGCACCAGCTTTATCTCGGACATTTTTTCGATGATCAGATACACCTTATGCCTCAATTTTTCGCCAATCAGCGCCAGACGGATGTATTCACGATCTTTGTAACCGTTACGTACGATTACGTTGTGCGTCATACCTGCATGTCCCAGCACGGCCATCAGCTCTGCTTTTGAGCCTGCCTCCATGCACAGCTATTCACCCGAATTCACCAGCGATTCAATCACGCGTCGATGTTGGTTAACCTTGATGGGATACACCAGGAAGTAGTCGCTTTCATAACCGAAGGACTGACGTGCACAACGAAACGCGGCGTTAATGGAACGCAAACGATGTTGCAGGATTTGCGGAAAACAAAACAGCGTAGGCAAACGCTGATGTGCCCTAACTCGTTTACTTCGTAGTAGCTATTGCCCCACCAAGCAATGTTGTACGTCCGCAGCATCTCACTTGTATTGCGGTCATTCATGGCCAACTTCTTGCATAGAGCGCAAATATTCACGTTTACCCGTCGCTGAAGAGCTATTTTCAATCATATCCTCAGACATAACGAACCTCTTCTTTCATTCCACTAATCACTTCACTACCTGCTCCAAAACGCTGTGTCTCTACCATCCGTATTGATGTCGACAACGGTAAAAAAAACTGACTGCATATATGATGTCGTCGTTATGTGGCCTTTATTAGTGTAGTAAAACACGCTATCAGACTCCGTCACACCCGCGAGAGAAAACGTAACAATCCGTGCCTGCGCAAAAATCAGCAGCACACGACGTTGGGTTACAGACCTAAAAATAATAGAAAGACAACGCACGCAAACGAGGCAAAACACCTTGAGAAAACACGTATCAACCGGCCCGGGAGTCCTGCGTTAAGCTCATGAACACGCGACTTCGGGAAATAGCAGAATGGGAAGAAAAAAAGAAAAGCTGAGTATTTGACGCCGATACGTCAAAAGAAACCTGTTACGAATGCAACGGACCCGGAAAACCGTGGATCATTAAGCCTATCACCTCTGTGCCGCCGCAAGAGTTGCGGTCAGGCTATAGATCAAAAAAAGGGAGCGTATACCCTAAATAATTCGAGTTGCGGAAAGTCGGCAAGTGAACAAATTTCGATGAGCTTACTCAGGTAAGTGATTTAGGTGAGCGAGCGTAGCCAACGCACCAGCAACTTGCAGTATGACTGGTATAGATATATTCCACTACGCTTTACGGGACACCGAAACCACTCAGCGTTTATACCAAAAATGTGGGGGAAAAGCAGAATAAAAATCACTTTTCAGTGTTCTAAACAGAAAAAAATAGCAATATAAAATTCCGATAATAGAAGTTCAGAAACAAAAAACTGCTGGTAATCCGTCCGACAAGTGACCTAAAATAGCCATCTAGATGTTAATCCATCTATACTTTTTGACTGACACATCGCTACTACCAGTTTTTGCTTTTAAGGTATAAAAACGAATGGCTAAACACATTTTTACATCGGAATCTGTTTCTGAAGGGCATCCGGACAAGATTGCAGACCAGATCTCTGATGCGGTTCTTGATGCCATTTTGGAACAAGATACCAAGGCGCGCGTCGCCTGTGAGACTTACGTGAAAACCGGTATGGTGTTAGTGGGCGGTGAGATCACCACCAGCGCCTGGGTGGATATTGAAGAGATAACACGCCGTACCGTCCGTGATATTGGCTACGTTAACTCCGAAATGGGGTTTGACGCTAACTCTTGCGCAGTATTAAGCGCCATCGGCAAACAATCCCCTGACATCAATCAGGGTGTCGACCGAAGCGGTCCGCTGGAGCAAGGCGCTGGCGACCAGGGACTGATGTTCGGTTATGCCACCAATGAAACTGATGTTCTGATGCCAGCCCCCATCACCTATGCTCACCGTTTGGTACAGCGTCAGGCTGAAGTACGCAAAAACAACACGCTGCCGTGGCTGCGTCCAGATGCAAAAAGCCAGGTCACCTTTCAATATAATGACGGCAAGATCGTCGGTATTGACAAGGTTGTCCTGTCAACCCAGCACGCAGAAGACATTGCGCAAAGCGATTTGCATGAAGCGGTTATGGAGGAGATCATCAAGCCGGTTCTGCCGTCTGAATGGCTCTCCGACAGCACTAAATTCTTTGTCAACCCGACAGGCCGTTTCGTTATCGGTGGCCCGATGGGTGACTGCGGTTTGACCGGCCGCAAGATTATTGTGGATACCTATGGCGGTGCAGCGCATCACGGTGGCGGTGCGTTTTCTGGCAAAGACCCGTCCAAAGTTGACCGCTCTGCAGCCTACGCAACGCGTTACGTAGCGAAGAACATTGTCGCTGCTGGTCTGGCCGATCGCTGTGAGATTCAGGTTTCCTACGCCATCGGTATGGCCAAGCCGACCTCTATAATGATAGAAACCTTTGGCACAGAAAAAATTCCGGCGGAGCGCCTCACTCAACTGGTACGAGAGTTCTTCGATCTGCGCCCTTACGGGTTGATCCAGATGCTCGATCTGTTGCACCCGATTTACCAGAAAACTGCCGCTTACGGTCACTTTGGTCGTGAGCACTTCCCATGGGAAAAAACCGACAAGGCAGCACAGCTGCGCGCGGCAGCCGGTCTGTAAATACCACAGAGCTCACCTCTCCAGCCTTTGGCTGAGGAGCTGTTCACCGCTTCAGTATTTTCAGTTACATCCCGTTTTGCCTAGATCTATCCTCCAAGCCATGAATACGCGTCGCATTCCTATCGCGCTCCATCAAGCTGTCATGCACTGCCTGTGTGAGCAGCTCCAATTAGTCATCAAGGTTAGGTAGTCAGTACCCGGACCCCGGGCGTCAGTTACCAGCAACGCGGCGCAACTGCATGAACAGCTTGGTTGCAGCAATAGGAAATCCGTTTGAAACCTGTACTGTTACTGGAAAACCAACGTGCTTTCATCGATGAGGTCGTGTCCCATTAACTGGCTCACCTGCTGGTGTATGCCCAGCTCGGGCGTGTCGCCCCTCATGGAAAAGAATGGCGCTGGATGATGGAGAAAATTCTACAAACCCCAGCCAGACGCACTTACCGTTTCGCCACTGCATCCGTGCAAGGTAAAACCTATCCTTATCGTTGCGCCTGTCAGCAACACCAATTGAGCATACGCCGCCACCTATCGCTGTTTGAAGTGCCGTATAAACCACTGCATTTTGACGCAGCGGCACAAACTTGAGCTTTTACACCTCACTCCGCGACACAAACATGCAGTATCCATTTGCGCGATACTTCGACGTTCGCTACTCTGCACGTTTTACGATAATGGGTAAATTTGGAACATGCTTCGCAACATTCTTGTTATTTCTGCGCTGAGTGGCGCATTGTTTTCAGCGTTTTCCGCAGCGCGGACGATCAATAATTTCACTCAAGCAAAAGCCGTGGCTGCTCGTATTCATCAGTATGCACCAGGCACCTTCTATTGCGGATGCCGTATCTCCTGGGAAGGCAAAAAAGGCACGCCCGATCTCGCCTCCTGCGGTTACGCCGTACGCAAAAATGCCGATCGTGTACAGCGCATTGAGTGGGAACACGTGGTACCGGCCTGGCAGTTCGGCCATCAACGTCAATGCTGGCAAGAGGGTGGCAGAAAGAACTGTACTCATGATGAATCTTATCGTGAAATGGAAACAGACCTGCACAATCTACAGCCCAGTATTCGCGAGGTTAATGGCGATCGCGGTAACTTTATGTATGGTCAATGGAACGGGGGTGAAGGAAAGTACGGCCAATGCGCGATGAAAATTGATTTCAAAAAAAAGCTGGCAGAACCGCCAGAACGGGCACGCGGTGCCATTGCCCGGACCTATTTTTACATGCGCGATCGTTACAAGCTACGGCTTTCTAGCCAGCAAACCCAGCTATTCACTGCGTGGGACAAGCTCTACCCGGTGAGCCATTGGGAATGCACCCGCGACCAGCGTATTGCCGAGCAGCAGGGGAATCATAATCCTTACGTTCAGCAAGCTTGCCAGCGCTAACGATACTACCTACTATAGAGCGTTCAACCAACGCCGCTGATAACAATATTGATATCTTAAACAATTCGAGTTGCAGGACAAAACGTTTACGTTTTGAACAGCGCTTGCTCTGGTGGCACCGTAGAAAACTTTTCAGCCAAGCGCAGCCGGATATGCGCTTGTGAATCACCAAAAGCCAAGATAAACCTATGCGAATACCGCGTATTTTTCACCCAGAGACAGTGTCGGTCACGGGGGTTACATTGAATTGAGTGAAGATGCAGCCAACAATAATGTGGGCCGCGTGCTGCGCACGAATCCGGGCGGAGCATTGCAGCTTTTTCACGGCAGAAACTACGTTTTTTCAGCCGAAATCCTGTCAGTCAGTAAAAAGCAGGTTATCGTCCGTGCAGAAAAAGGTGTTTGGAAAGATAGAGAGTCACCGATCCATCTGCACCTCGGTCAGATGATGTCGCGGGACGAGAAGATGGAGTTCACCGTCCAAAAATCCATTGAACTCGTTGTGAATGTCATCACACCGCTGTTTTCTTAACGTTGTGGCGTGAAGTTAGACAGTGAACGACAGGAAAAAAAATCGCGCAGTGGCAAAAATCGCTATCGCCGCCTATGGGCAATGTGGCCGGATTCCTGAAATCTGACCCGCTATGACGCTTGAGGCCTGATGCATCGAGCACGATGAAGCACAGAAACTGAATTTTCACCCTCGCGCGACTCAAAGAATCAATACGCTGCCAGCACCGATCTCACACGTTCGGCTGCTTATTTGGCCCCCAAGGAGAACTGTCTGGCGCTGAAATCGCCATGACGGCTCAGCATCATTTCACGATATCTTGCTGTGGCCTCCCGTTTTACATACTGAAATGAATGCACTTACTGCCATTACCGCCTTACAGGTGCGTTTCGGCGATGTGGGGTAAAGGAGAAAAACCATGATCAAGCTCGGTATCGTAATGGATCCAATTAACTCCATCAACATCAAGAAAGACACTAGCTTTGCCACGCTGGTGGAGGCAAAACGCCGTGGCTATGAGATACATTACATGGAGATGAATAACCTCTATCTTTATGCCGGTGAAGCCCGCGCCACCACGCGTCGCCTCAGCGTACAGTACGACTATGATGGTTGGTACGATTTTCACGGCGAGCAGGATATCGCCCTGCACGAACTGGATGCGGTCCTGATGCGTAAGGATCCACCGTTCGATACAGAATTCATCTATGCCACCTACATATTGGAGCGGGCGGAAGAAAAAGAGACTCTGATCGTCAACAAGCCGCAAAGCCTGCGTGATTGCAACGAAAAACTGTTTACCGCCTGGTTCCCGCATCTAACACCAGACACACTGGTAACGCGCCGGGCTGACAAGCTGCATCAGTTCCACCAGCAGCATGGTGATCTGATCCTCAAACCACTGAATGGCATGGGTGGGGCATCTATTTTCCGTTTGAAGCAAGATGACGCTAACGTATCAGTCATTATTGAAACACTGACTGAACACGGCCAGCGCTACTGCATGGCGCAGAACTACCTGCCAGCCATCAAAGACGGAGATAAACGTATACTGGTGGTGGATGGCGAACCCGTGCCCTACTGCCTGGCCCGTATCCCGAAAAGCGGTGAGACACGCGGTAACCTGGCAGCCGGTGGACGTGGTGAAGCACGCCTGTTGACAGAAAGAGACTGGGAAATCGCTCGCGCTGTATCTCCAACGTTGAAACAGAAAGGGCTTATTTTTGTCGGCCTTGACGTCATCGGTGACCGACTGACAGAGATCAACGTCACTAGCCCCACCTGCGTGCGAGAAATCGAATCAGCGTTTCCTGACGTTTCCATCACCGGTATGTTGATGGATGCCATTGAACGCCGCCTGACTGATCGCTAGCATTAATGTTCTTCACGTTAATGTACTTCGCATTAAGGTATTCTGGCATTACGGTACCCTGCATGATGGATACCCACCGACACAAGCCCGTAGTGCAGCGGGCTTACTCTTCCCTCTGACAAGAGCAAATAACCACGCAAAATGAATTTACAGCATCATCTTCTTATCGCCATGCCAGCAGTTCAGGATCCTGTTTTCAAACCCGCAATCGTCTATATTTTTGAGCACAACGAAGAAGGCGAGATGGGACTGATTGTCAACAAACCAATGGATCAGTTCTCGGTAGAAGATATCTTGAGTAAACTGCATATTGAGCCAACACCGCGCGATCAAGATATTCGTCTTGATAAACCTATCTTATCCAGTGGCCCACTGCAGCAGCAGAAGCCGATATTTTGCTTCATATGCCTATTGCAAAACGTTGGCGAATGACCACCAAGAGAATCGAGATCGATCCCCACAACATCGTGGCCAATGCGGGGTATACCTGATGGCGAACAGAATCCTTATTGCGTTTGATTTTGGGATCAAAAGTATTGGTGTTGCCATCGGTCAAGAAGTCACAGGCACTGCGCGATCACTTACGGCATTCAAAGCGCAGGACGGCGTGCCTGATTGGAGCAAAGTAGAAAAAATGCTCGACGAGTGGCGGCCTGATTTAATCATAGTGGGATTGCCGCTGAATATGGACGGCACCGAGCAGCCGCTGACGGCAAGAGCTTGTAAGTTTGCCAACCGTCTTCGTAGCCGTTTCGGCAAACCAGTAGAGCTACAGGATGAACGACTGAGCACCGTAGAAGCACGGGCAGATCTGTTTGAGCGTGGCGGATTTCGCGCGCTGGATAAAGGCCAGGTGGATGCCACCTCCGCCGCCATTATTCTGGAAAGCTGGTTTAGTCGTCAAACGCTGGAGCAGTAAAGTATACTGTACCTCTCAGGAGCGTTCGTCGTTCACGCAATGCGTCGCTATTCGTCCGGGTACTCTGCAATGAAACGTTCTACATCGTTCACCATCGATTCTGTACCGACAAAGAACAGGCAACGCTGGTGCAGTTTTTCCGACATAATATCGAGGATACGGCGTGCGCGCCATCGCTCGCTTTACCACCTGCTTGTTCTGCCAGGAATGCCATCGTGTTGCATTCGTACAGCAGATGCAGTTTACCTTTCGGATAACTTGCGGTGCTCGGGTACAAGTAGATGCTGCCTTTTAGCAGGTTACGGTGAAAATCTGCTACCAGTGAACCGATATAGCGCGACTTGTAAGGACGCTGCGTTGCTTCATCCTGTTCCTGACAGTACTTATGTACTTTTTCACGCCCTGAGAGAATTTGATGTAGTTCCCTTTGTTAATTGAGTATATATTCCCTTTTTCCAGGAAATGCATACGCTCGTGTGACAAATAGAAAACACCCAGGGAAGGATCGTAGGTAAAGGCATGAACGCCGTAACCGGTGGTGTATACCAGCATGGTAGAAGAGCCGTATACGATATATAAACCGCCGCTACGTGCTTGTTACCTAGCTGTAGGAAATCGGCTTCCGTTACCGTCGTTCCCAGCGGGGTAATACAACGGTAAATGGAGAAAATGGTTCCAACAGAAACGTTAACATCAATATTGAAAGAACCATCCAACGGGTCCATCAACACCACATATTTGGCATTCAGACCGCGGTCGCCTTCAAAAATGACGATCTCATCTTCTTCGGAGGCAATCCCTGCTACTTCATCAGGCGCTTTCAGTTTTTAATTAGCATACAGATCCAGCTTCATCTGCACTTCGCCCTGAACGTTCGACACACTACGTCCGGAGAATATCAACCAGACCCGCTTTGTTGATATCACGATAAATAATTTTGGCGCCCAGCTTGGGTGCGTACAACAGCACGGTCAGTTCACCGGTTGCGTGAGAGAAATCGTGCTGTTTTTCGACGATAAATTCGCTTAACGTGTTCATAACACTATTTCAGAATCTATGAATAAAAAGCGCTTTCAATTTTTACTGCTCATGTTTGAGCATGCAGTGTAGCCTAAACAGAAAGCCGCACCTAGTCAAATCCATTTCTTATGCGTAATCCAGGTGCTGGAATACGCGAAGACTTTCAGCAATCGATGGGGGAAATATATGCGTATTCATATTTTGGGCATCTGTGGCGCCTTTATGGACGGTCTAGCACTGCTCGCTAGCACACTGAGACATGAGGTTACCGGTTCTGATGCCAACGTCTATCCTCCGATGAGCACGTGGCTGGAAGAATCTAGGCGATACCGAACAATATCAGCGTCTATGACGATTTTGCTTATCACCCCACGGCGATGCTTGTGCCACGCTGGCAGCATTACGCAGCAAAGTAGGCGGAACGGCACACATTCTGGCTGTGCTGGAACCGCGCTCAAACACCATGAAAATGGGCGTTATCAAAATGAGCTGGCACCGTCATTAGGCCGTGCAGATAAGATGTTCCTGTTCCAACCTCAGCACATTCCATGGCAGGTGGTTAAAAGTGACTGATGCCTGTGTGCGCAGCCTGCATACTGGAGCGCGGATATCGACACGCTGGTCGAGATGATCACTAAAACCGCTCAACCGAGAGATCATATTCTGGTGATGAGTCACGGCGGGTTCGGGAATATTCACAATACCTTTTTAGCCGCGTTAGAGAAGAAAGCTGCATCCGCTTAGGATGAAAGTGCAGTGCTGTAAAACAAAACTAAAAGACGAAAAAAAGGACGGGAAACCGTCCTTTTTTTCGTTTCAGCGCTTAATGCAACTTGAGCATTACGCATCAAACGGATCGCGCAGGATCATGGTTTCGCTGCGGTCAGGGCCGGTGGAGATAATATCGACCGGAACACCGGTAACTTCTTCCACGTGCTTAATGTAGTGCAGCGCAGCCTGCGGCAGTTTACTGTGATCTTTCACCCCAAAGGTGCTTTCTGTCCACCCCTGAAGGGTTTCATAGATAGGCTCAATGCCTTCCCAATCTTCGGCCGCCAGCGGAGTCACATCCACTTCTTCACCGTTCGGCATAAGGTAGCCTACACAGATCTTCACTTCTTTTAGACCATCTAGTACGTCCAGTTTAGTCATGCAGAAACCTGACAAGGAGTTGATCTGTAGTGCACGACGCACTGCAACTGCATCCAGCCAACCGGTACGGCGACGACGACCCGTCGTTGCGCCAAACTCATTACCTTTCTGCGACAGATGCTCACCTACATCATCAAACAGTTCGGTGGGAAACGGACCTCCACCGACACGGGTAGAGTAGGCTTTGATGATACCCAGCACATAGTCTACATAACGCGGACCAAGGCCTGAACCCGTAGCAACACCACCTGCAGTGGTGTTAGAGGACGTTACATACGGATAGGTACCGTGGTCGATATCCAGCAGCGTGCCTTGCGCACCTTCAAATATCACCAGATCGCCACGCTGATGCGCTTTGAACAACAGATCGGAGACGTCTACCACCATTGCAGTCAGCATGTCGGCAATCTCCAGCACTTTATCCAGCACTTTCTGGTAGTCCACCGCTTCCACTTTGTAATAATTTACTAGTTGGAAGTTGTGGTACTCGACGATTTCTTTCAGTTTGACGGCAAATGCCTGCTTGTCGAACAGATCGCCCACACGCAGACCACGGCGTGCCACTTTATCTTCATATGCAGGGCCAATACCGCGACCGGTAGTGCCGATAGCCTTCACGCCACGCGCTTTTTCGCGCGCATTATCTAACGCGATGTGATAAGGAAGAATAAGAGGACAGGCTTCAGAAAGCAGCAGACGCTCACGTACCGGAACACCGCGCGCTTCCAATGCGGTCATCTCTTTCATCAGCGCATCAGGAGCCAGCACAACACCGTTACCGATGATACTAACAACGTTTTCACGCAGGATGCCAGAGGGAATTAAGTGAAGGACGGTTTTCTCACCATTGATAACTAGTGTGTGA
>JBPPLV010000007.1:0-61003 GCA_051305815.1 Candidatus Malihini olakiniferum
AAAGATCGCTAAGAAACTTACTGACGCTGAAATCAAAAATACCAAGCCAGCAGACAAAGAAATCAGTCTCTTTGATGGCGATGGCTTAATGCTACGAATCGCCCCTCTCTCTGTAGTTGACAAGAAAAACTAGTATTTCAGGTATGCAGTGCCAGTAACCAAAAAGCGAACTAAGATGAGATTAGGAACCTATCCTCACCTCACTCTCTTGCCAAAGCGCGAGCTTTACGTGATGAATACTTGTCTTTGCTTACAAATGGTATCAATCCCCAGACTCATAAAAACGATAAAGCCTGTTCTTAAGGATGCTACTGAGACACGCTACAAGCTGTTGCGAGGAAGTGGTTAGATGAGAAGGTTAAGTCTCTGGTATCTCTCAAGACCATTCATAAGACATCTGGCGAAGCCTCGAAAGAAATATCTTCCCGGGTTTAGGCAATATCCCTATCAAAGAGATCTCTTCTAAGATCTTAAAACAACACCTTAACCCTATTGAGTAGCGAGGTGTGCTAGAAACCCTACGCCGTATCATTTCCCGGTTGAATGAAATCTTTCGCTGGGCTGCAATAGAAGAACTTATTGAGTTTAACCCTACTGATAACCTCGTTCAGCGATTCAGTTAAACCCAAGAAGCAAAACATGCCTGCTTTACTACCAGATGGTCTCCCCTGGTTCAGGATTACCTTATCTAACGCTTCTGTACGGTTCGCAACACGTCTTCTAATTGAAGTGGGCCTTACATGGGGTCGTCCGAGAGAAGCAGTCCGTGCTCGTTGGAATGATATAGACAAAGATAATCGATGCTTGAACATCCCCGGTGAGTTCATGAAGATGAAGCGCCCTCACAAAATCCCGCTAAGCAAAGAGGCTCTGCGCATCTTAAATTAATGAAACCAATTAGCGGTTATAGAGAGTGGATTTTCCCCAGTATCAAAGCCCCTCTAAACCACATGTATGAACAAACAGCTAACGCAGCAATTATCCGTATGGGATTCGGTGGTGAACTGGTAGCTCACGGAATGCCCTCTATAGCAAGAACGGCTACTGAAGAATCTGGTAAATTCAGAATAGAGGTGCTTGAATCGGACTTTACTCACACCAAGAACAACGAAATTATAGCCGCCTACAATTGTTCCGAGTATCTTGCTGAAAGAACGAAGCTGATGCAGTGGTGGGGGGGGGATTACGTTTAAGCCCAGAAGCATAAAGCTATGGCAACATGAAAGTAGATTGATGTTGCCACCATCAATAGCGCTGTATTTTATACAGCACTTAATTTTGAAATAGGAAGTATTTACTGCTTTCTTCTACCCACGTTGTTATGGTTCAGCTTAGAGCAATGACTTTAGGCGTATCACTATGTCATTGCTTGAACATGGTATTATATGATACGAGGATCTTATATGAAGAGTAAGATTGGGGTGCCTGATGAACGCTGGAGAGATTGGAAATGAAGCCTGACGTATTTTTGAATACAACTTACCCAGACATTGGGTTTTTCGAAATCAAGAAGATCAAAATGATTTTTGTATTGATGGAGAAATTAAACTCAAAGATAGTAGTGGCAAAGCTCTTATAAAAGAGAGTGTTTTTAAAGTTCAGATTAAGGGTGAAGAGAAATCAAGTTTTTATTCATGATAATAATTTATTATCATTTACACTAAAAACGAGCGTTTGAAATACTACTTTGAATTTAAAGTACCTGTTATTTTAGTTGTAGCAGAAATCACATCTGAGAAAATATTTTCTCTACCCATAACAAATAATGAAATATTGAGAGGAAAGGCATCGGGATCTAATCAAAAATAAAAAATTAAAGTTTATATTCCAATTGAGAACACATTGATCAGAAAAGACATTGCATCAGAGAAAAAATATTATATGCAGTCATAGATTGTTAGGATTATTTGAAAATTAAGTGACTTAAGAATTCCGTTGTCGGATATCTAATCATTAGTCCTTAATCGCTCTATAAGAAAATTGAAGATATAGGCGAAGTATTATACAAAGCATATCATCAGCAACTGAAGAACCTTTTAGCTGATAGAAAATATAATGATGTTTTTGAGCGCTCTATCGAAATAAGCAATTTGCCAATAGTTCCTACCAAAAATATATTTATTGCATTTTTATATTATTGGAAAGTATTCCAAATTGTTCCCTATACTAATATTAAGATAGAAGTTTACAAAGAAAATTTTTATATATATCAGCATTTAATATTATTAGCCTGAGAATAAAAAATCAGATTCACAGGTTAATTGCTTTGGGTAAATCGCGGAGAGTAAAATTCAAGGCTCAGCTGGATAAACCTCATGTAACTCATCACTCAGCCAATCATTTCAAAAAAAACTCTCTAAAGCATTATATTTTTAATAACCAAACTAAAATAATGTATAGAGATTACTGTTTTTCCCTACAAAAAATCATTGAATTATGTAATCAGATGATAAGAGATGGGCAATTTCATATCCTTTCTGATTTATTTGTTGATGTGTATACTTCATATTTAGTATTTAAAGGTATACATGAATCCAGAGGTTATAAGGAATCAATAGATTTATTAGACGATTGGCATGAATAAATGTCTTTATTAAAAATAACATATTACGTCATTTCACAATATTTAGAAAAAATTGAAAATTATATCTTCTTATTTCAACTTTTGCTAAAGAACAATCGTACAGCAATCCTAGCACTTAGAAAGGTGATACTTTCTAGCCATCATGAATTTGATGAAGGTCTTACAAATATAGAAAACCATGTTCTCAGCCTTGATAATCAAAAATATTTTTATGATTTTTCAACTGAAAAGCAGAAAGAATATTTCTTAAGAATGACCAAAATATAGGAATAGATCCTGATGACCCACAAGAAGAGCATCATGAATTTATTAAAATTGGATTTGCCAATTATGATCTCACAAATATAATGAAAAATTGTGAGTATTTATTTTTCTACTATCGCCCCGGAGGAATATTTGCCCAATTATTAAGAATGCATTCACTCGGTAATATGCATCTCTTAATCTGCTTAAAGCGCGGACATGCACAAGGAACAGGAAATTTATTAAGTCAATTATACGATAACACTGGCGAATATGATTTCAGGAAAAATTTCAAATAATCAAATTGTGATAAATACACGGATTGTAAACACAGACCGGATAGCTGGTTATGGAGTCTTAAATAGTATGCAAAAGAAGTTGAATGCAATAAAGAGCTTCTTAAGAAGTTTAAATTTTAATCACCTACCACATGAAACATCATTAAATTATAAATAAAATTTTTAAATTCAATTGAAGTGGCCGACTCAGAGGTCACTTTGATTATAAATCTTGGCATACTTCTGTTTTTTTACTATATTTTATCTAATTTAACGTGATAATAGAAACAATATCTTCATCTTATAACATTGATTAGTAACATAAAAATTAATTTAATCTTTATTGATACCCCCAAATATACCCCAATAGATTTTCTGTCTATATAATGGTATGTAATCAATAACTTAGTTAATCTCTTGAACACGCCGTTTAATAAGATTATTTTGTGTATAAGCTCAAGCCTGAGCTTATACTTTTATGTACTTTTTTCTAAAATTATTTTTTCTTTATCAGTTGATAAATAGAATCTTTTTAAAATGATCTATAATTTATAAGAAAGATATAAAAAACTCCCAAGATCCTAATGTATAACAGTGAATATCATAAGGGGGAAATAGAAAGTAAATCCTGATTGATTTAATATAAAATTATATAAATCACTATTTTTGACCCCTCTAGTAAACCAATCTATGTCTGCTTTTTCCGGTTTTTCTCCAGTTCTTTTTCAGAATACTCTAGGGGCATCTTCAATAAGATTTCGTTTAATCTTTAATATTGCCTCTTGTGAGTCTTCTTCATTAAATAAATCATGTATGCTAAATTTATATGAATAGTCATTATCTGTAATAACGAAATTACTAACTTCAAAAGCTATATTCGGATGGGCTGCTCCTGCACCATACCAATTTATGGTATGCAATATACTTATAACCAAGTTATTACAGAATGCTATATTATAATATTTCATTATAAGAGATTGTATAGGTACTCTTGTATTCTTGATTACAAGGGAATTCTGTAAGCCAAGGGATGTTATTTTATTAAATAAGATCTCTTTTGCTCGTCCGTTAAAATACTTTGATAAGATATCTGATGATTTATAACTCTTAGAATTATTAATCGTTAGGTAACTAATTTCTATTTCGTGCTCCGGAATTTGTTCATACTCATCTTTTAAGATGTTAGTTTTAAAGATAAATGAACTGAATTGAATATCTTGCACAATTTCTAAATTTTGCTGTAAAGCTGCTAATCTTAAAGATCTATGGAATATTTTCCAGCCATCATTTCTCATGAAATCGATAAACTGTATTTTATTGAAGATATAGGATGGAACCTGAGAATCATCAATCAATAAAAGGATTACAAAAACATTATCTGGTTTGTAGTATTTGAATTTTTCAAAAGCATCATTGATCTTACGCCTAATATAAATTTTTTTTGTATACTGATTCTACTCAGTAGTAGAACAATAAGGTTTAAATTATTAAAATTTTTCTGAATTTCATAGTCCCAATCCACACCTGTGGGAATATATTTTATATCCATAAAAGGATTATAAAACCATCAATTTTTAACTTGTCGTATATTGCTTCCGTCACTTTTTCATCTTTTTTTGCATGAGCTAAGAAAATCTTTAATTTTTTCTTGCAACTTTTTTGATTATAATAATTTATTTTGTTTCATCAAACATTATTTGAAGCACTTTTTCACTTGTCAGTCAAGATTAGTTTAATCAAGCAAAAATATATCAAAATACTTTCACCTTATATGTTAGCATTTTGAATTTACTTTAATTAATAGGTATTAAAATAACCCAATACAAGTTAATGTAACTTAATATTATATTAATAAATATAACATCAATATATATTAATTTGGAAAAATGATTTTTTTATGTTTGCTTATTTTTGAAATAAATATTTTTTAATTGTTGATTTTTTTCATATTATTGTATTTGTTGTTTTGTCGTTTCTTTTTTTAATTTTCTTTTTAATTTATATTTAAATATATTTTCGTATTCAACTATGTAGGCAGTTTTTTTATTTACTTTTTTTATTAATGATCTTTTCTTTATTTTTTGGGTGGATAATAAGTTTTTTATAAATAATCTTCCCCTTATCTCTTCTATCTTAGCTTCTCTACTATTAACGTTGCTACGGCCTTTGAGTCTAAAAATGGCGATTGTTGCTGTTGATGAACAATCAAGTATCCTACAAATAGAATTACTGATAAATTTATCACTTCCACTATTTAAGCCACTTTTATTATAATGCTTGATTGATTTATTAAAATGCTTTTTTTAACTCTGTTGAGTATTTGTGTAGCTTTCTGTGTTGTTCTTTAAGCTTTTTTTGTTTGTTGGTCTATAATATTTTTCGCTGAGTTTAAAGATGTTTTTTTATAATGAATCGTTCACTATTGTTAATATCTGCTGTGTCTGATTTAATGCTGCGCTGACTGATTATGAAAGTATCATCATTGTTTCTATCAATGGCTATACTTTCAATGAAATCTTATTTAATAAATAATATTCTAATAATACATAATTCATCTTCTTTTCTTATTGAGAAGGATTTAACGAGTTCATCATCTCTATCTTTTTCATATTTTACCTTTATTTTAATAGTGTTACAACTGAATTTTTTACCTAATGAAGATCCCTTAAATGCCACATCACCTATACTGAAAGAACAGCTCGCCACGTTGCCAGTGCTGGCAACATTGAACCTCGGTTCAATGCCTACGGCCTGCAGACGTTCTACGAACGTTCCCCGAAAAGACTGTCTTCCTGTTATAGCCGCTTGTAGTGCGTTCTGTAGTACTATACAGGCTGGTTTCTCACCTATTCCTTAAAGCCATCTCGATTTCAGCTTTTGTAGGTGCTGATACGTCTGATTTTTGACCTTTTAAACCATCAGTAATGGTTAACCCATGTTTCTTCTCTAAACATTCACAAGCTGATATTGTCTTTAATAAATATTGTTGACCATGTCAGATAGAACCATCAAGCCCAACACGATTGGCTAATATATGAATATGGTCTTTATCTGTATCTTTTATAGCGAATAAAAATATATTGATGTTTTTCTACATCAATATTCATTTCTTTCAAATAGTCTTTTGCTATCTCTTCCTATTTTTCAGCTGTAATATTTTCATCTTTTGGTAAGGATAAAAAAGCGTGAAAGACTGGTTTTTTTTAATGTCTGGTCTAAATTTTACTACTACTTTTAATTCATCAGTTAAATCACTTGTATTATTTTTATTTGCTGACATATTGCTATATATGAAAGCGTGATCATCTTTTAATATATAATTAACTCTGTTTTTAACAGATTTACTATGTTTTCCTACACTACCCTTCATAATTTAGATCCTTCTTTATTTCCATTAATCGTTTACATATCTTTTTTATTAAAAAGTTTTTTCTGATACTTTGATATTATCAAGATTATCGTTGGAGTTTATTTTTTTCGCTACCTGATTAATATTATTACCCAATGAAGAAAGATGTATATATGTCTTCTTATTTAATTCTAGTATTTTTCTTTTTACTATCGGATCAGATTTTAATATTTATTTTCTGATGTAATAACCACGTTCAAGCCCAGAAGCCTCTACAAGTTTATTTAGATATTTAAATTCTTCTTTGTTTACTCTAAACTGTATAGATACATCTCGTCGTTCTTCATTACTTAGTTTTACACGTCCTTGCTTTCGATCTGTAGCTAACATTTTTATCCCCATCTTGGATAAAGATAATCCTTTGTAGCTTTTATATAGTCTTCATCATTTTCATTGATTAATGCTTCAATAAGATCATCAGCTTTGTTTTCTTTAAAAAAGATGAGGTACATAATAAGAAAGATTTCTTTTATCGCTGTTTATCTCACAGAGTGATATATCTTTATTCTTTTCTATGTAATAAAAAAATCTAGCTAATATTTCGAACTTATACTTTCGTCTAATGCTATCATCTATATTATCATTCATATTTACCATCTTTTCCTTTTTCATGTTTTTTTTCAAGAAAATCTTTAGTGAAATCTTGCCAGTAGTCATCTTGAAGCATCGATATAATGAAATCTCTCATACCTTCATCTGTATCAGGATTATCAAAAAGATGTTCATATTTCTCTAAATATTTTTCTACATTCATATTTTATTCTCTCTTTTAAACTTCAAGAGTGCTTTTTTATCGATTATTTTTTAACCTCATATATTGCTTATTTCATTTTGCTTGATAAGTCTTTCTTTCCCATACAACTACGGATCATGAAACCTCCTGGCATGATACAAAGAATCATTATAAATACAGATGTAAACATCATATTAAATACTCCTTTTATAATTATAATATTTAATATAAAACTATTGTGTTTGATTTACCGCCCCCTTTTGATAAAAGGGGTGGTTAGACACTTAGAGTTATCACCTTAAAGACTATTTTTTTTGCATTCTTCGTCTAAAAGAAATCCTATCAGAAAAAGCTAGTTTACTGATAATAAAAGCTAAAATCTATTTTATCAGCAAACTTACAGTCCCTGCAGCTATTTCTGCAGTCATACTGATCAAAATGGATATTATAAAAGTATAGAATATTACTAAAAAGACACTCCAAGTCGGAGGAGAACCGTAAAGAACTGAAGATTGGTATCTAGTACAAACGTGGATACCGCGTTGGCTTTCTTTTAAATAGAAGTGGTACTGGATTATATGATTGTTCATTTTTTAATCTTTTTTAAATTTCACACCTTGATACACGACACTACCATCTACCTTCTCAACCCTGAAAGATCACGAACCTAGATCTTTGTTTTGTGTTCTTGCAATATATATAGGTTTATAACTTTCGTCCCAGCTCTTAACGTTAAACACGCCATCTTTGAACTTGATCACGTCTTTCTGAATATTAAGCCTCACGCCGTACTGTGGGCTAACATATTTGCCGTAGATGCTATCATCGCCACAATCAGACAACAGCGTCACAAGACCTACCACTATCATAAGTTTACGCATAGCTTTTCCTTCACTGAAGAAACACAGACCAACACTTGGCCTGTAAACACCTTATAATTCAATTAAATCGCGTTAGCGTCATATCGCTTTTACCGATCTAAAAACACATAAAAATAGATTTTAACTATCATAATTATTACATCGATCGCTTTCATAAATTTATACCGATCGATAAATACATATAAATCTTTAAAAAACTATTAATAATTTATTTTCGATCTTTTTTATCGATCATTTAGGTGTAATTAAAGAGAGTTAGCTATTTTTTATTACTCATATTTTTTCTTAGATCTAGTACTACTTATATTTTAATAGTGCTATGAAATACAGAGCACCTTTAACTTAAAAATAAATTTATTCTGGGTATCTTATTTTACCAAATAAACACGTACTATCTAATATAGTTAATTAAGTCACTTGACAAAAAAATTTAGATGTATTATTTATTTAAATATGTGAGGAATAAATATAAAAACAAATCTCCTGTTTTGAATAATCATCAAACTATTAAAAAGAAAGAGCACTAAAAGGAAGGTAAAAGTTTTATTTGAATATAAAATATATACAATGGATAACTATAAAAGTCAAATTTAAAAGTGTGCATTATACTGCGATGATTTCAATGACGGTATGTATAGACGTCAAAAAGAAAGATCATTATTAAAGAAATATATAGGATATAATAACAGATGTTTTGTAAATGGTTTTTTTCGATATAGACTATGATAATGGAGTAATTGCTTGGGATCTTGTAGGTTTACCGAAACCTAATACGATAATACAAAACACAAGAAATGGATATGCACATTTGCTTTATGCTTTAAAGAGTCCAGTATTAAAAATGAACTCGGCAAGGATTAAGCCTTTAAAGCTAGCATCTGTTGTTCAGCTTGGATTTACAGAAAGATTAAATGATGACAGAGATTATGCTTATATTTTAATGAAAAATATATTAAATACTAGCGAATGGCGTACAGCGTGGACAGATAACAAAGTATAAGATTTAGATTATTTAGCAGAGTTTGTTCCTGATTCTATCAGGACAAAAAAAAATCAAAAGATAATATATATGGATTATGCCGCAATGTTAGTTTATTTGAAGATCTTAGAAAGATAGCATATAAATAAATTTTGAAATATAAACTCAATAAGACATATGATAATTTTTATAACGATAAAGTAGTTAGAATCGCCAAAGCGATATCGGGTCTACCATAACGCATATTGCGCAACAGTACCGCCATTTCCTGAGCGGCGATCGTTCCCTGATAAACTGTATACAGTATATCGGCAATCAGTTTAGCATTTAACACATTAATGCGGGAGATATCATGATAGTACATGCCCAATGCCTGCATAATATGCTCGACAGCCTGCGTCGGTGTTTTCCCCTGATCGCGCAGAGACATTAGCCGTAACGAGTTTGTTCTGCAACTCATCTGCCATTATCCTGTCCTCTTATTATACCCTTGGTAAATAGCTCTACATCACTGATGTTTAGGTAAAATATCTCATTTTTTTCACGGCAATATCGGTTTAAGAGAAAAATTTTCAATTTTCCGACGTTACTCTCTCATTTTTATTAATATCCATGTAATTTATATGGGATTAATGCCCTTTACAACATAGGCGGTAGCTGGGTTATATGATACATACGTCTGCAAGGATGCTCATTCACACGTATTTATACATCTGAGCACATGATGATTCATCCAAACCCATTTCCCTGATGCGATAATGCAAAAAACCAATCGTATTTCATTTTGTGAGCAAGCAAGTTAAGGTTAAATCATGATCACCACTGACGGTAACAGCGCAGTCTTTTCTGTAGCCTAGCGAGCGAAAGACGTCATCGCCATCTACCCGATTACCCCGAGTTTTCCATGGCTGAGCCGGCTGCAGCGTAGTCGAACGATAAGCGTAAGAACTTGTGGGGAGATATCCTCAGGGGTAATCGAAATGCAATCTGCAGGTGATGCTATTGCCACTGTGAATGGAGCATTGCAGACAGGCGGCGACATCGTTCACCTCGTCTCAGGGGCTGTTGTTAATGATCCCGACGCTATAGTTGAGTGCACGTATCAACATAGTGATGCAGATGGCTTTTCCATCTTTCCCAGATTTTTCCTGGTGACGTGGCGATGGATAAACTGCGTAGTGCCATCGAAAAGAGCTACGGTAGCAAAGGCGAAGAACTTGTCGCGCGCAACTGTAAGGCGCTGGAAGCTGCGCTGGAAGAGCTGTAATCCGTTGATATAGAATCAATTAACCCAGAAAGTCCGCAACGCCCACCAGTGGTGTCCGATGCCGCACCGGATTTCGTTAAAACAGTGACTCAGCCATGTTGGCCGGACTTGACGATACCTTACCCGTTTCCGCCCTGCCACCAGATGGCACCTGGCCCACACCGGCACTACCCAGCGGGAGAAACATAGCATTGCAGAGGCCATTCCACTTTGGAAACCGAAGCTTTGTACACAGTGTAACCACTGTGTCGCCGCCTGCCCGCACTCCTCTATCCGAACCAAAGTGATGCCTGCTGATGCCATGAGCAACGCTCCTGATTTACTGCAATCACTGGATGTGAAAGCGCGTGATATGAGTGGCCAGAAGGTATGTACTGGAAGTCGCTCCAGAAGATTGCACAGGTTGCAACCTGTGCGTTAAAGTTTGCCTAGCGAAAGACCGTCAAAACCCTGAGATCAAAGACATCAACATGGAATCCCGCCTGGATAATCTGAGCGTGGAAAAACCCACTTTGATTTCTTCCTGCAATTGCCAGAAATTGACAAGAGCAAGCTGGAGCCTATCGATATCCGCACATCACAGTTGATTACGCCGTTGTTCGAGTACTCGAGAGCCTGTTCCAGTTGTGGTGAAACGCCTGATATCAAACTGATAACGATCTCCATGGCGATCGTTTACTGGTTGCAAACGTCACCGGGTGTTCTTTCATTATACGGCGGCAACCTGCTCACGACACCGTGGACAACTGACGTTAATGGACTCGGTCCGGCTTGGGCAAACTCACTGTTTGAGGATAATGCCGAATTTGGTTTAGGTTTCCCGTCTCAGTATGGATCAATATCGCCAACGCGCCTTACGTCAGCTCTTGCAGTTGGCACCTCAGCTCCCCGCCGATCTGGTGAGTGTATTGCAGGAAGAGAATATCGTGCCGGATCTGAGACGCCAGCAAATTGCACAGTTGCGTGAACTTCTCGCCAGCCCCAATGAACCTGCTGCACAAGAACTCAGCTACGACGCAGACCACCTGGTAAACAAATCCGTCTGGCTGATTGGCGGTGACGGTTGGGTCTATGATATTGGTTACGGCGGTCTAGATCAGAAAATATCAACGTATTGGTGCTGGATACCTAGTGCTATTCCAATACTGGCGGCCAGCAATCGAAGGCCACACCGTTGGGTGCAGTCATCAGATTCGGTGAAAAAGGCAAACTTAAGGCGCGTAAGGATATGGGTATCAACTTGATGATGTACGGCCCGTCTATGTTGCACAGCTTTCACTGGGCGCACAGTTAAACCAAACGGTGAAAGCGATTAAAGAAGCGGAAGCCGCCTGGCCGTGTCCATCATTAATTATTACCTACAGTCCCTGTGAAGAGCATGGCTACGATCTGGCGTTCAGTCACGATCAGATGCTTCAACTGACCGCTACCGGATTCTGGCCCCTCTATCGCTTCGATCTCCGTCTTATAGAGGAAGGCAAACCGGCGTTAGTCACGGATTCATGTCTACCATCAAGCAGCCTGAACGCAACGCTGTTGAAAGAGCAACGTTTCCGTCAGCCGAATACTTAAATACCTGAAGAGACTGCCCGGTTGTATGAAGAAGCGGAACAGGATCTGTGTCGTCGTTTTGATTTCCTGACGACAATGGCGGGCAAAGCAGAAAAGAACACACAAGAATAAGGCCGATATACCCGACGAGATCCTCTTTGAGAGTCGAGGATATCGTGGGCCCCATTATCGAAAGATCTGACTGACAGCCTCTGCGACACGCTCCACCAGATGATCTGGACAGTTGGCAGATGCTGAGCGAATAAATTGCCCGTTTTTTACTCCAGCCCGCCTTTCCGACTGAAAAAAAATGCCGCGTGCTGCAAGTGTCACCAAAGCATAACGTTCCTAAAGCACCGGTAACAAAATATAAATGCCTTGTTTTTCATGAATATAGATTCATCGTCGTGCCAATGCGTCTGCTAACGCTTGCCGTCGTTGATGATAAACCTCTTGCGCATGAGCAATGCTCTGCTGGGTTTGTGCATTCGTCAATAAATCGGCCAGAGCCCCTTCCCTTGCAGTGTTCGGCTACTCCATCCCGTGCCAAAATATCGAAAGGATTAAATTTGTCCCATGCAGGTTTTACTGCCTGATATCACCGCCAAACGTAAATCTAGCCCATAGACTTTAGAGTAGGGCCGAATATGCACCGTACGATCGGAATAGTAGCGTTCCAGGCTGATCGCCGGGTGAGTCGATAATTCACCAACGCCATCATCATTCTAAAATCAGCACATTATCGTGTCCAGCAAGCAGCACAGCCAACTTGGTCAGACGTTCATGGTTCATTGCGCCCGTATGCAAATGCGCTTTTGGCTGGAAAACAAACGCTGTCGGCTTTTGCAGAAACGCCTGTTTTAACGCCTCTGGTTTAGGGTCATGCACATCACACTCCACCATAATGGCATTCATGCCCAGATGATCGAGCATATCCAGCACGCTGCTGTGGGGCTTTCGACCGCCACTGTCGATCCAGGAAAGAGCAGTGCCTGCAATGCGAGATACATACCATCAAACCCGCCATCCGAAGTGATAAACGCTTCAGCCGGATAAGGCCAATGGCGGCGCACCACCTGTTCCAGATGGCTGTGCGCTGGTGGCTGTTCAGATTAGGGGCTAACAAACCATGATGCAGTGCGAGCGACAAAACTAGCAGTAACGCTAGATCGGGAGCAGAAAGCGTCATATCAGATAATATCGTGTCGCCAAAATTGCTGATTTTCTCGAAACGTTCCGTACGAGATGACACATGTTACCCGCATACCCACATCCAGGTTTTTCCGCGTCCAGCAATCACCTTCTGCCGCTGCAGTTGAGACCAGACAGCCGAAATAGTTGCTGGACTGACGCCCAATATTTCGGCCAGTTTCCTAACCTACGGCAACTGGCTATAGCGATACGCTCTCTTCACGAATCAATGCAGCGATATCCATCACAATCCCTCGAATCGTGGGGTTGGTAAGCATTCCTACCAGCTAGTTGGGATTAATTTTTGTCGTCATATAAAATAATTTGTTCAATAACAGAAATCTTATTGTGCACAGTACAAATAACGATCTAATATTAAAAAAATTGGCATTATGTATAAAAAATGCGCAATTGTAAGCAAAAAAAACAATAAGACATACGCGGATTTGTTAGCTTTCACCTGGGAAAAACGTGACAATAACAATTAGATTGCCAGTACGCGATTGAGATTGTTTTACCCCACTCGCTTTGGGCGATATCAAACCAAAAAGCTTTAAGTTGGCGATCGATCGGGTGGGTACGTTGCCCGATGATTTATCTCACAGCCCGCATTATGATGCAAGCGAAGTCTCTTTCATCGCTGCGCGCAAAACCCTGCGCGTAGCGATGAAAGTTTGCTGGCACTCCCGCATTTTTTTGATGCGGGGGTTCCGCCAGCGCTGCATTTTGACAACAAAAGAAAGCCCGTTAACCCAATTATCGTAGTTGACAGGAAAAAGTATTGGCGTTACTGGCTGGCAGGACTCTGGTAGTACCAGGACACGCGTCCTAATGCGTCGTAAAGGGATTGAGACCGAAGATGCTTATTGGTATGCAGGCCATCTGACCGAGGCACACCCGATCGTAGACAGGCTTGGCAAGTTTGGTCAACCGGGAAGCATTGAAGCGGCTCCCGGCGAACAGCCGCTGGTCACGTTGCTGAAAATAACGGACTGGATGCCATCTTCACCCGTTTTATGTTGGATAAGTATTTCAGCTGGCATTCAGAGCTACGCCAGTTACAGCGGGATTTCCGTCAGGCTAAATTAGATTACTTCCATACAGTGGGCTACAACCCAGGAATGCACGTTCTTGGCATTAAACCCGAGATATCCCAAAAGCACCTTGGCTACCGCAAGCATTGAGCGAGGTTATCGATCAATTTTACGCCATGTGGATGAACAAACGCATCAAGTATGCGGACACCAATGCCGTGGCTGCTGGATAATTTATGTAGAACCACGCAGGATTTGCCCGCCAACTGGAATGACAACAGTTTTGAGGTTAATAAAGTGATGATCGCTGATTTCGCCCGTGAACTGTATGCGCAGAAGATCACGGAGGAATGCTTAACCCCTGAAGCTCTGTTCCCATAGTCATGCCGGTAGTGATGTGAACCTTAACTAAGTGATAGATAATAGGGGTTGCTATGAAAGTTGCGTTGGGAAAATTCGCAGTAGATAAAGAGTGGCAAAACAATGTTATCACCCCACGACGCTTTCGCTAAAGAGACGCACTGGGAATTGTTGGTTCGCGCCTGTGCTCTGGAAAACACCACCTATGTGATGGCGATTAACGAGTGTGGTGTGCGAAATATCGGTAACAGCATGGTCGTGGACCCGCTCAGTTTTGTTATAGTCCAGACACCATAAACGCCCACGCTGGTCTATGCTGATATCGATCCAAAACGCACTTCTTATTCTCGAGATGTTTTACCGGCACTGACTAACCGCCTTTTTGTTGCACCACTTTTACCACATGAAATACAAGGATAGTTTTCACCACCATCACTGACATCTGCATTCCAAAAAAGGTAGAGGAGAACACAGCATGACACTGAAAAAACTCGGATATACTGCGCTACTCGTGGGTTCACTGTTCTCTGTAAGCACGCTAGCCACTGACATACCGACCTAAACCCTGGACAAAAGTTTGCACGATCGCTTGCCGGATGATGTGAAAAAAACCGGCATGCTGAAGCCGTCAATAACGGTTCATTCCCTCCTCGCTAGATCGTTAATAGCACACACTCTCTTGATGGGGCTAGCACAGATTTCGCCAAAGCGTTGGGTGAATTGCTGGGTGTTAAAATCGAACATGCTTCCGTCAGTGGTTATCTAGCCTGTTGCGTGGTATCCAATCTGGACGTTACCAGTTTGCGCTGGGGGACCTATCGGTGATTTCCCTGCACGTCAGAAGAAAAAACGATTTTGTCCGTGAATTTGTCGTGTTCGCAGTGAAAAGCGGTAACCCTTAAAAATAAATACGTTGGACGATACCTGCGGTAAGCGTATTGCCGTGATATCCGACGGGGGGTTCTTGCTGAACAAGTGATCGTCAAGCAGTCTGAAGCCTGTACTGCTGCCGGAAAACCTGCCATTTCGGTGTAGTCTTACACTGACCAGCCCATCTCGATTCTTTCTGTTCTTTCTGGTAGTGCCGATGCCTTCTCCTCCTCTCAGGCGCTGCTGACCTATTTCGTTAAACAAACCAATGGAAAGCTTGAACTGACGGGCACTGGGTAACACAACGTTTTTAACGATCTCTACCAAGGGTCGGTGTCTACCAGAGATTCCCGCCCTAACGCCAGTGATTCAAGCAGCCTATCAACAACTGTTTGATAACTGCACCTATGCCGCTGTCATGAAGAAAGGGCGCTTGTCTGACAATATCCTACCTGCGCCAGGCTTCAATTTAGCCAAGTAGTCAACGTTTCTTTCTAGAAGCCGTTTATTGCACCGCCAACAACGTTGAGAGGTATTCTTTCGTCGTGGATACACTGAGAAAATGTTGCCCAGAGCACTGCCACCCAGCCGCTTTAGCCAGCAGCTCTCCTGGGGCTTAACGCTGGTTATCGCTTTTTATGTCCTTTGGTCTTTCAGCACCAATAAAAACTTTGAATGGCATGTGGTTTATCAGTGGTTCAACGAGAAAACTGTTCTCTCGAAGGATTGGCGTGCTTCTGGGCCTTACCGTCGTGGCCATGATTATCGGCTTTATATTGTGGGACTGTTGCTGGCAATTGGCCGCATGTCCAGCAATCGCTTGCTGAGCGGGCTTTCTAGTCTTTACATCTGGTTTTTTCGCGACACGTCGCTGCTAGTTCAGTTAATTTTCTGGTACAACCTTTCCACACTCTTTCCACGCGTATCGCTGGGCATTTCTTTTACCTTAGAGTGGATAAGTTGGAACACCAACGATCTGATTACACCTTTTACTGCCGCTATTGCCGTTCTGGCACTTAATGAAGTAGCCTATATGGCAGAGATCATTCGTAGCGGTCTGCTCTCTGTCGATAACGGTTAAGTGGAAACCTCACAGGCATTCGGTATGAGCCGCAGCCGTGCGTTGCACCGTATCATCATTCCATAGGCGATGCACTCCATTGTTCCGCCTACCGGCAACCAGTTAATTAGCATGATCAAAGCCACTTCACTGGTCATCTAATCGCCATGGATGATCTGCTTTACTCAGTACAAGCTATCTATAATCGCAAGTTTGAAGTGATTCCGATGCTGATAGTGGCGGTGATTTGTTATCTGTTTATTACTTCGCTGCTTAACGTTAGGTAATCCGCCATCGAACGCTATTACTCCCGTGGTGAGCGCCGCCTGGCATTGGAAACTCGTCGCACGCCCCCATTAAAACCAGTGCGTCCAGCGAGAAGGCGTCTTAATGAGCAATCAGCATTCCGCCGTGACGGAAACTCCGAAAAAACTCCACTGGTGCGGGCAAAAAAACGTCCATAAATATTAGAGATGGATGAAGGCTACTCATGATGGGCAATAGGTAGATGGGCTATCAATTGCGCGGTGAGAAACTCTATGCACTGTCGGCACGCGAAATTGCACGCTAGCGCAGCTACATTGGCATGGTGTTTCAGTAGTTCAACCTCTATCCCCACATGACTGTGCTGCAAAATATCACTAAAGCACCGGTGGCGTGCATACACAGGACTACCATGAAGCGCGGACTTATGCCATGGAGCTGTTAAAACGTGTAGGGCTGTAACAAAAGCAGATGCTTATCCGCGCTACCTCTCTGGCAGACAGCAGCAGCGCGTCGCCATTGCGCGCGCTGGCTATTCGCCCGAAAGTGATGCTATTTGATGCACCCACCTCGGCACTCGATCCAGAGCTGGTCGGTGAAGTGCTGGCTACCATGCGATCTCTCGCAGAGCGAGGCTTGACCATGATCGTCGTCACTCATGAGATCGGTTTTGCACGCAAAGCAGCCGATCGGGTGATCTTTATGGATCAAGGTGTAGTGGTAGAACAAGGCCGCCCGGATAATGTGCCGGTAACACCGTAACATCCGCGCACTTAAGCCTTCCTGAGTCGTTTCATTTAATTCGTGGTTTAATGCAATAAAAAGGGGATTTACTCCCCTTTTTATTGCATCACAGAAGCAAAAAATATGATTCATTGCACATGCTATTTCCTGCCGAGGCAGTTCTGCCCATATAATGCGCATCCGGGCGGTTCAACCGCTAACAAAAACCGACACCATAGCTCTCGGGCATCACACACTCAATAAAGATATGAAGATAAGTATTCACGCGATCTTAACCACCCTTCTGGCCGCTGTTACTTTTAGTCAATCAGCATTCGCCGTTGTTTATCCGCTGCCACTAGTTAATAGCCGTCTAATCGGGGATAACCTGGAAATCACCATTCCAACGGACAGCACGCTACCGTTGTAAACGTTCGCTTCCTAGTACCAAATGGGCTGAGAAACCTGCTGGAAGCCAGCCCTAATGTGGATGTCTACCTGCCGCAACCGGGGCAGCAAGATGATTGTTACGCAGCAGTTGACCTGCTAGATGCGCCGCACGAAGGCATCGTTATCAACAGCGCCGAAATGCGCCTGTACTGCTATACGAAAGATAGCAAAACCGTCATCGTATTGCCCATTGGTATCGGTGAGCTGGGTAAAGATATCCCAGTAAACTGGACCACCAGCGTACAACGCAAAAAAAGCTGGCCCGACCTGAATGCCAACGGCCAAAATGCATGCTGAATATGTAGCACGCGGCGAGCACCTACCAAAATTCTACCCAGCAGGCCCGGATAACCCGATGGGGCTTTATGCACTCTATATCGGCAATCGGTATGCGATACACGGCAATACCAACTTTGGTATCGGCCTTCACGTAAGCCAAGGTTGCGTATATCTGGGCGCTAATGACATCAAATATCTGTTCAATAACGTGCTGGTTAGCACCCGTGTTCAGTTTATCAATGAGCCGGTAAAAGACACCGTTGAACCAGATGGTCCAGCTACGTTGAGGTGCACGATCCGCCGTCTCGTACCGTTGAAGAGTTTCACTCAGACTCTCCGCCCCCATCAGCATTACCGCAAAAGTCAGCAAGGTGGTTGCTGACGCGAGCGTGAACACCAGCGATGTGGATAACGCCATCAGAACGCTTCAGGTATGCCAACCAAAATCAACGGCGCGCAGAAACCCGCACAGCCGTTAGAAGCGCTGGCACTGCCAGAAATACCAGATGAAGTTCAGTAACCGGTTGATACTGCTGCACTGCAGATGGATGCTAACCTTTCCTGATTTACACAATATTCATAATACTATCAACGTATTATGCATGGTAATTTAAAAATCATTATTTTTAGAATAACAATCTGCCTTGTTACCCCCTCCGCTATGAAGCCTCCAGCCTCTGTGATACATCCGCAGTAATATCGTCAATATCGCTCAATCCCGACGGAGATACGCACCAGATTTTCACTCACGCCTGCAAGTGCTAACTCTTGTGCATTTAGCTGACGGTGCGTGGTCGTGGCCGGATGGCACGCCAGTGATTTGGCATCGCTAATGTTCACCAGTCGCAGGATTATCTGCAACACATCAATAAAATGACCACCAGCCACTTTGCCGCTCTTAATGCCAAAGCTGATAATCCCGGACGCTTTTCCGCCAAAGATTTTGTCACAGGTCGTTTTATACGGGCTATCCGGTAAGGCTGCATAGTTTACCCAGGTAACCACGGATGAGACGACAGATACCCGCCAGCGCCTGCATTGCTGCAATGGCGTTCAACGCGCAGACTGAGCGTTTCCAATCCTTGTAGTAACAAAAAAGCACTATGAGGCGACAGCGCCGCACCCGTATTTCTCAGGGGGACGACACGGCAGCAGCCAATAAACGCCGCCGGGCTGAATACCTCGGTTTACACCACGCCGTGGTAAGAGGGGTCGGGCTTGCTGAGCAGCGGGAAGCGGGCCTTGTTGGCAACCCAGTCAAATTTGCCGCTATCGATGATAGCGCCACCAAATGGTGTCATACTCATCAATATACTTGGTCAGGGAATGTACACGGCATCGGCACCGTGTTCAAACGGGCGGCACAGCACAGCGTTACACTGTATTATTAACAATCACCGGCACATCATGTCGATGGGCGATGGCAGCAATCTGTGCGATATCAACCATATTGCCCGCCGGATTGCCAATGGTTTCATAGAATAACACCTTGGTGCGATCGTCAATAAATCTATCGAGCACAGTGAAATCCTTAGCAGAGAACATGCGTACTTCAATACACCCTGACGCGGAAGCGTATGCGCAAACAGATTGTAGGCGCCACCGTACAGTTGGCTGGTGCTGACAATATTGTCACCCACCTGCGTCAGCGCTTGCAGCGCATAGGTGATAGCCGTCATACCAGAGGAGAACGCCACACAGTGTACCGCCGCCTTCAATCGCGGCCAAACGCTCTTCCAGCAACGTGTTGGTTGGGTTTATGATGCTGCTGTAGATATTGCCAGCCACTTTAAGATCGAACAGGTCAGCGCCATGCTTCGTATCATCGAACGTGTAAGATGTTGTCTGGTAAATCGGTACGGCAGCAGACTTGGTGGTTGCTTACGAGGTGTAGCCATGGTGTCACACGAGGGATTCCAGTTTCATCGCGCAGACCTTTCAATACGAGTAGATTGTGTTTATCTTCCTAAAATAACAGATAAAAATCTCTGCGACTGAGCTACAGCTAGAAGAAAATGCGATAAGTTAGAAGAAACGAGCATAAGTTTTCCCCTCCCGAGTCCACCATTTGCACCGGTGCAAAATCGCAGCCATCTTTAGCTGATGATCACCTGCAAAAAAATAAATAACTGATAAAAAGAAAAATATTGCTACTGTAACCATGCCAGATAGCGTCGATATTCCTCGTTATGACCGCAGTACCTTACGTCCATGCACTGTACATATCAGGTTTGGTGCCTTCCACCGTGCCCATCAAGCGCTACTGACTCACCGCGTACTCAATCAGGAAGGCGGCGATTAGGGCTGTGCAAAGTAGTTCTATTCAGCGATGTGACACTGATTTTAGCGCTGCGTGAGCAGCAGCACCTGTTTACCGTGTTGGAAAAGGGGGAAAACGGCAAGGTAGCCCAACGCGCGGTGCTTGACTTCGCCTGGCTGATTTCTCCCGCACTGGCGGCATGGATTGATCGTGAAGTTGCCTTTCCCTCTACCATAGTGGATCGCATGGTACCAGCCACCACAGCACAAACGCTAAACGACATGTCAGAAGGCTGTCGGCGTCGAAGATCCCTACGCTGTTGCCTGCGATCACTATATTCAGTGGGTTGTGGAGGATCACTTTACACTGGGTAGATCCGCATTAGGAGGCAGCAGGGGTGAAACTGGTGAAGGATGTTGTACCTTATGAAACCATGAGGTCAGGATACTGAACGGCAGTTACTCATTTCTGGTCTATCTCGGCTACCTTGTAGGTTAAGTTATATTAGCGATTGCATGGCAGATAAGCACTTCCGCCGTGCCGTGCACCACTTTTTATGCCAGCACTACATCCAGTTTATTATTATTGGCATAGAGTTTTTTAATTAGATTAAAAGACTATGTTATTTTCTTTGCTCCCAGACAGCAACGAATTCTGTCATCTGATGGTATCAGTTGGTGAGTAAAAATGCTTGCGATCTTGATAGAAACTGCGACACATGGTATCATGTGCGATAGATGTATTTTTTCTTCCTTTCCTGCTCATAGTTCCCAGTATGCGTATTTCTTGCTAGCACGCAGCCTGAAGGCCGCTTTCCTCAATGAAATGCCAGTTATCAGTATTCATCTGTTTTTATGATGATGATCACCTTTTTT
Organism: Candidatus Malihini olakiniferum; assembly: GCA_051305815.1. GTDB lineage: Bacteria > Pseudomonadota > Gammaproteobacteria > Enterobacterales > Enterobacteriaceae > Symbiopectobacterium > Symbiopectobacterium olakiniferum_B. The sequence continues at coordinate 21,292 of JBPPLV010000007.1, forward strand.
AGCAGTTAATAGCGTCAGAAGTTCTTCAAATAGAAGGAGATAAAAAACAAAATTTATTGTGTTGCGATAATAAATTATCGCATTACGTGCTTATAAATAAGAATTTTAATCAAAAAATTACGGTCAAATTAGAAAATGTTATTTCATGATCAAGTTGACAAATTGTCATTAAATCACCCTAAAAGCGTGATCGTCAGTTCACTTTTATATGAATAGAGCAAATTTTAGAAATATAGGTTCATAAAAAATGAAATATGTTTTTAAAAATTTAGGAAAAATGATCATAAGTAAACTTATCTCCTTTAAGCACACGTTCTGCTACGGCAGCGCAAACCTGCTTGGCAGCGGGCATGGCTGATGTATTTCTATATCACCTTTTGTGGACTTACGCTGGTTGAAGCAACATCCATTTTTTCCGTTACCAACATCATCGATGCCATCAGCAATCCTGTTATTTTTTATATCATTGATAAATTTAATAATACCTTGTTAGGTTGCCTGTTTTGGCGTCGCCGTTTCTTTATTCTGCTGAATGTGCCATTGGTGGTGGTCTATCCGTTGTGTGGGTCATCGGCTTCTGTTTCTGGTACTACATGGCAACCTATGTGCTATTTGAGTTGATTTACACCTCCATTTATGGTGCCATACGAAACACTGGCGACCGGAATGCAGCAAGATTTCAAGATCCGCTCCAAGTTGACTGGTTCTAAAGCGATTTTCGGCAAGCTGACTAACTTCCTGGCAACCCTTATCCCCGGCTAGTTTATCGTCATCTATGGTAAAGACTCTGCCACGCCATTCTTTTATATCGGCCTAACCTATGGGTTCATCATGTGTGCAGTAATGATTACCCTGTACACTACGTTCTGGGAACACCCATTGAATGAACTAGTGCATGAAAAAAACGGCCTACCTTTGGTAGACGCTGAAGAAACTGAGCGTAGACATGCTTTCCACATTCCGTTTGCGTATTTTCCGCAAGCATCTGGGAATGTATCTGTTCAGTTTTAGCGCTGAATGATTATTCTCTTCTGCTTTCACCTATTTCATTGTGTTAGGGTTAAAGCAAAACACGGCGCTGGTCTCGCAGTTGAACAGCTTCATCTCTATCATGCAGCTCATCTCCACTGCGGCATTCATCGGTATCTATGTGAAAATGGGCTTTGCGCATCCGTTCCGTTTGACTCTGATGATGATCGTGAGCGTATCATCCTACGCCACACTCTACTTCACCAACTGCTCTGAAGGGCCATTATCGCTGTGCTGTTCGGTATCACAGCCGTATTCGGGTTAAAGTACTGGCGGTATCTATTACATTCCCTGGACGGTTTACACCTCCCTGATCGATGTGGATGAAGTGCTGATGGGCCGCCGTCGTGAAGGATATATGCAGGAGCAATGACCTTCGCAGGCAAAGTGGTGCGTTGAGTGATTATGCTTGCCATGGGCAGACCCTGACTTAGTTCGATTTTGTTTTTCGATCATGCCGAACAACCTGAAAGCGCCGTGCTGGCGATTGTCGGTGTGTTCTCGCTGGGTGTTATCTAACTGGCACTGGTGGCAATCTATTACACCACGCAAATGAAACTTGATCGTAAAAACCACTCTTTCTGCTGGAAGAGATTACGCGTATCAAGGCTGGTGGCACTATCTCCGATGTGCCAGTGCACACTAAGAGCCGTCGCGGCAGAGTTGACTGGCTGGAAATATGAACAGTGCCGGGACAATAACCTTCTGGGCGTACAACCGCAAGCCACTGAACCTCGGATTTCGACTTCCGAACGTTAATCCTTTCTGTCAGCCCGCATTCACGGGCTGACATTATTCTTTGTGTGACTCAAATCAGCGCTGCTTCCTTCAATTCACTTTTCAGGTAGGCATAGTAAATCGGTGCAACAATCACACCCGGAATGCCAAACGCCGCTTCAAACACCAGCATTGCCAGCAAGATTTCCCAAGCGTGCGCCTTGATACGGGTGCCAACAATCTGTGCATTAAGGAAGTATTCCAGTTTATGAATCAACATTAGATAAACCAGTGCCGCCAACGCGACTGGCAGGGATATTGATAAACCGGAAATAAACACGATGGAGTTGGATATCAGGTTACCAATCACCGGTATCAAGCCAAAGATGAAAGTCAGCACCAACAGCGTCTTGGCAAACGGTAGATGCACGCCAAAACAGGGCAAGACACCCAGAATAAATACGGCTGAGAGAATAGTGTTAACCGAGGAGATTTTTACCTGGGCGAACACAATATTGCGAAAAGACATAGAAAGTAACGAGACACGTCGCATCAGTTCTGATTTTAGCAGCGGTTTTTCCGTATCCTCTTGCACGTTGTACAACGAAACAATCGCCCCCAAAACCATACCAATTAACATAGTGACAAAACCGTGCAGAAAATCTTTGCCCATGGTTTGCAGCATCACGATATGTTCATGCACCCAGCGCATAAACTCGTGCTGTAGCTCTTCTACACTGACGGGTAAATAACCAGGTAAATAAACCATGATGTGCCGCTGTACGTCATTGAGAATCAAGCCAATACGCGTATTAAATGCCGATGTGTCGCGCATTTCCTGCATCACGATCCCAGTCAGGCTGCCAAAAAGCAGGCTTAGCACACTCACCACCAGCGTACTGATGATCGCCACTACCACCCAGCGCGCACGTTTGCCACTGATAATTTTTTGAAAATAAGGTGTCAGAAAATTGACGATTTCATATACCAAAAAACCGGCAACAAAACACGTTAACAGCCGTAGTGACAACAGTAGCAGCAATCCCCCAAACATGAAACACAGACTCAGCCATCTGGCCTGATTTAAATTCAATAACTGCATGACGACATCCTGTATGCGTAATGATCAGGCCTGCTAGCGTACCCACGACACTAAGAATAGCACTTGGTTTCGCATTATTCTCTTTGTATGAGAAAAGCAGCATGAGGGAAATCGCATGAAACAAGCCCAGTCATGAATCTGCTTTTACCCCTTACTATTCTTAGCGTTTTTAGTATGAAAAACCAGAAGGGATTAGCGGGCGCGCAGGTTAATCCACCAGGAAAAATGTCGTTCGACCATAATGGGCAGGATTCAAGTCAGAGCGCTGGAAAACGTTCATCGTCCTGTAAGGGAAAGACGCCGGAAATACGCAAAGCCGCCGCCTTGTTATCCAGCGGAAAGTAACCATTGTGCGATAGCGCGAATATTCAAGCATCAAGGTATCCAGTCACATATTATCCGCCAGCAACACACCATCCAGCTAGCTTTGACGGAAACCCTGCACCGGTTGCGGAGCCTGACTCATGGCATCAGTAAAGGTGACTTGTTGCCCGTCGGTAACGCGCACAGCCGTATGTGATTACTTCACAGGGCGGAGCAATACCCCCCTGCAATACCGCCAACGTACTTTCACGTTCATCGCAGCGCACATTAAACCGACAAGGTAAATTAAGCGTCAGTCCACCCTGTGGTGTGGAAAATTGTAACGGGTAAGGCGCTCCACTTTCCAGTATGCACTCCCCTTTGAGCAGTCGAAGTGAGGCAATTTCCCATTTTAAGCGTGGCGTTTGAGAGCCGAATCGGTCCTAAGGTGTCATCCTCTCCACCAAAACCCAGCGACGGTTTTTCCTATGGCGGTGCGGTAATCCGCGGCATAGGTTTCCCAGGGAACGCTATAGGCGCCACCGCCTAACAATGTTATCAACGCCAACAGTTTTAACAGGTGGTGCCGTTCAGTTCCCCGGCGGCTCAATATATTGGAAGTCACCGTTTTTATCGACGGAATGAAAACGGGTATGAATCTGTTCGACATGCTGCCACGCATGCTGCTCTAAAGAAGGCTCCACCTTAAGCTGCTGTTCCGCCAGCATCTGCAGGGCAATCGTAGTCAGTCAGGAGCGAGGTTCATGCAGTTGGTGGTTGTAAGCATCCCAAACAACGACGCAGCCACGCCTGCAACCAGACATGATGCTCGTGATAAATTCGCTGTACTGCCGAGGATTCAACGGAGTCAGTATAGGTAGCCACGTGACCTTTCACCGTTGTGTCTCATTTAATGATAATGAAAATTATTTCATTATCATTGATGAAAGTCATCGCTCCCACAATTACCAGAGATAGCTCAGATTAGCATTGAAGACACGGCCTTCACTGTAGTAACACCAGTAATTTCACATGCTGACATATTCACGGTTGCTGAGGTTGTTTGCATTAACCTGCAGGCGTCAATCTTTAGTGAAACCATAGGTAATCATTGCATCCCACAGGGTATACGCTGGGGCTTTCAGAGCAGGATTTTCCGTTGAGTCACCATATGAGTTGCCCACATAACGCATCCAGGTACCCACGGATAAGCCAGAGAGCATCCCTGGAACGTATAATTCACCCAACCGGACTTGCTGTAATGGTTGTTCAACAAAGTATTTGCCAACTTCAGCTTGATTAAGCGATTTGGTGGTTTCAACTTTTCCATAGTTATGGTTGACCAGCACCGTCAAGCTACGAGCCACCTCACCACTCATTTCCAACTCGATACCGCGAGAGCGAACTTCACCAGTTTTCGTCGAAACGTCAAGGTGGTCAGGATAGGTGGTTGGAACATTATCCTGAACCAGATTATACAGGGCGACGGTCGCGTAGCCGTTGAAGCCGTGCGACGTATACTGCATTCCAACTTCAGTCTGCTTGCCCGTTGACGGTTTGTAAGGTTATTTCTGCCATCGACACCCGCAACCGGCATATAAGGATTATGCATAGCTAATATAAGGTAAAAGACGTTATCAAATAGGTATATCAACCCAGCAGTTTTAGTAAACTTGTCATCATCCTTACGGGTATATGCGCCGCTGGTCAGATTCTGGATCGCGCGATTTCGCCTTATATTAACGACCACCGATCAAGGCAATCCAGCAATCGTCATAGCGGAACTGGTTCTGAACGTAATAACCGATTTGGTGGCGTTCGGTGCGGTGAGAAGATAAGTCGTTGAGCAGCAGCACTACAATTGCCATATATCGGGGTAAACATATCGATGGCACCAATACCGTAGAAATCACCATCGCGGCTTTGTGAATTGATACGACGATAATCAACCCCCAACAGCAACGTATTTTCCACATCCCCCATTGCCACTCCCCTGCCATACGGTTATCTGTCGCCCATTTTTTGTGTAAAACCGTCTCGGTAAACTATACCCCGCTGAGCCTCACACTTACTAACCTGATAGGAAGCATAAGCAGTGCGCAAATCCATATTCAGATAGTTGTAGTTGGTGTTCTGGTGGAACATCCAGGTATCGTTAATACGGTAGGTGAACTCATAGCCCAAAGTAAATTGGCGAGTGTTATTGCGATCGAGTCCGGGCGCACCCAGCAATGTTCTGCAACCCACTTTCCCAAACGGTGTATTGTGCAGCGTGCCATGCGGCAGCTTAAAGCCGCTGGTGACATCAGAATGCGTATCCATGTAGCTTGCCAACACCGTCAGTTCGGTGTCATCTCCCATCAGGAACGTCATGCTGGGCGCCAGATAGAAATGATGACTCTTATCATGATCTATTTCACCCGAGGTACCACGCGCCAACCCTATGACACGATAAAGCACAGTGCCATCATCGTTAAGCAGGCTAGTAATATCGATGCCCAATTGACGATAATTATTGGAACTATAATCCAGCGAAATTTGCCCCTGAGGTAAGCGCGTCGGACGCTTAGAGGTCATGTTGACCAAGCCTCCCGCCGGATTTTGCACATATAGCACGGAAGCCGGCCCTTTCAGAATTTCAACCCGCTCCACACCAAAGGCTTAAAATTGCTGAATGAAATAAGCGTTTTTATTAATGGCAGCCAGCCCATTCTGGAAGCGTGACTGATTCTTTGAAACCACGTATGGAAAGCAATCCGCTTTGTTATCCGGTCCATAATAGGACGTCAGCGCCCCGGGGGGCTATAGCGGTGCCTGATCGACCTTCTGCGCGCCACGTTTTTCCCCATCTGTTGCTGTGTTACTACGGACATCGCACGTGGCGTTTCAGATACCTGTACATCCAGCTTTAACGCTGTATTAGGCGTGTGGTGATAACGATTTATCACATTATACGCTGGCACTGCGGCTGTTGTCTGTGCCGCGTGCTGTGCCACAACGGAAATGCTGCCATCAAGTATGGCGCTCGGCACGCAGACCACTGTTAGTAAACAGTTGCGCAAACCTTGCTCCACCTCATAGAGCCCTTGTAATCCGCTGCTCTGTTTACCTTCGGCCAAGGTCGGATCGTAAGACAACAGAACGCCAGATTGCTGCGCCAATTGGTTTCATGCCTGAGCCAGACTTCCGGCTGTTACATGAAATTCCTGTGTCGCTGTTGAAACAGCCGTTATCGATGCTGCGCCACCGAGCGCAATACCCCAAATTGCAGCTCTCAGCGCAAGCGTTACCGGCCAGGTTCGCCATGATTTCATTTTTATACCCCTGTCAGTTTTTCATTACTGTTAATTGATATGTCAATGAACGTCATCGAAAGGGGAACTGGAAAAAGACAAAAATGCGTATTGAGTATCAGGAGCACAAATACTGCTATATTCATTGGTAGATAACGGATGCTGTACGATCAGATGGGACAAAATAAATAAGCACTAATTTTCATTAAGATGCATTAATAACACCCGCTACGCCAGAATAGACGTAGCTTATATTACCTTTGGTAAATAATAATTTCTTAATGTTAATATTTTCTAACTTCCTTTTTTTATTTCCCTAAGAAACAAGGTTAATGGCAGGAGCCGCTTCGTTAATATCTTGATTCAAAATCATCAGAGAAAACACGCATTTTTCAACATTCATCTTTGAAAAAGATGAATGTAATCAGTTACTTTTTCATGAAGCCATCCGACAATTGTGTGCGCTGCGCGGCATCCGTCTTTTCCACTGCACCGATGGAATAACCCATTGATCTCAAAGTTTTTATCAACAGCCGAGAGAAACCTTTATCGATCTTGGCGCGCAAATTGAACATATGGACATCGATCAGTTTGATCTGCGGATCGCAGTGATATCCCTAAACTCGCTCTAGCAACAGCGTTTGCGTGATCACCCGCCTGGGGTTTTCCATCAAAATGATCAGCAATTTGATCTCTTTATCAGTCAGATCGATTCGCTGACCACTTCGCCATGCAACCCGTTTCAAACGATCAAGTTGCAGATCTTTAAAAGTGAGCAATAAAGACGGTGTATCCTGCGGTTTTCCTCTGCGCACCATAATCTCTAAGCACAAACGCAAATCATTAAAATTAAAAGGTTTACTCAGAAATCTTCCGCGGCCAGTTCAAGCCCCATCACACGATCCACATCGTGATCCAGTGCCGAAAGTAGCATGATAGGAGGATGGTGATACCCTTGCAGTTCACGCAAAATGCTAAAGCCATCCATTGTCGGCAGCATCCTTGCCCAACAGAACTACATCATAAATGTCATCCTTAATGGCCTTTAGCGCATGCCCGCCATCGTGAATGATACTGTAGACATAACCATGTAAGTGCAGCTTTGCATCAAGCAAATGGCACAATACTGAGTCGTCGTCGACCACTAAAACCGCATAGTTTTCCCTCTGTTAAAGCGATGGTTGCATACACCACAACACACATATGACGTGTGACCGATTCAGGACAACAAGATCAGAGCCACTCTAACACAGGCAATAACCTGTCTGGCGGCTTCTTATGCGTCAACGCATCATAAGATGATAACAATCATTATCATGTAATGACAAGTAGTTTACAATGCTGACAATTAGCCAGATTTTGTAGGATTTTTCCGCGATCGTGGGGCCTTCCCACAAATTGTGGTATAGACGGAAGCGAACAGGATAAGTAAAGAACGCTGTGATGATGCAGGTTAACTATCGTGAAATTGCATCAGGTAAACAAGAATGGAATTAAACTTTTTCGCTTAACACAGCTTCAAGAAAATCGAGGCCGTGCTGCATTTTTATCAGGGTTTTACTACTGATCTGCTGCGTAGCACGCAAATGATAAAGCTCACTTCGCTCTGCGGTAACGGCAGCCAGGCGGAAACGGCGCTTGAGATTTCCAATCTCCAGACTGTGTTCCAGATCGCTCTCACCCACGACGCGACGCCGCAAATTACCAATCAATCGGGCGCTCACCTCACGTACCACTTGCTCGTTAATATTTTCTTCCCGATCTGCCGCCATATGCTCTTCTTTCTTGTAGGGGATTTTCCACTACCGTAATACCGCGTAGCAACAGCGACAGCGTTAACACCCCACAGAGAAACGAAAACAGAATGATTCCAGTGGCAATAAACACCAACTGATAACGAGAAGGGAACGCCTTACCGTCATATAAGAAGCGACGGAATCGCACCGCGTATGCCAAAAACGAAGCGATCCATATTTCAACACGTGCTGTACTGAGCAAACAGCATAGGACATTTTTTCTGAAACGGGCGGCTGTAATATTCCATAAACCACAGCCAGCAGAAACGGAGCAACAGTAATGCGCCATAAATAATGTCGATATCAGTAAACAGCATCCAGGTTTAGACGATCGGATCGAGTTACGCCTGAGTGATGGAGGTTTCCAAAATGTCAGGCACTTGCAGCCCCAACATGATAAACACCATGCCGTTAAACACGAATTCCAGCATCGACCAGAGCTTTGGCACGTAGTCGCATTACCAGCGCGAGTTGCTGATGACGTTGGAGTGAATGATTGTCATACCTGCCGCCACGGAGGATAAAATACCTTATAAAACAATATTTTCCGCAATCAGGTAAGAAGCAAAATATAGTAACATTAGCAACACAATCTGGGTAGCAGCGTCATCACCACTCCAGCGGTTGATAATGCACAGCGTTTACTGTAAAGCCAGGTTACTCCCACCCCCACCAACAGACCGCCTATCGCCACCTGAAAGAGCTCCAGGAGTCACGCCAGAAACGGTAAATACCATGGTGCCCATCGCTACAGAGACGGTAAATTTTAACGAAATCAGGCCGAAGAGCATCATTCATCAGTGCTTCGCCCTGCAAGATGCTCATTAGCTTTTTCGGAATGCGATCTTCACTAACAATTCCCGATAACGCCACTGCATCCGTCAACGATAGCACGGCAACCAATGCAAAAGCGGCCACCAGAGGCATGCAAGGGATCATCCAGTGAATCAAACAGCCAATACCCGCAACGGTGATCAGCACCAGCGACAAACCAATAACCTCACGACTGTGTTTGATAAATTCACGCGTTGGCGTCTTCTAGCCATCGGCAAACAGCAGCGGAGGGATGAACAGCACCATAAATAACTGGGGATTGAAATCGACATGCAAACCAAACTGGGCCAGGCCAAAATGGCCCCGATAGCGATTTGCATTAAAGGCAGCGGAACTTAGAAGGGTAAAATACGTGTAACAACCCCTGATAGTGATACCATCAGGGTTAAAATCAGAATGGTAAAAAAGATTTCCATGCTTTCCTTAGGATATGTTTAATAATGACCTAACTGAGTTCTCCCTGTTGTGCTTAGCTGGCTTTTGTACGTTGTGAGATGGAGCCCTATTATTTTTACATGAAAATATCGCTCAGCGGGGCAAAATTTCATTGAAAAACGCATCTTGTACACAAACGATTAGCTTGCGAGGCGCATCACATGTGTATCTGGCAGTTCGGAGGAGAAACAGGGGGGGGGATTATCCTGCTTCTGGGCAGTATATTTCAACTGATAATCCAGACAATTTATCTATCATCTAACAAAACAGAACGGTGTTTCATGCACGGAAAACCGCAGATCCATTTTTTTGTGATTAGCTTCAAAAAAAGTTGACCTACGGTGCCAGCCAGCGTATCACTAATAGTGTGAAGAAAATTACAGAAAAATAAAAAATGACTCTGAAAAAAATGGAACTGATCAAAAAAATCGTTGCCATTTTCGAAAACGTTAGCGTTAACTTCAACACGTTCACCAATCACTAAGATTCAAGAAAGCGTAGGAATAAGAAGATGAGTATTGTCCGTAATATCAATAAAGTAATAAAAGAGTTGGGAAAAACCTATCGCAGTATAGCTCACTACACTATTTTCCGTGAACCTTTATGGTTATTAATACATCTATTTAAATAGAACGTAGCTAGTACTAAAAAAGCAGGTATCTGGGATATCTTCTTTTTTAATGTTTTTATCTTCGTGTTCTCTTTCTAGTTACAGACTCTAGTGGTGCACTGTTAACAGGCTCAATGATAAAGTCTTTAACAACTTTTTTTAGTCAAAAAAATTTTTTTGCTCTCCTTCTATACTAATTCACTATGTAATAGATATGATGTCTTCTTCTAAGAAAACAACATCTATACTTAAAATTCTTTGTTTAATTATATTAGACTCCCAAAAATTCACTTTGGGATAATAGCCAATGGTAATATCAAGAAACCTGCCATTGTGTTTAAGTAAATTTTTCATAAACTCTATTTTATCTTCATTGCTTTCTCTATAAGGTACTGTATCAGAGTTTAACTCTTGCATATTTTTATCAAATAAATGAACCGGCTCATTATATTCAGTCTTCTCTTTTTTCGCTGAAAAACTGTATACATTAAGATATCTATCATTCCATGGCATAAATGTAATGCTATATTTATTGTGTTCATACATATTAGTCTGAAATGTCCAGACATGACCATTATCATTACATAATGTAGCTTCTTTTTATTGTATATCTGACGGTTCTATCAAGCTGTCAAAATCATTTGGTGTATATTTAATTTTTATGAAAACATCTACTTGAAAGCCCAATAAATCACTTTGGATATAATTATGGCTCTTTGCATTAATATGAAAAAGCCGCCAATGATAACTCAATAGACTACCCTTATTAGTGCTCCAACTTTTACTCGAGTACAGAGCTACATCATCTATAACCTCTTGTGCATCAAGTATGGCATGTCCCCACTCAACCTCGGCACGGGATATGTGAAGTTGATTATATTAACTAGTAATAAAAAGTCGCCCATCTTTTATTTTTTTTATATGAAATTCAAATTCATGTTTATTGTTAATTATTAAATAAATATAATCATCATTATCCACTTGAAAACCATGATGGCCAGAAACTGACAATTGTGTTAATATGTCACCATCAATAAAATCACCATTACTAACATAATGAGTTATAGCACTATTTAATTCATTTAAAATAAATAAAGACGTTGATGGTTAAAAAATCCACTTATGTTTGTAAAACTCAACTCGATAAGATAAATGCTTCTCATTCATATCATAAACCCGACAAGAAATATGATTACTATAAATGCGAATTGATTGAATTGTCACTAGTTTTCCATTTATTTCAACTGCATGATAAACATCTAACGTTAATTTATTCTCTGAGCGGATACGATATATCACCTAGTCATCAAAAAAAGTTATTTTATCTACACAAAAGGAATTTATTATCATACCAATATCAAGTTTATTAATAATTTCTTCTTCACTACTAGTAAACTGATGAGTATCAACTGAATCTATTTCATCCGCTCTCAAATTTGAAGAAGATGAGACATCATGACCAAAATCATTATCCTTTTCTAGACGACTGCACAAAAAAACAGGTTATTACCTCGTCGTCCCCTTATCTTAAACATATTATAAAAGGGTCATTTTCACTCTCATAAAAATTTTCTATCTGTTCGTGAATATGCCAGGTTTCTAAGCTCTCATCATAACTTTTTCTAAATGAGACATTATCTCTTATTGCATACAGTTTGTTATTTTTCTCTGAAAGTCGCCATAACTTATTATCTATATAAGTATAAATATAATTATCTTTAATCGTTAAATATTTAGGTACACTTATCGTTTTTTTTCAGAAGAAAAATCTGATTGACTGTAGGATATCGAAGCAATACCACGAGAGTAAGATGATATATTATAATTTACTTTTTCAACATCAGAAACAGATATATCCATACCGATAAAATCATTCAATATCATTTTCGTCGAAGGTGCTGTTACCTTTTTAATTAAGAGAAAAGTAGAAAACTCTGGCAAAATACTTATTAAAGAGGTAATAGTCTCATCAACAGTCATAGCGATTTTTATAATATGTTCAACCTACAATGGAGTCGGACAGATACAATGATTTTTAACATATAAAATTACCTAAGCTTCTACTATTATTTCATTAACAGGTGATGAGATGGTGTCAAACACCTTAGAAAACATATCAATAAAGGTGACACTTTCCCTTGCTGTAATGCAATTATAGTCATTTTTCACAATTCTCACAGAATCAGGTGGTATCAGTGTTGTTTTTTGAACAGAAACGGCTACCTTAGCATCAGAAAAAATCAAAGGATCATAGTACCTGCATGCTTCAGACAATCTTTTGATATTTATCTGTAAAACATTACCAAGACACTCCCCTGCCTGTATTAATGACATAGAATCATGAGAATTTCTCATTTGATGATGATATGGTTCTATTAATAGAGATAAATAATACGAAATAAATTCATAATAAGAACAGTTATTTATTAGACAATAAACATTGATATTATCAGTAATATACTGAGATTTAAGATCATTATTCATTATTCTAAGACTATCATTATCAGAGGTGGAGTGTAATAGAGAGGTATTTCGCAGCGTATAGGTATTTTATATAACGCTTAATAAGGTCAAGACAGTCATAAAGACAAACTTCTGGGGAACTTTTCCCGTTTGCGCAGAAGCGATTTTATTTAATTATTTTTTGGATGACTTTATCTGTAATATTTCCTTTTACCCGCTCGTCATAATACCCATTCACTCGCATAAAATCCTGTGTACTTATAGGCATACATCGGTCTCCATACCTGACTTGAGTAATAAAATAAGTAACAGAGAAAGCCTATACAAAACGGCAATACTAATCTCATAAAATAACCACGAGCGATTAATAAAATATTTTTATCAAACCCTTTATCTCGTGTTAATCCTTTTCAACCAGCGTTCGAATTTACTGCTACTGTGGATTATCTTGATATTCCCTATCCGACAGGACAAAAGCATCCAACCTGTGCGCAATGCTGCCGCGTCTTTTCCCCCGCATGTTAGGTTAGTTGCCATTGAGAAACCCGCACTATTTGCTGTCCGGTCACACTCCTCGCGGTAATAGCCACATGGAACAACGTGAAGCCATGAATATTCCTGTCTTTGTTTGCTATGGGCCGCGCGTCTATTTCAGTGATAAAGCAATGGAAGCACTACGCGCTTACAATCACCAAACGGTTGTCATTGTCACCGATGAATTTATGACCAAATCCGGCAAAACCGATTATCTCGCAGGTTTTATGCCATAGGCACGCATCTGCATTTTCAACGGCGTTAAACTCGATCCTGACATTAACATACTAAACGCCGGGGCAGCCACATTCAAAACGCTACAACTAGATGTGATTATTGCTCTCGAAGAGAGCTCCTCTTTGGATACAGATAAAAGTATCAAGGTCACTCTGGAAGCGTTACCTCTAGAACATCCGATCGTTTTGGTGGCTATCCCGACCACCAGTGGTTCCGGCTCAGAAGTAACTACCTATGCCGTGATCTCCGACCCCGAGCACGATTAAAAATACTCGTTGGTTTCCGATCGTTTACAGCCGGATATCGTTATTCGCGATCCGCAATTGGTGGTGAGCGTACCACGCGCGCGGTATCGCCGTTGATACTGGCATGGATGTGCTAACCAATGCTATTGAGGCCTATGTTTCTTCCCAGTCTAACGACTTCAGTAACGCACTGGCGGAAAAGGTTATTCTATTAAAATAGAACTATCTGCTACAGGTATTTGAGCAGCCGCAAGCCATAACACCTCGCGCCAAAATGCATAAGTCTTCTGTATGGCAGGCATGGCATTGAGCACCGCGGGATTGGGGCTGGTGCACGGTTTAGCACATTCTCTTGCGGCGTGTTTCACATTTCTCATGGCAAGATTAACGCCATACTACTTCCACTGGTGATCGATTACAACGCGGCCACAGGCAGTGACGCTACGCGCGCTGTGCTGCGTTAGCAGGTATTAAACACGGCGATCAACAAACACGTATCCAAAAATTATCTCAACAGATTCGTACGCTGAATCAGCGCTTCGATATTCCGGCAACATTAAGTGAATTGAATATCAGCACCTATGACGTTGAGCAACAACGTACGCGCTTGATCGACGCAGCATTGGCAGATGGTTGCACTACCAGCAATTCACACGTACCAACGCGTGATGCAGTGAGTCAGTTAATAAGCCGAATTGCCAGTTAACGGGAATCTTGACTGGACGAAATTGTCCTGCGCGCAAAGGGCTGTGCAATAAAATCCTCCCGAATCACAAACGCTGTCACGCCCGTCTTGATTAGGGTGAATAGCACTACCTTGACATGACAAGACAGCAACAATGGCGTCGGTGCATGACGGAAAAATAGGAAAATGCAGGTAACTGAATTAATGAACGCAACACAACAACAGATTGCATGGATCACCCAGCAGGTAATGCAAGAGCTGACCACAGGCACATGCCTACTGAAATCCTTGACGCACCCGCTACGCCGCTTCAGGTACCGGTTGGCATCTCTAACCGTCATATTCATCTGGCGCGTGAAGACATGGATATTCTGTTCGGCTACGGGGCACAACGCTGACGCGCATGAAAGCCTTGAAACAGTCAGGCCAGTTCGCTGCAGAAGAGTGCGTCACACTGTGGGGTCCGAAAGAGGAAATCAAAAATGTGCAAGTACTCGACCCACTGCGCCTCACAACACAAGTGGAAATTTCTGTTGCCGACAGCTTTGTTTTAGGTGTGAAAGCACCGGTACGCATATCAGACGATCTCCAGGACTCTCCCGGTATCGAAATTATTGGTCCGAAAGGCAGTGTAAAAAAAGCGTCTGGCACCATTTTTGCCTGACGGCATATCCACATTTCGCCTGAATAAGTTAAACGACAAGGATTGCGAGACGGCATGGAAGTCAGTATTCAGATACAAGGATAACCGTGCCGGCATCATGCAACACGTCGTGGTGTGTGCCACTCAGGCTCTGTGCTGGAATTGCATGTGGATGTGGAAGAAGCCAACGCCTATGGGCTGCGTAACGGCGATCTGGTCAACATTAACAGAGCAATCTCATGGCTGATATTTCCGTTGGGACGCGACTGCACACACTAGCGCAACTGATCCGCGATGCCGAATGCCTTGAGCATGACGGCGTGCTAAATCGGTCTCGATCTGGGAACCGCAAATATCGCCATGGTCGTGGTAGACCGCTACAACGCCGCATGTCACTGGCATCACCCACCTCTTTTCTGTGGTGAAAGATGGCATCGTAGTGGACTATCTAGCAGCCACGCGAGTCGTGAAGCAACTGAAACAACAGTTGGAAACGCGATTAGGGCGATCGCTGACTCACGCCGCTACCGTAATTCTGCTAGGGATTTTTGAGGTCAACACCAACGTGATTTTCAACGTAGTGGAGTCTTCGGGGCTGTTTGTTACTCATGTGATAGATGAACCCGTTGCCGCCGCAACGCTGAATATTCATAATGGCGCGGTGGTAGATGTCGTCGGCGGCACCACTAGGCTTAGCGTGCTGCGCAACGGCAAGGTGCTCTTTTCCCCACCGACGAGCGACGACCGGAGGAACTCATATGACGCTGGTGCTGGCAGGCGCACTGGGCCTCTCTCCTATGCCGATGCAAAGCAGTTAAAATACGCCCCCGGCACACAAGAAGGAGAAAATAGCCTGTCTGACCCGTGACTGGCTGACTACGTATAACGCAGAAACATTTACGTGGTAGGCGGTGCCAGTAGCTTTAGCGAATTTCCCAGCGTGTTCCGCAAGGTAACTGGGACAAACATCATTCCCGCAGTGGAGCCTTCTGCTCACTCCGTTGGGAATTGCCATGCAGGCGACACTGTAGGTGATCGCCAACGTGGACAACCAGATGCATGAGCTGATGAATATCGATAAAAAGTTCCACTCTATCGGTATTCTCAGCGCACGCACCGGCGCCGGTGCGCATATTTTTACCGCTGACAAAGCGGTAAAATCTACCAACAGAGAAATCCTGATTATTGAACTAGCGCGCGATACCGGAGGCGGTGGTGGGCACGGCTATATGATCATCTTCGGTGTAGAAGACGTCTACAAGCCGGCCGTGCCGTGGAAGTCGCCCTGAATGAAATAGATCGCGCTATGGGCGATGTGTATGGCTCCCCAGCCGATCACCTGGAATTCCAGTACACCGCACGCGTCAGCTTTGCGCTGAACAAAGCCTTCGGTGCTCCCATCGGCAAATCTTTCAGCATGACCTATGCCTCACAGGCTGCTATCGACGTGGTGATCGTAGATATCGCCGCCAAGGCTGCCGTAGTCGAACCGGTGGGATATGCCAGCCCGAGCAAAGGCACCAGTTTCAGTAACGAAGTGATCTTCACCTTCTCTGGGGATTCTAGCGTAGTATTCCAGGCGGTAATCGCCGCCCGCGAAGTCGGTTTGCAATTGCTGTTCACGTTAGATCCAACGGAAATCAGATCGAACACAACACCGTATATCTGATCCGTCAGGCACGCCTGCGTGCCGTGCGATCTGAGGAAAGTAACCAAAAGATGAACGACATTGAAATCGCTCAGGCGGTCTCCACTATCCTGAGCAAATACAGTAACCCCGTCGCGTCTGGCGCGAGCGCACAGCCACTGCCTCCAACCAAGCAGTCGAGAGACCGCACCTCACGCCGATAAATCGCTGTTCAGCAGCATTGTGGCGCAGGTGTTCACAGCAACAACAGCCGACAACCGTACCGCATCCTTCAGCGCATGAAGCGGGTATCTTCGACAGCATGGACGAGGTCATTGCTGCCGCCGCAATAGCACAAGTACAGTATCGCCACTGCTCAATGCAAGATAGGGATGCCTTTGTAAAAGGCGTGCGCGACTTGTTTCTTTAAGAAGACGTGCTGGATCAAGTCTCTCACATGGCCATCGAAGAAACCGGCATCGGTAACTACGAGGACAAGCTGACCAAGAATCGCATCGCTGCACTGAAAACACCGGGCACGGAAGATCTGGCTACACAGGAGTGTAGCGGTGACGGTGGGCTGACATTAATCGAGCACTCCGCGTTCGGTGTCGTCGGTTCCATTACGCCCACCACTAACCCGACGGAAACTATCATCAACAACAGCATTGGCATGCTGGCGTCAGGCAATACCGTGGTGTTCAGCCCGCATCCGCGTTCGCGCAACGTATCGCGCCTCGCGGTGAGGCTGATTAACGAAAAGCTGGCGCAGTTGGGTGCACCGGCCAATCTGGTGATCATCGTTACAAACCCGTCCATCGAAAACACTAACACCTTGATCAAATACCCGCGCGTCAATCTGCTAGTGGCAACGGGTAGCACGGCGATCCTGAAAACAGTGATGTCATCGGGCAAGAAAGCTATCGCTATCGCCAGGCCAACCAGGGAAGCGTTGACGTCCGCACGGTCGTTTGCCCACACCCGCTGCTGTGTGATCATGGAATCGCTCAATATCCGTTAATCATCGCGAGGCTGAGGGCTATTTCCCTATGAAAACACGCATCATCAATGCACCAAAAATCGGACATCGTGGCGATGCTGAAGCGAAGAATGCCAAGCGAATTCCGCTCACTACTCGATCTGTTGCGTATTGACACTATTGGTCTGCTCATGCTTCCGGTACCGGATCTATATTTTTATGCTAATCTGGCCAGCAAAAGCGCTAATGTCATAGTTTCGGAAATTTTTTTCAGTTACCCTCAGCACATCACGACACTGGCAATCTTTGGCGCAGTCGCCGCGATGCGGATGATCGAAAATGACAACTCGGCGTTCTGAGAACCAACCTATGAAAAAAATTCTGTTAGCGGTTATTTTTGTTAGGGTTATTAAGTCATTGTATCATGGTAGGCATTAAGCGCATTGGGTTTCCGAGTGGACGCCGTATGTCTGGGAAAGCGCGTAGGCGAATTTATTAAGACCGCCATTCATGATTTTGAAGGCGATCAAACCTACAGCGAAAAGCTCGGGCATCTGTTTCGGCTGACCGCGTCGTTTGACGAAATTCGTTTTCAGGACTATTGCAAGTTTTATATTGCTGGCGGACGTGCACCAGAATATTTGCGTCTGAATAAATTCGTACTGAATATTATCCACTATACGTTTAATTTTTCCGTGCCGATTGCTGCTATTTGTCACGGCCTGCAAATATTGGTGGCCGCGGGCGTTTTAAAAGGCCAAACCCTGACTGGGTATTTCACCATGAAGCCAGAAATCGAATTGACTGGCGGTATTTATCGTTCTGCTGTCGACGACGAAGCCGTTCTAGACGGTCATCTGGTTAAGGCAACAATCTGGATGGGGCACCCGGCGCTATTGCGTCAGTTTATTTCTTTAATTAACACCACTTTGCAGCATTAAGTACACGCAGAGAATATTTTTCACTGTCATCTTGCGCGTTAAATAACTTGAGGGATGGCGGATATAAATAAATTGGTCAGCAGTATCTGCATACCTTTTTCCTGGAGGATGCCTCTATATTGCCTACATCATAAATAATTTAAATATGTAAGAGTCCTGGATATGTTAGAGAAAGGTTTTTCCAATCCGACCGATCGCGTTGTCAGACTAAAAAATATGATTCTGATGGTAAAGCACTATATCGAATCTGAACGCGCCGTATTAGCAACCGAGGCTTATAAAGAAACTGAACACTTACCGCCGATTATGTGTCGCACTAAAGTGGTAGAAAAGATATTCAACAATCTGCCCGTAACCATTCGCCCGGATGAATTGATCGTTGGTGCGGTAACCAAAAACCCGCGCTCTACCGAAACTTGCCCGGAATTCTCTTACGACTGGGTGGAAAAAGAGTTCGAGACTATAGGTTATCGCGTCGCAGACCCCCTCATCTTTACTAAAGAGACAGCCAAAGAACTACACGATGCTTTCACATACTGGCCGGGCAAAACTACCAGTGCGCTGGCCGCATCCTATATGTCTGATGCGACTAAAGAAAGTATGGCAAGCGGCGTATTCGCCACGCCAGAGCAAAGACACATTAGGCCCAACGGCGGCTGCGAACTCAGTGGCCAAACTAGACCACTTCAGCGCCTCCAACGGTACGCTGTATAACCAGAAATTCCTGCCTTCTGCACTGGCCGGGGACAAAAAACTGGTGAACTTCGGCGGCATGGTAAGAAGCTACTTCGATCGAAAAGAGATGCACGTCCAGTTCAACGTGGTGGATCGCAATGTGCTCATCGATGCACAGACACACCCGGAAAAATATAACGATCTGGTGATACGTGTAGCCGGTTACAGCACCCAGTTCGTGGTGCTGGCGAAAGAAGTATAGGACGACATCATCAGTCGCACGGAACAGCATTTTTGATGCGTTGCTGAGAGGCGGTCGATACCTGCGGGTGTGTCGCCCCGGTTTCACCATATTCCCAGAGTAGGCGTCGCCCATGAGTCATATTATGAATAAAGTACAATATGAAACGGAAGGCGTGGCACGATGGTCCAGATATCCGAACCATCCCCTTCTTTAAAGGCTGCCCGCTCTCTTGCAAATGGTGCAGCAATCCAGAATCGCAGCGGATAAATCCTGAGCTGCTGTTCAAAAAGAATGACTGTATCCATTGCGGTAAATGTCTGGAAGCATGTCAGCACCAGGCGCTTTCCATCACCGCACCGCATTTTATCGATCGTCAGCGCTGTGTTAACTGCGGTGATTGCACGCGCGTATGCCAGACCGGCGCACTAGAGATGAAAGGCAAACGCGTCACCGTGCGTGAAGTGGTACAAGAGCTGCAAAAAGAAGAGAACGTGTATCGCCGTTCTGGCGGTGGTATTACTCTTTCTGACAGCGAGCCGCTAGCGCAGCCGGAATTCGCTCGTGAACTGCTGAAGGCTTGTAAAGAAAATGGCTGATATCTACACAAAATATTGAATTTGTATTTACTTATATTTATTTAGCGCTTACGGATATTAAGGCAATCAACCCAGCAGTGCATCGTTGCAATACTGGAGTGGATAATCAACGCATATTAGAAAACCTGATCAGAATTTCATTTATTATCAAAACCATTGTCAGAATTCCTTTAGTGCCCGGAGTGAATGATAATCAGCAAGAAATTCATGCAATTTCTGAATTTGCACGAATGATGTCGAATGTCGACACCACTCATTTATTGCCTTATCACACCTATGGTGAAAATAAATATACATTACTCGGTCGTGAATATCCGATGAGGGATGTATCCAGGGTACCGAAAGAGACCGTGAATAGCCTCAAATAAGAAATCAATCATTGAGTTTCCAATGCCATATTGGGGGTTAATTACACGGTATAAAAATATTATCGTGGAACGTATAGCCACGTTGCCTGATTTTTAATTTTTCACCCCCCTAAATAATTAGAGTTGCTAGATAAAACGTTAACATGTTAAACGGCGAAAGCGTTCTAATTAGTGATGATGCCCAAAGTTGGCAGAATAACGAACGTAGCCAATACACCTGCAATATGCAGCATGAGGGAGATATTAAAATATTATCCTTCACATCAATAATGGCTGACATTATTTCCTTACGTCGCTTATTTATTTTTTTTACCCACACAATCAAGGTGAGTGTAATGAACAGCATTGATATTTTAGTCATTTTCGGCAGCGGTATTTTCGATGCCGCGATCGGTGCCCTTGCGGCCTTTGAGTTTATCAGCCTCTTGGTGATTACCATAGCGATATCGCAAATTGTCACCGGCAGCGCCATCATATTTATTCAGTTTCTCTATTAGCGTATTCGGCCCACACATCGGTGTTTTTCTGCTGGGATTGCCGCAACCGCGTATGCCGGCAAAAAAAAGGAAAACTAGCTTCTGACCGTGATATCAACGCTGGGTTGAGCCGGTTTGGGCGCACCTGATGTGCTCTTAATCAGCGGTACGTTTGATGCAATAGGCTTTGTGATCGCCTAGCTGTTTAATCAAGTGCCCGCTTTATCTTCTGGGTTGGCATGGACCGACACAGTAGCGTTAACCGTGGTGATATCCGGGATGATCGTACGGTTGATGTTCGGAATAACAGGGTTGCTGGGCAAACCACAAAGCGGGATTCGCCGCTGTTACCCGCCACAGGATCAGTACTGGATACCTTATCACAGCGCATTCCTCAGCTATCAGTATTGGGCATCGGCATTGGATGATGGCTGCTGGATATCTGGGTCATACGTTCGGTGGCAGCGGCGCGTTGCTGGCCTTTAGGATTTTAGCGTTCTCGCTGGTATTCCTGCATTTTAATACTCAGGTGCCGGTTTCCCACTATATCGCTCTCTTCCTGCCGCACTCGCCGCGGCGAGTGCGGCAGCTTAATCTTGGCCGCAGTGGTCGGCGTTCTGTGCGCACTGCTAGGCGAACTGATTTCCCACCTGTTTTTGGTTCATGACGACACCCATATTGACCCACCGGCTTTTACCATTGCGATAATAACGACATTGGTAAACCTGCTGGCAACCATTAGATTTTTTGCGGCGATGTCGTTGTTTTAAGTTCGTCCCCAGTATTGATGCTACTAAAAATTGGGGAGATTGATTGACGTGCAGTGTGCGGTTTCGTGCGTGAAAACCGCTGGGTTTCTCTGCCACTCACATGGCACGCGCCCGAAAAGTGTGCCGCCGGGACCGGACCGGCAGTAACGCGTTCCATATGCGGCGCTGCCTTTCGCGGCATCCCTGCCGCTCATCCTAGCGTCACGCTTATTCCGCAGCGTCATTCGACGCGAGTACGCTAATAGCAAAACCCTGTCTGAATATTCGCGCAAAAAATCGCAAGCTGCGATATAGGTAAAAAACCCTTATTGTCATCCCAAATAACAAGAACAAAAAAATCTCCGGCGGTTAACAGGGATGGGGGGGGAGAAATCATATTCTGATTAAGGTTGCCGAAAACCCCCTTTCGGCATGCTTGTATTTCCCGGTGAATCACATCGTGATTATTTGTCGCCCTTGCGCGGTGTGTTTTTACCCGATGGGCGTGGTATCGGTTTTTTTGCTGGTTGCGCAGGCACTGGTGGCTCAAAGATATCCCTGCATGACGAGGCACCATCGCTTGGCTCAAGCGTCACCACCGGAATAGTAGTCGCTTTCGTTTCTGGCTCGGATGGTGCAGAAGGCGACGTGATGATCACTTCCGGTGCCAGCGGCTCCGGTTTGGCAACGCCAACCATCTCTGCCGAGTGCGTGATGGCTTCGATTCCTTCTGCGGTACGCGCAATTACCTTATGGGTATACACCTCTGCCACATTTTGGCCGCGGCAACACTCGCGCGTAATCGCCGCATTGACTGCCCCCAACTTCCCCCTCCAACTTCACGGTGACCATGCCGCCACCTTTCGTCAGCTCATAGCCGACCAGATTGACGTTGGCGGATTTCACCGCCGCATCCGCTGCCTCAACGGCCGCAGCAAGCCACACGGTTTCTATCAGACCTAAACTTTGCTTAGCCATAAGCGATTCCTATTTATCATTATGTCAATGAAACCTCATCCTGCAATAATGCAGCTATATAATTGAATTCCGAGGGAAAATCCGATCGCCTGAAATGCTCGTAACATGCCGTATAGCGATAATGCGGCGTCAGTAAATCGAGCGCTACTCACGCGCTCGGTGCTAAACGTGTTGATCCGTACCACAACCGGGCGCGCTACACCGATAGCCTAGGCCAAATGCACCTCGCAGTGTGCCGCTAATCTGGCGGCTACGATATTCTTGGCCACATGGCGCGCCGCATAGGCCGCTAAGCGATCGACTTTAGAAGGATCTTTACCAGAAAATGCACCGCCATAGGTATCAACGATAATTTTACGTCCGGTGAGCCCACAGTCTCTCACTGGCCCTCCCGTGAAAAATGCCTCTGCCAGATTGACTGGAATATAGGTGTGCGGCGTCAGATAGCGCGTGGGAAGAACCAGTTTGACGATCTCTGCGATCACCGCTACGCAAAGTATTTCAAGCGAGACATCGGGAGTGTGCTGCATGGAAATGACAATAATGTCCGCTGTCATCATCTGACTTATGGCATCTGGACGTAAAAAAGGCAAGCGACCGGATTTACGCAACTGCGCCTGACTCGCCATCAGTTGATTTGCATAGACCAAGGTTGCTGGTATCAATTCTAGCGTTTTATCCGTGGCGTCACCAAAGGTAATCCCCTGATCGCCAGCGCTTAACTCGGTTAATACCTTACCCTGAATGTCATTCACAATATCCGGCGATTGCCGACCGATCAGGTTGAGTACGTCGCAGGTGTTGCCATCGTAGCCGAGCGATGAATGGTTATAGTCTACCTGCTTGATGGTGTGCGCACCACGCTTTCCATATTAATGGATGCAGTAGTAGTGATTTCTCCTGCCACAATGGCGATGCTAGTTTTCACTAGACATTCACACGCCACGCGGTCCTAGGGATCTTGTAGCAGCACTGCATCCAAAATTGCATCGGAAATTTGATCGGTAATTTTGTTAGGAGGACCTTCCCCCACTGATTCGGAAGTAAACAGGTACTCGTCCACGCAAGCCTCGCCCCACTGAGAATATCTCGTATTTTATTTGTGGGGGTGACATGTGGATTAAACACCATTAGTTTGCAGTAGTCGGAGGGTTATATATTGGTTTCTTTCTTGAAGATTAGGCAGAAATAGCTCGCATCCTGATACGCCAGTTTCATCAAGATAGTGTTAACATTTAAGTCACTAAATTTCAAGAGGGATTTAGCAATTTTGATTTTTCGGTTCGCCACATAGGTGGAAAACTTGGTACCGGTGGCTTTCTTGAAAGCACGGCTCAGATAACAGGTGCTGGAAAAAGCACGTTCGGTGATATCATCCAATGTAATGTTGC
The DNA here is from genome assembly GCA_051305815.1 of Candidatus Malihini olakiniferum. Lineage (GTDB taxonomy): Bacteria > Pseudomonadota > Gammaproteobacteria > Enterobacterales > Enterobacteriaceae > Symbiopectobacterium > Symbiopectobacterium olakiniferum_B. The sequence continues at coordinate 45,242 of JBPPLV010000007.1, forward strand.
TGAAAATACTCTTCTCAATATGGTATAATGTGCACGTTCGATAAAATCTCCCTGCGGTGCAGAATGGAGGGTAATAAAGCCCTTCTTCCGTCAGCCCTCGTCCGACAACGCCTCGCATCACCCCTTTCAGCACAGCAGAATGAGAAGCTGCGAACTTGTCGCCTTGCGCCGCCATGTATTGATCTAATAACGCAAGAAAATAACCACCATCTGGTGGCGATCGCCGGACTTATCCCAGTAGGCACCATCAATAGTCTGCAATACTAATTCATTCCAGGCGGGATAATCACCGTCGTCAATCAGCGCAAATACTTTCTGTTTCAGCTCTCGCATCACCTGATTATACTGCTCATTGTACTTTTCTTGACCGGGTTAAGCCGATAATCATCTACTTTTAGGCTTAACATGCTACGCACAATATCAAAATTATCATTGGCTGTGGTAAAGATCACTTTTGTATGATCGTTTTTACGGCGAAGATACTCAATCACCTCTCTACCATGCAGCAGCGGGATATTGATATCCACTAGGATCATATCCATGTGGTTAAGCTAATCAATCAGTTGAATGGTTTTACATCCGGTCGATGCTTCATGAATAGTGGCATTTTCGATGTGCTCCGAAATCATGCGGCGTAGAGATTCAGATTCAATGTGTTCGTCTTCCACAATCACGAAATTATACATTGTGTTTCTCACCGGATTAATGGACTTCCTGCATTGGGAAATGCAGCTTGATAGACGTTCCCTGCTTCTGTTTGTGCGGGACCGGCAATCTCCAACCTATAACGCTCGCCGAACAGCAACTGAAGCCGATTTTGAATGTTGTTGATACTGATCTCTCGCCTTTTTGGCGGTTCTCATTACCGGAGAGAATATGCTTGATATCCTGTTGCGAAATACCATCGCTAGTCGCTTTAATGTGAATGTGACTTTTTATTTCCCGTGGCTCGACCACGTAGTTAAAGAAGCTCTCTACCAGAGGCTGAAAAATAAGAAAAAAACAAATCACATCCAGATATTTATCCGGGATGCTGAACATGTAATCGAAGCGGTCACTCATTCGGACTTTTTGAATCGACATGTAGCTATTGACGTAATTAATTTCATTACGCAAGGGGATAAGCCCATTATTACTTTTGCGTAGCAGATAGCGCACCATGTCAGAAAAATTATGCACCATGTTTTCGGCACGTTAGGCTTTCTCCAAAAACGCTAAACGGCCAATGGTATTGAGTACGTTAAACAGAAAATATGGGTTTATCTGATAGGAAAAAGCTTTAAATTCAGCTTCATGAAGCGAACACTGAATGTTCACCCTTTTGCGCAATTCATTAGTCAACGCTAGATCTTTTTGATGCAAATCGCGCTGGATATTGTTGGCGTAAGCCTGTTCTACCAGGTGAGACGCGACATGTAACAGCGTATAGGCGGTAGATTCAAAACGTTCGTAGGGCATGCGTTTGGTGTTTTTATGCAGATTCACCAGTATGGGGTTCTCTTCCCATACACCATTTTCCGCCAGAATATAGGGAATTCAGTCTCTTTTGAGGTTTTGACTTTGACCTAACCGGAGATAAACGCGCCCAAATAGTGATTGTCCATCATGATAGGCAGCGCGAACTCAATAAACCCACAGTAGCAGCGATACACCACCGGACGACAGGATGCCGGCCGCCCTTCCTCCGGCGTCATCACAATCATAACAGTGCTGGGCTAATGCAGGATTAAGCCGAGAACGGGCACAAAAATCGGAGAATCCGCTGTGTTTGGTAACCGGAACACCTTTTTCATCAACAACCACCAATGCAATCATCATGGATTTGCTGAAATTATCCTGCAACGTTTTCAACCGTTCAACGTCAAGGATTTCTTGAAATGGATATTTGTTGTTCAAAATGCTCTTTTCTGTCAGTCAGACACCGTGTCTGTTATAGTGTTTTTGCCTTCCTCCACCGCAGGAATACTCCTTCTATACCCTCAATAATTCGAGTTGTAGGAAGGCGGAAAATGAATGACAAATTTGTCTGTAACAAATTTGACCAGCGCTTGCGCTGACCCGTAGGATGAACCTCAAGGATGAGGTTCATCAATCCCGATGAGCTTACTCAGGTAAGTGATTCAGGTGAGCGAACGCAGCAAACACACCTGTAACTTGCAGTATGACGGGTATAATCCTATTGATAACCGCTTTGTATTATTTACGATCTACGCTAGGGATGCTATGATCCCGCACACGGTGTCATGTCTACAAGAATGACAAGAAATTACCCTGCTATTTTCTAATTTTTTGAAACCGATCGACTCTTGTGTTATGGAGAGGAAGAGGTTTTTCCCTTGCGTGACGGCCAACATACCAACACCACACCCACCATAATCGCCAATACGCCGATGCAGGCCAGCCATGAAAAATGTTCTGGATAACAAGGTAAAATAAGCGATCCTAACCACACCAGGACATAGCTAAGACTCAAAAATGCGTAGGCTTTTCCTAGTGCCAACCGCCGTAATGCGAAATGCCATGCGATCAGAGACAAGAAGTAACACCCTACCCCCCCCATCATCAGCAGCCATCGGCCAGGAGCACCGTCCCACAACGAGCGAATCGACCAAAGCGGAGGTAGCCTAGACAAGGCATATTTAATGGCCAACTGTGCGCCGCTGACCAACATGACGCTGAGCAACGCGGCTAAATATCCCACGTTATCATCTCCACCTTAGCTCGTGACGCCGAGCAAAAAGACGCCAACAATGATAAACAGAATACCAAGGGTATGGCGTGTATCGATAGGCTCCCGCCAGATCCAACGTGCCGTCAGCGTAATCCAGATCAGATTCAGGCTCAGCATAGGATACGCAACGCCGACCGGAAGCTGCTGCAGCACAACCAGCCATAACAATAGCGCGAGTGCCAGCAGCAACAGAGCAGCAAACAACCATCGTATCGCATAGGCAGGATGAACCGCGCCAGCAGGCGGGCGGGCTGCCTGTTTTTGGCAAAGCTGCCCCATGCAGCTCAGGATGCTGACAAGCCAAACGCCCAACCATGCACTCACTGCGCATGATACTCGACAACGGCAAATCGTCCTTGCTGATAGACACTGTCCGGCATTGGTAGCGCATGTATTGTCGTCCTGTCATCATCATCAAGCAGTAGCATTAACGCAATATTACCTTGCTGACGGTGAGTAGCGAGCCAGTCAGGGAAAGTTTCTTTAGAGACAAACCGTTCTGCACTGTCCTTAAACGTCAACCCCCATGCCAGCTCACCACGACGACTATAGAGAAAAATATCGTCGCGCTGAAGTTTCCAGGCAATGGCCGAGGCAACCCCTACGCTGTTAGACAGCACATAGCGGCTCGCTTGCAGCTGTGCGCTAACCGGCTCAATCATAGCTTGTGGCTGTTTAGTATTCGCCACACGATCGGGAATGGCAAGGCCAAACAACAACGCTAACCCCAGCGGGCAGAACGCCGCATAAAACCACCGTTTATGTGGTTGCGTAAACGACAGGAGCCCCACTAATGACCAGGTGAGAAATATCACCGTAGCAGCCAGAATTTTTCCATATTCTTGCGGTGTATAGAGTGGATATCGCGCCAACGCATGCGGGGCTAACACCAGCAATACCGCCAGAACACCAATAAGACCAAAAAGCATATTGATGACTGCGTTTGTTCGCAGCACTGAGGCTCCAGAACGAGCAGCACACAACACATGGTGAGCAAGCAGCGCTGCAAGTGGCGCGTAACAGGGCAGAATATAAGTCAGCAACTTTCCTTTCGCGAGACTGAAAAATAGCAGCGGCATAAGTGTCCAGCCCAGCAAATAGATCGTGCTGCCGCTATTCTTTTTCCTGTCACGCCAGCCCTGGCGGAACGCACCGGGCAGGAGCCCCAACCAGGGTAACACCCCCAGCAGAAACAGAGGCAGGTAATACCAAAATGGTGCCCGGTGCTGCGCACTTTCCTCAGCAAAGCGCTGAATATGTTCTATCCAGAAAAAGTAGTGCCAGAACGTCGGTTCACGCTCTGCTATCGTCAACGCCCAGGGCAATGTTACCGCTGCAGCGCTCAACACAGCTAACGAGCCATACTTCAACAGCGATTTCCACTGTTTCTTTTCTGTAACCCACGGCAGCACACTAATAACGGGCACCGTAAGCGCCAGAAATCCCTTAGTCATCAATCCCATACCGCACGAAATGCCAAGCAACAAATACCCGATGACTTTTTTGCCTACGGACTCGGATTCAGTGGCATACCAGAAACTGCACATGGCAAGCGTCAGCCACAGCGCGAGCATCGGATCGAGCACCGTATAGGTACCCACGCCGTAAACCAGCAAGCAGGAAAGGTAAATCACCGATGCAACGAGTGCGGTACGCTTGTCCCGCCAGATCCGCCATGAGAGCCACGCCACCAAGCAGGCTGTCAGCGTAGAGGAGAATATCGCTCCCGCACGCACCGCAAAGTTGGAGTGGCCAAAAATCCATTGCCCCACGTTATTGATCCAGTAGCCAGCGATGGGTTTCTCAAAGTAGCGGATGCCTAAAAAATGCGGCACAGCCCAATCACCCGATGCCAGCAACTCACGGCTTATTTCCGCATAGCGGGTTTCATCCGGCTGCCAGATCAAGCGGTATTCAACGGGGATAACGTAGTAGAGCGCCCACAATGCGACAAACACGAGCGTATATGTTACTGCCTTCATTACTGACCGACCTGATATTGTTGACTATTCAGCCACTGCTGACAGCCTAGCCATCCTTCCCGCCCCTCAATGGCGCGGCGTACTACATGCCCAACGGGCAAATCAGCTTCGCATGCTGGAAGTATCTCCCCTAGAGGACAAAAATGAAGTCCTTCGAGGCGAGCCATGGAGAGCAATGCTGAGAATTCTCGGTGGAAGGCAATGCCCTCAACCTCTGCGTGCACGGTATACACTGGCGTATCTCGCGCGCTGTGCATGGCATTAAGCAAATAACGGTTGAACTGCTGCGGTTGCACGGTGGAGCCAATAACCTCATCCCAAGTGGGCAGTGAGACTGGGATCTGAACAGTGCCAAATTTGCCATTCGTCAGACGAGGGCGAAACGGCGTACTCCCACGGCAATCACTGTTATAACGAAAATTAAAGCACTGCTTGGCCTCAATAACACGCTGATCGGCTCGCCATCCGGCTACGGCAGAACACGTTACTGCTTGACCCAGTAGATCCTCCAACACCGTCCTACCCAGATCAATATGACGATATAACTGTGCCGGATGCCAAATACCAGCCCAGGTTTGCCAGGCAAAGTGATCCCAGGCATGGAGTCCCACCTCATGGACACACACCGTTTGCCGCATGACGTCCGCATTACCGCGTCCAATCAAACGACCAGGCCAGGCAGTACCTGCCAGCAGGATATCCCAGCCATACAGAGAAACGGCGTTGGAGCGCAGCATCTTCCACAAAAAAGCAGGCTTGGCCAAACGCCAAAGGTGACGCCCCATATTATCTGGTCCAACACTGAAAAAGACGCTTGCCCGAACCCCATGCAGATCCAGGATTTCTAGCAGGCGTGGTATTCCGTCTCTCGTGCCGCGCCAGGTATCGACATCAATACGCAGTCCAACACGTTTCATGGGGTGGTATCCGGTGCGCTGTGAGAGCACAGGAAAAAGTCCAACGTTTCATCAATCGTCTGGCGAATTTCGATCTGTGGAGCCCATCCCAGAAGACGGCGCGCATTGGCTATACTCGGTTTACGGTGTTCTACATCCTGATAACCTTTGCCATAGTAACTGCCGCTCTCCACCACGCACATACCTGCAAACGGCGGATAAGCGTGCCGTAGCGGATGGCATTCAAAGCTTTCAAGCAACATTTCCGCGAGTTCACGGATGCTGGCCTCGTTTTCCGGGTTACCGATATTAATGATTCGCCCATCACACTTGTTGTCACGGTTTTCAATGATGCGGAATAACGCTTCGATTCCGTCGTTAATATCGGTAAAGCAACGCTTTTGTTCACCCCCATCAATCAGTTTGATGGGGGATCCTTCCACCAGATTCAAGATCAACTGCGTGATTGCACGCGAGCTCCCGACACGTGCGGCATCCAGGCTATCGAGCCGCGGTCCCATCCAATTGAAGGGACGAAACAGCGTAAAACGCAGTCCATGCTTTTCACCATACACCCAGATCACACGATCCAATAGTTGCTTCGATACTGAATAAATCCAACGCTGCTTGTTAATCGGCCCAACAACCAACGATGAGCTATCTTCATCGAAGACCTTATCGCTGCACATACCGTACACTTCAGAAGTGGAAGGAAAGATGATGCGCTTCTGGTGCTTGACACAACTGCGCACAATCTTCAGGTTCTCTTCAAAATCCAGCTCAAACACCCGCAGCGGATTGCGCGTGTATTCAATCGGGGTAGCAATAGCGACCAGCGGTAGAATGACATCGCATTTTTTTATGTGATACTCAATCCACTCTGAGTGGATAGTGATATCCCCTTCAACAAAGTGAAAGCGAGGGTTAAGCAGGAAACGGGCAATAGCATCGTAACCGATATCCAGCCCGTAGACTTCGTAGTTTTCATCTTGTAGCAGCCGTTCCGTCAGGTGGTTACCGATAAAACCGTTTACTCCGAGAATCAACACACGTACGCGCTTAGGCCGGAAAGGCAAGCATGCATTCAGTCGGGATCCTTCCACCATACCGACGGTTCGCGCCAACTGCTCACCCGCCATAAACACGCTGTTGTCACTCTGACCAGTCACAATCTCCAGCGCATCTGTGCCGCAGGCAACCACCAACGGAAAGACGGACAGCACCGTTCCACTCGGTGCAGAAGGGAAATCTTGCCGCAGACGGGAGGACCACACAGTCAAGCGTGTCGCGCCAGCATAGCAAAAGGCTCCCGGCCATGGGTCCGTTACAGCACGCACCAGGTTGTGCAATTCATGCACAGGCCGGGACCAGTCGATCCGCCCCGCTTCCGGGGTTCGTCGGGTGACGTAGCTGGCCTGTGCGTGATCCTGCTCCTGTTGCGGATAGTTACCGGATTTAATCACCGGTAAAATATCGCGTAACATACTTTCCGCGGATTCACACAGTTTATGATGCAAGCTAGGCGCATTATCATCATCAGCGATATCAACCCGATTTTGCGCAACGATCGGGCCCGCATCCGGTTCTGACGTCATGCGGTGCAGGGTGACACCCGTTTGCGTCTCTCCGTTGACTAATACCCAATTCAGCGGTGCACAACCACGGTATTTCGGTAATAACGATCCATGCAGGTTAAACGCCCCCAACTGTGCGCACTGTAAAATCTCTTCGCTCAACACGCGGCGGTAGTAAAAAGAAAAAATGGCCTGCGGCGCAAGCGCGCAAATGCGTTCACTCCAGAGCGGATGATTCACGTCTTCCGGTGTATAGACAGGAATGCCCGTTCTGGCGGCAATATGTGCCACAGAGCCAAAAAAAGGATTTTCACCGGGCGTATCCGCATGAGTGAAGATAGCACTGATGCAATAGCCAGAGGCCAGGAGGGCATTAATGCCAACACATCCCATATCATGGTAAGCAAAAACTACGGTATTCATTTCAAGTTACTCTCTTGGCGAGTCTCGTCTTTGCGGGTCTCGCATTTAACGACACGTTGCACAAAATAACGAGGGCGAGCACGCACATCGTTGTAGATACGGCCAATATATTCACCCAGTAGTCCCATTCCCACGAACTGTGCGCCAATAAAACTGAATAGAAAGACGAACAACATAAAAACGCCCTCGGCGGCCCATTCATGCCCTAATATCAGACGTAATACCACCAACACAAAGGTCAGCAAGAACCCTGATAGTGCGATGGCACTCCCCATCACGCTGAGCAGACGCAAAGGCGTTGTCGTCAGGCAAGTCATCAGGTCATACATCAGACTGATCAAACTGATAACGCTGTACTTGGAATCGCCATGCAAACGCTCAGCGTGCTCTACAGGAATTTCAGTCGCTTTGCGTGCAAAGATATTGGCGAGAATAGGGATAAAGGTGCTGCGTTCGTGACAGGTCAACATGGCATCGACGATATGGCGTCTATAGGCACGGAGCATACAGCCATAATCGCCCATGGCCTTGCCGGTGGTGCGTTGAATGAAACGGTTTATCAAGCGCGATGACATTTTGCGGAACAGGCTATCCTGGCGATTTTGGCGCACCGTGCCCACCACGTCATAGCCTTCATCAGCTTTTGCTACCAGACGCGGGATCTCTTCCGGTGGGTTCTGGAGATCGGCATCCAGCGTTATAACTAAATCGCCCGTGGCATGGCTAAATCCCGCCATAATGGCGGCATGCTGGCCGTAATTCCGGTTAAGCAATACGGAGATAACGTGGCTATCCGACATTTCGCTGGATTGCGTCATCAGTCGTGCCGAATTGTCGTTGCTGCCATCATCGACCAGTACAATTTCATACGTCTTACCCAACGTCTCACAAGTAGCCACCGTGCGTTGAATAAGCATGGACAGGCTCTCCTGCTCGTTGAATACCGGGATGACAACAGAGACTTTATCTATTGGTGGCAAGGTAAATATATCAACCACAGGCAAGTTTGCACAGCGCATCGATAACGCGTGATGTGTCGTCATAGGTCATATCCGGAAACAAGGGAATGGATAAAAGGCGTTCGCTGTTCCATTCCGTATTAGGAAGTTCAAGTGCTGGAAAACACTCACGGTAATATTTTTGGGTATGAACAGCGCGAAAATGCAGACCTGAACCAATCCCTTTATCTTGCAGTGCGGCCATTAACGCGTCGCGTGAAATACCGCAGCGTTCACCATCCACACGCACAATAAACAGATGCCAGGCGTGGCGATGCGGCCACTCAGGCTGACGTAGCGGCAGTAGTGGCGTATCGGCAAGAGCAGATAAATAGCGTTGCGCAATTTCCCGGCGGCGTTGGTTAACGTGTGCCAGCTTGCCAAATTGCACTAACGCAATGGCGGCATGGATATCACTGAGATTGTATTTGTAACCCGGGGTAATCACTTCTGCCTGTGGTGCACGCCCCTGCGCAAGCCTGTCGTAAGCATTCACGCCGAGACCGTGAAATTTGAGGCTACGGATACGCTCGGCAAGCTTGTCGTTATCGGTTACCACCAGTCCGCCCTCGGCGCTGGTCATATTTTTGATGGCGTGAAAGGAGAAAATCGCTGTGCCTTGCGCCCCGACGGCGGCTCCGCGATACTCAGCCCCAGCAGCATGAGCGGCATCTTCGATAACGGGAATACCATGACGATGCCCGATGACGCGAATCGCATCCATATCAGCCGGTGCGCCAGCATAATGCACGGGAATAATGGCGCGCGTGCGGGGAGTAATGGCGGCGGCAATAGCGTCAGGCGTAACCATCAGTGTATCGCGGTCGACATCTACCATCACGGGCACAGCACCGAGTAAGACAATCATATTAAGGGTAGAAACCCAGGTCAGCGAGGGGGTAATGACCTCATCGCCTGGGGCGATGTCCAGCGCCATCAAGGTCACATGCATCCCACCCGTCGCTGAACTGACAGCAATGGCGTGCTTGTTGCCAGTTAACATACAAAAAGCAGCTTCCAGTTGCTGATTTTTCGGCCCTGAAGTGATCCACCCGGATAACATGACCGCATTCACGGCAGCAACTTCCTCCTTCCCCAAGGAAGGTCGAGAGAAAGGTAAAAAATCAAGCATGACAATATCTTGATGATAAAATAGTAATCGAAAAGAACATCATAATCCCACTAATTAAATTGTTTTCATCTTGATGAAAAATAAGCAAAAAGTTGGTTGATAAATACAGTCTAGCCCCGTTTTTTAATCATTATAAATAATGACACATATGCACATTACCAAAATAACTCAGACAAACACCTTAAACACCCTTCATAACAGTCATGTTTAATATTAGTTTAAAAAAATCTATAAATGAAAAGTTCAAATAATCGTTACAGATTTTATATTCATTTATTTTTTATTTAAAAATTAAAAATGGATATTAATGATATTAAAAACGCTGCAGAAATTATAAAGACAGCATTTTCAGAAAAAATATACCATACATAATGCGAGTTGTATGAAGGCAGCAAGAAAAAAATAAATCTGTTTGGAACATATTTGAACGCGGCTTGCGAAGGCCTGGGAATCGGCCAAATAGCGAGCGCCTCTAACGTGCATGCGACTTGAAATATGACGAGTATAAATGGGCGTAACAGGTAGGCCTATATTGGCAGAGGAAAAAACAGGTACGTTAAATACCTACTCCTGTAGGCGTCATTGGAGCAGCCAGTGTGGCGATGAACAGCGTTCAAAAACCGGAGAGTGCACGGAGTATGTAGGGCTTGTGAGTACTGCCTAGGCCAAAACGGCAAATAAATAGCCCTAATGGATAGACCCTAAACGCAAGGTAACAACGAAATAGCCTGAATTCCACACTGGATCAAACATTCTCCACAACCGTAACAGCAGATATTGTCAACCTCAGGAACCCCGCTCTCTCCCAGAGAAAGCGCCTGACTCGAACAGGTATCAATACAACCGCGGCAATAGCGTTGCTGATTAACACAGGTTCACCCAACAGTCGGACGTAATCCGGTATTAAAGTGTACCTGAGGTAATAGCGCCCACGAGTGACAGTGTATGATGCATTTCTAGCAGCTATCGCAACTCGCATATTCAATTGCCAGTTGCGGATGGATAACCTTCTTCATTGACGATCAACACGCCCATTGGACAAGCGCTGACGCACTGCTGGCAGCGATCGCAATGTTGGTAAAATTGTGGTGCAGGTAGTACGCCGGAAGAAAGTGGAGCAGCGCAGATAAATTCGTCATGATAGCCTGCATATCGGGGTGCATTGGTGGATAGTAGAATAGTGCGTCCAGAAAACGTGGTAACACGTCTATAGACGACATCAGTTTCCCCTTAGGATGCCGCTCTACGCAACAACACGTAGGGCGGCACGGCATTACATCGGCAGCGTTCACAGATTGTAGAACACGACATGGCCCGCCAGTTCAGCGACAATCACCATCATCGCACTGTCGGCTAGAAGTGAACATCCGGTTTTATAACGGACATGCACCATCGCTCCGACCACTCCCACAGCGAGCAGGATGGCCTCGCACTGAACCATGCAATTGTGTACTGGACAACGCACTGTCTGCGCTCATCAAGGTAGCCATGTAGCCCGGACGCAGGCAGAAGCTCGCCAGCGTGGCCAATACGCTAACGGACAGCCCAATCCAAAATGCGCGCCCAATGCCGCCAGCGCACCGCCACCAATCATCGGCGGCGTCAATCGTTAAATACACGCACGCGATCGCTAGATTTAAGTTGGCAAGCCGCTGCATCGATCGGATTAATCCGGACTTCATCCGGCGCCGCTTTATGTAGGAATTGCACGTTACTGTACGGGGAGTGGTGTGTCCCCTTGGTATGGAATCCACTTAGTTGCAGAGGATATTTGGCCGTCATCGATGTATTGAGGTGAGATTCGTGCACAATGCAAAACTCAGGGATCGGTGGAATACGGTCGCCTTCCGGTAGCGTCCAGATTTCTGTCAGTTTGGTCAATGCTTCGGAATAGATCTCAATCTTGCCTAAGGGCGTTTTCAACGGATTGGCTGGTGGATCTGCCCGGAAATCCAGGAAGGCAATGCTCTGTTTTTCCATCACGATCTGTTGATTTATAACATCTTTCTCTTGTGAGACCGACCATTCCGGTAAGTAGGTCCGCTTCTTTCACCTGTTGGTAATATTTTTCTACCCACTACGCCTGAGCATGGCCTTCCGTGAATTGCTCTTTTAGCCCAAGATGACCAGCAATATCGGTGCAGATGTCGTAGGTACTGCGCATTTCCCACATCGGTGTAATGGTTTTCTGGATGACGATCACGTAGTTGTGAGAGCCCGTTGAGTAGGAGCTATCAACCAGATCTTCCTCTTCCAGATAGCTGGTTTCTGGCAGTAGAATATCTGCGAACTTGACGCTGGGAGTGATGTGGTTATCAATCACCACGATGGCTTCACACAACGTATCATCCACCAGGATTTTACGCGTGCGTTTGATATCGTTATGTTTGTTCAACAGCGCCTGCCCAGCCTGATTGATCACCATTTTAATACCAACACGCAGCTTATCCGCCCCCCCCTTCACGCCCATGGTGGTAGCCGTCATTTTCTCAGGAAAAGGATGGCATCAGTCCAGAGATAGCAAGGGATCGAGGTTTTAATCGGGTTGCTGCCCACAAGCAAGGTTAGAACACCATAAGGCGTACAGTAAGGCCAGTGACCGTTGTTAGTGGCTCGTCAGCACATAACGTCTGGATCGCACGCACGGTTTGCTGACCGTTGGCGTGGCGCTGTAGTCCCCCCACCCTGACCTATATAGCAGGCGCGCTCGCCCGCCATTTTCCGCGCTAATTGACGAACGCGCCTGACACGAATACCGGTGACATTTACTGCTCATTCTGGTGTTTTAGTAATGCCATTGGGCCCGGTTGCTATAAACTGTAATCCTTGTAACTGGCATTGGGTGCCGCAGACGCGGGCAACGTACTGGCATCAAACCCGACGCTGTAATGGTTGACCAACGCTTCATCGATCAGGTTCTCAGTAATCAGCGTGTGGGCCAGCCCCGCGACCAATGCCGCATCGGCAGTCGGGCGAATCGCCAACCACTCTGCATGCTCTGTGATGACGGAATTGGTGTAACGTGGATCGATTCACCACGCGGGCCTGAGATTTTTCTAGCGCACGGCGCAGCTCTTCCACCTGCCCACCGCCTGATATACGGGTTTCCGACAGGTTCAAACCAAAAAAATACCACCAGATCGGAATGGGTAATTTACGTAAAGTGGCTGCGCTAACATAGGTACCGTGCGTATACGGCTTGGCGGTAGCGATTTGCGCGACAGAATAGGTGTTGTGATAGTTAAGGTATACTCCCGTCAAGTGCAGCAAGCGTTTCCACGCGTGCGTCTCCTGATTGTAGTGGTAGGCACCGGATTGGTAGTTGTAGTAGATAGCTTCATTGCTATATTTATCGGCAATGCGCTTCATTTCCGAAGCAAAGAACACTGTCGTTTCTTCCCAACTGATGCGTTTAAATTTGCCTTCACCGCGTTTACCGACGCGCTTCATTGGATATTTGATACGATCCGGGCTGTAAACACGCCAGCGGTTAGAACGCCCGCGCAGACAAAGGCGAATCTGGTGCTTACCGAACACACTGTCATCTTTGGCATTTTCCGGCTTGATACGCACGATGCGATCTTCCTTCACGATTACCTTCAACGGACAGCGACTGCCACAGTTAACTAAACAAGCGCTGTGACGAACGGTTTCATTTTCATTCACCACACTAGCCGGTGTCACCACCGGTTAAGCATTGGCAGAAAATGGCAAGATGATGGCACTGGTAATCGCCACCGATAAACCTATCTTGGCGGAATCAATCACCGCGTCCAGACGAGATATTTTCTGGTGTAAAAGGTCTTCAATAATTTTTTTCATGATTATTATCCCACTTTGCTTACCTCGCTAACCATAAAGGCATGCTAATGATATGGGATTGATATCGATCAAGCGGGTAAGGTCTATTACATTTCCAAAGGATAGAAATATGATCGTGAAGCGTCGTTTTTTACTTAAAAATATAGCGATTTAGGATTTAAATCCTAAATAATTTCGATATTTCAGATAATATTAACAATAATAATAAGATTTATTTCTATTTGTGAATATTAGCAGTATTGATAAATGAGTGAATCTACTCAGCATCATACCGAAACATAAAAAATAATGATGTTATTGAACGATTAATATCAGTAAAAAACCGAACGTTAGACCGAGCCATTTCACTAAGTATAAAAGAGAAAAAATGGTCGCTGGATCGTTATCGGCATAGACGATCAACACCTTGTCAGGCAGACACGAGAGCCATTGTAAACGGAAAAATAGGCTCATTTAAGTTTTAGGTAGTGCAGAAAACTTAAAGGGAAGAGAGATTGGAGTGAGTGAAGAGAATCGAATTATCGTATAGAGCTTGCGAAGCTCTCGTTCTACCATTGAACTACACTCGTATCAGGTGTGCGCTGGGCATTATAGCGCTATCCGCTTGATGGGCAAGCAAAAACCGGCGAAAGTGGTGGACTATTGAGCAATCAGTCAGTCAAGCTCAGCGGGATCAGCAGCATTTGGTAGTCGTGATAAATGACCTGCACGGCAAAATAGGCAAACAGCAGTGCCTAGATGACATAGCAGTAAAAGGTCAGCCGCCTTTACAGTGCCTGGCGGCCAAACTTGATCATACCCGCCAAAAACAGCGTCCACAGCAATACACCGATAAAAAAACCGCTGAGAAATACCTCATCATCAGCGTTGAGCCGTCTGTTGACTGCGCGATGATGAAGCCGCCAGTCGCCGCAAACCACAGCAGTGCGGTCAGTGACGCCAGCGCCATTCCCATACCACTCAGAAAATCATAGCCGCGAAACCGTTTTACACCGCAGGAATATCGGTCATATCAGCGTCAACAGGCGCTAATCGTTGCGTCTGATAATCACGCCAGGCCATGCACGCCATGTTCCACGTCATTCACAGCAGATGGCACCACCGCCAACCCACAGCGCCCAACGCACGGGCGGCGCGGTAAAGATCACCGCTAAGCCAAACGCAGAAAGAGCAGCGTAAACCAGATCGCTAAAACAAGAGCTAAAGCCAATCATAAACGCGGCGCGCGGCGGCCCGCGACGGATACCCCGGTTAATGATAGCCGTATTCACCATCCCCAAATCCAGGCATAGCGAAAAGGAAAGCAAAATGCCATTAAGCACAACTAACAACATAACCGCCACAGCTCCACAGATGTCAACAGTAAGCGAAAGTCTACGGGGTGTAAGACGAAACATATTGTCAGAAATTGATGCGCTGAAAACGTCCCGGCATCATGGCGTTAAAGCGGTTGAAGGTTTTGGTGAAGTGCGCCTGATAGGTAAAGCCGAGACTAAGCGCTACCTTACTGATGCTCATGCCCTGACGCAACATTTCACGGCCTTGTCGATACGCGCTGCCAATAGCAGCACCAGTCGCTCCTGATACATCGCGCCATCGCCCTCTGTTTATCGCTGGGGCTTGCCAGCAGCTTCAACTGTTGCGCCAGCACGGAAACCTGTTGCACGCCTTGTACAAACCGAAAGGCACGACAAAGCAATGCTCAAAAGCGCCGAGTTGTACATAGAGCGAAGCACATTGCAGGCGACCATCGCTGTTATCACCGCTTTGTAGCTGATGCGGATTGTAGGTGGTCACCATCTGGGGATTCACATCAAAGGTGTTGCCATCCAGCCAGACATGTTCCACGCCGTTAAGGTTGGCGCTAATCACATATTCATCATGAGTATGGTGGCGAAATCCGTCGATATTCTCTAACAATACCAGTTCAAACTAGCCATCACGATAAGTGATCATGGAGCCACTTCCCCCGAAACAGAAGAGTGACGGTAGCATTTTTCTCTGTAGATTTACCAGCATGGCTCATGGGATGACTACGGATAAAAAATCCATGCAAGCATGTGGTTCATTACGCGTCAGTCTTTCGAAGAAACTTACTTCTGCGGACGCATCGCCGGGAACAGGATTACATCACGAATAGTGTGACTGTTGGTAAACAACATCACCATACGATCGATGCCAATACCCAAGCCCGCCGTTGGCGG
>JBPPLV010000015.1:0-186240 GCA_051305815.1 Candidatus Malihini olakiniferum
TTCATTAGAAGTGCATTGTTTTAATCTCTTACTAACCGCGTTGTGAGCTGCCTCATATCGTGTCAACGGAGGCGCACTATAGGGATTTCTCATGCCCTGATAAGGGCTAATTTCAATTTTATTTCCGAGTGCGCGTTTTTTTGCGCCAAGCTGGGCAAATTCATGCGCGAAATGCTCAACCTGCTGCCAGTCGGTATACTCGAACTCTTTGCTGTTATCCGTCTCGCCGCCCGTCACACACATAATAAGCTGAATCATGACGCGATTGAGCCAATCATAGCGCGGATAGCGCAATGCGCCAGCAAACACACCATATAGCGCAGGCTGCCACGGAGAGCTAAGCAAAAATTTCCTCGTGTAGGGATTGGTTTGCGGCATACGCTTTTCTGGTTTGCGCGCGGTGAGATTCACGGAAAAGAAAGCATTAGGCAGATGTTGCAATTCATCCAGATGCTGCTTGATGAAAGTGTAAACCTCTGGCTGAAAATGACCATAACGCACCGATGCACCAATTAAGATGCGACTGTAGTGCGAAGGCACGATATTCTCAGCCGTTGCCAGGTTAACTACATCGCACTCTATCTTTCCTTTTAGCACATTGGCGATATAGGAGGCGATAGCCTTAGTTTGGCCATCCTTACTGGAAAAAAGTATTAACGCTTTCATAGGATATTGCTCTTTAGCTTTTTATTTAGGTTATGCACGCCAAAACGTGGGGGTAAACAACACCAGCAAGGTAAACACCTCAAGACGCCCGAACAGCATGGTAGAAATCAGAATCCATTTCGCAGCGTCATTCATAGTGGTGAAATTATCAGCCACTATACCTAATCCTGGCCCTAGATTGTTTAACGTCGCCGTCACAGCGGCAAAAGCAGAAAAATCATCCACGCCGGTAGCAATCACCGCCAGCATACTGATAATAAACACCAACGCATAGGCGGAGAAAAATCCCCATACGGCTTCGAGAATACGCTCCGGCAGCGCACGATGCCCAGGTTTTATGGTATAGACGGCGTTTGGGTGCACTAAACGCTTGAGCTCACGGTGTCCTTGCAAGAATAGCAGCAGGATACGAATTACTTTTAAGCCACCTCCCGTAGAACCCGCACACCCACCGATAAAGGCAGAGCACAGCAGAAGAACGGGCAGGAATAGCGGCCAGGCAGCAAAACTACTGGTAGTAAACCCCGCGGTGGTGGCCATGGATACCACCTGAAAAAACGCCTGATTTAATGTCTGAATACCGCTGTCATAGACATTATGGAACCATAGCACCAGCGTACACACTGCCACCAGCGATATTTGAACAAAGATAAACATGCGAAATTCTGGGTCTCGCCCGTAAACCTTAAGGCTTCTGCCGCTCAGCACGGCGAAGTGCAAACCGTAGTTACAGCCGGAAATCAGCATAAACACCGCAATGATGGTATTGATGGTTGTGCTGTTAAAATAGCCGATGCTGGCATCATGAGTCGAAAATCCACCAATAGCAATAGTGGAAAAGCTATGTCCGATGGCATCAAATAACGACATTCCTGCCAGCCACAGCGCCACAGCGCAGGCCAGAGTGAGCAGGACGTAAATCATCCAGAGCATTTTCGCCGTTTCAGCAATGCGAGGCCGCATTTTGTTGTCTTTCAGCAGCCCAGGCATCTCTGCACGATAGAGCTGCATGCCCCCAACACCGAGAATAGGCAGAATAGCCACAGCCAATACGATGATCCCCATCCCACCGAACCACTGCAACATCTGTCGATAAAACAGAATGGCTTTTGGGAGAGAATCCAACCCAACCAGCGTCGTCGCCCCCGTGGTGGTTAAGCCAGAGAACGATTCGAAAAAGGCATCAGTCACGCTGAGATTCGGATGTTCAGAGAATATAAAGGGCAGAGCCCCTACGCTACCCAGCAAGGTCCAAAACAACACGACAATCAAAAAACCTTCTCGCAAGGCCAATTCATGCTTGTGTTTACGGTTGGGAAACCAGAGCGCGCTGCCAATAAACAGGGCAACCAGAAAGGTTTGCGTGAATGCCTGTCCTGCGCCGTCACGATAAATCAGAGCAACCAAGTCAGGGATAAACATGGTCCCGGAAAACAGAATAACCAGTAACCCTATAATACGGGTAATGGCGCGCAGGTGCATGGAGAAAAATCCTTAACAAGTCATCAAACAGCGCTGAATTATTATCATATAATGGATATTTACAACGTTCCCCTGCTTATATCGCGCAAACGGCGTACCGTTTTCTCGTAAGCACTGTCGGGGATCGCCACCTGCAACGTCAATTCTGCACCATAATCACAGGTATTTACTTCGCCGCCTATTTGCCGAATCAATGCGCTAACCGGCACATGTAAGGTATAGTCATATTGCAGTCAATACGCCGTACTCAGCACTTTTTCCATCATTTACAATTACTTCAATGCTTGCTGGACACCACCACCATACGCTTTGACCAATTTCCCGGTACCTAGCGGAGTGCCGCCATAGTAACGCACCGTGACGGCGGTTATCTCACCGATTTCGCTTCCCATCATCTGTGCAAGCATGGGTTTTCCCGCCGTTCTGGAAGATTTGCTATCATCCGAGAAGCCACCGTTGCGAGTCATCCGGCGCCCCCACAACAAAGGCCCAACAGTGGTGCTGACATCGGAATAAAGCGCGTACCCATTATTGCACATAGGCTTTAGCCGCCACGACACCGTTGATTAGTGCCAGCAGCGTGATAAAGTGGCTCTTGTTTTATCTCTTAGCTGACACTGACTTCACAGGCCGGAATCTTATTCCGTTGCATCAGGCGAGATTCAGATCCAGCGTCATGTTCTCGACGCACTTCTCATGGAACAAGATATTATCTTCGATGCGAATCCCACTAAAAGGCTTCAGCACATCAATCTTTTTCCAATCAATATGCTGGCTGTATTGCCCACTACGCCATGGCGCAAGCAACGATTCGATAAAACAGATACGGCTCTATCGTCAACACCATACAGGGTTCCATAATACGCGTACAGCGCAAGTAAAGATGGGCTTCTGGCGCAGCCAAATGCGTTCCCGCGCTCATCCTACATGAAACCGCTCATATCGTGCACCTGCAAACCCAACGGATAGCTCAACCTGTAGGGCACGAATACCTCGGTCAGCCCGCTCTTTACCATCGCTTCTTCGCTTACACCTTGAACCAGGTGATGACGATGAAGCAGCTTTGCCACACGCTGATGCATCTGAATATGGTAGTCCGTATAACGCACACTAACCTGCATCGACTCAATAAGCACCTGTTGTTCCAGGCTTAAATATTTAATAATCTGCGCAAAAAGATGATCGCTTTGCGCCGCATAAGAGTGCGTCAGATCGGCAGCATAACCGAGATATTCCGCACCGGCATCGATTAGGAAACTACGCACCTCTGACGGTACTCGCTGCTCAAGCTGGGTTATAGTACAGCACAGTAGCGTGCTCATTGAGCGCGACGATATTATCATACGGCACATCCGTATCCCGGTGACCTGTCGCAGTAAGATAGGCCCAATTAATATCGAACTCGCTCATCCCGGACAGAAAAACTTCATGCCTGGCATGGCACCCGACCACCGCGTTTTCTGCGCTTCACGCATACAAAACAGTTCGTAGTCAGTTTTATAGGCTCGATGGTAATGAAGATAATCCAGTACGGATTTCGGGTTGATATGTTGAGGAGCAATCCCCAAAGTCAGGGCACATTCGGGCACATAGCCAAGATAGGCCACCCGCTCGCGTACCACAGGCAGCAGAGAACCAATATCGTCCACCTTGCGCAAAACATTCACTTCAATGTCTTTGTTCCATAAGCTCTCCGGCAATAGCGCAACGTTATTCTAGTAATCGACCGGAGAATAGAACCACAATCGAGGTTTGTTAACACCATCCACCCACAGCCAGCAATGGAGTAATTAGGTAACCGGAACCCAGACTTTGAAATGAGGGTTAACTTTGAAGGGATATTCCTGATCGTCCAAAAACCGAACCAGGGGCTCCCCCAGAATAAATTAACACTGCATCAAGCTGATGCTGCGTCAGTACGTTTTGTGCGTGCTGTTGCATCGTTACCAGATGTTGGTGGAGCAAAGACGCCAGCTTTTCTATGCAGATCCTCATTAACCACAGCAAGATAGGTTCAGTGTATCACAGTGATCGCAGGAGGGTATCGACGGGTGCTTTGTGATCGAAATAGCAAATAATTAATCTTTTATTTGCATTTATTTAACATTCAACCACAATCCAGTCATCTAGTCGTACCAGATCATTATACTGCTTCTAGAGATCGCTATGCTTTATCAAAGTGAAACGCTCTACGTGCGCTGGTTGGAGGAAGGGATAGCGGAGTTGGTCTTCGCCTCTCCCCGTTCAGTAAATGCGCTGGATAACAAAACTGTTGCCAGTCTTGGTAATGCTTTAACCGTGCTTGAGCAGTTGGAAGGCTTGCAAGACCTGTTGCTGCGCTCGGATAAACCGGCGTTTATCGTCGGTGCAGATATTACTGAATTCCTGTCTCTGTTCTCGGCGCCGCGCGAGCATCTTTAGGCTTGGCTGAAAGAAGCTAACCGTATTTTCAATCTGCTTGAAGATCTGCCGGTACCTGCGCTTGCCGACATTAACGGCTATGCTCTTGGCAGCCGCTGTGAATGTGCACTGGCGGTGGATATGCGTATCCTCGGCCTGCCAGAAGTAAAACTCGTATCATCCCGCTTTGGTGGCTCCGTTCGCCTGCCGCGCCTGTTGGGTGCTGACAGCGCACTGGAAATTATTGCCGCAGAAAAAGATATCGGTGCTCCGGAGACATTGAAAATCGTCTTAGTTCAGGCCGTGGTGACTGATAAAAAACTGGCGACGGCCAGATTAGACATTCTTCGTCAGGCTATTTCTGGTCAGATTTATTGCTTGTCCTACCACAAGCCAAAACAGAAACCGCTTAAGCTCAACGCTATAGAAGGAGCAATGAGTTTTACCATGACTAAAGCCATGGTGGCACAAACTGCAGGTAAACATTATCTCGCTCTCTTGACCGCAGTAAAAACCGTTGAAGCAGCGGTATGGATGATGCGCGATGATGCGTTACACATTGAAACCTAGCACTTTATTACGCTCACCGCAACATTGTCAGCACGTGCTTTAGTCGGTATTTTCCTCAACGATCAGTATATTAAGACTAAGGCTAAAAAACTGTCCGGTACGGATCCGTACTGCAGCTGGCGGCAGTGCTGGGTGCAGGCAATATGGGTGGCGGCATCGCCTACCAATCCGCATACAAGGACATGCCGATTGTGATGAAAGACATCAATAGCAAAGCGTTAGAATTGGGCATAAAGGAAGCTGTAAAATTGCTCAACGGTTAGTTAACACGCGGTAAGCTAGATAGTTTTAAAATGGCGAATATCCTGAGCCAAATTCAGCCAACGCTCGATTATGGCCTCTTTGCGGATATCAATATCGTGATAGAAGCAATGGTGAAAAATCTCAAGGTGAAGAGGGAAGTTCTGGCGCAAACGGAAACATACCTCTTGTAAAACAACGTTTTAGCCTCCAATACCTCTCCACCATTCCCATCGCGTTGCTGGAAAAATCCCTGCAACATCCAGAGAGTTTCTGCGGAATGCACTTTTTTAATCCGGTACACTATATGCCACTGGTTGAAATCATTCGCAGCCCGCAAACCAGCGATGACACCATCGCTCGCATGGTGGCTTATGCAAACAAAATGGGAAAACTCCAGTCGTGGTTAACGACTGCCCTAGTTTTTTTCGTCAATCGTATACTGTTCTCCTACTTTACCGCTTTCAGCTTATTGCTGCGCGATAGCGCTGACTTCCGTCAGATCGACAGTTGATAGAGAAGCAGTTCGATTGGCCAATGGGCCCAGCCTATTTGTTGGATATTGTCGGCATCGATACCCCCCACCACGCACAAGCCGTTATGGCGCAAGGTTTCCCGCATAAAATGCAGAAAACGCACGCGACGCTATTGATGTGCTGTTCGAACATCAGCGCTACGGTCAGAAAAACGAGCAAGGGTTTTATCGCTATGCACCAGATAAGAAAGGTAATCCGTTAAAAGAAAAGGATAAAAATGTTGATGCTCTGCTATCGGAAGTCACCAATGGCAGCGCCGCATTTACTGCACAAGAGATGATCGCCCGTATGATGATTTCTATGGTCAACGAAGTCGCACGCTGCCTAGAAGGGGGTATTGTCGCCAACCTCGCGGAAGCTGACATGGCGTTGATGTATGGGCTGTGGTTTTCCCCCGCCGTTCCACGGTGGTGCCTGCTGCTATCTCGATACGTTGGGCACGTGAATACGTACTACAGGCTAACGCCTTGGAATCCCTCAGGGCGATATATCAGATTCCCGATAGCCCTCTCCTGCTTGCAGAACGTAATGACAGCTACTACCTCCAGCGGCACCGCACGCTGGGATCTCTATAGGTTAATCGGTATGAGGTCACGGAATATGGAAAACGTTGTTATTGTCGACACCATCCGTACTCCGATGGGCTGCTCAAAAGGAGGCGCATTCCGTCAGGTTCACACCGAAGACCTTTCAGCCCACTTGATGCGTAGCCGGCTGAGCCGTAACCCAGCGCTGGATGCACACGAGATAGACGATGTCTATTGAGGCTGCGTGCAACAAACGCTGGAGCAAGGTTTTAACATTGGTCGTAACGCTGCACTGCTGGCAGAAATTCCGCCGACCGTATCCGCAGTCACGGTCAACCGCCTATGCAGCTCCTCCATGCAAGCACTGTACGATGCCGCACGCGCCATTATGGTCGGTGATGCCAGCACTTGCCTGATCGGCGGAGTGGAACACATGGGACATGTGCCGATGAACCATCGGCGTCGATTTTCATCCTGGCCTGAGAGCCACACCGTGGCGAAAGCGGCCGCCATGATGGGACTGACAGCGGAAATGCTGGCACGCATTCATCACATCAGCTGCAACATGCAGGATCAGTTCGCCGCACTTGCTCATCAACGCGCCTGGCAAGCAACCCAACACGGTGCCTTCCGCCATGAAATTGTCCCTACAGTCGGCCACGATGCCGACGGCATACTGCATGCATTTCAAGATGATAAGGTGATTATCGCCGATACGACGGTGGAAAGCCTGAGCAGCCTGAAACCCGCATTCGATCCGCTTCATGGCACGGTGACCGCCGGTAACGCATCCGCTCTCTCCAATGGCGCTACAGCCATGCTCGTCATGAGCGAATCACGTGCGCGTGAGCGAGGGCTGACTGACTGCTCGTGTGCACATCAAGTACATGGAGGTGGTAGGCTGTATGCTTCCATTATGGGCTACGGTCCAGTGGACTTGCCATACAGTTGGCGTTAAAGCGCGCAGGATTGGCGCTGTGACGGATATCGAGGTGTTTGAACTGAACGAGGAGGCTTTTGCCGCGAAAACGCTGCTCTGTCTGAAAGATTTAGGCCTGCTGGAAATGATAGATGAAAAGGTGAATCTCAACGGTGGCGCTATCGCGCTCGGCCATACTCCGGCGTGCGCATTTCTAGAAGCTAATCAACTTGATGGAACAGCGCGGCGTGTAGTTTTGCATTCCATCATGTGTATTGATCTCGGCTAAGGCATTGCCACGGTGTTTGAACGAGTATAATTCTGTAGCTCACGCCGGAGCTATTATCTCTCAGGCGTGGCGCTAAGCCTGTTCACTACGTGGAATCGCGTTCAATCAGGGTAAAACCGATATCGATAATCGGATTTTCCACGCTTTTTCCTTCAATCTTATCGTCAAACAGCGTGGCTGTCTCTTTGCCTATCTTCCAACTGTCTACACCCAGCATCGAAATCGACGGCACGTTGTGCGCTGCAAACGCCAGATCGCTAGTTGCTGCGGCACCACCACCCCCTTGCGCCATCGCTTCCATAATTACACGCTGAACCAGCGTATCAGAGCTACAGACTATCGCATCCAACGGCTTATCTTGTGTTAATAGCTGGCGTAACCCACTGCGCCCTGCAGTCATTGAGGCAGGCAACCACAATGACTTCGCTCAACTCGCGACCAGGCTAGCGCTGTAAGGCATCGTACAAACCCTGTTTTTGCTGGGCCGCACGCCGATCTGCGGCCAAAATCAGGATAAAACGTCGATGACCTTTAAGCAACAGATATTCCTCTGCGGCAAAGCCGATCTTCTCATGAGAAAAACCAATCAGCATATCCAACGGCGTCGGCGTCAAATCCCAAATTTTAACCACCGGAATCTGCGCGTTAAGGATGATTTTGCGCAATTCAGGTGTGTGATGAATGCCCGTTAACACCACCCCATCAAGACGGCGTGACAAGAGCATGGCCAAAATTTCCGCTTCTGTTTCATCGGAATACCCCACTACACACAACAGCATGTGATAACCGCGCGCTTCCAGCTCATCACTGATGGCCTGAATGGTATCGACAAACATAGCGTTGTTGATTTTCGGCATCACAACGGCAATAAGCTTGCTGGGACGAGAGGCCAGCCCACCGGCCAACATGCTGGGGATATAACCTGTAATGCGCACCGCTTGCATCACCTTGTCGATGGTTGCTGCCTTCACCAGCTTGGGCGAGTTCAATGCCCGGCTAACCGTCATTGGCGACAGTCCAGATGCTCTGGCGACATCCTCAAACGTGGGCGTACGCGGTTGGCTGCTCTTGGCGCGTTTATCGCTTTTTAATGACGTTTTTTCTTATCAATGGTCAGACTTCCGGCGTTGGCATTATCCTGAATAGTGAAACAGTTTTCTACCCACTGGTCCGGATGGTATGATCTTTAATACACAATGATTGTGCTAATACTTAAATCATCTTCGGACTACTAATACTAACAACGCCCTCACAAACCCCATGCTATTACAGGCTACCACTGCTTAATTTATGATCCGTTATACAAAAACAGCGCACAATAATAGCGAAAACAATAGGTTAGATCTAAAAATGTTATCGAAATCATTTTATTTTAGGATGCCATCATAACCCTTAAAGCTAATTCAAATACTGTAAGCTACGCCAAAACCGTACACGCGCCTACAATGGCAGATACCGGTGATCGTATTGAATATGTGAAGATCTCCTTAGCATTTTTGCCACTGACAACCTCGGTTAGTGATGCCAAGGTGCTGATGGGGCGCCAAAAGCCATTAACAGAAATCGCGATCATTTTTGCTGAAATCCGTACTCGGGATGATTTTGAGGGTGTAGTGTTCAGTTACTCCAAACGCGCGGGCGG
The DNA here is from genome assembly GCA_051305815.1 of Candidatus Malihini olakiniferum. Classification (GTDB taxonomy): domain Bacteria; phylum Pseudomonadota; class Gammaproteobacteria; order Enterobacterales; family Enterobacteriaceae; genus Symbiopectobacterium; species Symbiopectobacterium olakiniferum_B. The sequence continues at coordinate 9,272 of JBPPLV010000015.1, forward strand.
TCATGGTATTTACACGCATGCTAAAAAGATTGCCGATAATCTGCTGGGCGAAGACCCTAATGACATCGATAAAATCTACACCAAACTACTGTGAGCAGGTACTTCCATAGGACGCAGCGGTATGGCGGTACAAGCTATCTCCCCAATTGATATTGCGCTGTAGGACATGAAAGCCAAGCGCGCCATATTGCCACTGACAAAGCTGTTGGGTGCACACCGCGATTCGTTGTAATTCTATAACACCTCGAGCGGTTTCCTGCATACGTCTCTGGATCAGATTCTGAAAAACGTGGTGATTTCCCGCAAAAATAGCATTGGCAGCATCAAAATCGAAGTTCGACAACCTAACACCATAGAAGATATTCGCCGTCTCACTGCCGTGCGTCAGGCGCTTGATGATGACTTCCCTTTGATGGTCGATGTCAACCAGCAATGGGATCGTGAAACCGCCATCCGAATGGACAGGAAAATGGAAACTTTTAATCTAATTTGAATTGAGGAGCCGTTGGATGCCTATGACGTAGAGAGCCATGCAGCGCTGGACACCCCGATAGCCACCGGCGAGATGCTGACAAGCTTCCGGAAACATGAGCAACTAATCCTCGGTAATGCCTGCGATTTCGTTTAGCCAGATGCACCACGCGTTGACGGCGTAACGTCGTTTCTGAAAATCATGGATCTGACAGCCAAACACGATAAGAAATTAGCACCGCATTTCGCTATGGAAGTGTATCTGCACCTCGCCGCCGCCTTTATCCCATAAAAAACCTGGCTGGAATACTTTGAATGGCTGAACCCGCTATTCAACGAACAGCTTGAACTGCGCGATGGCCGGATGTGGATATCTGACCGTCCGGGGCTGGGCTTCACCATCAGCGAGCAGGCACGGCGCTGGACGGTTAAAACCTGTGAATTTAAGTAATCGATAGCGCATCCCGTTGCGGCTAATGCTGATCTACCTTGGCTACAACGCCAGATGCTTTGTTGCATCTTCAGTACACGTGCTGTTTCCACTCGTTGATAAACTTCGTCGGAAATAGCACGTTTTTTTAAAACAGTTAAATGAAGGAGAATGTGTCGCTGTAGAGGTGATCAATCAGCGCACCACGCTCGTTACAGAAGCGCTCCCTGGCAATTTTAGCGATTTCAAAACGGCCGGCTATGTAGATATCTTGACCTGACAGCGTGCCGTAGTACTGCAGCACGCACTCAGCACAGTACCTGCTGCCGTGCCACTCCCCTTCTGGCTGCTAAACTTCCACCGACATAATCTGTAAGTGTGCGTGTTGGCTCTCTAGAGCCTGTAACTCAGCCAAATCATACAAGTGCTTTATCTCACGCCCGTCCCAGTAAATGGCAATATCGCGCTCTGGCTGATGCGCCAGCACCGTCAACAAAATAGAACACACATTAAGAAAAATTGGTGCCGCCTGCAATGAAAATTAACGGGCGATCGCTCTCTTCGCGCAACCAAGCCTCACCGTGGGGAATATCCACCGTCAGTGCGTGCTCTTTCAGAATACGATCCATCACCGCCATCGCGTACAGGTTCAATTCCGAGACACCCACGCGTAGTTCGATAAACTGCTGCTCCATCGGCGTTGACGCCATTGAAACGGGCGTTTATCCCGCTCATCCATTACCACCATCAAATACTGATAGGCTCCGAAAGAGAAAGGGGCTTCCGGCAACAAACGTACCCGATAAACCATATCCGTTATCGTCTCTACGGATGTCACTTTACAGCTCAATGTTGTCATGTATTCCCTTTAAGGGTGATAAAAGCAAAACAAGTAACAGCGGCACATGATACATCAGGAGCGCGGCGGACTGTTGTTAAAAATGGCAAGCTCATTCCATATGGCATCAATACGGGCACACACCTCAGGATCTTTCTTGATGGGATGCCCCCACTCGCGCTGTGTTTCACCTAGCCACTTATTCGTGGCATCCAGCCCCATTTTTGAGCCCAGGCCAGAAACCGGTGATGCAAAATCCAGATAGTCTATCGGCGTATTTTCCATCAATACCGTATCTCGTGCCGGATCCATACGGGTAGTGATAGCCCAGATAACGTCTTTCCAGTCACGGGCATTGATATCGTCATCGCAGATGATGACAAACTTCGTATACATAAACTGGTGCAAGAAAGACCATACGCCCATCATCACCCGTTTGGCATGACCGGCGTACTGTTTTTTCATGGTGACGACCGCTAGACGATATGAACACCCTTCCGGCGGTAGGTAAAAATCGACAATCTCCGGAAACTGCTTTTGCAGAATGGGAACGAACACTTCATTCAGTGCCACACCCAACACTGCGGGTTCATCGGGCGGACGTCCGGTATAGGTTGAGTGGTAAATAGCATCCTGACGCTGCGTCATATGCGTGACGGTAAACACCGGAAAATTATCCACTTCATTATAATAGCCGGTGTGATCGCCATACGGTCCTTCCGCTGCCATTTCTCCCGGTTCAATGTAACCTTCCAGCACAATTTCCGCACTGGCAGGCACTTCCAAATCATTGGAGAGGCATTTCACCACTTCGGTTTTATAACCGCGCAATAATCCGGCGAAGGCGTACTCGGAAAGCGTATCAGGCACCGGCGTTACCGCACTAAGAATGGTTGCCGGATCGGCACCGAGAGCAACAGAAACACGGAAAGGTTGACCGGGATTTTCCTGACACCACTCCTGGAAATCCAACGCGCCGCCGCGATGAGATAACCAACGCATAATCAGCTTGTTTTTATCTAGCACCTGCTGACGATAAATACCGATATTCTGACGCGCTTTGTGCGGCCCACGAGTGACCGTTAATCCCCAAGTGATCAAGGGGGCAGCGTCTTCCGGCCAGCACTGCATCACAGGAATACGGTTCAGATCGACGTCTTCCCCTGACCAGACCTGCTCCTGACAAGGAGCCGATGAGAGCCGTTTGGTTGGCATATTGAGCACCTGACGGAATTTTGGCATATTTTCCATCAGGTTACGGAATCCTTTAGGCGGCTCAGGCTCTTTCAAAAAAGCCAGTAGCTTGCCCACATCACGCAGGGCTGTCACGCTATCATGTCCCATGCCCATCGCCACCCGCTCTGGGGTACCGAACAGGTTGCACAACACAGGCATGGTATAACCGGTTAGATTTTCAAACAGCAACGCCGGACCGCCCGCACGCAGCGTTCTGTCGGCAATCTCCGTCATTTCCAAATGAGGGCTGACAGGGTGTTGAATGTGTTTCAGCTCTCCCTTCTGTTCAAGAAGCGCGAGAAATTCACGTAAATCACGATATTTCATGCTGATTGTCAGTGCAGTCTGTGAAAACGGCATTATAAGGTTTCTTGCCAATTCTGTCGCTTCTTCATGCCGCTATTTATCCGTAATGGGTTTTTTTATGCTCTCTGGCAATACTCATTGACAGAACACATGATGGAAGCCTGGTATTTACTATATTACAAACGTGGTCAGCTATTGCGTGCCAAGGAACACCTTGAACACCAGGCCGTCAACTGCCTAAGCCCGATGATCAAAATAGAGAAGATCGTGCGGAGAAAACGCGCGGAAGTCAGCGAACCGCTGTTTCCCAACTACCTGTTTATTGAGTTCGATTCCGAGCGAATCCATACTACTACGATCGGTTCTACACGTGGCGTTAGCCATTTTATTCGCTTCAGCGCCCTACCTGCAGTGATACCACTGAGCGTCATTACCGAACTCGCGCAACATCCAGTGCAGGTTATTCACGATCCGCAAACGTCGTATCCCGGGGACACGATGCTCATTACTGAAGAGGTTTTTACGGGGCTACAGGTAATTTACAGTGAATCTAATGGCGAAGCGCGATCTATGCTATTGCTCAATCTGCTGAATAAGCAGGTGCCACAAAGCATTGATAGTCGTCAGTTCAAAAAGATGTAGCCGACCTCATCCGATGAAAAAAACGACGTTAGTGATGTATCCATCGGCGGCAAACTAGACGGGCAGGTTAGCGGGAAAGCTGTTCGTTGCGCAACCACTGCGCCACTTGCTTGGCAAAATAGGTCATAACACCGTCAGCACCCGCGCGCTTGAAGCACAATAGTGACTCCATCACTAACGGCTGTTCCTGAAGCCAACCGTTGCTAATGGCCGCCATATGCATGGCATACTCGCCGGAAACCTGATAGGCAAACGTTGGCACGCCGAAGGTTTCTTTAACACGTTGCAACACGTCCAGATAGGGCATGCCCGGCTTGACCATCACCATGTCCGCACCTTCCTGCAAATCCTGAGCAACTTCCTGCAAGGCCTCATCACCGTTGGCCGGGTCCATCTGATAGGTTTTTTTATTACCGCCTTTCAGGTTGCTTGCCGAACCGACTGCATCGCGGAAAGGTCCATAGTAGCAAGAAGCGTATTTTGCGGAATACGTCATGATCTGGGTGCTCACCAAATGCTGCGTTTCCAGTTCAGCGCGAATGGCACCAATACGCCCATCCATCATGTCACTTGGCGCAATAATTTCAGCCCCCGCTTGAGCATGACACAGTGCCTGACGCACCAGAACAGCTTTGGTGATGTCATTTATCACGTATCCATCTTCGTCAATAATACCGTCCTGTCCGTGAGTGGTATAAGGATCCAGCGCGACATCCGTAAGCAGCCCCAGTTCCGGTACGGCATCTTTGAGCGTACGAATCACACGGGGCACCAGTCCTTCGAGGTTGCATGCTTCTTCAGCATGCAGCGACTTCTTATCGGTATCGATCACAGGAAACAGTGAGAGTACCGGAATACCCAGCTTAGCGAGTTCTTCCGCCTCTTTCACTAGAAGATCTAGCGTCATGCGATATACCCCCGGCATGGAAGATACTTCTTGCCGCTGATTTTTACCTTCCATCACGAATATGGAATAAATCAAGTCATTAACTGTCAACTGATTTTCAGCAACAAGGCGACGACTGAAATCATGACGGCGTACACGGCGCAGGCGACGACCAGGAAAGGCACCGGGAAAAACATTACTCATCGTTATTCTCCAGAATCATGGCAGCCGGAAAATCCGGCGTGCGTTTTCATCTACTTTTTTCCCCAACATACTGGCATCTTCATCGCGCTAGGCAGTAACCTGCTAAACGATATGTGGCAAAAAGCAGGGTTCATTGCGCCGGGATGCAGGTTTTGGTAATAAATCCCGGGGGTAACAAATAGAGGGCGCATATGTTTCCAACAACAGCTGCTCAATGGGAATTCATTTTAGCAGATAACGTAGCGAAATTCCGCGTCGTTCGTCGCACACTCAGCCAGTGATGCCTATCGAAAGTCCGCGACGCAGGCACTCATCAAGTTCTTGCTAGGTGCCGGTTAAACAGTGCAACACGGCCCCGGTACTTATCCAGCCAGGGGGAAAGTGACGCCATAAAGCGCGCATGTACGTCACGATAATGCAAGAAGACGGGTAATCCCAGCTCTGCAGCCAAGGCTAACTGCGCAGAAAAAGCGTACTCCTACTTATCGGGAGTTGAAAAATTGCGATTAAAATCTAGCTCACATTCGCCCAGCGTCACAACGGCTGTCTGCAGCGCTAACTGTGAAATCCGTTCCGCTACTGGCGTTGACCAACTACTGGCATCATGAGGATGCACACCTGCTGTTTACCAGCAATAGCCTGGATATTCACACGCTAATGCCAGTGCCTGTTCACTTTCATGCACGTTGGTTCCAGTGATGATCATCCCACTGACTGCAAGCGCCTAAGCGCGCTCGATAACCAAGGCTCGATCGTGGGAAAACTAGCTATTGGTCAGATTAACGCCGATATCAAACATGGACATTCCTGAATGGTAATGACATTCTCGCATCAACGAGAATGTCACAAAAGGAAGCGAGTGTAATCTGGAGGAAATCCCCGCCTAAACGGGGATGACAGCACGGTTTAAGATGACGGGCCTTCTTCGCTTTCTTCTGCGTCAACCTGACGACGTCCTTTCCCCACGTAAAAACGCGAGCAGAATAAGCCAACTTCAAACAGCAAGTACATCGGGATCGCCAACAATGTCTGTGAAAACACATCCGGTGGCGTCAACAACATACTAACAACGAAGGCTCCGACCAGCACATAAGGCCGTTTCTTATTTAAATCTTCTGTATTGGTAACGCCACTCCAGCACAACAGTACGATGGCAATTGGCACCTGGAAAGAGACACCAAATGCCATAAACAACGCCATTACGAAATCGAGGTAGTTATTGATATCGGTGGCAATCTGTACTCCCTGTGGTGCTGTCTTAGCAAAAAAGCCAAACGCTAGTGGGAAAACAACAAAGTAAGCAAATGCCATACCCGCGTAAAACAGCAGGCTACTGGAGAATAGCAATGGCATCATCAAGCGACGTTCATGTTTGTACAGCGCCGGGGCAATGAACACCCAGACCTGATACAACACCAGTGGTGCTGCGACAAACACCGATACGATCATCGTGAGTTTAATCGGCGTAAAGAACGGGGAGGCCACATCGGTAGCAATCATACTGGCTCCGGCGGGCAGTTGCTCAATAAGCGGCGCCGAAACAATCTGATAGATATCGTTAGCAAAAAATACTAGCAAGAAAAACACGCCTAAAACACAAAAAATGCTGTTTAACAGGCGTTTGCGGAGCTCAATCAGGTGACTGATTAACGGTTGTGTATCTTCAACGGCCATAGACTAGCGTTATCAGTAGAGGGTTGGGAAGGTGCGACAGCCGTGGCAGGCGCAGCGCGCTTATTAGGTACATCATCGTTCGGAGCCACGGTAGCGACAGTCGGCGTATTCTCCGTAGGCATAGCCGCTGGCACTGAAGGCGCTTGAAACGCGCTATCCACTGCCGTACGCGGTGCAATATCGGAAAGGGCTGCGGTTGTTGGCGTAGCCGCGGATTTATCTACAGATGGTAACGCCGTTGACGAAGACGCCTGCTCGGCACTGATAACTCCATCATGAGCCGCTTCGGCATTGGCCCGCGGTTGATGTGGCACTTCACAGAGCTGTATAGTTGTACTGTCAACAGGTTTCACATAACCGCGCCGCATTGCATCTGCTGCTTCTTTAAGTTCGTCCATAGACGCTTTCAGCTCTGGAGAAAGGTTTTTCAGGATAGCCTGCTCTACCTTCTCCAAGCTGTCCTGCAACTCTTGCAACTTCAACTCTTGGGTTAGCTCATTTTGCACCGTAGACACCAGTGAACTCAGCATTCTAACCCAACCAGCAATCGTTTTAACCGCAACGGGCAGGCGTTCAGGCCCGAGAACAACCAGGCCAATCACCATTACGAGCATTAGCTCACCAAATCCAATATCAAACACCGATTATACCTGCTCTTTATGCTGGCTCTTCGTTTCTTCTGATTTTGCGTCAGCATGTTGTTCCGTGATAGACTTCGTCGAGAAATCAGCATCCTGCTGTGTTTTTTCATTCTGGTTTGCAGATGCTCTGTCAGCGGACCAGGGTTGGTCATCGCTGATGGCTTTTTTAAAGCCTTTGATCGATGCACCCAAATCGGAGCCTAGCGTTCTCAGCTTATTAGTACCGAACAACACCACCACGATCACCGCAATGATCAACAAGTTCCAAATACTAATACCACCCATACTGATTACCTTCTTTTTACAAAGGGGAGTTATCCATCATCTTTCACACCGCAAACATTCGCGTGTACGTTTGTGTCCGAAAAAAAGTCATAGCATGTTGTTTATGCCGAGAGGATGCGCTCGGTTTTGGTTTCCTGAAACGCTTTTTTCCTGCGGAAGAAAGGCATATAAGGTTAAAACCGTCACTATTATATACGGCTATTAATACCGCCTGTCATGATCTCTGCTTCAACGTGTACGACGCCAACCAATGACCCAGCTCACAACACCAGCTGTCATTAATCCCGCTGAAATCACTTCCGGGAGATCCTGGCGCCCCACCAATATGAGTAACCCAGTCAGCAGCAACGTCACGCCAACGCCTAATAAATAATGCGACTGGCTTTGACGCTCACGCTGCATGCGCAGTTCATCTGTCAGTTGCATCACGCTATGGCGCAACAACCGATTCTGCCGCAAACCATCGTAAATCAACTCAGGCATTTCCGGCAATTTTTCCGCCCAGAAGGGGGCCTTTTCTTTCAATCGACGAATCAGTGCAGCAACGCCGATCTGATCTTTCAGCCACGACTCCAGGAAAGGTTTAGCCGTTTTCCATAAATCGAGCTGCGGATAAAGCTGGCGGCCTACACCTTCAACGTAGAGCAGTGTCTTTTGCAGCAAGATCAACTGAGGCTGCACTTCCATGTTGAAGCGGCGGGCAGTATTGAATAAGTTCAATAACACATGCCCAAATGAAATCTCTGCCAATGGCTTTTCAAAAATGGGTTCGCATACCGTGCGAATCGCAAATTCAAACTCTTCAAGATTGGTGTCGGCAGGCACCCAGCCAGAATCCACATGCAGCTCCGCCACTCGGCGATAGTCGCGATTGAAAAAGGCAATGAAGTTTTCTGCCAGATAGCGCTTATCTTCCTTATTCAGCGATCCGACGATACCGCAATCTATACCGATGTATTGTGGATTTTCAGGATGCTCATAGCTGATGAAGATATTTCCCGGATGCATATCCGCATGGAAGAAACTATCGCGGAACACTTGAGTAAAAAAGACCTGAACGCCGCGCTCCGCCAGTAGCGGCATATTGGTACCGTTGGCTTTCAGCGCCTCAACGTCTGAGACCGGAATGCCATAGATGCGTTCCATGACCAACATGTTTTCACTGCAATAATCCGAATAAATTTTAGGAATATACAGCATCGGGCTACCGTTAAAGTTACGGTGCAATTGAATGGTATTCGCCGCTTCACGCAGCAGGTTTAATTCATCAAGCAGCGTTTTTTCATACTCACGCACCACCTCTCGCGGGCGGAGGCGATGCCCATCTTGTAGCAGCATGGTCAACCAGCGAGCCAAACGATTCATCAGCCGCATATCGGCCTTAATCACGGGGAGAATATCATGGCGAATCAACTTGATAGCCACCTCTTGGCCGTTTGCTTTAAGACGCGCCGTATGTACCTGCGCAATAGACGCAGATGCCAGCGGCACTATCTCAAAATCATCAAACCAGCTTTCCAGTGGAATGCCACCCATAGACATTTCGATCTGTTCACGGGCCAGCTTGCCGTCAAAAGGATCGACACGATCCTGGAGAATAGCGAGTTGATCGGTGATCTCAGGAGGAAACAGATCACGACGGGTAGACATCATTTGACCGAACTTGATCCACACCGGGCCCAGTTCCTGCAACGCTAAACGCAAGCGTTCCCCAAGTAATTTATTCGCATGGAGATTTAGCATCCAGAACAAACACTTGCGCCAGATACGTAACGGCAGCGTAATACGTAGATGCGGAATCAGTTCATCAAGACCGTAACTCAACATGACATGAATGATATGGTAAAGGCGCAGCAGTTCACTTGGCGTCATCTTGCTGACTCCAGTTTCGCCAGGCGCACTGCCAGCGTATCGACCTCATCACACAACGCGGCAACGTCATCATACCACCAGGCTGCTTCCAGCCGACCCGGCGTAAGACGCCACTCTTCCTTCACAGTCTCCACCAGATAACGTTGTTGGCGGTCCAATAGACGGATCGCACCACGAAATGCTCCTTGCGCAGCCTGTTCAATACCATGTGCGATAACGTCGCCAGTATAAGGCGCAAGCCACTCGACGGGATCGCACTCTGCTAAACCCAACAGATTGACGAAGTGTTGGACAACCTGCATATCCCCTTCAATCAGCAATTCGCCGCTACGCATCAGCGATGAGAGGTGCTGTCGGTCGCGCAGCGTGAGCAGTGCTGGTATACAGGTTTCTAACTGGCAGTCCACCGCATCAGCCCACTGACTCACCACATCGAGGCGGTGTTCACTAAAGACCAACACCAGCGGCACCGGCAATTCCGCTAATACGATTTTGAGCGTTTTTCCCTGTAGACGCTGGCGCGCCGCTTTCAAGCTGCGTTCGCGAAAAAGCAGGCTATCCAATGCCGTTTCTAGCGTGGCAGTCAGCACAGACGTTATCAGCATCAGCGTTTCCCACTATGAAACAACTTAAAATTTGAACCCACGGTGTAACGCGACAATGCCTCCCGTGAGGTTGAAGTAGTTTACGCTGTCAAAGCCTGCGTCGATCATCATGCCTTTCAGTGTTTCCTGGTTAGGATGCATACGTATCGATTCTGCCAAATAGCGGTAACTGCCTGCATCCTTAGCCATCATATCACCAATGCGCGGCAAAACATGGAATGAATAGAAATCATAGACTTTGCTGAGCGGTTTCAGCATCGGTTCGGAAAACTCCAGCACCAGTAAACGTCCACCGGGTTTCAAAACGCGAAACATGGAACGCAGCGCTTTTTCTTTATCCGTCACGTTGCGTAAACCGAAAGAAATGGTGATGCAGTCAAAATAATTTTCCGGGAAGGGCAGCGCCTCCGCATTGGCTTGCACATAGCTGACGTTATCAATAATCCCTAGATTGCGGAGCTTTTCGCGTCCTACTTTCAGCATGGAGGCATTGATATCGGCTAGCACGACCTCGCCCGTATCGCCTACTAGGCGAGAGAATTTAGCAGTCAAGTCACCCGTACCACCCGCCAAATCTAAAATGCGCTGGTCACGCCGCACACCGCTGCATTCAATGGTAAATCGTTTCCAGGCACGATGAATGCCGAAGGACATCAAATCGTTCATCAGGTCATATTTTCCCGCTACCGAGTGGAATACGCCCGCTACCATGGTCGCTTTATCGTTCTTATCGACAGTAAGAAAACCAAAATGTGTGGTTTTCTCTGGATTGTTCGTCATGTTCTTCGCCCTACTTTTTAAATTAGAATTATGGTTAATCTTCTTCACGCACTTTTAGCAAGACTCACCGCTCAAACAGCGCTATCGAGCGTGATACACAGCACGAGCTTGGCGTGTCTGCACGCCTTTCGCATCAATAATCGAAGAGGAACATCGAATTTTGAAACTACCCCTTAATGGGGTAGAGTGTAACAGACCAGGCTTAAAAACCCACCACTCTGATGCACTGAATAAAGTTGTATACCTTAAATAATTCGAGTTGCAGGAAGGCGGAAAGCGCTAGCCAGAAGAGTGAATCTTAGAATGAGATTTATTCATCCCGATGAGCTTACTGAGCTAAGTGATTCGGGTGAGCGAACGCAGCCAACGTACCTGCAACCTGCAGTATGACGGGTAAAAACGTGAACATAAGTAAATCACAGGCGATTCGATATTCCCACGTCTGTACTTTCAGCCTGTCCTCCGTTGGGAGGAACATCTGTTTGCATTGCTTCAGGCTACTGAGACAGCCGCCCTGTCTCCGCGTCAGCCTCAGCAGAAAGCACCGCTTGCTCCGCTACATTGGGGTTAATGGTACGCTTAACCTCAACACCAAGGGAGCGGAAACCTTCTACCTGCGATATCAGATTACCGCGTCCCGAGGCCAGTTTATTCATTGCCTGCCGATAGCTGGCTTGCGATTTATCCAGGCTCTGCCCCAGTGAGGCCATGTCTTCAACAAAGAGGCGAAGTTTATCGTACAAGCGAGAAGCGCGTTCAGCGATCTGCTGCGCATTTCGACTTTGCTGTTCATAACGCCACAGATTGGTGATGGTGCGTAACGCAACAAGCAATGTAGTAGGACTCACCAACATGATGTTGTGTTGCAGGGCTTCACTAATTAATTCCGGATGACGATCGATAGCAACCAGAAATGCCGGCTCCACGGGAATAAACATCAGAACATAGTCCAGTGAACGTAGCCCAGGTAGTTGCTGGTAGTCTTTATTGCTTAGTAGACGAATATGCCCACGCACAGAGGCGATATGCTCGCTGAGCGCACTGGCACGTTCCCCATCATATTTACTGTTAAAGTAGCGCTCATAGGCAACCAATGACATCTTGGCATCAATCACCACATCTTTGCCCTGAGGGAGACGAACGATCACATCTGGCTGCATACGTCTGTTTACGCCCGTCTGGATACTGACCTGCGTTTGGTATTCATGTCCTTCACGCAAGCCGCAAGCCTCAAGCACGCGGCCTAACACGACTTCTCCCCAGCTCCCCTGCGTTTTATTATCGCCTTTCAGGGCTTTGGTCAGGTTGACCGCTTCTCGCGCTATTTGCACATTCAATTGCTGCAACTGGCGAATTTCATGCGCCAGAGTATGGCGCTCACGCGCTTCACTACAGAATCCTTCCTGAACCTGACGACGAAAACCGTCAAGTTGCTCCCGCAACGGTGTCAAAAGCTTGTCGAGGCTCTGTTGATTTTGTTCATCGACTCGATGACCACTGTGCTCAAAAATCCGATTCGCTAGATTTTCAAACTGTGTCGTTAAGCGCTGCTCGCTGTTGATCAACAGTCGTTGCTTTTCTTTAGCAGCGAGACGCGTTTCTTCAAGGCGGATCGTCACTTCACGCAACTCTGCTTCCTGTGCACCGTTTGTTTCGCGTAGCGCGCGCAACTCTTGATTCAAATGGTTGCACTCTTCTTGCAACTGAGCCATGACTAGCAACTTTTCCTGATGCGCGGTAAGTTTACCGTGCATCAGACGCAGTTCCATATCATTCTGGCGCAGACGTTGTTTGTCTTTATCACGCGCAAGCTGAAGTTCACGTACCGAGTTTTGCAACTGCTGTAACGCTTGCTCTTGTATACGTTGTTCCGCTTCTTGACGGGCTTGGCGCTGCTGATAATGCAGGCTGGCAAAAAGCCACCCCACCAGCACCCCAACCACCCCACCACCTACGCCGTAAAACAGGGTGATATCCACGTCTCATTCCTTATCGTTATCGCCACTGTCCGTCAAGGTAAATCGATACTGTATGTATGTCCAGAAAGAATAGAGCAAGTCGGCCGGAAACTGCATCTCTGCCAGCAATGAAGTAGTTAATATGCGAGGCACTTGCATGGCTAGATTACGTTCATTGACTGAATAAAAAAAAGGGCCGGAAAGCCGACCATGATACAGATTACGTCACACTATCGCGATGACAGACGCGCTTTAGCATTTGCAATTGCCTGCGCCACCTGCTGTGGAGATACACCACCTTTGGACGTACGTTTTTCCAGATAGGATTGCAGTAACAGAATGGGATACACATCAACGCCAATGGTGGCGTTGAATTTTTGCAAATCCGCCAGCGGCAGAGCTTCCAGCGCCTTACCCTGACGAATGGCTTCCACCACTGCTTCACCAACAATATGGTGTGCCTCGCGGAATGGAACCCCTTTCGCGACCAGATAATCTGCTAGTTCAGTCGCATTCGCGTAATCCTGCTGTGCCGCTTCCTGGCAACGTAGACGGCGAACCTGAATGCCTTCCAGCACCAATGCAGCCATCATCAGACAGTCATACCAAGTGTCGAGCGCATCAAACAACCCTTCTTTATCTTCCTGCATATCTTTATTGTATGCTAACGGCAGGCCTTTGAGCGTCATCATCATCCCCGTCAGCGCACCCTGTACTCGGCCCGATTTACCACGGATGAGTTCCAGTGCGTCCGGGTTTTTCTTTTGTGGCATCAGAGAGGAGCCAGAGGTCACACGATCGGACAACTCAACAAATCCCGATTCACCGCTGTTGAAGAAAATTAGATCTTCTGCAAAGCGCGACAGGTGCACCATGCCAATTGAAGCATTAGAGAGCAGTTCCAGTACGTGATCGCGATCTGACACAGCATCCAGACTGTTTCGCGTGGCTGAAGCAAAACCTAGCCAACCCGCCAGTTGCTCACGATCGATAGGATAGGCAGTCCCAGCCAGTGCCCCACAACCCAGAGGGCTGACATCCAAACGTTTTAGCGTATCTTCCAGCCGGCTTTCATCACGTACCAGCATTTCATGATAAGCCAGACACCAGTGGGCAAAGGTAACCGGTTGTGCACGCTGCAAATGGGTATAACCCGGCATAACTGCATCCTGATTTACCTCAGCGGTGGCCACTAGCGCTGCACGCAGTTGGTGCGCAGCAAGTTGCAGTTCACCGACTTGTGCCTTACACCAGAGTTTAAGATCGGTTGCGACCTGATCGTTACGGCTGCGGCCGGTGTGGAGCTTTTTACCCAGATCACCTACTTTGTCGATAAATTTCTGTTCTACCCAGCTATGAATATCTTCTGCATCGCTTTGTAGGATCTGTTCTGGGTCGGCTTGCACGTCGGCCAGAAGCGCATTCAGCGCCTGCTCTAACTGTTGTTGTTCCTGCACGCTGAGTAAGTTGACCGTCACCAGCGCTTTTGACCAGCCGATGGAGCCGACGATATCGTGCTCCGCCAGACGGTAATCGAACCGCAGCGAATCATTAAATTTTTTGAACCGCTGATCTGCTGCCTGACTGAAACGACCGCCCCATAACGCCATAATTGATACTCCCAAAATTTACTTCAGTGTCTTGTAACCATGCTGGCGGACCCGCATGCTCGCTTCCGTTACCTTATTGTCTAACGGAAATGACTTACAGATTAACAGATTTACGTAAGGATCCGCGTGCCAATCGGCGTGCCGTTAAATAGCGCAGGCAGTTTATCTACATGGCGCCAGCTCGCGATATCCACCGGACGACCTAACGCACGGGCCGCATCCAGCGCGGCGTTGACTTTAACAATCATGCCGTCAGTAATAATGCCTTGCGCAATCAGTTGTTCCGCTTTCTGTGCCGTCATCTCCGCAATGCGCTGGCCTTTGCCATCAAGGATACCGCTCACATCCGACAACAGGATCAAATCGGCACTCAGAGTCTCCGCGAGCGCAGTTGCGGCCTGATCGGCGTTGACGTTCATCAAATCGCCTTGTTCAGTGATACCAATGGAGCTCACGATCGGCAAATACCCAGCAGTCAGCAACGCATTGGGCAAATCGGCTGAACCCGCCTGTGCTTTGCCAACGTAGCCCAAGGATTCATCTAACTGAGTCACCCTAGTCATACCGACATCCGCCAGACACAGGCCCACCGCATTGATAGCGTGTTTCTTCGCCCAAGCCATTAGCGTTTTGTTCGCTGAG
The DNA here is from genome assembly GCA_051305815.1 of Candidatus Malihini olakiniferum. Taxonomy (GTDB): domain Bacteria; phylum Pseudomonadota; class Gammaproteobacteria; order Enterobacterales; family Enterobacteriaceae; genus Symbiopectobacterium; species Symbiopectobacterium olakiniferum_B. The sequence continues at coordinate 24,352 of JBPPLV010000015.1, forward strand.
CCCGCCAACGCGCCTGTGATAATATCTATTTGATCTACCGGCGTGACGCGCAGCCCGTTTTTCTTCACGACGGGTAACGCCAGTTTTTTCATCAGGTCATCCACCATGCAGCCGCCGCCGTGCACAATGACCAGCGGACGCTGATATTGCTCACGATAGGCAACCAGCGCCGTAAACAGACGCTCCAGCGCTTCTTCGCTGTCCAGTAATATACCGCCCAATTTGATAATTAACGGATTCATCGCGTTCCTGCCTCAGGATTATGTCAGAGCAAAGATTGGGTTTCAGGGAAACCGAAACGAATATTTAGGCACTGTAAAGCTTGCGCTGCCGCACCTTTAAGCAGGTTATCTTCCGTGGCGACCACAATCAGGTGCTCATCCTGAACGGAGAAACTGATATCGCAAAACGGCAATCCTACAACCGATTTTAATGCCGAAACCCCTTTATCGTAGAGGCGCACCAGTGGCTTGTCGTGATAGGCATTGTGATAAGTTTCTGCCACATCTTGCTGGCTGACGCCCGTTTTCAGTCGGCAGGTAATGGTCGCCAAAATCCCACGCGCGAAATTTCCCAGATGCGGAGTGAAGATAACCGGGATGCCCAGGTGGGTAGCAATTTCGGGTTGATGGCGGTGATTGAAAACGGCGTAGGGTTGCAGGCTCACTTCACAGAAGCTACTGGTGAGTGAGGCTTTGCGTCCGGCCCCGCTCACACCGCTCACCGCATTGATAACCGGCCACTGTTCGGTATTAAGCAGTTGTGCATCCACAAGTGGCTTAAGTGCCAGCTGTGAAGCTGTCGGGTAACAACCGGGTACGGCAATAAGTTGCGCTTGCTTAACGTATTCAGCCTGAAATTCGGCCAGGCCGTACACCGCCTGAGCCAACCAGTCAGCGTGTTGATGCTCGAAACCGTAGTAGCGGCGATAAAATTCAGCATCCTGCACACGAAACGCGCCGGAAAGATCGAATACCATGCAGCCTGCGTCTAGAAAGACGGGTGCAAGATCGTGGCTCACTTTGTGGTCGGTCGCCAGAAAGACGACATCAATGTCTTTGGCGGCTTCGGCTGCATCAGTCAATGCCTGCACCGGTAAATCAACAATGCCTTTCAGTTGAGGGTGTAGGTCAGAAATGCATTTGCCCGCATCGGCGCTCTGCGCGGATACCGCAAGCGCGTTGAGGTTTATCTGGGGATGACGATTCAGATATAGTGCAAGTTCGGCGCCAGTATAACCGCTTGCACCAACAATCAAAGTATTCAGCATGGGATCTGCATACCTTCCACTAAAAATGATTTAAACAATGCATCGTTAAAAACAGTGTCTTTAGAACAGAGTATCTACAAAACGCTAAACTTGCTAACGGTACTCGACTGCTGCAGGTGCAGACTAGCAGGGTAATGTATCATTCTAAGGGATCGAAACAGTTTCTTTTTGCTACATGTCATTGTATTCTTTTTCAAAGAAAACGCATGTATATTTTTACTATCCTAACCTGAGGCTGTCAACAGTGAAGATGAATTTACCCCCATTTATTGAGCTGTATCAGTCTTTAATCGCGACTCCGTCCATCAGTGCCACCGACCAGGCTCTCGATCAGAGCAATGAAACATTAATCAACTTACTAGCCGGATGGTTCGCTGATTTGGGCTTTCACGTTGAGGTGCAGCCAGTACCCGGTACGCGGCATAAATTCAATCTACTAGCAGACATTGGTCAAGGTCAGGGCGGCTTGCTGTTGGCCGGGCATACTGATACAGTGCCGTTTAATGATGGATACTGGACGCGCGATCCTTTTACCCTGACAGAACACGATAACAAGCTGTACGGGCTGGGTACGACAGATATGAAAGGCTTCTTCGCCTTTATTCTGGATGCGCTACGCGATATCGACCCGGCAACGCTTACCAAACCGATTTACGTGCTGGCGACTGCCGATGAAGAGACCACCATGGCAGGCGCCAAGTATTTCTCTGAATCTACGCAGATATGCCCGGACTGCGCCATCATTGGTGAGCCAACGTCGCTTAAACCGATTCGTGCCCATAAAGGCCATATGTCAAACGCGGTGCGTATTCAGGGACAATCTGGACATTCTAGCGATCCTTCGCGCGGCGTGAATGCTATCGAACTGATGCATGATGCTATCTCTCATTTAATGGTGCTGCGCAATACGCTGCAAACCCGTTATCACAATGCCGCGTTTCATATCCCCTATCCGACGATGAACTTCGGCCATATCCACGGTGGCGATGCCGCCAACCGCATCTGTGCCTGCTGTGAATTGCATATGGATATTCGCCCACTTCCGGGATTGACGCTGAATGATTTAAACGGTCTGGTGACTGAAGCGCTGGCGCCAGTGAGCGAGCGTTGGCCGGGGCGCGTGAGTGTCAGTGAGCTGCACCCGCCTATCCCCGGCTATGAGTGTCCGGCGGATCACACATTGGTCGGTGTAATTGAAAAATTGCTGGGTTTGCCCACAGACGTGGTGAACTACTGCACCGAAGCGCCGTTTATCCAGACACTGTGCCCTAAGCTGGTGCTCGGCCCAGGTTCGATTGAACAAGCCCACCAACCGGATGAGTATATCGACACCGCATTTATCGCCCCGACGCATAAATTGATCACACAGATGGTGCAGCATTTCTGTCGGTAAATGCGAAATGAAGAAGCGTAATAAGCGCTCCTAATCTACTCACGGATATAATTAAATTTTACCGATTGCCAATCCCACACTAAAACATGTACAACAACAGGGGGGGTAAAAACGACAGGGTGATAAAACAACTAATCGTCAATTAACAAATCTAGCTAGGCGTGGCTAGATGAAGGTAGCATTTTGCGTCTTTCTATGAAACAAACTTACAAAAAGTAGAGATGAGTCAGGGTAAATATGAACGAACAATATTCCGTGGTGCGAAGTAATGTGAGCATGCTGGGTAAACTTCTCGGTGACACCATCAAGGATGCGGTAGGAGAGAGTATTCTTGATTAAGGTCGAGACAATCCGTAAGCTGTCAAAATCGTCCCGAGCTGGCAATGAAAAGCATCGTCAGGAGCTGTTGAAGACGCTGCAAAATCTGTCCAATGAAGAGTTGCTCCCCATAGCACGCGCCTTCAGCCAGTTTCTTAACCTGACCAACACCGCAGAGCAATATCACTCTATCTCGCCACACGGTGAAGCCGCCAGCAACCCAGGAATTTTATCGCAGGCGTTCGATCGTCTGAAAGCACAAGCACATTTAAGCGAACGCGATATTCGTGACGCCGTAGAGACACTCTCCATTGAGTTGGAGCTGACTGCGCACTTCGACAGAAATCACCCGCCGTACGCTGATTCATAAGCTGGTCGAAGTAAACACTTGCCTAAAGCAGCTCGATCACAAGATCTGGCAGAATATGAACGCAACCAGATCATGCGCCGTTTTCGGCAGTTAATCGCCCAGTCATGGCATACGGATGAGATCCGCAAGATCCGCCTGACGCCAGTAGACGAAGCCAAATCGGGTTTCGCCGTAGTGGAAAACAGTCTGTGGGAAAGAGTACCTGCCTTCTTACGCGAGCTGGATGAGCAATTAGAAAAATCCTTTGGTTTCCGCCTACCGGTAGATTCTGTCCCCGTTCGCTTCACCTCCTGGATGGGTGGTGACCGTGACGGCAACCCGAACGTGACCACGAAAATCACGCGTCATGTCCTGCTGCTTAGCCGTTCGAAAGCTGCAGACTTGTTTTTACATGACATTCAGGTGCTGGTATCCGAGCTCTCCATGTCGGAATGTACACCAGAGCTGCGTCAGCGGGCAGGCATCGCAGAAGGGGAAGAGGCTCAAGAACCCTACCGTGTTATTATGAAATCCCTGCGTGCACAACTTAACGCGACGTTGGCTTACCTCGAGAACAACCTGCTGCCGCCGCCAGAACCGAAACTGGAATGGCACGACATCATGGATGAGCTTTCCCGTGTGTCTTGTTGATATGTATAACGTATATATTATTGAAAATAAAGAATTTGTTCACTACTTCCGCGCAGCAACGCCGGAACTGGAAATGGGCAAACTGCCGTTCGGTTTACGCCCTACCAAGCGCCGCCATAACGGTGGTGTAGAAAACCTGCTCGCCATTCCGTGGATTTTTGCCTGGACTCAAAACCGCCTGATGCTGCCAGCCTGGTTAGGGGCGGGCGGCTGCGCTGCAAAAAATCGTGGAAAATGGTCAGCAGAAAGCGTTGGAAACCATGTGCCGCGACTAACCATTCTTCTCCACACGTATCGGGATGCTGAAATGGTATTGGCTAAAGCGGATCTGTGGCTGGTGGAATACTAAGATCGGCGTCTGGTTGAAGAGAAACTGTGGCCGTTAGGAAAAGAGCTACGCGACCAGTTAGCGGCGGATATCAACGTGGTGCTGCGGATTTCCAACGATAACCATATAATGGCAGACTTGCCGTGGATTACTGAGTCTATCGCGCTGCGTAACGTCTACACCGACCTGTTTACTACTGCAAAAGCCGAATCGGCTGTTACACCGTTCACGTGAGCATGAGAGCCCCACAGCCCGGAAGTGGAACTGGTGCTGATGGTGACCATTGCAGGCGTGGCGGCCGATATGTGCAACACTGGCTAACCGAAACAGCCTTATCTTCCCACCTCGCTCTGAGGTGGGATATCGTTTTCTTTATACCTGTTTAATCAGCCAGATACTTACGCTGCAACTGGTAGCGCGCATCATCCAGCCCGTAGTCGGTGGCCAGCTAACGATTTATAGATCCATACCGTTCTTTGATGGTTCATAGCGCCGTCGCCAGAAACGCTCCTGAACTGAGAGCACAAAGGAAAATTGCGACAGCGCTTTTTCGTTCAGCGTATCTGCCAGCGATGCCAACAGTTGCTCACAAAAAGGCGCAAGTGTGATATCCGTAGCCAGGTAGTCTTCCATCACCGTCTTTTCATCCACCCCGAGAGCAAACAACATCAGGGCGGAACCGATGCCAGTGCGATCTTTGCCAACGGCACAGTGCTACTACACCAACGCCCCCTCTTCTAGTCTCTTCAACAGGGCAACCAGTTGACGATAGGCGGGATTATTGAAGGGCAAACGCCGATAGAAAAGAGCTCCAGCATAAATGCCTGCGAGTCAAAGGCAGAGAGCTCCTCTGAACCCAAAGACTCTAAACTGGCAGTAACCTCATACCGAATCTGGTTGGCAGGACAAGTGTGATAATTTTCGCCTTCCCACAGGATATCAGGCTTAGCCGTCACTTCATCCGGATCGCGGTAGTCGACTACATGCGATACAGTAATGCCGGCCAAGTGCTCACAGTCGTCGGCACTCAGTTGATCTAGCGAGCCTGCACGGAACAGTTTGTGTGGGCGAATACGTTGCTCGTCAGCAGTACGCAATCCACCTAAATCACGAAAATTGATGCCGCCTTCTAATGCAAGCAGAGAGAGATGGCTTGGTGCTGATTTTGTCATACATATCCTTGCAATATGTGGTGAAAAACTTAGGCACTCAATAACCGACGTGCTGCATCCAGCACCACCTTAACGGCAGCGGTTTCCGTCAGCTTCATCGTAGCAACATCCGGCGTTTCCTGCTGGGTGCGGTTAACTATCACGCCGGCAACCATGCCCGCCCGCAATCCCTGGCTGGAACACATGGTGAGTAACGTGGCAGACTCCATTTCATAATTCAATACGCCCATGCATTGCCACTCTTGCATTGAGCCTTGAAAACGCCGCACGACGCGCCCAGAGTAGGTATCATAGCGCTCTTGTCCTGGATAAAACGTATCCGAAGAGGCTGTCACGCCAATATGCAACGGGAAACCCGACGCTTTTGCAGCATCCACCAGCGCCGCGGTGCAGGCAAAATCCGCCACTGCCGGATACTCCAGCGGCGCAAAGTGCAGGCTGGCACCGTCCAGACGTACAGCAGCCGTCGTCACTAGCACGTCTCCTACATTCATATCAGGCTGAATCGCCCCTGTGGTGCCCACTCGCAGGAAGGTTCTGACACCTAATTGCGCCAGTTCTTCAACGGCAATTGAGGTCGAAGGGCCGCCAATGCCTGTGGAGCAAATCACCACGGGTTGCCCAGCAAGCGTAGCGCGCCAGGTGGTAAATTCACGGTGCGTAGTCAGTAATACAGGGTTATCCATCTCACACGCAATTTTTTCAACCCGCGCCGGATCGCCGGGCACAATGGCTAACGTCGCACCGAGTAGATCCTTTTTGGTTAATCCCAAGTGAAACACATCAGATTCAGATATACTCATTTCTTTATCGTGGGCAAGATAGTACCGTTATTATCCTAGCGTATCAGTACCATAACAGCAGTGATATATCTCACTACTAAAAGAAACCAATACAGTGATATACACTTATAGATTGCGCGTTGTCACACCAATGATCTCTTTTGTGCTCAAGATGAGAAAAATCACCATGAAAGCGGCCGAACCGCTGGAACTTTGACAAACCGATCGGGCAATGACCCGTGTTTTTACACCCCATGCGGGGTCCACTATCCTCACCGACAGCCAAGGGATTATAGCAGGTGAAACCACCATCCGCCCGAAAAGGGGTAGCTTACAACCTATCTCGCCATTGCGCCAGAACTGTATTTTCGTCAGGGCGATCCACATCAGTATAATGATACTCCAACGTTACTCAGCGAATTGATCAGTAAAGTGCCGGATGCAACAGGTGCTGTTGGATCTCGATCGCGCGACTAAGTGCGACAGGGGGCGATGTCAACAAAATAGGAATTACAGACTTCTGTTGGGGAGGACGAATCAGTTGGCTGTATGCGGAGCGCACAATCCACAGTTAAAGGCCGCCGTTGCCTGGTACGGTAAACTCTCCGGTAACAAAACGCTGACCACGCCTAAATACCCAGTTGATGTTGCCGCCGATATCTCAGCGCACCTGTACTCGGATTGTATCGTGCAGAGGATGTCAGCATTCCACTCGACCAGGTTGAGCTGATGCGACAGGTGCTAACATGCCGCCAACGCTACGGCAGAGATTATGGTTTATCCTGAGGCAGGACATGCATTTCATGCAGATTATCGACCCAGCTATCATCAAGAGTCCGCTCAAGATGGCTGGCAGCGTATGCTGGCATGGTTTGCGCATTACAGTGTGAAATAAATACACAAAAAAACGCAGGGAGAAACTCCCTGCGCTTGATGGCAGCCTCGAGAGGCTAGGCTTCTGTTTCGCATAAGCACTGCAAGGCTTCAACCATGTTAGTCAGAAATTGACGCGTTTCCGTCCATCCGCGCGTTTTCAGGCCGCAGTCTAGGTTCACCCACAGACGCTCGGCGGGAATATGCTGTGCCGCTTTACGCAATAGTGCTTCAATCTATTCAACGCTTGGTACGTTAGGAGTGGATATCGTACACGCCCGGCCCGATTTCATTTAGGTATTCGAATTCCTCGAACGACTCTAACAGTTCTATGTCTGAACGCAAAGTTTCGATGGTGATCACGCCAGCATCTAGTACAGCAATGGAGTCCATGATATCGCTGAATTCGCAGTAACACATGTGAGTGTGAATCTGGATGTCATCCCGCACAACCGCAGCATTAAGACGGAACTTTTCCACACCCCATGCAAGATAAGCCTGCCAGTCAGAGCGGTGCAGCGGCAGTCCTTCACGCAGAGCCGGTTTATCAATTTGGATGATGCCGATACCTGCACTTTCCAAATCAGCTACTCCACCACGCAGTGCCGGTGTGATCTGCTTGGCAATCGTTTCACGACTAACATCTTCACGTGGATACGACCAGCACAGGATGGTCACCGGCCCAGTCAACATACCTTTTACCGACTTATCGGTCAGTGATTGGGCATATTTGGCCCACTCGACCGTGATCGATTCTGGGCGACTGATATCACCAATGATCACTGGTAGCTTCACGCAGCGTGAATCGTAGCTTTGTACCCAGCCTTTTTGGGTGAAGATCAAACCATCCAGATGCTCGCTAAAGTATTCCACTATGTCGTTACGTTCTGCTTCATCGTGTACCAGCACATCCAAACCCAACGTTCCTACTCAACAATCGTCTGCTTGATGTGTTCAGCAATACCCGTACGATAGTTGTTTCCATCAAGATGGCCTTGCTTGAAATCCAGACGTAAAACACAAATTTCCGTGGTTTGCGGGAAAGAATCAATAGTGGTTGTCGACCAGGCAGGCAAGTTGCAACGTTCACGCTGTACCTCAGCACTTACTGGATAAGCATGTTAACGCTGGCTGTCCTGCTTGGTAATAGCCGCCAGACACTGTATCCCCCCGTATTGTTAATGCGCGTTGAGGTGCTACGCGCACGAATCGGTGCGCTATATTCTACCAATGCAGCACCATCTCCGTTGTTCAGTGCCGCAGTCAGCAGCGACAATTCAGTACATTTTTACAACGCAAAGGCGAACCAGCTTTTGACTTCGTCATCCAGACGCGTTTCGACGCTAAGGTCGATCGGGCTGTGCAGCAGGGAACAGGAAGAGCTAAGCCACAGTTGAGTTGCCCCAAAGCGGTTGCAGGCTTCAAACAGGTGCTCAGATCGGCACGCCATACGTTACTACCATTGATTACACCAATGATACCAGCCAATCAGCAGGCAGTTGCGCAAGCAGCGCAGCGGCATCATCCTTGCCGTGCACCAGATCCACGCGCAGCCCTTGTACCGGCAGCGCGCGAATGGTGTCTAGGTTATGTCAGATATTGTCAAAATAAGGGGGTCAGCAGCAGTTTGCCCGATCCCTGCAACGCATCGTACGCCGGTTTAAAGGCATCCAGCCATTTTTGTAGCAGTTCCAGCACCAGTGCAGGCTCATCAATCTGCACCCACTCGATACCACGTTTTACCAGCTCCGCCAGCAACTGTTGATACACCAGCAGAATGTCTTTCAGTAGGGAGAGAAGATCAAACGCGTCCCCCTTCACTTTGCCTAACCATAGGTAGATCACTAGGCCCAACAGCACCAGCTTGACGTTGTGTCCCAGCGCCAGCGCCTCGTCCACTTCATCTAACAGTTGCGTCCAGGTCAGGGAAAATGCTGTCCCTGGGTAAATTCCGGCACCATTGGTAGTGGTAGTGGTAGTTGGTGTTAAACCATTTGATTATCTCTGCTGCGGCAGTCAGTTCACCGGTCGGAGCACGGCCATGACCAATGCGGAACAACGTGTCGATATCAACCTTGCCATCTGTATTTTGGTGACGTGCAGGCACGTTGCCCAGCAGCAGGCTAGTCGTCAGCACGTGATCGTACCAGGCAAAATCACCCACCGGCAGCAGGTCAACACCAGCCTCTTTCTGCTGTTGCCAGTAACATGCCCGCAGCGATTTACCCACTTCCAGCAGCTTCGCCTGGGTAAGATTACCTGCCCAACAGCCTTCTTGCGCTTTTTTCAGTTCACGGCGGAGTCCGACACGCGGAAAACTCAGTGTGTGATTTAAAATTGTCATCGTCGATCCTCATTTAGCCGTCCAGATGTTTACACATCCATAATTAACAAGTGCTGTATAATGCACAAGCGCAAATTATTCACTGTTATTGTGAAGGACTCTCATAATCGAACTGAAACACTTACGGACACTACAAGCACTGCGCAGCAAAGGCTCGCCGGCAGCAGCAGCGCAGCTTCACCAGACACAATCAGTGCTTTCTCACCAGTTCAGTGAGCTTGAACAGCGTTTGGGTTTTCGGCTGTTTATGCGTAAGAGCCAGCCACTGCGCTTTACCCCTCAGGGAGAGATTCTGTTGCAATTAGCCGATCAGTTGCTGCCACAGATTCAGTAATCGTTGCAGGCATGCATGAGCCACATATACTACGTTGTGTCTAGCCATTGAGTGCCATAGCTGTAAGTAAAACCAGGAAAACGCATCGTGCTGTGGCATTGGGTGCAATTCCATCAGTCGTTTATAACCCACTTGCCCAGCGGCAAAGCAAATATTGGCAGCCTGAATAAGGAACAAGCCGTGCCAAAATGCTCGCTGGCACCATGGTAGTGAATGACTGCGGCACCCAATACCGCCAGCAACGCGCTAAAGACGTAGCCCCAGCGCAATCGCCGCCGGCCGATCACATCGTAAATTAGTGTGACGTAAAGCGGCGTCATCATCGAAAACAACAGCAAGGTCAGTACCTCAATATAGAGGTAGCTGTGAAACAGCAGCAGATACAGTCCCAATACCTTGGCTGAATAACCTCTCCAATGCAGGAACGGAAGAAAGAACGTAGCAGCCAACACCAAACGAAACATGGCAGAGAACCAGCTATCTACCTGCCTTGCCAGATACTCGCCAATCAGGCTGCATGAAAACGACCACAGAATAATGGTAATGACCAGCAATAACATACCGAAACCCTTGTAAAAATATCAAGGGATCATTGTACCGCATTGGCTGTATAAACCTCAGCTAATGCAGTTTACATTCTGTTGATATACGAATAATCAGATTTGCCAGCGCAACCAGGCAAAAAAGACATTGCCGTTGTTATAGGTGCCTGGAATATAGGTGGCCTGAAATGAAAAGCACTGATAGTTCACCGAGACTAACAGCAACAGTACCGGAATAGGGATATAGTGCCAGTTGTTACGCATGGTAACGCCAGTGGTAAAACCCATCCCTAATTGAAAATCCGGATTGGTCGTGGGTATCCAGTGTTTCTCGAAACCGTAGCCGCCGATGGGCTCCCATTTGTTAAAAGAATCTTTGAACGCCATCAGGTACAAACCGTGCCAATCGCCTTCAGCATCCAGGCGAGACACGCCATAACCTGCTCCCCAGGGACGTTCATTGTACTTGTCTGTTTTCTCTTTGTCGTAAGTCCAGCGGTTATGCCAAGTGATAGCCGGAATATAGAGATCCTGACTTGACGAGTTCGACCAGGTTTCTGACAGATTAAATTTCGCTTTTTGCCACCAACTGCCATGTCCATTATCCTGTGCAGCGTCCTTCGGCATTTCCACGGGGGAAATCGTTGGGGCGGCAAGGGAGGGAGGCGAGAACAGAAAAGGGAAAATAATAAATATCACACGTCGTAAATACATCTTTGCTTCTCGTAAACCATCAATATTTTCGCGAAAGTTGAACCGTCGCATTACAAGGGAAGTCCGGTTTAGGGAAAACAGGTTACCGTAAAAAGCCTGTCCAAAGAGGCATTATGAAGAATTTATGTTATACATTGCGTATAATTGTCGGATTTCTTATAATATATAAGATATTTTCTTATAAGAAAATATCTTATTCCAGCTGATTATTCGGATAGTATGCGGTATTAATCGGGAAAATTACCTAAAAAGGAGCTTGTAAACGCAAAAAAAATCAAATCCCGTCGCCATACTCAAAACCAAGATTGATACCGTTGAAGTATTGATCCATGTCCATCGCTGGTTTGTTGCTTTCCGGACGCCCCACAATACGCGTGGGGAACCGGCCGCTTAGTATGCGCCAGAACGGGTTGCAGCACTACATAGCCTGCACCAATTTTCTTTTCGCGCCGCGCGCCAGACTTCAATGTTACCGAGAATCTTCGTGCCAACACCAATCATTACCCCTTCTCGGATATTAGGGTGACGATCGCTGCTGGTTTTACCCGTTCCCCCCCAAAGTGACAGATTGCAGGATCGAGACGTCGTTGTCCACGACCGAAGTTTCACAGATCACAATACCGGTTGCGTGATCGAGCATGATCCCGCAGCCAATGGTCGCTCGCCGGGTGAATATCGACATCAAACAACACCGAAATCTGGCTCTGAAAATAAATGGCAAGCGCTTTACACCCCTGATACCAGAGCTAGTGACCGATAAGATAGGCCTGAAGTGTATGGAACCCTTTGAGATAAAGCAGCGGCGTGGAGTATTTATCCACAGCAGAGTCGCGCTGGCATACAGCGTGGATGTCGCTCTCCGCCGACAGAATTATTTGTGGATCTGCGCGATAAGCTTCTTCTACCACTTCTCGAATGGCGATCGCAGGCATAATGGAATTTGCCAGTTTGTTCGCGAACATGTAACTCAGCACGCTGTCCAGGTTTTCGTGCTTCAGCAATGTGGCATGAAAAAAAACTGGCTAACATCGGTTCGCAGTCAGCCAGCGTACGGCCTTCCGCTTTAATGTTTTCCCATATCAATTTCAGCTCATCAGTAGATATTGCCTTCACTCTCCTGCCACATCGTTCATTGCGATGCGCTTACACGTTACAGATACGTTGGCTGTGTTATGAGACTTATAAATTTCTTTTTTATTCGCGATCGCTCTCGTCTTTCCACGTTCTGCCAAGCAGGGTAGGGCACCTCGCGCGCCGCCTTACCACAATATAAAACCTGCCAAAGTTGCTCACTAATGGGCATTTCTACACCATGACGCTGAGCTAACCGCCAACACCTCTTTGGTATTGCAATAACCTTCGATTACTTGACCAATCTTATTCTGGGCACTTTGTAAATCTAGTCCCTGACTCAGCATCATACCGAAACGGCGGTTGCGGGATTGGTTGTCGGTACAGGTCAAAACCAGATCGCCAAACCCCGCTATCCCACTAAAGGTGGTAGGATCAGCGCCGTGCGCGCATTGGTACCGAAACCGATGCCATCTGACATCCTGTGATATCCTGGCACCAATGGCAATCACGTTTTTTACCGCACCGCCAAGTTGTACGGCGATAAGATCGGGATTGCTGTAGATGCGGAAGCTCTTACCACAGTGCAGTAACGTTTGCAGATCGTCAGAAAACGTTTTGTCTGTTGCGACCAGAGTAATAGCGGTGGGTAATCCCGCCGCAAGCTCTTTCACGAACTTCGGGCCAGACATCACCGCCAAAGGGATGTCATCATCTAATGCTTCCCGTGCCACATCCTGCAGCAAACGTCCGGTTTCTGCCTCTAGCCACTTTGTCTTTGTCGCCCACACCAACCGCGCATCCGCGTGCAGCAGCGGTTTTATCTGGCGCAGCACATCGCCAAACACATGGCTCGGCACCACCACCAGAATATTACGGCTTGCCGCCAACACCTGCGCTAAATCAGACTCGAGATGCAGCATATAAGGGAAAGGGACATCCGGCAGAAGGCCTGATTGCACCGGGCTGTCTACAACGTCTGAATGTATGCGGGATCATGTCCCCACAGCATCACGGAATGGCCATTGCGGGCCAGCGTAACAGCCATGGCTGCCGTATGAACCGGCACCCAACACGGTTCATGGAAGCTTAGATATGCTAATCAGGCATCCAGACGCAGCGCGCCGTTTTCATCTTCTGCAGGCTGCACTTCCGTTTGCTGTTGCAGATAGTTCATGAACAGCGCATCGAAGTTCACCGGCGCCAGATTCAACTGAGGGAATGTACCGCGTGTCACCATGCTGGTCACACATTCACGCGCATACGGGAACAGAATATTCGGGCAGTAAGCGCCCAGGCAATGTGCCAGTTGGGTTCCTTCCAGACCGCCAACGGTGAAGATACCCGCTTGCTGAACTTCACACAGGAATGCGGTATTTTCGCCCAGTGTAGAGGTTACCGTTATACGCAGCACAACTTCATACACTTCTTCCGCCAGTTGGCTAGACGCCGTATCCAGATCTAGTTTAACTTCCGGTTGCCAATCCTGTTGAAACATCTGAGGGGCATGCGGTGCTTCAAAAGAGACATCCTTGGTGTAAATACGTTGAATCTGAAAAGTCATTTCGGCGGAGTTTTGTTCGGACATGTTGGCTAATACCTTTAATGTTCACGTTTTTAATACGCCGCATTCATTGTGTGGCTGCAGACGCTAATGTATGCATTTAAAATCGAACAATGCGCGCAGGTAGCCTGCGCCTACTTACAACCTACCATACCTTTATGGCATATTTTAAAGACATTCGGCTTGTTGCGATCGAGCACTTATTTTACCCTGCACCAGCGGAAGGTTTTCACCACTCCAGCCTGACAGGCCATCTTTAAGAACAAACACACGCTCAAATCCGACCTTCAGTAAATGGTCAGCAGATTCACGTGAGCTGATACCGTTTACACAAAACATAATCACAGGACGCGTTTTGTGTTTCTCCAACTCACCCAGGCTACCATTCTTGATGTCGTTAGACAGCAGGTTAATGGCGTTGGCAATGTGGCCACGACGGAAATCATCACGGTTGCGCAAATCAACGATAACCGCTTCTTCTTTATTGATAAGTTGAATCGCTTCGCCGCATGCAATTTCTTTCACTTTGGAAAGCTTACTTTTCACGGTCATGACGATAACAGCAACCAACATTGCAACCCAGGAGATACTCATAATAGGATGTCTACTTACGAACGACATAATCTTTTGCATGGGGGTAACAGCTCCCGAATCAGTTAAGCAACAAAAATTAAGGTTTTTGAGTATACCTATGCGGCAGAGCAATTACAGCCTGTAACAACTAGTAAGCCGCTAAACTGTAACTTTATCTGTGGCATGAATCAGAAAAATCGTAGCGAACGCCGCTTACGGTTCCGCCATTTTATGCGTAATACGCCCTTTTTATCTATGCTTGATGCAATACATCCTGTGTAAATCTTGCCCGTGATGAGCGTCATCGCAACATGTTCTGTCACTACTGGAGAGAGAAAAGCGCGGTCAGGTGGCTGGTCAGGGGCCGCCCATCGTGAAATAATCCCACGTTATGAATAAGAAAGCGTCACTGATCTCGCCCCGCACGCCATGCAGTGTGCCTGTTCAACGTTCCGCATCTGATTCAGGCTCAGGTAAATTACTGCTGCATGCGCTGCTCGCTATCTGTATCAACGTGGTTTGCGATGGTACTTTCGTGTGGCCAACGATCAGGTTCGGTGCCGATAATCAGCAACAGCTCAAGACGCTGCAACAGGATATCGCGGAGAAGGAAAAACCCGTTCAGGAGCAGAAACAGCAGCGCGGTACATTACTCAGACAGTGACAACAACAAGAGCAATCCATCGCCCGAGCCAGTTACCAACTGCGTGACATCATGGGCACGCTTGCCACGCTGAATGAAGAGCTGAAAGGGCTGGCAGCCTCCATCACAAAACTTGAAAGCCAAAAAAAGCAGCAAGAAGCCTTGCTGTCACACCAACTGGATGCCGCCTTTCGACAAGGGCAACACAACGGTTTACAACTGATTTTCAGCGGCGAAGAGAGCCAACGCAGTGAACGCATTTTGGCCTACTTTGGCTACCTGAATGAAGCACGCCAAAAGAACATCTCTAAATTGCAACACACCCGCACGGAACTTGCGGCCCAGAAGCTACAGGTGGAACAGAAGCAAGCTACGCAAAAAACATTGCTCATTGTGAGCAGCAAGCTTAGCAAAAGACGTTAGAACAGGCATGCGGAGAGCGCAAACAAACCCTGTCAGAGCGCTGGAAAGCTCGCTGGAAAAAGATCAACAGCAACTGACTGAGCTGCGCCAGAATGAAGCACGGCTGCGCGATCAGATTGCCCGCGCTGAACGTGAAGCCAAAGCGTGAGCCGAACGCTAGGCGCGCGAGGCCGCTAAGGTCGATGAATGTGAAGAACAAACCAAACGCAGTGGCAGCCTTTACCAGCTATCAGAAAGTGAACGCTCACTTATGGCGCGGACTGGCGGGGTCTGGTCCAGACCCCGCTGGCCAGGCCATTTGCCTATACGGAGGCGCATTGAACACCATTTTGATGAGGCATTAGAGGGCGAATTGCGCTGGAAAAGATTGGCGATCGCCTCACCAGAAGGCACTGATGTCAAAGCCATTACCGATGTACAGTGCTGGTGTCCGATTGACTTCAAGGGTATGGGCTTGTCGTCGTGCTGCAATATGGCAAGGGAGATATAAGCCTGTATGGCTATAACCAGAGCGCACTCGTCTCCGTTGGCGCACAGGTGAAAGCCGGGCAACCTATCGCACTGGTAGGCACTAGTGTCGGCCAAAGCCAGCCTGCGCTCTATTTTGGAATCCGCCGTCAAGGTTAGGCGGTCAAGCCACAACCTTGGTTAAGGAAATAACAGGTAAATCATTTTGCTGATACCGATATTACGAAAAGTACACCGTCCGCTTCTCTTCACCTTGTTATTGGCATTCTGTTCATGGGCGATAGCGGGAAAGCTGTCGATCGTGATTGATGATTTTGGCTACCAACCCCACAATGAAAATCGGATACTGGCAATGCCGACGGCTATCTCCATTGCGGTGTTACCTAACGCGCCCCATGCCCGCGACATGGCACTAAAAGCCCATCAGCAAAGGCGGGAGATATTGATCCACTTGCCGATGGCACCCATAGGGAAACAACCACTCGAAAAAGATACGCTGCGCCCAGAGATGAGCAGCGAAGAGATCGCGCATATCATCCGTCAGGCGGTAAACAGTGTGCCCTACGCAGTCGGGTTAAATAACCATATGGGCAGCGCCATGACATACAGCCTGCTCGGCATGCAGAAAGTGATGCAGGCGCTCAATGCTTATCAGTTCTACTTTCTCGATAGTATGACCATTGGTAGCAGCCAATCTATTTCGGCATCGGCGGGCACGCAGGTTAAAGTGATAAAGCGTAAAGTTTTTTTGGACGATACCCAAAATGAGGCTGATATCCGTGTCCAGTTCAATCGGGCTGTGCAACTGGCGCGCCGAACCGGCTCCGCCATCGCCATTGGTCACCCACACCCCGCTACCATTAAAGTATTGCAACAGATGTTGCCATCTCTGGATGCAGATATCGTTCTGGTGCGTCCCAGTCAATTGTTGAATGAGCCAGTTCATTACCGGCAGCTTCCTTATGAACCTAGCCCTGCGCAACCGGCACGTAAACCGCAGCTGTGTGCCATCAAGCAGCCATTGCCGCCGGTGGGTAACGATGTCTTCTTTAAGCTGATTCTGGAGAGTCTGCGTGACAGCGCAGCGGCGCATTATATTGAGCAGCGCTGGCGTACCTGGGTGACACCCAGACGAAGATAAACGTATCAAAAGCATACTAGCGCCCCGAAACACCGGGGCGTGCAACGATGCGGTTAATCCCAGTGCAAAATCACTTTACCGGATTGCCCAGAGCACATGACATCAAAGCCCTGCTGAAAGTCAGCTATCGGGAAATGATGAGTAATAATCGGCGTTAAATCGAGGCTATACTGAGTCAGAGAAGCCATTTTACACCAGATTTCGAACATCTCCCGCCCATAGATTCCTTTGATCGTCAGCCCTTTGAAAATCACCTTATTCCAATCAACCATTATTGGTTCAGGCAGTATTCCAAGAAGCACGACTCGCCTCACCATGGTTCATGGCATGCAACAAGGTGTGCATCGCCGCTGGTGCGCCGGACATTTCCAAACCCACGTCAAAACCTTCGCGCATACCCAGCGACAACATGATATCCGCCAACGTCTCTTGCGCCACATTCACCGCACGCGTGATGCCCATTTTACGCGCCAATTCTAATCGATATTCGTTGACGTTAGTGATCACCACATGGCGAGCTCCGACGTGGCGGCACACGCTGCCGCCATAATGCTAATGGGTCCAAGCGCCAGAAATCAGCACATCTTCACGGACCATATCGAATGACAGCGCGGTATGTACGGCTTTACTAAAGGGATCGAAAATGGCGGCGAGCTCATCAGAAATCCCGTCGGCAATAGAAAAAGCGTTAAATGCAGGGATCACCAGGTATTCTGCAAAAGCGCCGGGACGATTAACACCAACGCCAATTGTATTACGGCAAAAACCGCAAGTGATATACCCCTTCCCTGCAACGCGATCGCCAATCAGAAAACCACTAACTTCCTGCCCAATCGCAACGATTTCGCTCACATATTCATGCCTTACGATCATCGGCACGGGAATGGTTCTCTGTGACCAGCTATCCCAGTTGTAAATATACACATTGGTACCACAGATCGCAGTTTTACGGATCTTGATCATGATGTCGTTGTGCCCCCTCCGGCAACGGTGTATCCATCATCCAGATGTCGGGTTCCGATTTGAGTTTAGCTAGTGCTTTCATGCGTTCTCTCCCTTAAGCTGACGACACCCAGACGTTTCCCGACCCGAATAAAAGCAGTTACGGCATATTTAATCTGCTCAGTCGTGTGTGCGGCAGACATCTGAGTGCGAATGCGGGCTTGCCTTTGCGGCACGACGGGATAGAAGGAGCCGGTGACGTAAACCCCTTTTCGCTGCATGGCTGGCGAAAAATCCTGAGCAAGCCGCGCATCACCCAGCATCACCGGGATGATGGTGTGATCGGCACCTTTTGCTAACAAATCTAGCATAGCAATGGAAATCGTGACTAGAGAGGGCGCTAGTGAGTTGGAGAACAGGTAAGGACGTGAGCGTTGGCGTAGCCAGTCAATCACCGGTTTGCGCGCGGCAACATACCCCCCCGAGCACCACCCAATCTTTGCCCAACGTTCCCGTCAAAATATCGACACGCCCCATCACATCTCAGTATTCGTGGGATCCGCTCCCCTGCTTGCCCACAAACCCCACAGCCTGAGAATCATCTACCATTACCAGTGCACCATAGCGCTCCGCCAAATCACAAATGTCTTTCAGATTGGCAATCACACTATCCATCGAAAATACACCGTCTGTCGCCACCATCAAGGTACGCGCCCCTTCGGCTTTTGCTTTTTACAATTGTGCTTCCAACTGCTGCATATCGTTATTGTCATAGCGATAGCAACGTGCCTTGCACAACCAAACCCCATCAATGATAGAAGCGTGGTTCAGTGCATCGGAAATGATCGCATCTTCTTCGCCCAGCAGGGTCTCGAACAGGCTGCCGTTAGCGTCGAAACAGGACGAGTAGAGGATGGTATCTTCCATACCGAGGAAATCCGTCAGCTTATTCTTAATCGTTTTATGAATATCTTGCGCGCCGCAAATAAAACGGACAGATTCCATACCGAAACCGTGGCTGTCCAATCCCGCTTTTGCTGCAGCAATCAGGGTTGGGTGATCTGCAAACCCCAAACAGTTGTTGGCACAGAAATTCAATAAAGAGCCACCATCGGCCACTTCGATATGCGCGCGTTGCGCGGTAGTGATAATTCTTTCTTCTTTAAACAGGCCATCGGCCCGCGCGGCCATAAGTTGTGCGGGCAGACGCTGATAAAACGATGCAGGCATGGTATCAATCCTTTGTATAAGCCCGTACTCAGCTTAATCAATCCTGTTTATTAGGGTGACAGATAACGCCACAGAATCTGAAAAATATTAATGCGGTCACGACATACCCCACAACGCCGTCCCGGTAAAAGCTTAAGGCAGCGCAAATGGTGTACTGTCTGTCGTGCAACGAAATGTTATGATAGCAGTCATAAATAGTGTGGAGCGTGGTGCTCCACTCGCGAGATTTACAAGGGTTACTCCCATGATCATCGTCACAGGCGGTGCCGGCTTTATCGGCAGCAATATTGTTAAATCATTGAATGACATCGGTTATCGAGACATTTTGGTGGTGGATAACCTGAAAGACGGCACCAAATTTGTTAATCTGGTCGATCTGGATATTACCGACTACATGGATAAGGAAGATTTCATCGCCAGTATCGTTTCTGGCGATGATCTGGGTGATATCTATACTATCTTCCATGAAGGCGCTTGCTCCTCCACCACGGAGTGGGACGGCAAGTATATAATGGAAAACAACTATCAATATTCGAAAGAAGTGCTGCACTACTGTCTGGAACGCAGCATTCCCTTCTTGTATGCCTCCTCGGCTGCCACCTATGGCAGACGCACCAGCGACTTTATCGAAGAGCGTCAATACGAGCAGCAGCTGAACGTATACGGTTATTCCAAATTTCTCTTCGACCAGTATGTACGCGATATCCTGCCGCAAGCGGACTCGCAGATTTGCGGTTTCCGTTACTTCAACGTCTACGGCCCACGCGAAGGGCACAAAGGCAGCATGGCAAGCGTCGCGTTTCATCTGAATAATCAGATCAATCAGGGCGAAAATCCGAAACTGTTCTCTGGCAGCGAAAATTTCCAACGCGACTTCATTTATGTCGGAGATGTTGCTGCAGTTAACCTGTGGTTCTGGCAGTACGGTGTTTCTGGTATTTTTAACTGCGGAACTGGCCGAGCAGAGTCATTCCAAGCAGTGGCCGATACCGTGCTAGATTTCCATAAGAAAGGCCAAGTAGAATACATCCCCTTCGCTGAAAAACTGAAAGGCCGTTATCAGGCTTTCACGCAAGCAGACTTAACCAAACTGCGTGCTGCTGGCTATGACAAGCCATTCAAAACGGTTGCTGAAGGTGTTAGCGACTACCTGACATGGCTGAACGGCTCCGCGTAAGCACCACAACCACATGCGGCCGCACGTAATAGCCGCTGTTCCTGGTAAGCAGAAGACACCGGATTGCTTTCTTCGATGGTGTTCTTCTGGCCGCCAAGAAACAGAACATAAAAGATAAACGCTATGAAAATCCTAGTGATCGGCCCGTCATGGGTGGGCGATATGATGATGTCCCACAGTTTGTATAGTTCTCTCAAAGCACAGTACCCGGATGCACAGATTGATGTCATGGCTCCGGCCTGGTGCCGTCCGCTGTTGGCGCGCATGCTGGAGGTGCGTCAGGCACTAGCGATGCCGCTGGGGCACGGTGCGCTGGCGTTGGATGAACGTCGACGTTTAGGCGTGTCGCTGCGAGAACAAGGTTACGATCGGGCTTATGTGTTGCCGAACTCGTTTAAATCCGCGCTGGTGCCCTTCTTTGCCAAGGTGTCTGAGCGTACCGGCTGGCGCGGCGAAATGCGTTATGGCTTGCTCAACGATCTGCGGGTATTGGACAAAATAGCGTTTCCTCTGATGGTGCAGCGCTACGTCGCACTGGCCTATCCTCGTAACCAGATTCTCAGGGCAGACGACCTTCCGCAGCCGCTGTTTTGGCCGCAACTACAGGTTGCTCAGGCAGAAATTGACGCCGTGCTCCCTACCTTTGATTTAGTAAGCGAGCGCTCACTTATTGGTTTCTGCCCCGGCGCTGAATTTGGCCCAGCCAAGCGCTGGCCGCACTATCACTATGCCAGCCTGGCACAAACGCTAATTGAGCGCGACCATCACGTTGTACTGTTCGGTTCAACCAAGGATAACGACGCAGGAGAAGCAATACGCGATACGTTGCCAGAATCCATGCGCGCCTTTTGCACCAATCTAGCGGGCAAAACGTCGCTGGATCAAGCAGTGGTACTGATCGCAGCCGGCTACGCCGTGGTCAGCAATGACTCCGGTTTAATGCACATAGCGGCAGCGTTAAACCGCCCTCTGGTGGCTCTTTATGGCCCCAGCAGCCCGGACTTCACGCCCCCTCTGTCACATCATGCTAACGTTATCCGTTTGATTACTGGCTATCACTGCGTGCGCAAAGGAGATGGCGAGCAGGGATATCACCAAAGCATGATTGATATCCAGCCTGAACGCGTTTTGGAAGCCTTGATGCCTTACCTCCAAACACAGGAACATCGCTAATGCGGGTGCTGATCGTTAAAATATCCTCTATGGGCGATGTCCTGCACACACTACCGGCCTTGACTGATGCCATGCGCGTCATCCCCAATTTGCAATTTGATTGGGTGGTAGAAGAAGGATTTGCCCAGATCCCAACCTGGCATGCCGCCGTTGACCGCGTGATCCCGGTGGCAATTCGCTATTGGCGGAAAAGCTGGTTTAGCGCACAGACACGACTCGAGCGGACGGAGTTTAAACAGCAATTGCGGAAACGCCAGTATGATGCGGTAATTGATACCCAGGGGCTGCTGAAAAGTGCGCTACTAGTGACCCGCCTCGCGCGCGGCAAAAAACATGGTTTGGACAGCAGTAGCGCCCGTGAACCTCTTGCCAGCATCTTCTACAACTACCGGCATCGAGTTGCACGAAAACAACACGCTGTTGAACGCATTCGTGCGCTTTTCGCAGCCAGCCTGAGTTATCGAAAACCCAATGAGCGGGGTGATTATGGCATTGCCCAGCATTTTCTGGCAACGACCTCAGAAGATGTCGGCAGCTATCTGGTATTCCTGCATGCCACTACGCGTGATGAAAAGCACTGGCCAGAATCCCATTGGCGTGAACTGATAGCGAGTCTACAACACTCAGGATTGCGTATTAACTTACCTTGGGGTGCAGAGCATGAGCATCAGCGTGCACTACGCCTTGCGGCTGATTTCTCTCACGTAGACGTACTACCACACCTGAGTTTGCAACAAGTGGCTGCCGTGCTGGCTGGTGCACAAGCGGTTGTTTCCGTCGATACTGGCCTAAACCACCTGACAGCGGCGTTGGATCGCCCCAACATTACACTCTACGGCCCTACCGATCCTGGGCTTATTGGCGGATATGGGCTAAATCAGGTGGTAGAACAATCTGAAAATCACCACATGATTGCTATCTCTGCTGATACTGTCCGGCAAAAGCTATCAGAACTGGTAGACTTACAGCCACTCGACGCAGTCCCTCTGCATACATCGGTATAAGGTTCTCTTCGGTAGATTCCTGTGCCGCACGCCGTCCTCGTATCTTCCTGTCTTTATGGAAAATGAGGATAGCTTTTACTATATGATCTAATACCAGGCCGTGAACCAATACTTATTGAATGACTTGAGATACAGTTGAGCTAAATACCCCGCCGTAAGGGCTTCTATAACGATGAATACGCTATTTCTCAGGTGTTTACTGACCATGATGGCCGTTATGCCATTTAGCACCGTGATAGCCGGGTGGCTATTCTATTTGACCGGGGTCTCTGCCGCACTATATGTGGTCACACATGTAAAAAAGATTTTAGCCGCAAAACGGCTGTTGATATTACCCGTGTTATTGCTACTGATGGGCTGCCTCAACCTTGTCTGGTTTTCCATTTACTACCAGCTTGATACGGTTTTTACTGATATCTATTCCGCCCATCGCACTGCTGAGCATGAAGATATTCTCGGTGCATTTATTCTCTTAGCAGCACGCCACTTGCCGCGCGAAAATCAACTCGTAGTACAATTCGGCTCATTGATTATCTGTGCAATGACGTTGACTTATGCACTATATCAGTCACTTTTTCACGATATGCACCACCCTTAGTCTGGTCTTCGGTCCGGCAAACAGCGCAGCCTATTACGTTCATTAGCGCAATGAGTGCACAGGCAATGAGGTGGTCGGCATTATCGTTAATCTTTACGACTCACTGGTCGAGCTCGATCCTGAAAATCTCAGTCGCGTACTGCCCTCGCTGGCAAAAAGCTGGGAAATCAGTCCAGACAACAATCTGATTACTTTCCATTTGGTGTATAACGCCAAATGCCACTCCGGCAACCCTTTCACCGCCTATGATTTTGCCTGGTCGATGAAGCGGCTGCTGACGCTGAACATTGCTGATGCTCAACCTACGCTACAAATATTATCTTTATTTAATCCATTTCTTACTGGTGACCAGCGCGATAATGCTGACTTAGACACGGGCGGCAATTTTTGTTTATCCCCTTGTGGGGGTCATGACCCTGTTATCAGAAGTGCCTCATAAAAAAAAGAAAATTGCTCAAAGCTGTCTTAGGTTCAATTGTGACACTACTGCTCTGTATTACGCTGTTTCATGACACGATCCATAAACGCACTAATGACTTGATAAATAACATGCGTAGCTACAGCCTGAACAACAGTAAAACCTAGGTAGGCGCGCGGTTTGCCATGGTGCAATCAGCATGGACGCGGGTTTAGCAGCGCCATTAGGGCAATCCCCGCCGAGAGCAACGTGCGCAAGAGATAGAAGCGCTCGCACAACAAACGCCAGCCATGACGGTGCTATAAGTTATGTGAATGTGCACCTTCATAATGAAATCATTGAGGCTTTTTCGCTGAAGGGCTGGCCCGGCGCAGTGCTGATTGTTTTGCTTTATATCGCGCTATCTTATTTTTCGATTTTTGTATTGCGCAGTCATTTTTCCATTGCGCTGTTGTTTGCCCTACTTATGTTTTGCTTGAGCGATATCATTCTCTTTGCCCGGGACATGCTGATGGCCTGGCTGGTCGCTTTCTGCCTCGGTATGACACTGACAGGAAAATAGAACTCGCCGTGACACGCAGGTACCCCACCCCCTACTTCACATACAATGTGAAGTATAACGGGTATATTCTCTTTATGTACACCGCCTGTAACAACCCGGATAATGACGTGTAGTTCACTGATAGATGGTAAGTCACGGGCGGTAGCGTAGTTATTTTCTGGATTGAGCGCCTTTATTTAAAGAAAGAGAGTGAGCCTCAAAACCCTTACCTATAACCAGATCTTGATTGTAAAGATGCGTTTTCATGGTAATATGCTGCTGACAACGCCACTTATCAGCACGTTAAAAGCACACTCTCTCGAGAAGCCGCTATTGATGTGTTCTTTACGAGGACAACATTCCTATTCTCTCGAAGCATTCGAGATATCCACCGGATATACGGTTTGAAAAGAAAAACCAACGGCTCGATGGAGAAAATCAGCGGTTTTCTCTCCATGCGCAATACGCTCAAACGTAACCGCTATGACCTGATTGTGAATCTGGCCGATCAATAACCAATAGCATTGCTGATCAAATCATTAAGCTGCCCTTATAGCCTTTCTATTCAACGTGGTGGTGAATAGGCGGTCTTATGGCGTGCCTGCTTTACACAATATTTTGAACCACAGGGACGACATATTGTTGAGCAGAATTTCTCTCTGCTCTCGCCGTTGGGCATGCCGGAAGAAGACCGGATGCGGCCACTGTCACTGTACTATAGCCCAGAGGATGCCCAACGTGTTTTCACCCTCACGCCTGAGTTACAGGAAACACCTTATGTCGTCATTCAACCGACTGCCAGACAGTATTTCAAATGCTGATATAACGATAAGTTTGCACAGGTTATTAATCATTTGAAACAAAAAGGTCTGGAAGTTGTTCTCACCTGTGGCCCTGGTGCCGAAGACATAGCAGTGGTGAATGAGATTCATGACCAGTGTCAACACAAGCCGAATATCTCACCAGCGGGTAAAACACATTTTCTCGAACTGGCTGTACTGATCGATAAAACCGTGCTTTATATCGGCGTTAACTCTGCCCCCATGCATATGGCAGTAGCGCTAGAAACCCCGACCGTTTGCCTGTTTGGGCTGATGGATCACCGTAAATGGTACCCGTGGTCAGATAATCATATTATCCTGTGGGCAGGAGGCTATGTCGCTATACTCGATAGAAATAAAAATACCTCTCATGTATCCCTGCTCAGGACGTCATTCAAGCCACGGAAATACTGTTGGCTCACCCCAAGGTACTCCGCTAAACACAGCGGAAAGATAAGGGTTTCTGGATGAATATTGCCTTCTGCCTATATAAATATTTCCCGTTTGGTGGCTTACAACGCGATTTTCTCAGTATTGCTCAGGCCTGCGTCCGTCGCGGGCATCGTGTGCGGATGTATGTGCTATCCTGGCAGGGAGAGGAGCCGGAAAATCTTGATATTATTCTGGTTCCCACTTCTGGCATGAGCAATCACACTCGACACCAGTGCTATAGCCAGTGGGTTCAACACCATCTGCAATTGCATCCTGCCGATCGAGTGGTCGGATTCAACAAAATGCCGGGGCTGGATTTTTATTACGCCGCAGACGTGTGCTACGCAGAAAAAGTTGAGCAGGAGAAAGGATTTCTCTATCGCCTCACGCCGCGCTACAAGCACTATGCTGCTTTTGAAAAAGCGGTATTCAGCCCAGACAGTAAGACCAAAATGCTGATGCTAACCCAGCGCCAGATTGCAGATTTTAAAAAACATTATGACACTCAGAATGAGCGCTTTCTGATTCTGCCACCGGGCATTGCGTTGGATAGAAAACATGACCAGCAGCCAACGGGTGTACGGCAAACCTTTCGTTACGCGCAAAATATCGCTGAGAATGCCATTGTTCTGCTGCAAGTCGGATCTGATTTCAAACGCAAAGGTGTTGAGCGCAGTATCCGTGCCGTTGCCAGCCTGCCTGAATGCATATTGAAAAATATCATTTTTCTGGTTGTCGGGCAAGATAAACCCGATCGTTACCGAGCATTGGCGGGTCAGTTAGGCATTGATAAACAGGTGCGTTTTTTCTCAGGACGTAGCGATGTTCCTGATTTTATGGCCTCCGCAGACTTGTTACTTCATCCTGCACACCAAGAAGCTGCCGGAATTGTGCTGCTTGAAGCCATTACCGCAGGACTAACCGTTATTGTCACTGACGTATGTGGCTACGCATTCCACATTGATAAAGCGCAAGCAGGCCATGTGATCGCCTCGCCCTTTAGTCAGGAGAGACTGAATTCTGCACTGCACATGGCATTGGGACAAACAGAAACCTTGCACCACTGGCGGGAGAATGCACGGCATTATGCCGATACGGAAGACCTTTATAGCTTGCCGGAAAAAGCAGCGCTGCTGATTTCTCAGACCAGGACCGTAACTAAATAAAAAGCATTATTACGTTAAAAGAGCCGTTCGCCTCACTCTGGCAGGACCGCGATCCGTTTGAAGAAGTCAAAAAACTGGATGGCGATATCTATCGCACATTAGAGAGCCGTAAAACATTACGTTTTACCTTGGCCGGACGCTCGTGGTTTATCAAAATACATCCCGGCACAGCATTGTAAGAAGCGCTGAAAATTTACTCGCGCTGCGCCTGCCGATATTGGGCACAGACCGGAGAATGGAACGTAATTCACCGCTTACGCGATCTGGGCGTAGACTCTATGACCGGAGCGGATTTGTCCAAAGGGGATTAAATCCACTACAGCGGAAATTTTTATCATTACAGAAGATTTAAGCCCGGCCATCAGCTTGGAATATTATTACGCAAACTAGCCAAAAAATCCGCCAATGCATGCTGAAAAATGGCGATTGATTCGCCGTGTGGCAGAAATGGTCAGAAAGATACATGCCGGTGGCGTTAATCATCGCGATTGCTACATTTGCTATTTCTTGCTGCGTCAGCCTTATCAACCGACAGATATAGAGCTTACACTCTCGATTATCGATCTACACTAGGCATAACTCCGCGAACGTGTCCCGCTGAAATGACGTAATAAAGATATTATCGGCCTCTACTTCTCTTCACTCAGCATTGGGCTGACCAAAAAAGATCTCCTATTCTTCCTGAAGATCTATTTCGATTATCAACCATTGCGTACCACACTGCGTCAGGAATAAGCGCTCTTTCACGAAGCTTTTATCAAAGTAGAAAAGATTAGAGAAAGAACGGAGCGCAAGGCGCTTTAATCCGAGCCCTGATTATCATTATGAATATACTTTTCGTCGGTGAGGCCACATCCGGCTTCGGCGGGATTAAAACGGTAATAAAAAAAGCAACCGGCTTCTTGGAAAATGACCAAGACGCTGAAAACACCTATACCTTATATTTCCTCTGTCGCAATGACCGTATGGATAAAGCATGACTGGAAGGAAAGCACTTTATTTAACATCGTTCCAGCATCAAGATCTCTTTTCTGCGCAGAATGAGTCACGAGCGTGCGCTGGCGCGCTTCATTAAGCAGAACCAACCCGATAAGGTTTTACTTTTGATGCACCATCTTGTCGAGTTGCGGCACAAGCGATCCGTTACAGTAAGAAAACACTGCCGCTGATTTCATGGCTGCACTACTCTCTCGATCACAAAAAAACATGCCGAACAGGCACTAGTCGCGGATCATCACTTGGCTATCAGCTCTGATATCAAGCAGCAACTGATAAAACGTGATGTACCGAGTGTGAGCGCATCTCTGTGATTTTCAATCCCGTCACGCCACAGCGTATCGTCATCCCACATCCAACGGATAAAGCCGTATTTATCTATGTCGGACGCCTTGAGTTTGAAAGGCAAAAGCGTCTCAAAGATATGCTGGATGCTTTTTCCGGTTTGAAGGGCAAATAGGAATGCCATTTTATTGGTGGCGGTTCAGATGCCGAAGTATGACAAGTCTACGCACAACAACTGGGTATTACAGACCATTTACATTGGCACGGGTAGCAAGAAAAGCCATGTGAATATGTTCAGGAAAACATTGGACATATTTCGGCCTTTGTCATGAGTTCTGTCTTTGAGGGATTTCCCATGACGCTACTTGAAGCAATGTCTTATGGGATTTATTGCGTTAGCAACGTGCCCATCAGGACCAGGTGATATCATCAAGAAGGGTGTGAGAATGAGTAACTTTACCCTCCGGGCTCTACAACAGCACTGCATAGTAGCCTACAAGCTATTGCCAATCAGCAGGTATTACCTGACACAGAGCAGATTACACATTCTATCCACTGCTTTTAATGATGAATCTTACTATCTCGTCATGAAAGGCATTATTAATACTCTTAATCATCGCTCAGTGGTGAAATAACGCCGTTAGGTTTATTATGTATTTCAATAAAAATGACGTGATTACTGAAACGGTAAATTTTTCATTTCCACTCTCATCATCAGAAAAAAAACAGCGCTAAACATTGCATTTGGCACAGACAAAAATTTTCTATTCGGATGTGTAATTACCATTACATCAATTCTGGCTAAAAATACCGATCAAACGCTAGCATTCCATGTTCTTACAGATATGCTGGATAAAAGTAACCTTGAACGATTCCAATCATTAGCCGAAAAATATAGCACATCGATTACTCGCTATAGCGTCAATTGTGAATGGCTTAAACAGCTACCCAGCACTAAAAATTGGTCTTATACTATCTACTTTCTATTTCTTGTCGTTGATTATTTTTATCAACAGCTAGACAAGATTTTTTATCTTGACTCGGATATTGTCTGTAATGGTTCTCTACACAAATTAATTACATTAGATCTTAAAGAAAATATCGTTTCTGCGGTCGCTGAGTGTGAAGCCCCTGGCGGTAAAAATGTGCGCATCGTCTGGATAAACAGGAGATAAAAAGGATATTTTAATTATTTTTTTCTGTTAATCAATCTTGAAAATTGGCATAAGCACGATATCACGAAAAAAAGATGGAGATGTTATTCAATATTAAGATCACTAATCGAATATCTTACCCTGATCAAGATATCTTAAATATTTTTTGCCTGTCTACATTCTTTTTCTTGATAAGAAATATAATACACAATTCAGCATAAATTATGAAATTAAATATAAATCAGGAGAAACTTATCCTCACTATATTAATGATAACACCGTTTTCATTCATTATATTGGCTCAACCAAACCGTGGCATTAATAGGCAGTATAATATTTTTAAGATGCGAAATATCAATATAGCTGGAAGGATATTCCATTAGAAAAAGTAATGTCATCAATATAGCATAGATATTGTAAAAAACACTTCGTATACAAAGGAAAGATACTTTTATTACTGAAAATTTATTTGAATTATTTTATCAAAAAATTCTTTTCAAGCTGATTCTAGAGAGAAAAAAATTTATTTTGATAAATCAAAAATTATTGAAAGTAAAATTGATATTGTAAAAAAACAAATAACCGGTTTTTTTAATGTAGCTTACGGCATAGATAATAACTTTATGTTTGGTGCTGAGATCGCCGCTACATATATTGTTATAAATAACTAAACTCTCCCTTTAGCTTTTCATTTTTTTACAGATTATATAGATGATGATATCGTTGCTCGATTTGAAGAAACTGCACATCAGTACAATGTAAACATCCATATCTATAAAGTAAACACTCAACTTTTATCAGATCTTCCACAAAATAAATGGCCTTTTTCAGCTTCCTTTATACTCATTGCTTTGGATTACCTAGACGATAAGGTTGATACTCTGCTTTATCTCGATGCAGACGTTATGTGCAAAAACGATCTGATAGAATTAGCTCAGCTCGAGTTTTACAATGCCATATGTGCTATAGTACCTGACATCAATACGACGAAAGAACAGTCTACTGATCGTTTAGCTATAGAAAGTTTAAGACATCATTACTTTAATTCGGATATGATGTATACGCATTTGAAAAACTGGAAAGACAATGAGTTAACGAAAAAATCCATAACGTTTATCATAGATAATACAACTCTCAAATATCCTGATCAATATGCAATGAATATTCTTTTATTAGAAAAAACCCTCTTACTACCACGTAAATTCAACTGCATTTACAGCATCAAAAACACACTAAAAGATAAAAAACACTAAAAATATTAAGAATATCATCAATGATGAAAGTGTATTTATTCATTATTTTGGAACACCACAACCTTGGTGTGAATGGGAACAATCCCCCTCTACAGTGTATTTTCAAAGCGCATACCAGGCTTCAAAATGAAGCGATATACCATTAGTATAGGCCAGAACAATGATACAATGGAACAAAAAGTCAAAGCATGAGTTTGCACATGTTATATATCTCAAGGGTATTATTAGCAGAATAAAATATTTGCTTATCAAATAAAGAGATTTTATCAATGTCTTTATAATATCATATCAAGGTAGTTCAGAATGAAAATTACTTCTATTATAGTTATTTATAACATATTTTTAGCAAAATCAGATACTTTGAACAGCCTTATTAACTGTATATTCCAGAATATTGATTTAGAGATATGTATATTAAACAACAGGCCTAAATTACTCGCTGAAAATAATATTAATCAACTTTTACAATCATGCAATAAAAACAAGATCTCAGCAAAAATATATCAAGACATACGAAATATTTCGCTAGAAAAAACATATAACTCGTTCACAAATAATAATTTTTATTTTATAAAAATACTGGATTAAGACTCTCTACTACCACTAAACTTTATCGATAATATTGGGAAAAATGGAGATTTTGATATTATTCTACCCAAGCTCACAGTAGAGAAAAGTGAAAGGAAATAGTACTATCCTCATCTAGTATCTTATCCTAAAATAATGATCGAATAAGGCAATGTTGACGAAAAGTTCATGTCTGAAACGTCAGGTATGACAATATCTAAAAGAGCAATAAATAAAATAATTAAATTACGAGATTATATATTTGAAGACAGATTACCATTCTATGGTATAGATAATGATTTTTTTAGATTCTGTAATTTGATGACTGATTTTAAACTATCTATTTTATGTTATAATGAAAAAGTTCACTCATTATCAAATTTAGATAGTAAAGAGGCAAGTAGTAAATTTAGGATACAATAAATTTATTATTTAAAATATTTCATAAGGTATGAGTATTAGAAAAAAGCAATATTAGTACAATATACGTCACACTACGCGACTCTCTTTAGAGGGGAAATGTCTTTCTAGATAATGAAAAATATTATCATCTTCACGTTAAATGACATTCATCCTTGTTCAAAGTATGACATACCTAAAAAAATAAAACCAACGCATTTTAATTAATCATAAAAAAACAATTTCAAGAGTTTAAAATATATTTTTTTAAAAAAACACAGCAATGGAAAAAAATAAAATATAAACTACTTAGCATAACTATTCTTAGAGTTAAAGCTGATAATTAACTGAAAGAGTATAAATTTTTAGGAATAAAAATCATTAAAAAATGTTATATTAAAAAATTTCAATTAGACACAAAAGAATTCATTTAGTTTTTTTTGATCTGGCATTAGGTAGTGGTAGAGAAAGCTATTTTTTAACACTTTAAGAAAAGAACGAAAAAAACAATAATATTTTTCTCATTCAATGTATAAGGCTATTTAAAAAAATAAACTGACATTTTATTCAAACGAATCAGCATATTTTTTAATAACTGATAATATTGTATTTATCGAAAGCTTACTCTCCCAGATAAAATACCAATAAATTATCATAAACAACTTAGTTTCATGGCCTGACACAGGCAATTTTTTTAAATTTCATCACACGTCTAAAGAGCACCGATATTCATGTATCGGCTCAAGGTCATGATTTCTTCTCAGTCTGCATTTTTTAATTTAACGCAGCATGGGAAATTCTGTGGCATTCCCCTAGGAGATAAATACCTAGAATGTTTTCCTAACAAAAAGCAATGATGACATTGCCGTTGCAAAAGCATTAGAATAGACGAATGGAGAACGCAATAGGATATTTTTTTTGATAAAGCTATTATAGAAAAAAACTTATCAATAGTTACTAATGGTAAATATGATAAAAAATAAAATACTACAGAAGTCATTGGTAAATACCAATGTAACGAATTTTCAAAAATAATTGAAGCTAATCGTATAGATATTATTTTCATACTTTTAGTATGGCCTGAAACCTTTTCATACACTACTGCTGAAGCTATTATGATGAACATACCTGTTGCTTGTTTTAACTTGGGTGCACCAGCTGAAAGAGTTTCAAAGTATCTAAAAAGAATTGTTATTTCAGAAATAAATGTAACAATAGCAATTTTAGAAATTGAGAATTTCCTAACGAACGGTGAATATCATGAGATTTAGGCGGTTTATTTTAAATATTAAATATCTTTAAAAAATAGAATTAGAAAGAAGATTAGAAAAAAAATTATATAGAATGATTGATAGATTCACTAAAATATGAATTAGTCGATGACTTTAGAAATCTAAAAAATCCCAGTTATTAAAAGCGTCGAAGATACCATTAAGCATTTAAAAGAAAGCAAGAAATTAATATGCTGTTTTAGAGATAGTGAATTAAGCCTTATCTGCAATGAAGATATTCTATTTCAAACTGCGTCTTCATTATTATCGGAACGACTTATCGAGGTATTGATGTCGAATAATAAAAACATCTGAATAGCCATTCCTTGCTTTTTTTATTAAAGTAAAAAAATCTTACTCCGATAAATAAAATTTTTTGGAGATCTACTGAAGTCAGATTCCGTGAATTAATAGAGAAATACATTAATTTTTCACAAATTTATTTCAGTGCAGAAATGACATTATTCTATTCATATTATCAAGAATACAATTATTTAATATATTTCAAAAATATCATGGATATTTAGTCTGAAAGAGACGTTACTATTGTCTGTGGATAAATCTATTTTTGACACTATCGAAAATAATATATTTGATAATGCAAAATCAGTCAATTACAAATATGCTCTATTATTAAATTTATTTGAGCATTACACAGAGTTATTTAATACAGCTAAACAAATTGATAAATATAAACTTATTATTGTCATTCTTAGGACAACAGCAAAAATTCTAGCTTATGATTTTGGGTTACTAGGCTACTAAGCATTGGATTTAGGCTATATTGCAAAGTCATATGACTGATTGATGAAAGAGAAAAAACTAATAATATCTCTGATGTATTTAATTTCTTTAATCCTGATTGAGCCGAGACTGTGCATGTGTGAATACCTTCAGCGAAATAAATTACGCATTTGTTTAGGCCCGTTTGATTGGCATTACCAATGCTGGATTTAAAGAGAAGTTTACATATTTATTAAATAATTTTAATAACATCCTTAATGAAGGAAACTTTTATACATTGGGTAAAGATCCAAAAATAAATAATGAAAATTATAGTGATTATTATGAAAACAGAATGACATCATTTTATTTTTATCATGATCTCACTTCAGGAAAAAAAACTTCTCAGACACATTCATAATGGTAAAAGATAAATATAATAGAAGAATAAAATATTTTATAAGAATATAAAAAAAGACTATATTTTTCTCGTCTGACTTTCTCATCACCACAAAACCCCGGACGATCAAACAAAGAAATTATGCAACTAATTTATAAAAAATTGGAAAACTTATTGACTTCCTGATAATCAAAATGAGTAAAAAATCGATACAGACTTTATTTAAAAAATACATTTGAGTAAAAATTTTGTTAAATTTAAGACTAATATAATATCATTATATAATATTAGATGATATTATCATTCTCGATAATGAGAAAAATTACAATACGATTTTTAGCGATTAAAAAACTGGATGTTCCGTTTTTCACGGTATTCAAAATAATTTTTATTATAGTTCTTGTTAAATTCATATGCTGATTTATCCCAACTAAAGCAAAAAGGCGAAAAATAAGAAAATGTTTCATTAAATGGTAATACAGTCTCATAAAAAATGAACTTAACTGTAAAATTACCCCCAGCCAGGGACATATCATCAACCTCAGGTGTGTGAGCCTTTCGTTTATGCTCTTCTCAATCCTCAATCAGAGTCATTAGCATAAGATGACTACACTTTACAAATAGCTTTCATCTCATTTACGCGATAAAATTCCTATCAGCGATAACTCTAAAATAGCCAATACCGATGTTACAAACCCTTTACACTATCCTATTCTACCTTATTCAACCATTACTCTGGCTCCGTCTGTGGCTAAGAGGGTGGAAAGCGCCTGCATATCGTCGCCGCTGGAGTGAGCGTTATGGCTTTTGCGCAGAAAAGGCCAAACCTAATGGCATCATGTTACATTCGGTCTCAGTTGGCGAAACACTGGCTGCTATTCCCTTGGTCAGAGCGCTTCGTCATCGTTATCCCTCTTTGCCGATTACAGTCACCACCATGACGCCGACAGGTTCAGAGCGTATACGGTCAGCCTTCGGCAATGATATCTATCATGTGTACCTGCCTTACGATCTCCCCTGCGCCCTTAAGCGCTTTTTTGATCAGGTGAGCCCGAAGCTGGTGATTATCATGGAGACAGAACTATGGCCAAATCTCATCACCGAACTTCATCGCCGAGAGATCCCTTTAGTCATTGCTAACGCACGACTGTCTGAACGCTCAGCGGCCGGTTATAAAAAAATTGGTTCTCTAACACGCATTATTTTACGTCGTATTACGTTGATCGCCGCTCAGAACCAGGAGGACGGTGAGCGCTTTATCGACCTCGGTTTGCAACGTTCACATTTGGCCGTTACTGGAAGCCTGAAGTTTGATATATCAGTCACACCTGAGTTAGCAGCAAGAGCAATTGCACTACGGCGGCAGTGGGCTTCGCGACGTCCAGTATGGATTGCGACTGGCACACATGAAGGTGAAGAAACGATCATTTTGGCCGCGCACCGTGAATTGTTAAATAGGTTTCCTGATTTATTGTTAATTTTGGTACCTCGTCATCCAGAGCGTTTCCCTACCACACAGGCACTTACCCATAACTTGGTATTCAGCTACGCCTTGCGCAGTAGCGGTGAAGTACCAGCGGCTGAAACACAAGTCGTGATTGGCGATACCATGGGTGAATTAATGATGCTTTATGGCATTGCGGATATCGCTTTTGTAGGGGGGAGCTTGGTGGAGCGTGGAGGCCACAACCCACTGGAACCCGCTGCACATGCCATCCCCGTATTGATGGGCCCGCATGTCTTTAACTTCAAAGATATTTGTCTTAAATTGTCAGAAGCTGGTGGTTTGATCACCGTGAAAGATGCTGATAGTATTGTCAAAGAAGTGAACAGCTCGCTGACGGATGAAGATTATCGTCTCCATTATGGGCGACACGCCGTAGAAGTGCTGCATCAGAATCAGGGAGCGCTTCAGCGTTTGCTCACACTGCTGGAGCCCTATCTTCCTCCACGCGCAAACTCGTCTATCTAACCCTCTGGTGTTAAGGCCTCCTATGGCGACCAAAGCGATCTACCCAGGTACCTTCGATCCCTTAACCAATGGGCACCTGGATCTGCTCGCCCGCGCTTCACGTCTGTTTGATCATCTCGTGTTAGCCATCGCTGCCAGCTCGAGTAAAAATACGATGTTCAGTTTGAATGATCGTGTCACACTGGCACGGCAGGCAACGCAACATTTGACGAATGTTGAGGTAGTGGGATTTTCTGATCTTATGGTGCATTTTGCCCAGCAGCAGCAAGCGAATGTATTAATACGCGGACTCCGTTCTGTATCCGACTTTGAATATGAGCTTCAGTTGGCAAAAATGAACACATACTTAATGCCAACGCTTGAGCGCATATTTCTGATGCCATCAGAAGAATGGTCATTTATCTCTTCCTCTCTGGTAAAAGAGGTTGCTCGACATGGTGGGGATGTTTCACATTTTCTTCCCGACACGATTGGCACAGTGCTTAAGCAAAAGCTGGCACAGCAGGGTGGGTAAGAGTAAGGCACAATCCGGCGGGCAGATGGGATTCCTCCGCCGGAAAATGGCGATGCGATTAACGCACCAATGCACCACATAGATAACGGAACTACCACAATGGACACCTCCATTTATTTAGCGGAGGCAACGTCGCTGGCATTACGTTGTTACGGTATTTAATTTCCTAGGTAAAGTTGAGGCAAATACGACTTTGTTCATACTCATCACCGAACAAGCTACACCCTTGCTTCTTACGCTTATCAATTGGTGTATTAGCGGAAAGGTAGCGCTGTAACGTATGGTAACTCTCTTCCCGGTCCACTTCCCTTTCAAAAAAACGAATGCCCTTCAGTAAATAATGTTGGTGTGAGCCTTGATATTTTTGGTATTTAACGAAGCGGAAATCCTCCGAGCCATAATTTCCGGCAAACTCCTCATCATAGTCAAAGAAACGTATAAAACGCGCACGCGACATGAAGAACGTGTTGGATGACCATAGTACATGTCGCCAAAGTTACACACTTTACCACGTTTCTTAATGCCATTCTCACGTCTCACGTCTCACGGCTCTCCCGATAAATTTTGTAAAAATTTTGGCCCGGGTTACAACAGTTAATCAAATAACGGAATTTGGATTCCAGCAATTTGTGGTCAAGGCAGGTGATGAAAATTTTGTCAGATTTAACTTAAGTGACACCTAAATTGCGCGCCCCCGCCTGATTCCATAGAATATCTTTATTAATACGTAGCCAGGTGATATTCAGGTCTAAAGCGCCAACGTCATACTTAATGGGTGAACCGTCGTCCACAATGACAAACTCTACCGCCGTTCTGATCGCTTCTAGCAGCTTCTCATAAAGCCGCAACAACGAAAATACGGAATCCATATTATTCTGATTGCAGTAAAAATACGTAACGTAGGTTAACTTTATATGCTACTTATCAAGCGGATATCGTGCAGCCATGGAGTACTCTTGGTTCACCTATAAAATCCCCTGTCTCAATACCTTATTGAAACTTGTCCAGAATCGCCATTATAGACCAGCCACGTCGCGTTGCTTAACGGGCATCACTACTTCTGACAGCTTCGACAATAAAATGTACTACGCTGCCAATGTTTTTTCATTAATAGGGGTGTCCCACAGACTCGGCAAAGCTTCCCTGCCCGACCATAAACCTGCAATTCCTGCACAAAATACCCCGGCCTGCCATCTTCTGTAAGAAATCCCTCAGCGTTGTTCCGCCTTGCTCAATCGAGCGCTGCAATACCTTCTTTATCGACAGAACTAAAAGATTTGACTCTGGCTCACTCAGCGAACCAGCCGCACGATCGGGGTGAATGCCCGCTATAAACAGGGATTCACTAGCATAAATATTTCCTACGCCAACCACAATCTTGTTATCCATCACCCACTGCTTAATGGCAGCGCGCTTGCCACGAGAATGTTGATAGAGATAGTCTGAGGAAAAATCTTCATCCAGTGGCTCTGGGCCAAGGTGAGCAAGTACAGTGCTTGAGGCAAGATCTGTCGTCCATAGCCAGACACCAAAAAGCCTAGGGTCAGTTTAACGCAGCACATAACCATTGTCCATAACCATATTCACATGATCGTGTTTCGCGAGCGGAAGATATTCAGGCAAAATGCGTAAACTGCCAGACATACCCAGATGCACAATGATCCAACCACCAAGCAGTTCAAACAGAAGGTATTTCGCCCGACGGTCGATGCTCAAAATAGGTTGATCACTTAGCGAAAGAATCTCTCTGGAGACTGGCCAACGCAGTCGCGCGTTACGCACATCAACGTGAAGAATTGTGTGTCCGACAAGATACGATGATATTCCACGGCGACTGATCTCAACCTCTGGTAATTCCGGCATTTTCTCCTCCTACTCACACCCGCGGCTGACGTAGCATAAAAAACCCGGCTTTAGCCGGGTTTTTTATAAATCCACCAAAATTACTTGATTTTAGCTTCTTTATAGATCACATGCTGACGGAAAACTGGATCGAATTTCTTCAGTTCCAGTTTTTCCAGCTTAGTACGCTTGTTCTTTGTTGTCGTGTAGTAATGACCAGTACCGGCAGAAGAAACTAGCTTGATCTTTTCGCGAACACCTTTAGTCATGATTCAGTTCCTTAGTACTTTTCACCACGGGTACGCAGATCGGCCAAGACCGTCTCGATACCCTTCTTATCGATAACACGCATACCTTTAGCAGATACGCGCAGCGTTACAAAACGTTTTTCGCCTTCAATCCAAAAACGATGGGAATGCAGGTTAGGCAGAAAACGGCGTTTGGTCGCATTCAGTGCGTAGGAACGGTTATTACCGGTCACTGGACGCTTGCCAGTAACTTGGCAGACTCGGGACATGTCTATTCTCCAAAAATTAAATTAGCTCGAGCTTTGTAGAGGATGTTGGCCGCTTCGTCAAGCTTTAGAGCTCATCTCAGTATTTTTATAAGTAAAGATGCTTTCATAGGGGTAGTAAACCTGCTAAGATAGGCTCTTAACGCCACACCAAATTCTCAAAGAGAGGCGCAGTATAAGCCCTAGCGTAGATGTGCTCAAGTTCCTGGGCAGAGAAAGATCCCTAAGGATCGCGGAAAATATGCGAAATTCATCATTCGCTCGGCAAATGATACGTACTCACCACTTCAAATTACCAGGTGATCGAAGACGCAAATGTCCATAAATGCGCATGCCTGAATAATATTCGATCGTTATCATACGATCGGCACCACTCGCTTCTACATCCCTGAAGAGTCATTATGGGCCATAATGAGCGCCGCCGCATAGGCTTTCAACGCTTCACACACAATTTCTCTCGGGTGCACCTCGACGCTGGCAATGGTACTAGCAAACATTTCTTGATGTCGAATCACACGATGCTGATTATCAAGAAAGAGCACGGTAAAAATCTCCCGTGCCTGATGAGCTAACGCCGATTGCAGGTACTGATTGCAGGTACTGTATGGTGAGATCAGGGTTCAGCATCACTTTTTCCTTCACAAAACGTGCAGCACAAAGCCGCCATACCAATTCTGCCACCGCCTGAAATTAAAAAATTTAACCACTTCCATGTCTTTCACAGCACAAAACGTTTGCTGCTCCGACAGCGCTATCACATGAACATCTGGCAGCCCGGTTCGCAAAAAGATAGCCAACAGTTTTACATCTGTAAGAGCTTCATCTCCCGAAGCGATAAGCTTTTCACGTCGAGCCTGATCGTCAATCCACACTATTACGCCTCTTTTCTATCGTTGTCATATCATAGCAGGCTCAAACAAACATCACGAGAGCTCGGGAAGATGCCTGTGCAGAAGCACACAAGATTCCGCCCATTCAGTATGGTTATGATAAAATATTTCTTCTTACGGCGTTAATCGGACAAAGATGATGACGGGATTTTCCAGCCAGCCCGGGCTCTCAGGTAAAAAAATCGTGCTCGGCATCAGCGGCGGTATTGCCACTTATAAGTGCCCCGAGATTATTAGGCGTCTGCGAGAGCAAGGTGCAGAGGTGCGCGTAGTGATGACACATGCAGCAAAGGCGTTTATCACGCCACTCACCCTACAGGCGGTTTCGGGATACCCAGTATTAGACGATCTGCTCGATCCCGCCGCAGAAGTATCGATGGGTCATATTGAGCTGGGAAAATGGGCTGACCTGGTTATCCTTGCACCCGCCACGGCCGATGTCATTGCACGGCTATCCGCTGGCATGGCGAATGACCTGCTCACCACGCTTTGCCTCGCGACGGCTTCGCCCATTGCTATTGCGCCAGCAATGAATCAGCAGATGTATCGGGCTACCCCGACGCAAGATAATCTAGCCACGCTGGCACGGCGCGGTGGCCTTATTTGGGGGCCCGACAGCGGAAGCCAGGCCTGCGGTGATGTGGGGCCTGGAAAAATGATTGATTCGCTGGCGATCGTTGAACTCGCCGATGGATATTTTACGCGCGTCAACGATCTGCAACATATCAACATTATGATCACAGCAGGGCCAACGCGTGAAGCGCTAGACCCAGTGCGTTTCATTACCAATCAAAGCTCTGGCAAGATGGGATTTGCCATCGCCCAAGCAGCCGCGGAACGTGGGGCTCACGTGACGCTGGTCGCCGGACCTGTCTCCTTATCTAAACCCGCTGGCGTTCAGCGCATCGACGTGTCCAGCGCTTTGGAAATGCAGCAAGCGGTGATGACCCATGCAGCGCAACAACAGATTGTCATCGGCTGTGCCGCAGTTGCCGATTATCGGGCTAAACAGATCGCCAACGAAAAAATTAAAAAACAAGGTGATGAAATTAGTGTCACACTGGTCAAAAACCCAGATATTATCGCAGGCGTTGCGGCAATGTCTGAGCTTCGCCCTTTCGTCGTTGGATTTGCTGCCGAAACCCAGAATGTGGAAGAATACGCGCGACAAAAACTGGTGCGTAAAAATCTGGATCTGATTTTCGCTAATGACGTTTCCCTCTCAGGACAGGGATTCAACAGTGACACAAACGCGTTGCAACTGTTTTGGCTGGAGGGTGACACCCGTTTACCTCTGTGCGAAAAGCGCCTCCTTGGCCAACATTTAATCGATGAGATTATCCGCCGTTATGATGAAAAAAATCGACGTAAAAATTCTTGATTCACTCATTGGTCAACAGTTTCCGTTGCCAACTTATGCCACCGCAGGATCCGCGGGACTAGACCTTCGAGCTTGTATCGATCATGAGATCGCTCTGTCAGCAGGGGAGACGATACTGGTACCGACAGGTATCGCCATTCATATCGCCGATCCCAGCCTGGCTGCCGTTATTCTTCCTCGCTCAGGTTTAGGACATAAGCATGGCGTAGTATTAGGTAATTTAGTTGGGCTTATCGACTCTGATTATCAGGGACAACTGATGATTTCCGTTTGGAACCGTAGCCAGCAAGCCTTCACTATCGAGCCCGGTGAACGCCTCGCGCAGATGGTGTTTGTCCCTGTTTTTCAGGCTGAATTTAACATTGTCGATGATTTTATGGGTACAGAGCGAGGAGGGGGC
Source organism: Candidatus Malihini olakiniferum (assembly GCA_051305815.1). GTDB lineage: Bacteria > Pseudomonadota > Gammaproteobacteria > Enterobacterales > Enterobacteriaceae > Symbiopectobacterium > Symbiopectobacterium olakiniferum_B. Next base: position 65,368 of record JBPPLV010000015.1, read on the forward strand.
GGTTTCGGTCATTCTGGTCGCCGTTGATCCAAAATCGGTACCCCTTGCATTACCCTATGAACATGTGGTCAATCGCGTGTCTTTGTGGTGTTTATTTAGGACTAAAAAAACATAAGCCGCAGCGTTCTCAACGACTGCGACGCTAATAAATAGTTGTCAGCTTCTTTTTGATCCAGGGTCTTTTCTGACATGGCAGAGAAAGAAAAAAGGAATCGTCGCGAGGAAATCTTACAGGCGTTGGGGCGCAAATGCTGGAATCCAGCGATGGTAGCCAACGCATCACCACTGCAAAGCTTGGCGCAATGTCGGGGTTTCCGAAGCAGCTCTCTATCGGCACTTTCCCAGAAAAATGCGGATGTTTGACAGCCTTATCGAGTTTATTGAAGATGCGCTGACAATACGTATCAATTTAATTCTGCAAGATAAGAAAGATACTTTCCAACGCTTACGGTTAATTTTGCTACTTATGCTGGGCTTTGCTGAACGCAACCCCAGTCTGACGCGTATGCTGACTGGCCATGCGCTGATGTTCGAACAGGATCGTCTGCAAGGACGTATTAACCAGTTGTTTAAACGTATTGAATCTCAATTAAACAGGTGTTACGCGAGCACAAGCTGAGAGAGGGTAAAACCCCTTTAACATGAAGAGTCAATACTTGCCAGCCAACTGCTTGCCTTCTGTGAAGGTATACTACCATGCTATGTTCGCTTGGAATTTCGCTTTCGGCCTACGCAGGATTTCGAGACACGTTAGCCACTGCTTACAGCCCAACTCTATTAACATCGCCTAGCTTTTGCCTAAGAGTCTCTGCATCATAGCCTGTTCACGCCAACAACAGGCTAGCCAGAAATCTCTCAGGCAACATCAGCACCTATGCACGGGTAAATACGCAGAAATACCATACCGATCGCGATAGGCCTTCACCGCATCCAGATGTACGGTTATCTCTAGTTTTTCTGCTAAAAAAACCTATCAAGTCTTGCAGCGCAATAATGGAAGTGACCTGACACTGATAATCGCGTTCCACTATCCTGGATAGTAGGAATGGCACCCGTACCACGCTCCTGGCAATCTAGGGCAATCACAACCCCGGCAAGCGGTAGCGCCATTAGCAGCAATAACCCCCATGGACTCACGAATGGCGGTGCCTGCGGTAATAACGTCATCAACCAGCATGGATGCAGCCTTGCAACGCACCCGCCCACCAGATTGCCCCTTTCTCCGTGATCTTTGGCCTTTTTGCGGTTAAAGCAGTAAGACACATCTGTTTCATGGTGTTCAGCCAGCGCCACCGCAGTGGTCGTGGCAATCGGAATGCCTTTATACGCGGGCCCGAACAGCACATCAAAGATGATACTGGCATCCACCAACGCTTCAGCGTAAAAACGGCCCAATAGCACCAGATCGCGCCCGGTATTGAAAAAATACCCGGCATTGAAGAAATAGGGGCTTACGCCCCCGTATTTCAATGTGAATTCGCTGAATTTTAATACCTGCTTGCTAAGCGCAAATTCAATAAATTGGTGCTGACAGGCTTTCATTACTGCATCTCTTCGTATCATGGTGAGTATAGTTATAGCTAGAACGCCAGCCATAAAAAAAGCGACGCCGGAGTGATTTTGTAAAAAACGGATAACGCCACTGCTTGGCAGAGGCTGATGAAAAGACAAGCGGTATATGCCAGTCATGTTTATTTGAGGTCCATGACCGGCGCTTGCGCCAACGCTGCTTTTTGCGCCTCAACGATGGCATCAATACCACCACGCGCCAGAGCTAGCAGGGTCAGCAGCTCTTCGTGAGTGAACGGTTCGCCTTCGGCGGTGCCCTGTACCTCAATCATGCGACCATCTTCGGTCATGACAACGTTCATATCCGTTTGCGCAGCAGCGTCTTCCACATATTCGAGATCGCACACCGCTTCACCCGCAACAATACCCACCGATACTGCCGCAATCATGCCTTTGAGCGGGCTGGCTTTCAACTGGCCTTTTGCCACCATACTATTGAAGGCATCCGCCAGTGCAACACAAGCGCCTGTAATGGAAGCCGTGCGCGTACCGCCATCGGCCTGCAACACGTCGCAATCTAACATGATGGTGTATTCACCGAGCTTTTCCAGATCAACGGCAGCACGCAGAGAACGTGCAATAAGGCGCTGTATTTCCAGCGTTCTTCCGCCCTGTTTTCCCTTTGCCGCTTCGCGCGAGTTACGGCTATGGGTCGCACGCGGTAACATACCGTACTCAGCGGTCACCCAGCCTTTCCCCTGCCCTTTCAGGAAGCGCGGCACACCTTCTTCTACCGTCGCATTACACAGCACTTTCGTGTCGCCAAACGCCACTAACACGGAACCTTCCGCATGCTTGGTATAGCCACGCGTTAGCGTGATGGGACGCACCTGTTGTGCAATTCTTCCTGACGGACACATAAGATTCTCCAGGTTATACTCTGTTGATTGGCGCGCATTATACGACCTTCGGATAACAATTCCTACTTTAGCTGACGTGTGTTTCTCTCTGTCGGCAGGGTGCCTTTGGCATCTACATCAAGGTATAGCCTGAGGTTATACCCCTCCCGACAAAAAAGTATTCGTCAGCCATTCTCCTGCATGAAATAATTTTGATTATTCGTTCACTAGAGAGTGATACACGAGATGCGCTAGATGCAAGTTGAGACCGCTAAACTCTCTCTGGCACGCCCGTGCAAGCGTGTGCATGAGCTCCGCAATGCGGTAAGCATAGTCAGGATTACCATTGAAGAAAAGGGATTTATAGGTTTAGGTGAATGTACAACCGCCTGTGAATATCAAGAATCTGCCGCCAGTGTCTATCGTCAGCTTGACGCCATACGTGGCGCCATTACTCACGGTGCGTCAAGGGATGAAATCCAAACGCTGCTCCCTCCTGGTAAGGCGCGCAACGCACTCGATTGCGCACTGTGGCGATTGAATGCCGCCCTGCATAAACAAACCGTATGGCAACAGGTGGGAATACATCAACCTGCCTCCTTGATCACGAAGGAAACGCTGAGCATTGGTTCTTTGGAAAACACCGTTGTGGCAACCCGTGATACTATTTCACGCGGAGCACAGGTGATCAAGTTCAAGCTCGACCGTAACGACATCGTTGAGAAAATCGCCGCGGTGCGCGATGTCGCCCCGCGAGCTACTTTCATGGTCGACGCCACGGAAAGCTGGGCAGAGGCCTTATTTACTCAGCCTGTGCCATGCACTGTTTCCCTATAACATCACGCTGATTAAGCAACCGTTACCGTCCGGTAAGGATTAGGAGTTATTGCGTTTTTCGCACCCGATTCCTCTTTGTGCTGATGAAGCTGCCGCCACGTCGAAGATATTCCCGCAATCCGCCGTCGTTACGAGATGATCAACATCAAGCTGGATAAGTGTGGTGGATTGATTGAAGCACTGGTAATGGTGCGTGAAACGCGACTGCACGAGCTAAAACTGATGGTCGGTTATCTGGTTGGTTCATCGCTGGCGATGGAAGCCGCATTACAGGTCGCTGCCGCCGCTGACTATGTCGACCTGAATGACCCACTCTATCTGGCCGCCGACAGTTCTCCCTATCTGACTTATCACCACGGACGTATCTGGCTATGACGCAGAAGAGTCCACACTGTTAACCGGATTCCACATGACGCAACATGCACAGGCCGCCCCGCTCACCGCATCAGCCCCCCAACAAACGCCATGTTAGTGCTATATATCAATGACTTAAGCGTTATCTTCAGCGGCAGATCGGGCAAGCACGTCGCTTTGAAAAGCGTCTCGTTCCCCGTCAACAAAGGGGAAATTATCGCTATTTTGGGTGAAATCGGTTCGGGAAAATCCGTTACGTCGTTAACCGCAATGGGTCTGCTAGCCAATTCGGCGGCAATTGAACGCGGCAGCATTCATTTCTATTTTCGCTACCAGCAGCGCCGCGATCTGCTGAATATTAAAGAGGATGCTTGTCACCAACTGCGCGGACTCGACATGGCGATAATCTTTCAAGAACTTATAACCTCACTCAACACAGTGTTGAAAGTGGGCGATCAGTTGACGGAGGCACTGCGCGACCACCAACTTTACGATGCCGCTACGGCGGATAAGAAAGCGCGTGAGTTACTGCGTAAAGTGCGTATCGCGGATGTGGATCGCGTGATGAAAAGCTACCCGGCCTCCCTATCTGAAGTGCATGCGCCAACGCGTGATGATTGCTCAGGCGCTGGTGTGTGAACCGCAGTTGCTCATTGCCGACGAACTCATAATAGCCTGGATGTCACCGTGCAAGCGCGCATTTTGCACATACTGCGCGATCTCCAGCAGCAAAGTGACACCGCCGTGCTGTTTACTCACGACATGGGTGTGGTGGCTGAAATCGCCGACTGCGTGGTCGTGATGTACCGCGGCGCAGTGGTAGAGCAAGGGACTGTTGAGCAAATTTTCGCGCATCCGGAGTATCCTTATACTCAAGCATGGTTGTCAGCGGTGCCGAGGCTGGGCAACATGCGTGACAGCGCCTGGCCACATCGTTTTCCTCTTTTAAGACAACAACAATCCATTGATAGTGAATAGAAAACCGCGCGTTATGATGCTGAACCCCTACTGGATATCCGCGGCTTGCTCGTCTACTACCCGATCCGCAGCGGCATTTTTTATGCTATTACCCACCACGTACACGCGGTCGAACAGATTGATTTTTGCGTATGGCCCGTAGAAACCCTGGCAATTGTCAGGGAGAGCGGGTGTGGAAAATCCATCACAGGGCGTGCGCTACTGCACCTGATTCAGAGCGAATCAGAAAGTATTCTGTTTCAGGGTAACGAGATTTTCCTGATGGACGATCGCGCCTTTTTACCTTTGCGCCGTGAAATCCAGATAGTGTTTCAGGATCCTTATGCTTAACTCAACCCACGGCTAACCTTCGGTTTCACCATTGCTGAACCGCTGCTGCATGGGTTGGCCCACTCGCTGGAAGATGCCACGCCTCCGCGCACAGGAATGCTGAAAAGCGTTGGGTTGCCCCGCCAGAGCACGCCCGCCGCTACCCGCACGAGCTTTCCGGAGGTCAGCTCAAACGTATTGCTATTACTCGTGCCATGGCGTGCCACCATAGATCATTATTGCCGATGAAGCCGTCTCTGCGCTGGATGTCTCCATTTAGGCTCAGGTTGTTAATCTCATGATGGATCTGCAACAAAAAAACCGGCGTGTCATGGATTTTTATTTCCCACGATATGGCAGTGGTCGAGCGCATAGCCAACCGCGTTGCCGTGATGTATCTCGATCAGATTGTGGAAATAGGCCCAAGCCAGGCAGTGTTTAATAACCCTTAACATCCCTAATAGCACGTCAGTTTTTTCCCGGCTTAGCTATTTTCTTCACCGTGCTGTCATTCAATTTGTTAGGTGATGCCTTGCGCGATACGCTGGACCAGAAACTGAAAATGCATGAGAATTCCATGATGGCTTTTTAACAGGCGCAGCTGCACGCCCTATTGCAGCGCTAGCATGACCACCAGCAAGTCAGTATGCGATGCCAAATGCCCCAAAAAATAGTCTGAGCGATATGATTGGCGTACGCGTCGGGTATGAAACGCTGGCGCACGGCGAAGTTAAACTGGCGTCACCGCGATTACCCCCAGTTATGCAGCCATTGCTGTGTGGTGCGGCCGTCCTGAACGGTTTTGCCAAACCTATGAGGCTATGGTGTGGTGCAGGTGGCAGAGTTGGGGCAACTGCAACCCCCATCCCTGCTGAGTAATACGCGTGCCGTCGGCACACTGTTTACCACGCTGGTGTAAGACACCATTACCAAAAACCCTGAATTCGGACGCACGCTGCCGACGATGAACCCGCGCTGCGCTGGAATGCAATGACAGATGGCTAAACGATATTCAGACATTGGTGGTGACCGAAGCCATGGCGCAGGCGGCGTTAAACAATGCTGATACCCACTTTGCACGCGGCAGCGTCGGTGCGGACGTAGCATCAGCTGCTTCGGCCTGAAAGGCGGTATCGGCACCGCATCTCATTTAATTCCGGAGCTGAATGTCACACTAGGTGTGTTAGTGCTGGCCAATTTTGGCACGCTGGCGTTTTACTCCACGCTGGACGGATTGCAAATCGGCCGCTTTATCGAACCGCTATTGCCTGAGCCCGCACCGCAACGCGATGCGGGCTCAATTATCATCATGGCAATCGATACACCGCTGGATGCGCGGCCAGCTTGGGCGTATCGCAAAACGCGCCGGTGCCGGTCTGAACCGTCTTGGCAGCTATTGGGGCAACGGCTCTGGCGATATCGCCGTCGCTTTTTCCATGCAGCCCACACGCAGCCAATGCCACTGAACATGCCGTACTGGATGCCGTGCTCTATTACGGTTAAGCAATAACCGCATGTTGTTCCTTCGATGTGTAACGCAAAACGCTTCTCCCGCAGGTCGTCCTGCGCGGTCGCCAAAAGCCGACCTTGACCAAGACACTCCAGCGAAGTAATAGTGTCGATGAGCCAATGCCCATTATCAAGCGTTTGTCCTCTATCACACATTCATTGCGTCATTCCGGGCAGAACCAACGGCCTGGTGCCTGAGTGAGTGAATCATCGTGATGCGGCAGTACAAAACGTTTGCCGGCATGGTTTATCTTGCCTTCAATCACCGAGCCATTCTGACGTAACTGCATTAGCAAATGGCTGGAAAGCGATAGCCTCTTCACCTGCTCTGGATAAAGCATTTCTGTAGCACCTAGCCAGCTGACGTTATTACCACTAATTTCCAGCCACTCGCTGCCGTTTTCTGTCACATACAACCCCGCGGAATCAGCGTATGGACCGGTTGCGCGGTAACGCTTTCCCGGTCAGAGCGGCCATGATGCGCAGTGCGCAGTCATAGGTTGATACATTTTCACAGTTCGCCACCAACACAAGCCGACACCACACTGCGGAATACATTGAGCATAAAAGTGCGTGTCATACGAGTGATATACGCCATGCTGAAATAAGCGAGGGTCAAGACCGATTGTACCATGTGTGCCACGCGTCGTGAAAGGCGGCATAGTCCCCGCTAACAGCGAATCCACCGTCAGCAACCCCGTTACCTGAGGTACCATATCCTGAAAAATGATGTTATGACACCCTGGGGCCCGGCGCAATATCAAGCAGGGCATAAAAGATAAGTAGGCTAAACAATGCCAGCACAAACACTGGCAGCGAGTGCCCTTCCAGACAAACCACACAAATGGTTTGATCTATCCAGGTACTCTATTCACTGCCGCCCACACGCCAAGCGGGATACCCACCAGCGTAGCAATGATGATTACCGCCGTGGCCAATTCTAGCTTTGGAAGGAAGAAACGCGCAATATCCGTCATAACGGGATTGGAAGTAAGGATCGAATTGCCGAGATCACCATGCAAAAGTTGCGAAAGATAGCGGCCAAACTGCATCCACAGGGGCTGATTTAGCGTCATTTCTTCATGCGCGCGTTGCACCATGTATTCTGGTACATTGTCCCCCACCATCGACAACACCGGATCGGTGGGCATGATGCGACCGATAAAAAACGTCAGCACCAACAACTTCAACAGCGTGAGCAACAAGCTGCCCAGCGTGCTAAGAATAGTTTTGCTATCGGCATCAGGCTTTTTTCACCTGATCGTACGGGTTATCACTCAGTACCATCATGTTTACGCCACTGATGTTTTTGCGACAGGCAATAAGCAAGGTGTTTTACATCAAGAAAATAAACGGGCTGTGCTCACGGTGAATAGTTTCGTACAACGCAATACGTTTAGCGGAATTTCTTTCATGCAGCGCCATACTAGAGTAAGGCTGCGCGCGTTTTCGTGTTATCGAGATTAACGCAAAACGCTTCAGTGTTCGAGTTAGGATCGAAATAGTCAGCGCCTCAGGCCGTAATCACCAGTTGATGCTGGCGAGCACGCATTTTGGTCAGGACAGCACAGTTTGCAGAAGAGATAAGCCGCCTTGATACCAATAGCTCCCAGTTGAATATGGATGGCCTGAGCGATATCCGGATACGGCTGAGCAAAATAGTGATCGATGGTGATTTGAATCCATTAGGAAGCTCGCCTCTGCCAGCAGTGCTTTATTGGCTACATCCTGATGGAACGGTGTATCGTCCAGTGCCGCAGATAAGCCACCCGGCAGGAAGCGCTGATGCATGCGGTGCGTCATAGCCTCATAATCCACCGTCCATTTCAGAACCTGCCACATCTGTGACTTTTTCAGTAATTTATTGGTGGTGTTGCACTACATTAACATAATGGTCGAAACGTCACGGCGAATCACGTTATACTCCGGATGGATTCAAAATCGGGCGCAACTGCTAGCTAGTTAAATCGCGCGCGATATCAACACCCCTTTTTTTGCAACATCAGTAACTGAGCAACAAGATCCGTGATGTGCTTCATGATCACGCACTGAATTTTGCTATCGGTTTAGAAATGGGGGTTCTTTTCTAAAATGATGCTTTCGCTCGCCTTCCAACTACGCAGCGTAAACGGGCCAGACCGAGCACTGTGCTTTTAATCTAGTCATAGCTAAAATCGCCGTCCTGTTGGTTCTCTAGCGCTGCTTTCTTCTGTACTACCTGCCCATACATAAGTGATATGTTGCTCCACGTTATCTTTGGTAAAACTAAACTGGTTGATAATGAAGGCTGGGCTTTTGTCCATTTTAACGGCACGCTATAAAGAAAACGCCGCATCTTCTGCGGTGACTAGCGTACCGTCGAAAAATTTTTCTTTTGGATTAATATGGAAGGTGAGGGTCTTCCCTTCATTGCTCACTTTACAGTGCGTAGCCAATTCTCCCTTCACTTCGCTGGGTTTCAGCGGGTTCGGCATGACCAACCGCTGATAGAGGTTGCCAACAATTTCGGAACCCACCGCTTTAAAACTTTCATGGGGATCAAGGCTGGTCATGTTATCCAGTTGCACCTCCATCGCTAGCACGGTGGGAGGTGTGGCAGTGAAAGTGGAGTGCAGGTTCAGATAGGATAGAAAAGATACGGCGCCGCAACCGGCGAGAAAACGTCTGCTAGTAAACATAAATACATCAAATTATTGATATATTTAACAATTAATTGGATTTTATTTCATATCCAACCTTGACATAGCCAAACAGGACTGGCTTAAATAAAGGTACCGGGACATACATTCCTTGCACAATCATTTATCCATTTTGGACAACATGCGCCTTAAATGGGGCAAATACCGTTTCATCGCATCCTGAGCCGATAACTTTGAATATGTCTAACAATTTCCTAACGGGTACGCAACATTTTTTCCCTATTTTGACGGGCATAACGATGTTTTATTACGCCTCTACTCCTCCCATAGGGGAGGATGCCGTCCGTGCCTTTTTGCAAGGTCCAGCCACTGATCAAATCGATCTGCCGCTTATCCGACAAGGGGGACTGGCTAGCGGATTATTCGCCGTTTATGTACTATTCCCTAAAGACCTAGCAAAATCTGTACCAGAAAACGACAGTTTGTTTGTAAACCACGCAACACCGTCGATAGAATCTGCCAGAGAGACAATATTTTCAATGATTTCCACTCTGTTACGCATTGAGGCTACCTCTGAAGGACAAGCTAAAATTTGCCACAGCGTTGCAGATATCCGCCATTGCATAGCAACGGGAACTTGGTGATGGTGTTGCACATTGAAGATGCAGAAGCTCTCGATCCCGATCTGGAACTGCTTGATATCCTTTACGCCGCAGGTTTACGCACGTTGGGCTCATTCTGGAGTCGACCGAGTATCTTCGGTGATGGTGGCGTACCATTTCGCTTTCCTTCCTCCCCCGACATCGGTTCCCGGACTGACGGAAACCGGCCTACGCCTGGTAAAAGTCTGTAACACCAAACGAATCATGGTGGATTTGTCACACATGGATGAAAAAAGGGTTCTGGCAGACCGCACGCATCAGCGATGCGTCGCTGATCGCCAGTCACTCTAACGCCCACGCACTCTACGCGCAGTGCCGCAATCTAACCGATAAACAGCTGGACGCTATTCGCGAAAGCAACGGTTTTTTCGGCGTGAATTTCGGCACAGCCTTTCTGCGCGCCGATGGTAAAACAGACCCCAATGCCACAGTGTAAAAAATTGTGCGCCATATCGATTACCTGCTTAACAAACTAGTAGAGGACGCGTTGGATTAGGTTTAGATTTTGATGGCACCACCGTGCTGCCAGACCTGCATGATGTCGCACGCCTGCCAATTTTGGTTGATGCGCTGAAACGCTAGGGATATGACCGTGGATTTTTGGAAAAATCTGCTATGGCAGCTGGTTGCGCATACTCGAAGCGACCTGGGGCAAATAACCTCCAGGTATAAATGCCGGATGGCGTGGATATTGCATTGAACTTACTCAAGGTGAAATCATAACCTAACCAACACGGAGCACCTATCCATGCGCTTACGCCACATAGAAATCTTTCAGGCTATTCTTTAGGATGACACCATCAGTGGCGCTGCCCGCTTGCTAAACGTTTCACAGCCAAACGTCAGTCAGGTGCTCAATCACTCTGAGCAGCAACTGGAATTTTCCCTGTTTGAACGCGGCGTCTGATCCCTGAAGTACAGGGGCTTTACATCCATCCGCAAGCCATTGGTTCACTTACGGAAAAGATGAGAAAAATCGGGTGCAAACGGTACCGGCCGGGGCTGCCCATGCGTTTAGCCAGGTGGTGGTTTCATCAACGATGGTGGAATTTCATAAGCAAGAGGCATGCGTCAATGTAGAGTTGGTCACTGAGCACTTCTCGACGTTGTGCCAAAATATCTTGCAAGACCAACTCGATTTTGCACTGGTATTTGGTCAGCAAGTGCCTGCAGCTCTACTGGCTGAGCCACTGTTTCAAGCCTATATGGTAGCGGTGTTGCCCAAAGACAGCCCGCAGAATGGCTCCGTGTCGCTATAGTGGCTCTGCTCCAATAACCTTCTGATGACCCAGCAGCAAGATCTGCTGGGTCAGGTGTTGCATCGTGCGTTACGCGCTAAAGGCCTGATGCCGATGTCATCGGTGTATATAAAAACCTCTCGGTCATTGCCGACATGGTACTGGCGGGGGGTAGTACGGGCATCGTCGATCTGTTTACCGCACATCGGTATGCCGATATATTGAGAATTGTGCTGATAGCTCAGCCGCTGCCGTTCAAAGTTACGCTGATCAGTCGTCGCGATAATCCACAATCATGTGCAGCATTGCAGTTGAAGCAACTGATGAAAAACAAATGCTGGGATATTGCCCGACAAAAAGAAGGCCTGTTTCATGCAGCATAATACGGCAGCGTTCAGAATTCCCACCCTACGCCTGCCGCTGAACTATTTTATCCTACCCAGCAAAACCACGAGCGCGTTATACTCTCCTTATCACTTGCTAAACAGGTAAATACCGATGATCCGCAGTATGACCGCCTACGCCCGCCGTGACATCAAGGGTGGCTGGGGTAACGCCGCATGGGAGCTTCGCTCCGTTAACCAGCGTTATCTTGAAGCATATATCCGCTTGCCGGAACAGTTCCGCAGCCTGGAGACGGTCATTCGTGAGCGTATCCGCGCCCGTCTGACGCGTGGAAAAATCGAATGCAAACTGCGCTTTGAACTCGATCCAATTGCGCAAGGCAGCTTAATCCTGAATGAAAAGTTGGCAAAACAGCTTATTGAAGCCGCCAACTGGGTCAAAATGCAAAGTGATGAAGGGGAAATCAATCCCGTTGATATTTTACGTTGGCCGGGTGTGATGTCCGCACAAGATCAAGATCTGGATGCAATCAGCAAAGAATTGATGGTCACACTAGAAAAGGCACTGGATGATTTTATCACTGCGCGGGAAACCGAAGGTGCCGCTCTAAAACTACTCATCGAACAACGCCTCACTGGTGTTAGTGCTGAAGTGGTGAAAGTGCGTGCGCACATGCCAACCATTCTGCAATGGCAGCGCGAACGCCTGCTAAACAAGTTGGAAGAAGCGCAGGTTCAGTTGGAAAAAAACCGGCAGGAACAAGAGTTGGTACTGCTAGCGCAGCGTGTTGACGTCTCTGAAGAACTGGACCGGCTCGAAGCGCACGTCAAAGAGACTTATAACATCTTGAAAAAGCACGAAGCCGTTGGTCGCCGTCTGGACTTCATGATGCAAGAGTTTAACCGCGAATCTAACACGCTAGCCTCCAAATCCATCAACGCCGACGTGACTACCAGCGCCATTGAGCTGAAGGTACTGATTGAGCAGATGCGGGAACAGATCCAGAACATTGAGTAATTTCATAATGATAATCTAAATGTCACAACGCCATTTTTAGGGCGTTGTGATGGTTGAAAGAGCTTTTTCGTGATGTACGAGTCTCTTGGCAAATCGCGCCGAGAGGTGTTTCGGCGGCTTATGCCGCTACGATCTCACTGCCGCACGTACGTTTTCATCAGACTGCAGACCCTTTTAGGGTGTAGGGCTTGTTATCAGCTTTCTTCGTTAGAAGACAAACGAAGCAAGTTATGCGTTCATGTTACTTAGACTGATTTCTTCTTATCTTTACCTTACGATCGATTAGCTTTGTATCCTTATCATAATAACGACTTGACTAAATCTCGGCAGGATGAATGCCAAGTTTCTCAGCGATCGACTATTCGCCTTTCGGCCAAGGCTGCGTCAAGACATTAGCCAACGTTGAGGAACTCAAGCCTATAGAACGGGAAAGTGCAGCCATTGCAGTACCCTGTTTACGCAACATAGAAATGATATCCGCCTGATCCTAGTTGTTTTTTATATAACTCCTTAACTCTTCTTGGTAAAAGGAACAAACACAATCAGATACTACGTTATTCATAGTATCTAGCTCAAAAAAAACTACGATTCTCGTAGTTATGAAAAAAACCCAATTATCATGACATTTTTTGTCACCAGGTTAAGCAGGTGCGCTTGGCGAAGGGACTATCACAAAAGCAACTTTGGATTAGTGCTGGGATCAATGAGTTTGGCGCTAGCACCCGAATCAATCGCTATGAAAGGGGTGTATATGAGGCCAATACTAAGACAATTCAATTATTATCGGACGTATTGGAAGTCCCTTTGACCTATTTTTATAATGCTGACAATAATTTAGACGAAATGATACTGATATTCCAGGGAATTTCCCCTAAGGGAAAACTGAAAATTCTCTCACTGATAAAAAAAACGGGCTAAAACAGCACCATTAAGTCTATATCCCTATCCCTCCTTGCATCCCACGATACCCCACCATGACAAAATAGATAAGCCACGGCTCAAATCTACTTTTAATCAGGCCTAACAATGTCACTCTCGCGTACAATTAACATGTACAGTTAAGGAGATATATCATGCGTATATATACCTCAACCCAGGCTCGTGCGAACATATTAGAAGTACTTGATACTACTATCCAAGACGAGCCATTTAAAATCACTCGCAGAGATGGCAGCGCAGCGGTCGTTATCAGCAAAGCAGAATTTGAATCCTATCAAAATGCTAAACTGGATGCCGAATTTGATGTGATGATGCAGCGTCATGGGCATACCGTTGAAGCGCTGACAAACTGATGAAATGGGTTAGTGCACAGGAAGTTATCGCTTTTCATGACCGTATATTACAACAGCTACTCGGCGTTATGGGCATGCCTGATCCCGGTAGAGTCTAAGTTCTCATCTATCGAGTGCAAAACCGCACACACTATGAAGGCATTACGGATGTTTTTGAGCTGGTAGCAACCTACTGGATCGCTATCACGCGTAGACATATTTTTAACGATGGCAATAAACGCACGGTGTTTTTTATTACTATGACTTTTCTCTATCGCAACAAGGTCATAATCCGTGAGAACGACAACACATTGGAGAACTTAACGGTAGAGGCCTCTACGGGTAAAAAAACGTTGCCCAACTGGGGGTAGGTGGACAGCCAAGGAGATGCTTAGCCCCATTGAGTGCTACATCCAAGAAGAAAACTCCACGCTTAAACTCGTATTAGATTTGAATTTTCCTCCAGCATACCCTAGAGCAACAGCTACCTTACGACCTATAATGTCATATGTAGCAAGTATTTCACCTCAAAATCACCCGGGCTTCTCTTCTGGCATAAAAATGAACGTCCCCCACATAGTAGCGTCCGGGAGGTAAGGTTGCGTTATCGTCTGTGGCAAAAATTAGCTCTACATCCATACCATTCCCACTCTTTGCGCAGCTTATTGCATCATTTAATGGCCTGAGCTTGCAGTCAGAGTGTCGGTATCCTCTAAATTTCACTGCATACTGATTTTCATCTGCTTGATTAGTCAGTGTCGCCACTAATGTTTCATTGCTACGTGACGACCAGACCAATTGCTGGGAGCCAAGGGTCGGCTCTTTTGCGACAAACCCTAATGATGTATAACCCTTGACCGGTGCCGAGCGATATCTGACACCATCACTGGCCGTATCCCATGATTTTTCAATAAATCCCATCGTTTTAACGCTGACATTACTCACACTGGAATGATTAATCGCAGCCGCTACCGTCACTCTACCTTTATCGACACTTTTAAAGCTGACACTGGCAACACCCAACTCTGACGTCGGCGTCTTGCTCGCTGACAAGCGACCAAATGAATGACGCCATAGCACCATAGCATTTGGCACTGAGTTGCCATATGCATCAGTTATCATCGCGTAAACTAAACATAATCCATGCCATCTCACCGGTCAGTAGCAATCAGCTCTGGTGCAGACCATTCTAGGCGTGTGAGTTTATGGGTTGCATTCACCTCAACATTAAACGGTTTTTGCTCTCCTAAATAACCGTTCATTACCTGGACTATACTTAAAAAAAAGGGTCTGGATCTTACGATATTCCAACACAAGGTGATTTTTGCATGTGACGAGATCATAACGCTGCATCGGAAGATGGCGAGTCGAACTGACAGCTTCTATTGAGCAAGTTCAATATCTTCACAAAAATATCTGTCTCAATATTTTTCTCTATTACCAAATGGTGGCTGAGCCTATTGATGTAGAAATTACTTTTGTTTTTACTCTCAATTAAGAAAACGATCTTCGTTTTTTTCAGAGAAAGAGCGAATAGATGCTAAAAAATCTTCTGGATACCCGCAGCGCAAATTGGTCTCGGTCTTTTCAGCCGCTGATGCCACCGGATAATAAGGCCGTTAATGAGCAGCAAATGCAGCTCATCATCCTGGAAAAATAGAAGTCTCGTTTTCTGGCGGAATATCTGCGCGCTCAGGTGGACAAAAAATTACCCACCATGTCACTCACTGACGCGTTTAAACACATGCTCACCGATAGCTGGGAGCGTGCTGTCTGATATACAGGTACATTACCCATGTCTTTGCTCTCCGCTTATGGATTCATAAATACAGCAATAACCCCGAGTAACACGAACAACTGCGGCAAGCATTACAAACGCTGCGTCACTTCATCGCCGAACTGGAAACATGGTTTTCTTTAGCAGGAGCACACAATCCTTACACTTTTCAATTACTACTCGAACCCGCAACGCCTTCTTCATTTGGCAGCCAGTCTGGAATGCGACATCACCACAACTTGACCGTGAAATGAGCATCAGCATTTCCCCACAGGTAAAACACACCGGAATCCGACGCTCGGTGGTAGGGGACAGACCTATTGGGATAAAGCGTGAAATCACTCAAAAAATCAAAAATTTGTGTGTGATAACAGTCACAGGTGGATAGTCTGAAAATATGATAGCAGTCATTTGTTAACCGTTATATAGCAAAGAAAAAGGGCACCGGTGAGTGCCTTTTTGAAGAGGAATGCAACAATCAGCGCATTATTTTCTATTCTTATCCTGAAATTGCTTAAGACCTTCCATCTGCAGCAAGCCAGTGGCCGCTGAGGAGGAGAGTAATCCGGTCTCGACATAGCTGAACAGTTTTTCACGCGTATCAATGATGTCCAGATTACGCATCGTCAACTGGCCAATACGGTCATCCGGAGAGAACACGGAGTCGCCATTTTCCATCGTCAGACGTTCTGGTTTATAGGTCAGGTTATCTGACACTGTGCTCAGGATGGAATAGTCATTCCCACGACGCAGTTCTAGCGTCACTTCACCGGTAATGGTACTTGCCACCCAGCGCTGTAGCCCATCACGCAGCATCAGTGCTTGCGGATCGAACCAACGACCTTGATACAGCAAGAGGCCCAACTGGCGACCGTGTGCATGGTATTGCTCAATGGTATCTTCGTTATGAGTACCGGTAACCAGACGCTCATAGGCAATGTGCAGCAGCGCCATGCCGGGAGCTTCATAAATGCCACGGCTCTTCGCTTCAATAATACGGTTTTCAATCTGATCGCTCATGCCTAAACCGTGACGGCCGCCAATCCGATTGGCTTCTAGCATCAATTCAACCTCATCAGCAAAGGTTTTTCCCTTCAGTGCCACCGGATAACCACGCTCAAAACGTACCGTTATCTCTTCTGCTGCGATTTTGATATTCTCATCCCAGAACTTCAAGCCCATGATTGTGTTAACGATCTTCACGCTGGAGTTCAGGAATTCCAAATCTTTAGCTTCGTGCGTCGCGCCCAACATGTTGGAGTCGGTCGAGTAGGCTTTTTCCGCTGACATCTTGTAGTTGAAGCCGGACTGCACCATGAACTCGGACATCTCCTGACGACCGCCCAGCTCATTAATAAAATCCTTATCCAGCCACGGCTTGTAGATTTTTAATTCAGCATTGGTCAGCAGGCCATAACGGTAGAAACGCTCGATATCATTACCTTTATAGGTACTACCATCACCCCAAATATTAACGCCATCTTCTTTCATTGCCGTTACCAACATGGTGCCGGTTACCGCGCGGCCCAGCGGGGTCGTGTTGAAATAGGTCAAGCCGCTAGTGGTGTTATGGAAAGCGCCACACTGGATAGCCGCAATCCCTTCGGCAACCAGCTGCTTACGGCAATCGATCAGACGGGCATCTTCTGCGCCGTACTCCATCGCGCGACGAGGGATCGCCTCATAGTCATCCTCATCCGGTTGTCCCAGGTTTGCGGTGTAAGCATAAGGAACCGCCCCTTTTTTACGCATCCATAGCAGTGCTGCACTGGTGTCCAGGCCCCCTGAGAAAGCAATGCCAATACGTTGACCAGCCGGAAGGTGCTTGAGAATTGTCGTCATAAAATAGATCCCTGCTCGATAGACTTATGGAGAGTAGCTTAACAGCTACATCACGATATGTTAGCCATGCATTGATGAAAAAATTAGATTGTTATGCGCTTGGCGGCACGTTTATGTACCTATACTGTTTGCTACTCACTTATTTTGCATATGTATGCGAAATAAGTAGCTGATGATTTATAACATCTTTTTACCGCCACAGGAAGAGTTGAGTGATGATTTCTGAAAAAAAACTGTAAGTGTCGCTAAGCAACCTTTGAATATAATGGTATCTATGGATTTCTTCTACAAAGAATTAAGAAATTAAACACAGCTTAGAGAGGAAACAAACCCAGCAGGCAATCATACCGCTATTTCACAGCTAATCCAGCGGCGTAAATCGATTTACGCGACGGGAAACCAACTAATAAAACAATGTTTTATTTAAAGGATAAATCTTTGTTATTCTAAGCGAACTATAGTTTCCCTTGCCTATTTACTGGAGATATGATGTCTAAGAAAGTCGCCGTCCTGCTGGCGCCAAGCTTTGAAGAAGCAGAGGCGGTTATAGTGATAGATATCCTGCACCGTATGAAGATCGACGTGAAAATATTGTCCTGCCAGGACATATTGGAACTGCGCAGCTACCACAACATTCGCATGTTTGCTGATGTGTTGCTGGAAAGAAGCATGGATGAACTGTTCGATGCTGTGGTGATCCCTGGTGGTTTGTGAAGCACGCTAAGCTTGGCAGTCCACTGTTGGTGGAGTTCATTCACCGCCATGAAGACGCAGACAAACTGATCTGCCCTATCTCTGTTCTGCAGCAGCGCGCGTACTAGGCGGCAACAAGCTACTAAAAGGTCCTTCGCTATGTCTGTTCGGGCGATCTCTGGAAAGACGTGACGGATGACGTCTATGTCGATCAAAACGTGGTAGAAGATGGCAACCTGATCAGCGGCAAAGGGTTAGGCGTTACCTTCTACTTCGCGGGCACCATTGCCTACCGTTTGACCGGAGATTGTTGAAAACACCAACTTCTAGATCGAGCATATCTATTACGATCACTGGCGCGTACTGGTGTAAACCCTAATGGCCCTGTACTCCTTATTATAATAATATGCCTTGTATTTCAAATATTTACATATTCACCGAAGCGATCGATAGACGCTTTCAGCGTTAAATCGTACTCTTTCCTGAACACTGCATAAAAATAGGGCAGCGATGGGTGGTAGAACATCACTCAAATCTCGTTGATTGATAGTGAGGTCAACACCGGCAGATTGCGCACGCTCGAGTTTCTCCGCATGAATGACGCCGTGGATGGTTTGCCCCATTTCATCTTTAAAGCGCTTTTCCAGATTGGAGTGCGACATGCCAACGGCATCCAGCACCCGCTCAACCTTAATGCCTTTACAGGCGCAGAAACGAATATAATGTATGGCCTGAATCACGGCCGGATCGTGCACCGACCGGTAATTCGTAGAACTGCGTCCCACCACTCGCAATGGGGGAACCAAAATGCGCTGAAGGGATATCGTTACCAGGTTGTTTAACAACTGATGAAGTAATTCTGTCGTGTGCCTTGCGCAACGGAAGAGAGTATAACCCGCGATAGATAACGCGTTAGCTCTTCATTATCAATACCGATAACACACAGTTTTTCCGGTACAGTGAATATTCAAATATTCGCACACTTGCAACAGATGGCGGGCTGTGGCATCGGTAACAGCGATGAAGAAACACATACTTTGCTCTGTGCATATACCTCCTTTTGTGCCCTCCGCCACAGGCAAATCACTACTTTCCAGGAAAAAACTCGCATCACACCCAGGAGGTGAAATAATAGCTTTCTACTCCAGAAAGAATATCTTATAGGGATAACGTGCGAAAAAGCGATCCCTGCGCTCGAGGGTGAATGCTAACTAAGTGTACGCTACCAAAGCAGCCTGTCTCAAGCCAAAAAACTGGCTGGCAGGAGAAGTGCCCGTTGCGCTGGTGTACAAGGCATTTCCCATGTGGTGGTGATGGCTCCGCCAAAAGATCTGGAATCTTTGCGTTAGGTTTTTCCCTGTCAGAAGGCATTATCACGTCACCATAAGAGATTTACAGCATGGATGTACAAACCCGTCTGTAATGATATTGAAGTCCGGATAGAGCTATCCAGCCGCCGCTTTGCCGGACTAAAAGAGCGCCGACGAGCCATGAACGGCCGTACCGGCTGTGGCGTTTGCGGTGTCGAAAAGTTGAAAGAAATCGGCAAGCCGGTCACACCGCTACCTTTCACACAAACTTTCTCGCTGAATCAGCTGGGCGGTGCATTAAAACAACTGACAGATATACAGCACATCGGTCAATTGACCGGCTTTACCCATGTGGCAGCGTGACTTTCCAGCGAAGGAACTATTTTGAGCGGCTGCAAAGATGTTGGTCGCTATGTTGCGCTCGATAAACTTATGGGCGTGCATGCAACGCGCCCGTGGCAATTGAGTGCTGTGTTGGTTTCCAGCTGCGCCAGCTATGAGGTGGTGCAGAAAGCTGCTATGTACGGCGTCGAGATTGTGTTTACCGTCTCGGCGGCAACGTCGCTTGCCATTGATGCCGCTGAGCGTTGCAACATGACGCTCGCAGGCTTTTGTGGCACCCACCCGCAGCGCCTGCATGACAGTACATGAGGTAAGCGCGGATAGATTAATCTGTTTTTAGCTTAGGCAACAATGATATAACCGTTTTTTTTCTGGGGAAATCGGGCAACATCAGTATGATTGCTGCGGCGCGAATAATCGTTTTCAAGATCATTTAATTAACTATAATGAACCTCATGATGACACGACGTTAACAAACGGTTGCTTGTTAATCACTACCGCTTGAGGCGTGCCGTACCTGACTATCACGCGCGCGCCACAACGAAGATCAAGCACGCTCGCGATTATTTAGTAGTACAACTATGGAGATGATAAATATGAGTTATTCACTGCCATCACTGCCTTATGCTTATGACGCGCTGGAACCGCATTTCGACAAACAAACGATGGAAATCCATCACTCCAAGCACCACCAGGCTTACGTCAATAACGCTAACGCAGCGCTAGAAAGTCTGCCGGAATTCGCTAGTCTCTCCGCAGAAAAACTGATCGCCAAGCTGGATAAAGTGCCAGCAGAGAAGACAGCAGCACTGCATAACAACGTAGGCGGCCATGCTAACCACAGCCTGTTCTGGAAATGCCTGAAACTGGGCACCACGCTGGGCGGTGATCTAAAAGCGGCTATCGAACGCGATTTCGGCAGCGTTGATGCATTCAAAGAAAAATTTGAGCAAGCTGCTGCAACCCGTTTCGGCTCAGGCTGGGCGTGGCTGGTATTGAAAGAAGACGGCAAACTGGCTGTGGTTTCCACCGCTAACCAGGATAGCCCGCTGATGGGTGAAGCCATTTCGGGCGCCTCCGGTTACCCGATCGTCGCACTTGACGTGTGGGAACACGCTTACTACCTAAAATATCAAAACCGTCGACCGGATTACACTAAAGCCTTCTGGAACGTAGTGAACTGGGACGAAGCTGCTGCGCGTTTTGCTGCCGCTAAATAACCTATCCTGACGACAGGAAAACGAATAAAACCGAAATAAGATTTTGTTATTTCGGTTTTATTTACTTATCACATGCTGACTCTTTTCACCCTTCTTACATTTAAAAAATTAAAAAATTTTTAAATGGCCGCACTTTCATTTACGCTGTCGAGGTTAGCTTGCCAAAATCATGCTGTGTTTTGTACTGCCTCCTTTGCTGCACAGGCTGCCTTGTACCTGATTGCGCGCGATTAACACCACATCTAATGACACTGCCTACTGTCTGAAGTAGTAGGCAGTCTATCCCATCCGGAATATTACCATGGGTAGTTAAATACGATTTGTACGGTACATAGCCACACGCTGACACGGAGCTTATCTTTCTTTTCCTGACGCGCCTTCAGCCTGATGCGCGGTGTCGACACCCCACCGCACGGCGTGAGCTTGTGCACTCCCCGGATAGACGCCATTGTTTGGCTTTACACACAGTGTAAAAACAGAATAGCTATCAAGTTTGAAAATATCAACGTCGGTAAGAAATTAGGGCTAGGGTTCTTTTTAGTATTGCTGTTAACCGCACTGATTACGGGCTGAGGAATTAGCTACATTGAGTCGTTACAAAAAAGTATTCAAAAAGTTAATTTAAGTAATCAGATTAATACTGAAGTTAATCAGGCTAAATATTATCGTGTCCGGTTTGGCGCTAACTACGACCGAAACGATGTTAAGCAAAACAGTATTTATATCTACAATATCAATATGCTGGTTGCCCAGGCTAAAAAGCTAAACTGGTCAGCTCATGATATTAAAACACTGGATAGCATCACGACCACGATAAACAGCTACAAACAGCAGCGCCAAAACTATCTGGATGCGCTTACCACTAAAGATAACGTCAAAAAAAGCTGGAGTCTGGACGGCAAAGATCAGGCGATGAGCAAGCTTGATGATCAACTGCGCGAAACGGGCGATAGTCAGTCACAGCAACTGCTGCTGGCCGATTTTAAAACCAAGCTAATGACAGTACGTTTCCATCTGGATAATTTGCTACTGGAATGTATTAAAGCAGCGGAAGAAACGCTGGACCCGCCTCTGACTACCATGAACGACTATGAGGAGCAGGTGCTCTCTTACATATCTGCTTACCAGAAGGAGATGGAGAGTGTCATGCAGATGAACGACATCGCCGTCTCGCTCGGCGAGCGTATCACTGGACTCCTGAACGCGCAGTTGCAGCAAACCGACTACAACGTGCGCATATCATAAATCCAATTGACCGTCACGGCCTTAATCACACTGTTGGTAGGCCTGCTGATTGCCTGGTTCACTTCGCATCAAATCACTGCGGCTTACCCATACGCTGACCATCGCTGAACGTATCGCTACAGGGATCTAACCATGAACATGTCAACCTCGCGCCGTGACAAACCGGGCCAGTTATTGAACGCGATGGCAAAAATGAACGGCAATCTGCATCAAATGATTGATGACATCCGCGTTAGCGTTGGTCAAATCTCTACTGCTGCTAGCGAGATCGTCTTCGGTAACACCGACCTCTCTTCTCGCACCGAGCAACAAGCAGTAGCTTTAGAGCAAACGCCGGCCAGCATGGAGCAACTAACAGCCACTGTGAAGCAAAATGCGGATAACGCCAACCACCATGCACAAGTTGGTGGTTAACGCCTCTCAAACAGCCAAACAGGGCGGCGAGCAGGTAGGCTATGTTACACCATGATGGATATCGCACAAAGCTCCAAGCTGATCGCCGAGATCACTTTGGTCATCAACAGCATTGCTTTTCAGACTAACATTCTGGTGCTGAACGCAGCGGTAGAAGCGGCGCGTGCCGGAGAGCAAGGGCGTGGTTTTGCAGTGGTCTCAGGCGAAGTGCGCAATCTTGCACAGCGCAGCTCGCAAGCAGCCAAAGAAATCGAAGAGTTCATCAGTGAGTCAGTCTCGCAGATCAGTCAGGGAGCCAATCTGATCACCAATGCAGGCAAGACAATGGATAACATAGTGAAATCGGTGACACAGGTGCACGATATTATGGGCGAAATCGCTACGACCGCTGAAGAGCGGAGCAGTAGCATTTCTCACGTCAGTCAGGCGATTACGTAAATGGACGGCACCACGCAACAGAACGCTGCGCTGTTGGAACAATTCGCCGCAGCCGCCAACTCGTTGGAAGAACAAACGCAAGTGCTGACGGAAGCGTTTTCGGTATTTCGCCTTACACCCCATCCGCAAACAGCGTCAATACTGCGATAGGCTATGGTGAACGCCCTGCAGCGCTCGACTATCAGCGGTAAGTCTCGACAGGCTAGACGTAAAACAGGGTTGATATAAAACCCAGCGGCGCAAAAGTAAAACGGGCGGTGCGTTAATGGTGATAATGCACGGCCCGTAAACGTTCTGAACCACAAACTTAAAAGGCTTTCTTAAGGCTAATCCGCGAGATTGACGCCGTCAAAGAAAACACTAGCGTGGAACGGGCACCACTTTATGATAAAGATGCTCCTGCATCGTGATCAGTAACGGATCGGCCGACTCACTACCAACCAGCATCTCGGGATGTTGAGGCAACGCAGTGACACAATGCAACTTGGTAATTGGCCCGAATATTTCATCATCGCGATGGCTGTAACAAGGGCAAAAGCGGCTGAAATCTATTTATCAAATCACGCTGCTGTGTAGCCAATGGCGTAATCAGTGCGTTGTAACGCGTGGCCTGCTGCGCCGTTTCAAATTACACCTAATTACCCATAAAAGTGACCTGCTTACCCTGAGAATGAAGAAAGTCGCCCACCTGTGCAAAGCTGCTAAGCCAGCGTGGCGGCGGACCGGCACCACGTTTCCTAATGCCGCTGCCGGTTGTTGTACCACCACCTGGGAATAAACGTGCTCATACAGTACTTGCATCTCTTGCAGTTGGCTCAGTTTACGCCGGGCTGAATCGGCCTGAGTTTTTGCCGTCTGCATCTGTTTCTCCAGTAGGTTTATCGCCCCGACAGCACTGCGCACGCCGTCACGTTGAGTTAAATAATCTTGCGGAACACAAATCTGAGAAACACGCTCCAATAAGAGCTTCAGGCTTACCGCCATGCTTTGCCGCAACTGCTGGGAAAAGGTGGTTAAAATGGCGTAATCATTGGCAAAAGGACTAAGACGCTTTTTCTGCTCTTCACTTAAGGTCGACGGCGCGCTACCCGGTTATGATGGCACACTTTGCAATAGCGTAATAAAGGCCTTGCGCTGATCCGCTGCGCTATCACCACAGGTCATTAATTGGAACACTATACCCCCAGCGCCAGCACCGGCAATATCCGCGAGATCGCCTTTGCCTTTTTTCACAGCCGTAGGCACACAGACCATTAGTGTGCGTCCCTCCCAGCAAAAGGCAAAACGTGTAGTCACCAAAGTATAGTATGCACTGATCGCTAAGCACCCTGCAAAACTGTTTTGAAAAGGTCACGGGACAGAGCCCGGCGGTATTACTGAAAAATATGCGACTCAACGGTGTGAAACGCATGCTGGTAATGGAAGGGGAGTACGCACAAATCAGCGAAATTTTTTTAAAGTAGGGTTTCTGGCATCTGTCGCAGTTTACCGCCGACTACAAACGCCTGTTTGGTGAACTGCATTCTCACACGCGATGATTATTCGTCACATTCAGGTTTGCCAGATTTCGATAACGCACACGCCAACCCGCTTCATAGACTGACCATGAACCATCACGTAGGGAAACGGAACATGACACAGCAACCTACAACAGCGCACGCGCTATCTCAGACGGCATTGCCGCAGGGGAACCAACTCCAAAAAGGCAGTCTTGGCCTTTGGTCGATCATTTTTTTGTTATTGCCGCCGCATCGTCCTTAACCGGCGTTGTCGGTGGCCTACCCGTTGCCTTTATGCTAGGCAGCGGGCTGGCGTACCCGGTGTTTATGTCCTAGTGGGCGCACTGCTGCTTATTTTCAGTTTTGGCTTTATCGCCATGAGCCGTTATGTAGTGAATGCCGGGGCTTTTTATGCCTATATTGCACAAGGTCTTAGCACCCACAGTGGATCGCCGGGCTCGGCATTGCACTGTTGGCCTACACCGCCATTCAACTTGTCTTCACCGCCATGTTTGGCTTTTTCTTCGCACAGTTCGTGCAGATGCATACCGGCATCGCGGCACCCTGGTGGCTATTCTCACTGCTGATGCAAGCGGCAGTGGTGGCACCTGGCATTGCCAAGGTAAAACTGGGCGGAAAAGTGCTCGGGATATACTGATGCTGATGGAAGTGGGCATTGTGTTGCTGGTTGACTCCTCTATTGTTACCCAACCCATTGCCTTTGATATCAGCGCATTCGCTCCCTCCACCGTGTTTCAGGGCGATTTTCGTTGGCTTTGAAGCTACCGCCATTTACTCGGAAAAGTGCCGACAACCCGCCACGCTACGCTGCTCGCCGTGGTACTAATCACCAGCTTTTTCGCCCTCTCCGGCTGGGCATTTATGCAATATGCAGGTGCCTCTAACGTTGCCGAACTCGGCGCCAAAGATCCTGGTATGTTTGTATTTACCATCACCGAACAAGTGCTTGTCCAGTGGGCTATTCAGGTAATATCTGTTTTGTTGATCACTAGCTTTTTTGCGACAACACAGGCGTTCCATAACACGCTTTCTCGCTATTTGTTTGCCATTAGCCACAACGGCTTGCTGTGGTCTAAAATAGCAAAAACCCACCGTACGCATCAAACACCTTATATCGCCAGTCTGTTACAGGGCACGTTTATGCTGTGTGCTACCGTGCTATTTATCTTGGCGCAGTCAGACCCGATGGCGAACGTTTTCTCCTGGGCTTCAGCCTTGGGCGGCATGTCAATTCTGGTGCTGCAATTCAGCGTCTCACTCGCTGTGCTCGCCTACTTCCAACGCAATCTCTCATCCGGTATCACGCTGGAGCTGTTTTATCGCTCCGGCTCTATCCGCACACTCGACATACTGGCAACGTTAGCGCTGGTGGTCAATAACCTGGACGTACTGAGCTGTTCCTCTTTTCCGGTGGTGTCATCACTGTATCTATCTGGTGCTGATGGTGGCGTTTGCCATATTTATGAGTGCGCATTTCCTGCGTCGACTAAGAAGCCCCGAGCGCTACTCACACATCGGCAAGATGGTTGAAACCCTGTAACGCCAATATGATTCGTCCGTTGCGGCTCAGGCGGCAACAGCTCACCGTCATCTAATTTCACGGAGTACACATAATGACAGCTCCCGATAACCATACTGATTACCTTTTTAGCACCCGATGGCAGAAGCGCTGTCTAATCGCCTCATTCAGATGACACAGAAAGAAGATATGCGAAGGGTACTGTATACGGCATAGGCGGATTTGACGGTGTGGAAACCGCCCTTAAGGTAGCCCCCCAGTACTGGATTGTGCAAGACAAGCCACAGCGTACGCGTTTTATCTCGCTAAAGAATGCATATCACGGCGTACACTTGAGCAGAACCTCGGTTTCTAGCCTGCTAGTGTATCGTCTTAACTATGGCCTAATACTGGAAGGATGCACGCAGATCGAATCTCCGTCCCGTGGAACTGTGACGATCCTGATACGCTAGGGAAAGGTCGCCGAATAGCTATAACGTAAAATTCTTTATTACGGCCCGAATACCTTCACAGCGTTTATCGCAGAGCCATTGCAGGGTGCAGGCGGAGTGATTGTGCCACCTGCTAACTTCTGGCCGTTGGTACGCGAGATCTGTGATAAATACAGCGTGCTACTGATCGCTGATGAAGTAGTCATCTGATTTGGCCGAAGCGTAGCGATGTTCGGCTCACGCGGTTAGGGCGTAAAAACAAACATCATGGTATTTGCCAAAACGCTCACCACCGGATACGTGTCGCTTTCGGCTACCTTACTGAATCAGTGTATCGAACCGCCTATCTGGAAAACCGCGATGCACATAGTTGCTGATGACGAGCTTTACCTATGGCGGCCATCCGTTAGCCAGCACCGTTGGGCTTGCGGTGCTGGATATTGTGGAGCAGGAGAATCTTCCCGCCAATGCCGCACATAGGGGGGATATTTTCTCGATCAACTGCTGCCATTTGAATCACGCTTTCACTCCGTAGGCAACGTGCGGGGCAAAGGGCTGATGATGGCGCTGGATCTATAATGGAGGACAAAGCGAGCAAACGCTCATTAGCACCGGATAACGGCCTGGCATTTCGCATTGCAGAAGCAGCACGCGATGCCGGAGCGGTGGTGTGTCTGGGGTCGATCGAAACTGGTGTTGTCACCGCCGCTAACCATCGATAAAGCCGGTTACGATACGCTGTTAATAGCACTACAAACGGCGTTTGAGAAGGAAGACAGGTAGTATAGAAACCGGTAGCAAAAAAAGCTATTCCTGCATGAACGGCCGTTATCTGCTTTAGACGCTAAGCGTCGCGCTGTTCTCTTACTGCAATACGGAAATATCCGCTACTTTCAGGAACAGGTTACGCAGCTGGTTGAGTAGCGTCAGACGGTTGAGACGCACGCCTTCGTCTTCTGCGTTAACCTTCACCTTATCGAAGAAGTTATCAACTGGTTCACTCAGTTCGGCCAGCTCAGCCAACGCTTCCTGATAACGCCCTTCAGCGAACCAAGGTGCCAGCTTGCTTTCCAGCGCCGTAACGTAAGTGGCCAGTTGAATTTCTTCTTGCTCTTTGAGCAGAGAAGCATCAACGTTGGCTTTCAGCGTATCGGTGGATTTCGCCAAAATATTAGACACACGCTTATTGGCCGCAGCCAGCGCAGTAGCTGCATCCAGAGAACGGAAGTGACTCACCGCTTTCACACAGGCATCGAAATCTGCCGGACGGGTCGGGCGACGAGCTAATACCGCCTGGATAGTATCCACGCTATGGCCTTCCTCCTGATACCAGGCAAGGAAACGGCCCAGCATGAATTCGATCACGTCATCGACTACTTTAGCGTTGGTCAGCTTGTCGCCATACAGACGCACTGCTTCTTCCGTCAAGGTTTGCAGATCGAGTAGCAACTGTTTCTCAACGATAATACGCAGTACACCCAACACAGCACGGCGCAGCGCAAACGGGTCTTTATCCCCTTTCGGGTGTTGACCGATACCGAAAACACCCGCTAGTGTATCCATCTTGTCGGCAATCGCCAATGCGCAGGCAACACCGGATGCAGGCAGTGCATCCCCGGCAAAACGCGGCTGGTATTGTTCGTTCAGGGCAACAGCAACGTCTTCGGCTTCGCCGTCGTGACGCGCGTAGTGCATCCCCATGACGCCCTGAGCGTCCGTAAATTCAAACACCATGTTGGTCATCAGGTCGCACTTAGAGAGCAAACCGGCACGCTTCGCGTGAGCAACATCGGCACCGATCTTTTCCGCCACCCAACCCGCCAATGCTTGAATGCGATCGGTCTTATCGCGCAGCGTACCCAGCTTCTGTTGGAACAGCACAGTTTGCAGACGCGGAAGATGGTCTTCCAGACGTTTCTTACGGTCGGTATTGAAGAAGAACTCGGCATCCGCCAGGCGTGGGCGCACCACTTTCTCGTTACCCGAGATAATCTGCTGCGGATCTTTGGATTCAATGTTGGCCACAAAGATGAAATTCGGTAGCAGCTTTCCGGCGTTGTCATACACTGGGAAATATTTCTGGTCGCCCTTCATGGTGTAAACCAGTGCTTCAGCAGGTAGTACTGCCAGGAATTTCTCTTCAAAGCACGCGGTCATCACCACCGGCCATTCCACTAGTGAGGTCACTTCTTCCAGCAGGCTTTCGCTTAGAGCGGCATTACCACCAATCTGACGCGCAGCCGCTTGCGCATCGGCTTTGATCAACGCTTTACGTGCTTCATAATCAGCAATAACCTTGCCCCGCTCCAGCAGGATACTTGGATATTGGTCAGAGTTATCAATCGTAAATTCAGCTTCACCCATAAAGCGATGGCCGCGCACAATACGAGCAGATTCAATGCCCAGCACCTGACCGGGGATCAGTTCATCACCCAGCAGCATCGTTAATGTATGCACCGGACGCACAAACTGGGTTTCTTTGTCACCCCAGTGCATCAGTTTCGGAATCGGCAGTTTTGCCAGCGCGTTAGCAACTATATCCGCCAACAGACTCTGTGCGCTTCCACCTTTTACCTGCGCGCGATAAAGCAACCACTCGCCCTTGTCCGTCATCAAACGTTCCGCCTGATCGACAGTAATACCGCAGCCAAGCGCCCAACCTTCAGCCGCTTTGTTCGGTTTACCATCAGCGTCATACGCCTGAGAAATAGCTGGGCCACGTTTTTCAACTTCGCGATCTGATTGCGCGGCACTCAGTTGCGCCACTTTCAGCGCCAAACGACGCGGCGCGGCAAACCAGCTCACGTCACCGTGTGTCAGTCCGGCATTATCCAGTTCAGTGGTGAAGTTGGCGGCAAAGGACTCCGCCAGAGAACGCAGCGCCTTTGGCGGCAGCTCTTCCGTGCCGATTTCCACCAGAAAAGTCTTGTTAATCATCGCTGTTATCTCTCTTTCTTGTTACACATCGGGAAACCCATCGCTTCACGGGAAGCGTAGTAGGCTTCGGCCACCGCTTTGGTCAGCGTGCGAATGCGCAGGATATAGCGCTGACGTTCGGTAACGGAAATGGCTTTACGTGCGTCTAGCAGGTTAAAGCTGTGCGCGGCTTTCAGAATGCGCTCGTAGGCAGGCAACTGCAGCGGTTTTTCCAGCGCCAGCAGCTGTTGCGCTTCTTTTTCGTACTGCTCGAAGCAGGTAAACAGGAAATCGACGTCAGCGTATTCAAAGTTATAGGTGGATTGTTCCACTTCGTTTTGGTGGAACACGTCACCGTAGGTGGTTTTACCTAACGGGCCATCGCTCCACACCAGGTCATAGACGATGTCTACGCCCTGGATATACATTACCAGACGTTCCAGACCGTAGGTGATCTCTCCGGTCACAGGCTCGCACTCAAGGCCACCCACCTGCTGGAAATAGGTAAACTGCGTGACTTCCATACCGTTCAACCATACTTCCCAGCCCAACCCCCAGGCACCCAGCGTCGGATTTTCCCAGTTATCTTCCACGAAACGGATATCGTGAATGGTCGGATCCAGCCCCACTTCCTTCAGCGAACCGAGGTACAGCTCCTGAATATTATCTGGTGACGGCTTGATGATGACCTGAAACTGATAATAGTGTTGCAGGCGGTTCGGGTTTTCCCCGTAACGACCGTCGGTAGGACGACGCGACGGCTGCACATAGGCAGCGGCAATAGGCTCAGGCCCTAGCGCACGCAGACAGGTCATCGGATGGGAGGTGCCAGCGCCAACTTCCATATCCAATGGTTGGACAATAGTACAGCCTTGGCGAGCCCAGTAATCCTGCAACGTCAGGATCAGGCCCTGGAAGGTCTTGTTATCAAACTTTTGCATGTTAGATTCACGCGATACATGTGTATTTATATATAATTCGCCAGTATACACTCTGAGTGTAAGATATACAGTCGGAATGCTGAAACAACTTCATTTTAGAGGCACTTTATTGATATTGAGGCCAGTTTCAGATGGCGCAGCCCTATTACTGGCTGCGCTCATCGGCTCACGCGGTAAACACCGTTTGCAGCATTTTCAGGCTCAGCACCAAGCAGTGCAGCAAAGATCTTTTTCAGGGTAGCAACCGGCAACCGATGCGCCAGACAGGCACCAAACGGCACAGTAAAGAAACTCACCGCCGAGATCAGCACCACGGCAGGTATCAAGACATATCCCAACGTATATTCAGACATTCCTGCTGTCGACCAGTCGTTAATCATATAACCCAGCGTCCTCGCCAGTGCGATAGGCAGCCGCACCGCTGCCGACATGCCAATCGCCTGCTGGACAGCATTACACCAGGTTAGAAATGGCACGGTGAGTGCCCGCCAATCGCCACCAGTGCGAAAATACCGCCGATGATCAGACCCGCCCAGCGATACCCCAGTCACGCCCGACAGTTGGCGCTGCGCTTTGGGTTTGATGTTGAGCGTCATCTGTAATGAAACATAGGTCATAAAGCAAGAGAAGAAGATGGCCAGCGCCCGCGTAGGCAGCAGTGTCGCCAACCAGGTGGAGCAAGGTGCCGATGAGGATAGCTGGGTAATGCGCAGCATCACGGGCCCATAACACCGCCTGATGCTGATGATGGGTGCGCAAGCTAGAAATCGCGGTAATAACAATCGCTGCCATCGAGGCGCGCAGGGCTAAATGCACCAGATGCTCACCTTGCACACCTTGGGCAGAGAACAATGCCATCAAAATTGGCACCATGATACCCGGCCGCCAATCCCCAATAGCCCTGCCAAGAACCCGACAACGCCGCCCAACGACAGATAGGCGACGATCCACTTAATAGCCATGTGCTTCCCTTTCCCCGCTTGTTAATGTGTGATGAGGTATAACCTGTGCATTGTCTTTAGCGTGCTGATCTTATTGATTTCTTGTGAATACGCACACAAAAAAACTGGTTGCATATACAGATAAATTTAACCATGATCATGGTTAAATCGCGCTTATATTTATCAACATTATGATGAAATAACAGCTTGATGAAATTGCAATAGCGTCCCCTTATCACAGAAACGCCACAATACATGAACCCCACAATGAACAGATATGCGCCTGGTTTACCCAAGACCCGCTCTATCTCGATTATCACGATACGGAATGGGGCAAACCGTGCAAAGAGAGCGTCAAACTATTCGAATTGCTCTGTCTTGAAGGACAGCAGGCCGGTTTGTCATGGACAACGGTATTGAAAAGTGGGAAAATTACCGGGCAAGCTTTCATAAGTTTAACTCGAAACGAGTGGTAAGCATGACGTAGGAAGACGTCGAGCGCTTGTTGTAAGACAGTGGCATTATCCGCCACCGCGGCAAGATTGAAGCCATCATCACCAACACGCGCATCTGGTATGAAATGGAAGCGGAAGGCGAATCCTTTTCCGATTTCATCTGGTCTTTCGTTAACCACTCAACGTTGGTCAACAGCTCCACCACGCTGTCCGATGTGCCCGCCAAAACCGCCATTTCCGATGCCATGTCAAAAGCGCTGAAAAAACGCGGCTTCAAGTTTATCGATTCCACCATCTGTTATGATTATGACTTTATGCAGGCCGGCGATTTGGTAAAAGATCACACTACCGACTGCTTCTGCTATCTAGAGGCCACGCGTGATTAGGGACTACCAGCCAGAAGACCTTGCTCTGTTACTCCCCTTGTGGCTGGAAAGCACAACCCGAGCGGACCCGTTTATCAACCCAATCTATTAGCAAGAAAGAGAACTGTTAGTGCGCGAATGCTATATCCCAAATTCACAGACCTGTGTTTATGAGGTGGAAGGCGCGATCTTCGGTTTTATCAGTGTGATGGAAAAACGTTTTGTCGGTGCACTCTTCTTTAACCATCGATAGTATGGTAAAGGCGTTGGCATGGCACTAATGAGCCATGTGCAGTAACACTACCCTATTCTGAGCTTAGAAGTGTATGAATAAAACCTGCGCGCCTGTGCATTTTATCAGAAGCTAGGTTTCTCTCCCGTAAAACGTATGTTCCCGGCAGAAACAATGCCCCAGCGCAGATTATACAATGGGAAAAAATGGCCTGACGGTGTCAGGCTAACATGCACAAGACCCCTCAATAACCTATCGAACTTGACAATACGTTGTCGGGCACATTATCTCTTCAACGCTTAATTATGATAACGATCGCGTTTCATCAACCCTGAGGTTGAATCGCTCACACTTTGAGTTTTTTATTATATGGAAATATTATTTAATAATAGTGAACAGAATGAAAACAGATCGAATCAAAGGCGTGATTCCACCGCTACCCACCTTGACGGGTGGTGACGGGCAACTTTGACAAACAAGCAATGATCAGGTTTCTCGATCAGGTGATTAGCGCTGGTGTTCATGGCGTGTTAGCGCTGGGCACTTACGGCGAATTTTATGCCCTGCGCGGTGAAACACGTCAGGAAACCGCAGAGTTTTTGGTTGATTATGTTAACGGTCGGGTACCAGTGATTTTCGGCATCGGCGGCACCTGCATTGATGATGTCCTGTATTTCGGGCAACATGCAACGCGCTGCGGCGCGAATGCAGTATTAGTCATCAAACCTTATTATTCGCCGCTTTAGTACAGAGAGCCTTTTTCACTTTTCCATTGCGGAAAATCTTGCTCTGCCGATCATGATTTATAATTTTCCGCAGCTGACGGGTCATACGATTTCTGCCGATATGCTGAGCCGTTTAGCTCAGAAATTATCTTCGATAATCGCCATTAAAGACACTATTAATAATATCAGCCACATTCGGGAATTGATTAATCAGGTTAAACCTCACCGCTCAGATTTCCTTATTTTCGCCGGTTAAGACGAATACCTTTTAGATATGTTGATATTAGGGGCGATGATGGTTTGCCAGCTACTGCTAATTTCTCTCTCGCTGTCACTGTGAAACTCTATGAGAGTTTTTTGCGCAGAAAACTACTCTGCTGTATTTCAACAGCGACGTGAATTATCGTGTCTAGCGCAACTTTTTTTTCCATTACCGCGCCCTTACCTGATTTACTTAAACATCTGTTAGCGATGACGGGAATCTGTACGTCTGACGGCACCCTTAATAAAAAAATGTGCTTTTACCGGAACATATTGCGGAATTAAAAGACTTTATGCCATTACGTGAAGAAAAGGAATAAACCATGGGTAGTGAAAAAATCCAGGCAGTCATTATTATTTCAAGAAATATTGGCACTGACTTGATGTTCAAAATAATGAAAAACAGTCAATACCTGAGTATGGGCGCGATGATCGGTATCGATCCCGCATTAGAAGGTTTGGCCCGCACTGCGCGGTTGGGCGTGCCGGTTTCTACCGAGAGTATCGACGGACTGCTGACATTACCCAATTTCCAGGACATTAAAATCGTTTTCGACGCCACTTCCACCAAATAAAATCTGGTATATAATGAAAAGCTGCAACCGTTCGGCATTAAGGTGATTGACCTGACACTGGTCGCTATCGGTCCTTATGTAGCTCCTTCCATTAATTTGGAGCAAGAAAGTGACGCGGAGAATATCAACATGGTCACTTGCGGCGGCCAGGAAACCATTCTCATCATCAATGATGTGTACAGGTAACTGATGTTTACTATGTCGAAATTGTTGCCAGTATCGCCAGTAAATCTGCAGGACCCAGTACCCGCGCTAATATTGACGAGTTTACTAAACCACGTCTGCCGCCATTGTTAACGTGGGTAAAGCGCGTGCCGGAAAAGCCATCATTATTCTCAACCCGGTATCACCGCCTATCATGATAGGCGACACCGTCTTTACATATTCCGCTAATGTCGAACCCGAAAACATTGAAGCCAGCATTCACAGCATGGTGCAAAAAGTCAGCCGCTATTTGCCGGGCTATCGCCTAAAACAGGCCGTGCAATTCGATGTTATCTTCGTGCTGATCCTGTCAAGCGCGGCCGCGTGGTAGAAGTGACTGAACGTGTCAAAGAGGGCGAGTGGAAAAACGGAATCGGCAGTGACTGTTCGGTATTGACGTACACCATAAAACTATCGGGATCCTTGGTATGGGCTGTATTGGCTTGGCCGTGGCGCAACGCGCGCATTTCGGTTTCAGCATGGAGGTGCTGTACAACGCGCGACGCCATTATGCCGAAGCCGAAACGCGTTTTAACGCGCGCTATTGCGATTTGGATACAATATTAGCAAAGTCCGATTTTCTATGCGTCATCCTGCCGTTGACAGAAGAAATACGCCATCTGATTAGCCATGAACAACTGGCGAAAATGAAATCAAGCGTCATTCTGATCAATATCGGTCGCGGTGGGGTGGTAGATGAGGCCGCATTAGTCGAGGCTCTCAGCAACGGAAATATCCATGCTGCAGGTATGGATGTATTCGTTCAGGAGCTTTTGCCGGTTGATTCCCCGCTGCTGAAGCTGCCAAATGTCGTTGCGCTACCGCATATTAATTCTGCTATTCACGAAACTCGCTACGGCATGGCCGCTTGCGCCGTTGATAATCTGATCGCTGCATTGACTGGCAAGGTTAAAGAGAACCGCGCCAACCCAAAGGTGCTTAAATAATCTATTGCGCGCCAATGCCCCCAGTTGGCGCGCTTATCATCTAGGGTGTTGATTTACAGAGCCCACGACCAGTCAATGTCTTGCAAAATTCACCTTTTACTGGTGGTGCATCGGTTGTAAAAGCATAATTAAGCGTAACGTAAACCCGACTGGTTACAACGAAACCGTCCTTGAATGTGCTCCACAAAGGTCGCCTGCCAACCGCTATGCTCAGAGTTCAGCACAAGGCTGACAGGCCCGTGATTAATGAGTGCCACCTTTGTCGCCTAATATTAAATATCACAGGAGTAGCAGAAATCCCTCGCTTTGGAGTTATTTGCCATCCAGCGTTTTACGGTAACGAGTTTTTCAGAAAAAGGTAACACTAAGGAAATTTTCTTTAATCTCTACCGTGAGATGCGGTAGAGATTTATTTTTCAGGAAACGATTAACAAAGGTAATCAGCGTTTGCTTTATGTGTTTCACTATACCATCTTGGCCCGTGTTGGGTACCACGCGCAGGGATTTTTTCCCAGCAAGGCATCATAATAAAACCGTGCATTATCCGCAGCATAAAAATCATCACCACTAGCGTTAATAATATATTTTGCTTTATTTAATTACGTGAGCTGTCCTGCTGTTAAATATTACATCGGATCTTCAATCTTCATTAACTCCTGAAATACAGGTGTGTTAATGGTCTTATCAATACCCTGCTTATAATAAGGATAAAAAACAATAGGCCAGTTTCCGCCATAGGCGCGATACATATGTGTCAGCGCATCGACGTCAGGGTCGGACATAAAGGTCAACCAAGACCACCAGCCACGCTTGGATGCCCCGTCATAATAAACCGAGTAATACCTTGCTCTTTCAATTCATCCTTCGTCATTCTTATCGCCTGAGATACTGCTGTCGTCATGGGAATATGTATGGAAGCCTGCGATCTCAGCGCTGGGTTGTTCATAAATGATGGTTTTGGTCGCGAGGGCAATAGAAACCAGCATATCCTGGCTGACTTCATTACTCTGTGCCGCGTTGGTAACCCCACTCGAGAGGCGAGAGCTGTTATTCGCCATAATCAACACATGGTGTGATTTAATAACATTGTTTGGTATATATATTAGTATTATGTCGCCATTGCGCAGGCTGCACCTGCCCACCCGGTGACCAGGATTGTGAAGTCATATTGTATTTCTTCACTCTGACATCAGACAGAACTTTATCACCTTCTTAATTATAATTTATTGGCAAGTTAGCCGATAATAAGACACGGTCTTTGTCAAGTCAATATCGTCATCATGGCACGTTTTTTATGATATATTCGCCTGAGATAGGAACCCTATAAGCAATAATAAAAAAACAAAATTGAGATTATTAATCTTCATTTAATCGTCATTATTAATGAACCAAGATTTAATCTTGTACTCGCGAAAAATTAAATGAATGTGTAAAAATAATACGTAATTTTTATTTCCATAAGTCTACTTTACCTTTGTATATATGTCTAATACCTATTATTTTTGTCTCGGTATTTAAAACTCCCCAGCAACGCTGATAACATCATCGATTGTTTATTCTCTTCGGCACATTGCCGGACAAAACATGGCCCGTCATCACCATAAGATGGGTTACCATTGCAGCCTCTGACCGCAAGTGCTATGTTCTTTGTTAACGTTAGCATCACCTTTAAAAAACACATGATGAACTTTTCTCTTTTCGGCAAAAAATTCACCCGCCACGCTGGTATTACTCAATTGATGAATAACCTAAACGAAGGGTTACGCACGCCAGGGCCATTATACTGGGTGGTGGCAACCCCTCGCATATCCGGCAATGGACACCTATTTTCAGCAACTCTGCAAGGAGATGCTCAGCGCAGGCGCATTAACCGAGGTACTGTACAACTACGATGGCCTACAGGGAAAAAATAAACTTCTCAAAAACTTATCTACGTTGCTTAAGCAGACGTTTGGCTAGGAAATTGGGCCGCAAAATATTCCTCTGACCAACGGCAGCCAGAGTGCCTTCTTTTACCTATTTACTCTCTTCGCCGGACGTTATCAGGATGGCACATCCCGAAAAGTGCTGTTTCCTCTTGTCCCTGAATATATCGGTTATGCAGATTCCGGTTTAGACGAAGATATGTTCGTCTCAGTTCGCCCAAAGATTGAATTACTGCCTGAAGGCCAGTTCAAATACCACGTTGATTTTGACCATTTAACTCTCGGCGATGACATAGGGATGATTTGTGTCTCACACCCAACCAACCTTACTGGCAATGTGTTGACGGACGACGGTTGGTACGCTTGACAATCTTGCTCAACATTCTGTTGGTAATTGATAATACCTACGGCGTCCCGTTTCCCGGTATCATCTTCAGCGACGCGACACCGTTATGGAATGCCAACATCATTCTCTGAATAAGCCTGTCCAAGCTAGGTTTTCCAGGATCACACCGTGGCATCATCATTGGTAATGAATGAGTTATCTACGCCATCAGCAACATGAACGGAATTGTCAGCCTGTCGCCTAGCTCCATTGGCCCAGCACTAGCTAATGAAATGATTGCACACGGCGATCTGCTGCGTTTATCTAATGAAGTTGTGCGCCCGTAATTCGCCGTTACCTGTCACCGTAATGTTGCCTGATTCATAAATAGGAAGGGGCGATTTTCCTGTGACTATGGTTCCAAGATCTGCCAATATCAACGGAAAAACTCTATCAGCGGCTAAAAAAACGTGGCGTCTTGATGGTGCCTGGCCACTATTTCTTTCCTGGTTTGGCAGAAGATTGGCCCCATATCCACCAGTGTTTGCGCATGAACTATGCACCTGATCCCGAGAAGATCGAACAGGGCATTACCAGTCTGGCTCAAGAAGTGGAGTTAGCGCGACGTGAAGGTCATGCATCCATAAACATCTATATTATATCCTCTAGACTCAGAGTTTATCCCGTCGCCCTAATGGGATCGGCTCTAATATAAATAGCATCCCTACGGGCAATCATGAAAAACATGCTTAGCGTGCACGCGTTACTCTCTGATCTATATTCTAAATAATACGAGTTTCATGAAGGAGACAGGAGAAGGCATCTCGACGAGCTTACTTAGGTAATTGATTCGGGTGAACTAGCGCAGCCAACACATATGCAACTTGCAGTATGCCGAGTATATTCTTAACAGAATAGTTGTTGTCTGATAAACATAAAAATATAACTCTTGGTATAGCATTAATAAGTAAAAAAATATCACCATCGTCAAGAGTATATTTCTTATCCTTTTATTTCTATAATGAAAATCTTATTTCCTTGCTATCAAATTATTCTCTTACCTATAATTTTTTATTTTTTTATCTTAATAAAGCATGCAACTTCCAGCTGACATTTTGGTGATATACTACAGATGACAATTCGTTAAGAATATTCTCGACCATAGTCATTTAACTTACGAAATAAGCATAAATAAATTAGAATGCTTTAATGAATCATATTTACTGTCAAAAAAATCAAGCTCTGGCATACTAAACTTAAATAACAATAATTATTAAAAAGCTCCCTACTGGTTACGGATTGAAATTATAACCAATAAAAAATCCATTCGCAAACATATATAATTACCACATTGGAATTTCAAGTGACAAAAAATATAGAGAAAAAATGCCATGATAACATGAGAAATAGCGTTGTCAGAGCAAAAGGGATAAATACTTACCGCACAACTAATGAATTGATGAAATACTTGTTCTCGTGGGTTTCGGTGCAAAACAAATAATCATTTCAGCAACTGCAAAGATAGTAGTAATCACCATAAAGATATGGTTCGTGGCAACCATGACACTTTTCCCTTGCAACATACACTCTATCGATCCGCGGACTTCGTCCATGTGCATACCATTATTTAGCATGGCATTCGTTGCTATCTCGTTTTTGTCTGTCAGGCCTGACAGTTCTGCATGCACGTAGCGGGTTTTATTCTCCCAGGAGGTATTTACCATGGATATGGTAAATACCTCCTGACAAGGTAAGAATAAAGTTCATCAATCCTGCGGCAGAATCTATCTCACACTCAAGTACGCATCTGAGCGCAATGCCTGTTAATGTAACGAAAAATAACGCCATTCTAATGCCCTGGAACAATATGAGCAGGCTTATCTGGAAAACCGTCGAATAACCGGCGATCTTCGCGGTATAGCCCATATAAATTTGCAGCCACAAGGGTGTAAGTACAGCAATGCCAAAGAATGCGCCAAACGCCACCGAGAATCGGCCCCATAATCGGGGCAACCAGGGTCATCATACTCCAGATGCCGATGGCAACATGACCCTTGTCTTTCGGGAAAATACATATCATCAACTCTGAGACAGGGGCATCAGCGACCCGCCAGAGAACCCTAGAAATGCGCGAAACAACACCAGCATGTTCATGTTGCCATCCCGCATAATGTTGAAAATACGCTGAACATCAGCAGACAAATCACGAAAACGCTCAGGGCACCAAAACGTGAAGCCAGCCAACCGGTCAGAGAAACGGAAATGGCCTCTGCGACCGCGTAGGATGTAATAACGTATGCACCCTGGCTGGTTGATGCGCCCAGGCTCCCGGCAATATTTGATACGGATACGTTGGCGATGATGGTATCAATAATGGCCAAAAAATTGGCCATCGCCAGACACAAGGTTCCGATGACTAGCGCAGCGCCCGTCAACGGCTACGGAAAGATATTCTGCGTAGTGTTGTGGCTCATTCTTTCTCGCCTTAATCCTAACAAGCCGTTGCCAAACCTTCGTGACCCGATGCCGCCAGATCCTGAGTTTTATGGGTATCAATAGTGGCAATTATTAACAGCCCGACCTGTAATGGATGTTTCGCCAATTTATTCTTGTCCAACTTAATGCGCAGCGGCAGACCGTGAACCACCTTTATCCAGTTACCTGTCGCATTTTACCCCGGGATCATGGAAAAACATCGAGCCCGTACCGCCAGAGACACCGCTCACCACGCCATGATATACCACCTTGTCACCATAAATATCTGCGGTTACTTCAACGGGCTGGCCGATTTTCACGCGACGCAGTTCAACCCCTTTAAAGTTTGCTTCAATATAAACGTCGTGCAGTGGAACCACCGTCATCAAACGCTCTCCGTTCTGTACACGTTTACCAATCTGCATCTGACGTCTGGCGATGACCCCATCGACTGGCGCCTTGATAATCGTACGGGCCAGGTCAACTTGAGCTTGTTCTACCTTTGCTTTCGCCAACATCACTTCCGGGTTATAGTTTCCACAGTGGCATCAATTGTTAACACAGCATTGGCTTTTTTCGCACCAATGGTCGATAAACGATTAGCCAGAGACTGTGCCGCAGCCGCTTTGGCGACATTGAAATTAGATTCAGCCTGCGTCATCGCATTACGTGCGTTAGTCAATTCCTCACGAGATACCGCGCCGGACTTTGCCAGCGCCTCACGGCGCGTTAAATCTACCTGCGCCTTGATGAAATTAGCCTGCGATGCAACCAGCCGCGCTTGCGCCTGCGTTTCATCCGCTTCTCGCGTCTTGACTTGCGCGGCTAATCCCTCGTCGGTCGCCATTATAGCTGCTCACGCGTCGCCGCGATTGCCCTAGTATCGCCCCTACCTCTGCCTGTGCAATGCCAAGCCCAAGCGAGCATTAGTGTCATCAAGTTGTACTAACACATCACCCTGCTTTACCCACTGCGTATCCACCACATTCACCACCTGAACAATGCCGGTTATCGAAGTAGCTACTTCCGCAACGCACGCTGGGTGTTCCAGCATGGTGTCCTCTGTTATCAAGACATCGAGATACGTTGCTAGCCCACCGCGATAGCGTTTGTCGGCAATGAGATACGCAGCCTTGACATTTTCGAACGCATTCTCGGTTTTCGACAGGCGTGCTTTCAGGGCATTGGCGCGAGTAACAACATTAGCGATATCGTGTAATGCCAGCGTCAGCATATTGTTGTAGGTCGCCACGGAGACTCTTCGTAATTGGCCTCGGCGGACGTTAATTACCCGGAGTAAGTACCTGCCGGTGAAAATCGGCAGGTACAGCGCAGGTCCAATACTTCCGATATCATTGCCCGAGCGCGTCAGATTATTCAGGCCGAACGACTGGTAGCCAATAAAACCGGTAATGCTGATATCGGGGTAGTAAGCTGTTTTGGCGACATGAATGCGTTTCTTCGCCGCTTCAATCCACCAACGCGCGGCGCTAATATCTAGACGATGGCCGAGGATGTTGATGCCAGTGTTAGTAGGCAAGTTGAATAACTCATCCAAATGAATCACTGAGCACTGAATAGAAAGCCCCTGTCTGGCCCTTCTCCTAACAATGTGGCAATGGCATTTTTCTGTAGCTAGATGGCCTCATCGGAGGCGATCAATTCAGCCTCAGCGCTCGCTTTCAGTGCCTGCACCTGTTTAACACGCCGTTGGTTTCTAACCCATTGAGATTGCGCTCTGTCATCAATTCAACGGTTTTACTGCGTATTTCCAACGCGTTCTGCGTCGTGTTACGGTTGAGGTACAAACGCACCAGCTCCTGATGGGCTTGAACCAAAGAGACTTGAAGCAGTAATTTTGCGACTGCATTTCTGCGCCAGCAGCATAATCTGATGTTGCAGCAGCGACCTCAGTACGGTTTTTGCTCCAAAAATCCAGATTAAAACTCAGATTGGCGGTAACCGAACCGTAGTTATTCCAACCATGTGGCAGCATGTAAGCTTTTGATAGGCATAACTGACTTTGTACTTTGAAGCAGCAGCGGATGCACAAACTTGAACGGCGCGAATCAAGCTGATTTATGCGGCGATCCCGGCCACATTCTTTAATCGAAACTCGGCTATTTTCAACGTTGGTACAGAGGCCAGTACATGTTCCATCAGGTCATCAAGTTGCCTGTCGTGATAGCGAAGCCACCATTGCGAGTCTGGTCAACGGCCTTCTTTTTCCGTTGTTAGCGACTGAGAGGAGGCAAATTCATCGGCGTGTTTTATTTGGCTAAGTGTGTTGTCTGGGACGGTTGAACAGCCCGCCAAGATGAGCACTATGGCAAGCATTGAAAACTGCAAATCAGGAGTTAACAGGCTGCAATTTATTAATTATTGATTTTTAATATACACCATTTTTAATACCGTACTGTACGTTTTTTATGGCTTGACATAAAACGATAGTCAAGAGAGGCTTGCCCGTTGGCACGGAAAAAGAAAAAAGCGTATGCAAGTTAAAAGTAAAGCAAAGCGTCAAACCATTCTGGATATCGCGACGCACGCATTTATAGAACAGGGATTCAACAACACTTCAATGTTGGAGATCGCCAACCGTGTCGGAGGCTCCAAGTCAACGCTCTATAACTATTTCAGTTCTAAAGAAGAAATCTTCTCTGCTGTCATGGCGTCATCGGCCAAAACAGGTATCATTGATGCGTTCGAATCATTAGACCTCAAGAAAGACATCGAAACGACGCTCAATCAGTTTGGCTGCAATTGCCTTACCTCAGTATTGAGCAGCAGCCTGATGGCGATCTGGCGTATGACCATCAGTGAATCAGAACGTAGTGATATTGACCGATTGTTCTATGTAGAAGGACCACAAAAAGGCTGGAAACAACTCAGTCGTTGTCTCATTAAGAAAATGGGCGAAGGCATACTGCGAAAATCAGACAGTTGGATATGCGCAATGCGTTTGAAGGGGTTTATTTAAGCAGAGTTGTTTCTTGTTGCAGCACTGGGTATCGAAACAGCGCCAGATGCGAAGCGCATTGAGGAGGCTGTCTCGCGCGCCGTTACGGTATTTCTGCTCGCTTATCGGTCTGAGGTATCAAGACTTAAAACTGTATGATGTTACTAACAAAAATGAAACTCGCGGTTATATGCAGATTACTCATTTGATCACAGCGATCTTTTATATCCTATAGATATAAGTAACAGCGAAAAGCCAGTTCAGTGCTTGCAAATAAGGTTTATCACGAAAATGCATCTGAATTCACACCAATTAACTTAGAGCCCTGGAATTTTTAGGTTAAGATACGATTTAACATTTTTTTACAAAAAAAAGGAGCTTGTGGCACATGGATGAGCGAGAGTACTTGGTACTGATAAGAAACAAGCAAAGTAAATTCAAAAATACGACAAAAAAATGTCATCAATGTAAGTCCATCAGGAAACAAAAATCTCGTCACTTTCCACGATGAAAAGATTTAGCCTTACAACAAATCAAATGTCTTTTTTTTGATAAGACCAGAAGTGATCGATATTGAAAATTCAATCATCATCTTAAAGAGCGAAAAAAATATAGTAAAGAATATCCTATCTTCTAGGTTAGAATAATACCAAACATCGTAAAAAAAAGAAAAAGGCACCTCATTGATTATTAATAATATATTGCAGCTATTTTAAAATAGCCCTCTCCATCTTCAAACTACTTTTATGAGAATAAACTCAACAAAATAATAGATGACTCAGTACTAAAAAATTATGTGAAGCTCTCCCTGCCGCTAAGAAAAAAATTCCCAACAATCATTTTC
Source organism: Candidatus Malihini olakiniferum (assembly GCA_051305815.1). GTDB lineage: Bacteria > Pseudomonadota > Gammaproteobacteria > Enterobacterales > Enterobacteriaceae > Symbiopectobacterium > Symbiopectobacterium olakiniferum_B. The sequence continues at coordinate 108,776 of JBPPLV010000015.1, forward strand.
CCTTTTGGTGTAAACGCATCACAGCGTGTGAGCTGTCACAAATGCACTAACATCACAAATGATCATTATTCAAGGTCTTCCGGGAAGAGTTAAAACACAAACCATTCTTAATATAATTGCAAACTTAGTTTGCCAAAATAAGAAGATTGCAGTAGTTTCTATAAAAAATGAGGCAACACATAATATTTATAAAAAATTAGTAAAAGAGGGATTTGTTTTTATTTCTGCCAGTCTTGGCAAGACTGACTTACAACAAGTTTTTTTGAAAAAAACATAACATCCCTAACATTTCTCACTGATAGCTTTCTGCAAGAATACTGATTAAAATCAGACAAGTAATTACTTACACCAATAGTCTACTTTCTGATTTGCTTGAACTTAAAAATGAGCAAGCAAGAATATGATAATTAATAAATAGGCTTAAGATAGAGCGTAATTATTTTGATACGCATTTCTCTGTAGAACCGATATATTCCTCTAAATGGTCTTTTAGCAACAAATCGTCAACACCAAATTTAATGCGATTTATGGCTGAAATAGAGTATTTTTCTATAAATGAAAATCTGTCTTGGACACTCAAACTTAAGTAGTTATTTAAATACAGGATTTACAAGTTTAAGGATATCAAAATCCTTTCTAGCAACTTATTCAAGGGTCTTACCTCTGAGTACTATCAAAGAAAAAAACGAAATTTTAGCGAGTAAATCCTTAATTAAAAAGAAATTAAATCAATACAATTTCGAGTATTTATTGAAGCAATATACAGATAGCTCAATGGTTTTGTTAAAAAATAATATATTCTCAACGTATCATAATATTCAGCACATTGAGTTTAATCATCGGTCCTACAAAAATTTTTTTGATAATTTTTTCAAGCGATTCCCTATCGTGCTAAGTACAACAGATTCAATAATTAACAATAAAATAGACAATAAACTATTTAACTATCTCATTGTAGATGAAGCATCACAAGTGAATCTCCTCACTGGAGTGTTAGTTATGGCGTGCGCCAAAAAACATGATTGTTATCGGCGACTTGAAGCATATACCTCATATTCTGAGTAGATCGCTCATTTCTACACATCCCGATCTTGATAAAGTTTTTGATATTCAAACTGAGTATAGTTATATAACAGAAAATCTACTGTCATCTGTAAATAAGGTGTTCGCAGAAAGTAAACCTTCCACGCTACTTAAAGAGCACTATCGTTGTCACCCCAGGATTATCGACTTTTGTAATCAAAAATATTACGAAAACCAGCTTGTTATTATGACTAATTCAGATTCTGAGCCATTCTTAATTTTTAAGACTGCTCCAGGCTATCACATTTGCAAAGACCCTAATGGCAAGAGACAAATCAAATTCCACGAATTGTAAGTAATTAAAGAAGAATTGCTTGATGTAATCCTGGTTAATGTAGCTCCAGAAAAAATCGGCATCGTCATGCTTTATCGTGCCCAAGTCGATAACGATAACCTCATTTTTGATAAAAAAATATAAAATAGATACTGCGCACAAATTTCAAGGGCGTAAAAAAGAAATTATCATATACAGCCCAATAGATAGCTGGGCAGATAAATTCAATGACAGTCCAAATTTGATCAATGTCGCCGTTTCACGAGCGAAAGCGAAATTTATTATGGTGATGTCTGACAATTTTTTTAAAAAGCAAGGTACAAATATCGGTGACTTAATACGCTATATAGAATATCAATCTATATCACCTACCATTTTTGAAAGTAAAATCTTCTCAATATTCTACTGTTTATACAGTAAGCACTCCCCTATTTTTCAAAATTTTAAACTGCACGCTGCAAACACATCTAATTACTTTTCTGAAAACTTAATGGCTACATCATTAAATGATATTCTTACCGATGAGTGTTTTACTTCATTTACATATAAGCATAATTATCTACTGAGCTTATTGATAGGTGATTTTGATGTCTTAACAGAAAGAGAAAAAAATTTCAGACAACACCTGAATAGCCACATAGATTTTCTGATTTTCAATAAAATAGATAAACTTCCTGTACTTGCAATAGAAGTTGATAGTTACCAAACCCATGCACTCAATCCTCAGAAAAGGCAGAGGGTCAGATAAAATTCAGTATTTTGATTAAGTTAGGCGTTACATTGTTGCGATTTCCGACGAAAAGAAGCGGGGAAGAGAGAAAAACTAGAAAGGCATTACAAGACATTATTGCTTTCATATCTGAATTAGATACTGAACAACATGAGTCGGTATTCTAACAACCCCATTAAGGTTAATGATTTTATTCAACAACTAACATGACAGCGTATTGACTTAGACTTCAAGGTTGGCCGTAATCATACCAGGCCAGCTCATGCTGTCCTGGTATGTATTTTTCAGCGGTAAAAACGTATGTATGGGGATTCCTTACACTAACTTCGCATCGTCACAAACTCTTCCGATGCAGTCGGGTGAATCGCTACGGTATTGTCGAAGTCGCGTTTGGTCGCACCAATTTTTACCGCTACGGCAAAGCCTTGCAGGCATTTCATCCATGCTACAGCCGATACCGTGCACGCGCCAATAATCTTCTCTTTCGCCCCGACACACACCAACTTCATGCGGCAAGGTTGGCGGTGTTGAGTTACCGCCGGATACATCGTGGTGAAGGAAGAGGTGTAAACTTGAACCTTATTATCATCGAATTTTTCTCACGCTTACGGTTCATTCAGCCCGACAGTGCCAATCGGCGGATGGCTGAATACCACGGTGGGAATATTGGTGTAATCCAGGTGCTCTTCCGGTTTGTTGTTAAACAGGCGCTCTGAGAGGCGACGCCCCGCCGCAACAGCCACTGGCTTAACTTAAGCGCCTGTGTTATCACCTACCGTATAAACACCGGGCACGTTGGTGTTCTGGTATTTATCGACCTTGATAAAACCGCGCTCGTCTTTGGCGACGCCCGCCGCTTCAATATTCAGGTTATCGGTTGCCGGTTCATGGCCAATCGGCTAAATCAGGCAATCCACGGTATACGATTCGCCGTTTGTCGGGCGCAGGGTCAGCTGCCATCCATGTTATTTTCCACTGCCTGCGGCGTGGATTCAGTGTGCAGCGTTGGCTGTTCTGCATTCATTACTTCCACCAGCGTACTGACGATCAGCGAATCGAAGCTGCGTAACGGCGCATGCTTGCGCACAAACAGGTGGATTTCAGAACCGAGCGTGTTCACAACCCGGCTATCTCAACGGCAGTATAGCCCGCCCCAACAATTGCAGTGCGTTTTGGCAATCCTTCAAGCGCAAAAAAACCGTCAGAATCGATACCGTATTCCGCCTCGGGAATCGAAGGGCGTGTCGGTCTCCCGTCCGTCGCGATCAAGATATAGTAGGCAGTAATGGTCTCGCCATTCACTTCAACGGAGTGAACATCCAAAAAAGCGGGCAACACCATGAATGATTTACACTTTATTTTTGCCAAGCACATTATTGTAGGACTGATGAATACGATCGATATAGGCACTGCGGTTCTTCACCAGAATATCCCAGTTGAAGACGTCAACAGTGGTATCAAAACCATAGTCCGGCCCATACTGGTGGATCGCTTCAGCAATCTGCACCGCATACCACATGACTTTTTTCGGTACACAACTGATATTAATGCAGGTGCCACCCAGATACTTTGCTTCAATCAACGCACATTTTTGCCCATACATTGCGCATGGTTAATGGACACAATACCGCCACTGCCACCACCGATAGCGAGATAGTCATAATGCTTTGTCATGAGAAGATCCATGATTAAGTGAAGAGAATAAAACGCAGTTTAATCCCTGAACTCGGTCTGCGGTAAAACCGTTAACGTAGGTTTTGCTGATGGGTGCAACAGGCAAAACCTGTTACATAGCGTTCATCTTACTCCGGCACCACGCGTTCAATCAGCGTATGCCCAGTACCGTTAGGCGCAAGAACACCGTGCAGCCAGGGCAAAAGCGATTGCATTTTTGTGCTTCCAGTTTCTACGGCGGATTGCTAACAATCATGCCTGAGGCCGTCATACCATACCGATCGCCATCGGGTAGCATAGCTAATTCAATTTGCAGAATATTACGGATAAAGGTGGCTTCCAGCTCATTTAGCATTCGCTTGATTTGCTGGCATAACACGACCGGATACCACAGCGCGTACACGCCAGTGGCAAAACGTTTATAACCTTCCTGAATCCCTTTGACCACTGCTTGATAATCGGTTTTCAACTCATAGGGAGGGTCTATCAGAATAAATCCACGGCGAGAGGCTGGCGGCAATTGGGATTTCAACTGCTGATAGCCATCTTCACGCACCACTTTTGCCCGCGAATCACGTTGAAATTCACCGCGTAGTAGAGGGGAGTCGCTAGAGTGCAACTCCGTCAGGTGAATACTATCTTGCTCGCGCAATAACTGGCCAGCTATCAACGGCGACCCAGGATAGAAACGTAGCTTACCGTTGCTGTTGTAGGCTTTTACTGCATTTAGGTAAGGCATTATCACCTCGTGAATATCGTCTCGTTGCCACAGTTTGGCAATACCTTCCAGATATTTCCCAGTACGTTCTACATGTTCACCGCTAAGCTGGTAGCGCCCGGCCCCCCGCATGAGTATCCAGATACAGGAGCGGTTTCTCTTTTTCTTTGAGCGCAGTAATGATCAGGCTCTGGATAGAGTGCTTCAATACGTCGGCATGGTTGCCGGCGTGAAAACTGTGGCGATAACTCAACATAACGGTTTTTGTTTTGGTGAAATAAACTGGGGTGCCCAAAGGTAATATCATGGTCTGGCACAGTATAAACGTTCTGCCGCAGAAAATATTACCGTAAAACCATAACTCGATCCTCTTGTTCTCCTCTTACCGAGCGGATCGATCATTATATTATTAAATATATAACGATCATGGGTGAAGAATATCATGGCAAACCCCTTCGGTGATAGCGTCATGGACGGGCTTAAGGCCCAAACGCCGCAACCATTAAGCGAGATTCAGCACCACGGTATCGAATATCGGCGTGGTTATATCTGCGGATATACGTATAACCTAGCGGAAGCGGTGGACGATCGGCAAAAAGCCGCATTTGAGGCGGGTCTCCTCTCGCGATGCTGTGGACTGGAGCATGATCGTATCGCTGAATTTTTCAGTGAATACGGCAGCCCACAAACAGTGGTGTATTTTTATGCTGGCTATGATGCGCCAGTACCAGCGCAATATGGGTCTAACGCTGAAATTCGCGCAAGTCATAGATGATCGGAATCGTGATCGCCAGCTGCGCTTTTTCTCCCATGATTTCAGCAGAAGGTGCTGGTAACATCTGCGCTCGCTGCGGTAGTGCGACAGACTTGGTATTCAGCGATGTAACACCACTGCTTGTAAATAACATCACTGACAACACCCGTCCCTGATGATCTAACGTCACTCTGATTTACGCAATACCTTCCTGCCTCTGACGCACTGCCTGAAGCGGATAGCGCTTATAGCGCCCAAATGTGCTAATACAAGACGACTCCAATCAGCTATACCACACGTATCTGGGCAGCATCACTGTTATAAGGCGCTGCTACCTGTGTTTGATTGCCCGTCAACGGCGCTCTTGTAGTGGGTGCGGGTGGCGTCTGAGCAGGTACTGCGGCCTAGTTGCACAGGCGAAGGCTGCACTTTTTATATTTTTTTATTTTTTCATGGGACGGCTTCACTTTCGGACGCAGTTTACTGGCAGCCACGATCGCTAGCATCGATACTGGCGGAGCAACGGGCAGCGGCACATCCGTTTCTTACGGGGCTCAGGCATACTTTCCTTAATCATCACCTCGCCACGAACCAGCTGTACATCAAGCACATTGCCATCATAGTTAACATTCACGGCACTCTCGGTATTGAGTAACAACTGGGTGCCGTCGGCCAGTGTAACGTGACGTTGTTCTCCTACGCGAGTGGCATAATCAGCGCGATAACTTTGCCATAGTGCGGTACGCGATCTGGCAATTACCCTGTACTGGTTAAGCTGAGTACCGCCAAGGCTTTTAGTACGCCACGGCGCGACAGCCTGGGTTTTGCGCTGTGGATAGGCTTTGGGGCCCTGCCCGCGCATTCAGTTGGTTAAAAACGGACACAAAAGGATTCAAGTGCTGCCACGCTGCTTCATTCTCTATGGCAGCCACACGCTACATCTGCCAGGCCATGCGATCCTGTTCGTTTGCTTCTTCCGACATTAACAGTGTCAACCAGGAAACCGCCTCCTGCGCGCTGCTGGTGTGAAAGGACTAGGTTTCATCTTTAGGTAACAAAAATTTATTAATCATTTGGTTAGCACAAAGAAGCGCTGCATGTTAGCACGTTGAAGATACTGCTTCACTGAACTGGCTGACAGGCGTAGATATTTGGCGATATCGCTGTAGCGCATGCTATGTAGGTTGCCAATAAGAATCTCTCTGACAGGCGCTGGCAAGCCTGAAAGTGCGGCGTCCAGTTGCTCGAGGGTATAAAGGATCAGTAATTGAGCTTCGGATGATGGCGCGCACGCTTCCGGCAATGCGCTCAACGCAGCCAAATAAGCATCCTCAAGGTTTTACGCCGATATAATAGTCAGTATTAAACAGGTTATCAACCGTCAGACGAGCCTTAAACCCCTTAATCGCTTGCGACTGCCAACTAGCAAACAGGAGGTCATGCAATACATAGCCACTTGATTTCGGCAGTGCCCACACGCTTGCCAGAGGATCGCCATCTTCTGGCGAACAATCCTGTTTGCGCACAAAATCACCCTTCCAGCCCACCATCATATCCACATGGGGAATCTTCAGCCCCAGAGTGGCGTGGCCGTCGTCGGTGGAATTTCTACAATCCAGGTTTTGTTACCCCACGGGTCACGTGGAGAGGCATGCGTTCACCGCGAATTGAGGAATAAGACAGGCTACCGAACCATCAAGCGCTATCATAGAAAGATTCAATCTCAACCTCTTCGATGTTCGATGGTGTAACCGGGTAGGTTGCGAAAGCTGGAGAGCGGCTGGCTATAGGATGACGAACTGCCACTGATCGATTACTCCTCACACAGGATGCCACGGCGATAAAAAATCTCGTTCTTGCCGTGGTTGCGGAATAGCGTGGTGCGCACCTGCACACGGTCTTGATCCATCAGTACATTATCCCAGTTCATGAGTGCACCAATACGAATCACCTTAATTCTTTCCACCTCCAGATTGAGGCTAGTACGCGATACGCTAGAAGAAGCTGACTACACCCCTCGTATTACTCATTCACTACCGGTGCACGCCAGGTGCGATTGTAATTAGCAAAGAGGGAGAAGCGCGGTGTCACCTTCCACATGGCACTAAGGTGCGGAGACCAGCCGGTATAGGTCAGCTACTGTAATCATGTCCAAGCTCTAGTCCCTACTGTTATAGCGAGGTGCCAGGTTCGGTTTTACCCGTGTTGGTGACGTGATCGTAGCGCACACTGGGCGTCAGCGTCACACTGCCTATTTTCAACGCGTCCTGAATGTAAACGCTCCTGGTCTCTTGCTTGCCCGTGGGCATGTAATAGGGCTGGAAATAGCCATAGTTATAACCCGTATTGTTTTTACCTGAGGGGTAGTATATTAACGTATCGCGATCGTGCTTGTGCCAGCGCAGACTAACCAATAAGGTATTATCGAACACGCCGGTACTGAAGCGGCTTTTGTTGCTCAGTTCAGCCAAATCATCCTTGTAGCTGACCCAGTTCTCATTGCCCAACGTACCTAGGTAGCTGCTTTGAGATGCGGAGTATAGGCGTTTATCGTATTGTTCCTTTTTCGACGTCGCAAACGATGCCGTCAGATTCAGCCACGGTTGATCTAGCGGTACGAGGTTCCATTTTAACGAGTAGTTTTTATCTACTTGATCGCAATGCATCATTTTACATCACTAGGCTTCTTCCCAACCGTAGCGATCGATATCCGCTTGCGAGAGGGTGCTGCCAACTATTGGGTTCTGAAAGCATTGCGGAGAGTGTCAGGGTCTGGGCATCAGACAAGTAAATGTTACTCTTAAGTAGGTATGAACCTTGCGTGTTTGTCGAATAAGGGAAGAGTGACCATCGGGGCGTTTCAGGTTGTCGCCACTGCGCTTGCTCATATAGGGCAATGCATCGCCATCCCTTCTTCCGTTTGTCCATACAATGCGCTGCTAAAGATATTTTGATGATCGTTACTGTGGTAGCTATATTTCACCATGCCACCCAGATTTTCACCGGGCTGTAGCAGATCGCTGTCATTTTTGGTATCTACGTGAACCATGCTACCAAAACCGCCGTTATCACTACGAATATTATGCGGCCCATTGTCAACTTCAATACGTTTAATCAACTCCAGCTCGATAAATACCGTCCCTGGCGATATTTTTCAAACTTTTTTGGGGCACCATCCAGTGCCACCTTGACGTCTTCTATGTCGCCCATACCCCAACGACCAGGGCGTGGCGACCCCGCTGACAACGTGACGGGTAAACGATCGAGCAGGCGCTGGCAATGTTGTCCGCTTGCGCCCTCTCGATATCACACTAGCACAGAACGGAACGCCCGGCTGCAGCGCTATCATTTGGGCTGCGTTCACCGTAGCCATAAGGCGATAACCACCGCTGCTCGATGCCGCTTAAGTCCACGTTCCGTTAGCCTTTAGCAAGAGCTTGCTCGACGGTATAGCACACTTATACGCAAAGACTCTGTTTCCCTGAGGTCTGCTCAGGCGTGAACGTCAGAATGACATTATCACGCTCCGCCACCGCCTGTAGTACGCTTGTCAACGAGCCCGACGGCACAGAAAAATTAAACTTATTCTCCTGCCCGACGGCAATCGTGGCTGTCTCTTATACTTGAAGTGGCACGACTGCGCCACCACTGATAACCAATACACTGAGCAAAGTCAGACGAATTGCGCTGGAAAGGCGTCTTGCCGAGAAGAAATCCACTTGCAGCCGCGAAACATGCGGGTTGTTATTGATTTCTAATGATCATTATTTTTCCCTGATAGGTTACATGAAAGAATTCTCACCTCAGGGAGGTCACGCAAACGCCAAAATCGGGCAGAAAATAAATCCTGTCCAAATGTGAAATATCCCCTGCCTCTTCCTCAACGCATCAACGCATCAACGCATCAACGCATCAAGGAATTTTCTACGCTTCATTGATTTTTCGATCGGCTGGTCTCATGTTAACCATTAGTTCACTCTTTTTTTGCCGGCACCGCCGCTCACACAACGGCCCTTGTCGCTGGCTGACATATAACGATAGGACGTAATATGACAAATCCATTATTGACACCGTTCACCCTGTCCCCGTTTTCCGCCATGAATATCGATGATATCGTCCCCGCTGTTCAATTAGCACTGGCAGACTGCCGCAATGTGGTTGAGGGTGTCGTCGCGCAGGGAACACCGTTCACCTGGGAGAATCTGTGTCAGCCGCTAGCAGAGAGTGACAATCGTCTTGGCCTTCTTTTTTCACCTATCAGCCATCTTAATGCCGTGAAAAATAGCCCTGAACTTCGCAGCGCCTATGAACAGTGCCTACCACTGCTCTCTAAGTACAGTACCTGGGTTGGGCAACATACTGGGTTGTATCAGTCTTATCGCGACCTGAAAGAAGGGGCCCACTACGCCATATTGAACCTGGCGCAGAAAAAAGCGGTGGATAATGCGCTGCGTGATTTCAAACTGTCCGGTATCGGTTTATCGCCGGAAAAACAGAAACGCTATGGCGAAATCGCCGCACGCCTGTCTGAACTCGACGCGCAGTACAGCAATAACGTACTCGACGCCACCATGGGCTGGAATAAATACATCACTGACGTAGCACAGCTTGAAGGGATGCCGGAAAGCGCGCTGGCCGCCTCCGCTGCACAAGCCGAGGCGAAAGGACTGGAAGGTTGGCTGCTGACGCTGGATATCCCTAGCTATCTGCCTGTCATGACCTACTGTGCCAACCAGGCACTGCGTGAAGAGATGTATCGCGCCTATGCAACCCGAGCTTCCGATCAGGGGCCGAATGCGGGCAAATGGGATAACAGTGAGGTAATGGCAGAAGAGCTGGCACTGCGCCATGAACTGGCGACAATGTTGGGCTTTGACAGCTTTGCTGATAAATCTCTTGCCACCAAAATGGCAGAAAACCCGCAGCAGGTGCTGGATTTCCTGAACGATCTGGCAACGCGTGCCCGCCCACAAGGCGAAGCAGAGCTGGCACAGCTGCGCGCCTTCGCCAAAACGCATCATGGCGCTGACGAGCTGCAACTCTGGGACATTACTTACTACAGCGAATTGCAAAAGCAGCACCTCTACACCATCAGCGATGAGCAACTACGTCCTTATTTTCCGGAACAGCGTGTTGTTGAAGGGCTGTTTGAAGTCGTGAAGCGCATTTACGGCATTACGGCCAAAGAGCGTCACGATGTGGATGTGTGGCACCCAGAAGTGCGTTTCTTCGACCTGTTCGATGAAAGCGGTGAGCTAAGCGGCAGATTCTATCTCGATCTTTATGCGCGGGAACACAAACGTGGCGGAGCCTGGATGGACGACTGCGCCGGACGATTGCGCAAGAGTAACGGAGAACTGCAAAAACCGGTCGCCTATCTGGTGTGTAACTTAAATCGTCCGGTCAATGGTAAACCCGCATTGTTCACCCACGATGAAGTGACAACCCTGTTCCACGAGTTTGGACACGGTCTGCAACATATGCTCACGCAGATCGATACTGCCGAGGTTGCTGGCATTAACGGTGTGCCATGGGATGCAGTCGAACTGCCAAGCCAGTTTATGGAGAACTGGTGCTGGGAGCCAGAAGCGCTGGCGTTTATCTCCGGTCACTACGAAACCGGTGAACCTCTGCCACAAGCAATGCTTGACAAGATGTTGGCGGCCAAAAACTATCAGGCTGCGCTGTTTATCCTGCGTCAGTTAGAGTTTAGCCTATTCGATTTTCGCCTGCACGCTGAGTACGATCCAGTAAAAGGTGCGCAAATTCTGCCGACACTGGCCGATGTTAAAGCCAAGGTCGCACTCGTGCCAAGCCCGAGCTGGAATCGCTTCCCGCACGCCTTCAGTCATATCTTCGCAGGCGGTTACGCTGCGGGTTACTACAGCTATCTGTGGGCCGATGTTCTGTCAGCAGACGCCTACTCACGCTTCGAAGAGGAGGGCATCTTCAATCGCACCACGGGCCAATCTTTTCTGAGTAACATTCTGTCGCGCGGCGGTTCCGAGGCACCGATGAATTTGTTCAAGCGCTTCCGTGGCCGTGAACCACAGCTCGATGCCATGCTGCACCACTATGGTATCAAAAGGTGAACATCAGCCTGCTGACAGAAGGGGGAGCCTGTCTAGGCGCCCTTGATGCATTAGCGGCACGCTGGGAATTACAGGACGATCCTGCCGCAACGTTGGCGCTAGTAATGACGCCAGAACGCCTGGAGTTGCGCAAGCAAGATGAAGAAAAGCTCGGCGCTATCTATGTCGATTTCGCCTCTGGCACAATGGCCCACCGCCGCCGCTTTGGCGGCGGGCGAGGCGAAGCAGTTGCTAAAGCGGTCGGCATCAAAAAAGATTATCTGCCTGACGTCGTGGATGCGACCGCCGGACTGGGGCGTGACGCCTTTGTGCTGGCCTCGCTAGGCTGTCATGTCCGGATGCTGGAGCGTAATCCCGTGGTTGCCGCTCTGCTCGATGATAGCTTAAGGCGTGGCTATGAAGATACAGAGATAGGCTCTTGGCTGCGCGAAAGATTGACGCTGATTCACGCCTCCAGCCACACTACCCTGAGCTATATTACGCCGCCGCCAGATGTGGTCTACCTCGATCCTATGTTTCCTCATCGGCAAAAAAGTGCGCTGGTAAAGAAAGAGATGCGGGTGTTTCAATCACTGGTGGGGGCGGATGAAAATGCAGATGCTCTTCTGGCTCCCGCGCGGGCATTGGCAAAAAAGCGTGTTGTGGTAAAACGCCCCGACTACGCCCCGCCACTGGCGGGCATTGCCGCCCAATCGATGCTGACCACCAAAAGCCACCGGTTTGATTTTTATCTGCCACTGTAGTTCACCGTCCTCATTTTTGTCTCCTATACAGTTAAGCAATCACAGGATCATGTGTGAGCGCCAAACCCGATCTCCGGTCGCTTTCCGCCCTTGTCGTTCGGGCACTCAACATGAAACGTGCCACAGCGTGGTGGAATTTCGATTGCCTTTTCCGGCTTTGCCGCGCTGACGCAGGTCAATTTCTCGCTGGAAGGCGGGTCTATCCACACGCTGACAGGTGCCAACGGCGCAGGAACATCGACGCTGATGGCGGTACTTTCAGGTGTGCAAGAGCACTATCAGGGAACCATTGTCATTGACGGGAAACTCGTTGAGATTCGTGCACCGCGTCAGGCCAAGCAGCTCGGTATCCCCATTTAGTACAACAGGAAGTCGACGTCACGTTGGTGCTAGGCCTGAACGTGGCTGAAAACATTATGCTCGATCAATTGGCAGAGCCAGGGCAAGCCTATCTCTGGCGGTATATCCGCCATAGCGCTCTCAACGCGCTGGCACTATTGGGCGTGGATCTGGACGTACGTCGCTGCGTCGAGAAATGCTCACTGGCCGAAAAGCAGCAGATTCTATTGGCTCGCGCCCTCTCCCACCATTGCCACCTCCTGATCCTTAATGAACCCACGGCACCGCTTGATAAACATGAAAGCGAGCGTATGTTCAGTGTGGTTCAACGCTTGCAGCGCAGCGGTATCGGCGTAGTGTTTATCTCCCACCGTATTCATGAGTTAAAAGCGATTTACGATCGCATGACCATATTGCGCGATGGTCGCCTGATTGAAAGCAGCCCAATGACTGAGCTAAGCGGCGAAGTGATCGTCGAAAAGATGCTTGGCCATACATTGAATGATATTTACCCGCTGCGCCGCCCGGCAATAACCGGTAAGGCACTACTGGCCATTGAGGGTCTTGCATGATAATACATTACTGCACGATATCTCGCTGCAGCTGCACAGAGGCGAAATTCTTGGGATTGCTGGACTCGCCAGTGCAGGAAAAACCGAATTGTGCAAAGCATTATTTGGTGTCAATGCCAGCCGCGTGCGAACGGGTGAACTACGTGACAAACCTTAACAGCCTACCACACCGTGGATGCCGTCGCCGCGGATATTGCTCTGGTACCGGAAGAACGTCGCAAAGAAGGCATTTTTATTGACGAGCCGGTGGCGATGAACCTAAGCATCAGCGCCGACGACAGCTTTTCTCGCTGGAGTCTTTTCAATCATCGGCGCGCATGGCACTGGGCACAAGAGATTATTTCTCATCTCGGGGTGCGCACCACTGGGTCAGCACAGACGCTACGTCGTCTATATCAGGCGGCAATCATCAGAAGGTGGCCATTGCAAATGGCTGAGCCACGATGCCTATGTGATATGAAAGATAAAACCGATTTCTTTCTTTTGATCGATCAACTGGCTCGCGAAGGCAAAGGCGTGATTTACGCTTCCGGTGAATTCGCTGAGCTGGTCGGGCTGTGCGATCGTATTTACGTACTGTCGGACGGCCGCATTGTGGCTGAGCTGGATGGCCGCAAAGCCAGCGAAGAAACTCTTTTACTTTACTCCACCGGAGGAACCCCTGCGTGAGTAAAGCATTTCCCTATAAGGCGATAGTTTCGGGCCGCCAACAGCTGTTTGAGTTTCTCTACAAGTGGGGAATGCTGCTGACGGTGATTGCGCTGATCGCACTGTTTGGCATCGCCTCCGACAACTTTTTCGATCCGTACAACATCATCAACATTCTAAGCTCGATTGCGATCGTCACGGTGATCGCCATTGGCGTCCCTATCTCACTCACGGTGGGTGGGTTCGATCTGTCCGTTGGCTCCATGACATCATTGGCAAACGCCTTGGTAATTTCACTGTTTTTCTGGTATGGATTTGTACCACAGAAGCGATTCTGGTGATGTTGCTCTGTGTACGCTTGTCGGCCTGTTTAATGTGTTTTTCATCGTAGTGCTAAAATTTTCCGACATGTTGGCAACACTTGCCAGCCTGTTTGTGATTCAAGGCGTAGCGATGACCTACAGCTATAGTGGTTCTATTACCCAAAATATGTTGTTGCCCAGCAGGGAGATGGTATAAGGCATGATTCCCGAAGCATTTTCTCTGCTCGGTTAGGTAACGACTATCGTGATTATCATGTTAGCTGTCACGTTGGTGGCGCAGCTGGGTCTGTCATTGACTAAACATGTCCGCCGCATATATGCCATCGGCGACAACGCTGAAGCAGCGCGACTCTCCGGCATTCGCACCACCCGTTACCACGTTGCGGCCTATATCCTCGCTTTATTATTGGCAGGATTGGGCGGTATTTTGCTGGCATCGCGCATCGGCTCATCGCAAGTAAACGCCGGTGGCGGTTACCTGATGGATGCCGTTGCTACGGCCTGGATCGGCTTTTCACTCGCCAGTTCTGGCAAAACCAACTATTGGGTACGCTGGTCGGTGTCGTGATCCTCGGCGTATTGCAGAACGGGCTGATAATGCTTTACGTTCCCTATTACACCATGGACATTATCAAAGTGCTGGTGCTGGCCGCCGCTCTGGCAATCACTTACGTTCAACGCCGTTAACCGAATCTGTTCTTTAAAAAAAAACGGGAAACTATAATGAAAAAATTGACATTTTTACTGCTGGTACTGAGCCTGCTAACCATCGCCCCACCTTTGCGGCCACACCTGCACCCATGCCGGACGCTATCGCCAAACATGACGGACCGATTCGCATCGCTATCATTCGCAACCTTGGCTTCGACGATAACACCACGCAGTTTATTGCGAGTGCAATCCAGCAAGGGAAGAAACTGGGGTTCACTGTCAATACCTTCCTGAGTAACCGCGATGATGCACGCTTTCAGGATTTCGTGAATCAGGCCATCAGGAGAAGTATGACGGGATTATCTCTATCTCAGGGTCGCGATCCGTACTCTCCTGCGCTGGTTCAGCGCATCGTAGACAGTAGCATTACGGTGTCTACTTTCGATACCGCCGTTAATGGTGTCATTCCCGGCGTGACTATGACTCAGCAAGATGACGTTTCGTTGACCTACCTCTCCTTCGGCCAACTGGTGAAAGATTTCAACAGTCAGCTAATATCATCAAACTGTAGGTAGCCGGGTTCCTGCTGATGGAGCGCCGCCAGGCTGCCTACCAAACATCCTGAAAGACCATACTGGTATCAAAGAGCTGGAGTCCATTGGTGCAGTCTCTTCCGATGTACAATGTGACACCGCCAACAAAGTGGTGGCAGTGCTGGCGAAATATCCGAAAGGCAAGATTGACGCTATCTGATGCACCTGGGATGCCTTCAGCCAGGGTGCTTACAAGGCGCTGAAAGAAAAAGGTCGTATCGAGATCAAACTCTACAGTATCGATATCTCCAATCAGGATGTGCAACTCATACATGAGGCCAACAGGTCCGTGGAAAGTAAGCGTGCGGTTGACCCGAAGTTGATCGGAGCTACCAACATGCGCCTGATTGCCAAAAAGATTGCTATCGAGCCAACCCCGAAACCTGTGATTTCAAGGCCGCCACCATTCCACAGGCACTGCTGGTAAGCTAGCCGGAGCTGGTTAACGTTTTTTCGCTCGGCAACATCATTTTAGGTTGGGGCCAGAGCGATGATTTCATTGCTCTGTGGTTCGCCACACTGGAAGCCAAACAGAAAAAATAAGAAACAACAGCATGGCAAAGCAGGAACTACCGCATCCCGATTACAGCCGCAATATGCGGTTGATCGGGCATAGCCGATCAGGGCGGTCGGCTGGATAGCCGTACAGGTAATGTTCCATCGCGGCTACGCCTATATCGGACACATGGTGTCGCAGGGGTTTGCCATTTTCGATGTACGCGATGCGAAAAACTCCAAGACCGCGGGTTACGTACCCGCTCTTACCGACACCTGGAACGTGGACTTGCAGGCACATGACGATCTGCTGCTGGTAATTAACGCACGCGATCTGTTTGCCGACACCCGCTTTGCCGATGAAAAGGTCTGTTACACGTGTTACGTTACCGATACGGTCAGTGACGTACAAGATAGAGGCTGGAGCGCCGGACTGCATGTGTTTAATATCTCAATGCCGGATAAGCCGCGTGAAATCGGTTTTCTGCCGCTGAACGGCATTGGTATTCACCGTATTTGGTGCGTCAGCGGGCGCCGGGCCTACGTCTCAGCCCTGCTGGACGGTTTTAGTGATTACATCTTCCTGACATCGATCTTGCCGATCCGCATAAGCCAGAAGTGGCTGGGCGCTGGTGGTTGCCAGGCATGCACAGTGCGGCAGGCGAAACACTAAACTGGCCGGAAGGGAAACGCTATGCGCTGCACCACGCGACTATCAGCAGCGATACTGCTTACGCCAGTTAGCGTGACGGTAGCCTGACGCTGCTAGATGTGAGCGATCGCCGTCAGCTGTAGTTAATCAGCCACCCTAACTAGAGCTCGCCGTTCGGCGGCGGTACCCACACCGCGCTGCCGTTGCCGGATTGCGATCTGTTGGTGGTACTGGATGAGGCAGTGCTGGACAATCAGGAAGATGGCGAAAAGCTGATCTGACTGTTCGATATTCGCGAACCAAGCAACCCGGTTAGCATTTCCACCTTCTCGCAGCCGGATGAAGTGGACTACGTTTGCCAAGGGCGCGCACTTCGGCCCGCATAACGTGCATGAGAATAGGCCGGGCCACTTTATCAGTTCAACACTGATTTTTCGCGATCTACCAAAACACAGGCGTACGCGCTTATGATATCAGTAACCCGTATCGCCCAGTGGAAACAGGCGTGCTGGTGCCTGCTGTACCGGAGAAAATGATGGATATCCGTCGCGCCGCCCACGCGTGATTCAGTCTTGCGATGTGTTTGTTGACATACAGGGTATTATCTACAGCACCGATTACAACGGTGGGTTATCGATTATTGAGTATTTGGGGTAATGCGCATCGACCGGGTAGCGCGGGTTTTCGTCTTTTGACTTTCACTTGCGTCAAGAATCACCCTGAGGTGGGCGTGCCTGCCGGGTGAGCGGCATGGACGCCGCGAAAGCCAGCGCCACGCCTGACAAAAATGCCGGAAGCATTTTTGAACGCTGTTGACAGCGGTCCCGCAGGGGCGAGTCAGGGATGAGACGAGTATTCCGCGTCGCTGGCGGATCGAATTGCGGGCACGAACGACGAAGGAACCGCGTAGCGGCTTGATTTCTCGAGAAAAGCCTGGAGTCACGAGGCGATATCGTTACACCATACCTTGCGCTAGTAAGCACTATTGCACTGGCAAAAATGTTGCTTGGCGTTAACACCGCGCTCGTGCTGCTGCGGCAACCAGGACTATCCTTCAGTTCCTCTCGCCGACGGTGATTGTTACCTGGTTTCCGTTGACCCGGAAAAAAATTCTAGTGATCTTCGTGTGTGCAGCAATATTGACCTCGCTAGCAGGCACCTTTTTACTGATGACGCACGGTAATCCGACGTCGCTGTCGATCTCGCCTACGGCTCTAATCTAGGGGATTGCTTCCGCGTTTGTTGCTGTCTTCTATTTCACTTATTCCTCGGGTCTGATATCCAGACACGGCACGTTGATGGTTGTTGGATGAAGAATGTTTATTGCAGGGGTGTCGATGATGCTGTTTTTTCCTGTTGCCATAAGAGAATATTGCAGTTAACGGTCTTGGTCTGTTTGCCTTTTTCTATCTGATTATCGTAGGCACTGCCGTTACGTTCAGCCTGTATCTTAAGGGCGCATCGCTGATTGGTGGCCAGAAAGCCAGCATTCTCATCTGTGATGAGCCACTAACCAGCGCTGTACTGTCCTTGCTGCTGTTGGACATTACCTTCACGCTGCCCGCCTGGCTAGGCACGCTGCTTATCCTTTCATCTGTGCTGCTGATTGCGATGGATGCCAAGGGGAAGTTGCACCAATAAACTGTGGAGTGGTGCTTAAGGGAATCTGACAAGATACCCCCGCTCAATGAAGAGCGGGGTGCGCGAATTATTTTTTCGCTATAGCGTCCTTACTTAGGCATGGCGGGATAAGAAATAAAGGCATCAGGTTACTGCGAATTAACCAGTGATCCAGTGAGAATTTACCACCGCCAGAGCGAGTGAAACTCCCGAAAAATACCAGCAAAAACAATATATATTCTCATTCACTGTTGGTGAGGTCGCCGGATGCATAAATATTCCATGTGTATCCATTAAAGAAATGACCGCCAAAGTGGTTAACACTGAGGATATAAAAGAATCCACCCAGTCCAACCAAACGGGTCAGGAATCCGAATCCAACGCCGATAGCCAATGCGGGTTTGCACAATCCTGCAAAAATGATATATCCAGCGGTATTTGAATGTAAACTATAGCGGATGGATGCCTGTTCCAGATTCTGGAAAGATCCCATCCCTGCAAACAGTTTTTCAGTGCAGTGCCCGACCTCATTGAAAGCGAAATAAACACGAACAATCGTCATTTACCATTGTATGTCTTCCAGCTCTCCATCTTTTTTATAATTTTTTTTGATCGTTGCGTATACAATCAAAAAATTGTATAGCGAAAAATAACATACCCAATGAGCTAATCGCCATCACAGGCGTGACGTTATTCATCTCTCCAACACGCCAGGCAATGACGAAAGGTAATAATGACGTAAGGAAATAAACGGCGTATTTTTTGGGTGTAACAGTGACAAAAATGATAAAAGAGATAAGTAAGAGTATGACGGTATAATATAATGAAAAATCATGTGATTGTTTCGATATAAAATCACAATATATTGCAAACAGAAGTGCTAAAATTACTAATCCTGAAATTAGCGTATTTGGCAAGAATCTAGGTTTTACATACTAAAGTTCTTCAATAACTTTCTTATTTACGGCACTTTTACTTCCCATTTTAGACTTCTGATAAAGTAACACTTTATTACTGTTATTACTGAGTGTCTAAAAGCGGTGACGGCATATGATACATAAGGAAGGACAAAGGAAATTTCGCCTGGAATAAGTGTCAGAGACAGATCAACTCTGACGTTATTTTATTTTTTAGGGTCATAAAAAATATATCTAAACCTATCTAAAATAAATCACCAAGATTTAATGAGCTGGAGGTACAAAGCATACCGTTGTGTATCATCCTAATCCAGTTTGATGCCAGCAAGAGATGGGGATAACGAACAATTCTGTCATTTTTTAGTTCATCTTCTTGTCAAGCAATTTTCAGAAGCGGCCGTAAAGCGTCAATCAATGGTTGATGAACTTCACGAACATAGGCCTCGGCAAGAGAAGGGAATCTGTCACCCCAACAATAACCAATCTAGCTATTTGCACGCGGCCTGACGATTCCAACGTTTACATAACGGGTAAAAGAACGCGCTTTAAATACTGTTTGATCTTTTCGTGCTGCTGACGACGCCAACTTTGTAACTCAATACGTGCTGCCGTTGCTATGAACTCCTACAATACACCTTCAAAAAGACTCTCCTTTGTTTGAAAGTAGTTATACATGAAACCTTTGGTTACATCTGCTTTTTTACAGATATCGGCCACTCGAGCATCAGAAAACCCTTGGTTCATAAACATGTCCAGCGTAGCAGAGATAATTTTTTTACGCGTTTGCTCTGTTCTGTTCTTACTTGGTCCACGATATCTCTTTGTCTGGGGGATTCTTTTTCATCCATAGCATTACCCTCTGTCGCTAGAATACACCAAAAATGACCTAGTGGTCATTTTTGGTGTATTCTTTTGATATAAATCATATTCGAATGTCAGTTACACAATTAGTCCGCCACCCCGGTTTGCTGTTTCGCTTTATACGTTACATTGAGATAATGATATTGTATGAACAATCCGCTGTCGTTTCGGCTACACGATAATTATAACGCTTGAGCACACGCCCAGGCTGAACTCCACGCCCATTGGAAGTTATAGCCTCCCAGCCAGCCTGTAACGTCTACCACTTCGCCGATAAAATAGAGGCCCGGCACTTTACTGGTTTCCATGGTTTTTGACGATAACTCACGCGTATCCACGCCACCGAGTGTGACTTCTGCGCTCCGATAGCCTTCTGTGCCGTTGGGTTGTACCCGCCAGGCGTGAAGATTTTCCGTGAGTGCCGCGATTTGGTTGGGCTGCAGTTGCTTAAGTGAAACATCAGAGATTATTCCCAAGGTTTGCAGGCACTCGACCAATCGTTTAGGCAGCCATAACGCTAGCGTATTTTTCAGGCTCTGATTTGGGTGCGCCGCACGTTGCTCGGCGAGCAGAGCGACAAGATCGTGTTGTGGCAACAGATTAATCTTCACGACTTCGCCCGGTAGCCAATAGCTTGACAGTTGCAGGATGGCCGGGCCAGAAAGACCGCGGTGGGTAAACAGAAGGCTCTCTTTAAAGCTGACACAGTTTTTTGCTGTTACCACCACAGGTACGGATACTCCAGGCAGGGTTTGTATTTGCTCCAGCAGCGGTTTATGCAGCGTAAAGGGTACCAGTACTGCGCGTGTGGGCAGTACATTAAGGCCAAACTGTTGTGCGACCTGATAACCGAATGGAGATGCACCCAGTCTCGGCATGGAAAGTCCGCCGCAGGCAATGACTACCCGTGGAACGGTTAATGTACCATTGACAAATGTGAGGGTGAACTGTGTATCTGTTTGCACAATACTTTGGAGTTCGCTAAGCAGGCGAAACTGCACCTTGCCGAGTTCGCATTCGCGCATCAGCATATTCATTATATGCTGCGCGCTGTCATCACAGAATAGTTGCCCAAGGGTTTTCTCGTGATAGGTAATTCCATGTCGATTAACCAGATCGATAAAATCCCATTGGGTTTAGCCCGCCAGCGCGGATTTACAAAAGTGCAGATTTTGTGACAGGTAGGCAGCAGGCTCGGCGTACATGTTGGTGAAATTGCAGCGGCCACCGCCGGACATCAATATCTTGCGTCCCGGTTTTTTTGCCGTTATCCACCAGCAGAACGCGCAGTCCGCGTTGTCCGACCTGAGCGGCGCAAAAAAGACCCGCAGCACCAGCACCTACAATGATAACATCAAACGATTTCACAGTGCGTTCTCCTGACAATGGCGACGTAAAAAGTAAGAATTTTCTCGATAACAACCGGGCGGCTGATTGTAGTGTCGGGCGTGAATGGATGCCAGAGTAACAAAATGTATATTTATATAAAAATATGTATTTTTTTGATTTTATTAAAATAAATCTTATTTGTAGCGGAAGTAGTCATCTTTTCGTCAAAAAAAGTCATATTTTCCTTTTCCCGTTTAGGCTTGTCGCAGATAATGCGCCGCGTTCATGACCACAAATGGCCTAACGCTTATGCTACATTTATTTACCGGGGTTGATTTTCATACCGGTCTGATACTGATTTTGGCACTGGTATTTGTTTTGTTCTATGAAGCCATTAACGGCTTTCACGACACAGCAAATGCTGTTGCCACCGTCATATATACGCGTGCAATGCGGGCGGAGTATGCGGTTGTCATGGCTGGACTGTTTAACTTTTTCGGCGTGATGCTAGGTGGGTTGAGTGTGGCATATGCCATAGTTCACTTGCTTCCTACCTATTTGCTGCTTAATGTCAGTTCCGCGCACGGCCTAGCCATGGCGTTCTCCATACTGCCGGCGGCGATTATATGGAACCTGGGCACGTGGTACTTTGGTTTACCTGCCTCCAGTTCCCACACCTTGATTGGTTCTATCATCGGGATTGGTTTGACCAATGCCCTACTCACCGGCACGTCTGTAGTGGATGCGCTTAACGTTCCTAAAATGATCAGTATCTTCCTATCGCTGATTCTGTCTCCCATTGTGGGGATGGTGATCGCCGGTCTGATGCTGTTTGTGCTGCTGCGTTTTTGGAACAACAACAAGAAACGCAAACGCGTTCACTTGACGCCAGCCGATCGTGAAAAGCTGGATG
Organism: Candidatus Malihini olakiniferum; assembly: GCA_051305815.1. Lineage (GTDB taxonomy): Bacteria > Pseudomonadota > Gammaproteobacteria > Enterobacterales > Enterobacteriaceae > Symbiopectobacterium > Symbiopectobacterium olakiniferum_B. The sequence continues at coordinate 130,757 of JBPPLV010000015.1, forward strand.
GCAAACGTAAGCCGCCGTTCTGGACACGTACTGCGCTGATCCTTTCTGCTATCGGCGTCAGCTTTTCTCACGGCGCAAATGACGGTCAGAAAGGTATTGGTCTGATTATGCTGGTGCTGATTGGCGTCGCGCCTGCGGGCTTTGTTGTCAATATGAGCGCCTCCGGCTACGAGATTAGCCGTACGCGTGATGCGGTAGTCAATTTGCAGGAGTTCTATCAACAGCACGGCGATGCGCTCAAACACGTTATCGATCTTTCTACGCCTATGCCGGCGACAGAGAACGTGCTGCCTGCGAATGGCACGAAAGAGTTTCTCTGTGACAGTTCTCGAGTAATGATTGTCATTGAATGTTCACTGGGCCTGCTGAATAACCTGAAGAGTTATGACCAGTTGAATGCTGATGATCGTGGTCGCGTGCGTCGTCTGTTGATGTGCATCGCGGAGACTATGGACAAGGTGGCGAAGCTGCCGGAGACCACCTCGGAAGACCGGTGCTATCTGAATAATTTGCGTCAGGATATACTGAAAACCGTTGAATACGCTCCGTTATGGATTATCGTTGCCGTAGCCTTGGCGCTCTCTCTGGGTACCATGGTGGGTTGGCGTCGCGTTGTCGTGACTATCGGTGAGAAGATCGGTAAATACGGTATGACGTATGCGCAAGGGGTATCTGCGCAGGTGACGGCGGCGCTGTCGATTGGTGTAGCGAGCTATACAGGTATGCCGGTGTCTACCACCCACGTTCTCTCCTCAGCGGTCGCGGGCACCATGATTATTGATGGCGGCGGTGTACAGGACAAAACGGTTAAGAATATCTTGCTGACGTGGGTGTTCACGCTGCCGGTTTCTCTGGTGATGTCAGGCGTGCTCTACTGGTTGGCGGTGAAATTAATTTAATCCGACAGATGTACCTTGCGCGAAATGTCATGCGTAAAATATAAAAGGCGATTCGAGAGAATCGCCTTTTATATTTGTAGGTTACACATTGTTAAATACCCAATTGATCAATACAAATCAACATGGACACCAGGCTCACCAGAATGAGTCCTACAGTGTAGAGGTCAGCATGAACTGGCCTCGTACTCGCTCACAGCGGCGCATAAACTCTTCATCGTGGTGCTCCAGAGAGCGTTGTGCATAAATGTATAAATGTAGCGAACCAGCCGAATCTGCTTAATGGGTTGTCCGCGGAAAGTGAAAAACCCTCCGCCATCCACATACTGGTACAACAGCGGGTCGCAATCGCGCAGAATCATCAGAAGTACGCGCAAAGAGGAATAATAGCGCGCCATGTTGATCACACAGACGATGACACAAGGCCCAGAAAAGCGCAAATGTACTGATCATACTCCCCTTCGGGATCATGTTATTCGTCAAAACTAGGATGTTGTAAACATCCTAGTTATTCTAGAAGAGGAAAGCCTATTTTTTCCAGAGAGTGACCGATATCAAATAATGTTGACGATTTTTCATACTCTTTTTCCCGTTTTTAAAGCGGATCTTCTGGAATCTGGGCGTGATGGGGAGTTGTTTCTACTACACTTATCAATGAGTATGAGAAATTTAACGGTTAGATCGCTATTCATGTGGGGAAGCGCGCAGTAGAACTCGCACGAGAACGTGCCTTATGCGTGTAATATTGCAGAGTGAGATAAATATGTGGCGGTGTGATCTGCTGAACATAACGAAAATCGGCAGGGGTGGTATTCTATAACAAATCCGTTAAGTATCAGATTAACAGGCGGAAAAATCTTATGAACCATTAATGTGTCTTTACGAAAAGAGCTTATTATGGCTTATTAAATATATTCTGATTGCTGTTGACCTTTCTCCAGAAAGTAAAGTGTTAGTGGAAAAGGCGGTCTCGATGGCAAGGCCGTACAATGCCAAAGTCTCGTTGATCCATGTCGATGTCAATTACTCCTATCTTTACACCGGTTTGATTGACGTGAATCCAGGTGACATGCAGCAGCGTATTTCTGAAAAAACGCAAAACGCGTTGACCGATCTTTCTAAAAATGTCGGTAATCCTATTACGGAAATCCTAAGCGGCAGTGGCGATCTAGTGCAAGCATTAGTGGATACCATCAAGAAATATGATGCGGACCTCGTGTTATGGGGCACCATCGGCTTGCTAAAGCAAGCCGATGCCTCTCCGCGTCAACTGATTAATACCGTGTATGTGGATATGCTGATCGTTCCGCTGCGTGACGACGAAGAGTAGTATCATCGTTCTCTTCCCTTTCTATCCCCAGCGCAAGGCCGGGGATAGTTTTTTTGCCGGTGAATTTTTTTACAAATTGACCTATTTTTTAGTCGATCGCATTTTTACCCTCCTTACCTAAACCGGTTTTTTTTGCGCTGAATTGCAATTTCTTTTTTATATAAAAGAAACTTATGACAAATTCTTGTTATGAATTATGTGAAAATACATATCTATCTCATTGATTTTTAAGCATATAAGACAATAAAAAATGCTTTCTTGAATATCCACCAGCATTGCTATAGCCGAAGAGGCACAATATCATTCAACCGCGATCCCACAGGCTTTTAACGTGCATAACTCTTACCCTTTCACGCGGCTACGCATTTTACTGCGCGTGAAAGGGTGCGGGATAAAAAAGTACAGTCCACCGGATGCTTTTTCTTTTTGCAGGAGCTGTTAATGGCTCAATTAGTCTCTCTGGAAAGTTTTCTCAATCAGGTTCAACAGCGCGACCCGCATCAGCCGGAGTTTTCTCAGGCGGTCAGGGAAGTTTTCTCTACCCTATGGCCGTTTCTGGAATAGAATTCACGCTATGCAGAGCAAAATCTGCTGGAACGTCTGTTGGAGCCAGAGCGTGTTATCCAGTTTCGCGTTGCCTGGACCGATGACAAAAGTCAGGTGCAGGTAAACCGCGCCTGGCGTGTGCAGTTCAGTTCCGCCATTGGTCCCTATAAAGGCGGGATGCGCTTCCACCCTTCGGTGAATTTCTTTATCCTAAAATGCCTTGTTTTCGAGCAAACGTTTAAAAACTCGCTGACGACGTTGCTGATGGGCGGTGGTAAAGGCGGCTCTGATTTCGATCCCAAGGGCAAAAGCTAGGGTGAAGTAATGCGCTTTCAGTCGCTGATCACGAAACTATACCGCCATATTAGGCCGTACACCGACGTGTACCTACCGGGGATAGTAACGTGGGCGGTCGTGAAGTGGGCTTTATAACCGGGGTGATGAAAAAACTGACAACAACACGGTGTGCGTGTTTATCGGCAAAGTGCTCTCTTTTGGCGGTAGCCTGATTCGCCCGGAGGTGATAAGGGGTATGGCCTGGTTTACTTCAGCAGGCGATGCTGGAGCGTCACGGTCTTGGATTTAAGGGAATGCGCGTTGCAGTATCGGGCTCAGGCGATGTGGCGCAGTATGCCATTGAAAAAGCGTTTTCTCTAGCGCTCGTGTGATTACGGCCTCAGACCACAATGGGACTGTTGTGGATGAAGCGGGCTTTACGCCGGAGAAACTACCACTACTGGCAGAGATCAAAAATCAGCGCTATGGCCGTGTGGAAGATTATGCGCGTGAAGCCAATCTCACTTATCTGCCAGGCCAAACACCGTGGAACGTTCCGGTAGACATCGCACTGCCGTGTGCCACGCAGAATGAGCTAGACCTGACCAGTGCCAAGACACTGATTGCTAATGGTGTGAAAGCTTTGTCGGAAGGGGGCTAACATGCCGACACTACCGAGACGACGGACGCCTTTCTGGAAGCAAACGTGCTGTTTGCGCCGAGTAAAGTAGCAAATGCCGGTGGTATTGCGACCTTTGGGTTGGAAATAGCGAAGAATGCGGCGCGTATGGGCTGGAAAGCGGAGAAAGTGGAGGCGCGCCTCCACCACATCATGCTTGATATCCACCATGCCTGCGTGGATTTCGGCGGAAAAGGCAAGCACACTAACTACGTGCGCGGCTCGAACATCGCGGGATTTGTGAAAATGGCGGATGCCTTAGCTGGATAGGTTGCAGAAATGGCCGCACCTGCCCTTCTATCTCGGTACAGTCGCCTAACGCATAGATATCGCCTAGCTAGTTTGCAACGTGTTGTCTACCACAACGCCGCGTCCGGGTGGCAACCCCGCCGCTGCGCCAGCGCCGTTTCCGGGCACAGGCCAGTCGTGGCCACCACCACATCCACATCAATAGTATGATCGCCATTGAATCGGGCATGAATGCCTTTATCGGTTTGTTCCAGCGATTGCAGTTTTGCTTTCAACAACAGGTGCACGTCCATATCAAACATACAATATTGCAGGCGGCCAGTCACTTCCGGTGGCAACAATGTTAGCAACACGCTGGCCGCATAATCAGCCAGCGTAACGGCTTTACCGGCACGGCAAAATCCATCGAGTTCTATCCCAATTAATCCAGCCCCACCACCAACACCCGCTGTGTATCCTTCAACTGCGATTCGCATACGCAGTATTCCTGCTGGCTGTTCAACGTCAGCATCAGATCATGCCTCAGTTACCGGTGGCACCGACGCGGAAGCCCCCATTGCCAACACCAGCTTGTCATAACTCTATTCGCTGTCGTGACTTTTTACTCGATGATATCCGACATCAATATCAGTGATCTGTGTGTTAGGGTAGAGCCGTAGCTGATATTGCTCAGCAAATTTCCCATCGACTGATGCGTGAGATCGTCGGCTCGTTGCCCTTGGCTTATCACATGGCTGAGATCGTGTTTGTTATATTCATCCATGTCGTCAGCCGCAATCAGCGACAGTGAGATCGCCGCATCCTGCTTGCGAATATTCTTCGTCAATTGGCGCGCCGCGAAACCAGAACCGATAATAACGATACCGTAACTCATACAGCCTCCACAGTCAGCGCATCAAACACGTCTTTCCACAGCGAACATTCCGGGCACAGGAAATTATCCGGCATTTGACTCCAGGGTGTTCCTGGTATACCACATCCTCCATCAGCTCACCGCGTGCCGGGTCATACACCCACTGACATACGCTGCACCGCATCTGTGGCCCCAGATCGGCAGCAGCTTTCGCTGCACAGGCGCAGAATTCTTGTTACGGCGTTGCGCGAACTACCTCCGGCAATGGTGATAGCACCCACTGACGGCAAATTTCACGACCATGCTCACGGCACATTTCCAGTACATCGATATCGGGACGCTATTTGACTTTCAAGGCAATCGTAGTTTCGAAGCTGGCATCGATAAAACGTATTTGCGCGCGATCAACCACACCACCGTTCCAGCGATAGCTACCGAAAGCAGAGGCTTTCTTGTTGCGAAAACGTAGGCCTGTCAATTCCTCCAGCATGCCCGCTACTTTGGGCATCATGACATTGTTCATGGTGGAACTATCCCACCAGAACCCTTTGGGGTGGAACACATTAGTCAGAATCTCGTTTTTATCACTGCGTGAGATATTGAAAATTTTCACGACAACGCGCGGGTCAACGTCGTTGATGCCCTGAGCGATAGCATCCGCCATCATGCGTGTGTTGTTGGTGATGGTGTCGTAGAAGAGGGTGATGCGGTCTTCCTGATAATCCGCTGCCCCCTTTCAGATACAGCTCAACAATTTGCGTCGGGTTATCACGCCACACCACACCGTGTGAGGTCGCCATCATATCAACTGGCAGATTAAAACCGACGATCTCATTGATTTTAGGCGTCACTAGTCGGCTGAACAGCGTGAGAATATTGGCATAGTAGCGCTGGCACTGCTCAAACAGTTCAGTTTGATCAACCTCGTCGTTAAACAAGCGCTCGTCACAGTAGTGTTGACTGAATGCATCGTTACTGAATAGCACCACATCCCCCGTCATGTAGGTCATCATGCTATCCGGCCAATGCCGCATCGGCGTTTCTACAAAAACCAACTGTTTATCATTACTAATATCCAACGTGTCGCCAGTTTTTAATATGTGGAAGTGCCATTCCGGGTGATGGTGGTGACCATTGATCGAATCAATAGCATTGGCAGTGCAGTAGATCGGTGTATTAGGAATGTGAGACATCAGCTCAGTTAACGCTCCCGCGTGGTCTTCTTCCGCATAGTTGATAACGCCGCACCGCCTAATTACCCCATTTTGACAATTGCATTAGCAACCGGGAATTTATCTTTGGCCACGAAAGACATGGGGTAGACCATGTATGCGGAGAACCTAATGCTCAACAACAAACGGTCATAAACAGCAGCAATGCGCACAAGACTAGATTATCAGGCACATAGAGCATGCACAGCATCATCACTGATGTCGAAAAGGCCGAGAGCAACATGCCCAGTTTTCTGCGTTTATCCAGCAGCGTATCAGAGAGGATTCCGCCCAATAGATTACCCAGTACATCACCAAACCAGGGTGCTGTAGAGACAAACCTCATACCGACCACAGAAAGGTTTTTTTTCGACAGCAGATACGTGGGAATCAGGCAAGCAACAAACTGGAAATCCCTAACTGGAAGCAATAGCCCAGGCCGCAGCCAACACATTCCATGAGCGATACACTTGCTGGGTTGTTGTTACTTTAGGGTATTGCGTACCCGAATAAACCTGTCCAGGTAAGGTATCCGTTTGTAGGCTTTCTTCTCTTGAACCTGCGCAGTCGTCTTCTTTTTATTGATGATGTCGACTTCCTACAGTCCCGGAAGGGCAAAGAACAAAAAGACCTCTTTCCATATTATGGGACCAAGCTTGATAGAAGAGAAAAAATGCCCGAGGCGATGCCCTTCTCTTTTGACGGGAACTAGTTGTTAATGGTATAGGTTACGCTAATAGGCAGTGGACCTTCAGCAACGTCTAACAACACCCGGTACATTTTAAGTTGCAGAATGGACCCGGCAAATCCTGTCAGTGCGGTAGCGATGGACGTCAGGATCATGGATGACGTGAAGACTTTTCTCACACCAAAACGCGTAATCAACCAGGCCGACAAGCGCACCGGCTGCTGCAATGATATAAATCAGGAAAAATAAGAAGGCGACACACCACCGATGCTAGATCCGTTTAACCCCTGATGCTGCCCGTTCTATATTCTGACTCATTTTCAAAACCTCATTTTAAATCGAGATAATCAAAGACGCGGTTCAGCTGTATCAATTACGCTATTGTCGTACCATTGATAATTTTATTTTTATAGTTATTTTCTTTTTTCTCTCTCGCGTCGGAGAGGTTAATAACGTTATTAACCTGTTCCCGCTCAATGATTACCAGACCATCCGAGTCACCGACAATGATATCACCTGACTGGATAATATAATCACCAATAATCAACGTTCCATTGAGCGTGCCTGGTTATTTTTTCTCCGTTCCTCGAATCAAGATACCGCGGGCAAAGACAGGAAAAATAGATTCGATAATCGCATCGCTATCTCTTAACGCACCATTGACAACCAATCCTGCCAGGCCAATATGTTGCCCCTATGTCATAAGCACATCTCCCTAAATTACGGCGCCAGTAAAACCATAATAATTAATAACCAGTGCATCACATTTTTTGCATGTATTAAGGCATAGTGAACCATCAAGTTGTCACCAGGACGCATGTGTAATGTCAATGCTGCCCCTGCCATTTTCATACCGATAGCAAGGGGTTTTATTTCTTAAGCCAATGCACCAAAAGTCCCTTGCAATTCATAAATGGTTGCGCTTCCCAATCGAATTAAATGTTCGATAACTGCATTAGTCAGCGTATTTTCATTTTTCATGATGTAACCTTTTTTTATAAAGTGGGGTTACGCTGTAAAAGGTGATAATTATGCTTCTTTCTGGCAGAAGAAATAGACATTTCGGCCAGAGCATCTATACTCTGGCTTCTCTGACCCGATAATCGTCTCACATGCAACGGCACAAAAAAGCGCAGCCTGCCTGGCTCTATTGGCAGTGATGCTGCTGTTTGTCGCTCCGGTGATATCAAAGGGACGCGACGATCGTATGCCATTACAGCAAACCTGCGAAATGGCGACGAATCATCACAGCGCGACGCATGCTGCACACGATCACGCCGCCATGATGCAGGCAGAAGAATTCGCCTGCGGCTACTGCGAACTGCTGATACATGCGCCCTTTATCGTCGGCATATTTATTCCCACGGTGTGGCTGATGGTCCTGTTAACACGGCCCCACCCCCTGTATTATTCCTCCGCTTTGCCCCAGCTTGATGCCACGTATCTTCCGCGCGCGCCGCCACGCTTTCATCTGTCACCCACAGCGTAAATGCCCCTTTCTGCATCAACAGGCTATCAGCATTAACGCTGCGGAAACGTTGTGCCCGTTAGCCTCGCGCTTATGGGTCAGGGATAGTTAATCTCGTTCGAAACGTGCATTCGCCTTTTCGCAACGACATAACCTTTTATTTACCGGGATCAGGTGGCTGCCGATCGTCGCATTTGTCATGTGCACGATCAAAGACAGGTGAAAATAATGAAAAAAACTAAAATGTTAACTACATCACTGGCGGTATTTTGCACCTTACCGATTCAGGTAACGGCCAGCGAAGAAAACACACACCACCATGATGAAGGTGATGTGATGATGGTGACAGCTCCGGTCATTCGCCGTTAAACATTGTAACCTCCCCCCCAAAACGCCGCGCCAACCCGTCCCCGCTAGCGATGGGTCAGATTGCCTAAAAAAAATCCCCGGCTTTAGCCAAATTCGCAATGGCGGCACCAACGGTGACCCGGTGTTTCTCGGCATGTTTGGATCATGTTTACGACTGCTCACCAACGATGGAGAAATGCTCGGTGCCTGCCCAGCGCGCATGGATATACCCAGCTCTTATATCTCGCTAGAAAGTTACGATGTACTCACGTTAATTAAGAGGCCACAAAGCGTGTTGTGGGGGCAAGATAACTCGGCGGGCACACTGCGCTTCGCCCAGTTACTTCCCCAGTTCACGCAGGCTGATGTCAAAGGAAATGTCAGCCTGCTGGCCCGCCTCCAACCGCCGCTGGGATAAAAATGCGGATATCAGCGTTGGCAACGAACAAGGCTATCTAGGACTGACCGGAAACAAATCCGCGCCAATGACTACAAGGACGGTGACAACCGCCGTTTCCCTCACAGTGGGAGTGAGTGGAACAGCGATATCGCACTGGGGTGGACGCCAGATAAGGATACACTGCTAAAACTTTCCGCAGGCAAAGGCGATGGCGAAGCACGCTACGCAGAGCGCAGCATGGATGGCTCTCAGTTCCAGCGCGAGAGCCTGGGGCTGCGTTTTGAAAAGATCAACATTGGCTCTCTGCTCGATAAGTTCGAAGCCAGAGCCTATTACAATTATGCCGACCACGTCATGGATAACTTCAGTTTACGCACGCCGGGCGCATGTCGATGGGAGGCATGAGTATGTCAATGCCGATGGCAATGCGTCTGGATCGTCGCACCGTAGGCGGCAGGATGATGACCACCTGACTGTGGCAGGATTACCAGTTACAAACGGGTGTCGACACCTAGTTGAATACTCATCGCAGCTTAGATGATGGCCGCTGGGACAAGGATGCCCGTTTCCACAATTATGGCCTGTTCGGCGAACTGACCTGGGAGGGGCTAGCGCACAAAACAAGATTATTGCTGGTACGCGACTGGATCGTGCGCAGGTCGATAATTTTACGTCAACAGAACAACCCAGCCGGAGTGTGCTACACCACGCATTTCCCCGATTACTGGGAGCTTTTTTCGCTAACTTACGGTCCCGGAGACAGCGCCAGTACATTCGATAACCTGAAAACGGAGAAAAACACCCAGTTGGGTCTGTGCTCAATACAAAGAGGAGCGACTGACTAGCTGGGTACCGCCTATGCGGGTCGGGTGAATGATTTTATCCTGTTTCGCTACGATGCCAACAATGCCCGCATAAGCTAGGCGCGGATAACATCAATGCGCTTACCCTGGGTAGTGAAACCGGCTTAAGCTATCAACTGACCGATCATTATAAAACCGATGCCAGCCTGGCTTACTCTTGGGTTGAGGACCGTTCGAATGGCCGCCCGCTGCCACAAATTCCGCTGCTGGAAACACGCCTAAGGCTCTCCTGGAAATCTGGCAACTAGAGCAGCAGCGGTTTGCTGCGACTGGTCAGCAGCCAACATCGGTTAGCGGTTAACGAAGGCAATATGGTCGGTAAAGATTTTGGCAGCAGCCGCGGCTTAGATGAATGAGCCGGAAAGAACCTTCTAGGGAAAAATTAATGTGACGCTCTAAATCCATGCAGATGCCGGTGGCATGTTTGTCGCCTGCAACGAAAGCAACGCATTGAGCGCTGAGATATCTTGCTTAGAGAGTAAGGGATTTTTCATCACTAGATATACATCCAGCGCATCCCTGAAATCCGGCACCATCGCCAGTTGATGCGTTTCGGCAATCGCTTGCGACACAATGCCCACGCCGCCTTGGCTTTTCATTAATGACATACTGACTTGTTCACTGCCGGAATCGTAAACCGCTTCCCCCTTCACCCACGGCTGATGCATGGCCACAAAGCGCTCGAACACGCGAATATAAGCACTCCGCTACCGGTTTTATCAAAGGAGCCTGTGTCAGCGTAGAGCCCGGTGCCATCGCCGCCACGATCGGCATCTTCAGTATATCAATCAGGTATATAGGGTCATCACATTGCGCCGGACAGCCAATCACCACAGCCATGTCTGCATCGCTGCTTGCCAGTTTGATCAGGTTTTCCGGCGATTCAGAACTGCTAAATACGATGCGATAACCGTGCAGCGTATTCATCATAAAGTTCATAATACTGTGTTAATATCCAGCGAAAACGTGCTGTTCAGCGCGATATATAACGTCGTTGGCGTATGCTGGCGCAACTGATCAACCTTGCATTGCAGTTGTTCCGCCGTTCTGACCATCGCCATGATTTCTGGCAACATGTGCTGACCCTCAGGGATCAGCGACACGCCCTTATTAGTAGAGTTGAGCAACAGGAACCCCATGTGTTGTTCCAGTTTTTTGATTTGCACCGCCAGCGCCTGAACCGTCAGACAGGCATCATCTGCTACCGCCGTTAGCGAACCTAACTGGACGATTTTTAAAAATTGCTTCAGCACTTTGCTGTCTATACCCCACAGGGCTATCTTGATTATCCTGTTATAGCAGCCGTTGTTATCCTTTTCAACGCAGCATAGGGTGTGCTGGCCCACCGTCGTTTATGGGTATACCGAATGGCAACAGCATAAATCCAACAGCCACTTACGAACCCGATCGCGCACTGCCATCTGTATACTTTCGCCGTGTTCCAATGCATCCAGTACATCACACAACCAGCCAATTGCTCACACTCGGTGACGCCAAAACCGCACGTGTTCACTGCCGGTGTGCCAATACGTAATCCTTAAGTGACAAAGGGCAAATGGGAATCGTCAGGCACGGAATTTTTATTCATGGTGATATAAGCATCACCCACAGTGCAGCATCGGCGCCTTTGCCCGTGTAAGCGCGATCAGAAAGGTCAATCAGCATCAATGATTCAGTACCCACCCGAGACAATCTTGTAACCACGCTGTTGCAGCACAGCTACTATGGCGTGGGCATTCGTTACCACCTGACGCTGGTAGGTTATAAAATCAGGACGCAGAGCCTCCTTGAAGGCTACAACTTTGGCTGCAATAACGTGCATCAACGTCCACGAACACCAGAAAATACGGTAGCATTCAGCTTCTTGTAGAAGTCCTCACTTTGCCCTTTAGCAAGGATGATGCCGCCGCGCGGACCGCGTAAGGTTTTATGGGTCGTACTGGTTACCACGTGGGCAAAAGGCAACGGATTAGGGTATTTCCCTGCCGCGACCAGACCGGCAACATGCACCATATCCACCCAAAAGACAGCACCTACTTGTCCGCGATGGCACGCATCCGCGCCCAGTCTTTGTGGCGCGAATAAGCAGAAAATTCCCCGATGAGCATTTTAGGACGCGTTTCTAGTGTAATACGCTCGATCTCGTCGTAGTCGATAAGCCCCGTCTCAGGATCGAGCCCATAGGGCACAATTTTGTAGTGACGACCCGAGAAGTTGGACGGATTGCCGTGCGTTAGATGCCCCGAGCCAGATTCATGCCAATTAACGGGGTATCACCCCAGGTTTGTAAGTGCTAGAAACACCGCTGCATTAGCTTGAGCGCCAGCATGAGGCTGCAATTGGCATAGTCACAGTCAAAATGCCTTGGCGCGCTTAATGGCTAAACGCTCTGCTACATCGACAAACTCACAACCTCTGTAATAGCTCTTGCCTGGTAGCTTCGGCGTATTTGTTGGTGAATGCGGAATTTGGATAGCCATCACGAGCGGGCTGGCGTAGTTCTCAGAAGCAATCAGCTCAACGTGTTCCTCCTGGCGGCGTTCTTCATTTGTGGAACCTAATCCCGCAGTTCTTCGGCTTTATCACCTTTCAGGATGGAATCCGCCAGTTCGGGATCGACATCGGTCAAGGTAAGGGAAGCGTCATACATGGTATTGTCCTCTAAATTGAAATGGTCACATTTAATTCATCAGTGGCAGATGGGCATTATTGCGATGGCTCTCTAGGCCAGTAGTGACTGTCAGGCAGGGCTCGAGCGCTGAAGCTGGCTTTGTCCAACGCACACCACGGTACCCCCTCTTCGACCGCTATCTCGAAATCACCCGACATCCCCATCGATAGCGCATCCAGCTCAATCCTTACAGGAACGCTCTACCGCAATTGATCCGCGCAGGGTACGCAATAAGCCACAAAACACTCGCATACGCGTTCAGCCTCACTGGTAAAACGCGCCAGCGTCATCAATCCACGCATACGAAACGCACTGAAGGCGAGCAAATGCCTGAATAAATGCCGGTACGCTCTCGGGCGTGAGGCCATATTTACTCACTTCACCGGAAGTATTGACCTGCATAAACACATCCAGAGAACGCCCTTCACTTTGCAAACAGCGATCCAGCGTCTGAAATTCGGTGGCGAAACGCGCCACCAGCCGAGCCTTATTGGTTTACAAATGGCCGATGACAGACCATTGCAAATCGGTCATATCCTGATTTCCTCCCACTTACCCAACGCTTCCTGCACCTTGTTTTCACTCAACATACGGTAACCCGCTGCATACGCCATACGCAGGTTGCTTTTAGGTTTGGTTTTGCTTAACAGGCAGCAAGCACACCGTGGCCGGATCGCATCCCACACGGTGACAGGCTGCATCAATACGCGCCTGCACTGCCGCCGGATTGTGTCGAAAATGCTCAACGGTTATTGCATCAGGATAAAGACCGTGGCGATCTTGATGGGTCTGCGTACTCTTAAGAATAGATGAACGTGAAGTGGAAGATGACATGGCCTGACGTTAACTCCTAAAAAAGGGAACAAACGGGTTTTACCTAGTAGAGGTTGTACCCGCTATTTATAGCGCTAAAATGGCCGGATTAACCCAGCCAATTATCCCAAGAGATATAGACTAATTTTTTAAACATGCTCAGCTTAAATCGATCAAAGCCTAGATCGGCGATTCTACACAGAGCCCCTGCTCACTACATATGCGCATACAGCGGGCTATACCAGTTGTTCTAGATGGTTTCTGGATGTGTAGGCAAGTATTTGCCCGCATCGCGCGCGTTAGCAACGTCGCTGGGCGTTTCCCGCGACACCATCGAATCGGCTTACGGACAGTTGCATGCAGAAGGTTTCATTGAGCGGCGTGTAGGCAGTGGAAGCTTTGTCTCTGAAAGAACACGACGTTTGCCAGGTCGAAACCTCGCAGAGCATAGGCAGATGCAGATAGTGAGATGCCGCACCTCAGCCAGCCTAGTAGCGCCATGTTTCCGGGCGGTGGCGTGCATGATTTCTTTCCTCATCTCTCGCCCTTTTGCACCGGGCGTGTCGGAGATGCGCAGCTTCCCACTCGCTATCTGGGAGCGTCTGGAACGGCAAGGTACTGAAAGAATACGGTACTCATGCTCTGCTGCACAGCCCACCGCAGGGCGTGGGTGTGGAGCCACCGTGCCGTGCCATTATCAATCACGTTAATTTGGAACGTGGTGCACGCGCGACTTCCGAGCGGGTTCTGGTGCTGACCAGTTCCCAGCAGGCATTCACGCTGTGTGCCAATACCTTGCTTGATGTGGTGGACAAAATCTTTCTCGAAGATCCTGCCTATCACGGCACGCGCAAAGCGTTCGATACGGCGGGTCTTATCAGCGCGCCGGTGCCGCTGGATGCATGGGGTCAGAGTGTGGACCAGCCGTTTACCGCCGCGGCGCTTCAGAAGTTCCGCCCAGAGCGGTGTTTCTGACGCCGTCATACCAGTTTTTCCGATGCAACGCTGTCTCTAGATAGACGGTTAGCCGTCATTGAGTGGGCCAGACAACACCAAAGCTGGATTATCGAAGACGACTATGATAGCGAGTTCCATTATGCGGGTAAACCCACCGCCTGTGTACAAGGATTGGATCTGCATGAGCGCACGATCTACATCGGCACCTTCACTAAATCACTGTTTCCCAGCCTGTATATCGGCTATATGGTGCTGCCGCCGTCCCTGGTAGCACCCATGATTGTGGCCAGCAGCCTTCTGGACGGCCACAGTGCACTCATTCTCCAACTCACACTGGCACGTTTTATCGAAGATGGTCACTTTGGTGCCCATGTGCGCACCATGCGTCTGCTGTATGCCGAGCGCGCGATATGTTAGCTCGACTGGTGCGAGCACCTGGCCGATATCATTGAGCCTCTGGTGTCCATCGGCGGCATGCACAGATGCCCTGCGTGTTTTTACCCGCGATATCCCCGAACGTGAGGCGGTAGAGTACGCCCACCAGGTGGGTGTTGACCTGCTGGGGCTATCGACACTCTCCGATTGCATCAACACCCTACTGGCTTTCTGATGGGATTCGCCGCGCACAAGCCCTATAAACTGGAGACCTCAGTGAGAACGTTAGCAAACGTCCTCAAAAAAAACTTCATATACCTGAAAAAAAATTGAATTCACCGCGTTAACAGACCTGCTATTTTCTCGCTTACGGCAAGGGCGTCTATCCTCGCCCTTTGGGTTACATCATGTCATCGAAAGGGGAAACCATGTCCATCACTCAACAAATCAACTACTGCCAGAAAAAACTAACGTTTGCAATTGACGCCGCAGACCTGCACTGGGCACGCCAGCAAGGAAAGAACCTCGTGGTGGTTGATGGCTCTGTCAGCACAGTTATTATCGCATCGAGCACATTCCCGGCGCCGTCAATTTACCCCATCGAGAGCTCTCATTTGATACTACTGTTACATTAGATAAATCGGTACTCTACATCTGCTATTGCGACGGTATCGGTTGCAATGGGTCGGCGCAAACCGCACTCAAGCTGTTAATACTAAGGTTCGAGGTCAAAGAACTGATCGGCGGGCTTGACTACTGGTGGAAGCGTGATGGCTACCCCACGGAAGGCGATCTGGAGCAAGCAAAATACTCTTTGCAGTGTGGCTGCTAATCTGTCGCTCGGTAAATAGTGTTAACCCCCAACAATTTATCGATCGGTGGTTGCTGTAACCGTGTTTTCCTGCGCATGATGCAGAAAGTTTTCATGACTGTTACAGAAATATGATTAATGTAGCCTTGATTGACCGCCACGTAGTGGTGCCTTCCGGTTTTGCCCAATTACTTTCACTCGAGCCTGATATGCAGGTGATCGGGCAATATGCCTCGGCCGCCAGCGCCTGGTCTTCACTGCTGCACATGAATATTGATGTCGCGATGATAGATATTGATATGCCAGAAGAGAGCGGGTTTGCCTTTCTGGCGCGTTTGCGGCAAAAACGCCAGAATTTTCGCGCTATTATCCTCAGTATTTATGACACATCCGCATTTGTACAAAGTGTGCTGGATGCCGGCGCGCGCGGTTATATCACCAAACGCTGTGGCCCGGAAGAGCTGGTGCAGGCGCTGCGCACGCAGGAGGGACCTACCTGTGCGCTGATGCCATGCGCGCGCTACGCCACCCGCCGCAGAAATTAGATGCCTTGTATGAATTAACACCACGTGAGCGCGAGGTGTTCTATCTTCTGGTGGCTGACATTAGCGTCAAAGCCATTGCCGAGCTCTTGACGTGAGCCATAACTCGCATTGTGGACTATCAGCTTCTACCTCAACGATAACGGTCAGCAGGCGGTGTTGTTATTGCCATAAGGGCTACGTCTGGCGTTGCTCATTTTGCTGACACGCCGTTACTGGCTAGTGATCATTGGGGTGGAAACCGCTCTGTTGTTTTGGCTGTATACGCAGCAATTACAAACCCAGTGAGTCATACTGGCGTCCGTATGGGTCAGCCTGCTGCCCAGCTTAGCTGACCCACAGCCAATGGCATCGCTACACGTTATACTAGCAGCGGCTCTTGTTGTTGCTGATCGCCGTTTCTCTCAACAGCCTGTTGCAAATAGCACTGCCCGGCGCAGGTTTGCCTTCGCCGCTCACCCCATACGCTGCGGGCAAGCCTGACGGTTGGCGTACTGCTGATTCCGTTTATCTACCTCATCCATGAGTATCTCAAGCAACAACACTTGTAAAACCTGCTGGCGCAATACCTCTCTAACCCGCCGTTACACACCTCCCTGTTAGTCTGGTGTTCTCTGTTTTTCTCACTAGCAGTATGCGTGCAAATTTCGTTGTCGTCAGATGTCGAGCGCTTACTGCTGATTGTAGTGTTTTTGCCTAACGTAGTGATGGCCTATCTTCGGCTGGCAAGGCGGGGTACTACTTTGGCGCCATACTGGGTAGTTTACTTATTACCATCACCCGTCAGATGAGCGGCGCGTTTCATGACATTATAGGACTGGAGCTATTTCTCTCCACGCAGGCGTTGCTCGGTATTGGTCTTGGTATCACTATCAGCCGTCAACAACAGCTTGCCCAGCGTCTGAACCGCTATCGCCAACGTCTTGAGCAAGAGTTAAACAGGCGGCGTCAGTTGATGCAGCGTCTGGTTTCCACCGAGGAAGAGATTCGCAAAGACATCGCGCGCGAGTTGCATGATGACATCTGGCAAAATATCACTGTAATTCAGATACAAGCGACGCTGATCACCTGCCGACCGGAGCCGTTGCTAACAACGCAGGCTGCTGCGCAAATTACCCAACTGGCGCAACGCGTGTACCACACTACGCGCCAACTGCTACGTCAATTGCACCCGCCGGTACTAAACGAAATGTCACTGGAAAAAGCGTTGCACCATCTGGCGGATGAGTTCGCTTTCGCGCAACGCAGCATCGATTTCAGGTTCAATTATCACCGACTCCAGCTGCCAATGGCGATACCGTGGTGTTTACGCTTTATCGATTGGTGCAGGAACTGCTCAATAACATCAGCAAACATGCCAATGCATGCCGGGTGCGCGTTCGCCTCACACCGCTACCTGGCATGCTGATGTTGGAAGTCAAAAACAATGGTATCGGCACACCGGAACAGGTACAGAAAGGCTTCGGCTTGCACGGCATTGAAGAACGAGTGCATGCTTTGGGCGGCGAATGGATGTTACAAAGGAGTAAAGGAACTCGCATAATTGTTAAGCGGCCTATAAATTTACCCTAAAGGTCTCCTGAACTAGGAAAAATTCTTATCAGGTTACTACCTTGTCTCATCTACTGCCTGCACCACTTTCTCCTACATCCCCTCAACCGCTAGAGAACCCAATGAGCGAGGACCCTATCAGTATCACCGCGCACTACCGCTACTGGCGCGGACGTTTGCTGATTTCTATGGTGATGGGTTACGCCGCATTTTATCTCACCCGGCACAGATGGTCTTCGGCCTGCTGATAACTGGTGTGCTGAATATCATGTTCGCGTTCAGCGCCTCCCTGCCGGTACTGTTGGTGGTCTGGGCGTTGAACGGTTTTTTCAGGGATAGGGGATGGCGGCCGTGTGCAAGGTTATCTTGACACACTGGTATTCGCGTAACGCGTGTGGGTTATGGTGGGGATGTTGTAACACCTTAATCAATATCGGTGCTGCTGCTGTTCCTCTCCTTTCCGGCGCACTGGCAGTAAGTCAGGGATGATAAGCGACACTACTAATACCGGGAGCGATAGTGATTGTGCTGGGTGGCATACTTTGCCACCAACTGTACGGCACGCCACGGGAAGAAGGGCGGCGCGCGACCCGCTGGAGTTGAGACAGGAGCAACAGAGCCAGCCCATGAGTCAGGGGCAAATGCTGAATCGTACCATTTTGCGTAACGGCATCATCTGGATCCTCGCGCTCTCTTATGTGCTGGTGCACCTGATTCGCATCGCCATGAATGACTGTGGCAATTTGTGGCTGACGGAAAGCCACGGCATTCAACTTACTCAGAGCCAATGCCACCGTGATGCTGTTCGAATTAGTGGGCCTTCTGGATGTACTGTTTGCCGGATGGGGCTCAGACTTGCTGTTTCGTTGTCAGCGTGCATCGATAATTTTGCTTTTCTCGGTGGGATTATTTCTCAGCGTAACCGCCATCTGGCTAGTGCCGATTCACCATTAAGCACTGTTAGCGGTGAACTTTTTCAGTATTGGTTTTTTTTGGCTCTCAGATGCTTATTGATCTAAGCGGCCACGGAATACGCCCATTAAGGAAGCAGCAGGAACCGTCACCGGGTTTCTCAGCTTGTTCGCTTATCTTGGTGCGGTGTTGGCAGGGTGGATGCAATTTACGGCTGGTCCGGTTTCTTTGACTTACTGACACTGGAGGGAGCCTGTGTCGGGCTGTTGCTGATGCAATTGACGATGGCGGGCACCAGTCGATGCAAATGCACCCGTCTCGGGGCAAACGCTTCAGGGCCCCGCCCTGACGCTGTTAACCACTGACAATAAAGGAAGCATTATGAAACTTTCTCTTCTCTCTGTCCTTATCGTTACAGGGATCGCGTAGCTACACTGTCAGGCTTGGCACAAGCCAAAGGCCGTCTCGTGGTGTTGCAGTACCACCAACACCTTCTGTGAAGCAGAAACCAAAGCATTTGGTGAAAAGTATGACGCGCAAACCTCCTTCATCCGCAACGGTTCTGGCAGTACGCTGGCAAAAGTAAAAGCAGAAAAACGCAATCCTCAGGCTGATGTCTGGTATGGCACCATACTCGATCCGCAGTCACAAGCGGGTGAAATGGATCTGTTGTAACCTTACGCCTCCCCTGAATTAGCGAATATCATGCCGTAATTCCGCAATCCAGAGAAACGCAAAGGTAATTATTCCTCTGCCGTCTACATCGGGATTCTCGGTTTCGGCGTCAACACCGAGCGTTTGAAAGAGAAAAACCTGCCCGTATGCAATACTGGAAAGGTCTCATCAACCCCATCTACAAAGGGGACATCCAGATTACTGACCCACAAAGTTCTGGTAATGCTTGCACCACCCTGACCACCTTCTCGCAACTGTGGTGTGAAGATCAGGCCTTTGATTACCTAAAAAAACTTAATGCCAGCGTGTCGCAATACACCAAATCAGGTATTGCCCCGGCACGTAACGCCGCCCGTGGCGAAAGTGCTATCGGCATCGGCTTCCTGCATGATTACTCACAGGAAAAAGAGAATGATGCCCCACTGCAACTGGTATCGCCTTGTGAAGATACCAGCTATGAAGTGGGTGGCGTCAGCATCCTGAAAAATGCGTGTAATCTGGAAAATGCTAAGTTGTTCGTCGATTGAGCTCTGTCAAAAGACGCACAAGAGCTATCCTAGCAGAAGGGCTAGT
Source organism: Candidatus Malihini olakiniferum (assembly GCA_051305815.1). Taxonomy (GTDB): domain Bacteria; phylum Pseudomonadota; class Gammaproteobacteria; order Enterobacterales; family Enterobacteriaceae; genus Symbiopectobacterium; species Symbiopectobacterium olakiniferum_B. Next base: position 150,444 of record JBPPLV010000015.1, read on the forward strand.
CCTACCAGATCCTGAACAACACTAAAGCCGAAGCATCACCGCTGTCGCTGAAGCTCGAAGAGCTGAAATTAATCAATTACGACATGGATAAATACGGCGCAGAAGATGTGCATAAAGCACTTATAACCAAATGTATGAATGAAGTCAAGATGGGCAAATAAGCACACTGCCCCAGCATAAGCCAGGGCTTAGATTGCTGACAAACTCTTTTGGGCTTGTCCGTGTTTCACCTAATAACATGCGTTGTCATCAGTCCAGGTAAGTCATCGCCATGTGGCTATACCCTATTCGAGTTTCAGGAAAGCCGTTTACGGCGGCCTTATTAAAAGTAAGGCCCATAGAGGGCCGAATAATGAGTGCTGCCAACACACATGTCACTTGAATTATGACGGGTATATTCGTCAACTCAGAGGGAAATCCATGCCTCACTCACTCGCCTCGGCTCAACGCCCGCAGGCATTGGACGCCATCTTTCTCTGGCTCGGCGTTATCCCGCTCTCGTTCGCTCTGATGCCTGCATGGAGTTTGGATTACGGCCTGTGCCGTGCCACCCAGGAAGAAGTGCTGCACGCTTACGGCTGGTCTGGCGTCAATATCAGCCTGCTGTGGCTGTTGCTTCCCTTCGCTCTGTTGCTGCGTCTACGTAACGCCAGCTCGCGTAAGCAGCGAGATCGTCAACTGCTTGATGCCGGCTATGCTCTTTTTGCATGCTGTTTATGTTAATCAGCGCCACCGTAGCACAGCAGGCTATGTGGTATGCCACCATCGGCATCTTTATCACGTTAGACACGATCATGATGTTAGCTACGGCACGCCTGGAATGGCTGGGAGGTGATCTCTTCGTTATCGGCTTATTAATAACCATCATTGTGCTCATCGGTATCTTTATTCTCTACCCCAGTATTGTCATTTTTATTCCCATGTTTACCAACAGCGCGGGCGAATTTGTACCGTTGGGTTTTATGGCAGTTTTGGAGCAATCACACAGTCTTTAGGTGATCTGGAACTCCTTCCTGATCGCCATGGCCGTTAGCTTTGGGTGTACTTTCTTTGGGTTGGTGCTGGCGATTTACACTTCGCGTATTGCCAAGCGTACCACCATTGTCGGGCGCGCGTTCTTCATTCTGCCGATTGTCACACCGCCATTTATCGTCGGACTGGGCGTAACGCTGATGATGGGCCATTCCGGCTATGTGACTGAGCTGATGGTTTCCTGGTTCGAGCTTACTAACACCAACTGGTTGTAAGGCTTCACCGGCATCTAGATTGTATAAGTTTTGGCTTTGACCTCAATGGCATTCATGATCCTCGACGGTGCAATAAAAAGCATTCACCCGTCGCTGGAAGAAGCGTCCTATACGCTGCGCGCCAACCGCTATCAAACTTTTAACTACATCTTTCTGTCGTTTTTAAAACCGGCATTGGCAAACGCCTTCCGGATCGTGATCGTGCAGTCTCTAGCAGATTTTAGTAACCCGTTGGTACTGGGGTAACTTCGACTGCTGGCGATGCAGATTTATTTCTACATCACCGGTGCGCAGTTGGATTACCAGGCAGCCAGTACGTTAGGCGTGATTCTGCTGGTGTTCTCACTGATGATATTTTGTATCCAATATCTCTGGATAGGGAAACGTTCTTACGTCACCATTTCCGGCAAATTCAGCCGGGGCGATGTGCAACCACTGCCGCGCCTGATGGTGTGGGGTGTCACCTCTATTCTGATTGCATGGGTGGCGTTTAATGATCTGCTGTACAGCAGCATTTTCTACGGTGGCTTCACCGTTAACTGGGGTGTTGATTACACGCTGACACTGCAAAACTTTATTACCCTCTTCGGACAAGGGTTTAGCGATGGTGCCTGGCCTTCACTGCTCGATACGCTGCTCTACGCGGGGGATCGCCGCCCCATCACCGCGCTATTCGGCCTGTTAATTGCCTATATCGTGGTGCGCCAGTAGAGTTCCGTGGCAATAAAACCATCGAGTTCACCACCATGCTCTGCTTTGCTATACCGGGCACCGTAGCAGGGATTTCCTATATTCTGGCGTTCAATAGCGCGCCCCTCTATCTGACTGGCACCGCTGCCATCGTCATCATCTCTATGGTGATGTGCAACGTGCTGGTTGAGATTCGCGCTGGCATCGCAGGGTTGGTCAATTAGATAAATCACTGAACGAAGCCTCTATCAGCCTGCGGGCTGGCGTAATGCATATTATCGTCTAATATTACTGCCGCTGCTGCACCCAGCTATTCTTTCCGCGTTGATCTACAGCTTTGTGCGCGTCGCCACCGCCTATATCTTGAACCGTGTCGAGGGATGGTGAATATGGGGTGGCTATCGCCTACGGCTCTTATCCTGATCGTGGTGATGCTGGCGATCATTTTCCTGTTTGACTATTTGATTAGGGAATCTCGCACTACCCCGCTCCAAAGCCAAAAACGCACAATAATCAGAAGGTGACTATCGTGAATGCTGTATTAACCCAACACGCCACCGATGAAGCAGAGCTGGCAACGCGTAAAAATTATTTTAAATCAAAGGCATAAAAAATTCTGTCACCAACACCATACTGGAAAATCTCGATCTGACCATTCCCAAGGAACACATGGTGACACTGCTCGGCCCTTCCGGCTGCGGCAAGACCACCGTGCTGCGATTGGTGGCCGGACTGGAAAAACCGAGTGAAGGCCGAATCTACATAGACGGTGAAGACGTTACCGACCGCTCTATCCAGCAACGTGATATTTGCATAGTGTTTCAGTCCTATGCGTTGTTCCCCCACATATTCTCTGGGAGAGAATATTGGCTACGGCATGAAGATGCTCGGCATACCCAAAAGCGAAATTCGCGATCGGGTTAACGAAGCGCTGGCACTAGTGGACCCGGAAGCCTTTGCCGATCGCTATGTCGATCAGATCTCCTGCAGCCAGCAGCGCGTGACGTTAGCCCGCGTATTGACTCTCAAACCTAAAGTACTGCTTTTTGACGAGCCGCTGAGTAACCTGGATGCCAACTTGCGTCGCAGCATGCGGGAAAAAATCCGGGAATTGCAGCAGAAGTTCAACATCACGTCGCTCTACGTCACACATGATCAAAGCGAAGCCTTTGCCGTGTCTGAAGTGTACTGGTGATGAATAAAGTTCACAATCATGCAGATAGGGTCGCTACAAGCGCTGTACCGTCAACCTGCTTCACGTTTTATGGCGAGTTTTATAGGCAAGGCCAATATTTTCCCCGCTCAGCGACTGGCCGACATCGTAGAGATTTTCAGCTATTGTATTCCTAAACCGGATTATTTCGGCGCGGAAAAAGGGGAATTCACCGTGCACATACGCCCCAAAGTTATTACGCTCAATACGCAAGGTGATGAAAGCCAGCGCTTCTCACTTCTCAGTGCACCATGTGGCTTATATGGGCTCACAGTGTGAGGTGAGCGTCATGTGGCACGGGCAATCTGTTACAAGTGAATGCCGCCCAGTTGCAACCTAATGTGGGCGACGATCTCTACCTGCAGATTCATCCTTACGGCATGTTTATTCTGAGCGAAGAATAACACTTGCCTCCCCTCTTCTGGGAGCCCTATCTGGGCTCTTTTTTCGTCTTTTGCTTTCAAAACAATTTCCGATCGATTTACATGAGATTGATATACTTAAAGAGCGCGTAGACGTATTTATGTCTCGACGTATTTTAGGGTGCTCTGGTTTTCTGGTTCTTCATATTGTGTTACACTACGATAGGCTTAGTTATATCTACGTGGTACCAAGGAGTAGTGACGTAATTTCACAGCATAAACACGCGCAACAACGGGGCCGCTGGCTGATTCTCTGCACTGGGGTATTCCATTGCTATTGCTGTTACTTTCTACCTTTGTAGAATCATAACAAATCGTAAAACGTGATTTGCAATTAACGGCAAATTTGGCGCTCGATCAGGCAGAAAGGCATCACCACACGCGCCTGGTCGCTATTGAAAGCATTGCAACCGCTACAGGGAAAAGCTCTGTGAAGATATCAGAGACGATCTCCAACGGCTCAGTGCGCAAATTAGCTTACTTTCTTTCGCGCGATCGGCCTAACGTATGACAAGAGCATCTACTGTTCTTCTCTAATTTGCCCATAACGCCCTTGAAATTAGTGATGTGATCATAATGCCGCTCCCAGCAAAACTTCCTCCCGCCTGGAGCCTATCTGTTAATCAGATCAAAGATGCGGACATTAGCCCAACGCTCATTTTTATTCGCACGCCAGTCGATGACTAGGGCGCTTTTGGTCTGGTTGATGCACAATAATCTGGTGACATTAATGAATGCCGTCACAAAGCTACGCGGCTTTCAACTAAACATCAGAGTGGGAGATATAGCGATTCAATTCATCCCAGCACCATCACGGTACCCAAACCAGCCCGAATGGCTTTCTGGCGTAGAGTTTCACATTGCATCAGAATGCTTCCCCATTGCCGTCTTCATTACTGCCCCGTCTCTGAAATGGGTAAAGCCTGACGGTTTACCTTTCTGACGTTTCTTCCGCTTACACTGTTACTTTCTGCTCTCTTTATCCTGGCCGCGCTGTATTGGCAAAAATGCAAACTATCCTTTCAAGACGAGCTACAGCACGACATCACTAACAACGAATTTTCAGTCTACTAGCAGTTCATCATATCTAGCGCAAAGATGTTTTCCATATCCACACCAGTGCATGCATACGAAAATTTTGATACATAATCAAACGCTGCTTTTCCGAACCCCTTTTCACGAATAAAATCAGCTGCTCTCTGATGGAACATCTCAGCAATATAGGGATCGGCCGCCATCGCGTCACGTTGTGGAATAACTTGGCAGCGTTGTTTGTAACGGTCATAGTGCTGAATAAAGATATAAAGCGCACGATAAAATTTAATCAATGGCGGAAGACGCTTTATTGAGTGTAAGCTCAGCGTATTAAAATATTCATTTTCACTATTATGGCATTTGACGATAAAAGGATTGATCCAGGTTTTCTTTCTCACAAGCTTTTTGGAGAAGTGATAACTCTGCATCAAAAAATATTCGCCAAAGTTCACCTTTTCTTGCTCAAAGTAACAGATCTGGCCACCAAGCACATCGGTCAGGAGAAGAAAGTCATGATTATTTTCTTTAAGTTACAATGCATAAGACAAGCCAGCGCTACCGCCGACAACAATAATTTTATGAGAATACATAATGTGGCTTTCCTCTTATTAATTATCCTATTTTTGCACGTCAATAACATGTATATATTAATTTTTGATATCGATCTTCAAACCCGAGAAATAGTCTTCTACTTAATATTTAAGTGGCTGGTGAAAAAACAAATTAATAGCCTGTGTTGGAATTCGTCAGTGCACAGCCAACAGCCAAAACAATTTTCAGATATATTTGCCTGCATGAAATCAAAGCTGATGGCATGTTGAGGACACACAGGGGCACACCGCTCACAGAGAATGCACTCATCATTGACCTCAGCTGTCAGGCAATGGAGTTGAACTGTTTACGAATATCCAGTTTTCCATTTCTGGCAATATTGATGGCAGTGCAACAGCAGGAAAAGCAAAAACAAAACTCAAGAAAGTTTTCCATCATTTCATCTGCAAAGCCCCAAACGTACTGTTCAACCTCTACCCATAATGCTTGTCTAACCAGACCTTCTGCCGCAGCGCGATCGACAAACAGATATACCTTCTCTGCGGTAACTCGTCGGCCAAACCCATTTTTTTCAGTAATCTGTGCCGCTTTACTGAAAAAAATACAGGCGATATCATGAGGATGATTGACACAATGATGCGTGTTACGACATAGACACCAATTCAAAGCAAGAATGTAGCTGGATTGCCGGATAGCCTTCTTCATCAAATCAATAGGAACCGGTGTTTGTTCAGCCGAGTCAGATAAATCCACATTCAACGACAGTGTCACGCCCTGGGTAAAACGCTGATCGTAAGGGCTGAACATTAAGCTCCATTTTACTATCGGTACAATAACAGGATACTTCGCCAATCGGGCGGCTCCCGGTAATAAGCGAAAAACCAAAGTAAATATTTTCCACGTCCGGGGTGTGACTCCAATCTTATCTTTGAGTCAGTCGTGTATTCCTAGACCTTTAGATTTTAGTCGGTATCCAATCATAAGATATCCTTACACTGGCGACGCGATAGCCAGGTGCTAGAGACAAAGCACACTGTGCCTATACCATCAGCATCTGTGATTTTTGACAGAATAAGCCCATACTTTAGTTGTATTTTTCCTGCCTATTCTGTGTAGATGTTTTGATCATTCCACACGCTTTGCAGGATGGATAGGTACCTTCAGCTAAATGTTTTACGCGGCGCAGTATTTCGATATCCATAATGTCCGACGGGAGAGTAAAGGCATGTTTAAAGAAAAGGATCGATAATGGATTTCTTTGCGCGCTCGCCAAACAACGCACAACCACACAGGTTTTTCCATCAGGTAAAGAGAAAAGATTACAATCCCAATTCCAGGCCACGTAGTCTCCATCCTGTGCGGGGAACAACTGTGTCAGTAACATCTCCCATTTTACCTTGCAGTAAGGGTGATTCGGCTCTAGCCCATGAGTGATCATCGTAATATTTTTATTTGGCGTAACGGAATGAACCCGCATTCCCATGCTACTTTTATGAAAGGTAACGAAATCACCAGCGCTTAATTGTTGCCACTTCGGCTCAATATTATAGGTATTATAAATACCGAAACCAAAAAAAACGCTCTAATACATCAAAGCTATAAAATACCACCCTATCCTGCTCGACTTGCAAAAAAATAGGGAAAAATCTTTTCTGGCGGAGCATCAATGGTAGTCGCTACAGTCATTTTCCAGATAGGTTTACCTGGAATCAACGTATCGCTAGGCAAAGGCATGGCGACCTCTTTTGCCGTTGCCCCCCAAACATCCAGACGTGGTAATAATATAAAGTTATAACATCCAAACAAAATTAATATTAATGCTAGAAAACAGGTAAGGCCTTTCTTGCTCAAGCACCTTAAATTTGATACCTAAAAAAAGTATTACATTCTTTTTTTATCATTTTTCTTTAGAGATATAGCTATATTTTAAACTCCGTTACCGATATAAAGGTATAGATTTTAATCAGAAAAGATATCGTCGCTACAAGCATCTATTCCAACTATCATCACTGATTTTTTCTTACTGCTCCCCCTCCCTTGGTCTAGGATAAGAAAAAATAATGTAGACTCATGTCTAATTTTTCATAAAACGCTAATTATCTTTCACAGCACTGCACAATGTTTTGTGAAGATTTTATTTATCTTTCAGATCATGATCACATAATGATTCTACGTATTTAATACCCCAACTTAAGTATGTTGTCAGCGCATGTTCCGGCTTCAAAGATATCGTTCACTAAACAATCATATTTCTTTATCGGAGCTAGTGAAAATGATTAAAAAAATTGGAGTATACTATCGCTTTAGAAAGTATTACGAGCTAACATGTAAATAACAAGAAAAAAAATTGCTCTGCGTCTATTCATAAAAATATAATACGTGCATTTTATTTCCTCTCAGGTTTAATACTCTTGCAACTCAATGGGTTTATCACCGTCGCTTATGCAGAAAATGGCGCTTTCCTGACCGGTTACGGTGTTAAATCTGCAGGCATGACGGCATGCTGTTGCATTACCACAAGACGCCTTGGTCGCCAGTCACGAATCCTGCGGGGATGTCACAGGTTGGCACTCGCGTTGATATTGGCAGCCAACTCTTGTTTGTTCATGAAACGATCACCATTCCCACCTCCTCTGCAGGATTGACGAAAAGCCAGGGAGCAGATTATAGTTTTCCGCACATATTGAAATCTAATAATGTTATTGCTAAGATTTCCGAATTTGGATTCAACTATCAATTGAATCCCAAAACCAACGTTGGCATGACACTATGGGGGCGCAGGGCTCTCTCTTTCATACTCCAACCCCTGGCTACCAGCTCCCCATCGGCTCTTCAGTTTTGAATGGAATAAAAAGCTCTAAGTTAGGGTTAATGTTTGCACAATTTCAACCCAGCGCGAGCTATAAAATCACCCCAGATCTGGGCCGTAGGCATTTCGCCAATTTTGGGCGTACTATAACCCAAAATTAACAACATTCCCAGCGTACCAAACAGCAGGAAGCAACAGGCTTACGGTGCTGGAGGTTGTACAGGCCTGCTTTGGGACATGACCCGTTAGGCAAATTTGGTTTTAGTTATGCGACTAAAGTGCGTTACGGCAAACTCGATGGCTATTATAAAGATACACTGCTAACAGCATCTGGTGGCAGAATGAATATGCCAGAGCAATTCGATATGGGGGTTTCGTACCAGCTTACTGACCAAATTCGTCGTCTGGCGCGACTACAACCGTTATAACTTGGCTTCCACTGCGTTGGCTCCGTTTATGGTTATCGTAATCAGAATGTTTGGAAAATGGGCGCCAGCTACCAGATTCTGGACGATTGGACGCTGCGCGCAGGCTACACCTACGCAAAACGTAACACAACGTTAGAGGAGGTTATGGGAAATATCCTGCTTCCCGCTGTGCTCCAGCAAGGTGCTACGTTAGGCGTGACTTATAAAATCAGTGAAAATGCCCACATCAGCCTTAGTGGAGAGTATAACTGAGGTAATCCGATCCGCTATACAGGCAAACGGCCTGTATAGCGGCAATATGCATGAGCTTACTCTTTGTAAAAACGCGCTGGATTTAACAGAGCAACATGCGCGGCAAAATGGCGCTCAGCGTTTAATAGCACTCTGGATAGAAGCGCGCTATCCAATGTGGATGAACACGTCCTACGCTTCTGTTTCGATATTGTCTGTCAGGATTCATTGTCTAAAGAATGCCAGCTCTATCTCAATACTCGTGTAGCACTGGCATTATGCCAGACATTCCATCAAACGAGTCTCTTGACGCATCACGGTGAGTGCTGTCTCCAATGTGGAAGTCACCAGTTACAGCTCAAAGAAGGAGCTAATCTGCGCATTACTCAAATATTCTATGGTGCCCCAGACCAACGTAATTATAGCGAGTAATATTACCACTGGCGCTATCCGTTTCCCCGGTGTTTTTTAATTTTTAAATCAGGGTTTTGCGAAAATCAGCTTTCTAGATTATTGCTAGAGGTATGGCGCTGACACACAGCGTCAAGACCATAAATTGCCCGCCAATCACCTCCTTTGAAAAATCGATATCGGTCGTCATCACCTCGGCAATAATGCTGCAACCAATAACCACATTAAAAATGTCATGTAGTAACTAGCTGCAACAGAAACCAATACTAACAGAGAGGCCTATTAACCGATAAAAATAGCGCCACCAGAGAGAGTATCCACATTAAGAAGAAGGTGAATAGTACACTGAGCGATAATTCGATCAGTGCAGGTATAAATTTAGCAATAGCAGAGCCAGAAAGAGAGGTGACATCATCAAATCGGCGATAATAGACCGAGATGTTAAGAAACAGCCTAATATATACTGTAAGAAAGAGGTAATCACCGACATATTACTGTAGCTCCAGCATAAACTGTTGCATCTTTAAAAAAATTAGGACATAGGAATAATTGATGAGTTCATGAATAATATATTTTTTTAACTATCTCCCTCGTTACTACAAACGCTATTTTGTTATACTTAAATTCATCTAATGATTCCAATGGAGAGCTTGATGAGTGTATCGTATCCTACGTAAGTGATCATACAAGCGCTCGATAGCCTTTTACTGTTGCAATGAGATTTTATGAATACAGCGGATCTTTTTTATCCCCTTCTTAATCCAGCGCGTGATTATTTTTACTATTTGAAAAGAGTGGCGGTGAGGTAATGGTCTTTTTGTCGATTCCGGCGATAAATAGAGCGTTTTATCCAGTCTTTGCCGCCAGGAATAACGATCCCAGCATATAGAAACGCTTTTCCTGAGCTACATGCGTCACTGCCAGCACAGCGGAATCGGATATCGACGTTCGCACTAGTATTATCAATGATTGCAGTAGCACCAGGAAGAACAGCATCGTGCCGTAATGCAGAATCGATTGTCTCATAAGCGCATCCTTTACGTTTCTGTCATTATGCTTGCACACACCCAAACGCCTCAGAAACTAAAAAACGCGCGAAAAATATTTATTACAGGAAAATTTAAGCAAACTATCGAAAACGATCACGAATCAGGTCATCACATGATGTGGTGTCAGGCGACGCGACGGTAAAGATTACAGCGTGTATAATGCGAAAATTCGCGTAATCGAGACAGTTAACCGATCCATCACATTCACGATATATACGTTCATCACTATGGCTCAAGGCACGTTATACATCTTTTCCGCCCCAAGCGGCACGGGAAAATCCAGCTTAATAAATGCGTTACTTAAAACGCAGTCGTTGTATGACACCCAAGTATCGATTTCCTATACAACCCGCACTAAACGCCCGGGAGAAAACCACGGAGAACACTATTTCTTCGTTTCCGTGGATGAATTTAAGCGTATGATTCAGGAAGATGCTCTCCTTGAGTACGCGGAAGTCTTTGGGAACTACTACGGCACGGCCAAAGCCGCCATCGAACAGGTGCTGGCAACCGGCGTAGACGTTTTCCTGGATATCGACTGGCAGGGCGCGCAGCAAATCCGCCTCCGGATGCCGCAAGTGCGCAGTATTTTTATTCTGCCGCCGTCCAAGGGAGAGCTAAGCCGCCGTCTACGTGGACGCGGCCAGGATAGCGATGAGGTTATTGCACGCCGTATGGCACAGGCAATAGCAGAAATGACACACCATGCGGAATACGATTATCTGATAGTTAACGATGATTTCAATCTGACGCTGTCCGATCTGAAAACCATCATCCGCGCTGAACGCTTATTGCTGAGCCGTCAGGCACTGCGGCATGATGCTTTAATCACCAAACTATTGTCAGACTGACGTCACTTTCAGTATGATGCGCAGTCATTTTATTTCCTGTGGAGTAGCACATTATGGCACGCGTAACTGTTCAAGACGCTGTAGAAAAAATTGGTAACCGTTTTGACCTGGTGTTGGTCGCTGCTCGCCGCGCCCGCCAGATGCAAGCAGGCGGAAAAGATCCGTTGATTCCTGAAGAGAACGATAAATACACCGTTATCGCGCTACGCGAGATCGAAGAAGGCCTGATCAACAACCAGATTATGGATGTTTGTGAGCGTCAGGAACAGCAAGAGCAAGAAGCCGCAGAAATCCAAGCGGTCACCGCGATTGTTGAAGGTCGTCGTTAATCTCGCTACGGGTCGCCTTTGTATATCTTCGAAAGCCTCAATCTGCTGATTCAGAGCTATCTGCCGGAAGATCAGATCAAGCGCCTTCAGCAGGCTTATATTGTTGCACGTGATGCTCACGAGGGGCAGGCGCGCTCCAGCGGTGAACCCTACATCACTCATCCCGTCGCCGTAGCGTGTATTTTGGCGGAGATGCGTCTTGATTATGAGACGCTGATGGCAGCGCTGTTGCATGACACCATCGAAGATACACCCACCACCTATCAGGATATTGAACAACAATTCGACAAAAGTGTCGCCGAACTGGTAGATGGTGTCTCGAAGCTGGATAAGCTAAAATTTCGCGACAAGAAAGAAGCGCAGGCGGAGAACTTCCGTAAGATGATTATGGCGATGGTGCAGGATATCCGCGTCATTCTCATCAAACTGGCTGACCGTACGCATAACATGCGTACGTTAGGATCGCTACGCCCCGATAAACGTCGTCGCATTGCAGGCGAAACGTTAGAAATCTACAGTCCGCTAGCACACCGTTTAGGTATCCATCATCTAAAAACCGAGTTGGAAGAACTGGGTTTTGAGGCGCTGTATCCAAACCGCTACCGGGTGATCAAGAAAGTCGTCAAAGCTGCACGTGGCAACCGCCAGGAAATGATTCAAAAAATCCTTTCCGAAATTGAAGGGCGGCTGAACGAAGCAGGTATTCCCTGCTGTGTCAGTGGACGCGAAAAGCACCTCTATTCCATCTACTGCAAAATGCACCTGAAAGAACAGCGTTTCCACTCCATCATGGATATTTACGCGTTTCGGGTGATCGTAAAAGAGCTGGATACCTGCTACCGCGTGCTGGGACAGGTGCACAGCCTGTACAAACCGCGTCCCGGTCGCGTCAAAGATTACATCGCCATTCCAAAGGCTAACGGCTATCAATCACTGCATACCTCGTTGATTGGGCTGCACGGCGTGCCAGTAGAAGTGCAGATTCGTACGGAAGATATGGATCAGATGGCCAAGATGGGTGTAGCAGCACATTGGGCTTACAAAGAAGGCGAAAGCAGCACCACAGCGCAGGTACGCGCTCAGCGCTGGATGCAAAGCCTGTTGGAGCTACAACAAAGTGCAGGTAGCTCGTTCGAGTTTATCGAGAGTGTCAAATCCGATCTCTTCCCAGATGAAATGTACGTGTTTACCCCAGAAGGACGCATCATAGAACTTCCTGCTGGAGCGACGCCGGTCGATTTTGCCTACGCAGTACATACTGATATTGGCCACGCTTGCGTCAGCGCGTGTGTAGACAGACAGCTCTACCCGCTCTCTCAGTCCCTCAACAGCGGGCAGACGGTAGAGATCATTACAGCGCCGGGCGCTCGTCCTAATGCAGCCTGGTTGAACTTTGTCGTCAGTTCGCGCGCGCGCGCCAAAATTCGCCAAATACTGAAGAATCTCAAGCGCGACGATTCGGTGAGCCTGGGACGTCGCTTGTTGAACCACGCTTTGGGTAATGGCAGAAAACTCAGCGATATTCCGCAAAATAGCATTCAGCTTGAACTCGACCGCATGAAGCTCGCGACGCCGGATGACCTACTGGCTGAAATTGGCCTCGGTAACGCCATGAGCGTAGTGGTGGCGAAAAACCTACTGGATGAAAAGCCATTACAGCAAGAGCGCACCAGTTTGCCCAAACTGCCAATCAAAGGCGCGGATGGCGTGCTGATTACCTTTGCCAAATGCTGTCGTCCGATCCCGGGCGATCCCATTGTGGCACACGTTAGCCCAGGCAAGGGCTTGGTTATCCACCATGAGTCTTGTCGCAATATTCGCAGCTATCAGAAAGAGCCAGAAAAATTCATGGCCGTCGAGTGGGATAAAGTTACTGAACAAGAGTTTATTGCTGAGATTAAAGTCGAAATGTTCAACCATCAGGGGACATTGGCTAACCTGACCGCAGCGATTAATGCCGCCAACTCCAATATCCAGAGCATCAATACGGAAGAGCGGGATGGTCGCGTCTATAGCACTTTTATTTGTTTGACCACACGCGATCGTGTACATCTCGCTAACGTCATGCGTAAAATTCGCGTGATGCCCGATGTCATCAAAGTGACCCGTAATCGCAACTGATTGCCACCATATCAGTGATAGCCCTAACTATCCCGGTCGCGAAAATGATCAGGATAACGCAAGAGACATCGTATGACACTAGAACGCTACGCCCGCATTAAAGATATGCTGACCAGCCATCAACCTGATTTGACGGTGTGTATGGAGCAGGCAAACAAACCCCACAACATTTCCGCTGTTATTCGCACCGCCGATGCCGTTACGCATTTAAAAACGCAAGGCATGCAAATTCTAGCGACCAATCTTTCCGCCAAGGCCGTGGATTTTCGCAAGGTCGATTACATACGATCGACCTGCATCCTGCTCGGCCAGGAAAAAACCGGTATCACCCAAGAAGCGCTCGTGCTAGCCGACCAGGATATCATCATTCCAATGATCGGCATGGTGCAATCCATGAACGTCTCGGTCGCCTCCACGCTGATTCTTTACGAAGCTCAGCGCCAGCTTCAGAATGTAGGCATGTACCAACGAGAAGTGGGTATGCTTGATGACGATGAACAAAAGCGCGTGCTGTTTGAAGGGGGGTTATCCCGTGCTGGCGCGCGTGGCAAAGCGGAAAAAACTCCCCCGCTCGCTGAGCGACAATCAGGGTCAGGTCATTACCGACACTGCGTGGTGGGCGGCAATACAATCCACCGCCGAATAGCGAAATAACCAATGAAAAGCCACCTGCTGAATAACCAACCGTTGAACACCCTCACGGGTGTCGGTGCCAGTCAGGCTGCTAAACTCGCACACCTAGGGTTGGAAACCGTGCAGGACGTGCTGCTGCACCTGCCGCTACGTTATGAAGATCGCACCCATCTTTATGCTATTGGCGATCTGCTGCCCGGCATCTATGCCACAGTGGAAGGTGAGGTGTTGCGCAACGATATCGTTTTTGGTCGCAAGCGTATGCTGACTTGCCAGATCAGCGATGGCAGCGGCGTGCTGACGATGCGCTTCTTCAACTTCAATGCCGCAATGAAAAATAGTCTGGCGCCGGGCCAGTACGTTATCGCCTATGGTAAAATCAAACGTGGCAAAAACAGCAAAGAAATTATCCACCCTGAATACCGCGTTCAGGGCGATGCGCAGCAATCTGTCGAATTACAAGAATCCCTGACACCGGTTTACTCAACCACCGAAGGCGTTCGTCAAGCCACATTGCGCAAACTGACCGATCAGGCGCTAGAGCGTCTGGATGCCCAGCCGATAGAAGAGCTGCTGCCACAGGAGCTAAGCCGCGGCATGATCGGGCTGCCTGAAGCGTTACATATATTGCACCGTCCTCCGGCGGGCACCCAACTCAGTGAGCTTGAACACGGTAAACACCCAGCACAAACGCGTTTAATCATAGAAGAGCTGCTGGCTCATCATCTGAGCATGCTGGCAGTACGTGCCGGTGCACAGCGCCATCATGCTCTCTCTTTGCCAGCACGGAAAGAATTAAAAACGCGTTTGTTGTCTGCCCTCCCGTTCGCGCTTACTCAGGCGCAAACCCGTGTGGTTCAAGAAATTGAAGCCGACATGAAGAAACCTTTCCCCATGATGCGCCTAGTACAAGGAGATGTCGGGTCAGGAAAAACGCTGGTTGCTGCACTGGCGGCACTGCGTGCCATCGCTAACGGTAAACAAGTGGCGTTAATGACACCCACGGAGCTGCTAGCAGAGCAACATGCTATCAACTTTCATCATTGGTTTGAACCTCTTGGCATTGAGGTCGGCTGGTTAGCAGGCAAGCAAAAAGGCAAAGCCCGCGTGGCGCAGCAAGAGGCTATCGCCAGTGGCCAGGTCAGTATGATCGTGGGCACACATGCCATTTTTCAGCAGCAGGTGCAATTTAGTGGGTTAGCACTGGTGATCATTGATGAGCAGCACCGTTTCGGTGTGCATCAACGATTGGCGCTATGGGAGAAAGGGGTGGAACAGGGCTTTCATCCCCATCAATTAATCATGACTGCGACCCCCATCCCTCGCACGTTGGCGATGATCGCCTATGCGGATCTGGATACGTCAGTCATCGATGAATTACCACCCGGCAGAACACCTGTCACAACGGTCGCCATCCCCGATTCTCGCCGTGAAGATATCATTACCCGCGTAGATCGCGCCTGCAGAGAAGAAGGGCGTCAAGCCTATTGGGTCTGTACACTGATTGAAGAGTCCGACTTGCTGGAGGCACAAGCTGCTGAAGCCACCTGCGAAGGGCTGAAGACCGCACTGCAAGGCCTGAGGATTGGATTGGTACATGGGCGGATGAAAGCGCAAGAGAAGCAGGCGGTGATGCAAGCTTTCAAACATGGTGAACTGCAACTGCTGGTGGCAACCACGGTTATTGAAGTGGGCGTGGATGTGCCAAACGCCAGCCTGATGATCGTCGAGAACCCAGAGCGGCTGGGATTAGCACAATTACATCAGTTACGCGGGCGCGTCGGGCGTGGTACTATTGCCTCTCACTGTGTGTTGCTCTATAAAACACCGCTAAGTAAAACCGTACAGCAGCGCTTGCAGGTCATGCGCGGCAGCAACGACGGTTTCATCATTGCACAACGGGATTTAGAGATTCGCGGGCCCGGCGAACTGCTGGGGACGCGACAAACCGGCAGCGCCAAATTTAAAGTGGCGGATTTGCTGCGTGACCAGGCACTCATTCCCAAAGTACAGCGCGTGGCAGATCACCTTCATTCCCACTATCCCGAAAATGCAAAAGCGCTGATTGAACGCTGGTTACCAGAGCAGGTGCGCTATACCAACGCCTAGAGCCGAGACAGAGGATAGCAAACCCTAAAGGGCAGCGAGTACCTGTAAAGTGGCACCAACAGTGAAGCGTTAAATTCCACATCACTACGATAAAAAATCGACGTTTTTTAACACATTGATAACGCTGTATTTAACAAATCCCCACAGTTCTCAGGAACACCGCAAGCTTTTTTTATAATCTTTCCGCAAACGGTTGCTTTTGCAAAGCGGATCATTAGAATATCGTCTTTTCCGTTTTAAAATGCCATTGATTATGACTACCACCACCAAGAAACCCCCCAAACGGAAACGCCAACTGCTGCGCCTCAATAATGTTCCTGCCAGTCAGGTGTTTATTCAGGGCAAAATCAACAATAACCAGCTCAGGCTAACCAATTTTGGTGCAGATGTTGCGGGCGGGTCAGTTAATCGGTAATACCAAACGCGCAGAGGATGGAAGCTGGCAGGTGGATAACCTACGCCTGAGTAATGTCCGTTTGCAAACCACAAAATCGTTAGAAGATTTCTGGCAGCCGGTGGCTGAACTGCCATCAGTGGCGGTGTCCTGCTTTGATATGGTAGATGCCCGCATTGAAGGTCCCGGCTGGGTGTTTATTGATACTATTGTTAACCTTGCTGTTTTTCACTGCAAGGGGTAGCAATCAAACAGTTTACAACCCGCTAGGAAGGCGGCTTGACCGTAATAACCATCGTCTAACCTTGCATGAAGTCGTGGTCTCAGGTATGGAATACACCTGCTTACTGACTGGCGTGATCGCTGGTAAAAGATATTACCGGACTGGCTGAGCGACGTTGGAGTGAAGAAGTTCCGTGCTAACCGTAACCTATTCATCGATATCAACCCGGATTTCTCCTTCAAGCTCACCGCGCTGGACGGTTACGGTAATAATCTGGTGCTGCCGCGTCAGCACCAATGGGTGTCTGGCAGAGCACGCTGAACCTTAACGCCAGCGATGCCACCTTTAACAAGCTCGACGTGTACCGCCCACCGCTTGCGCCAAACGCGAGCGATGGGCAAATAGCCATTACCGAACTGAGCGCGTGTTTACGCAACGTGGTTTACTTGAAACTCACGCTACTGTCGAGCAGCAGCCTGGCCGTGTGTTCTCACGCTCTTATTAAAACGGGCGTTCGGTACCGATGGATAATCTGACACACTGAGGCTGGCAACCCTCAGAGACACTGCCCAGTGCCGACAGCAATCTGCAACTGCGCTTAACGGGACATCTGTCCGCCAACAAGCCGCTGAAACCGACGCTGAACGGCCTGTTACAGGGACCACCACACGGTATACTAGCGTAAGACAGCAGATTCAGCACGGTGAGGTGAGCACCGCGCACTGATGGCCCCGTAATAGCCACCCCGCTTCCGAGCCGCTTTTTTCCAAGAGATCGGCAGGCTGCGCGGGTAGCACGATGTAGACCTCTTCAAACATCGCGCCAGATTTGTCATCACCAAACAGCTCTACGTCCAGTTGGACCTGCGCTTTTAGCCCTCGAGCCAGACGCGTGAGGTTGCCCGCTCAGCGAGCCAAGATCAGCCACAGCACTAGCAGCCGGTAATGGGCGAACTTTAACGAATATGCGCATCGGCAAGAATAATCGTTCCCTCGAGATACCGTTCGCGCAGCAATAGCCAAATCAACCCCCATCCGGTCTATGTTGCTAACGAAAACAGACTACCAGCAAACAGCGTTTGGTGTAGATTCTGGTTACCCGTTTCCGGCATTGTGGTAATAAATTTTTGCCTGGTATATTGGGTGATCCGTACTCCCATGCCCTCACTGAGAGGAATATGGTGTACCAGGCCAGCTGCAACTGCGCGCACCAGTCAGGGAGATGCAGAATGTCATCCAGGGTAAGAATAGGTTTGCTCATCAGAAAATGGCACACAGGGATGGTTTGTAGCATGCTGATCTCCCCTTGTAGGGAAAAACCCAGCTTGGTAAAGAAAAATCCACGGCATCTTCACGCGCGCTGCATACCACGCGCTTGACGCCTTCCTGACGCGCGACGGATTCCAGCGGCATTGATGGGGGAGGCCTCCAATAGCCACCAACCGCCCTTGTTCATCCACTACGGTGGATGACGTGTCAACGCGTTATAGGCACATCCCGTTCCGAACCTAAGGGCTAGAGAACACCAGGCAGGCGTGTTGATCAAGATCAACTGGCCGACCAGGACACCGTACTTGTGCAAATAGGCCGGTGATGCACAAAGCATACTCTGCGAGGGTACCAGCCTGCGAGCCACTAATCGGCTATCAGCCAAGGCTCCGATGCGAACAGCCACATTAAAGGCCTCCACCACCAGGTCGACATAACGGTATTTCAAAGCTTATTCCCACGAAAAGATCGGGATAGGTGGCCAGGAACGCCGGAAGAATGAGAGCAATCTACATCCGACCAAAGGAGGCGGAAAAGGCGATACGCAGCGTGCTGCGCACACTCGGCGCCGTCACAGTGTCCTGCTCGATATCCTGCAAAACGTCCAGAGCGCCGCGCATGCGTTGGTAAAAGGTCTCCCGGCTCCGCGTCAATACCAGTCGCCGCGTGGTGCGTTCTATAAGACGCACACCCAGGTTTTTTCCAAAACCGTAACGTACCCGCTAGAGGATGGAGCCATCTTTCTCCAATGCATGACCAGCAGAAGTGAAAACACCATGCTCGACGGCAGCAAGAAAGGCTGTGATCTGCTTAAACTCCGTGCCATTCATATATGCATTATTTTCAGAGATGATTTTCAATTTCATCATATTATCAAGTAAAAAAAGAATTAATTAAGCTGTAAGAAAATTATTACGTCCTCAGCCAAATGCACACACTGCACTGACTAAATGACACATTGGAGCTGGAATGAGCAAAACACGAATACCGGTAGCAACCGATGACCGATACAAGGTGCTGACGGCGATCTGCGTCTGTGCGACTATCATACCGCTGGTATTCACTGGTCCGACAATTTCAATCCCAGCGGTTGGCCGCAACTTGGGCGGGGATCAATCTAGCTTGAGTTGGATCGTGAATGCCTACGCCATCGCATTTGATAGTTGCATGATGGCGGCGAGTGCCATCAGTGACCAAATCAGCCGTAAACGTTGCTTCATAGCAGAGCTTTGGATATTCATCACCATGTCGCTACTGATCGGCTTGGCCCCAAATCTGCTAATGCTCAATCTGATGCGCGCCGCCGAAGGCGTTGGCGGCGCCTTCGTACTGACCTCAGCTACCTCGCTACTGGCGCAGGAGTTTGAGGAAGCATAACGCGCACTGGCTTTCAGCTTCTCGGGACAGCGTTCGGTGTTGGTCTTGCATTCGGACCAATGGCTTCAGGGTTTATGATTAAACGGTTGGGTTGGCGATCACTGTATTTTGCCATCGCACTGATCGCAGCCTTAATCCTGATGCTGGGGACACGGCGGATCAGGCAGCCTCGTGAACCAAAGGAAAAAGGCATTAATTAGCCAGGCACAATGCTGTTCACTGTAACATTGGTGTCACTGACGTTCAGCATCGCGCGCGGACCCCAAGAAGGCTGGGGCCTGTGCGTACTATCGCTGCTGGGTAGCTTTTCCTGCTAGGCGCGTTTTTTTCCCTGGAGCGTCGGTCTCAATATCTCATGCTGGATATCCCCCTGTTCCGCTACCCGCGCTTCATCAGCATCCAGCTGTTGCCAGTGGCAACTGGTTTCATTTTTATCGCTCTGATCGTCTACGTGCTTATTTGGTTAATTACCGTCCAAGGGCGCGATGCATTTATGGCAGGCCTGTCTATCGTGACGTTAACAGCGCCGATGTTGGTAGTGCCGCTACTGGATGGACGGGTGTCCCAGTACGCTTCACCCGGTTTGCTGTCGGGCATTGGTTTTCTCATCTCCGTGCCCGATACCTGGCTGTTGACACACTTATCTCCGGACGAGGGTTTATGATCAATGGTGCTTCCCCATACTGCTGGTCGGCATCGGCAACGGCAACGGCCTGCCTTGAGGCTTGATGGATGGCTTATCGGTCAGCGTCGTTCCCAAGGCAAGTGCAGGGATGGCCACAGGTATCTTTACCATCGCGCGTGGCTGGATAAGCCATCGCTATTACCGCCATCGAAGCCATGTTGGTGAGTTTGACTGCAGCGAATCTGTACGCAGCGGCTGAGGTTAATTCGCTTATATTACCGAAGAATGCCACCGCGATTGTAAGCTAAATGGGGGCTAGCGCCGGACAAGGTACTTTTTCCAATGCGGACAGCATTAGGGAAGGAATCATTATCGAGCTGGCAAATAATGCCTACACCTCAGCTTTCCATAGCATCTTTGTCGTATTGGCTGTGCTCTCAGTGTTTACCGCTATTGTATGCCTAGCGACGTTACGTGAGCCAGACTTGACGTCTTGAGCCTTAATAAGGATATGATCAGGATCAACGCAGGGGAGGGAGGGAAGAAAATCAACGCGAAGTAAAAAAGGCAGGACGCCTGAAAGCGCCCTGGAACGATTTTGTAAAGAGCGGCAGATTAGCCCTCTTTTGGCTCGCGGTTAGCGCGACGGCGATTGTTTTCAGTCAGGTGACGTTTGCGCAGACGAATAGACTGCGGAGTCACTTCAACCAATTCATCATCATCGATAAACTCCAACGCTTGCTCCAGAGACATTTTCACGGCCGGAACTAGTACGGTCGCTTCATCAGTACCAGAAGCACGCATGTTGGTCAGTTTTTTACCCGTCAGGCAGTTAACCGTCAGGTCATTGGAACGCGTGTGAATACCAATAATCTGGCCTTCATACACTTTTGCACCGTGCCCAAGGAACAACTTACCGCGTTCCTGCAAGCTGAACAGCGCATAGGCTACCGCTTTACCCTGACCATTGGAGATCAGCACACCGTTCTGACGCTGGCCGATATCACCCGGACGCACGTCGTGGTAATGACTGAAGGTGGAGTACAGCAGACCGGTACCCGACGTCATGGTCAAGAAGTCAGTACGGAAGCCAATCAAGCCACGGCTAGGGATAATGTAATCCAGACGTACACGACCTTTACCATCTGGGTTCATATCGCGCAGTTCACCTTTACGCAGACCCAGCGCTTCCATTACAGCGCCCTGATGCTGATCTTCGATATCCAGCGTCACCGTTTCAAACGGTTCCTGACGGCAGCCATCGATATCACGGAAGATAACTTTAGGACGAGACACAGCCAGTTCGAAACCTTCACGGCGCATGTTTTCGATCAGCACAGAGAGGTGCAGTTCACCACGGCCAGACACACGAAAGGTATCCGGATCTTCAGTTTCTTCTACGCGCAGTGCCACGTTGTGCACCAGTTCTTTCTTCAGGCGATCCAGGATCTGACGCGAGGTCAAGAACTTACCTTCTTTTCCGCAGAACGGCGAGGTGTTCACCCCGAAAGACATGGTTACGGTAGGTTCATCCACGGACAGCGGCGGCAAGGCTTCTACTGCTGTCGTATCGCACAGGGTATCGGAGATGTTTAGCTCACCAATCCCAGTAACAGCAATGATATCACCCGCTTCTCCAACATCGGTTTCGATACGTTGCAGACCGAGGTGGCTCAGAACCTGGCCGACTTTACCGTTACGGCGTTTACCTTCCGCATCGACAATCGTCACTTGTTGGTTCGGTTTGATACGACCGCGTTTGATACGGCCAATACCGATAACCCCCACATAGCTATTGTAGTCCAGCTGGGAGATTTGCATTTGCAGCGGACCTTCCAGATCGACGTTCGGCGCTTCAACGTGTTTGACGATCGCTTCGAACAGCGGCGTCATATCTTCCGCCATCTCTTCGTGATCCAAACCGGCGATACCCATCAATGCAGAAGCGTAAACGATGGGGAAGTCGAGTTGCTCATCTGTCGCGCACAGGTTGACGAACAGATCGAACACCTGATCGACTACCCAGTCAGGACGTGCGCCCGGACGGTCAACTTTATTAATGACCACAATCGGTTTCAGGCCATAGGCAAAAGCTTTTTGGGTAACGAAACGGGTCTGGGGCATCGGGCCGTCCATTGCGTCTACCAGCAGCAGCACAGAGTCGACCATGAACATTACACGCTCCACTTCACCACCAAAATCGGCGTGTCCCGGGGTATCAACGATATTGATACGGCAATCTCTCCAGTTAATGGCGGTGTTTTTCGCCAGAATGGTGATACCGCGTTCTTTTTCCAGATCGTTGTAATCCATGACGCGCTCGGTAGCATCATTTCTTTCACCCAATGTTCCAGATTGTTGTAGCAGCTTATCAACCAGGGTTGTTTTCCCATGGTCAACGTGCGCAATAATAGCAATGTTACGCAAATTCTCGATCACAGCTTTTCCTCAGGCATTTAGAAATGGCGCACGATTGTACAAGGATTAAGCGAGGGACCAAACAAGATCACACTCCTAAGCGATAAACAACCAAGGGGTGCTTGCTTTGTGATCTCTTTCACGGTGCAACGGCGCAGAGAAAGTAAACAAACGCACACAATACAGTGCACCATTTTGGTGATTATGAACCATAATAGTGCAAAGAACGATAATGGTGCAGGCACTGTCTTCAACCAAAGCCCGAAAAAAACGCCTCACAACGACGTGCGTAGAGTTGGCACGATTTTAGCTTAAACCTTATTACTGTAACAAACATCATTCCATAACAATATTCGTTCCACGAACGATAAATGACAAATTGGGAGATCTAAGTATGTCCGCAGAACATGTTTTGACGATGCTGAACGAGCACGAAGTTAAATTCGTCGACTTACGCTTTACCGATACCAAGGGTAAAGAGCAGCACGTCACTATTCCAGCTCACCAGGTTAGCGCTTACTTCTTCGAAGAAGGCAAAATGTTCGACGGCTCCTCTATTGGTGGCTGGAAAGGTATCAACGAATCCGACATGGTGCTGATGCCTGACGCGAGCACCGCTGTACTGGATCCGTTCTATGAAGAGAAAACGCTTATCATTCGTTGTGACATTCTGGAACCGAATACCATGCAAGGTTACGATCGCGACCCGCGCTCTATCGCGAAACGCGCTGAAGAGTACCTGCGCTCTACCGGTATCGCGGATACCATTCTATTCGGGCCAGAACCTGAATTCTTCCTGTTTAACGACGTTCGTTTCGGCAGCAGCATCTCCGGCTCTCACGTTGCTATCGATGATATCGAAGGCGCATGGAACTCCAGCACCAAATATGAAGGTGGCAACAAAGGCCACCGTCCAGCAGTGAAAGGTGGTTACTTCCCAGTTCCGCCGGTCGATTCTTCACAGGACATTCGTTCTCAGATGTGTCAAGTGATGGAACAAATGGGTCTGGTTGTTGAAGCTCACCACCACGAGGTGGCGACTGCTGGCCAGAACGAAGTGGCAACCCGCTTCAACACCATGACAAAAAAAGCGGACGAAATTCAGATCTACAAATACGTTGTTCACAACGTAGCGCACGCTTACGGCAAAACTGCAACATTTATGCCGAAACCAATGTTCGGTGACAACGGCTCTGGTATGCACTGCCACATGTCCTTATCCAAAGGCGGCACTAACAAATTCTCCGGCGACAAATACGCTGGCCTGTCTGAAGAAGCGCTGTTCTACATCGGTGGCGTAATCAAACATGCTAAAGCGATTAACGCCCTGTCCAACCCGAGCACCAACTCTTACAAGCGTCTGGTCCCGGGTTATGAAGCTCCGGTAATGCTGACTTACTCCGCACGTAACCGTTCTGCTTCTATCCGTATCCCGTTCGTATCCAGCCCGAAAGCAGCACGTATTGAAGTGCGCTTCCCGGATCCTGCTGCTAACCCATACCTGTGCTTCGCAGCACTGCTGATGGCAGGTTTGGATGGTATCAAGAACAAGATCCACCCGGGCGATGCCATGGACAAAAACCTGTACGATCTGCCGCCGGAAGAAGCGAATGAAATCCCGCAGGTTTCAGGCTCTCTGGAAGAAGCACTGAACGCGCTGGACGCTGACCGTGCATTCCTGAAGGCAAGTAGTGTGTTCACTGACGACGCTATCGATGCTTACATCAGTCTGCGTCGTGAAGAGAACGATCGCGTTCGCATGACGCCGCACCCGGTTGAGTTTGAACTGTACTACAGCGTTTAATAAGCGACTGCGTACCTATGATTTACCTCGGCGTGATGGGCGTACTGAATCTTGCCATGACCGAGCATCAACAGAATTATAAGAAGTTTGTTTTTGTTGCCGTGGAAACTTTCCAGTCCATCTTCGGATGGGCTTTTTTCACCAATAGTATTTAATTGCTGGATAACGACCTGGTAATCCACTATTTCAATCCGGCTGTTCAGCCGTTCCTAGCGAAAAGTTTACGCAAATTGGCGGGAACACAGTCGCCGGATCTGCTCAACTATTTTTCGCTGGATATTGAGCTGATGCGCGAAAGTCTCAACGCGGGTCAAGGATTTACGGATAATGAAGTAACGATCGTTATCGATAGCAGAGCGTACATTACGTTGCTCACCGCACAACGTATTCAAAACAGTTTTATCCTGTTAGAGATGGCGCCCATGGACAACCAGCGCCGCCTCAGTTAGGAGAAATTACAGCATTCCCAGTAGCAGGCAGACCGTGATTTGGTACGCGGTCTAGCACATGAAATCAAGAATTCACTCGGCGGATTACGCGGCGCGGCACAACTGCTGGCCAAAGCACTACCCGACCCGGCGCTGACCAAATATACCAAGATTATCATTGATCAGGCCGATCTCCTGCGCAATCTTGTGGACAGGCTATTAGGGCCGCAGCAGCCCGGTTTACACGTAATGCAAAGCATCCATCAAGTCGCTGAGCGCGTATGTCAGTTGGTATCGCTGGAAAAACCTGACACCATGACACTGGTGGAAGATTACGATCCCAGCCTGCTAGAACTGACTCACGACCTAGACCAGATCAAATAAGTGCTGCTGAATATCACCCGAAATGCGCTACAGGCGCTGGGTAAAGAAGGTGGCACTATTACGCTGCGCACATGTACCGCCCTTTCAACTCACGCACACGGCGTGCGTTATCGCCTAGCGGCGGGGCGCGTATTGATATCGAAGACGGGTGGCACGGGTGTGCCGCTCAACTGCAAGACACGCTGTTTTACCCAATGATAAGCAGTCACGAGGGGCACTGGCTTGGGATTATCTATCACGCGTAGCCTGTCGATTAGCATTCAGAAAAAATTGAATTTAACAGTTGGCCAGGCCATACCGAATTCTCGATTTACCTGCCCATTCGCCAGTGAGGTTCACGATGCAACGAGGGATAGTCTGGATTGTCGATGACGATAGCTCCATCCGCTGGGTGCTGGAAAGCGCGCTCACTAGGGCGGTTTTAACTTTTGCCACCTTTGATAACGGAAATCAGGTGCTGCACGCGCTGGCAACGCAAACGCCGGATGTCCTGCTTTCTGATATTCACATGCCGAGCATGGATGGCCTAGCACTGCTGAAAAAAATAAAACAGTATCATCCGATACTGCCGGTGATCATCATGACTGCACATTCCGATCTGGATGCAGCGGTAAGCGCTTACCAACAGGGCGCTTTTGATTATCTGCTAAAAATTTTGATATTGACGAAGCCGTTGCGTTGGTTGAACGCGCGATCAGTCACTATCTGGAACAGCAACAGCCGGTCAGAGCGCAGCCGCTCAATGACCCCACCACAGACATTATTGTTGAAGCCCCGGCTATGCCGGATGTGTTCCGCATTATTGATCGACTCTCCAGTCCGTCCATCAGCGTGCTGATTAACGGAGAATCAGGAACCGGTAAAGAATTGGTAGCGCATGCATTGAGACGCGCAAGGATAAATTAGTCCCCAAAGATGGCGACCACCACAGAATTGTTATCTGTCAAAGTAAAGCGGCCACTATAGAGAGCACATATTTAAATATGTTTACACTTATGTGATTATTTTTTCATTATCGGTGATTTTTTGGTGCAATTTTTTTAATATGACATAAGTTTAATATTTTTCTTAACAGGAGTGTGGGGCATATCCGAAAAGATAAATATGTATTTTTCCGGTGATCTATTTACGATATACTCTCGATGCTGTGGCAAAATCCGTAGCTGGAATTGGCGTTCTGAGTAAATGTCTGGTGCATAAAATTGCGTTAAGCGCATTGTTGTTCGGACGCACATTGAGCCTAACCTGCAATGGTGGCTCGTGCGGGCCTTCCGAAAGGAAGGCAGGTATCCAGACTGTCCGGTAAACCAACCCCGTACGGGCTACCACCCTTGAGATTAGCGTCTCTGGTGTTAGTTAATCAATAAGCTATAGTTCTGTAGACTACCTTATGGCGATTATCCTTCCCTTGCTTATAGCTACACTCTTTCACCATGCTATCTTCGGTGGTGCATCATGTATGACGCTACGCCCCTTACCGTCGAAGAACACGTCGATCATTACCGCGCACTCACCTATGCCATCGTCCAGTTGGACCATCCTTAAGCCAAAGAACTGCTGAACTTTATCCTGTGGGAGCGGTTGAATCAGTTAAATGAGGCGCTGCAAACGGCACAATCTGACGATGTGTGAATGGCTGAGATTAATATGTATATATAAACATATGTATATATGTTACACTTTATAATCTAGCATAACCGGTAATTGCTAATTGCGTGGGCAGTTATAGGCGATGAATATCATAAATAGAGTTTACGCTACTGTCTCAAATAATATCATTAGGTGAACATAGAGGGGGCTTGTTATGTTATACGAACGGACAACACCAATGAAAACGAAAATTAACTACGATGTAATCAAGACCGAAAAGAATGAAATACTCAAGCGTTTTCTGCTGTCCAAGAAAAAAACAGAACAGTCAGGTCAAATCGTAAATAATCCTATTTTATTGATTTTAAAATAAAAATTCTTCTTTATGAGCCTTTTTTATTTCCCAAAACGCCTTACTACATCAAATCACACGCGAGAACTGTTGCATCCTTGCCTTGGCAAGCAGATAGCTGTCAAAGCACATGCAGATATTGCGAATCAATAAGCGGCTTCCCGGCGTTACTACAATTCCCGTAGGGTGTAATGCAGCCAGACCATCCTGCACCAGCTGCGCCAACAAGCGTAAATTTTCCGCGAAATAGAGACGGCAATCAATGCCGTAATCCGCTTCAATCCGCCGCGTAGTCCAGACGGAAATTACAGATAAGACTCTTGATCACATTGCGACGGATGCAGTCATCGTGTATCAAGCGCAAACCGCGCCACAGCACATTACCCTGCTCACCCACCTTTGCATTTTGAGTATAGCTGTCACAAATCATGCTGATCGCCGACACGCCCATGCCCAGTAGATCAGTGTCATCCTGCGTGGTGTAACCTTGAAAGTTACGATGCAATTTACCGGCACTTGTGCCAGCACCAGCTCATCGTCTGGGCGAGCAAAGTGATCCAACCGATAAACTGATAGCCCGATCGGGTGAGCGTAGTGAGGAGCTGCATCATGTCTTCCTGCTGCGCTTCCTCTTCGTCATCCATTTCGATGCTTAACTTATTCATCAAGGCATTGATACGATCGAGCGTGCTATCTACCCATTTCTGCTCATCTTTGCTCAACGTCTCACCGTTATCCAGGCGCTCCAGCAGCGCATCAAGGCGATCGTCATTTTCTAGCAGAGCCAGTTCCTGTTCTGGGGTCAAGCGCGTTTCGACTACTGTTTCTGCTTTAGGCTTAGTACTTTGTGTGTGAGCACGTTGCGGTTTAGTGGCTTGTGACTGTTCGTCACTTACCGTCAGAGCGACAGGTTTTTTTGCTGCCGATGCGCGGGTCACTTTTTTCCCTGACCGGATTGCTTTGCAGCTTCCACCACTGGGTTTGCACGGCTGCCCGCCGCACGACCACTGTGTTTTTTCTGACGTTTACGTCCCCGGCCTTCACTATTAAGCTTGTCGCAAGTTTTTCTCTTGGCTTTAGACGTCGACGCCTTCTCGCATGGGGCTTTGGAGCCCGGATTTTTCACCGGCTGTTTCATAACAACACTCTCAGGTAAATAGAAGATAATTGCGGCGGAATCTAGCAGAAAGGCCAGCAATAAAAAATGGGCTATTAGGTGAATTCACCTTGTGCAACAAAGACTGGCACCGATAACCCCGCGTTTCGGGTCAGTTATAGGTATAATATATCCAAAATCACCTATCCAGACAGAGATAACCATTGTGACCGAACAAGAGAACCGAACGTGATGCATAATTACAACGTGACTCATTTTGTCACCAGCGCGCCCGATATTCGCCACCTACCTGCCTATAGCGGTATCGAAGTGGCTTTCGCCGGACGCTCCAACGCGGGCAAATCTAGCGCCCTAAATACACTAACCAACCAGAAAAACCTGGCGCGTACCAGTAAAACACCAGGGCGAACTCAGCTTATCAACCTGTTTGAAGTCACAGACGGTGTACGTCTGGTAGATCTTCCCGGTTATGGCTATGCGGAAGTCCGTGAAGAGATGAAGTGGAAATGGCAGCGTGCCCTGGGGGAATATCTGCAAAAACGTGCCTGTCTTCAAGGACTGGTGGTGTTGATGGATATCCGTCATCCGCTGAAAGATCTCGATCAGCAAATGATTAAATGGGCAGTGGCGGTGGAACTGCCGGTGCTCATTCTGCTTACCAAAGCCGATAAATTTGCTTCTGGCGCGCGCAAGGCTCAACTGAACACGGTGCGCGAAGCGGTACTCGCTTTTAGCGGAGATATTCAGGTTGAAGCCTTCTCTTTCCTGAAAAAGCAGGGCGTGGAAAAACTGCGCCAAAAACTTGATCTGTGGTTCAGTACTCGCCCTTTAATGGAAGAAAACGCGGATAACTGAGAGTAATTGCCGCGATTGTTTTAGCGATCTTGAGGCGTTTTGCTAACTCGCACCCAATAAAAAACGCCGAAGTGATCTAAGCGGCTAATATTCAGCCAAATCCGATTACGTGAAGTAAAAAGTCTTAAACACATAACATCTTACATTTTACCATACATATTTGATTGTAAAATATTTTTTCGCCAGAAAAAAGGTTTTTTGTTTAGTTTCATAAAAATGGCTATGGCTCACACAAAGTCAAATCAAGTCACACAATCCTGTAGTTTAATTACAGAAATAAATAACGTAATGTGCATTAAATGTTCAGTTGCAACATCCTGTTTTATGTACATTAATGTGCCTCATCCCAATTTTTACCTTCGCCTACATCCACACGCAGCGGAACATTTAGCGACATACAGCCTTCCATTAGGGTAACGATCTTTTGTTTAGCGGCATCCATCACCGACTCGTGCACCTCAAACACTAATTCATCATGTACCTGTATAATCATTCTCACCTGCGGCTGCTCCTGCTGTAGCCAACTATCGATCGCAATCATCGCCTTCTTGATGATATCGGCAGCAGTACCCTGCATCGGGGCGTTAATGGCGGCACGCTCCGCAGCCTTCCAACTCATCGCATTGCGTGAATGAATATCCGATAAATAGAGACGGCGCCCATCCAGCGTTTGCACATAACCTTTCTTAGAGGCCTCATGACGGGTTCTTTCCATGTAGTCCTGCACGCCAGGATAGCGCTCGAAGTAGAGGTTCATATAGCGTTGTGACTTGGCGCGGGGGATACTCAATTGACGTGACAGGCCGAAGGCACTCATGCCATAAATCAAACCAAAGTTGATTGCCTTGGCGCTACGGCGCTGCTCTCCCGTAATTGTCTCCAGCGGCAAGCCAAAAACCTCTGCGGCGGTGGCTCGGTGAATATCCAGCCCGTCGGCAAACGCCTTGAGCAACCCTTTATCACCAGAGAGGTGCGCCATAATGCGTAACTCAATCTGAGAGTAGTCTGCCGCTACTATGCGATATCCTTCAGGAGCAATAAACGCCTGACGGATACGTCGCCCTTCATCATTACGCACCGGGATATTTTGCAGGTTGGGATCACTGGAGGAAAGACGCCCCGTCGCCGTGACTGCTTGATGGTATGACGTGTGTACCCGCTGGGTCAGCGGGTTAATCATCAGCGGTAGTTTGTCGGTGTAAGTCGATTTCAGTTTCGCTAGCCCACGATATTTCAGAATACGTTTGGGCAACGGATAATCATGCGCCAACTCTTTCAACACTTCTTCATTGGTGGAAGGCGCACCTTTCGGCGTTTTCTTTAGCACTGGCAGCTTTAGCTTATCGTACAAGATCACCTGCAACTGCTTGATAGAGGAAAGATTGAACGTTTCTCCACCCAGTTCATGCACTTCAGTTTCCAGCTCAGCCAGGCGTGCCGTTAATTCCTGAGAATGCTGCGCCAAAATTCCAGCATCAATCAACACGCCCCGGCGTTCAATGCTAGACAGCACTGGTATCAACGGCATATCAATATCGCGGAACACCTTCACCAATTCCCCCTTTTGCTGCAGTTTTTCCCACAAGGTTTGGTGCAAATGCAGAGTAATATCAGCATCTTCTGCAGCATAGATGCTGGCCTGCTCGACAGGGATCTGGTTGAAGGTAAGCTGGTTTTTTCCTTTGCCAGCAATCTCTTTGAACGAAATGGTTTTGTGTTGCAGATAGCGCTCGGCGAGACTGTCCATGTCATGACGGCCCGCCACACTGTTTAGCACGTAAGACTCCAACATGGTGTCATACGCGATGCCGCGTAACTCAATATTATAGCGCTTCATCACGCCCTGATCGAACTTCAGGTTCTGTCCGATTTTGCGCAGCGCGCTATCTTCCAGCAACGGCTTGAGCAATTCCAGTGCACGAGCTCTGTCAATTTGATCCGGTGCATCAAGATAATCGTGCGCCAGTGGCAGATAAGCCGCTTCACCCGCCTTCACAGCGAATGACATACCAATTAGGTTAGCACTCAGCGTATCCAAACCATCCGTTTCCGTATCAAACACAAACTCTCTCGCTTTTTGGATACGGGCAATCCACGATAGTAAGGTCTCTTCATCCTGAATAGTGACATAGCCTTCGCGGTTCAAGGCAATCTTTGCTTCCGATTGCGGCTGTGTTTGTACCGTGGGTGTTGGCTGCGAAACCTGGGATTGCCCTTTGCGCGCCCGCATCCAGATGCCACCTTCAATATCTGCCATCCAGCGTTTGAAATCATAGCGCTTAAATAGCCCGTGCAGTGCATTCACATAGGGTTCATTCACCGTCAGCTCAGTACAGGTCAGCTCCAACGCGACGTCAGTTTTGATTGTCGCCAGTTGATGAGAGAGGTATGCCGCTTCTTTATGCTGTTCCAGCTTTTGCGCCATTGTCTTTGCGCCGCGAAACGACAGCGTGGCAATCTTATCCAGATTACTGTACAGGGTGTCTAGTCCCCCCAACCCCTGAAGTAACGCCTGTGCCGTTTTTTCACCCACGCCGGGAATGCCGGGAATATTATCTGATGCATCCCCCATCAAGGCCAGGAAATCGATAATCAACTCCGGCGGAATACCGTATTTATCACATACCTCTTGTGGCCCAAGCACCCTATTTTTCATGGTGTTGATAAGCGTTATCGTCGGTGACACCAGTTGCGCCATATCTTTATCACCAGTGCTAACCAGTACCGGCGTACCCGTACTTTCCGCCTGACGCGCCAGCGTACCGATCACGTCATCCGCTTCCACGCCGCTGATAGCCAACAAAGGCAATCCCATGGCACGAACCATCGTGTGCAACGGCTCAATCTGAGCGCGCAGATCGTCCGGCATAGGTGGGCGGTGCGCTTTGTAATTTTCGAACAGTTCGTCACGGAACGTTTTTTCCTTCGCATCAAACACTACAGCGACATGGCTAGGAGAAAACTGAAGCAACAGGCTGCGCAGCATATTCAGCACGCCATACATGGCACCTGTCGGCTCACCTTCATTGTTCATTAAAAGGGGGAAAGCGTGGTAGGCACGGTATAAATACGATGAGCCATCGACCAAAATTAACGGGTTTTGCGGAATACGAACCATATTCTGTCATGACCTATGTCGTCCATTATGGGGCTAAGCATGCCATAGCTCACCGCAAGAGACGAACATTAACGTACAGAAAACCACAAAACTGCCATACGTGAAGCAAAAAACCTATGGATAACTTTGTGCATAGAAAAAAAGAGGGTTAATGTCGCTATTGCTACATCAAAAAACATTTCTTTTGTGGATAGATATAATTCAAACTCAAATTAAACGTTGCTTAATTCAAAAGAAAAGACAGGTGAAATTATATATTCTAGATCATTAATTTGAATGATTCAAGTAACCAAAAGTTAGAAATTTAATTAATAATTATGAACATATTTAGGTAAGTAATTCGAATAAATGAGATCACTCAACGCATACATAATACGAAGAATGACGAAAATAGCTGCGCCTATTATCAGGCGCAGCTAGTCGAAAAGTATTATTTTTTCTCGATGAGAAATTTCACAACATCAGTATATTTCTTCACATATGTATCCATTGAGCTGGTATCCAAACCGTCGCTTTTCACCATATATTTGCCATTAACAAACATGGCCGGCACACCGCACAGTTGAAAATCAGCGGCGGCTTTTTCTTGCTGAGCAACCAGGGATTTGACCACAAAGCTATTCAATGCACCGTCATAATATTCAGCTTTAACACCCGCCGCCATAAACACCTTGCGAATATCATCGGTGGTTTTCAGCGTTTGGTTTTTTTGCACCGCGTCAAACATTAACGGGGTGACTTTATCTTCTACACCCAAGGCGATGGCTATCGCCCAAGCTTGCGTCAGTTCTTTACCTAAAGGCCCAAGAAAATCGACGTGATAACGGGTAATCTTGGTATCCGCCGGCAGCACCTTACTTACCGCTTCAGGAATATGGTAAACCTCAGTAAACTGATAACAATGCGGGCAGTAGAATGAGAAAAACTCAAGTACCTGTGGTAATTGAGGTACCGGTTTATTCACTTCAACATACTGTTTTACATAATAAAAATCTGCCGATGTTGCACCAAAGGCCAACATAATAATGCCCAATAATACCGCAAATACACTCTTCATATAACATATCTCTCCGTTAAACATCAGTACATGGATAATAGCTGTAAAGGAGGCTCCTGTAACAGCTTAATCTGTTTAGTAAATATTGCTGTTTTCCTGAACCAGAAATCATCATCTTGTGTCTAAGAAAAGCTAGGGGGAAATGAGTGATCTTCCCAACGGCGAATAACCCATGCTAAATAACGTACCATTCACATTACCCGAAGCGGCTCAATTAACGCCAGCTCTTTTTCCTGAAACGTCATAAACTCACTATAGGCTTCAAGCAGAATATCAAGTTGAATTCGCTGTTCCTGACGCTCGCCATCAAGCAACATCCATAAATCCTGCATTGCGGGTCCGTTGCGGGCATCATCTAAATCGACTTAAAAGAGATTCATCAAATCTGTAAATAGCGGGCCGTCACAACAAAGAATATTTCTAGGATGACAATCACCATGCAATAGGAGAAAAAAGACATCTAACGTCCAATAGCGTTTTACCATTTCGATAAGTTGCTAGGTAGACTACAAAAAGAGATCTCGGAGCGCAGCAGACATAAGTCGCATTTACGTTAATAACTGATAAGGCTTGTCGAGATATTCCTTAACCCCCCCCATGGTGGGGCGAGCCATAAAAAGCTCTTTTGCCCCGTCTGGTGCCAGCGCCCCAAAAAAAACGGCTAACCCCTTAGAATTGCTCGTCATTATCCATCTCATATTGCCTCCCACCAATACTTGGAAAAACAGAAAAATAAAATCCATCATAACAATGCAGGGTTTAACCATTGAGCTTCAAGAGCGCTACGATGGGCACCTCATTTTCGACCAATGCGAGGGTGCAATCGTGCTCTTCCTGAATTTGCTCCTGCGTCCAATGTTCTAGACGATAGAATTTAACGATAAAACGGCGCCGGTCTTCATCCATAAACTGATAAACCCGGTTTTCATAGCTGATGAGCGCCGTTAAACCGGAATCAACATGAATACACCCACCGCGAAAAGTGCATCGATAATCAGTCAGGGAAACAGCGTTTGAAAATTAAACACTGAACTTTGCATAGCCGTCATCATCCTTCACAGAAGGAATTAAAATAAGCGTAAAAAAGCGTCACATATCGATAAGCGTATAAGTCCTTGATAAAACAAGCTACTCGCAATGCTGTTTTGAAATCTTCCTCATAATCCTTTTTCAAGTCAGGGATGACTTGCTTTTTATCCGCGTCACGTATTTTCAAATGTTAGATAAGCGTATCATCCGTCAGCTCACTTAGCTGCCCCTGGAAACCTCGCCTCCTGTGCAAGTTTTTGTAAAAATTAGACTAGGCTCAGGTCAGGGTCTTTTTGCCAGATAGGATGCAGTAATTCGACCAACTCGTTAACGTGATGACATTTCATGGCTTAATCCTCTTATACAGATATTAATATCACTTTAGCAGCCTTAATCACGGGAGGAAAGCGCTTGGCGTCAGGAATTAGTTTGCCCAGAATAGAGCCGCTGTGGCGCGACAAAGAGGGAGCACATGATCACAAGCATTATTCTGGTAGGTGGACAGTTCAGTCAAATGGGGTGACAGGGTAAAGGACTATTAACGTTGCGCGGCATACCCGCTCTATCAACATGTATTAACACGGTTGTTGGCGCGCTAGGTTGATCGCTTATACATTAATGCCAATCTTAACCAGTCTGTGTATCAGAAAAGCGGCTGCAGGGTATTCAGCGACTTGTCTAATGGCTTCTCTGGTCCATTATAGCGGGTATTTTATCCAGCTTGAAAGTCCTGGAGACGGAGTGGGCGGTTTCAGTGCCCTGTGATGTCCCTAATTTACCCACAGATATGGTAGCCAAACTGTAGCACGGCAAACAACAAGGGTATGCACTACGTAAACGATGGTCAGCGAGAGCACCTAACCTTGTTGCTTATACACCGTTCTCTGATGCTTTAAGCTTGAAACCTATCTTGAACATAGCGATCGTAAGCTGATGCTTTTTCTGGAATAGATCAGGGTAACTCCCGTGCTGTTCACTGATTATCCTTTGGCACTCCAAAACCTGAACACCCCAGACGATCTGTCCAACTAGCAAGAGAACAAACATGAATGAGCTGCATCACCCACGTTTACTGGCAGTTAGCGCTTACAGCCGTACGGGGAAAACCACGTTGCTCACCAACGTGATTCCTCTACTAAAGGTCTACGTATTGGTGTGATCAAGCATACTCACCATGATATGGATATCGATAAACCCGGTAAAGATAGCTATGCTGCGTAAAGCAGGGGCTGAGCAGACGCTTGTTGCCAGTAACAAACACTGAGTATTGATGACAGAAACACCACAGGGTGAAGATGTCTACCTATATCAAATGGTGAGTAAGATAGATGTTGATACGCTGGATTTGGTGCTGTTCGAAGGGTTTCGACATGAAAAGGTGCCTAATCGTCCTGTCGCGCAGAAGCAGGTGAGAGATGCGATATCGTTGTCAAATACTACGATATTAGGAATACAAAAAATCAAATGATGCTGGAAATACGTGCAGTCACACGAAATCTCTACGGTCCGCGGCCATCTTCAATCACTGACACTGAGAGGCATTGGGAGCTTGACTATTTCTTAGTATAAAAATACGTAGTGACAGCGAGTTATTCTCGATGTTGTCACAGACTTGAGGTAAGAGAAAG
>JBPPLV010000024.1:0-4942 GCA_051305815.1 Candidatus Malihini olakiniferum
TGGCGGTTGCTGTTTTTCCATTGTACGAATTTGTATCCCAGAAGTTTGGGTACGCAGCAGACGCGTGGTATCAAACCAGAAAGTATCATGATCGGTACGCGCCGGGTGGTGTCCAGGAATATTTAACGCGTCAAAGTTGTAATAGGCATCTTCGATTTCTGGCCCGGTTGCTACAGAGAAACCCAATTCACAAAAAAAAGTTTCGATACGATCGATCGTACGCGTTACCGGATGCAAACCACCATTTTCAATAGTGCGCCCTGGCAAGGAAACATCGATGGTTTCTTCGGCCAGACGCGCATTTAGCACCACTGACTCCAGCGTCTGTTTGCGAACATTCAGCGCCTCTTGTACATCCTTCTTCGCCTGGTTGATGACTGCACCCGCCGCAGGGCGTTCTTCTGCGGGTAAATCACGTAGCGATGTCATTTGCAGGGTTAAATGCCCCTTTTTACCCAGATATTCGATACGCACATTTTCCAGCGTCGCAATATCTTGAGCCGCGTCTATGGCTGTTCTAGCATTCGTTACCAGCTCTGCGAGATGTGGCATTGCATTCCTCTTCTTCTGCCTGTATGGCTAGTTATCATGATTAGAACCAAACGCAAACAAAAAAAGCCTCCCGACGGGAGGCCTCAAGCGCTATTTTTCGTTTCTTTTCTTACGCGCACAGCCCCCTGGAATCAAGTGCTAAAGTAAAAAAAGAAAAGGAAAATAGCAGTAGCCATACTTGCGTTACCTTAATGTCAATACGCTTACCCGTAACCAGTGTTGATGTTCACAGCCAATATCATAACCAGCGGACACGTGTGCTATAGAAATTTTACCACAAACAGCAATACCTTATTGAAAATCGGGGCGAATGAAAAGTCAATCACTACGTTTACGAATATCGCTCAATATGACACAGAGGATGCACTAAAGACACCTTAAACGAAAAGAGGGAGCGTTGCTCCCTCTTTTCCCTAGATTACGCTAGGGCTGCTTTCGCTTTTTCAACCAGTGCAGAGAATGCCACTTTGTCGAATACGGCGATATCAGCAAGGATCTTACGGTCAATTTCAACAGAGGCTTTTTTCAGGCCGTTGATGAATTTGCTGTAAGACAAGCTATTTTGGCGGGCTGCTGCATTGATACGTGCAATCCACAGCTGACGGAATTGACGTTTACGTTGACGACGGTCGCGGTAAGCGTACTGACCAGCTTTGATTACTGCCTGGAAGGCAACACGATAAACACGCGAACGGGCACCATAGTAGCCTTTCGCTTGTTTCAGAATTTTCTTGTGACGTGCACGAGCAACCACACCGCGCTTTACGCGAGCCATATGCTCTCTCCTAAAGTCTTATTCTTGATTCAAAAAGGTTACTTATGCGTACGGCAAACATGTTATAACGAGGCCCAGGTCTCCTTTGGAGACCATGCCCTTCGGACGCAGATGACGTTTACGTTTAGTCGCTTTTTTGGTCAGAATATGACGCAGGTTAGCATGCTTACGCTTAAAACCGCCTTTAGCAGTCTCTTTAAAGCGTTTAGCGGCGCCACGTACTGTTTTGATTTTTGGCATTTTAATTTCCACTTCGCATTGTTGATATAACGAATCAGCTAAGGCGAAAAAAACCCGTACGATACGGACAAGGCACGGGTTCTATTACTTGAATGCCTTACTGTTTCTTCTTCGGTGCGAGCACCATTATCATCTGGCGGCCTTCGATCTTCGAAGGGAAGGATTCGACCACTGCCAGTTCACTCAGATCGTCACGAACGCGGTTAAGCATTTCGATACCAATCTGTTGGTGCGCCATCTCACGCCCGCGGAAACGAAGGGTGATCTTGGCTTTGTCACCATCTTCCAAAAAGCGAACCAGGTTGCGTAGTTTGACCTGGTAATCGCCATCATCGGTACCAGGACGGAATTTGATTTCCTTGACTTGGATAACTTTTTGCTTCTTCTTCTGTTCCTTGTTGGCTTTACTCCTCTCGTAGAGGAACTTGCCGTAATCCATGGTTCGGCAAACCGGCGGCTCGGCGTTAGGACTGATTTCAACTAAATCAACACCTGCTTCCTCGGCTTTCTCTAACGCTTCATTCAGACTGACAATACCAATCTGCTCGCCATAGACGCCTGTTAAGCGTACCTCTTGCGCGCGAATTTCTCTATTGATACGATTAGGACGCATTGGTTGAACTCGTTTTCCGCCTTTTATACCTTTATTCCTCCAACTGATGAAGACTACGGCTGCGAATTTCTTGCTGCAACTGCTTGAGCACTTCGTTAACGTCTATGCTTCCCAAATCCTTGCCGCGACGGGTGCGAACAGCTACTTTGCCCGCTCCCACTTCTTTATCACCACAAACAAGCATGTAGGGAATACGTCTTAAAGTGCGCTCGCGGATTTTAAAGCCTATTTTCTCATTTCTCAAGTCTGCTTTTACACGAATGCCTGCATCTTGCAGTTTTCGCGTTAATTCACTTACATATTCAGACTGCTCATCGGTGATATTCATCACTACGGCCTGCACGGGAGCCAACCAGGTTGGGAAGAATCCAGCGAATTCCTCGGTAAGAATACCGATGAAACGCTCCATTGATCCCAAAATGGCGCGGTGAATCATCACCGGCACTTGGCGCTCGTTATTTTCACCAACATAAGAGGCATTTAAACGGCCCGGCAGTGAAAAGTCGAGCTGCACCGTACCACATTGCCAGGCGCGATCCAAACAATCGTGCAAAGTAAATTCAATTTTAGGGCCATAAAACGCCCCTTCACTAGGTTGATAATCAAACAGAATGTCATTTTCCGTCAGCGCAGCTGACAAATCTTGCTCAGCGCGATCCCATAGTTCATCGCTACCGATGCGTTTTTCAGGGCGAGTGGAAAGCTTAACAACGATTTTTTCAAAACCGAAGGTGCTGTACATATCGTACACCATCTTGATACAGCTATTCACCTCTGCACGAACCTGCTCTTCAGTACAGAAAATATGGGCGTCATCCTGAGTGAACCCTCGCACGCGCATCAACCCGTGCAGAGAACCCGACAGCTCATTACGGTGGCAACTGCCAAACTCAGCCATACGCAACGGCAAATCGCGGTAGGACTTCAGACCTTGGTTAAAGATTTGCACATGACCCGGGCAGTTCATTGGTTTGATGCAATATTCGCGGTTCTCTGAAGATGTCGTGAACATGGCTTCTTTATAGTTTTCCCAGTGCCCGGTTTTTTCCCACAGCACGCGGTCCATCATAAAAGGCCCTTTCACTTCCTGATACTGGTACTCTTTGAGCTTCATGCGCACAAAGGCCTCTAGTTCACGGAATACCGTCCAGCCGTCGTTGTGCCAGAACACCATGCCTGGCGCTTCTTCCTGAATATGGTACAGGTTAAGCTGTTTACCAATCTTGCGGTGATCGCGCTTAGCCGCTTCTTCTAAACGCTGTAAATAGGCACTTAGCTGTTTTTTATCTGCCCATTCTGTGCCGTAGATGCGTTGTAACATCTTGTTTTTACTATCGCCGCGCCAATAAGCGCCCGAAGTTTTCTGCAATTTAAAATGATGGCAAAAACGCATGTTGGGCACGTGTGGGCCGCGACACATATCAACGTATTCTTCGTGGTAATACAATCCAGGACGATCGTCGTGGCTAATATTCTCATCCAGAATGGCAACCTTATAGGTCTCGCCACGCGCAGCGAAAGTATCTCGTGCTTCTTGCCAACTGACTTTTTTCTTGATAACGTCGTAATTTTTATCAGCCAGTTCATGCATGTGCTTTTCAAGCAGATCGATATCTTCCTGCGTCAGCGTACGATCCAAGTCAACGTCATAATAAAAACCGTTATCAATGACAGGACCGATTGCCATTTTGGTATCCGGCCACAGTTGTTTGATGGCGTGTCCTAACAAGTGTGCACAAGAGTGGCGTAGTATTTCCAATCCCTCTTGATCCTTAGCAGTGATAATCACCAACTGGGCATCGGATTCGATCAGGTCACTGGCATCCACCAGTTCATCGTTAACACGTCCGGCGATACAGGCTTTCGCCAAACCAGGACTAATATCCAGTGCAACATCAAGAGGAGAAACAGCACGATTGTATTGACGCTGACTTCCATCAGGAAGAGTAATAACAGGCATGCTAGTTCCCTTATTCGCAGTAGTAACCCACACGAAAGATCACATACAAAAATTCATTCATTTATTTTTCATAATGTTGTGTAACCATCTAATTAACCGTCTTTAAATTGGTACACCTGGTAAAAATCAAAATCTCACAAAATGTGGGATTAGTGACAGGCGTTATGCTATCACCATTAACCCGGCTGAACCAGCCACATCCGGCAGCACTTACCCTATGTTATTGCGGTATTATAGCGTTTATCGTTGGCAGTTTGTCTTACCCGTCACAATTCACCACATAATTATTATGGTGATAACGTCATTTTTTTAAGTCGGACACTTTATTTAACTAAAGTCAGCGGTACGCTTCATCCGCTCTTAGTACCTGAAATTGGCCCCAAAAGACAGATTACTTCACTCATTTACACACAAATACACTGATAAGAATTTAAAGAGGATGAAACCATGAAAATGAAGTTCATACTCATTGTTGTGGCTGGCCTTTTCACTGTAGGAGTTCATGCCGCGGACGGAGCTATTAAAGACGGGACATACCGCGTGACATTAAGGTAACGCAAGTATGGCTACTGCTATTTTCCTTTTCTTTTTTTACTTTAGCACTTGATTCCAGGGGGCTGTGCGCGTAAGAAAAGAAACGAAAAATAGCGCTTGAGGCCTCTACAACTTTGACGCGTTAAATATTCCTGGACACCACCCGGCGCGTACCGATCATGATACTTTCTGGTTTGATACCACGCGTCTGCTGCGTACCCAAACTTCTGGGATACAAATTCGTACAATGGAAAAACAGCAACCGCCA
>JBPPLV010000016.1:0-14825 GCA_051305815.1 Candidatus Malihini olakiniferum
GCTATCGCGAAGTGGCTTATGCTACGCTTTCCTCTTTAAGAGTCAACGATTATCTTCATTAGAAGTGCATTGTTTTAATCTCTTACTAACCGCGTTGTGAGCTGCCTCATATCGTGTCAACGGAGGCGCACTATAGGGATTTCTCATGCAGCCTGCAATAGATATTTTAAATAAAATTGACTGTTTGCTGAATTCCACAGCAAAACCCCTCTTTATACCCACTCTTGCACAATGTTATCCACAAATAAGATTCTCCCTAAAATTAGACGAGCATCACGCAAACGTTTTCGCTACAATTTTCCCGCGCAAAATTACCGCATAAAAACAGAATAGTAATACAGTTTTATCCAGGCAAAGGATAAAAACAGCAAAACTTCATTCATATTACTGTTCTTTTATGACTACCCAAAGCCAAGGGATACATCACCATGTTACAACCTCGTCCTATCCGCCGCGCTTTACTCAGCGTTTCTGACAAAGCCGGTATTGTCGAATTTGCTCAGGCGCTTTCTCAACGTGGCGTGGAGCTACTTTCCACTGGCGGTACTGCCCACCTATTAGCTGATACGGGCTTACCCGTCACTGACGTGTCCGATTATACGGGCTTCCCAGAGATGATGGATGGGCGCGTAAAAACCCTACATCCGAAAGTACACGGTGGGATCCTGGGTCGTCGCGGCACGGATGACGCTATCATGGCAGAATACGACATCGGCCCCATCGATATTGTGGTGGTAAACCTGTATCCCTTCGCGCAAAAGGTGGCTCGCCCCGATTGCTCCCTGACTGATGCCGTCGAAAATATCGATATTGGCGGCCCAGCCATGGTGCGCTCCGCCGCCAAGAATCATACAGATGTCACCATTGTGGTAAAAAACAGTGACTACACTGATATCATTAATGAGATGGACGCGAATGAGCGTTCTCTGACGCTTGAAACCCGCTTTAATCTGGCGATTAAGGCCTTTGAACATACTGCAGCCTACGACAGCATGATCGCCAACTACTTTGGTACGATGGTTCCTCCTTACCATGGCGAGACAGATAAGCCGGCTGGGCACTTCCCGCGTACGTTGAACCTGAACTTCA
Source organism: Candidatus Malihini olakiniferum (assembly GCA_051305815.1). Taxonomy (GTDB): domain Bacteria; phylum Pseudomonadota; class Gammaproteobacteria; order Enterobacterales; family Enterobacteriaceae; genus Symbiopectobacterium; species Symbiopectobacterium olakiniferum_B. Next base: position 1,090 of record JBPPLV010000016.1, read on the forward strand.
TCAAGAAGCAGGACATGCGTTACGGCGAGAACAGCCATCAGCAGGCAGCCTTTTATATAGAGGAGACGTTGAAAGAGGCATCAGTCGCTACAGCAGAACAGTTGCAGGGCAAGGCACTGTCTTACAACAACATTGCTGACACCGATGCGGCATTGGAGTGCGTAAAAGAGTTCACCGAACCGGCATGTGTCATCATGAAACACGCAAACCCGTGTGGCGTGGCTATTGGCGATTCGATTCTGGCGGCCTACGAGCGCGCATATAAAACCGACCCAACCTCTGCTTTTGGTGGCATCATCGCGTTTAACCGCGAATTGGATGAAGCCACCGCGCAAGCGATCATCAGTTGTCAGTTTGTGGAAGTGATCATCGCGCCCTCAGCCAGTGCAGCCGCATTGAAAGTAACAGCAGCAAAACAGAACGTGCGCGTCCTCACTTGCGGCCAATGGCAGCAACGCGTTTCCGGGCTGGATTTCAAACGCGTCAATGGTGGCCTGCTGGTGCAGGATCGCGATCTAGGTATGGTTGATACCGGTCAACTGCGCGTCGTCACCGAGCTCCAACCGACCGAAATCGAACTGCGCGATGCCCTGTTCTGCTGGAAAGTAGCGAAATTTGTTAAGTCTAATGCCATCGTCTATGCCCGTGATAATATGACTATTGGTATTGGTGCAGGACAAATGAGTCGTATCTATTCCGCAAAAATTGCGGAAATTAAAGCGGGTGACGAAGGGTTAGAAGTAAAAGGTTCCGTGATGGCCTCTGATGCGTTCTTCCCATTTCGTGATGGTATCGATGCAGCAGCAGTAGGTATTACCTGTGTGATTCAGCCGGGGGGTTCCATTCGCGATGACGAGGTTATCACCGCCGCCAACGAACACGGCATTGCCATGATCTTCACCGACATGCGCCATTTCCGCCACTAATTCAGGATATGACACAGATGAACATTTTAATCATTGGTAATGGCGGACGTGAACACGCCCTGGCGTGGAAAGCCGTCCAGTCGCCGCTGGCAGATAATGTGTATGTTGCCCCCGGTAATGCGGGTACGGCGCGCGAACCTGCGCTGCAAAACGTGGCTATCTCTGCGACCGATATTCCGACGTTAGTGGCCTTTGCCCAAGAAAAACAGATTGGTTTGACGATCGTTGGACCGGAAGCGCCGCTGGTGATTGGTGTGGTTGATGCTTTCCGTGCCGCTGGTCTGACGATTTTTGGCCCTACTCAGGCTGCTGCGCAGTTGGAAGGCTCCAAGGCCTTTACCAAAGATTTCCTGGCACGTCAGCAAATCCCAACCGCGTTCTACCAGAATTTCACCGACGTTGAACCTGCACTGGCCTATGTACGCAAGCACGGTGTACCTATCGTAATCAAGGCTGATGGCCTGGCTACAGGCAAAGGCGTCATTGTCGCCATAACCCTGGAAGAAGCGGAAAACGCAGTTCAGGATATGCTGACAGGTAATGCTTTTGGCGATGCCGGACACCGCATTGTGATCGAAGAGTTTCTGAAAGGAGAAGAGGCCAGCTTTATCGTCATGGTCGACGGCGATAACGTATTGCCTATGGCCACCAGTCAGGATCATAAACGTGTGGGTGACAAAGACACCGGTCCGAACACGGGCGGTATGGGCGCATACTCTACCGCACCAGTGGTAACCGATGAGATCCACCGGCGCGTGATGGATCAGGTGATTTGGCCGACAGTGCATGGCATGAAGGCCGAAGGAAATACCTATACCGGTTTCCTGTATGCCGGGTTGATGATTGATGATGCGGGCCAGCCTAAAGTGATCGAATTCAACTGCCGTTTTGGCGATCCGGAAACGCAACCGATTATGATGCGCCTACGTTCCGATCTAGTGGAGATGTGTCTGGCGGGTTGTAAGGGCAAACTGGATCAGACGAAGTCCGTCTGGGATGAACGCCCGGCATTGGGTGTGGTGATCGTGGCAGGCGGTTACCCTGGTGACTACGATTCCGGCGATGTCATTAGCGGCTTACCGCAGGAAGAAGCGGAAGACAGCAAGGTGTTCCAGGCTGGCACCGTACTGCGTGGCAATGACGTGGTAACCAGCGGTGGGCGCGTACTGTGTGTGACCGCATTGGGTAGAAATGTCGCACTCGCGCAGCAGAAAGCATATGAAGTTGCCAAAGATATTCGCTGGAATGGCAGTTTCTACCGCAATGATATCGGCTACCGCGCTATTGCACGTGAGCAGAAGCAGTAAGCACTGCCAAGAACAGAAAGCCGGAGTTATCTGGCTTTCTGTTTAATACGTCATAGGTTGCCATAAATCTTCACTGCTCGCTGGCAAACGGCTTCCACTGACACAAATCCTTCCTCAGCGCGACCAGAAGCAGTTGCGTTCTCGCTTGGGCATTAACCACGCTACACGCTGCGTGACGTCAGGACGACGCTGTCGCTGTTCCGCTATCCACCTATGCGAGAACAGATCAAAATCAGGGCTGACATTTTGCCCCTCACAAGTCAACACGCGATTGCCGTGTAACTGCCACTGACATAGTCTCACACTACCAGTACATAACACATCACTGAGTTCCAGCATCGGCTTGACATCAAACTGAAACAGCACAATCTCTTCTTCAGAAATGTTTTCGTGTCGGTCGTCAAATTACCGTTGCATAAAGCTCACTGTCCCGTCGTCAGCAAAAAGAAGATGAAGACTTTCTGGATAGGCACCGCGGTAAGTGCGCTTTATTTCACTTAGCTGGTTATGTACAAACAGGTAGCGAGTTTCCACCCCGTGACGACGGGCCACAGGTTATCATCCTGCAAGGCATTGGAGAGCGTAACCAACTGCGTGCTGTGCTGTTGGCTGTCATCCTTGCGCCACACGCGCACCACCGCAAGATCGCCTACGTAACCCATGCAAACGTCGTCGGCGGTGGCGAATGGCTGCAACAGGCGCGCGCTATCAGCCCAGCGATAATCACCGCCCCCAGCTTGCGCCACAAAAGCAAAAGGGGCACTAACGCCCCCTCTTGCTTGAATCCTTCACTGGCATTCGCTTATTTAACAGCGTCTTTCAGTACTTTGCCCGCTACAAACGCCGGAACATTCGCTGCAGAGATTTTGATTTCTTTACCTGTTTGCGGGTTGCGGCCAGTGCGCTCGTTACGATGGTTCACTTTAAACGTACCAAAACCCACTAATTGTACTGCATCGCCTGCTTTCAGAGACTGAGTCCGCGGCCATAGTGGCTTCCAACGCTGTTTTAGCCTGAACCTTGGAAAAGTTAGCTTTGTCTGCAATCACATCAATCAGTTGAGTCTTATTCATAAATTATCCTTACAGTGTGTTTATCGCTTGCTTAGCATTGAGTGCGACAGATATACGCAAAAGTACTCTCCTGCATACACGCATATCAACAGCCAATTTTTTTACGCTTTCCCCAAATGTAGACCAGACACGGAGCGGATGTGAAGCCCTGCAACTTGTCATTTAGGGCCTTAAATCACATTTTATCGCCTTATTGGCCTAAATTTATGCCAATATTACTGCTCTCTGCTCGCCGCAGGTCGGCACGCCGCCCTTTAATCAATTCTAAATCACGCTCTTAACACGCTGCCAGCAAAAGAAAAATCTCCCACTGAATATCCCATTCTTATTCGATCGCGGGCAGCGTGTAGAGTTCTTTGTCTGTTATTTCACGGCCGGCTTGCGTCCTTTCCAACATCGTCACTGTGCGAATAGAAGTCTCGCTGATGGCAATCACATGCTCAAGTGTCGCACCACCACTCAGCTGCGAATGAATCAGCTTACCCAATGTAATGCACGCTTCAATGGCCGGATAGACACCGTATAAATCGTAATCATCGGTGGAGGGAATAGCGTCTTCCTATTTTTCCAACTGGCTGCCAAAAATTTACCTTGGCTTCTTTCATTACCAGCACTTTCCACACCAGATCAAGGATGTGGCGATACAGTTGCGCGTCACCAAAAGCCATCTGGCGACAAAATTCATAATATTCGGATACATCCGCGCTCGTAAAGGGAAGCCATCAAAGTCACGTACTGCCAGCTTTCCAGTTTCTCCAGCCACAGGTGAATCGGGTTACGTAACATCGTTGACGCTCATTATTTTTAATAAGCAGGCAGTGTACCTGAAAATTTTACCTTGCCCTATGCCTGAATTCTTAAACTTACCTTATTCCACTGGCGTTACTGAGGATGTTCACGCAGCTAGCGTTAAATGCTGGCCGTTGTGAAGTAATGGCATCCGCCCAAACGCGCGCAGGCTCGGGTAAACAATAGCCCAGTGGGCTGCGTTTTACCCACATAAGCGCACTGCTCAAGCTCACCCGATGGCCAATTGAGATAAACAGCGGACTACAAAACCTGCCTTGCTGCGCCACACCCAACCTATCTGTTCTTCATGGTTCATCAGTGTACTTTGACTCCCAGACACATCAGAAAGCGGAGCAATCTGACCATACAACCGTTTTTTAGCCACGCCAATCGTCAGGACATCCACCAATAATCTAAAATAACTTGCAACGCTTAATCGCCTGGGGTACGAAATACCGTGGCCGTCAACGAATAGGAGATCAGGCTTCTGCACCAGCAGCCCAAGCCCCGCTCACAGGCCAGGACTCTCACGAAAAGAGAGCAACCCCTGCACATAGGTCATTACCGTCAGGATACGGGCAACCTGATACTCAACAACTGAAATGAAGGGTAGTGTAATATCGCGATCGCCGCACGCTTCACTGTTCCCTTTGTTCGAACCCGACATCTTCCCACCCATAAACATGGGATCGGCAAACGGCAGAGAGTCAATATGCACAATTTCCTGCGCCCGCCGTTTTTTGCTCTGCCTTCAATGCTTGCGTATCCACAAGCCTACTCCTTAAGGCACGTTCAATCCTGATGGTGGAGATTATGGGTGAAATGAACGTGATAGCCGGTGCACTGCATCAACAAACGCACCGACATGTTCCGGTGGTACATTCTGATGAATCCCATGTCCCAAATTAAAGACATGACCATTACCCTGGCCAAATGCGGTTAAAATTGTATCAACTTCTTGCTCGATACGCTCGGGTGAGGCATAAAGTATTGAAGGGTCCATATTGCCTTGCAGCGCAACTTTATCCCCTAACCGCGCGTGCGCCTCACCGATATCGGTGGTCCAATCCAGACCCAGAGCATCGCACCCTGTCGCCGCCATTGCTTCCAGCCATTGTCCGCCGCCTTTGGTAAACAGCGTTACCGGCACGCGCCGCCCATCACGCTCACGTAGCAGTCCATCTACGATTTTGTGCATGTAGTGCAACGAAAACTCACGATAATCACGACCACTCAGCACTCCGCCCCAGGTATCAAAAATAATTACCGATTGAGCACCTGCCTTGATCTGCGCATTCAGGTAGAGAATCACGCTGTCAGCCAGTTTATCCAACAGCAGGTGAAGCGTCTGCGGCTCTGCAAACAGCATTTTCTTGATAACAGTAAACGCTTTACTGCCGCTGCCTTCCACCATATAGGTTGCTAGTGTCCAGGGACTGCCGGAAAAACCAATCAATGGCACCGCACCTGCCAGTTCGCGGCGAATGGTACGAACCGCATCCATCACGTAGCCTAGCTCCTGCTCAGGATCGAGAACAGGCAAGCGCGCCACATCAGCAGTCGTTCGAACCGGATGCGAAAAGCGCGGCCCTTCCCCGGTTTCAAAATAGAGTCCTAATCCCATGGCATCAGGTACGGTGAGAATATCGGAAAACAAGATAGCTACATCCAGCGCATAGCGCCTAAGCGGTTGCAGCGTAACTTCGCAAGCCAGCTCTGGATTTTTACATAGCGACATAAAATCACCCGCCTGTGCGCGCGTCGCCTTATATTCAGGTAGATAACGGCCTGCCTGGCGCATCATCCACACCGGCGTGACGTCAACGGGCTGGCGCAGTAACGCGCGCAGATAGCGATCATTTTTTAGGTCTAGCATGCGGTGTCCTTTTGTCATCCTGAAAGAGGGTCAAAGCGCGATAATGAAACGATTGGCACGAAGTGTAGCACGCCTACTGCGCTATTCCTGCCCATCACGGCACAAGTACCACGGTGTCTTCAATTAAACGCCGTGCAACCGTACCCGGACGAGGGAGAATCGGCAGTTGATCGTAGCGGAGCTAGCTCGCATCTCTGAGTTCTTTTAGATCATGGTGCAGCTCGCCGTCAGCATACTCAGCCATGAACACCATCATCAGTGAATGCGGGAACGGCCACGGCTGTGAGCTGATGTAGAGCAGATTTTTAATATGAATATTGCTCTCTTCCATCACTTCACGGACAACCGCTTGCTCGAGAGTTTCACCCACTTCCCACAAACCCCGCCAGCACGGTATACATATTGCCGTGATGACGCTGGTGTTGTGCTAGCAAGATCTCCTTACCACGCCGAATTGTTCGAATCACACACGGGCGATTTGCGGGTAGTAACGCTCTTTACACTGCAGGCACAGATAGGCCAGTTTTATTTTGCTATGGACCATTTTCTGCCCGCAATAGCCGCAAAAGTGATGTGAAAGATAAAAATCGGCTAGTTATACACCGCGCCCTGCCAGTTGAAACAGCGCCACATCTTCATCCAGCAACTGGCAAATTGAATCCATCTGCGACGTTTTCTGGTGACTGACCAGCCACACGCATTCCCCTTGCCACTTCCCTATTTGGCATCCAACAATCCCTTCCAATCTGCACTGCGCCGCCGTGTTATGAGGGAGTCTACCCTTCGGGTAGCCAAACCTGATTATCATGGCTGACTACCCACGTTCATCACCTTTTAATGTTTGTTCCATATCTTTTCTATTGCTCCACAAACACTTCACTGGCATTCATTACTGTCAGGGACATGGCAGAATTTTATCGCGATCGATTGTTCTTTCTTATCAATGCACGGAGTCAACAATGTTAAACCAATTACAAAGTCTGACCGAGTACGTTGGTGGCAATAATGCGTTAATAGACCAATAGCTACAAGCGCGTAAGCAACTTCTGGTTGCTTATTATCATCTGGTCGGCATTAAGCCAAATAAAGATAAACACACCCCGCTCGATGAACGGGCTTTGGATGATTTTTGCCACAATCTTGTGGATTATTTTTTCGCCTGCCATTTCCATGTTTATGGACGCATCTTGCAAGAGGCTGTCGCTTTAAGCGACCAAAATCTGGCGCAAGCTCATTTTCTGGCGCTTGCGTTGCAGGCCAACACGCAATTCATCATGGACTTCTACGATAGCAGTCTGGCGACCGCTATCGATCACGACAATTACATTGATTTTCAGCAAGCGCTGTCAAGCGTAGGAGAGGCAATAGCGAAACGCTTTGCATTAGAAGAGCCTGATTAGGCTGGTCGTAGGGAAAGAATAACGCCATCACTCTCCTTACATTTTGACAGTGCCTCTCAGAAGTCCTAAAGTATCATCGTTAACTTCATAGTCATGGGGTTATTGCCCAGTAAACAATTTTCATACCCTAAATAATTCGAAGTGCAGGAAGACGGCAAGCGAACGAATCCCGATGAGCTTACTCAAGTAAGTGATTCGGGTGAATGGGTGTAGCCAACGCACATGCAAATTGCAGTATGACGGGTATATGTCGATTGTTGGGCGTATCTTGTCCGAGTGCCTAGCGTGTGTATGTAATACATAAACCGCAGGCTGAGACCGTTTATTCGGGATCTGCGGGACCTGATCAGGTTAAAATCTACGAAAAGAACAAGAGTAATCCATTCTGTTTTGTCGCCGTTGTTACCGCCTTGTTGTTACCGGTATAGCGCGTAAAATCGGAGCCAAGGCATCCATAATTACTCCCTGCGAGTTCCAGACAAGTATTTTTCTTAACCATAATCAGGAATATGCTATGTCTCAATCACCCACTACAACGCCTAAACCTCGTCTGGCTGTCGCGAGAAGCGAGAAGCGCGAAGCAAGCCCGGGAATTTATTCATAATCTGCACGTACTACCTTCCCTCACTCCACGCGTATCTATCTTACCGGGTCATGCAGCGATATCCGCGTGCTAATGCGAGAAATAGTCCTCAGCCCAACACTGGTTGGTGGCGGCAAAGACGTTCTTCAATATGAACCTAACGAAGCCGTCCCGGTTTATGACAGTGCGGGGCCGTATGGCGATCCCGATGCTTTGCCGGACGTGCTGGGCTGGCTAAACTCCGTGCAGATTAGATTGCAGAACGTAACGACAACGAGCGCTTTCCGGCGTCAATTCTTGTTTTACCCAACAGCGACTGACGGATGCTGGGTTAGATCACCTACGCTTTGAGCAGTTGCCGCAGTCCAAACACGCTCAACCAGGAAAGTACATCACATAGTTGCACTATGCACGCCAAGAGATCATCACGCCGGAAATGAAGTTTATTGCCATCCGCGAAAACATGGGATGCAAGCGCATTCGCAGCGAAGTTCTACGCCATCAGCACCCAGGATAGAGCTTTAGCGCAATTTTGCAGGATAATATCACCCCGGAATTTGTGCGTCAGGAAGTCGCTGCAGGCCACGCCATCATCTCGTCTAACATTAATCACCCTGAATCTGAACCGATGATTATCGGGCACAATTTTTTGGTGAAGGTGAACACAAATATCGGTAACTCGGTGGTCACCCCATCTATCGAGGAAGAGGTTGAAAAACTAGTCTGGTCCACCTTATGGTGGACAGATACGGTAATGGATCTCTCCACCGGATCTATATTCACGAAACCCGTGAATGGATACTGCGCAACAGCCCAGCTCCGATTGGTACCGTTCCTATTTATCAGACACTGGAGAAGGTCAACGGCGTGGAAGAAAACCTCACTTGGGAAATGTTACGCGACACATTGCTCGAATAGGCAGAGCAAGACGTTAATTATTTTACCATTCATGCGGAGGTGCTGCTGCGCTATGTGCCGATAATTGCACAACGTCTGACCGGCATTGTATCGCGCGGCGGCTCCATCATGGCGAAGTGGTGCCTGTCGCACCACCAGGAGAATTTCCTCTACGTCCACTTCCGTGAAATCTGTGAGATTTATGCAGCCTACGAAGTTGTCTTGTCGCGGGGCGAACTGACTAAAATCGCCTGGGCGTATGACGTGTAAGTGATGATTGAAGAATTGGGACATGTGCCTATGCAGATGATTCGCCGCAGCATGACCGAAGGGCTGGAACACTGCCACGAAGCATCGTTCTATACGTTGAGGCCGCTGACCACCGATATCGCGCCCGGTTATGATCATTTTACCTCCGGTATCGGAGCCGCGATGATTGGCTGGTTCGGTTGCGTCATACTCTGCTACGTCACACCCAAAGAACACCTCGGGCTGCGAAATAAAGAGGATGTGAAGCAGGGGCTTATCACCTACAAGATCGCTGCTCATGTAGCCGATCTGGCGAAAGAGTATCCCGGCGCGCAGATCCGCGATAACGCCATGTCCAAAGCACGTTTTGAGTTTCGTTGGGAAGACCAGTTCAATTTGGCGCTCGATCCGACAACTGCTCGCGCCTATCACGATGAAACCCTGCCGCAAAAATCCGGCAAAGTCGTAAACTTCTGCTCAATGTGCGGCCACAAATTCTGCTCGATAAAAATTTCGCAGAAAGTACGCGAGTATGCGGCGAAAAATCTCGCCCCCCTCTCACCGTGGAAGCGCAACCCATTGAAGTCGGCATGGTCGAGATGTCAGCCCAGTTCCGTGCACGCGGCAGTGAGCTCTACTACAGTGTCAAGACGCTTCTCGAAGAAGAAACCAAATGAATCGGGCATTTTCCGCGACTGCGCTATGGCTTGGACTTTACCCGGTATTGGACAGCATGACCTAGATAAAGCACCTGCTCGACGCTGGCGTAAAAACCATCCAGTTATGCATTAAGGATAAAACCGCAGAACAAGCTGAGGCTGTCATCATGCAAGCCATCGCGCTCGGGCAGGATTATCAGGCTCGCTTGTTTATTAACGATTTTTGGCAACTGACAGTCAAACATCGGGCATACGCGTGCATCTGTACCAGGAAGATCTGGATGCGATCCGCCATGCAGGCTACGTTGGGTATTTCACCCCACGATGACATGGAATTGGCTCGCGCCGTAGTACTCAAGCCTTCTGATATCATACTCGGGCATATCTTCCCGATACAAACTAAAGAGATGCCTTCCGCCCCTCAGGGCGTGAGCAAACTGAAGCGCCACGTTGATGCGCTGTAAGGCATTCCCTACCGTCGCCATCGGTGGCATCAACATTGACCGCGTGCTGAGCGTGCTGCCGATTGGCGTCAGGCAACCGCCACTCTGCTTAGTCTAATTGAAAACTAGGAGGCATCCGATAAGTAGAGATCATGCACTTACTGACCATGCACTTACTGATCAAGAGTTCTTACGCTACAGCCGTCAATTACTGCTGGAAGGCATCGGTCCAGAAGGACAAGAAAAGCTGAAAAAATTCCGCTGGCTGCTGGTCAGCATGTGGGCGGTTGGGTGCACACGCCGCACTCTATCTCGCCGCCGCGGAAGTCGGCACGTTGCCGATAGCCGATGATGACTAGCTGCATATTTCCAATCTACAACGGCAGATCCTCTATCGCATGTAGGATATTTCTCGCCTCAAGGCCACGCTTGCCAAGCAATAACTCTTGGCGCTCAACCCGTTAACCGAGGTGGTGACGCTCACAGAACGTCTCTCGGGATCAGCATTACACCACGCGGTCAGCAGGCCGATCTGGTGCTGGATTGTAGTGATAATATGGCCACACGCCACGCGGTTAACGCAGCTTGCGTTCAGCAGCAAACGCCTCTGGTCAGTGGTAGTGCGGTTGGCTTTGGCGGACAGTTGTTGGTGCTAACCTCCCTATCCCCAGGGTTGTTATGCTTGTCTCTACCTAGAGGAGACAGAACCACAGCGTAACTGCACTGCCGCACCGCCGGGGTAATCACGGTACGCTTCAGGCGCTGGAGGCCATCACGGTGGAAGCAATGCTGGCTAGGTTGGATCGTTTACAACCTAGCACAGCGTTGACGATAAACCAGACCATTGTGCCGCGTGACGAATGGGCGACACGGCCCGTTTGTTCAGGTGACGAGATTCTTCTTTTTCAGGCTATCGCAGGGGTTGATATGTTGCAGATTGCCGATATTCTTCCCGGTTATTAACCGGAACGGGTAAATTCACTACTGCCGAGCCGATGCATGCTGCGTTACAGGCATCGGATTCTTAGTTAGTCACGTTTGCAATGAAACGCGTTGACCTGAAAACCGGCAATTACGCCATCTTCGTGCCATTCAAGCAACTTGGTGTGAAACTATTGCCCAACACATCAGGGGCTAAAACCGCAGACGAAGCGATGTTCCCAGCAAGGCTGGCACGCGAAGTACTCGGTAAATAGTGGCTTAAACTAGAAATTCACCCCGATGCCAAATCCTGTTGCCCAACCCAATTGAAACCCTGCGCGCCGATGAGCACCTGGTAAAAGAGAGTTTTGTGGTGCTGCCTTACTGCGGTGCAGACCCTGTACTGTGAAAACATTTAGAAGAGGCAGGTTACGCCGCAGTGATGCCATTGGGCGCGACAATCAGCTCTAATCAGAGGCTACAAACGTATGATTTCTGCACATCATTATTGAGCAGGCAACAGTACCCGTCGTGGTTGACGCGAGTATTGGTGCATCCAGCCACGTTACAGAGGCTCTGGAGATGGGAGCCTGCGGTGTGCTGATAAACACAGCCATTGCTGTGGCACGGGATCCGGTGCAAATGACTCATGCCTTTCGTGTAGCGGTAGAAGCGGGGGACTGTGGCATGCTAAGCGGGATTAGGCCAACGCCAGAACGTGGCAAGCCCACCAGTCCTCTTACCAGCTTTCTTCATCAGAGAGTGCCGGAGGCGTAATCATGAAGCGCGCTTTGCGTACTCTCTGGAGCAGCTCGATTGGGATGTAATAACGCTCGACATCAACAGCAAAACCGCGCGCGATGTGGAGCGGGGGACTGGTTTCAACTACGCTCTCCCGCGACGACATGATGGCGCTGCTTTCCCCCGCTGCGCTGAACCTATCTAGAGCCATTGGCCGAACGGGCTCAGCAGCTTACCCGACAACGTTTTGGCAAAACCGTAGGCTTTCATGTTCCGCTCTACCTATCGAATCTCTGTGCCAATGATTACAATTACTATGGTTTCTCCATGAGCAACCATATCAAGCACAAAATACTGAACTAAGAGGAAATTCTGCGCGAGATTGCCGCTATCAAAGCGCTGGGATTTGATAACCTATTGCTGGTAACGAGGGAACATCAACGTAAAGTCGGCATGGATTACTTTCACGAAATGTTTCCACTGATTCGGCCACACTTCAGCACGCTGATGATGAAGTGCAGCCGATGGTACAAGAAGATTACGCAGAGCTGAAAACACTGGGGTTGAACGGTATAATGGTCTATCAGGAAACCTATCATCCCTTTACTTATCAACAACATCACCTGCGCTGTAACAAGCAGTATTTCCATTGTCGATTGAACACACCGGATCGTTTAGGCAATGCCGGGATCAATAAGATCGAACTCGGCGCGTTGATTGGTTTATCGCACAGTTGGCGCACTGACTGCTACATGGTGGCGGAGCATCTGCTGTGTTTTCAGCAAACCTACTGGCAGAGCCGTTACTCCATCTCCTTTCCTCGGCTTCGACCCTGCGGGGGGTAACGCCCGTCTCGATAATGAACGAAGCGCAGTTACTGCAAGTGATTTGTGCGTTCCACCTGATGATACCCGAGGTGGAGCTATCGTTATCCACCCGCGAATCGCCCTATTTTCGCGATAATGTGGTACCTATTGCTATTAATAGCGTCAGCGCATTCTCCAAAACGCAACCGGGAGGCTATGCAGAAGATCATCCCGAGTTGGAGCAGTTTTCACCGCATGATAATCGCCGCCCTGAAGTCGTCGCACAGACTATTACGCAGGCTGGGCTACAACCGGTATGGAAAGACTGGGGTGGGTATTTGGGAAGGCAGTCGATCGACATAACGTGGGATAAATGGGCGAATAGCGCCACTATCTGGTGATAAAACGGCTGGACACCATGCACCCTCTGTTTATCTTTCTCTGCGTCAAGTACTCCTGTTGACGACCTAGTTTCGCCAACCGAAACCGGATTATTCCATTCGGTTTTGCCCCTTGACCGATACAGAGTGGCCTTATCGGCCCTGTATCGGTTCTTCTTCGACATACATTTTGGCCCCCTCACGGGTTATCTTCATGGCGCAGTTGTTCTGTCTGCTCCCCAATAACGCGTAACATCCGCTGCATCTTATCGGTTAACGGCAGGCCGTAGTGCACGCGCATACAGTTGCGGTATTTGCCGGAAGCATAGAACAACGAACCGGAAGCTATCTGGATACCGGACTGGCGCAGCAGGCTGTTCAGCCGTAACGTATCAAAGGTTTCAGGAAATTCAATCCACATCAGAAACGCACCTTGCGGTCGGCTCACGCAAATCTCGCAGGGGAAATAGCGCCGCACCCAGCAGGTCAACACATCGAGATTGCTTTTATAATAGGCGCACATACGGCACATGTGGGGCTGATAGTGACTCTGGCGAATAAATTCAGCACGGCTAACGGGGTAATAACCAGTGCTGGTGTATGGGGTATGGGGTATGCAGTGCACGCTCCAGATAGCGTCCGGAAGCAATCCACCCCACACGCAGCCCCAGGCCCGCCAAACTTTT
>JBPPLV010000004.1:0-46330 GCA_051305815.1 Candidatus Malihini olakiniferum
AAATCGACCTCCCGCTGTTAGATGTAATGATTTTTCGCATAATGAAATTATATCATTTCTACTAAAATATAGTGCTATACGTTATGATCACAAAGTCATTCCTTGTAATGCCACTATGGCCATTACGATATAACGCAGTGCTTTACCGATACAGATAAAGATCGTGGAGTAAAGCCACGGCATACGCAGCCATCCCGCGGCAACGTACAGCACATCGCTAATAACAGGCACCCAACTCAACAAGATAGCCGCCGTACCATAACGTTGCAGCCAACGTAGTGCCGTCAACTGCCGGTACACGGTTTTGACTGTGGTAGAATAAGCCCCGCACCAGATTGGTCATACCTCCCAACGTGTTGCCTATCGTCGCAACGACGATCAATAGCACAACGCCGGTAACCTTACTACCAGTAAAGAGACCAGCAGCACTTCAGAGCTGCCGGATAATAATGTAGCACTGAGAAAACTACTCCAGAAGAGAGAAACCAGCCCCCAGAAAGCACTTACAGTGTAAGAACATCAACAAAGGCCATGTTTGCTTGTGTGCTGCCTGAATAACAAAATCTGCGTCTTCAAACACGACGCAGGCTTCAGGTTCAAATCTGCATGAGCTGGGCGCAGGGCAGGAAGGTGTCAAGAAAGGGTTTATGATGCTGCATATCCTCCGCGCCGAAAATACCAACAAAGTAGTCGCGCAGGCCAAGATAGCGTAGCAGCTTATCAGTCAGGTGGGCTGGCTACCGGTACCCACTGTCATTGGTCGACATCCCTGGTAGGCCTTCACTACTTCAATCAACGGCAGTGGTTTTTCGTATCAAACAGTATCTCTTCCACCAGCGCCAACTTTTCCGTAGCCAGCGCCTTTGGGCCCATATCGACGTTATGCCGGGCCAGAATCACCACAGCGATTTTTTTGATAGGCGCACCGTTGTAAGCCACCATTGCCTGAGCATTATACGTTATGCCGTACTTTCCCAGAATATTGTGCCAAACAGCGCGGTTGTGAGCTCGGTATCGAAGATAGTGCTATCCATATCAAAAATAAGGCCTTGATAACGATCGTACATCGTGACTCCATGAGCTGTGCAAAAGAGTATTCACTTTAGTGCAAAGTCAAAATGATGTCGCTGGTTCAATAAAACTACAAAAAGCAGGGTTATTTGTGTGTGAACGGTTGACAGAGGTGTGTGTTAGTAGTATGCGCAGAATGTGAAATCAGGAGTAAGCACAAAATATCAAAATTTATAACAAGAGAGATGGTGCATCCGGGAGGATTCGAACCTCCGACCGCTCGGTTCGTAGCCGAGTACTCTATCCAGCTGAGCTACGGATGCATAGTAAGTGGCGGTGAGGGAGGGATTCGAACCCTCGATGCAGCTTTTGACCGTATACTCCCTTAGCAGGGGAGCGCCTTCAGCCTCTCGGCCACCTCACCAGTACGCTAACCTTTAAATTACGATGATGATGTTTTTTTTCATCGTGCTCACTGGTACTGCGTGGCGCACATATTACTTTCGCGGACTTATAAGTCAAACAATTTTTCCCAACTCGTGGTTGTTTGAAAAACATCACACACAATACGCACAGATTCACAGGGAAAAGTCTATTTTATCAACAGCATTAATGGCTGTTAATACCTTATAGGTATAAGGTAAAATAAACGGTATGCGAGATAAATCAGGAAAGCAAAAACGAACGCGTCTCGCCTTGAAAGCGAGACGCTTGGTAAATCAGTAGGACGTTGGCTGCGACTTTTCCGCTTGAATCCGCTGGTAAATCTCTTCACGATGAACAGAAACTTCTTTGGGCGCATTAACACCAATACGAACCTGGTTGCCTTTTACCCCTAGCACGGTAACCGTCACTTCATCGCCAATCATGAGGGTTTCGCCAACTCGACGAGTCAAAATAAGCATTTTTGCTCCTTGAAAGATTATAAAGAGTCCGGTCTTTTTGTCTCCCCGCCATTTTCCATCATGCGCCGTGAAAACATTAACCTGAATGGGGAAACGCACTCCGCCATCTTACTCTAGTGTATCGTTACTTTTAGTTTAGTCGATATCAGCCGTTTTCGCTGTTTTATCACGACATTTATTATCACAACAAAGAGCTATGGTAAGCTCCGCTCATAAGCACATGCTCGGCCGACCGGTATTTTCCCCATACATAACTTCCTTGCTTCAGGGAAAAAACGCCATAACGTAGGTTATGGCGTTTTTCTGAGATAACACACTCTTTATATTTATAGCTTATCCGTTACCCATGATTCAACGCTGGATAACGCCGCAGGTAGCGCGGCTGGATCGTCCCCGCCTGCTTGAGCCACATCAGGATGGCCACCACCTTTACCGCCAACCTGTTGAGAAATAAAACCAATTAATTCAACAGCTTTAACACGATCGGTCAAATCTTTCGTGACGCCGGAAATCAAACTGAATTTATCTTCTGACACAGTTGCCAGCACAATAATGGCCGAACCGAGCTGATTCTTCAGATCATCCACCATAGTACGCAATAATTTAGGCTCAGTGTTATCCAACTGTGTTACTAATAGTTTCGCCCCATTGATATTTTTCGCTTTCGAGGAAAGTGATGCACTTTCCTGTGCAGCTTGCTGTTCTTTCAATTGTTGCAGTTCTTTTTCCAACTGACGAGTGCGATCAAGAAGAGCTCGAACTTTATCAACCACGTTATAGCTATCACCTTTGACCAGTTGGGTGACATCCTGTAATACGTCACTTTGACGATACAGCGCAGTCAATGCACCACTGCCCGTCACAGCTTCAATACGTCGGATACCTGCCGCTGTCCCGGATTCAGAGACAATCTGGAACAAACCGATGTCCCCGGTGCGCTTGGCATGCGTCCCGCCGCACAACTCGATAGAGAAATCACCCATGGTTAACACACGCACATGGTCTTCATACTTTTCGCTAAACAACGCTATCGCGCCTTTCGCTTTTGCATTAGACAACGCCATCACATTGGTTTCAACGTCGTGGTTACGACGAATCTGCATGTTAACGATATCTGCCACCTGGCGGATTTGCTTTGCCGTCATGGCTTCCGGTTGTGAGAAATCAAACCGCAGGTAGTTGTCGTTAACCAATGAGCCTTTCTGCGCAACGTGGTCGCCTAATACCTGGCGCAGCGCTGCATGCAGCAAGTGAGTTGCAGAGTGATTCAGACGAATTCGATCGCGACGCTCACTGTCTACGCCAGCATTCACTGTATCATTAACGCGAAGCGTACCCTGAGTCAGTGTCCCCAGATGGCCTATCGCCTTATCAAACTTCTGGGTATTCCCCACGACGAAGCGCACAGTCGCATTATGCAGCGCCCCGGTATCGCTCACTTGGCCACCAGCCTCACCATAGAACGGCGTTTCGTTGAGAATAACAACACCTTCTTCTCCCGTATTGATCGCATCAACCGCCTGCCCATTCTGATAGAGCGCAACGACAGCAGCCTGCTGCTGCGTCTTATCATATCCGGTGAACGGCGTTGCCACATCAACACGAATCAGGTTGTTATAATCGATGCCAAATCCACTGGTTTCACGCGCACGTTGGCGCTGTGCTTCCATTGCGCGTTCGAAGCCTTGCTTATCCACCGTCAGATCGTGCTCACGACACACGTCTTCCGTCAGATCAAAAGGGAAACCATAGGTGTCATATAAACGGAACGCTGTCTCACCGTCTAGCACTTTCCCTTTCAGGTTTTTAATCTCTTCATCCAACATGCTAAGTCCGCGTTCCAACGTGCGGGCAAACTGCTCTTCTTCAGCTTTCAGCACTTGTTCAACCGTGGCTTGCTGCTGTTTCAATTCTTCAGCCGAAGAGCCCATAACCTGAATTAACGGCGTAACCAATTTATAGAAGAAGGCATCTTTGGCTCCCAGGAAATTACCATGACGCACTGCGCGACGAATAATACGTCGCAGAACATAACCACGGTTTTCATTGGAAGGCATAACACTATCAGAAATAAGAAATGCGCAAGAACGGATATGATCGGTGATGACACATAATGATTTGTTGCTCAAATCATCGGTGCCAATAATACGTGCAGCTTCTTTAATCAACGTGGTGAATATATCAATCTCATAGTTGGAGTTGACATGCTGCAATACAGCAGTAACACGTTCTAACCCCATTCCGGTATCAACAGACGGTTTAGGCAACGGAACCATAGTGCCATCAGCCCGACGATTGAACTGCATAAATACCAGGTTCCAGATCTCAATATAGCGATCGCCATCTTCATCTGTGCTTCCCGGTGGCCCGCCCTGAATGTGGTCGCCATGATCGTAAAAAATTTCCGAGCACGGGCCACATGGACCTGTATCACCCATCTGCCAGAAGTTATCAGATGCGTATCGGCCACCCTTGTTATCGCCGATACGTATAATGCGTGCAGCAGGCAAACCAACTTCGTTTGCCCAGATGCCATAAGCTTCATCGTCGGTAGCATATACCGTTACCCATAACTTCTCTTTGGGCAGGTTAAACCATTGCGGACCGGTCAGCAGTTCCCATACATATTGGATAGCATCACGCTTGAAGTAGTCACCAAAGCTGAAATTACCCAGCATTTCAAAGAACGTATGGTGACGTGCGGTATATCCTACATTGTCTAAATCGTTATGCTTACCGCCCGTACGCACGCAGCGCTGTGACGTGGTTGCACGCACATAGTTACGTTTATCTAGTCCCAGGAAAACATCCTTAAACTGGTTCATACCCGCGTTGGTAAACAGCAATGTCGGATCGTTATTTGGTACCAGTGAACTACTGGAAACGATCTGATGTCCTTTACTCTGGAAAAAATCGAAAAACGCTTGACGGATCTCAGCGGTGCTCTTGCTCATAATTGTCCTGGAATGAAACTAAAAGAACAGATCGTGGACAAGGTTAGTGCAGCATGCTGACGCTACCCGTGCAACTCACGAACAAAAAGTGGGAATAAGATAAATTTTCTTCGGTGGGAAGTAAAACATCAGATGCATTCAATGCGAAAAAATTCGCATAAATATCCTGAATTTCATCATGTGAAAAGCAGCGAGTTAGCAAATATCGCTGCTGTTTTACTTTTTCTTTCCAGTCAGTTGGAAGCACATTACCAAATTTACGCGTTGCCACCTGCTGCGCTAAGGCATATCAGTCAATTTCACATTCCAGCAATGCAGATGAAATGACTGAACGTGAAAGGTCTTTCTGACGTAATTACGCCACAACACGCTGAGTGCCGTAGCTTTTTCGGCTTCTCCCATTAACATAGCATAGTGCAAACCGAGCATCATCCAACCAGCCATGCTCATGACAGTACACCAAAGCAGCATCAAATACCGGATCAATACGAGCCGTCAGCTTGCGGCGTAGCTCCCCTTCGCTGTGTTGCTTACAGCTAAAAGGCGCATTGCACAGGTAAGCGCGCTGACTGAGGGGATTAATGTGGTCATTGAGGGTACATTTCAGTGAAGGAACCAGACAAATTGCTGTTAACGTTTATCCGGCTCCTTTCGATTAGCTTACGCCGTTTTAAAATTCGCCGTTATTTTCATTACCCACGGCTTCTGCATCTTCACAGAAGCCAGCCTCGCTTGCGGCGGGTGCATGCACATGTTCTTTGTTGTGCAGCAGCATTTCACGGAGCTTTTTATCCAATTCGGCCACTACTGCCGGATTTTCTTTCAGGTAGTTGCACGCATTCGCTTTGCCTTGCCCGATGTTGTCACCGTTGTAGCTATACCAAGCGCCCGCTTTCTCAATCATCTTGTGTTTCACGCCAAGATCGACCAACTCACCGTGGATGTTGATCCCTTCGCCGTACATAATCTGAAATTCAGCCTGTTTAAAAGGCGCGGCCACTTTGTTCTTCACCACTTTCACGCGGGTTTCGCTCCCAACCACTTCTTCTCCATCTTTGATGGAACCAATGCGGCGGATATCGAGACGCACAGAGGCATAAAACTTCAGTGCATTACCCCCGGTGGTGGTTTCTGGGTTACCAAACATGACGCCAATTTTCATACGGATCTGGTTGATGAAAATCAGCAGCGTATTCGCCTGCTTCAGGTTACCTGCCAACTTACGCATGGCCTGACTCATCATACGAGCAGCAAGCCCCATATGGGAGTCACCGATTTCACCTTCGATTTCTGCTTTCGGCGTCAGTGCTGCCACGGAGTCAACGATTATCACATCCACCGCTCCCGAACGCGTCAACGCATCACAAATCTCTAATGCCTGCTCGCCAGTGTCGGGCTGAGAACACAGCAGGTTATTAATATCTACGCCCAGCTTTTTGGCATAAATAGGATCGAGCGCATGTTCAGCATCGATAAATGCACAGGTTTTACCTTCACGCTGTGCCGCAGCAATAACCTGTAGCGTTAATGTGGTTTTACCAGATGATTCAGGCCCGTAGATTTCAACGATACGCCCCATTGGCAATCCACCTGCGCCCAAAGCAATGTCCAGTGACAACGAGCCAGTAGAAATAGTTTCAACATCCATCGAGCGATCTTCGCCCAGACGCATGATAGAACCTTTACCAAATTGCTTTTCGATCTGGCCCAGAGCTGCCGCCAATGCCTTTTGTTTGTTCTCGTCAATAGCCATTTCTACTCCTGTCATGCGGCGTAACGCTCTCGCTACACAGACGCGCTCTTTAATGTGACTGACACTGGTATGTAATCAAAACAGGCGTGTCACCGAATCATTCATAGCATTATACTGTATATGCATACAGCATCAAGATTATTTTTGCAAAAATCCATCTAACAGCATCTGTAATGCGAAACGCACTACCTGAAGCCGAACTCCATGCTGATCTCGCCGAGAAACAGCATTTCATGCGCTAACCGATTACCGTGCTTGTCACACCACCCCAACCAACACGGTACCGACCAGTTTTTCATCAGAATCACCATCATGACCCAAAATCCCGCTCACGGAAAGCGCATAATCGGCGCCCACAACACGCAATGCACCTTGCGCCATTTCTCGTACTGTCTGTTCACTCACGGCACCGTATAAGGCAAGCATTTCCTCACTGACGCCGATGAGGTGTTACTTTGCCTGATTGTTGTAAGTGAAAAACCCATATTCAAACCAGCCTGAGCTTCCCGCAACATCTGTAATAGATTTTGCTATCCAGCCTCCCGTGCGGTCAGACGGGCACTAATCTGAGCACTCAACTGCAAAATCTCTTTTTCCATTGTCACTGCCATTCATTCTCATTGAAGAAATATCAGCACAGCGTATCATTTTCATATGGGTTTGCCTCCCCCCCCTTAACGCCGTTGCGTGTCTTATTCCAGAATTTAGCGCAGAAGTAAAGGTTGACGATAGGCCAGAGACACATAAAGGTGTCAACACGATGAGAATAAAAAGGGCTATATCCATCATACTGCAAGTTGCAGGTGCGGTGGTGGTATCGTTATTAGGCCCATCCCTGGGCCTCACCTCTTACAAGGCCGCTGCACGCGGTGTTCAAATCTGCTCCCGGCAGATTTGTCACCCGAATCACTTAACTGACTAAGCTCATCAGGATGATGAATCCCACCCTGTGGGTCAGCGCAAGCGCTGTTCAAATTTGTGCCAGACACATTTGTCATTCACTTGCCGCTTTCCTGTAACTCGAATTATTTAGGGTATATATGAACTTTAGCGTAATTACATGTAGCCAGCACAACTGGTGCAAAGCCAATCCTGAAGATTTATTGCCTGATAAAAAATAGAAAATAGCACTCTTCAATCGAGATTTGATTATTTTCGAAGCAGTCCGCTAACCAATAATATTGTCTACTATCTAATCATATTCATCCAACTCTTCGCGATATAATTCATCTTCCGGATCGATAATCGAATATATCCCCAGAGTCCCCATGTGTTTTTCCTGGTAGGGCTACGGCAGGATAAATACTCTTGACTGAAACGTAATGATCCAGTGCCCTTGGTACAAGAGGTTACCATTTCAGCTCCACGCTGCTTTGAATCGATTGTTTATTATCTTAATTTTATCTCCCCAAAATAGAGAAGGTAAATTATCACGGGATAAGAAACAAGTAAACAATCCGTAAATGATAGGGTGAAATGTTCATTATCGTGAAAAAACATCTGCATATGACATTATCACTTTAAGTATATATTAATTAATAGCATTGATATAACGCAATGTGTTGTACATTAATAATAAAAAAATACCACATTTTCAGTTTTATCAAAATAATAAACTATTTAGCACCACTTATTCGTCATAAAAATGTCACGCTGATTGATTATTGTGTACAGATAATAATAACAGACGATAACTCGTAAACGACATGCTGCCCCGCCTCAGGGTTTTTTCCCTGAAGTGAAGAAGGATCATGATGTTTCCCTCCATTCGGCGTCTGCGGACGTTAGACAGCCTCATCTTTAAGCAACTAAAGCTCGAAATCCTGCTTAATCATCCCGATGCTTACCAGGCATCCTACGAGGAGGAAAGTCAGAAAAGTGAGACTTGGTGGTTCGAAGAACACATCAAGAAAAATATCACTTTGGGTGCCTTTTCTGAGAGCCCAAGGCACTGATCTTTTCTTCAAACAAACAATGATGGTCACTGTTTCTTACCGGCTCAGTGCGGCTAGAAAGTTTCGTGAGAGATTCATTTTTTTAGTAAACAGACTATCAGATACAACCGCCGCTGACTGCTAGTACTGTTGATATTAAGCCGCCCCCGTTCTGCGTGTGCTAAATGGCCCAAGATATAGACGCTGGCTTTTTCCAACAGATGAATCAAGATTATTCAATATCGGCGGCATTACGTGATGAACAGAAGTACGCGTATCCGGCTCAGCATTGATACTTGGTGTTGAATCAGCCTTCCCTTGAGTTACAGATCCATCAGAATGATTTTCATCAGTGATGTTTTCAGTCAAACAATTTGAATTGATGCTATCGATAAGATCATAGTCTTCTTGATCCGCCACTGCTTCTGGAGGCGTTGGCATTTCAGAGACACTTACCACTGTTATTGGTCAAGTTCGCCGAACCAACTTCTGTCCCACGTCCTCCCCGCAGGTTGCTACCTCCTCCGTCATCAATATCATGATCAGATAGTCTCTCGGGGACATTGGTAAAATTCTGATGCTGAGTTGCTGATGCCATTGCTGAAGGTGGCAATTTCTCTTCCTGTCTGTTAGGTTGATTAGCGCTCTCCTTCATCAAAAAATGGCTATTATCATTAGTAGTAGTACTGTAGTCATTGAAAATATACGTTGAATCAACAGCCTCTTTACTAATGCCATTATCTGGTTTCGTGAACCCTGCATTTCCAGAATCTTTACTATGGAGTGTGCTCTCTCGCTGGAGATAATCCTTAAACAGATCTAACTTTATTGGTTGATGATTAAGAAGTGCATCTATACTCTGAAAATTATCAGAATCATTTATAATATTCTCCATTCTATCAAAAACCTTCTTTGATTTACGAAAAGAGATATCTTTCCACTTACTGAGAAGAGTTTCCCTTAGTGTTTTGTCTTGTACTGTACTAATCTTACTCTCAACCATACAATCAATAGCTGCGTTATAGTCTAGACTTTTTTATTTCATTATAGCTATAGTTATTCTTAATACGGCCCTCAACCTCAAGCGCCCCATTCAATTTAAGTAAAGAAACAGCATGTGGCGAACTTATTTATAATCCATATTTATTAACACTATCAACATAAAATTGAATATCTTTTTTCACTTATTTGGGGGTAGGGTTACCAGCTTGGATATATGACTTATTCAGCATTTTAACCATGACAAAGATTTGCTTAATTTTATTTACAGCAAAAGGGTCATTGTTAGGGTTTGACAAAATAGTAAAGAATTTATCGAGACCTTTGATATTTTCTTTTTCAAGTAAAAATATCATTACCTCTTCTTTATTTTTGCTTAAAAAACTAACGCTACTGTCTAATGATCCTAAAATATCATTAAATATTAAAGCGTCATGCGTACTAATATGTTGATAACTGACATCCTCAACATGTGCTTCATTTTTATTTACATCACCTCTCACATTTTTGTGACTTGCACCAAGGTGGGGACTTGATACTTGAATTGTCGACTTCGATGAAATCCATCCTCCATTGGACTGAGCACGTTAATGTGAAAATACTTCTTTAGCTTGATTTATATTCTTAAAAAACTCGATATAATTATCTTTATTACTATTATCGTAACTATTTTGAAAAATATTTTGTCTTACTAGTTTCAATGAACCAGCACGTTTTATAGTAGTTGTTGAGAAATACATAATATCACCTTTTTTAAACAAAGAATTTTTTATCGCATTCTAAAAGACTTGAAATGGTACTACTTAATAATTTAACTAAATTTTTAAAAGTTGAATACGCATTTGCAAACTTCTGAGTGAGCGTTTGCATATAATTTTGTATACGATCATTTTGTATATTAACTCCATTTTATCAAGCAGACCATTGTGCAGTATTAAAGGACGTGCCTTCATTATTAACTGAGTTATTAATATTAGTTAACGGGCTAATTTCAATGTGAACAATATAAGTAAAATCAGCTAATTTATATATAGTCATCAGTAATAATCCCAAATTCTCTCGCCTAATCTTCGCACTCCTCGAGAATGGTACCTTTTATTTTAGAGTCATTTTGCACAGGAAATAATATTGTGGATATACCTGGAACAGGATACTTATCCATCAATTCCTGGAGGGCCTTTTTTGAACTCTTTGCCGTTAAGAATAGTTTTATCACCATCTGCTTAGATAAGCTGTGGTAAAGATGACATGAAATCATAAAAATCTTTATAAAATAAAGCATTCTTTTCCACTGCCTGCTGAAAAACATCTAAGTATCTTTCAGATATTGAGTTAATAGCATTGGAAACTAGTTTATTAATCTTTCTACTCGAAAAAGTATCAAACCAAAAATAATCAATAGTATATGAAATTATACCATCATAAGCTAGCGCTGATGCACCTTTAAGATCTTCTAGTGCTGAATCAACGTGTTCGTTTAAAGTAGAAGATGATGACTTCTCTTTCAATTCAGGATATTATAAAAAATATCATTAAGAACACTCATTCTTTTTTTCACATCATGAGTAATGAGTTCTCGTCTTGCCTGAAAATATTTTACTTCATCAAGCAGCCCCTATATATTTTTTGCTTTTACACAATCATCAATTTTCTTTCTATCTGTCATCACTGATGAAAAAGGTCTAAGGAGAAGCCGATGATAACCATCACTACGAGGTAATTTATTAACCTCATCCATGGCAAATTCCTGAAAAATGACATTATCATTAGATTTTTCTTTTGAATAAATTCTAACTCGCGATGAAGGTCTTGATGTTGATAATATTTCCATGTCTTCCTCTGACTTAACCGCCTGTATTAACAGGCGGTTTATCATATATATTGGTTAATTATATTTTCGTGTTATTAGTAACAACACTGGCAGTATCATTGATACCTTTAGCTATGTTCTCAAGCGTTGCTAACAATGCGGTCTTGAGTTTTTCAGCATCCTGCGCACTCTCTTCGTTTCGTTGGCTCTGCTGCATAAAGACATCTTTATCGAACTGCCGTAATTACGGTAAGCCATTCTGCTCTGCCTGGCTCAATATCATCTGGGAAGATGCAATGTGCCCATTGCAAGCGCCCCCGCCCTGCACGGCTTGCCCAATGCCAATCTTCTGTTGTGACACACTAAAGTCGTTTGGGGCTGGAACTCCTGTTTTTGCGCTAGCACATGTTCATGATTAGCAAATTGCTTCAATCACGTCATATCTTGCTGCCACATCGGATCATTTATATCCTTTCCGCGTGAAAGCGCTGCTTCAGCATCCAACTTATGACCCAAGTTTTTATGTTGAGAATTTTTTGCACCTTGAATTTCATGCCTTTTGATAACCTGACCATGCCCCTTGTGAACTTTGATTCTGCCAGTCAACGCCATGCCACTTGTCACAATGCTACTTGTAAGATCTTTTTTCAGCTGCTCTCGTGTAGCCTGCATGCTACACTCAACTGAGTTTTCAAGACTTTTTTGACTCGTCTCAAGCATTTTGTTTTGCATTCCGTGTTCAGCATGCTTGCTCAATAAAGCTGTTTGTGCGATGTCGATTAATGGGGCAAAACGTTTACTGCTGTATCTACCAAGAAAATTTGAAGTTGACGTGATTTCTTCTGACCGATTCGTAAGCTCTTTCTCCTGTGTTACAGGCCTTTGTTCATTTAGCACGGATAATAAAGAACTACTTTACGAGTAAAAAGAAATATTTTTATTCAATAAGTTAGCATCTATTTCTGACATGTGTCTGGTGATATCAGGAATACGAATATCAATACCTATCAGGTGCTAGGATGCTTGTTGCACTAGCATTATTCTATTTTTATTTACTTCAGTCACATCTAAAGGTTTGTTATTTGATTTCTGGATAAAATCGGTATTATCCATGCCTTTCCGATGCATCTCATCCGAGATAAAGGTGGCTCTTGCTTAGGAAATAGTACTATTGGTGTTTAGTATAGACACTGCCATGATGGCTCCTATCAGGTTATGATATTTCTAACAACACTCTTCCCAGAGTTAGCTTTATTGCTTAACAAGTCAGAAAAAGTCGTATTTATCGATTGAGATGCTTTAAAGTCATCTTCATGATTAGCAAGAATCCTACTCAAAAGATCGCGTAAAATACTGACATACATTGCAGATAAATTTAATTCTGAAATAGATTTTGTAGCTTGAAACATAATATTTTAAATATTAATACTCATTCCGCTTTGAACAACAGGCATCGATGTATGAACATCATTCTTTAACATCTCCAAACGATGCAATGCAATATTACCTAATCGCTTAGCATCATCCGGTCACTCATCTTCAAAACCTTCATGACGTTTGCATTTACTTTAAATGACAAATCATCCAGTTTTTTATTAATCCCACGGGTAATTTTTCCCACCTGTTTTTTTACTGACTGCATACTTCGACTTAATGCAGAACTACTCTGTCTCATTGATGTATTAACAACTTAAGGCATAATTTTATTAATAACCTGAGTAATCGCCTGCTTGATTGACTGCATAATAGCAGAGGTCATAGCCTGAGATATTTTTTCGATCATGAATCTGGCAGCTTTTTTTTGCAACCAAAGAAATAGCGATAATTGCGGCAATAGTCACTGCAGCAGTGACCACCATATGAATCGTATCCATCATATTAGCGCCAGTCGCTTTATCGACAGTATTCAGCAGTAACCCCAGTAGGGTCTTATCAAAAATCTCCGTGATAATATCTCCCTAATATTTATTAGGGGCATAAAGACATTCTCCATGAGAGGATTCATTACCATTTCAGTTAATAACTTACCGGTAATCGCAGCAAAGATGGGGTTAGCAACTATTAGGCTAATACCCACCGCCATCAATGCTACACCACTACCGCCGAATACGGTTGTAATTGCTCACAATGCTATTGAAAGACCAGCTAAAACCTTGCCGATATAACTGAATTTTTTGCGCTTCTTCAGCTTTTCTAACCTGTTCTTCGTATTCATCAGACTTACGCTGCATTTCCGCCTGATGCGCTTTTTTCTGAATACGATTCAGTTCAAGATCATTTTTCATTTTTTCTATCTAGGCTTCCTCTATTTATATGATAAATTCAGTTATCAGCATGATCATGATTTCTATTTTAGTCAGCACCTTCTCTGATTGCACTACAGCATTACTGGATACAACTCCGCCTTTTGGCGTAATGTCTACATCGTCATACTTCTTATTCACTTCTTCCGTGCTGGCATTAATGTCATTCAAGACACCCTTCATGGCGACACATTTTTGCTCTGCGATCGCTTGCGCATCAGACAATGCGGATTGAGCAAGATCTAGCGATTTTTGTGTATCAGCGATATCATTTTTCGCCTGTGTTACGGCAGGATCATCATGCAATTGATGGGTCATCAGGATCTGTAATCCCTAGCTGCTCCAACATATCTGCAAGGAAGTTCTGCGCTTCATCGAGCTTACGTTGCGCCTGCGCCACATCATTAACTGCATTATCAACAGCGTTTTGCACCACGATAAACTTAGACTCCAAACCATCGAAGGTTTGGTGCAGCTCATCCAAATGCGCTGACAGCTCACGTACTTTTTTCATACGAACTTCTGACTGAGTAACAAACACGGCGAGAGCATTGGCACGCTGTGTGGCATCCATAACACTGGTAATCTCCTGATATTGCGTTATTAAAAGCAACATTTGCGCTTTACTGGTTAATGGTGACGATTGAAGAATAATGGGTAGCTCATCGGTCAAAGATTGGTTTTGTACCGATATATCATCAGCAATGATTTCTCTGGCACTTTGCTGAGTCAGTTGATCAACCGCTTTTTTCTTTACCTGAGAAATATGTGTTTTAGCCAAAATTGCTTCATTTACCTTTCCAAGGTTACTTCCCGGCGGCAAACTGGCAATGTTCATCATTCTTCCTGTTTTGAAGACATCCATTTATGCATGACCTGTAAAATTATATAGTTTCCTCTGAGGTTTCATAATTATTTAATTCATCTCCCTCCCTCATATTTTTCCAAATAATGCTCATATAAGCTTTGGCTTTCAATACTAAATTAGCATCCTCACATCGAGAATAAACAATATCAAAACACTGTAATGCTTTAACGATATTTCCCATAAGAAGTTGACATTGGCCAGAATAAAAGACAGGATTAAAGTTATTATCAGCCATTACATAAACCAGTGAATAAAAAATCGCATGCTTTACTGTAGTTTTTCTTAACCTGATTAACTGCACCTAACTCAATAAAGTAATCTGGATTTTTTAGATCTTAGAGGAAAAGAAAATAGAATAAATTTTTCGCTTCTTCTAATTGACCATTTTTGTATGTCTGATAAGCGTACGCATAAACATTTTCCATCATGTCATCAGTAATGACATGAATTTATTTTAATATAGTGACATGCTCTATTATTGCTGTCATTAATAGTGCCACTTCCTGCTGATGACCATTATTAAACCATGCGTTAATTTCACATTCACATAAATAACGCTCATGCGGTGTGGCATTATGAAGGTACTTAACTCTCATTTTTTATAAGCACTTTCAAATTTTTGTAGCCACACAAGGATACCAATGATGTTATCCAGTTCTTCAAGGCTGACAAAAGAGTAACGTTGATGTGTTTTAAATATCCTTCTCGTTAATTTAATATCATCAACCACAGGAACCCCTACTTTTTCCGCGTAATCTCTGACGGCTAATGCCATTTTTTTCTTTTAAGTACTGAAATAAATGGAATCCCTACTACTTCCATATTAAGATATATTCCTACAGCGATATGCGTCGGATTAGCTATAATCACCGTTGAATTTTCAATATCAGTTTTTATTTTTTTCAGATAACAATTCCGTATGCAATTCTTTACGTTGAGACTTTATCTCTGGATCGCCGTCCTGTTCCTTAAACTCCCTTTTAACCTCTTGCTTGTCCATCTTAAGATCTCTGATGTGAAGAAAATACTCAGCAAGAGCATCCAACACAAACACCAATAGAGCACAAGACAAGCACAGATAAACTAACGCACCAAAAGGTTCTCCACACCAAAAATATTTGCCCTGGTTCAGCATTGAGCTAAGAAAAAACCACATGCTTATTTTTATTTCAAAATATCATACCTGCGATGATAAAACTCGTCAGGAAAAGTAAGGTTTTTAAGACATCTTTTACTGTGCCTAAGCTAAATAATGCCTTAAATCCGTTAGCTGGATTTAAAGCATTAAAATTCAGTTTTAATGCTTTACTTGCAAGCAAAAAATCTATTTATAGCAGCGTAGGGAACACTGAAGAAGCAATATAAAGAAAAATGAAAGGTAAAAATAGTTTTACACCAGTCCAAAACATTGCTTCTGCATAACCGAGTACATCATGAGTAAAACCATTTTCAATAACGAGTCGCTACATAGTCATTAATGTGAAGACACCTGAAAAGTTCATCAGATATTGCACACCTAATAAAATCAAACAAGCAATGACTAAATCTTTACTTTTAAAAGACTGACCATTTTGTGACGCATTTTTTTCTTTTTTTCAGTAGACTTTTCCGTTTTACTTCCAACCATAACACTCCTTTATATTTTAGGTATCATGCTAAATAAAGTTTTGTTAAATTACTAACCAAGTAGATCAATCGGATTGAGGCGCAAATTTATGATTCAATCTGGTAATATTGGTGTAAAATAGAGAAGCAAAAAAAGAAGCCTATTACACTCTTCACCGTTAATGCTAAAGTAAATGCATTTAGCTGTGGTGCAAATCTTGCCAATAAGCCTAAAAAATCTCGGACTACAAAAAATAAGGATCAAAGGACTGGTAAGAATAACACTATTTTTCACTACCAAAGAAAGAAACCCGACTACTATGCGGTATGCTAGTATATCTAATTGATAAGGTTGCCATAATTGATAATTTTTTTCAAAAACCTTAAACATTAGCAACAGCCCTCCACTTTGCAACACAATTACCGCCGCAAATAGATTGAAAAAATTGGTTGATTCAGAAGTATCAACACCGAAAAGTGGATTAAATACTGCTACTCAGCATCGCATCACGCTAGTTGTCGATAAAGCTACCTGTCGTATGCAATACCCAACAAGGTAAAAAAAGAAAATCTTCTATAATCAGGCTAATGGCTAACTCTTTACCAATCAAGATTAAAAACCAAACATTATTATATCCAACCATCTCTGCCCCCTGGATGCGGCCAGAGAACACTTCCTGTCAGCAAAGTAACGGGTAATCTGATAACCCAAATCAACATATTATTGTTGAAAAAGGGGAGCAATATGAATGCAGGAATTAAACGAGAAGATACTATAGCTATTTCATAGAGCTAGGTGTGAAGATCGGAAAAAATTCCGGTAAACATAGCACTCATCATACGAGTGCAATTTTTATTGCTTCACAAGCATAATATCGCTATACCATCCGGAAACAAGAAATAGACACAATGCCACGCTCAATAACTTCAAGCGAAAAGGCAGTGTTTATTCCTGAAGTTGTGTTACAGTCTGAAATAAACCAACCAGAAGACTAACAATAGTTAACACGGCAATGTGGACGTAAAAGCTACCGGTTCACCATTATAACGAATAATCCCCAGTAAAGCTTCTTGTTGCTGGAAGAATTCATCCATAGCGTCAGCAAAACGCAAACCTCTGGTTAGATAACTAGGATGTACTAAGCCTTTTAACTTAAAGGTGTCACTGTTAATGGTAAGTTGTAGCTGCACTGTCATCGCAAACTGTCATCTTTTCATAATTTTCTCTTGGATTTAAGCTGCTTTATGCTGCAATAAGCCAGGCGTGTTATCACACAGTTGTGACCAGATCCATATCTGCTCATCAACGTTACTGATTAATAAACTAGGATAATTGTCAAAATCTAACGCAATTGTTGAGTGTCCATCAAAGTCACTCATAATTGATTTATCAACAACACCGATGTGCAGCAACGCATCACGCACTAACGTTACAATATCAATATACATTTCAGTTATTCCTTTATTAAATCATCTTCACAACATTGATTGATATCGTATCGGTGATTTCCCCGAACGACATAACCTCAAGATCTTTAAAGCGTAATTACAGGAACCGTTTTAAAAAACGTCGAATATCCACTGAAGAAAGTACAACCAAATCTTTACAAGACACCGCTACACTCTCCATTGCAAGCAAACCTATCAATCAACTCGTTTGCAACGGAAGGCTCAAGATGAAGGAATAGACCCGTTGATGTATTTCTAATACTCAGACGAATCTGATCTTCAAACTCAGCAGATAACATAATCACACGAAGAGAATTACCCACATAAAACTTATGACAGATATAGCATGAAAGCACACTACGTACATGCTCCACCAGAGAAATAACTTCTTTTTCACGGGGAGCCCACTGTGTTAATGCCTCCATAATCAGCCGCATATTGCGTACAGAAGTACGTTCATTCAATAAGCATTGCAATACTTCTGAAATTCACTGAATTGTTGCATGACGCATAACTTTTTTTCATTAAGTCAGGATATTTCTCTTCCATTTTATCAAGAATATTTTTTGTTTCCTGAACACCAAAATACTCATTGACATGACGGATAAGCACAGCAGTCAACATGTAATACATTTCATCAATGCTATTACGTAACTGTTATTCTAATGCCGACACTGACTCTCTCTGTTCCTCTGCAATACCGTTGACAATACGATAATAGTTGAATTTTATTTGAAAACACTCTGCGCCGATCTCATTGATTAAAACAGATACGGTTTCCGACTCAACATGTTCCTATGCCCTCAGCGTTATCTCCGGTAGATTTATACCATAGTCAATAAAAAATTGGCTTAGAAAATGCTCTATAATATTTACTTTGCCAAGTATCTGTGCGTCATTTTTGTTAAAAACAAGAATCAAAGGTATTACCTCTGCTGAAACAGCATCCAGGTTACTAATAACCTCCAGAGAGTTTTCCACTTCAGTAAATGCATCTTCTTCATACTATTCATGTGATACCGTTGTATTCTTATTGGCATCTGTATTCTTATTTTTACAACGTTGATAGCCATAGAGTCCCACGAGAAAAAATGCTAATATTATGAATACTGAAAAGAGGAATTCGGACAAGCTGCCAATACCCAAGGCAATAATCGCCACTATCACCAACACTGAGGGGTTAGTGAAAAGCTGATCAACGATGGTGCGCCCCATGTTGTCGCCATCGCCATTAACACGGGTGATGATAAAGCTGGCACCGATAGCGATCAATAGCGCTGGAATTTTTTGCAACCAGACCATCACCAATCGTTAACTTCGTATAGTTAGACAGCGCGGTTGACATATCCATGCCACGAATGGATACCCCGACGCAAATACCACCAATAAAATTAATAAAGATGACGATGATACCGGCAACAGCATCGCTTTTGATAAATTTCATCGCACCATCGAAAGAACCATAGCGCTGGCTCTCACGTTCAACCACACTGCGCCGAGACATGGCATCTTCGGCATCAGTAGAGCCCGTTCGCAAATCAGCGTCAATACTCATTTGTTTCCTTAGCATACCATCTAGAGAAAAGCGAGCAGCAACCTTCGCGACACGCTCGGCGCCTTTGGCTATTACCATAAACCGTACAATGGTCACTCTCTCAAAAGTTATAAAACTAACAACCAGGCTATTCCCAATAACGAACTCACCGAAAGTGGAAATAATATCTCCTGCATCTACATAATTTAATATAAGGCGACTAGTGCTTACAGATAATGCTAATCAAAATAGTGTCTTAATCAATAACACAGCAGGGAATTTCGAAAAGATAAGTATTCTATCAATATAAAAAAATGCAAAAAAAACCAGGATAGATAAAAAAATTTTTAATCCGATCAAAAAGTTGATCAAGTAAGTTTACAACGGAATTACCAATATGGAAATGATCACAACAATCAATATAAGAATAAAGAGTGTCAGATTTTTCGTTACCCTGTTTAAAAAGTCAATCATCCTATCAACCTATTTATTAAAAATCATTTCGTGGTTTTCGCTACTCAATTCTCTCGTAACACAACGCTGTATTTAGGCGCTCTTCAAAGGATACTAATATATTTATTCTTTCTTTATTTAAAATGAAAATATCATGTGGTAATTTTTTGCAATGATGGTAAATCATCTGTAATACAGTCGCATATCTCTTATGCTCCGCAAATCGTAAAGAATGTCCGATTGCTTGCGAAAGCATTGTATCTAAATCATTCGTTTGTTCGATCATACCAAAGAGAAACAGCAGCCATGTTTCCTCTTTTTCATCAACATCACGAATGACGTTATTCGTGAGTAACCCTTGAAAAAATAAAATATCACTCGATAGGATACGCTTTATTTGCTTTATTCTTGATTGGAGAAAAAAAGAACTCCGAGTGACTACAGCTAGGATCTACCGCATCGATATCTGCCAACAATGCATCTTCCATAAACATGGTCAAAATCCCTCTTTTTTTCAACACCGTAGGTTGATATCCACGTCTGATACTGCATCAGATCCGACTCATCACTGACCAAAAAATTCCTATAACTTTTGTAAAGAAATCAAGTCGTTAGCTGTAATTTTAGTGCCTAACAGCTACGCTTTTAATGCAAAATTTATCCCTACTTTAAGCCGCTTAGGATCCGCTTTCTTTTTAACCCGAAATAACAAAGCCTTGAGGCGTTTCCGGCGTATTTCATCCAAATTACGCCGATACAGGATTTCACGTAAAATCATCACCAGATCGCTCTCATCAGTAAACAGTGCACGTGCCTGCTGTAACAAACGCGTAATAGCAGCGCCTTATTTTCCATTCAGGGCTTGAATCAATTTGCTAACCTTAGGCTGAGTGTCATCTTCGAGCACCCGATTAAAGCTGCTTTCTTCCATTGCGCTTGATTTTTTTCATACTCTCTGCATAGGCAAAATCTCCCGGCTGCGGCAGACATTTCATCTGCGGCATGATAAGACCTCTGCGATCTGGCGGTAGGTAAAAGGTCTTCCCTATCCTGCATTTCGTCACCAGATGACACATGGTTCTGTTCGGCCAAAATGTTTTTTCTACATTCTGCTTCTCCCTCCAAGTTATTAAAAGCTGAAGATTCGTATTACCACCCCCAACACTTATTGCCATTTCTGGCTGTCCAAATAATTTGTCATACAGTTTTGCAATTGATCGTTTCCGAGGTCTTTATATATATCGTTAATCATCGCATGCGCATCCGGTGATAACGGTGAATCAATCTCTCTTGGCTGAATCAAGAACATCCGGACCATACTTGAATCTCGATCTCGAGAATAACGAAACATTTTGACAAGCATGGAAATATCACCTAATAAAGGCATTTCCCCTTCAACGGTACTTCTTTCTTCATGCGTATATCCGCCAATCAGCAAGCTCTTTCCCTTGGATACGCTGGCGATGGTGCTGATATTGGTCCTTCCTACTGCTGGTAACGTTGAGTCGTTGGTTGTAGTTGTATCAAACTGGCTGCCATCCTCAACATTCAGCATCATTTCTATTTCCCCATTCGCAGTAAAGCGTGGAAGCACGCTGACCAAGGTACCGTAGGTACGTTTTCTAACTAGGCGGTGCGTTTACCTACCATGCTGGCATAGAAGGTTCGGCTGTTGTCAACAATAGCCAGAATGTTTTCCTGCGTCAGCAGCATAGGCTAAGAAACAATGTTAGCTTTTTTCTTTTCACTAAGTGCTAATGCCGTAACCATGAAAATTTCACCGTCAATAGTGCTGTTACCCCCGTTGAGCGATATCCCAAGGTTACCACCTATATTCAAATTACCGCTCTATTTAACGCCAAGGTTATCGAATACTTCTTTCTGAAAATCTACGATACAAACGGAAAGTTAAATATACCTCTTGGCTATATCCAATGTTTTTGACAGATTACGAATATATTCAACCTGCTCTGGACTTCCTCTAACCAAAAGGCTGTTGGTTCCTGGCTCAGCAATAACACTCACTTCACTAGCGGTATGTGCGATATATGCCGTGGCCATAGCATCTTCATAGGTATAACTATCAAGTAAATCTTGCGGAAAATCTGAAGTATCTAACTCAGACTTCACCGATTTACGAGGTAAGAATTGAATACTTATTCCCGCAGTAGATCCAGTATTGATAATTTTATTAATCACCTTAGAAATACCAGAGATAACAATATTTTCATCACGGTATTTAAATGAATGTTCCTCTACAAATATGTTATGTAATTGAATTACTAAAATACTTTCTCGATCATTAAAGGTATCATTTTTTTTGTTCAAGATATTTCTCCGTACTCGTAATCAGATCTATATAAATTGGCGGACTAGAAACATAAAACGTAGAATTACGATTATTTTAACGCAAAGGGAAGCGAGGGTCGTGTAAACCTGAATTCTTTAAAAAAGCTTTCAACAACATTAAAAGATGTGTTACGTAAGATGATAACAGCATTGTGCATTTCTGTTTCGTCATAGACATAAATAGCCTGACCATGACTATAAAAAATTAGTCCAAGCTATTCCGATACAGACACTAAAACGTCCTGTGGACGGCTCAAATCAAACTCTCTTATCACCTTCTTACGAGCTGCCATCTTACTTAAAATAACAGGTTTTCTCATTGCCGAAGAGATGGTATCAAAAATGTCATTTACACTCTCTTACCGAGCCATATATTCTCTTTCTTGGCGAGATATGTCTTCATTTTCATTCACTGTTTATGCTAACACCTGTATTAACATTAATACAAATAATAATATTGATATAGATACTCTAATTTTTTTAGAAAAAATAGTTCTCATCCTACATTAACTCACTTATAATAATTTATTCAACTTCCTTCGCGAAAAACCGATCATGTCTTTCACCTCATTGGATAAATGAGAAAGTGATGCATATCCATGATTCATTGCGATAGTTGTTAACTTATTATCACCATTGATTAATTCGAATAGTACCTTCCCAAAACGCTAATCACGTAATACAGATTTTTCCGTATTACCAAATGCACGTCGGGATAAACGCCGAAAATGAGAAACGGAGAGTCCATAACGAGAACAGAGTGTCTGCAAACGTTGGTTATAGTTACTTATATAAGCGTTAAAAAGAAACTCCACCAGCGCATACCATTCAGATTGCTTAATACATTGGAAAAGTGTTCGAGGCCTTTAGCCCCATGCAAAGCTTGATGAAGTAGCTAATATTCAATCTCTTTTTGCTCAGGCTCGGTACGAAGTACCGTTGGTATGCACCCCACCAGCATCCGTGAACTGTGTATAATTTCTTTATTCATTGATTTATAAATAAACACCTGCAGTCTTGCTAGCAGTGTAAAATCAAGCAATAAAAACTGTAATTCCACACCTTCAACGGTAAGGGATGTCGGTGTAATAGCCAGCAAGATTTTCTGGTTACCAGGGATCGTACATACGACTGTACTTACTTTATCACTGATGCGAAAATGGCATTCTTGCCCATTGTTCTGTGTCAGTAATAAAGCATACTGAGAGAATTGATATTCCTCAACTGCTATGAGCTGACTGTATTGCCCCATCTCTTCCATTAATTAGCTCTTTTGTATCCAAGCGTTGGATGAAGTATAAAGTCTTGCCAATGGCATTCCTAATTAGATAATAATGGATAGCCTCATCGTCCCCGGCTTCTCCATCAAATTACAAGAAAAAATAGTTATTTTTATATTTTATTTCATAAAGATAGTTAAAGTTAGATAGACATGACCTTGGCCAATATTGAGAGGATTAAAGATAATGACGGGGAGCTATAGGTAGGTAAAAACGCTTTTTTATAGAAAGCCCCTGTCATGTATTACAGATATGTATCCATCGTTGTATTAGCGCGCCTCTAGCACCACCATGTAGATGAAAGAAGAGACAACTTCTCCGTCTTTGGTGGTGACATCTACAGGCACTCTGGCATATTCCTCACCTTAGAATTCATCAAGTGCTTCCCAATATTCAGGCAGGTGCTCTGAGTAAAACAGATATCCATCAACATGGTTCCCAGTGTTATCCAAAACAATCCCACGATATCCCATACTAGCTCCCCACCCTTGATCAAGCAACAAGCTATTAACGGTAGCTTGCACTCAGAAACCGCCTATTGACTCCAGCAAGTGCGTGTTCTCACATCCAGGCATCAATGTAACGTATACTAAAGAGACTATCCATTTTTTCCTCTGCCATGCGAAGAACCTATCTCAACAGGCATAATTGACACAGCCAGTTTTCACCACATATAGCGCAAAAAAAACCGGAGCGTACACATAGTACGTGAGGATTTTGAACACTGCACAGAACCACAATAGCAAGTAAAATAGCCTAAATGGGATAGGTTATTAATTGCGCAGATTAATTTTATATAGATATGTTTTTTGGGTTAAATGTTCTGATAGAAGTAATTTTATTT
This sequence comes from Candidatus Malihini olakiniferum, assembly GCA_051305815.1. Taxonomy (GTDB): domain Bacteria; phylum Pseudomonadota; class Gammaproteobacteria; order Enterobacterales; family Enterobacteriaceae; genus Symbiopectobacterium; species Symbiopectobacterium olakiniferum_B. The sequence goes on from JBPPLV010000004.1 coordinate 24,052, forward strand.
ATTCTTAGCATCAAACAAAATATGAATAAAATCATCTTTAATCAACTGACTCACAGCATCTAAGAGTTTCTTAGTTTTATTATTTGTTCTTAAAGCAATATCTTTAAGCGTACTAAAACCGTCAATATTTCTTTCGTAACATATGATGAAAAACATGGGAAAAAGGGTATGGCATTATGAGTAATATTTTTAAGTTGAAACTAAATTATTTTTTTCAAAAAATTAGATAAAAAAATCCTCACTTTATTGATAATGTGTAATGGTAAAAAATAATATAGATCTAACACGAGGGTAATGAGAGGTTAACGATATATTAATTCCTATGCTCTGGCTTTCAATTTCATAAAAACACCAAGATGGTATGTAAACAGCAGTACCTGGGAAAACATCAAACTCCTCCACTTTCAAAGATATATCTTTTAATTCATTGATATTAAATTTTAGCTTGTGTGATTGTTTCAAATAGGCCAATCGGCATAGCATTAATGATTCGGGAATAATTCTGAATATTTTACTCCTCTAAATCTGAACAAACAGGATATTGATAAGATACACGTGCAATGAACTGAACGTCATACCATTAGAAACCGAGTGATTATGCAAAATACTTCCTTTCATATAATCTTTAAAAACAGTTTTACTCGCAAGATAATTATCAAATTTATCATTTCCACATGTCCTTATTATATTCCAACCAGATGCATTTGTCACAGAGGAGGAAAAAATAAGTAACATAGTAGTCATCTTTATTACCTACAAACATATTATCAAGGTCTAATTTTTTCCTTCTTCCCTGCACCTATGCATAAAGGGGTTTGTCAGATCAATAGGAGCCGTTATGAGTGCTTGACAAAAATTTTTTTCTCCAGATAAAAAATTTCGTCAACAGAACACGTTTAAAGATCCTTCTCTATTGAGAGATTATAAAAAACACAAGGTTCAGTCATATTGTTTGTTTATTTATTCAGCAGTTATTTTTGGATGGCGACTTTATTCCAAGCATACACATTAAGCTATACTCGCTCTATTTCAGCATAAGAAAATTCTTTTTCTAAAATTATATTAACCATTAGCGTCGCAAAACCACGTCCTCGATGCTCAGGTGCAATAACAACTCTACAAATTTTTGCTATTCCATTTCTCCAGTCAAACATAAGTTGGTAATGACCGCATAACGTTCCTTCATTATTTTAAGCCATCTAATAAACATGCACAGGCGGTGTTATTTTCATGTTAATAAGCATTACATTAATTTACTTTTCATCAAGATGATAAGATAACCACGTCTCTCCTTATTGGAGAATATCTTTTTTATCAAAAAATTATTCAATCAATATTGAAAAATATTGTGCGGTAAAATGGACGAGATGGAGTCTATTACTGGAGGCGTTTTTATCCTGAGGAGAGACTGGCATATTCATAAATAACCTATCGAATAATACATAGCCCTGATACAGAAACATATAACAAAAAATATATTATAAAAAATACATTTAATGCAGGATTTTATTTCATGGCCTGACATGATTATTGCCTTATTTACCCTTTTGGGCTTTGATATTCACTCAGACATCTCAATCAGACAACAAACATTTCGGTGGCAATCGCTTGCGCTTTTCTGATGTCATTTGTTTCTGTCAAAGCGTGAATCTCACGTGGCCTCGTGTTGAGACGGCATCGGGCGTGAACGCAATACGGACAAGATACATACCGCTGCTATGGCGATACAGATGATCTCGCCCAGACTGATATTAAAATTAATTAAATATAGAAATAGTGCGATAATAGGAGTCGAACCTACGATATTCGCATTACGAATGCGCTGCTCTACCAACTGAGCTATATCTGCCTTGAGATGCATCAATGAGCACTGACGATAGACTACGGGGTGACAAAGTAGAGAAATCACAGCAGCAAGTCAATAGCTTTGCCGTTCGTTTGCTGGTTTTGTAAACGACCGGATGAATAACAGGATTCTCTCATTATTTTCACTGCTAATAACGGAAAATCCTATAACTTTCAGGTTTAAGGCGGCTGTCAGATGCGGATTAAATCTTCGCCGTAACCAATCCACTTGTAGGTGGTCAAGGCTTCCAGCCCCATCGGGCCGCGTACATGCAGTTTCTGCGTGCTCACCGCCACTTCTGCGCCCAAACCAAACTGTCCGCCATCAGTAAAGCGGGTGCTGGCATTGACGTACACCGCCGAGGAGTCCACCTCGCGCACAAAACGTTCCGCATTGCTGATGGACAGCGTCAAAATGGCATCGGAATGCTGCGTGCCATGCTCACGAATATGAGCAATGGCAGCATCCATGTAGTCCACCAGCGCCACATTGAGGTCGTTAGAAAGCCATTCGTTATCGTAATCCTTGGCTTCCACAGCAACCACGTTGGCAGGGCCGCTTTGCAGTGTGGCCAGAGCTTCCTGACTGGCGTGCAACGTAACCCCTGCTTTTGCCATTTTCTCGCTCAGTGCAGGCAGAAACTGCGCGGCAATGGCGCGGTGAATCAGCAGTGTTTCCAGGCTGTTGCACGCACTCGGGCGCTGTACCTTGGCGCTTTCAATAACGGTCAGCGCTTTGGTGAAATCAATGCTCTCATCGGCAAAAATATGGCACACGCCAATCCCGCCCGTGATCACCGGAATGGTCGATTTTTCGCGGCACAGTTTATGCAGCCCGGCGCCACCGCGCGGGATCAGGAGATCCACGTAGCGATCCAGTTTAAGCAGTTGATTGACCAGTTCTCTGTCCGGGCTCTCAATCGCCTGAACCGCGGCAGCGGGCAGTCCACTCTGTGCTAGTGCGCGTTGAATCACGCTCACCGTGGCTGCATTGGTGCGATAAGTCTCTTTACCGCTGCGCAGAATCACCGCGTTACCGGTTTTCAGGCATAGGCTGGCGATGTCTACCGTCACATTCGGGCGCGCTTCATAGATAACACCCACCACGCCCAACGGCACGCGACGGCGTTCCAGTTTCAGCCCATTATCCAGCAGGCGGCCATCGATCACTTCACCAACCGGGTCATTCAGGCGGCAGACCTGACGCACATCATCAGTAATAGCGCTCAAACGCTGCGGCGTGAGCAGCAACCGATCTTGTAACGCGGCGCTCATGCCATTTTGCCGTGCATCCGCAAGATCCAGTTCGTTAGCGGCCAGAATCTCTGCGCTTTCCGCTTCCAGCAGGTTAGCAATCATGTTCAGCACCTGGTTCTTCTGCACCGTACTCAGCACCGACAGGTGATAGGAGGCTTGTTTAGCTGCTTTGCCCATTTTTTCCAGCATGGCGTGCTCCTGAATTGATAATCATATCGTCGCGATGAACGGCCGCCGGGCCATATTCATACCCGAGGATATCGGCAATCTGCCACGAGTGATGCCCAGCTATCATGCGTAACGTATCACTGTTGTAACGGGTTACCGCATGCGCTAAATCGCGTCCGAAAAGCGTACAAACGCGAATGACCTCACCGCGAGAAAAGTTACCCCTCACCTCGCGAATACCTTTTAGCAACAAAGAACTGCCACGCTCAACGATCGCGGAAAGCGCATCATCATCAATGGTGATTTCACCCGCTGGCAGTGCGCCGAAGATCCAGTGTTTTCGGCTTTCCAGAGGTGCTTCCACGGCGTGGAAAAGGGTGCCGACCGACACATTGCCAATCACATCGCCAATCACATCGGCGCGGTTGCCTGCGGCAATGATCACATCAATCCCTGCATGGCAAGCCACATCTGCGGCCTGTAATTTGGTCGACATACCGCCCGTGCCAAGGCAGGAAACACTGCCACCAGCAATTAAGCGCAGTTCGTCGGTAATGCCTTCCACTTCCCGGATCAACTCGGCCTCTGGATTGGAACGCGGATCAGCCGTAAACAGGCCAGCCTGATCGGTCAGCAATAGCAGCTTGTCCGCATCTGCCAATATCGCCGCGAGCGCCGACAGGTTGTCGTTATCGCCAACCTTGATTTCTGCAGTGGCTACCGCATCGTTCTCGTTAATCACCGGAATAATACGGTTATCTAACAATGCGCGCAGCGTGTCGCGGGCGTTGAGAAAACGTTCTCTATCTTCCAGATCCGCGCGCGTCAGCAACATTTGACCAATATGGATGCCGTAAATAGAAAACATTTGTTCCCATAGCTGAATCAAACGGGTCTGCCCTACCGCTGCCAGCAGTTGTTTGGTGGCGATAGTAGCAGGCAATTCTGGATAGCCTAAATGCTCGCGCCCAGCGGCAATCGCCCCAGACGTGACAATCACAATACGATGTCCGGCCTCGTGCTGCTGCACGCACTGGCGAACCAATTCAACAATATGGGCACGGTTCAAGCGGCGCGATCCGCCGGTCAACACGCTGGTACCCAATTTCACAACCAAAGTCTGGCTGCCACTCATGATTAATCTGCCGTTAATGTTGGTCAAAACACGAAATAGTAAAAACGTTGCCACAGAGCGCGTTTATAATGGCAACAGAGATTACGCAAATCTACCCCGCTGCAAATGGCGCAGACTCAAAAGAAAGACTTCACGGTCGCTCGGTGAGCGTCAAGGCGGCTTCCAAAGAATGTAATAACTTTTCCAGACATGTCTGAAACTGCTGTTGCGTCTCCTGCACTTGCGTCAGCACTTCGATATCTTTAATTTTCTCTTCTTGCTAACGGCCCTTTTTATCTTACAATCCAGTATGTTAGGAATAAATTAGTATCTGTTCCTGGGCTTATAACTGGAGCCACCACCCCCAGAATTCCCGTTTTTCCAGCACAGTTTTTTACACTAACGCATACCACCAGGCAATCAAAGAAAAAACACGCGTTGTCGCACTGATTCTCGCGTAGATAGGGCCCCTAATGAGGCAAAATTTTCATGAGTCGGGTTTTCGGGTGTCCACTCGGTAATGTCATCGGTTTACTCCTCAGGTTGAAGCTTCTCTTTTAGCAGATGGCAACAATAAATTAAACCGCTACGCTTCAGGTTGTTCTTTGTGGCTCCGATGCTCAGGCGCTCAAAGCGCCCTTTAGCCAATCGCTGATATGACTCTAATGCCTGATGAAAATTACGGTATATCGGTACTGCCTTGACGGGCAATAATTTACCGTTTGTGTAAGAATTAACGATCAGACTCGCCTCTTCTTTCGGGCACAGCAGGTCGCTATCCTAATAGCCCGCCAGCATCGGCGTCGGGCAACGGCGGCCAGCAGCCCCTGCATTTTTAGTGAGTAGCGACAACGTTCCGTTTTCAGCGTAGCATCGGTGGTATTCGCCATGCTAAGGCGGTTGGCCAGCACTCATACATATCCCGGACCTGATGATGGAAGTCTCCTAGATACGGCATGATTGAGAACACAAAAACGCACGGCAGATGCGTATCGGAATGAAAGTCCTTCACAGGCTTCTTGGAGCCTTTAAAAAAACTGCCCGGTCCGGCGCTGTGCCGGGCAATTAACATAACATTAGCTAGCATCTGAATGCGATGTCAGAAGGCAATTATCGTCCTGCCAAAGGCGGAAAAAACACCACGCCCATGTTCCACGGTTGCTCAATCCAGGCGTCCTGTGGGATATCAACCACGTAGTCATCAACCAACAGACGCCTAGCAGGCTTAGCGAAGATCATGATAAAATGCGGCTTCGGATACATATCACGAATCGCTTTTTCCGTTCCTCTGGTATCTACTTAGATCGTCGATCACGATAAACCCTCTACCGTCTCCCTTAGCACGTTTCAGGGCAGTCAGCTTACGCTGGTTGTCATGGTCATAGCTGGAGATACACACCGTATCCACATGACGGATACCTAATTTTCACGCGCGAAGAGTGCACCGGGGAACCAACCCGACACGGCTAACGGCAATAATGCCTTTCCATTGTTCGACAGGCAGCAAACGCTGCGCCAGTCTACGGGCATGAATTTGAAACATATTCCAGGTGACGACGTAATTTTCGCTCATAAAAATTTATCCTCACCAACGTTAAATTGGCTTAATTCGAGTCTGAGGGGTAAAAATGTTACGCGGAATTATAGATAGCCGCCAGCACAAAAACCAGTATTTATCCGCGCAATCACTGCATACCTCTTGCTTTTACCCTACGGCTTCGGGTCAAGATACCCTAGCATAAAGAGAAAAATAACGGACATACGGGTTACTTAGCCTAGAGTATCAATTCAATATTCTGAGTTATTAATTTATTAAAGCATAAAACATCATGACAATCAGTAATATAAATTGTAGATGCATCAATAGATAAGGAAAGTGATATTCTGTCACTGACGTGCCAATTACGGCGGAACACCCCGAAACGTTTAACTGGGCTCCCCAGCCATTAGGATATTTTGCCACCATTTGTTTCATTCCCCATCCTTCTTACCATGAAGAAGCGTTGGCACAGCACATTTTAGCGTGGGCCAAAGAGCGTAATATTTACGCCGACGCGATGCAGTCGGTAATATCCTGCTGCGTAAAGCTGCAACGCGGGGGCTGGAAAACCGCAAATCGGTGGTATTGCAGGCGCATCTGGATATGGTGCCGCAGAAAAAATGACACCGTACACGATTTTACAACTGACCCTATCCAACCTTATGTGAATGGCGACTGGATCACAAAGCGTGCGGCACCACGTGGGGCGGATAACGGTATTGGGATGGCCTCTGCGCTGGCGGTGCTGGCAGACCATCGTGTGAAACATGGCTCGCTGGAAGTGCTGCTAACCATGACGGAAGAATCCGGTATGGATGGCGCTTTTGGTTTGTAACCCAACTAGTTACAGAGCGATATTCTCATCAACACCGATTCAGAAGAAGAAGGTGAAGTGTGCATGGGCTGTGCAGGCAGGATCAATTTTATCACCCATCTGCCACTGACGTGTGAAGTGCTGCCCTCAGGTCTCCCCACGTTTAAACTGACGCTGAAAGGGCTAAAAGGTGCCACTCCGGCTTGCAATATTCACTTGGGGCTGGGTAACGCGCCAATAAGCTGCTGGCGCGTTTTCTGTTCCAGCACGCCGCTAAAACGGATATTCGCGTGCTGGATTTAAATGGTGGCACACTACATAACGCCATTCCTCAGGAGGCCTTCGCCACATTGGCCGTTCCGGCGGGCAACATTGCGACGCTGAAACACGAACTGACCGCCGTGGAGACAAACCTGACTCTGGTGCTGGAAGAAACCACCAGCGATGCCCTGTCGCTCACCGCTGAATCTCGCGATCGCCTGCTGGCATTCGTATGAGTGATGAAGTCAAAGACGTAGTGGAGACCTCGCTCAATCTAGGCGTAGTCACCATGAATACAGAACAGGCAGAAATCGTCTGCTTGATCCCTGTTCACTGATTAACAGCGGTAAAGATACCGTGGTCGGAACGTTGACGGCATTAGGGTAGTTAGCGGGCGCTCACACCGCACCGAAAGGCGGCTACTCAGGCTAGAAACAGATACCTATTCACTGGTTATGTAGTTGGTGCGTGAAACTTACCAGAAGCTATTCGACACCACGCCGAATATCATGGTCATCCACGCCGGGCTTGAGTGTGGTTTGTTTAAAAACCCTACCCGAACATGAACATGGTTTCTATTGGACCCACCATCATCGGACCGCACTCACCCCCCCGATGAGCAGGTGCATATCGTAAGCGTAGGCCGGTTTGGTAACTGCTGACACGCTGTTGGCGGCTATCACAGCAAAAGCGTAATCAGACGGCGCCGGGGCATTCACTGCTGCCGGCGCGTTTGTTACTTCACGTACCGTCACTCCAAACTCAGCAACAGTTGACGTTCCATTTTGGAATCGAGTCAGGTAACATGCAACCCGACCAGCCAGACGCAGCAAATCCTGCTTATTCAGTTCGCGCCACACGTGTTCCTACGCCGTCTGGCAAAAATCATCAAACTTCAGCTTTACGCCATGACGGGCGCGATATGCAGATCCGGTTTCAAACGCCGCAGGCGTAGTTCCAGTTCCTGATAGAGGTGTTCCACTAACCCCTTGCACTCATGCCAATGGTGGATATCGGCAGCCAGCGTTTTTTCCACGCCCACGGATTTAGGCAAACGATCGGGAGAAACCGCGTGCTCGTCAATACCATGGCAGCCCTCCCATAACACACGGCCAAATTTTCCAAACTGGCGCAGCAACTCGGCCAAGTCGTACTGCCTCACATCTGCTCAAGTGTGCAAACCCTTCTCTTCAAGCCGCTTTGCCGTCACCTTACCCACGCCGGTGATTTTTTCCATCGGCAACACCAGCAGAAAGGCTTCCATAGCAGAAAGGCTTCCATGTTGTTAGGCGTAATCACGAACTGGCCGTTAGGTCTATTCTGTTCCGATGCCACTTTAGCAAGAAACTTGATGGGAGCCACGCCCATGGATACCGTGAGCTGTAACTCGTTGGCGATCGTCTGGCGAACTTCCTGAGCAATCAGCGTCGCAGAGCCTTTACACAGTGGGCTGTCTGTCACATCCAGATAGGCTTTCATCCAACGAAAGAGGTCCCTATCAGCGTGGTGTAGCGAGAAAAGATATCGCGAATCAGGCGCGAGGTGGCTTTGTACACCTCCATACGCCCCGGCAGGAGCTTAAGCTGAGGACACAAAACGCAATGCAGTAGGTCGCATGGCACTGTGCACGCCATAGCGACAGGCGGGATAGTTGGCGGTGCTGATCACGCCCCTTCGATCCGCACTACCGCCAATCGCTAGAGAAATATCGCGCAGGCGCGGATTATCACGCATTTCAATGGCGGCATAGAAGCAATCTATATCGACATGCATAATTTTACGCATACACCCTCCATTAAATGTATAGAAATATAGTAACAAAAAAAGGCATGTAAGCGACATTAACGAGAGGCGTGGGCCCATTTCCTGTATCAGCAGAAATCAACATCACCAGTTTAAATTCCTGATATAATGTAGGATGAAAAGTCTGCTGCCGATACGTTATCTCCTGGCATATGGTAGCGTGGTGAAAGTGCCGCTCGCCGCCTTCACATGCCATCACCGCCTGTTGCGTCTACCAGCGTTCAAATTACGGCTATCCCGATATAATTGCATGACCAGTTCACGCATCATCTCATGGGAATAATGGCTCGATTCGTCACGAAACTTCGCCACTACATGGCGAGCGCGTTCGTGCCAATCCACTACAAGCTGCTTTGCCATTGGGTTAACAAACATAAACCGAAGCAAATTGGGTTGAGGATCCTCCCTCAACCAGCCGTGAAACAGCGCCTGTGTCTGTGCATTCCAGTTCAGCACATTCTAGCCGCCATCCAGCAGATAAGCCGGGTAATCCATATACTGCACGCGGCGGTCACCTGTGTGCCAAGAGGCAAAGCCTCCGACTGCTTATACAAATACTCACGTACCTCAGGTACAAGCTGTAACGCCTGAGCCAACCGCGATAGCGCAGCAGAAGAGGTGACACCTCACACCCCTGTTTTATCCAGGTATACCAGGTTTGCTGATATGCGGCTCAACTGCACTAACTCCTCACGGCGCAAACCGCTGGTGCGTCTCCGCCCCACAGCGGGTAGCGTAACTCTCTTCGGGGTGAGCATTTACGCTGTGTACGCAAAAAAAAAGCCTCTAATACCTTTAGACCACCCAGTGAGCCGTTACTCATATTCTCTTGACTGTGTTGGTTATCAATACGTTTATTAACGCTCATGTTGTTAATCAAACTAGCACTATTCTATACCAGTATAAATTTTCATATCGCACCTGTATTAGGCATTCCCTATAGTAACAACGGCACGGGTAATTCAGATCGACGTAGCGCTGCGTCTTACCTTCGCAAACAGCATGAGAGCAATAATAAAAACTACACCGAATCATCATCAGCACGTCGTTGAGAAATTTGGCGACAAGCGCAACACTATTTAAACAGCACGGTACACGCGCAAGGGAAAGACCTCACCTGGCTGGCTGAGCGCCTTGCCGCGTTTCCCGATATACACGTTATCGATGTTGGGTGTGGTGCAGTCCATGCGAGCTTCGTTGCAGCTCAGTAGGTCGCCCGCGTGACAGCTTACGATCTTTCGACGAAGATACTGAACGTAGTGGAACAGGCGGTACACAAAAAAGGGGGCTGAACAATATCTACACTCAAAACCTACCTGTAAACGGTGGAAATGCTGGGCGATACCTCACATGTGCGTAATTATGCAGTGGGCAAACGAATAACTCTGCTGATTGAGTTAGGTTTTGCTATACGTCAGCTTGAGGCGGGTAAGCTGACGCTGAAGGTGGTCTGCCTGCATGCGAACACCGTCGCATTTCGCCACAGCGATGCTGGCACTGCAAAAAACCTTGTCCGCAGACGTCATCGACTATTTTGCGATTCAAGACGATGGTTCTTTCAGAAAAGATATCATGACCATTGAAACGCAACGCGCATAAATAACGCTGACACATCAGGTAACAATATTTTTTCCTGTAAATGACGTTGAAAAAACGTAGAGAAAAAGCATTGTCACCGTTTTGTTAACGCAAAAATGCATTTTTCTGCTTTTCTTGCTTGATAAAAATAAACGCAATGATTAGTGTGACAGCGCCTGTCTCACAAATGACGAGCAAGGCAGTGGTTATCGTTTGTCACACAGCTTTTACCATCAGGACTAACAATGCAAAAAATTGCGCTGTCTATTGCGATGTTGTTTTTTCGCTATCCGTCGTTATTACCAGTGTCGCCAGTGAACCGGCTCCCATAGCAAAAGAATTAAAAAATAATTATTAGATTCAACGACATACATTCAGATCTTCAAAGAAGAGTGGATCCTAGAACTGTACGCCAAGGTAGGAAATGAATATCGCCTGCTGGATCATTATCCCATCTGCAAATACTCCGGCGGATTAGGGCTCAAGCGTGTCGATGGCGATCTGAAAAGCCCGGAAGGTTTCTATCAGGTTAATCTGCGGCAGTTAAAACCCGAAAGCCACTACTACAAAGCGATCAACATTGGTTTTCCTAATGAATACGATCATGCGCAGGGCTAATTTTGGTCGTTACTTGATGATTCACGGTGAATGTATCTCTAGTTGGCTGTTATGCCATGACCAACAACTATATCGACGAAATTTACCGTTATGCCGAAGCGGCGTTACGTAACGGACAAACCAAAATTGATTTGGCGATATACCCTTTCAGTATGACTGAAACCAACATGTAGAGCTACCGTAATTTCACTTAAAACAGTTTCTGGCGTCAACTTCAGTCGGGTTATGCGTGTTTCAACCAGAATTATCAGCCACTATTAATCACGGTAAATAACGGACAGTATGTGATTAATCCACCCGTTATCGGCAGTGAAAAGCCATCACGCTACGCGTTCACCCAAACAAAATAGCGAGAAAACTCCCCTAGCATAATTTGATGCCAGGTTTCATTCCCCGTCAGTGGCTGCGTCGCCAAAAAGGTCATGACATCATTTGACGTCGTTTGCTGCTGAAAATCAATTTCCACATCCTGATCCAATAACGGGCCTTGCCAAAAGGCACGTGCCGTGTGATCCAGTAGAGTTTGATGGGAACAGTAACCGATCACAAAGCGCCCGTCAGAGAGCAGTATGTTGAACACGCCTTTTGCTGCTTAGCACATCGACTTGCGATGCGATAAAACCGAACACCGCAGGCTAATGACTGGTGTGCGTAGATAACGTTGCGCCAACTCATTTAACAGCTAGTAAAATGTGTATTCGCTGTCAGTTTGTCCCACTGGACGGAAATGGCCGGTTTTCAGCCCGCGATATCCCTTCAACTTACCGTTATGGGCGAACGTCCAGTTGCGCCCCACAGTTCGTGGATAAAGGGGTATATTTTCCAGCGTGACCGCGCTGCGATTCGCATGAAGAATATGAGACACCACGGCACAGGATTTAATCGGATAATCCTGTGCCAGACGGGCGATAGGAGAGTTGAAACTCAGTAAAGCATCTTGAACGTACGATAGCCATTGCCTTTCATACAAAGATAAAGCCCCAACCATCCTTATGTGGCCCGGTGCTGGCGCTACGCTGCATCAGCCCGGTAAAACTGAAAAAAATATCCGTCGGAACATTTGCACTCATCTCAAGCAGTTCACACATGCCCCCAGCTACCCCCCCTTACTGCTGGCAGATCGACTATCTTACTGCCCATTTGCCATTTCTTTTTCGATTAACTGTATCAGAATATGAATCGCTTTGATATGCACTTCCTGAATACGGTCAGCGTAGCCGAAGTGCGATACGCGAATTTCGACATCCACCGTACCCGCCATCTTGCCACCGTCTTTGCCAGACAAGGTAATTATCTTCATCCCTTTAGCACGGGCGGCATCAATTGCCTTGATGATATTACCGGAATTCCCAGAAGTGGAAATCCCGAGCAGCACATCACCTTCACGCCCTAGCGACTCTACGTAACGAGAAAAAACGAAATCGTAGCCAAAATCATTACTCACGCATGAGAGATGGCTGGGATCGGAGATAGCAATCGCCGGGTAGCCAGGGCGGTTCTCACGATAACGACCGGTCAATTCTTCGGCAAAATGCATAGCATCGCAGTGCGAGCCGCCATTGCCGCAGGAAATCACTTTGCCACCCGCTTTGAACGCATCAGCCAGCAACACAGCAGCATTCTGGATAGACTGAATATTCGCGTCGTCACTCAGAAAAGCGTCCAGCGCAGCCACAGCCTCTTTCAGTGCACTACGGATTAAGTCCTGGTACATAGGATTTTCTCGTTTTGTTCGCTAACAGGCGATAACTCTGCATTACACGGGAGGTGCGTGTAAAGGAAATGCAGGCATTGTAGCGGATCGTGGAAATCGTGAGAAGTATGCTATGCTGTAATCAAGACAATTGCTGATGTTTATCACTACTAGGGTAAAAATACACCAGTTTATGAGTTAAGTTATAATTGTGTTGTAAATAAATTGATAAAAAACACGCAATGCACTACACACTACACACATACAGATCAGATCTCTTAGCAGATGTTTGCCGTAGTGATAACAGGATAATGGTAATGGTGTGGGCCCTGTTTTATCACCGGGTAAATCTGCTTCTCAGCGCCACGTTGCTCGTAGTTTACTTCACGTTGATGAGTGCTGGTGATCAGCCTAGCCTATATGTTCTATTTTGGCTCAATCGTGCTGTTACCGCAGCTATTGCAAACGGTCTATGACTATACCGCAACCTGAGCAGGGTTTACTCAGTTCCCGTTGATCTGGTGCCCGTGCTGCTCTCCCCGATCATTGGACGCTTTGCACCGCTTGGATATGCGTAAGCTGGTGACATCAGCTTCATCATTTATGCCGTGTGCTTTTATTGGCGTACATATACCTTTGAACCTACAATGGATTTCGGCGTGTCTGCCTGGCCGAAATTTGTGCAAGGGTTCGCAGTAGCCTGTTTCTTTATGTCTCTCACCACCATTACGCTTTCCGGGTTACCCCTAGAGCGATTGGCGGCGGCATCAAGCCTTTCGAACTTTGCGCGTACGCTGTCTGGCTCTATCGGTACCTCGATCACCACGACGTTGTCGACATAGCGTGAATCGCTACACTACCCACATCTCACCGAATCAGTAACACCTTACAATCCCATCGCGCAGGAATCTTATCAGCAGTTGATGGGGATGGGTATGGAGATGAGTGAGAAGCAGGCTTCAGTCTACATAGCCCAACAAATAACTAATCAAAGGTTAATCATTTCGGCAAATGAAATCTTTTAGGCAGCGGCAGGGGTCTTTCTGGTACTGATGATATTGGTCTGGTTTACGCGGCCTCCGTTTACTACCGGGGCGGGGCGCTCATTAATACCACAAGTCTCCGATTTTTGGTTTTGAATTTTGACCCTACCGCGTCTAATGGCGCAGAGGAAAGGGATAATACCAGGATGAGCCACAGGGAATGCGGCAAAAGGCAGCACCGTGAAGAAAAAAAATGCCGGGAGTATTTTTGAACGCCGCGATCAGCGGCCTCATCAGTAGCTTCACAAGGGAGAGTTTCAGGGATGAGTCGACAGCAACCTTTTCCGAAGGCATCTCGCAGCGACGCCATTACGCAAAAAGCTCGAGCTCGAGGTCGAGGTCGAGGTCGAGGTCGAGGGAGCGATTGTACACCCCTCGTCGGGCGCGTGCTACTCAAGTCGCAGATAGACACAAAACGTTTCGCGCACGAAATCTAACGCTCAGACTCACATAAATAAGGCTACGAGAGATTAACTTCGCAGCCTTATTATGGGCGGTAGCGTACCTATTCTCAGTTGTGCTGACGCCACCACTCTGCCAGAAAAATACCCGTCGCAACGGAAATATTCAGGCTTTCCACTTTACCCGTACCACCGATAGACAGCGGCAAATCGCCCTGCTGCCAGGTACTGGCAGTCAGGCTATCACCTTCATGCCCCACCACTAATACCACTTTCTTCGGTAATACCGTTTGTGCCAGAGGTTGCCCTCTGTGGCTGGATGTCGTAGCGATGGTATAACCCGCTGCCTGGAAAGCATCCAGTACTGAAGGGAAGTTATAGGTTTGAATGGCATCCACATGCTCAGCACCGCCTTCTGCCGTGCCAGATTCCAGTAACGAGGAATCGTGAATCAACACACCTTCAATACCAAAATACGCGCAAGAACGCACAATACCCCCAGATTATGCGGGTTACCCACATCTTCCAGCGCCAGCACGCAATCTGTTTCCTTCACCTGAGCCAGATAATCATTCACATTGGAGCCTTGGCGTTTTTTTTATCAGGAAACAAGCGCCACCGTGATGATCGGTACCAGACGCCTTGGTGAGTTCTTCATCATCCACCACATGGTAGGCTTTATGGTTTGTGGCCATCCAGCTTAAGGCTTCACAAAAAACGTGTGTTACCTCTCGCAGGAACCAGGCATGCACAATGCATCCGGACGGTTGTTAAACAGCACCTGACAGGCGTTTTCACCATAAACACGCGTCTCTTCCTGACGCTAGCGACGAATCTGCTCTGGATCGAGACGACTCTTACCCATAATCCCGTCATGGTCGGGTATCTCTGCGGCATCCGGTGCACGCGACACCATTTTCCACAGTGAATCACTGCCGCGACCGTAATCTGCATGATCATCACGCTCAGAATTATCACTGCTACGATGAGGATTCCCGCGAATATAACGCTGATTCATGTCGCGCGGGTCACGCGGCTTAGTACGATCATCTTTATCGCGATTATAACGCGATTTACCACGACCATCTTTATCGCGGTTGTCGCGCCGCCCTATTTTTTCATTATTATTACGGCGATCGCGTGCTCCGTCTCCGATATGCGATTTTTTCTTTTCATCCTCATTACGAACATACATTACACGGACTTTTCTGCTCTTACTACACGCTGAATCGCTCATTATTTTCTCCACCAACGCGCTGGCGCGGAGATTACCTGATGTACACCCGCGACGCTAGCGACTTCGGGTATAAAAGCGGAGTTTCCATGACACATCGGCGAACGATGACACCGAAACCAGAACTACAACGGTAATGTTTATTGTAATCATTAAGGAAACCACTCTGTCTCCCCTATCAGCCACCACCATAATACGTTTATGCTTTTGCAACATGCTGTTGTTTTTCAACCTACCCTCTGGTTATGGCACAACGTTGACTACAGCACATCTATTTCTACCACGCCATGAATCGTTTGCCTGAAGAACACCTTCACGACCACCATAAATGTGGCCGCTACGGTAGTGTGCTGTTTTCTGCTGACGTGATCAATGCCACCAGCGCCACATTCGATACGTTGTTGCAAGATCCTGCCAGTAGTAGTAGAATTTTGTGCTCCGTGGTGTGCCCCCATGCGTCGCCTTTGCCCCGATCTTTACTGCGGCGGTGCAAGAGCGTGCGGGAAGCGTTCGCTTTATTAAAGTGAACACCGAAGCTGAACCCGAATTAAGCGCACGTTTTCGCATTCACAGCATTCCGACAATGATGGTGTTTAAACAGGGTAAGCCGGCAGATATCATGAGTGGCGCTTTCCCGAAAACGCCGTTTGAAAACTGGTTAGATAAAACGATTTGAGTGGTTGGGCATTGTAATAAAAGCCGCATTGGGGCTTTCTGTCCTCCAGTGCGTCTAGTAGAATAGCGCTTTTTAGCGAATCCCCATGCGTGATAATGCTGTTCTTCTTTTGCGCCAGCACCAGATGAAACTCTCCACCCACCCTTTTCGGGCCAGAGGTTGCTGTGTTGTACGTTGTCCACACTGTTTTCTGCGGGTAAAAATTGTCTGTGTGATACAATCACCCCTGATTCGGCACGCAGCCGCTTCTGTTTTATCATGTTCGATACCGAGCCTTTAAAACCCAGCAATACCGGTCGCCTAATACCGATATTCTGTCCGATACCCAGGCATTCCTGTAGTCACGCACTGAGCTTGATCCGGCTCTGCTGGCGGCACTGCAAACCTCGGACTATCAGCCCTAGTGGCCGGAAGCACGCAAGATGTTTCGTAAAAGCCCTTATCTTGATGAACTACTGATTTTGTCGCTTGCCGGTGAATCACTCTCTCGCTACCAACTGCGCAAAGCAAGTAACGCTGGCAACACTGTACGGCGGAAATTATTGCCTCATTGCTGCAACAGGCGGATGATAACTTTGGTCAACCAAGGGTTGCTCCATCACTTCGAACGCGTTCGCCAACGTTATCTGGCCGGTAAAGCACATAGCCCTGTGTAGGAAATTTCATCGACTGTCACAGTATCTACCCTAAATAATTTGAGTTGAAGGACAAAATGTTTACGTTTTAAACAGCGCTTCCGACGGCCCAGACCCAGTAAGGGGTGAGCCTAGGGATGGGCCGAAAGCGAGTACAGACAACGCATCTGCAACTTGCAGTATGACGCGTATAAACGGATAAAAACCGCTATGATTCAAATCTCTTTCCTGTCGAGAGCGAGCTATAAGTCAGCGCGGATTAGAAGCGTTATTAAGGCCAAAATCGATCGCCGTGCTGGACGCATCGGAGAAACCGGGACGAGCCGATTTTCTTATTATACAAAACCTGCTGGGTGCTCACTTCACCGGCCCAATTCTGCCGGTTGCACCCAAATACCGTGCAGTCTTTGGCGTACTTGTTTATCCCGATGTGGCAAGTCTGCCCATCACACCCGATCTGGCAGTTCTCTGTACCTATGCCAGTCGTAATCTGATGCTGCTGGAAGCGTTGGGTCAGCGTGGTTTAAAACCGCCATTATTCTCTCTTCCCCGCCCGCACAGGCGGAGGAACTCAAAGCCTGTGCAACCCCCCCCTCCCCTATGCCATACATCTGTTAGAACAGTCTGGGGAACTGGCACCGTGGCAAGGTTTCAATGCCAGCTTCTCTCCCGTACCGATAGTCAAAGGAAAGCTGGCGTTTATTTCTCAGTTCGCTGCTGTTTTCAATACTATTCTCGACTGGGCACAGTAGAGGGGTATCGGATTTTCTTACTTCATCGCACTGGGGATAGCCTGGATATCGATGTGGATGACGTACTCGACTTTCTGGCGCGTGATGGTAAAACCAGCGCCATTTTATTGCATCTAGAACAGCTTAAGGATGCCAGGCGTTTTCTCTCCGCCGGCGCGCAGCGCCGCCAGAAAAAAGCCCATGCTGGTTATCAAGAGCGGCCAAACTCAGCTTGCTCAGCAGTTACTGTACGGGAACTAGCTCGGATTGGATGCTGCCTAAGATGTAGCTATCCAGCGTGCCGGATTACTGCGCGTACGAGACACACACGAGCTGTTCTCCGCAGTGGAAACGTGAGCCACCTGCGCCCATTGCGCGGGTGGGCGCTTGCTGATTGTCAGTAATGGCGCATCCCCAGCGGCACAGGCGCTTGATCAATTACTTAGCAGGCAGGAAAAACTGGCGACATTGACTGAGTAAACGCAGCAGAAGCTACGTGATGTATTATCCGAGGAAGTCCATATCGGAAACTAGCTCGATCTGCGCGACGACGCTACCGCTGCGCACTATCTCAGTACACTTTCGGTACTGCTCGACAGCGATGACTACGACGCCTTACTGATCATCCACGCGCCGAGTGCAGCAGCACCCGACACAGAAAGTGCACAGTAGTTGATTACCTACTGCCAGGCACATCCGCGTGGCAAACGCATCACCTTACTCACTAACTAGTGAGGTGAATATTCCTCTCAAGAGGCACGCCGTCTGTTCAATGAGGCAGGCATTCCCACCTACCGCACACCCGAAGGTGCAGTCACTGCATTTATGCATATCGTGGAGTACTGGCGTAACCAGAAGCAACTGATAGAAACACCTGCCTGCCGCACGATCTCGGCATCAATGCCAGTCAGGCACACCAACTGATTCATCAGGTATTGAGCGACGGAGTGACACAACTTGATACCAATGAAGTTCAACCGATTTAAGTGAATTTACGCTGTTGGATATCACGCTCAATCTCGCGCCTTTCTCTGGTGACCCACAATCCCGGCTGGCCATCCGCCCTTATCCTCAGGAGTTGGAAGAACAAGTGCTGCTGAATAACCGGGAACATTGCCTGTTCCGTCCTATCCTCCCAGAGGATGAGCCGCCGCTGCTGGAACACTTTATCAGTAACGTTACCAAAGAAGATCTCTACTACCGCTATTTCAGCAAAATAAATGAATTCAACCATAAAGATTTAGCGTACATGACACAGATCGACTATGCTCGGGAAATAGCATTTGTAGCCGTTCGTCCTACGTCGCTTGGAGATGAAATCATTAGCGTTATCCGAACCATTTCCGATCTCGATAACATTGCCGCTGAATTTGCGGTTCTTGTGCGTTCAGACTGCAAAGGGATGGGGCTTGGCAAGCCTGCTCACCAAGTTAATTGGTTACACCCGCCTCCACGGGTTAAAACAGTTAAACTGCATCACCATGCCGCATAACCAGAGCATGATCGCTCTGGCAAAAAAACTCGGCTTCACGATTGATATACAGTTAGACAAAGGGATTATCACTCTTGAGCTACCTTTAAACACGCCAGATGTTACGTGACAGAGCGTTTATTTTGATGGTCAATCTGGTAATGAACGGTAAAACTTACTCACTACGCCCGAAAAGTAGTGGTATCATCGTCCGATTTGGCATTCCCTTGACGTCATTTATGACGACCTTGCACCGACTAAATTAAGAGAAGAAACGCACTGTGATGTTGTCTACATTTAAACGCAATAAATACCAACAACACCTTGCACAACTGCCCAAACTCCCTCAAGCAGCAGATGACGTTCAGACACTGTACTCTCCTGAACTGTTTCGCGCCACGCTGATCAACCTGATCCAACAGGCCAAGACACGCTTCTATCTGGTCGCGCTCTATCTGGAGCAGGACGATGGTGGACAGAGCATACTCTCTGAGCTCTACAACGCTAAGCACAACAATCCCGATTTGGATGTGCGCGTGTTGGTAGATTGGCACCGAGCACAGCGTGGACGCATTGGTGACAAATCAGCGAGTACCAATGCAGACTGGTACTGCGATATGGCAGAAAAACATGCTGACGTGAAATTCCCCATTTATGGTATTCCCGTCAATACGCGTGAAGCACTTGGTGTCTTGCACCTAAAAGGGTTCATTGTTGACGATAGCGTTCTGTATAGCGGTGCCAGCCTAAACGATATTTATCTGCACCAGAATGATAAGTATCGCTACGATCGCTATCAGCTTATCCACAATACGGCACTAGCCGACACGATGTCCGGATATATCACCACATTGCTAAAAGATCCGGCGGTACAGCGTTTGGATAGTCGTTCACGGCCCAAAAATCTGGAAATCAAAGTGGATATTCGTCAATTTCGCCAAACGCTGCGCACGCTTGCCTACAACACGCCCGGTAGTGAAGGCGTTAATGGGGAGTTGACGGTCACGCCGTTGGTGGGGCTGGGTAAACAAAGTCCGCTAAATAACACGATTCATCACCTGATGTTTTGCACTGAACATCTGCTGGTCATGTGCACTCCGTATTTCAACCTGCCCACACTGCTGATCAAAAACGTGGTGCGCTTGCTCAAAGAAGGCAAGCAGGTTGAGATCATCATCGGTGACAAGACGGCTAATGACTTCTTTATTCCAGAAGATCAGCCATTTAAGATCATTGGTGCGTTGCCCTACCTGTACGAGATCAATCTGCGCCGTTTTATTAGCCGCTTGCAGCGTTACATTGTCAATCAGCAGTTGACGGTACGGCTATGGAAAGACGGAGATAATAGCTTCCACCTCAAAGGACTGTGGGCCGACGATACCTGGCAGTTATTAACCGGCAATAATCTGAATCCTCGCGCGTGGCATTTAGATTTGGAAAATGCCATCGTGATTCACGATCCCGAGAAAGTACTGCTGGAACAGCGGTTGCAAGAGTTAGATCAGATCCGCGCTTACACTAAGCCACTTAAAAGCTATACCGACTTGCAAGGTATCGCACAGTATCCGGTGAAGGTACGCAAATTAATACGCCGCTTACGCCGTATCAAGATCGATAGGCTGATCAGCCGGATTCTGTAACACCACGCACTAAAAACCCCTTCCGCGGGGTTTTTAGTCTTCTGAGCCCCACACCTTCGCTCTGCCATTTCCTTCTCACTGCAATAAAAGATAAAAATGCCTTTTCCGTTTTCCTAATGAAACCACGTTCCATTTATCTTGAAATAATCAACACTACAGCGATCATTTTATGATCTGCATCTAGGTAAATAAATTACCGTTCCGTTATTATTGTTCTATATAAAAAACCACAATTTCATATATAAAAAAACATGAATATCTTCTAACAACTTGAACATGGCAAAGCGCCAGCGGCAGTCCGTCTAGTGACGATTGTTGACTATATTGCTAATCGTGACGAAACTAGATTTAACGAGATCTGTACCGATTTGTCTATTCCCAAAATTAGCATACATCACTTTCTTGAAGTGCTGACGGTGTCACAGCTATTACGTCAGCGCCTTGATAGGCGTTATGTTTTAGGTTTGTAGTTATTTTAACTGGGCGGTCTGGCAATAAAGAATATCGATCTTTGCAAAGACGCCATTGGCTTTATGCATACGTTAGTGAAAGAAACGGAACTGACTTGCCACCTCGGTATTTTGGATGGTGATAATGATTTTTTCATGAGTAAATTAGAGTCTCCCAAAGCTATCGTGAAAACATCCTGGGAAGGTAAAAATCGTATTCAACCGAATGTCTCTGGAAAAAGTGTTATTAGCCTCGTTATCACAGGAAAGAATAGAAGCTCTAATTGCTAATTGTACTTTTAAGCGTTTGACGCCGCGTACCATTACCAATAAAGAAGATTTCCTGGAACACGTGAAACTTGTCAAAACCCAAGGCTAGGCGATTGATGACAGTAAAGATATTGAAGAAATTTGCTGCATGGCAGCACTAATTTTTAATCAGGACGGAAAAGTTATCGCAGCAATCGGCGTCAACGGCATGCAATAGCAGTATGCCAATGTTAAGAAAGAGAAACATCTGGCAAGCCTGATTAAGACCAGGAAGGGGATCTCATATCATATTAATAGCCATCTGTTTTGAGAATACCAATACCTAAAAAATAATTTATTGATGATTAAGAGATTAAGGATTGAATAATCAATAAAGCTATTTTATTTAAAAATAAAAATTACGTTAAATAAATTATTACTAATTGATTAATAGCCCTCCATAAACCTGTAATAGGTATCACCAGTCAGCGTAATGAGACGTAATGAAACGTAATGAAACGTAATGATATAAAATATTTGTAATGTATCAAGAAAAAATTACAGAAAGGCAGCTTATAATTTAAAAAAAAATCTAGATACCCTAAATATCAAGGTATTATTGGGATGACCATCTTCAATATTGAGTGAATGTGGGCAATAAAACCCGGGGTCTTATATGCCCCTAATTTTTAAATTTTATTTATATCACTTATCTGCTTCTATTCGAAGTGGCGGGACACATTTTTATTTTTTATAGATGAGGCTTTTCATGAAAATCAAACAAGCTATTGATAAAATCCTTAGAGGATTAATGCTGGTTCCGCTCTTTTTGGGCGTACTATATAATACCTTCACGCTAGGCACGGGAAAATTTTTGGGGTCATTCAGTAATGGGTTAATTACCGGTACCATTCCTATTTTAGCGGTATGATTCTTCTGTATCGGTTGTTGCGATGATCGCCGGTACCTTTTTGCCTGGCAATGGTATCCAAAATAGTTTGTTCGCGGGCATCTCAGTTATAGCACTGTAGCGATGAAGGATATGACCAACGGCGGTCT
>JBPPLV010000019.1:0-18731 GCA_051305815.1 Candidatus Malihini olakiniferum
ACTAAGGTCTAGTAATAAAAAAGTATCGGTGGAGCGGTAGTTCAGTCGGTTAGAATACCTGCCTGTCACGCAGGGGGTCGCGGGTTCGAGTCCCGTCCGTTCCGCCACTTAAAGTAAAAAGCCCTGAGCAATTTTAGGGGCTTTTTACTTTAAGCTGTAGTATCCTTACTCTCTGAGGAACTTGTTATACAGTGCAAGTCTTGCCGAATATCCCCCTGACCGTTCTTTGCTTAAAGTAATAGTGTGTAGTACTTGGAGATACAAGCAGGTTCGTTGTGCGAAAAGAAACCCATGCGATAAGGTATAGTGCAGGGTAACCCGTAGAGAGAATCTTTCCCTCTGGTGTTCAGTATCCTGTTATGCTGGCATTGCCAGAGGGGCCGCTGCTTGAGTTGTTGGTCAAACTTCAGCTACCAGTATGACAACATCACGACAACCGTCATACCACTGATTTTTTTTTCAAACTGTAGTTGCGCCTAGTGCCTGGCATTATCTGCCAAAGCCCTAGGGTGTTTGTTGGCAGATAATATGGCCTTGGGATCAAAAAAGCGCTCTTCACTATGGGTAGCAGCAGTACCAGTTCCATCGGCATTTTGCGCTGCTTAATCTTCTCGACTATCCAGTACATGTAGGGATCTGCCCGTAATATTACATCGTGGAGATAGCTCTTATTTTTTAGATATCGTGTTTTGCGTTTGCAGTTCCAGACATTATCCGGAACCTTCACCTTTAGCTTGTCGCTAATGAAGTTCCACAGGTCGCGCTGCGCTAGGCTGTTATCATCAAGCCAGTGTGCGGATGTTTCTCGACTTCTTGTGTACTTTCTTGCTTTACCTTGACCTGCTGAAGACAGACTATGTGCATGTTGTTTGGGTTGTGAGGTGTTCTGATAAACGCTTGGCAACCCGCCAAGAAGACTGACGCTATAACAATTGCTTGAGTTCTATATGTGTGTCAATAGTTTACTTAAAAGACGAGCAACAATACTTTGATTAGCTCATCAGCACAACAAAAACCTTTAAAAGCTATCTTTCTTGCTACGTAATTGGGCGAAAACTTGCCAATCCTCTATGTTACCGGGTTTTATTTTTAATTTTTCTTTTAAATCAATATCATGACACCGAAAGAAAAGGTTAATTTTTCTTTCTAGGCCTAGGGTAGTTGGCAAGGTTGATTGAGATTTTTCTCGTAATAGCCTGATTTCAGAAAGATAAGCAGTAATGTTGCACTCTTCAGGCCAGATAATGTTAGCAAACTCAAGATTTGATTGGGTATACTCGTGTGCACAGCAAATACGTGTGTCGTCCGGTAGTTTTGATATTTTTTCAATTGATTCATGCATTTGTTTCAAAGTTCCTTCAAAAACCCTGCCGCATCCAGCCGAAAATAAGGTATCTCCGCAGAATAAAAAAGGTGCACTGTAGTACGAAATGTGACCTAAAGTGTGACCAGGTACGAAAAATACAGAGAAATCCGAATTGAGTAACTGAATGTGATCGCCATCATGCACTATATGGGTTGCCCCACATTGTGCTGTTTCCTTCGGCCCATAGGCTGGCAAGTCATGATAAACATTCAAAATCTCGGGGACGCCTGCCACATGATCTCTATGATGATGGGTAAGTAAGATAGCCACTGGCATGAGTTGATGTATACGTAGAGCCTGTAATACTGGCTCAGATTCTCCAGGGTCGACAATCACGCAACGGTGCTGTACGTCATATAATAGCCAAATATAGTTGTCTGAAAATGCTGCAACACTGATAAGATGCATGTAATACCTCAATTTGTTACGTGGTCTGAGATTAGAAAGTTATTAGGTCTGATGGAGAATAATAAGATATGAATCCAGCGCATACACCACAGACTTACACTTCACCTGAGAATTGGTCTGAGCTACCGTGGGGATGTATTATCAGAAGGCGCTTGAGCGCGCACTCGCGCCGTGGTGGCCGCATGTTTTTGGTTTCCACTTATTTAAAATTGGCGCACTCAGTAACACTATAGAGACTGACACTTGTGCTATTTTCTCATCAGGTCAACATTAGCCCGTATTCTGCTGACGATGTACATGTTTTGGCTGACCCTTACCAACTGTCATTTTCTGAGAAGTCTGTTGATGCATGTTTGCTTGCGCATACGCTTTCATATTCTTCCGATCCTAACCGCATTCTACGCGAGGTGGAACCGGGTGTTAATCAATGATGTGTGGTTACTGCTGAGCGGGTTTAACCCGATAAGCCTGCTTGAAGCAGGAAAGCTCACGACGACCGGTTTACGCCAATGCCAACTCTATTGCGCTCGCATGTTCACACAGATGCGCATGATCGATTGGCTTAGCCTGCTTAATTATAAATTGCTGCATCAAGGGGTTTTTCACATTGTTCCATGGAAGATGCTATAAGAGGGGCTATTGCACCACAACTGCATTCTACTCCGTTAGGTTGCTTGACGCTTTCTTATAGCAAGTAAGCGCACCATCCCACTCACGATGTCCACTATGCGTCATAAGTTCAACAAACTTCCAGTGAGTAGTAGGGTGGTTAGAGCAACTAAAAGTTATCGTAAGGGGGGTCAAAGCCACTCTAAGCCGGTTGTTCTGGCTGATATCCTGTATCATCCTGAGTGGGGTGTGACGCTGCCTGACGCGCCAGCTGATCGCATTTTTCGTTCTCAGGATAACCCGCGTGGCTTTTAACCCATTCCCAACGCAAAGTATGACGCTGAATAGCCGCATCCAGCCGTTGCCAGAGATCGATGTTTTTAACCGGTTTTTTATCAGCGGTTTTCCATCCTTTAAGTTTCCAATTGTGGATCCAGCATGTGATTCCCTGACGTACATACTGGCTGTCGGTACTAAGTTTTACCGTACAGGGGGTTGTCAACTTTTCCAGAGCAGCGATTGCTGCCATTAGCTCCATCCGGTTATTGGTGGTCAGGCGGTAGCCCCCACTCAAGGTTTTTTCATGCTGTTTGTAGCGCAGTACAACGCCATAACCGCCAGGACCTGGATTTCCCAGGCAAGAACCATCGGTGAAAATTTCTACCTGCTTTGTCATCTCTGGTAGACTTTGCCTTAATCATAAAACTGTAATTCTGACATAAAACGAAAACGATGAGCACTGCAACTACACGACAGATCGTTCTGGATACCGAAACCACGGGGATGAATAGACTCGGTGTTCACTATGAAGGCCACAAAATCATTGAGATTGGTGCAATAGAGGTTATCAATCGCCGCTTAACTGGTCGGTATTATCATGTTTATATCAAGCCGGACAGATTAGTCGACCCGGAAGCTTTTCTGGTACATGGCATTAGTGATGAGTTTTTGCAAGATAAGCGTACCTATGCAGACGTAGCGCAAGGGTTTCTCGAGTTTATTCGTGGTGCGGAACTGGTTATCCATAATGCCATCTTTGATGTCGGCTTTATAGACTATGAATTCCGGATGTTAAATCAGGATATCCCAAAAACGGAAACGTTTTGCAAGATAACCGATAGCCTGATGGTCGCACGTAAGCTGTTTCCGGGTAAAAGAAACAGTCTGGACGTATTGTGCGATCGTTATCAGATAGATAACAGCAAACGAACACTGCACGGGGCGTTACTCGACGCCGAAATTTTAGCCGATGTTTACCTAGCGATGACAGGGGGGCAAACCTCTTTGGAGTTTTCCATGGAGGGTGATAATCAGCAAATCAATGTAGAAAGTGAGAGCGTTCAGCGGATAGAGCGTCAATCCTGCTCCTTATCTATAATATACGCTAGCGCAGAAGAACTCACAGCACATGAAGTACGCCTCGATCTGATTGCTAAAAAAAGGGGGGGCTGCTTGTGGCGCCAATAAAATTATCAATGTGGCGATGATTACATCATGGAGATGAAATTATAAACAAACGGTGTGAGCTGATTATAAAAAGCATTGACGCCATACTCAGATCACCTTATTATCCATCCCGCTCGCAAGGGTATGTTAATGGGGATCGGTAATTCAGTCGGTTAGAATACCTGCCTATCATACAGGGGAAAGCAGGTTCGAGTCCCATTCGTTCCACTAATAACAAAAAAATGCTGATATAAGCAAACTTATATCAGCATTTTTTTTGCTCTTTCGCGAACGGTGTGATGAATCTCTGAACAGTAAAGAAAACGAAATTATGTAGTCATTCCTTGGTAGAAAATGCTAAGTATGAGCCTCGGCATGTTGTTTAAAAACTCGCTGGGTGAATTTATTCACCAAGTTGCGTAGGGTTTTGGTGTTCATTGTGGTCTCATAAGCTCTCTTCTATAAGAGCTTCTCTCATTGGGGTTATTTACTTACCATTTTTCCCTAGGCTGTGCTAGAAATCTTCACATACTGTGTACGCTCCGGGTTCTGCGTGCTGTACATGGCTAAACTGGTTACGTAAATTATGTCTATTGGAATAGGTTATAAGAATTATAGGCAGATAATTAATTTTTTATTTTTTATTTTTTATTTTTTATAAAAATGCTATTTCCTCAAACTGGAGGATATATTTATTATCATTTTTTCTTCGTTGCTGAAAAAAAATGATCTTTATTAAAAATAATGTGTTATCTCTACTCTTACTCTCCTTTTTTTAAAATTGATTTTTACATATTTACCAGAATCTACATTTTAGGGTTTTTTACTACGTGTTTTAATTTTTGATATGTGCGATTTTTTATTTTTTATATAGAATTATTTTCGATATAAAAAAACTGGATATTGACTTTTTTTTATATTTACTGTTATTGTAATAATATTTTTTACTCTATTTAATATATTGATTATTGTTGATGTTTTTGAGGGTTTATTTTCCTATATTAATTTAATTAAATACAGTGTTACGCTTTTTGTATTTTTATTATTCGTTTATGTGTGAGTAAGATAAATCTTATTTTCTATCAATCCTTTCTGTCATTTTATTAATTAATAGGCTGCGGCTATAGAATGATTGGGACTGAAAATAGTTTCTCCTAAGTAAATTCATGGGTAAAGTACAAATGTTAATTATTTAAGAGGGTTTTAGATGCATTCCTTAGCTAACTATTTTCAAGGGAAATCAATTCAAGGTTATATTTTATTTCTGAAGCATTGCGTAATCTTAACCATGATTAGCGGGGCGTAACTGCAGTGGAATATGTCATTGTGGCTGCGGGTGTTGGTGGTATGTTTGCTTTCGAGAAAGAAGGAACATCTTCAATGAAGCTAACTAGTATTTTTGATATTTTGCAGAAAAAATAACGGAAAAAATTCTTTACAGTAATGAATTAATTTAAATATAGTGTGCCGAAAAATTAAATAATCTTATCTGTCTGTTTAATTAGAGTAAAGCGCTCTATATCTTCATACAGATATAGAGCGCTGTTTGCCATTCCTTAGTTTTATTTGTATGGCAGCTATATATTAAAAATATAGACTGTGAATTTATTATCAATAATATATCTGAAAGATATATTGTTATACTAACAGTAAGGTTAGGTTGTAATTAAAATAAAAAAATTTCACTAATTATTTATATGCTAATAATCTTAAGAGGAATTGTTAGGATTTTACTTTATATGAAACATGAAAATAAGCCAGTATCAAGATAGAAAGAAACACTATGAGATTATCAAAGGGAAACTATTTTTGTTGCAGTTGCAATGCACAATTTGGCTGTCTTCAGTATTCTGAAGAAAAATAATTTTAAATTAAAAGCATATCTGTAACGCTCTGGAATGCAGATATGCAGTTCAACATCAATGAAAATGACCTGACGTATTGGGCACTTAGAAGGGCTGTAGCCAAAGGCAGCTACCTTTAACCAACCGCATTGGTTGAACCTGTAAGTGATAAGTATATCGCTATGTTTATTATTCCTAGAAATATGCTTTATCCCTTTAAATTAGAAACATATGATAATTATTTGTTAACTAATTTAAAGCCTGTTTCTGGCGTAGATATCTATCTTTATTACAGCCTTAGTCAAGACGATAATGGAAAGGCGGGGATTGTCTCTCTAATAAAATCTATCCTCTACACTCGGCTTAAACCCCTGATGATCAACAAACGTGTACTGGCAATACGGTCGATAAAAGAGAATAAAAAAGAGGAAAATGTAAGCCAACTACTGGTTGAGCTGAGAGATACTGGAATTAAATTCCTAAAAGGATTAGAGGGAAAGGCCAGAATACTCGTTTTTTCCACAGTTAAGGGGACAACTGACTCACGTACTGAAGTAAATTACGAATTATCAGACAAAAGTAGGTTGTGTGGCTAGTCAGCAGCGTTCCCTTGTTCGACAAACCCCGCTCGCGATCGACATATGAGTGGCGCGGCTAAGAAACACCCTTTTCAGGGGTAGGGTCTGATAGGGAATATCTAATACAGAAAAATGGTTTAATTATGAAGCGTTTCTCTTTTCACGTGTGTCTGGAACTGACACTTATTTTATTAAGTCCGCTTACCGTAGTAGCTAATCAAATTTTCTTAAAACCAAGGCAGTCAAAAACGTTACGAATAAAAGAAAATATCAATACGGTATTTATTTCAGATCCTACTGTCGTTGATTATAAAGTGTTAAATCAGAATACAATAGTGTTGTATGACTAAAGAGTCAAGTATTTAGGAGGTCATAACCTATGATGCAAATACGAATTTATTAGCATATTTACAGATAAATGTTGACGAATTTATTGGTGATATCAATCAGCGTATTTCTCTAGCATTTTCTAGTAGAAAGATAGTGGTAAAATATTTTATTAATGGTGAAAAAAATACTTATATTCTGACAGGGACTATTCCTAATGAAGAGGCGAAGAGTGATATTTATTAGTTAGTCTGGAGTTTAGTCAGTAAATAAGGTAAAGAGCTAAAAGTCGAACATGTTACTAAAAGTAACAAGGGTTATGGAATATTTTTTATGAAAAATAAGGTTTATGAAAATGTTCTCAATCGGTTAAAAATCGCCTCGTCTAATCAGATTAATATAAAACTGACCGTGGTTGAAGTAAGCAAAAATTTTACAGATTATCTTTTTATTATAATAAGTCCCCTTCTAAGGGACAAATGACGTTTATAAAAAAAAATAAAATTGTAACTTCAATTTATACAAACATTCTTAGATTTTATTTGAATCTTGATTATAATGATGTGGCTAGTAACAAAGAACGGTATTATAAACATTATAAAAAAATGGAATTCTAGAGTAATAATTGTGTCGGTGAAAAAAATGCTTTTGTTGCTACTGATTATAATACATTAATGCAGTCGTTGCTAAAAATATCAAAATAAAATCGCATCAATTTTATTGATAATAGTGAAAATAATCTTTTATCGGCGTATTTTACCATACCAGGGAGAAGTCATGAGAACAATCGTTATTACTGACACGCTTTATTATCGATATGTTGGGTTAAGCAATTTTTTTATAAAAAATTTGATGGTAATCCTTTAGTCGATGTGTTCGATCACCATAATGAGAGGAAATTAACACGTAAAAAACTGTATCGTAATACATTGATCATTGGCGCAGTCCTTGTAGCAGATGGAGCGAACGAACTCACTTTTTCTTGCAAATAACCGCGATATTATTATTTACCGTATCTTATTCTCTGATATGATTAAAATAAGAAAGCTGAAACGACAGTTGGTCATTAGCCTTTATTATATTGTAGTATCTTCTGATATTTCAAACCGAGAGTTGTTTATATTGAGTCATTCTTGGTTAAGCAGTCTAGATAAAAAAATGTGTGTTTATCCGATGCAACCCGAATGAATGACAACTCTTGCAGTATTTGGAAGAAACAATGCATGGCAGTATACCCATAGGACTTAAAAGTATGGCCTAATCATTGATTAGCCGACTAAAGCGGAAGATGGATATTTGTAGTGAATACTCCTTCTATCTTCTCTGGCGGACTATACACGTGAGGATTTTCTATTTGAACAACTTTTCTGTGACCAGAAACAGTAGTACTGTGAAGGTGAATGTCCAGAATAAGATCTCCGTGACACCTCATGCGCCTCACGGTTTTTTACTCCGGTAGCCGGGCTCGCCCGGGAAAGTTGCCCGGGCGTTATCTTGAGGATTAAAAATCCAAGTCACTATCTTCGGTATTAACAACCTTGCCGATGACGTATGAGGAGCCGGAACTAGAGAAGAAATTATGATTCTCATCCGCGTTGGGTGACAGTGTGGAAAGGATCGCAGGGTTAACATCGGTCATATTAGCAGGGAATAGTGTTTCATAGCCGAGGTTCATCAGCGCCGTGTTAGCGTTATAATGCAGAACTTCTTCACATCTTCGGTCCATCCCACTCCGTCATACAAGGCTTTGGTATAAAGAATTTCGTTATCGTAAAGATCCTGCATTAAATCGAAGGCGTAGTCTTTTATCTGCTGCCGCCGCTCCGCGGCGGCAGCAGCAAGTCCCCTCTGAAATTTATAGCTAATATAATAACCGTGCACAGCTTCAGCACGGATAATCAGGCGAATAAGATCTGCGGTGCTAATCAACTTGGTGCGACTGGACCAGTGCATTGGCAGATAAAAGCCTGAGAAAAGAAAAGATTCGAGGAATACGCTGGCGATCTTTTTCATTAAGAGATCGCCGCTGTGGTATTATCCAAGAATCAGTGAAGCCTTTTTTTTGCAGCGTGGTGTTTTCTTCACTCCAGCGATAGGCATCATCCACTTCACTGGTTAGACAGAGCGTAGAAAAAATGGAACTGTAGGAACGGGCATGTACCGCTTCCTCATGAGGAGTAACGGCATCTGGCGTCAGGGTTTTCGCTCCTGAGGTATTAGCGTACTCCAAGAGGAAATATCGTTCGACAGCGAGATCTTCTCCGGGAGCCAGAAGTTACTGGTTAGACGATTCCACACTTCCAAATCTTTGTCGTCTTCAATTTCATTCTAGTTAATTGCTTTTACGCGTGTGAGCAGAGTCATCGTTAAATTCCTTAGAGAAACCTATCAGAGCGCACAGGAAACGCAGCCTTGCACTTCTGTACTTTCTGCGCCTCTGGTCTGGCATATGCGCACGTAATAAATAGTTTTTATGCCCTTTTTTCAGGCATAAATCTGTGCCTTGTTGATATCTTGGGTGGTGGCGGTATCACGGCAAAACAGGGTTAACGACAATCCTTGATCAACGTGCTGGGTAGCAGCAGCATAGGTATCGATAATTTTTCGGGCCTACCTCATAAGTATCCTGGTAGTAATTCAGATTGTCATTGGTCATGTAGGGGGCAGGGTAATACACACGCCCAATCTTGCCCTCTTTTCGGATCTCTATATGCGACATAATGGGATGAATACTGGAGGTTGCATGGTTGATGTAATAGATAGATCCTGTTGGCGTCACTGCTTGTAAATTCTGGTTATACAGCCCATACGCCATCACTGAATCGCGTAACTCAGCCCATGCTTGCTGTGAAGGAATAGCGATTGTGCCGCACCGAACAGTTCACGCACACGTTCCGTTTCTGGCTGCCAGGTGTGGTGTTCAATGTATTTAGTAAAATAGTCGCCAGACGCATAAGTCGATTGATAAACCCAGCAAAGATGCACCCACGCTTAATTACCAAGCCAAGAGAGAGCGTTTTGATACGGATTTTTTCATCGGCGTTTTCACGCTTGGTATCCAGAAAACGCAAAATGTTAGATGGTGTGCGTTGAGATAGACGGCCTCCTGCCCCTGACGTGCGCCCAACTGATTGGCGTAGGAGAAGGCATCTCCAGCATCTTCATGATGGGGATAATCCCTAAGGATTAGTTTTCAATACGATTGATAGGCACGCCGGTTTCGAGAATGTTAGTCAATGTAAAGGCAACGCCGCCTCTACGCTTGGAGAGCTGCAACGCCGAGTTGATGGCGCGTCTGATAGATTCCATATTGTCTCAATACGCAACAGAAAACAGGAAACTAATTCCCCACGCTGTTTTTTACCACAGTTGAGAAAGGTTGGCGTTGCGGGTTGAAAACGTCCACTGATGATCTCATTCACCAGTGCGCTTGCAAGCTGAGTGTCGTCCTTGGCCAGTGTCAAGGCGACCATGCAGACCCGGTCCTCATACAGCTTCAGATAGCGTTTGCCATCAAATGTTTTCAGCGTATAACTGGTGTAGTACTTGAATGCCCCAAGAAGGTTTGAAATCGAAATTTGTGCGCATAGGTTTACTGAAACAGACGCTTGATAAAGCTAAATGTATGCTGATCCAGCACGTCCGCCTCATAATACCCCTCTTCCACGAGATAGCGCAGTTTCTCCTTCAGATTGTGGAAGAACACCTTGTTCTGGTTCATATGCTGGAGGAAATAGCGACGTGCTGCCAGCCGGTTCTTCTCAAACTGAATGTGCCGTCAGCGTCATAAAGATTTATCATGGCGTTAAGCGCATGGTAATCAAGCGCGTTATCGCTTTTTTTCCTGCGCGGGTGTGGTGATCATTGATGTTGTTGCCAAAATTAGGTTACTCCCTTGCGCGCATTGATGATGTCTTCCGGTGTTCCGAGCAGTTCAAAGCGGTACAGATACGGCACTTGACACTTCTTCGCGATGATGTCGCCAGCCAGGTAATACGGTGTGCTGAAGTTCATATTGCCTGCGGTAAGCACACCGCACAGACAGGCTCGATTGTCGACATCATTGAGAAAGCGAATCAGCTGATGCGCACGGGGCACCTTTGCCGCTTCCTCCGCCGTAGCTGGGCACAACCAGAGTGAATGGTTGTGCCACTTTTAGTATCGGCTGGTCTTCTGCTATTTGAATGCGAAGAGCAGGTAGACCCACGCGAGCAATAAACCGATGTGTGTTTTCCGATATGGACTGGAAAAGTAGACCAGTAGATTCATTACGCCCCCCTACTGCAACTGTGCTGAGCGTAATGCGCAGAGTTTATCTGGGTGAAAACCGCTCTAGTGATCTCCTCTGTCATGAGGACCGGTACCTGTTGAAGCCCAATGCTCTTACCCGTTGTAGCGCCTGTTCATCTTCCGTGAGGTCGATGAGCTGATAAGCAATACCTTGTTTATCCAAAGCACGGCACGTCGCATTGCACTGAACGCAGTGCGGTTTAGTGAAAATAGTAATGCGCATGATTATTATTTACACTTTTGGTTAAAGTCAGTATGGTATAATGGCCTTGTACACCATCCCGCTACCGCTTTTCTGCGAAACGCACTTCATGAATAACGTGGGCGTGATTAAATACTGGATGTAGATGTTTTTAATTTCAACCATACAATATATGGTGCTTAGTAAGCATACTGTCAGGCAGGCAACTGAAAGGGAAAAGAACGGAGAGTGCGCCATAGAGTAAAGCGTGTGTAGCTGGAGATAAAAATTGGGCTGCTGTGGTCCTATCAGTGCATCGTTTATAAAATAGGAAGATTCCTACCATAGTAGATCTCTCTCATTTCATGATAAAGCAGGTCGGTGATTCTTTTGCGCTCAGTTGTTTCCAGATTTTCCGGTGCAGCGTTGAACAGATAGTGCCTGAGATCGAAATCCTTGAGCAGCATCTTAGTGTGGAACATATTTTCCTGATACACATTCACGTCCATCATGTAATAAAGAGACTTCATATCTTCCGACATAAAGTTCTGAATAGAATTGATCTGATGGTCGATGAAATGTTTTACCCCGTTGATATCACGCGTAAAGCCGCGTACGCGATAGTCAATGGTGACAATATCGGATTCCAACTGGTGAATAAGGTAATTCAGCGCTTTTAGCGGAGAAATCACGCCGCAGGTTGAAACTTCAATGTCAGCGCGAAAGGTGCACAGGCCGCCTTCAGGATGGCTTTCTGGGTAGGTATGCACACAAATATGGCTTTTATCCAGATGCGCAACCATGGTAGTGGACAGCGGTCCGGGATGTTCAGAATTATCGACATCGCGTGGATCCATCGGTTCCTCACTGACCAGAATCGTCACACTGGCTCCCTGAGGATCGTAGTTCTGTCGTGCAATATTTAGAACATTGGCACCAATGATCGAGCAGGTTTCTGTCAGGATCTCTGTCAATCGATTAGCGTTGTATTGCTCGTCAATATAGGCGATATAGCTGTCGCGATCGTCAGCGGTTTTGGCATAGCAGATATCGTAGATACAAAAACTCAGGCTTTTGGTCAGGTTGTTAAAGCCGTGCAGTTTCAGCTTGTGCAATTTTCGTCACCTCCTTATGGCTGCAAGAGTCAAGCTAATGCATTCAATAGATATTGTGGCAGGGCAAAGCTACCGGCGTGGACTGCTGGATTGTAATAGCGGCAGGTGATGCCTGAGGCAATATAACGTGACTGTAACGTATCCTGTGCTACCTGTCGCAACGCAGGCGTATTGCTAGCCCAGGCAAAAGTCATGATACCACCGTAATAGGTGGGGATCGCGGCCTGATAAAAGGTGACATCCGAAAAAGATCGGCTGAGTAAGCGGTGGCTGTTAATCGCTTCATCCTGTTGCAGGAAGCAGACGCCATTTTGCGCTACAAACAAGCTGCTAGGATTCAGACTTCTCGCACAGCCATCATAAAACGCTGAACTGAATAGGCTTTCTCCTGGACCGATAGGGTCGGTGCAGTCAGAGATGATCACATCATACTTATCGCGGTTTTGGCGGACAAAATCAACGCCATCGGCGATCGCCAGCGTCAAGCGCGGGTCGTCATAAGCACCAGCACTGTGGTTGGGGAGATACTGACGGCAGAAACTGACCACACCAGCATCAATCTCCACCATGGTGATCTGCTCCACTTCTGGGTGGCGACACACCTCGCGCAGAATGCCGCCATCGCCGCCGCCAATGATCAGTACACGCTTGGCACGACCATGTGCCAACATGGGAACATGAGTCAGCATTTCATGGTAGATAAATTCGTCGCGTTCTGTAGTTTGCACCACGCCATCCAGGGTCATCACTCGACCCAGTGCCGCATTTTCAAAGATAATTAGATCCTGATACGCGGTTTTCTCGTGAAATAGTACTTGGTCAATGGAAAAGTACTGGCCAAAATTGGCATATAATATTTCATGCCATATCTCTTTTCGGGACATGTCAGGGCTTCCTCTGCGATAACAGCCGTGAAAATGCCCGTCATCATAGCTAACTCGCTCTTGGCTTGCACGGCGAAATTCCAGGCAGTACAGCAAGTGTTGAGCGAGCTCTATTTCACGTAAGCGAGCAGACCGAGTGAATTTTGTGCTAGCGAT
The DNA here is from genome assembly GCA_051305815.1 of Candidatus Malihini olakiniferum. GTDB lineage: Bacteria > Pseudomonadota > Gammaproteobacteria > Enterobacterales > Enterobacteriaceae > Symbiopectobacterium > Symbiopectobacterium olakiniferum_B. The sequence continues at coordinate 13,205 of JBPPLV010000019.1, forward strand.
TGACATTTTTTCAGCGTCGGAATTGGAATATTACTCAGATCGCGGTAGCTATCTTCCCCCAGACTGGTCAATGTCAAATTCATTGTAATTATTGAGGTTCCAACGGTTTTGTTACGCGAAAGCGATCAGTACACGCCGAATATGTTCATTGGGGAGATCTTGATAGCCGCAGTTGTTTTTCAGGTAGACAAAAATAGTCGTCAAGTCAGCGAGATCTTCCACCTCGAATTCATTCAGTGCGTTACTGGCTAATGAAAATCTCATCAGATTCATCAACAGCAGCGTTAGCGCGGAGCGTTTCATGATTAAACCTGTATCAACAATCCTAAAATGACGTTATCACAGATGGGGTGAGGGGTTTCAAGGTTTATTTTACGTGGTCACGTTAGTGAAACCCGTTATTCTCTGAGCCTCAATCTGTAATGTACGGTCCAATGGCACGATTAAGCCCCATGTATTCCCTGTTGATAGCATGACGCCGTCCGCGCCCTCTGTTATTAATAGTTTTATGGTCAATAGGATTTATCGTTGCTGGTGTGATGATATCGGGTATCTGGCGTACCAGTTATTGGATGATTAACAGAGCATTTCTGCTTCCCATGAGTTATAGTATTTTCACTGGCATTTTGGCCTGAAGCTGACAGCGCGCTGTCACTGTAGGAGCAGGAAATGCCGCTTTACTTATTGCTTATTGCACACGACGATCTGGTATGCGGTACTGTTGTGCTCAGTTTACTGATTGAGCTTCCTGCTGCTTGGATGGTGGCATGTTATCGTTTCCCCGGCAAGCGCGGCGTCGCCTGGGCGCTGTGTCTGCCGCTGGTCATGCCAGCCTTATACTGGCAGATTTTTATGCGGATTTACTGGGACAAAATAAGATGCTATGGTCCTTGTTTGATGTTTCCGGGCTCAGCGAGGAAAATGCCCATCGCTTTACTCTTGCAGGTGGCAGTACCGTGTTAACGCTGGCTTTCTATCCTTACGTTTATCTGCTTAGTGCACCACACTTTGGAATTACAGCCGCTGCATTGATCACAGGCCGCTCAGTTACTCAAATTGACGCCATGCCAGGTGTTTTGGCGTTTATCTTTTCCGCTTGTTCACCCATTCATCGGTATAGGGGCAGTGCTGGTGTCTGTGGAAGCGATGAATGATTATGGCACGGCGCGCTTGCTGGCGCTGCATACGCTGACGACGCATCTGATCGATATGGGTTGTACTGCAGTGATACTCAGGCCGTAGTAGCCCATTGGACGCTCTCTCTGTTGCCTTTCGTTGTCCTGTTTACCCGGCTTGGGCTGTGCTTTGTTGCCCGGCAGCAGCGGTAAAATACCTTACCAGGCGTGACAGATTACATAACCAAGCCAGTTTTGACGGCGGGTAAGGCTCGGTTGGTCATGCTGATATGCTAGGGGTTGGCACTGTTTGCTATCGGGCTGTCCGTTGTGCGCTTAGTGTATTGGCAATTGGCACATATCCGTGATGGCTGGAATGCAACGCTGCTATTCCGGGTATTAAGGCAAGCAGGTTGCTGCAAAAAACTGAAAATAAAAGTGGCATTGAGCAGTGCTTCCGTCTGTCACTCTGCTGAGTAAAAACCGAGTCATGCGCTAACTGCGATGGGATTGAGTGAACCGCTGCTTACTGGAGCGATCAGGCCCAACATGAGTCACGCCACTACAAAATAAGAATTGGATGACGCTTTGGACCTGCTTGTGTTCTATACGCAGCGACTGAGAGAAATCGCATGAGCACAGTAACACCCAAGCGTTGGATCGCCGAGCTATTGTTACTCTATGTTGCCGCTGGATGGGAAATAGGTTTCCCTGTTATGAAGTTGGCCATCAATTCACATTCGGTACTCATGGTGCTGGGGATTTGCACTATCTACCCTGATATTACTCCATTCGGTGCAAGAAAAATTGGCATGATGCCTTTTAACACGTTAGCCGCTGGGGTTGTATTGGATCTCCTACTCGGGGTGGCATTCATCTTTCTCATTTCGAGATTGTAGATAACGACAGCATCAAATACAGGGTTCCTTTCTGGACTCAGCGTTATATCTGAGTGCTCTTGCTCTAGGGCCATTGGCGGGGAAATTGGCCTAGCCTTGATGCGCTTCTGGCAACCCTTTTTGGTATTGCTGAGTTATATCTGATGTCAGATGTGAGTGGCTGGTAATTATAATGGGGAGATGTACTAGTTATTGTTGGTTCAATATTTATTGCTGTACATATTATGGTACTTAATAGGTTGAGCCACCATCATGACAACCCGACACTGACGTTTTTACAAATAGTGACCATGGCGATAGTGTTCATCACACTTGAGCATTCTAGGGGAGGTGTATGATTGCTATCAACATGGGACAGTGACCTGGTTATTTCCTGATTGGTGACTGCACTTTTCTCTACGGTTATCGTTTTTTGGGTTCAAACCTATTATCAGTGTTATACCACGCCACTGCGTACCATATTTATCTATAAACTCGAGCCTGTATTTTCTACATTTTTTTGCAGTTTGGGTACTGCATGAAACCCTGTCGAGTAATGTACTTTTTGGGGGTGCTCATATTAGTTGGCATGAGTTTGCCTGTCATTGTAAACCTGGTGGATCAGTATGTTCGAAAAAGGCATCTCGCTTAACCCTGTATTGGGGAGGCCGAGAAAGGAAACGCCTTGCTGTTCAGGGGGAAGTAGTATTCATTTCGCTGAGAGCTTCACCTCTGGGGGAGCCGCCGGCAGCTCGCGAATCATTACTCTGACCTCATAGTTTTTGTTCTCTGCTTGAGGGGTGTTGGCAATCAACTTGATGAGCACCTCAAAGAGACTACTAACAGGTAGCGAAAAAGCTGCGTCATGCTGCAGTGTCGCCCCTTTTGATAACGAGTGATGTGTATGATAAAACATACTGTGGACGTCATGATTGCCAAAGCAAATTTCGCGCGCGTGGTGGCGCTAGGCCAGGAAATCAACCAGCACTATCGTAGCAATGATAGCGATCTGGTGCTGATCGTGTAAGACATCATCGATTCCGGTAACACCTTGAGCAAGATGCGCGAAATTCTACGTCTGCGTGAGCCTGCGCGTCGCTTGCGATTTGTACTCTGTTGGATAAGTCGGAACGTCGGGAAGTGGACGTGAAAGTAGAGTGGGTCGGTTTTTCTATTCCTGACGATTTTGTTGTGGGATACGGTATCGACTACGTGCAGCACTATCGGCATTTGCCTTATATCGGCAAGGTGATTCCGCAGGAATAAGTAGCGCGCCAGATAGCAGGGAACATAAAGTGCTCCTCTGACTGATGAAAAAGCCTGCTATTAGGCGAAGCGTGGCGATGGAGTCGTAGTGGCGCAAGCGCTGGCTCATAATGGCCCCGTGGTGTTTCGCCGGGAAAAACGGACATGCTGAAAAGGGTTTGTCAGCAATCTCAGGGGCACGTAGAGTACCTTGTAGAATCAGATCAAGGAAGAGATAGCGCGGCGATAGCGCTGTTCCAGGGTTTCGCGACTGATGGCAGTCATCTCCAGATCGCTTAACAAACCGTCCTTGATACCATACACCCAACCGTGAATTGTGATCTTTTGGCCGCGTTTCCAGGCGGATTGCATGATGGTGGAGTGTCCAAGGTTGTAGACTTGCTCGACGACATTGATTTCACACAGTTTGTTAAAGCGCTCTTCAGGCGGTAATTCTCCCAGCAGCGAGCTATGCTTGTACCACAAATCACGGATGTGCAGCAGCCAGTTGTTGATGAGTCCTAATTCAGGGTTCTCTACCGCCGCCTGCACGCCGCCGCAACCGTAATGTCCGCAAATGATGATATGCTCTACTTCGAGCACTTCAACGGCATACTGCACCACGGAAAGACAGTTCAAATCGGTATGGATAACCAGGTTTGGTACATTGCGGTGAACGAAAAGTTCCCCGGGAGCAAGGCTGGTTAAACTCTCTGCAGGGACACGGCTGTCAGAGCAACCAATCCACAAAAAACGGGGTTTTTGCTCCAACGACATATGTTTAAAGTAACCCGGATCTTCTTCAATCATCATATTGGACCAACGCTGGTTGTTGACGATGAGCGTTTCAATATCTTTCATGAAAGTAAATGGCCTGTGACAAAAAAGAAGCAGTGAAAGCTAATATAAGGCAAGCATGAATGTTTTAAAATTGAAAATGAGTCACTAATTGATAATAGGGCAAGTTAAATTGTTATGACATATGCACTTGAACTGGAGAAACTGACCAAAACGTACCCTGAGGGTGTCAAGGCAGTGCGCGGTATCGATCTGCGCGTGAAAGCCGGCGATTTTTATGCGCTATTGGGGCCGAACGGTGCAGGAAAATCGACTACGATTGGTATCATCAGCTCACTGGTAAACAAATCTTCCGGTAAGGTGTGCGTTTTTGGCTACGATTTGGAGCGCGACATCGTTAACGCCAAACGTCAACTCGGACTGGTGCCTCAAGAGTTTAACTTCAACCCGTTTGAGACGGTGCTGCAAATCGTTACCCACCAGGCGGGCTATTATGGTGTTTCACGTCAGGATGCACTGCAAAGAGCGGAAAAATACCTCAAACAGCTCGACCTATGGGAAAAACGGCAGGAAAAAGCGCGTATGCTTTCCGGTGGGATGAAACGCCGGTTGATGATTGCGCGCGCCTTGATGCACGAGCCCAAATTGCTGATCCTCGATGAACCCACTGCTGGGGTGGATATCGAACTGCGTCGTTCTATGTGGAAGTTCCTCAAGGCGTTGAACGCACAGGGCACTACCATCATTTTAACCACGCATTACCTGGAAGAGGCCGAGATGCTGTGCCGCAATATCGGCATTGTTCAACATGGCGCGCTGGTGGAGAACACCTCCATGAAGGCGTTACTGGCCAAAGTGAAATCGGAAACTTTCATTCTTGATTTAGCCCCGAAAAGTCCACTCCCTAAGCTGGAAGGATATGCCTACCACCTGACGGATACGTCAACACTTGAAGTTGACGTGATGCGGGAGCAGGGGCTGAATAGGGTTTTCAGCCAATTAAGCGCTCAGGGGATTCAAATATTGAGTATGCGTAACAAGGCGAACCGTCTGGAAGAGCTGTTTGTTTCCATGGTAAACGGTGAAAAGATGAAGAGTGCAAATGCGAGCGGGGAGGCGAAAACAGCATGACGCAATTATATTGGGTCGCCCTGAAGAGTATCTGGACTAAAGAGATCAACCGTTTCAGTCGTATCTGGATACAAACGCTGGTACCGCCAGTGATCACCATGACGCTCTATTTCATTATCTTTGGTAGTCTGATTGGTTCTCGTATAGGTGAAATGCATGGTTTCGATTACATGCAGTTTATTGTTCCTGGCCTCATAATGATGGCTGTGATTACCAACGCCTATGCTAACGTCGCGGCTTCTTTCTTCAGCGCCAAATTTCAGCGCAATATTGAAGAACTGCTGGTGGCTCCTATCCCGACATATATCGTGATTGCTGGTTACGTAGGGGGCGGTGTAGCCCGTGGCGTATGCGTTGGCG
>JBPPLV010000021.1:0-492862 GCA_051305815.1 Candidatus Malihini olakiniferum
TATGAAGAAGAGGATGACGTCTATCAGGATGACATTGATGAAGAAGACGACGAGTACGTCGATGAGGGCGACATGAGCAAAAAACTGCGTAAAAAAAGATGCTGGCTAGGGTTGTTCATTAAGCTGTTGCTGGTTTTCTCCGTAGTGCTGGCACTGTATGGCGTTTATCTTGACAGCCAAATTCGTAGCCGAATCGAAGGCAAAGTCTGGCAACTGCCTGCAACGGTTTATGGCCGGATGGTGAATCTGGAGCCGGGCATGTCCTACAGCCAGAAGGAGATTGTAAACCTGCTAGAAGGGATGCAATACCGTCAGGTATCGCGTATCACCCGGCCGGGAGAATTCAGTGTGCACGGGAATACCATTAATATACTCCGACGCCCGTTTGACTTTCCCGATGGTAAGGAAGGGCAGATCAACGCCCGACTGATCTTTACCAACGATCGCCTGGTTCAGATCCAGAATCTGGAGAACCAACGTAATTTTGGTTTCTTCCGTCTCGATCCACGCCTGCTCACCATGATACAATCACCTAATGGTGAGCAGCGGCTGTTTGTGCAGCGCTCCGGTTTCCCCGATTTACTGGTGGATACTCTGGTCGCTACAGAAGATCGCCATTTTTACCAACATGATGGTATCAACTTCCTCTCCATTGGCCGCGCCTTCCTGGCGAATATCATGGCCGGTCGTGCTGTACAGGGCGGAAGTACCCTGACGCAGCAGTTGGTAAAGAACCTGTTTCTCACCAACGAACGATCCATGTGGCGTAAGGCGAATGAAGCCTATATGGCGCTGATCATGGATTACCGCTACAGCAAAGATCGCATCCTTGAGCTCTACCTGAACGAAGTGTATCTCGGCCAGAGTGGCAACGATAAGATTCGCGGTTTCCCGCTCGCCAGCCTTTACTACTTTAGTCGTCCGGTGAATGAATTGAGTCTGGATCAACAGGCGCTACTGGTAGGCATGGCAAAAGGTGCTTCGCTCTATAACCCGTGGCGTAACCCACAACTGACGTTAGAACGCCGTAATCTGGTGCTGCGTTTGATTCAAAATCAGCAGATTATTGACGAAGACCTCTACAATATGCTGAGCGCGTGCCCGTTAGGGGTACAGCCGAAAAGGGGAGTGATCACGCCGCAGCCTGCCTTTATACAGATGGCGCGCCAAGAGTTGCAACAGCGTTTAGGGGATAAGGTAAAAGATCTCTCCGGCGTGAAGATTTTCACGACGTTAGATCCGGTGTCACAGGATGCGGCTGAAAAAGCGGTAGAAGAGGGAATTCCTGAGCTGCGCGCTGCGCGTAACGTTAACGATCTGGAAACAGCAATGGTCGTTGTCGATCGCTTCAGCGGTGAAGTTCGCGCCATGGTGGGCGGGGCACAAACGCAATACGCCGGCTTTAACCGTGCGATGCAGGCGCGTCGCTCTGTGGGGTCACTGGCAAAACCTGCGACTTATCTTACGGCGTTGAGTCAGCCGGATACCTTCCGTCTCAATACCTGGCTGGCGGATGAGCCGTTATCGCTTAAGCAGCCAAATGGACAAGTGTGGCAACCGAACAACTACGATCGTCAGTTCCGTGGACGTGTGATGCTGGTAGATGCATTAGCCAACTCGCTCAACGTACCTACGGTCAATCTGGGGATGACCGTAGGGTTGGAGCAGATCAGCAATACGCTGCAACATCTCGGGATCCCAAAAGAGGTGATCCAACCGGTTCCTGCTATTCTATTGGGGGCAGTCAGCCTGACACCGATGGAAGTGGCGCAGGAATATCAAACTATCGCTAGTGGTGGCAATCGCGCCCCCTTATCCGCATTACGCTCGGTAATTGCGGAAGACGGTAGCGTACTGTATCAAAGTTTCCCGCAGGCTAAGCGTGCGGTTCCTGCTCAGGCGGCGTACCTGACGCTGTATGGTATGCAGCAGGTGGTAGAGCGTGGGACGTCGCGTTCACTGGCGGTTAAATTCCCGAATTACCATCTAGCGGCAAAAACCGGGACCACCAATGACCTGCGCGACAGTTGGTTTGCTGGTGTTGATGGTAAAGAAGTGGCTATCACCTGGGTGGGTCGGGATAACAACGGCCCGGCAAAACTGACCGGTGCTAACGGTGCGTTAACGCTTTATCGACGCTATCTGGAAAACCAGATGCCGCTGGCGCTGATGTTAACGCAGCCGGAAGGCATTGCTACTATGAACGTTGACGGCGGAGGCCAGTTTATCTGTAATGGCAGTGCAGGCCGGGCATTGCCAGTGTGGACGGAAAATCCACAGACGCTGTGCCAGAGCCTGCAACAACAAGTGCCCGCGCAGCAAAATGATAGCGGTGTTGCTGACTGGATCAAAGAGATGTTTGGTCAGTAGTCTCTTGTTTTCTATTGGATGAACAACGTCCCGACGTGATTGAAGCCAGGGCGTTGTGTTTTTTTGGATCCATAGCCTAAGTAATTCGAGTTACAGGAAGGTGGCAAGAGAAGGGACAAATCTGCCGGGAGTAGATTTGAACACCATGTGCGGCGGCTTCATAAGAGGTGAGGCCAGGAATGGGCCAAATAACGAGCGCAGCCAACGCACCTGCAACGTGCAGTATGACAGGTATAATTGCTTGCGAGAGAAATTTAGTTACGCCTGTCATTCCCGCTCTTGATAATAATCATTATCGTTCTTTTTTACGTCGGTAGGCCATGGTGAAAAGCTCTGCTACCTGACGAAGGGGGGGCAGCAACGGCGGGCCATGATGGTTATGCAAAATCCAAACACTTCTTCTCATGAATTGGTGCGTGCTAATGATGGGCTGGATACCACCTTTCGGCTCGAAGAGGTGAGTTTCTCAGTACCTGGTCGGACCCTATTATACCCGCTTTCCCTGACATTTCCTATCGTTAAAGTGTACGGGTTGATTGTGGGGCCATAACAGTTCAGGCAAATCAACGCTCTTGAAAATGCTGGGGCGTCACCAAACCGAATAGCGGGGTGATTTTAGTCAAGGACACGCCTTTGTCTGGTTGAGACAGCAAATCTTTTGCCCGACAGGTTGCTTATCTGCCTCAACAACTCTCCACCGCAGAAGGTATGACGGTGAGAACTGGTCGGCTGCTATCCGTGGCACGGCGCACTAGGGCGCTTTGGTAGTACCGATCGTGAGAAAGTGGAAAACGCCATTTCTGTCGTGGGGCTGAAACCGTTTGCGCATCGTCTGGTGGACAGTCTGTCCGGCGGTAAGCGGTAATACGCCTGACTGACAATGACAGTGGAACTGGATAGCTGCTGTCTGCTGAGCTCCTGCTGGAGCTGGGCGTTATTCAAATGGCATGGGTAAGATCGCTAACTACCGGCTGTGGGTGGCTGAACTCAGGTTGCTTGATTCGGTGATTGATGTGGGTTTTCGTACTGAACCTAATATGGAACTGCTGACACAACTGTGCCCTTCTCTGATTGTCTATTCTTCGGGCTATGGTCCGTTAGTGGAAAAAATGTCGCGTATTGCCCTCACCATGGGGTTGACCTTTAACAATGAGGCTGGGTGGCTTCTGACCATGGCAAAGGTTTCGCTTCGCCAATTGTAAACCTTCTCAGATTTTATACAGCATGCCAAGGTGTAGTTACTGCCCTACACCCATCGTCCGCTCTTACTGTTCTCTTTTATCGACAGCGCGCACGTCTTGATCATCGTGAAGAACAGCCTGTTTCAGGAAGTGATGGATGAACTTAGCATTGAAAATGCCTGGGGTGAAGAAACCAGCTTCTGGGGGGAGCGTGGTGGTGGGTATTGAGCGTTTAGCGGAAATTCAGGATGCCAATGCGCTCTGTTTTGGTCACGATAATGACGCCATAATGGCGCAGGTGGAACGCAGTCGGTTATGGCAGGCACTGCCCTTTGTGTGCCAGCAGCGCTGCTGGCGGTACGCTGTCTGCGATATATTTTTTTCAGGTATTTCAGGATGCGCTGGAGGATTTCGATGACGCCAACGCTTAAGCATAATGAAGCGATATTGATTGTTGTTGGTTTGCTGTCAGCATTGCTGGTTATGATGGTAATCAATCTGCGACACGCGTTGCTTGCCACACAATATGGTAGCAGGTAATGACGAACCCGGAACTGGGTGATTTACGCCAACTGTTGTTCCATTTCAGCCTGTTTGTCGCGTCTGATGCTTTCGCTGTTGGTGGGAGAGTAGGGTTAGGGCCGCTAGCGGGGCGCTACTGTTTCAGTAGGTTGCCGCAACCCACTCGCAGAACCGGCTACCGCTTGGCATTGCAAACAAGCGCGCAGCTTGGGGTGACGTCACAACGTTATGGTGGCTGCCGAGCGGCGAAGCTGCACAGTATAAATGGCGATACCGAGCGCGATCGGTATCGGTGTACTGGTGTTTAGTCTCTCATGTGGCACGCAGATGTCGCCGATTACGTTGCTACTTGCTGGATTGGTGCTGAGTTTTTACTGTACTGCCGTCAATCAACTGCTAGTGCTATTTAATCATGAGCAACTACAAAACGTGTTTCTGTGGAGCAGTGGCATGCTAAAACAGCAGGATTGGAAACGCGTCGCGTTTCTGTTCCCTCATCTACTGGTCTGTTATGCGCTGGCGTTGCTGTTGCTGCGCCCGCTGATGCTATTAGGGCTTGGTGGGATAACAGCGTTGTGCGTAATCTGTGACTGGGGCTTGTATTGGCGCGGTTAATGACGATTGGCATCGCCATTTTCCTTAGCGCACAGTTAGTGAATGTGACGTCTATCATCGGATTTATTGGTCTGTTTTCCCCGCTGCTAGCACGCATGTTGGGTGCTCTCGTCGTTTGTGGCAACGGCTCTGGCTAGCTCTGTTATTGGAAGCGCTGTTACTAGGGGTGACCGATCAAACCGTGCTGTGGCTGGCTAGCATCTGGCGTGAAGTGCCCACTGGCGCGGTGACGGCACTGATCGGCGCGCCAGTGCTTCTATGGCTGCTACCCCGTTTACGCACCACGCATCAGCCTACCTTACTCACGCCCTCAGGAGATGCCAATGCTGTCGCATCCGCGTTGGGGTGCTGGGCCTTGCCCTGCTCTCTTGATCGGAGGGGGCTGACTGTGGCGCTGATGCTGGGTAAAGGTGCATAAGGCTGGCAATGGAGAAACGGCGAGAATCTGGCGCAATTGTTCCCTGGCGCTGGCCGTGCGTGCTAGCGGCACTGACTGCGGGCATGATGCTGGCTATGGCGGGGATTGCTCTGAGTACCGCATTTTTCACCGTGATTACGTTGTTGCTGGCGAGCGGCGACCGCGTATGAGCGGTGTAATAACCTGGATTTCTGGCTCGACATACGGTGTTGAATCCGCCCAGGCGATTAAAACAGCAAGTGTGGCACTGGTGTTAACCTTAATGGTGCCATTGTGTCAGCGTTGACTTCATATTTTGCCGCTCGGCAGCATGGCTGCTTAAGCGTTGGGGGTTGCAGTTACGCTGGTGCGTTTGCTTATTTTACTGCTGGCATCAGTATTAGCCGCGATGGCAACCTTGACGGTAGAGCTGTTCAGTTGTGTCGGGGCTGTTGGCGACCTTTATCGGTGCGCCTTACTTTATCTACCTGCTGCGTAAACAAGTCCATTAATCGCCTATTGGCAAGGAAAACCTTGCCAACACATAAGGTTCATTTACACATTAAATGCAAATCCTTATCACTTTGATTCTAGTTATCTGATATCATATACCTTCAATGATCACATCTATGCATCAAAATGCAAATGCTGTCTGTGTATTGCCGGGCGGAATGAATTTCCGGTGATAGCCGTGTCGCAACGGGTGTTGCGCCATCATGATGCAAGTTGAAGGATGACTTATAAAGGGTAAGACGTGCGGCAGTGCGAAGCGGGTTCAGGCTGTAGGCTCGATAAAGAGGTTTTCTGTTTTGGCTCTGTGTGTGGGGAGTGCGCTTTACGCTGCTCAGGCAGGTGAATCACAGACCAGTGCTGCGGTGGGGGATAGCCCCAATTAGAGCACTGCACCATCTTCCTCATCGCCGAGTAAAAAACCGGCGACACGCTTGCTATTGAGCCCGCGAAATATTCTGCAATCAATTACTATTGTGAATAAACAGCGCATGTAGAATCAAAACCTACAAACCGTGGGGAACATGCTGGATAACGTGGTTGGCATTACTGGAAACTATACAGATAGTGAACGTACTGGCTACTATTCGAGCGGTTTCTACATCAACAATTTCATCATTGATGAAATTCCTACTTCGGTCTCTGAAGCCTGGAACTTTGGTAATACACTGAGTGATACCGCTATCCACGATCGCGTTGTGCGCGGTACCAACGGCCTGCTGACCGGCAATGTTTCTGCCAGTTATGGCTCGTGGAATAACCAGCGCTATGTGACCGATCTTTCTGCGCCGTTGACTGAATCTGGCAACGTGTGTGGGCGCATTATTGCTGGCTATCAGGATCAGGATAGCTGGCTCAATCGCTACCATAAGCGTAAAAAATTCATATCCGGTATTGTGTCGATGCGTATTTGGGGAACAATTCCACGCTGTCATTTGGCTACGACTATCAGGAAAGCAAAACACGGGCTTAACCTGAGGCGGTTTACCGACCTGGTTCAGTAACGGAACCGTACCTACTTCGATCGCAGCTTCAATCCTGCTCCAAACTGGGCCTATTACAATATCGAGACCAACAAGGTCTTCGCCCAGTTCAGCTACATGTTTGATAACGGCTTGGACTGGAATATCAACAGCATCCATGCAGAACCAAATTTGATGATAAACTGATGTATGCTTCGTCTTATGCTTTCAATGGCGGCAGCTTACCGGATCAAGAAACTGGATTAAGATTGGCTGGCGTGCTGGCTAGTTTACCGGCACACACAAACTGGATGCACTGGAAACCTATTGTGCGCGGCGACCCGTTTGAGTTGATGGGGCGTCAACACGAGCTTGTTGCTGGCGTGGGATACAGCCCCAGCATAATTACTACTATGCTTCTAACTATGCAGTGACGGTTGCTGATCTGGGCAATTACTACAACTAGAATGGCAGCGCGCCAGAACAGAATTAGGATGCGCAGACGAAAAGCTCGGATGATACGGTGCACCAGAAATCAGTCTATAGCGCGGCACGCTTCTCGCTGGCCGATCCTCTGGCGTTAGTGGCGTTCGCGTTATACCGAGTAGAGCACGGACGGTATGACCTGCAGCTTCACCAAAGACAAGGTGTCGCCTTATGCCGGATTGATTTACGACATCAATGACACCCTCTCTGCCTATGTCAGCTACACCTCTATCTTCCAGTCGCAAGACAATCGAGATGTTAACGGAAACTACTTAGTTCGGATTGAAGGCAAAAACTATGAAACCGATCTGAAATCCGACTGGTTTGATGGTTCTCTGACAGTGTCCATGACAGTGTTCCGCATTAGACAGGATAATCTGATGCAGACCGATATTAGCAACAAGGTCAATGGTTCGAATGATCAGGCTTATCTCATTGAAGTGGTTTACGCGCTACCAGTTACCAATGTTACCAGAACTGATGCTGGGCGATGGGGTAAACTGGCAGAACGGCACCTTTGTTGATACCTCCGGGTAGAATGGCGCAACGCGTGTGCATCAGGGAAGCTATCCGTTTGTTAATCTGTTTGGACGCTACCAGATAAACAAACAACTGGCGGTGCAGGCTAAAGTCAGTAACTTACTGAATAATAACTATTACATGCGCTCAGTGACAACCATGCCTATGGCGCACCGCGCAGCGTGTCTATGAGTGTGAATTACAACTTATGATGTGCTCACTCCCTGACCATCAGGTCGGGGAGTGTATCTTGGAGCGGAGATTATACCTGGGCAAAACAGCGGCGTGCCGCCGCGATGGTGTTCTTAATATCCTGCTGGCTGTGCGCCAGTGACATAAATCCAGCTTCAAACGCTGATGGAGTCAGGTAAACACCCTCTGCCAGCATCAGATGGAAGAAACGCTTAAAGCGTTCTACATCGCACTGAGTCACATCCTGGTAGCAAGTTACGCTCGGTGCATCGGTGAAAAATAGACCGAACATACCGCCCACGTGATTAACCACCAAAGGAATATACTGTGCTATAGCCGCTTCCTCCAGGCCTTGTGCCAACTGCGTCGTCAGTGCAGTGAGAGTGTCGTGCACACCGGGTTTAGCCACTTCGGTCAAGCAGGCGAAACCTGTTGCCATGGCAATTGGGTTTCCGGATAGCGTCCCCGCTTGATACACTGGGCCGATTGGAGCCAGCGCTTGCATCACATCCCGCCTTCCACCAAAAGCCCCCACAGGCATGCCACCGCCGATAATTTTGCCCAGACAGGTCAAGTCGGGAACAACGCCATAGTACGCCTGTGCACCGCCCAGCGCGACGCGAAAGCCGGTCATCACCTCATCAATGATCAACAACGCACCAAATTTATCGCACAGTCCGCGTAATCCCGGTAGAAACTCTGGCAGTGGTGGAATGCAGTTCATGTTGCCTGCCACCGGCTCAACGATAATCGCTGCGATGTCATCCGGGTATTGCTCAAAAGCCTGACAGACTGAATCCAAATCGTTGTAGATGCAGGTTAGGGTGTGGCGGGCGAAATCAGCGGGTACGCCGGGGGATTTGGTCTGGCCTAGCGTCAATGCACCTGATCCTACCTTGACCAGTAGGCAGTCAGCGTGACCATGATAGCAACCTTCAAACTTTACGATTTTGTCACGTTCAGTGAAGCCGCGCGCTAAACGAATGGCGCTCATGGTGGCTTCGGTACCCGAGTTCACCATGCGTACCATGTCCATCGACGGTACCAGCGAGGTGACTAATCGCGCTATATGTACTTCCATTTCGGTTGGCGCACCAAAGCTTAACCCTCGCTCTGCGGCGGAGATGACTGCCTGACGAATTACCGGATGGTTATGGCCTAGCACCATTGGTCCCCAGGAGCCGACATAATCGAGATAGACCTTACCGTCTACATCGTGGAGATATGCTCCTTCAGCCCGTTCGATAAACAGAGGTACACCGCCAACTTCGTTGAAGGCGCGCACCGGAGAGTTGACGCCACCTGGAATAAGCTGCTGTGCCGCAGCATAGAGACTTTCTGATTTATTCATGAATAGGATCCTGAAAAGAGGGCGAAGTTCTGCCTATTGTAAACAACGCTGCTGCGTTATCAAATTTGCGTCGTTAATGTCAGATAGGGTGAGAGGTGTTGTGTGATGGATGGGCGTACACTGTACATCTTTTGTGTTAGATTCTTTTGGTTATCAAGTGACAACTTCCCGAGATATTTCCCTGATTGAAGTGTGCCGGGCGCTATTCGGCAATTCCTGCACCATGATAAAACGCCTGTGATGATTCTGGTGCTGGCCGCTCTTGTTGGTACATTGATCGGTCTGATTGGGGTTGCATTTGAGAAAGGGGTTAATGCACTACAAAAACTTTGTCTGGAAACAGTGATGTATTCGGCGCAAGCTGAGTGACGCTGGCCGCTGGCGTTTTTCTTCTCTGGACTGATGGCTGCGGGAGGGATCGGGTATTCCGGAGATTGAAAACGTGTTGGAAGATCTTCGCCCGGTATGCTGGTGATGTGTTTTCCGGTGAGGTTCTTCGATGGTTTGGGAACACAGGCAATGTTTTTACGTTTTCATAGGCAGAGTTTAACGCGCTTTATCTTGGTCGGCATGTTAGTGGGCGGGTTTTTGGTGTGCTTTCTCTAGCATTTAGCGACGTCTCTGGCGGTGGCTTTGCGATCATTCCCGACGTAACGGCAGCACAGTACAGCGTAGGCATGCTGTCGCTGATATTCTTGTTGCGTATATTGCGTATGATGTTGCCCTGCTTTGGTTCTGTCGCCCCCGGAGGCATCTTTTTCGCCTATGCTGGCGTTAGGTACAGTACTGGGAAGAGCCTATGGGTTGTTATTTCAAGGCTTACTGTCTGACTATACACTAGGTGTAGGCACGTTTACCATCGCGGGAATAGGAGCCTTGTTTGCGGCATCGGTTCGTGTACCGTTGACGGGTATTGTGCTGGCGCTGGAAATGACGGACAACTATTAATTGATTCTGCCAATGATCATCACCTGCCTGGGGGCGACATTAATGGCGTAGTTTTTAGGCGGGCAACCTCTGTACTCTGCAATTTTGGCTCGGACACTGCAACAGCAGAATGTGCTAGAACAGAGTGCAGAAAATGAACACAAGGTCAAACCTTGAACCTTGTTTCCCACTGTCGGATAATAAGCGTGTGGTTGGGATAAGGCAAACGGCATGCGCCGCCCAATAAAAGACAAGCTGGGAGTACGACAATGAGCGATGAAGTAGTGGCTGTGCCGCTGCAATTTACCGATGCGGCGGCAAAAAAGGTGAAAGTCCTGATTGCTGATGAAGATAACCCGGAGCTGAAACTTCGGGTCTACATCACAGGGGGCGGCTGTAGCGGCTTCCAATATGGTTTTACGTTAGACGATAAGATTAACGACGGCGACATGACCATTGAAAAGCAGGGTGTGGCGCTGGTGATAGACCCGATGAGTCTGCAATATCTGGTCGGTGGCTCGGTAGATTACACCGAAGGTCTGGAAGGTTCTCGCTTCGTAGTCACTAACTCGAACGCGAAAAACACCTGTGGTTGTGGCTCTTCTTTCAGTATCTAATTATCCAGCCATGTAATGGCAATAAAAAAACCGCACCGGTTGCTGAACCGCCCACATAGAATGGGGGCGGTTTTTTTGTTTTAGGGGATCGCCAGCATGATTACCACTCAATCGTTATCAGTCGCCGTCCCGGATGGGTGACCGTGTGAGCATTTGCGCTTAGCGACGTTTGGGGAGTCTTTGGCATGAGCACTTTTGCTGCCGGGCACTCAATGTGTGGCGTCCCTGTTATTCTTTTTATCTCACAGGTTGGAACTACGCTTAACCCCACATTGATTTGCCCACTGGTGCTCGCTGGATAAGCAGAGTTTCAGGCCAGCATCAGCAGGTACGCACTAGGCAGACAGATTTTTTTCACTTTTTCTACCTGGTGTTAAAAAGAACCTTCACCGGTTCTGCGCGCAATGGCGCGTGACTAAATTGTTATATTTTGGTTTGTATGCGGTTGCATTTTGACTGCTGTCGGCATAATAGCGGTTTTTTCTGTGGATGAAAAGTGTGCTGCTATGCCTGCGCAAGCGCAGGCATCAATGTGTTATTTCCTGCGAAGATAGTGCGGCAAGTTGTTGGTAAATATACTCAGCTACCAGCAGCAGGCGTGGGCCGCTACGATTAAGCTAGTCTTCCTCTACCATAATAATCGGTACAGACAACTGCGGTGCCCGTGGTGGTGATAACCTGTGGTTTGCGCCGCAGTACTTGCTCACGACTAACCTGAGGCCAGGGCACCTTGCTATCGTCAAAACATTGATCCCACCACACAGGGCAAGCACCTGGTTCTGTAGTGACTGTTTGCCTGAAGTGAACAGCGGGTGCGTGCCAAATTGCAGGAAAACCTGATGTTTTAGAGCGTGCACTGTATTGACCAAGCTTGTTCCAGCATGTAGGGAATTTGCATCCAGCGACATGGGATTCAGATGCACCACCGGGATACTAAACGCGTACAACTGTTCAAGCGGCGGCTGTGGATTTCCCTCACGCCAGGCCAAGATCAAGTCTGGTTTCAGCGCAAGCACCCGTTCCAGACTGATTATTCGCTGAGCGACGACATCAGCGCATTGGTCTGCCCAGTAATGAGCACAGGCACAGCATCGCCAGAAGATAGAAGCAGCGAACACACATCAGGCTTGTCTGGCAAGCTCTTGTAATATGGCTTCGACCATGCGTGATGATTGCTTGGCTGCCACGGCCAGAAACTCGTTAAAACTCAGGTGTGAGGCTTTATCTGCGACATCAGAGATGGCGCGTACCACCACGAAAGGGATACCGAACTGATGGCACACATGGGCAATGGCCGTTGCTTCCATTTCGACGGCAACGGCCTGCGGGAAGGTGCGGCGAATGCGGGCCAGCGGTTCGGCACCATTGATAAAGGCATCACCACTGACGATAAGCCCTTGTACCGCATGCAGTTGCAGAGACGCGATCGCACGCTCTGCCAATGCAACAAGTGATGCGTCGGCAGGAAACGCTGCCGGACAGCCAGCCATTTGACCCGGTTCATAACCGAACGCGGTGACATCCGCATCGTGATAGCGTGCTTCACCTGATACCACGATATCGCCGACGTTCAAGGTCGGCGCCAGACCGCCAGCAGAGCCGGTGTTAATGATGATATCGGGTTGTGCGTATTCCAGCAGCAGCGTTGTGCCCATCGCGGCGGAAACCTTGCCAATACCGGATTTTAGCAGCGCCATTTCGACGCAGTTCAACCAGCCGCTATAGATTTCGCATCCGGCGCGCGTAAAGTTTTTGAGGTTTTCAATGCGATCGCGCAGAAGCGTCACTTCTTGTTCCATGGCCCCGATAATGCCCACTTTCATAAGATTCCCCACAAAATTTTGAATAGTATTTCGAATAGTTAGCCGTAGTGTGCATTGTGTAGTCTATCATGGCTAGCTGGGTGGAATGGAATTTGGGCGTGATTTTAGCGGCCATAAAAGGAGAAAAGTATGTCTGATATCGATTTTTCGAAGAAATTTAGCGTTCAGCGACCTCTTAGTAAACCGATTACGGCTGAGAGTGAATATGAATTGTCCGTCTGTTTGAAAGTGACGGGGGACGTATCATCAACTCCGCCGCGATTCGCTGTTTACAACAAAAGACGCAAGTGTTTCCTCTCGAGCGTAACGCCGCCGTGCGTTCCAGATTGATGCACTCCATGGAAGTGCAGCAGGTAGGGCGCTACATCGCTAAAGATATTTTAGTGCGAATTAAAGGAGAAGGTCGACTAGACTCGCTCGGTTTGTCTCTCTGGTAGACCCCTTTTGAAAGCATGGTAGAAATGGCCTGGATACACGACACCAGCAACCCGCCCTTTGGTTATTTTGGTGAGTTAGCCATCAATATAACTGGTTTAGAAAACAGTTGGATGCGGCTTATATTCAGGATGACACGTTACCGCGTGATGATGTCTGCCAGGTTGGAACCCTGCGCCTGAAAGGTGATGAGTATGATGCGTTACGTCGTCAGGTGCGACAGGACCTTAGCTATTTCGAAGGTAATGCACAGGCGATTCGTTTGGTGCATACGCTGCTTAAGTTGAATCTTACTTACAGCCAGGTTGGCTATATTCTCAAATATACCCGGCCAGCATATTGGGTCGGCTATGTGCCCGACAACTATCGATATTTGATGAAAAAGTCGGGCTACTATCTTTCCGAACAGGATTTTGTTGCCGAGTTACGCCTGGCGTTGTCGCTGGACGAATATCATCGCTTCCCGCTCACCTATATTATGGAATCGGCTGACGACATCTCCTACTACTGCGTCGCCGATCTGGCGGATGCGGTAGAAAAAGAGATCCTCACCACTGAACAATTATATCTGCATCTTCGCCAGACCTGGGGTGAGGTAGAGCCCTCGGATCTGTTTGCAAAAACAGTAGGGCAGGTCTACGAAAGCCGAAAACGGCACCGCTGGCGCAGCACCGACGATCAATTTTTTATGCAGTTTCGCGTTAATACCGTGGCGTGGCTGGTACCTTATGCGGCGCATCGTTTTCTCAAAAACTTGCCTGCCATTTATGATGGCTCTTTTGATAAGGCGTTGCTGGAGGATAATAAGGGCGTGCAGGCTAAGCTATTATGCGCATTCAAAGAAGTAGCGTGCAATTATGTGCTTAATAATGCAGAAGTTGAAAAGCTGGAGCTGCATGGCTATCGCGTTATCGGTGGTCTGTTGGATATCCATCATCCTCTACTAGAAATGTCTTATGGCGCTTTCAGCCTGATGGTGAATGATAATATGCATCCGCGTTATCCCATTGAAACTCGACTCTGCCATAAACTTTTCAGCAAGCATGGCCTGGCCCTATCGCGAAGCTGCGCTCAGAATTTCTACTCTCTCGCGCGATGAATAAGAGATTTAGGAATAGTATTATCGCGCACGATTAATTCAGGATTATATCAGCAGCATGATAGATCTTTACACTTACGATGAATGCTAGCGGCTAATGGCGATGGAATAACAATTTATGTAAAGTGGTTCCATAATTACTTACGTTTAGTCTGGCGCACAGCGATGAACTTTGTGCTTTCTTGTTTATCTGATATAACGCGAACGCCAATTGAGCCTGTTTACAACCCCTCCAGCGTGCTGAAGGGGTTGTAAACAGGTTTGGCGACGTGGGATTCACTGCTATACGACGAGATAATAGATCATGAAAAGAAAATCATTGGTTCTGAGTGCATTGACGCTGAACCTGGCAATGAGCATGGGTCAAGCCCCTGCGGCGACCGAGGCGACAGTATCGACATCCAGCCAGATGTCAAGTCTGGCTCCGATGCTCGAGAAAGTGATGCCTTCCGTCGTCAGTATATCCATTGAAGGGCATACCGACGTCAAGCGCAGCAATATTCCGCAGCAGATGCAACCTTTCTTTGGCGAGAATTCACCGTTCTGTCAGGAAGGTTCACCCTTCCAAAACTCCCCGATTTGTCAGGATGATGAGGATGAAGGGGAAGAGGGCGTGCCGGCGAAGCGTGAGAACTTCCAGGCACTGGGCTCTGGCGTGGTGATTAACGCGGAGAAAGGCTATGTGGTAACCAATAACCACGTGGTAGAAAACGCGGATAAGATTCAGGTGCGGCTCTACGACGGGCGCAGATACGACGCTAAAGTGATTGGCAAAGACCCGCGTACCGATGTTGCATTGATCCAACTAATTGATTTTAAAAACCTGACTGCCATCAAGATCGCCGATTCTGATCAGTTGTGCGTGGGTGATTATACTGTGGCGATCGGTAACCCGTATGGCTTGGGCCAGACGGCCACGTCCGGTATTGTTTCAGCGCTGGGGCGCAGCGGGCTCAATATCGAAAATTATGAAAACTTTATCCAGACCGATGCGGCAATCAACCGAGGGAATTCAGGTGGCGCATTGGTTAACCTCAACGGTGAGCTTATTGGCCTGAACACTGCTATCCTTGCACCAGACGGCGGGAATATCGGTATTGGCTTTGCGATTCCCAGCAATATGGTGAAAAACCTGACGGCGCAACTAGTTGAATATGGTGATGTGAAACGCGGCGAGCTGGGTATTACCGGCACTGAGCTAAACTCCGATTTGGCACAGGCGATGAAAGTGGATGCGCGGCGCGGCGCGTTTGTCAGCCAGGTCAGGCTAAAATCTGCAGCAGATGAAGCGGGCATCAAAGCCGGTGACGTAATTTTGACGCTGAATGATAAACCGATCAGCAGCTTTGCTGCACTGCGTGCACAGGTTGGTTCTTTGCCGGTCAGCAGTAAGGTCAAGCTGGGCTTGCTGCGTGAGGGTAAATCGTTAACAGTGGAAGTGACCTTGCAGCAGGCCAGTCAGACGCAGATGGCCTCTGGCAATCTCTATACTGGGATCAGCGGTGCATCACTCAGCAACACCGAAATCGACGGCCAGAAAGGCGTGAAGGTGGATGATGTGAAAGCCGGTTCGGCGGCAGCGAAAATCGGTTTGAAGAAGAACGACGTGATCCTTGGTGTTAATCAGCAATCGGTGCAGAATCTCGGCGAACTGCGTAAAATTCTGGACAGCAAACCTCCTGTGTTGGCGCTGAATGTGCGGCGTGGAGATGCAACGCTTTATCTGTTAGCACAATAAACGTAAGCCATTCCAGACTGAAAGGAGCGTATTATTTACGCTCCTTTTTTATTTCCGCTTCTGTAATCTGTCCCCCTCGCTATTATTTTGTGATATTTCCCGCAATTCTAAGGAATTGGCCAGATGTTTGTGAAATTGCACAATATCTAGGTTGCAGGGCAAAGTTATGATAGTGCAATTGTCACTTTCTCTTTCCAGGGGCGGGCATGGCGTCATATCATCTCAACGCAAAGCTGGCGTAGGATACGTTGCGCGTGGGCGAATTATAGGCAGTGGCGATCGGGAACGTGTCGGAGAACTGCATGAAGATGCGTTGCTGGCTTTTTCACAAGGGCGTATCATCAATATTGATGATGCCGTTGCCCGGCATTTGCATGGCGTGCGGCCTGGTATCAATTTACCGCTCTTCGCATTGATGATGAAATCGTCGGCGTAATCGGCCTGACGGGTAATCCTGCCCATCTTCAACAGTATGGTGTACATGACGGCGGAGATGATGCTGGAGCAAGCGCGTCTATTGCATATGTTGGCGCAGGATAGCCGTTTGCGTGAAGAGTTGGTACTGAACCTGATTCGTGCCGACGAACTTTCTCCTGCGTTGATGGAATGGGCACAACGCCTGGGGATCGATCTTAATACGCCTCGTGTAGTTGCTGTCATAGAGGTGAACAGGGGTCAGTTGGCGTAGACAGTGCCATAACTGAATTGCAGCAGTTGCAAACGTACTGACCATGCCAGAGCGCAATAACATTTCTGAGCTGACAGGGCAACTTTGCTGACAGTTTTCTGCTCTATGTGGCATTGCGGCTGGATGAAGAAGAATAACGCGTTATCTGGTTGATCATATGAGTCATTGGCCCCTTTTTTATCTCGAAAATCCTGTCATATGCTTAGATTTAAAAAATTGAATATGGTCAAATAATATAATGCGAAAGCATAAATTATCGCGAAACAATATCTTTGCCCCACCTCTTATCCTCTATTGTCACTCCATGTTGTGAGCTAATGCCGCACCAAGCCGAACACACTATACAAATTACGAAAAAATGTTGAGGGAGTAATAATAATGTCAATACGCCTTCTGGGAGTATCTCTTGCAGTAGCAACGATATTATTTGTGTGTGCTGCGTCTACGGCAGCGGAACTGTTGAACGTGTCTTATAATCTGACGCGTGAGCTGTATCAGGAATATAACGCTGCCTTCATCAAACATTGGAAAGAGACTACGGGTAAAACGCTTTCCATTAAAAAACTCTCACGGCGGTTCTGGTAAATAGGCGCGCTCGTTGATCGATGGCTTGCAGGCAGATATCTTGACTTTGGTGCTGGCGGGAGATATTGATGCCCTGAACCTGAATTAGCCACTGATCGATCCTAAGTGGCAGGCACGACTGCTGGATAACAGCACGCCTTACACCTCTGCTATTGTGTTCCTGTTACGCAAAGGCAACCCAAAAAGCATCAAGGACTGGGGCGACCTGGTGAAATCTGGCGTTGAAGTGATCACGCCGAACCCGAAAATCTCCGGTGGTGCACACTGGAACTTCCTGGCAGCCTGGGCTTATGCCAAGACTTGCCGGGCGGAAGTGATGCTACCGCGCTGAAATTTGTGACTGACCTGTATCGTCATGCGCCGGTCTTATACACTGGTGCGCGCGGTGCCACCATCAGCTTCGTATAACGCCAACTGGGCAAAGTAGCTGAGCGTAAAAGCACGCAAAAACAGGCTGAAGCTTATCTAAAATACCTCTATAGCGACGATGCATAGCACATTATCGGTAAGAACTTCTACCGTCCGCGTAATGCCAAGATAGCCAGCCGAAGAGTTTAAAGGTCAATTTGCAACAGTGAAACTGGTGACTATCGATGAAGAGTTTGGTGGTTGGACTAAAGTTCAGGACCAATACTTCAATGAAGGAGGCATTTTTGACAAAATATTTAATTAAATCAATAAATAATTTTTAAAATGCCTACTAGCTGGCCGCTCTATATCGATAGTGGCTTTGCCATGTGGATAGGGCTGATTCACTGGACTATTGCATTAAGAAAGGCTTGGTATGTCACGACGCATTTCTCCCGTCATTCCTGGTTAGTACACGAGTTGTTGAATATGGTTCATTGACTGGTTGGCGGATCGTTACCCGGAGCAGCTCTCTGGCGGCCAATGCCAGCGTATTGCGCTAGCACGTGCATTGTTGTCGAACCGCGTATTTTACTGCTGGACGAGCCTTTTGGTGCACTGGATGCTAAAGTGCATAGAGAACTGCGACGCTGGCTGTCACGTTTGCATGAGAAAATCAACCTGACATCCGTGTTTGTGACGCACGATCAGGAAGAGACGATGGAAGTTGCTGATCCGTATTGTGCTGATGAAAAAAGGTGTTATCGAGTAGATTGGCTCGCTTGCTGAGGTGTATAACCACCTGGCCAGTGAGTTTATCTATTACTTCCTTGGCGACAGGCCACTGCTTGAGGGTGGCGCATAGCTACAAGCCGACCTGCTCCGTCCCCATGAAGTGGCGATTTCTGCGGAGGTGAAAGAAGGGTTTCAGCCGGTTATGGTGAGGGATATCCGTCCATTGGGTGCATTGACCCGTCTGTCACTGAAAGTCGAAAGTGAGCCCAAACTGATAGAAGACGAAGTCGCACAGGACGATATCAACCTCAACGGCTTGAAGCGTGGTGATGTTATCCAGTTCAAACCCAAAGTGTATAACCACGATTGGGAAATCTAAAAGACAACGATTGTTTTGAAAAATATTAAACGTTTCACAAAAATAAAAACGCCCGCAATCGCGGGCGTTTTTATTCAAATTGTTCGACAGTAAAAATCAACGGTAGTCAGGATTAGAAACCACAGAATAACGTCCACTGCCCACCAGCGTAATAATCAAGCCACCGAAGAGGTAGAGCGCTTCCACTTCCAGTGCCTAGGCACCGACTTGCGTGAGGGTAAAGAAATTACCAATACCAACCATCAGTGTGACAATAACTAACGTTAAGGCAGTAATCAAACCTGAAATGCGGGTAAAGACACCCAAAATAATCAGAATCGGTACAACCACTTCACCAATATACATGCCATAAGCTATAAAACCCTTCAAGCCTGCAGCATCTACACAATCCAACCCACGCGTGCTCTATTTTAGCTACGCCGTGAAACAGCAATAAAATACCAATGGTCAAGACGCAGTAACAGAATGTCCGCATCCTGATGGCCTGCGAGGCGGTTGAATGACCGATTGAGCTAAGTAATAATAATAATTAACCCTATATATGTTCACAAAAATTGTAGGAAGGAAAATAGGGAGTAGTGTCCCCATTTTAGTAACGCAGAAAAAACAAATTTATTTGACATAGCTAGTCAAAAAATTGCTGTGTTAGTGCAGGAGCGGCTCGCAGCTGGTAATGTAGTGAAAAATAACGTTGGAAAATAGAGAAGACACACAGATTGATGGGAAAACAATGCAAGTGGAAAAATGAGGGGATGTATTAAGTGAACGTAGCTTCGTATTTGCACTATGTTGTACATATGAACACGTGGCGTTTGAGAGGAAATGAAAGAATATATGCGGAAATGATGGGTCGTGCAGGATTCGAACCTGCGACCAATTGATTAAAAGTCAACTGCTCTACCGACTGAGCTAACGACCCGTAGAAGTTGTGGGTGATGACGGGATTGAACCGCCGACCCCCTCCTTGTAAGGGAGGTGCTCTCCCATCTGAGCTAATCACCCTACACTATGTAGCATCGCATTATAGGGATAGTTAAAAGTGAGTCAACGGTTTTTAAATGCAAAATGTGTGTTCGTTGTAAAATTAGACAAGACGTCGTTTTTCTGGACATTCCTGGTTGATAATGCGGCGGATTGTTGACCCTATTTCACGCTCAATGTGGTTACAGCGTTGAGGAATCAGAACAGAGTGATAGAATACGCCCACTTTTGACTGGAATTGTCGCTGGTGCCTATCAGTCACCCTTAAGTAACAAGGCTTATTATAACAATGAAAATCAAAACTCGTTTCGCGCCAAGCCCCACTGGCTATCTGCATGTCGGCGGTGCTCGTACCGCGCTCTACTCCTGGCTCTTTGCCCGTCACCATAAGGGTGAGTTTGTTTTACGTATCGAAGACACTGATCTGGAACGTTCAACTCAGGATGCTATCGATGCCATTATGGACGGCATGAACTGGTTGAGCCTGGATTGGGATGAGGGGCCTTACTACCAAACCAAGCGTTTCGATCGCTATAACGCGGTGATTGACGAAATGCTGTTGCAGGGTACCGCCTATAAGTGCTATTGCAGCCGTGAACGTTTGGAAGCACTGCGTGAAGATAAAATTGCAAAGTGTGAAAAACCTCGCTATGACGGCTACTGCCGCGATTCTCATGAGCATCATGCGGCGGATGAACCCCACGCGGTCCGTTTTCGGAATCCGCAAGACGGTTCAGTGATTTTTAACGACCGTATTCGTGGTCCGATCGAATTCAGCAACCAGGAACTGGACGATCTGATCATTTGCCGTACTGACGGTTCGCCGACCTACAACTTCTGCGTAGTGATTGACGACTGGGATATGGAAATCACGCATGTTATCCGCGGTGAAGATCATATCAATAACACCCTGCGTCAAATTAACATCCTGAAAGCGTTGGGTGCACCGGTGCCGGAATACGCCCATGTGTCGATGATTCTAGGCAGTGATGGCAAGAAACTGTCCAAGCGTCATGGTGCAGTGAGTGTCATGCAGTATCGTGATGATGGTTATCTGCTGGAGGCGCTGCTCAACTATCTGGTTCGTCTTGGCTGGGCGAACGGCGATCAGGAAATTTTCTCTATTGATGAGATGACGCAGTTGTTTACGCTGAATGCTGTAAGCAAATCAGCCAGCGCTTTTAATACCGAAAAGTTACAGTGGCTCAATCATCACTATATTAACCATTTACCTGCTGAATATGTGGCGAAGCACCTGTCATGGCACATTGAGCAGGCAGGGATAGATACCCGCACCGGGCCGCAACTCAGTGAACTGGTGACACTGCTGGGTGAGCGCTGCAAAACTCTGAAAGAGATCGCGGCATCCTGTCGTTATTTCTATGAGGATTTTGCCGAATTTGATGCCGATGCTGCCAAGAAACATTTGCGCCCGGTCGCTCGCCAGCCGCTGGAGCTGGCGCGTGAGAAACTTGCCGACATCAGTGACTGGACACCGGAAAATATTCATCATGCCATTCAGGGCGCGGTGGATGAACTGCAACAAGGTATGGGTAAAGTAGCCATGCCGCTGCGTGTGGCTGTAACTGGTGCAGGTCAATCACCAGGAGTGGATGTCACGGTACATGCGATTGGTCAGCAACGTGCAGTGGCACGCATCGATAAGGCTCTGGCCTTTATCGCCGAGCGTGAAGCGCAGCAATAATCGCGTAACTCACCGATCAGTTCACGCCCCGTGTGGCTTTATCTTATGGGGAATCACTACCGGGGCGTTTTTTATGATTCATTCGTTTTATAAACGGCATGCCTTTATGTACTGAGCATAGCCTGTCATAAAATCACTGTGGTGTAAGTGCCACCTCTACTGCTTTTGCCATCGCATCGCGGATCACACTGCCATGGTGTTTACCTTCTAACAGGATAAAGTTGGCTGAGGGGTTCTCGGTGTGCAATTGCGCCGCCAGATTGCGTGCTTTGGTCACTATCGTGTGCTGAACCTGACGATTGCGCGTTTGGGGTCAATCGGCTCGCTGGGATCGGTCTTGGGGCTTCTCTTCATCTTCTCCCACACTTATTGTGACTGAGGTGTGGGTTTGCGGTAAGCAGCGGTGAACGTTTTGGGATGACCACGCCGTCCCCCTCCGTATTGCGGAGGGGGACGGCAGCCAGATAACGCTGGAAGTATTCCTCATGGTTACACAGGGTGTAGAGTAAAAATAATCCGCCAAATGAGTGACCGGCTAATGTTTTCTGCTGTAGATTAACGGGGACTCGAGCCGTTTACCCAAGGTTTTACGCTGTGTTGCATAAACTGATAGAACTGCTCTGCTTCTCCTCCCGCACCAAAATCCGGATCGGGTGTGTAGTCTCAGGTACGTGCAGGAATGTCATATCCTTGATCGATTCGGTAACTAATCCCGAAAATCACGCGCGCTGGTCCTTGGCTGGTGTATAGCTGTTTACCACCAGAAGGAGCTGGGCGTTGGCATCCAGTACATAGAGCACTAGACATTTTTCCTGTGCGGCAATATCGGTGGTGTTGCGATGAAGATTCGATATGGAAGCTGACGCGTGCTTTCCATATCGTGTTGCTCAATACTGAAGTAGCGCTTTGCGTTTTCAGAAAGTGTTGCGACAGGGGCTGTGCCCGCACGGGCAAAAAGCTAGAGGCGATCAGGATAATAAGCACAACGGAAAAATAGCGCATAACAACCTGTTAAGGTTATGATGGGTGAGTAAAAAAAGATGATAATAAAACCCGTTATTATTACCAGTATTTTTTCAGTGTTTACGCTGCTGAGTATCGCATCGCCAACGCTAATAAAAGCGGTGTGCTGGCGGCTTTTTCAGCGGTTGATCGAAGAAATAGATTTAGCCGTTGACACACCTGGGCGGGTTGCATATTATGCGGGCCGTTCACACAGACAATAAGTGCTACCGTCTAATCTTAATGGGGCTATAGCTCAGCTGGAAGAGCGCTTGCATGGCATGCAAGAGGCCAGCGGTTCGATCCCGCTTGGCTCCACCACTCCTTTCTTATCTGTATTTCATGTTTACTTTTCTCTGATAGATTTCTTACGCGCCTGAATGTCAGGTTTTGCCGCCCTGCGTCCAAGACCGCAGGCGGTTTGCGTTGTGTCCTCCCGCCTGTATAAGCGAATTCATTACCGATCTGAATCTGGCAGACGTGGCATCCAGTCAATGGGAGACAATCCTTGCTGTGTCAGTAATTGATTTGTCTTGGAAAAATAGTGGCAACCCAGAAATCCACGGTGTGCTGACAGTGGCGACGGATGCGGGGATTTCAGCACATGATGGCGTTGAGTATCGATAATGCTACCCTTTTTCTGCGCATGGGAACCCCACAACAGAAACACGATGCCTTCACGTTTTTCATTTAACACGCTTATCACGCGATCGGTAAAGGTTTCCCAGCCAAGGTTGGCGTGTGAATGTGCCTGGCCTGCCTCTACCGTTAACACGGTATTTAACAGTAGCACGCCTTGCTCCGCCCAGCTTTTCAAGCAGCCATGTTGGGGAGCGGTAAAGCCAGGGATATCGTTCGCCAGTTCTTTATACATATTCATCAATGATGGCGGCGTGTGAATACCTGGACGGACGGAAAATGACAGGCCGTGCGCCTGATTAGGCTGGTGGTACGGATCTTGCCCGAGTATGACGACCTTGACCTGATTAAACTCCGTATAGCGAAATGCATTAAACACATCTTTCTGCGGGGGGTAAATCACCTTTCCGTCGGCGCGAGCCTTACCAACAAACTCTAACGTTTGCACAAAATAAGGCTGCTGCTTTTCCTGTTCCAAAACGTCATGCCACGTTAGTGCGGTTGTCATCCTATCCTCGATGCTGATGTTGTGAAAGAGTGCTGTAGCTTAACGATCTCTGGCCTAGAGGTAAAATAGTGCGGTGGAAAAGTTGAATGTAGAGAAAGGTAAATTATAAAAAAGTTTAAAATTTACAAAAAAATTTCATCGCATCTTTTAGTTAAAATTGATGTAAAACAATTAATTGCTTGCCGAGTGGTTTTTCTCACCCCAATTTAATTGATTTAAATTAAAGTTTGAGGCCTAAGGCACTGGTATATAACTACACAAGGTAAGTGAATTTCATTTTGTGCTTAAACCTCGTGTTGGTGAAGACTGCAACCCTTCCCAGGTTCAGACACGATTACACTGTTTTACGGAGGCAATTATGATTACTGGCATTCAAATTACTAAAGCTAACAACAACGCTCTGGTTAACTTTTTCTGGCTGCTTTATAAAGAAAAATCAGAAGCACGCTGCGTATGCGCTAAGACAGACTATAGCGAAGATCAGATCGTTCAAGTGAGCGATCTGGAGCAGTTTGAATATCGTGAAGTTCCGTTGGAAATCAAGTCGGAAGTTCGTGTTGAAGGTGGTCAACATCTGAACGTAAACGTTTTAAATCGTGAAACGCTGGAAGATGTGGTAAAATACCCTGAAAAATACCCGCAGCTGACGATCCGTGTTTCTGGTTATGCCGTGCGTTTCAATTCACTGACTCCAGAACAGCAACATGATGTAATCACCCGTACTTTCTACAGAAAGCCCGTAATCGCACACTGCTGGTGATAAAAAAGGGAGCATAAGCTCCTTTTTTTGTTCACGGAACAATGACCGGAGGTCAGTATCGAAACAAAATCATTCTGCGCCAGAAAGCGTATCTTCCGTTTTCTGCGTTGGCTGGCGGCGCTTGCCTACGTTCTTGCTGTGGCGATGACGTACTTTTACTTTTTTTTTTCTTTTTCTTTCTTCTTTTTCTTATCTTCTACACGTCTTGCCAGCACTTTTTTCGAAGGTTTGCCGTTGGTTTTTTCGCTTGGCGCTTTGTTTTTCGGGCGCAAATCGTCAATGACGAGCGCTTTCAGCGGCTCATTTAAATAACGACTAATTTTCCCAAGCAGAAGATGATCGTGTGCTTCTACCAGTGAAATAGCACACCCTTTCTTCCCTGCGCGTCCGGTACGCCCAATACGGTGCAAGTAGGTATCGGCTGTCAGCGGCAGGTCAAAGTTACAGACATGGCTAACATCGTTGATGTCTAATCCGCGTGCGGCAACGTCAGTTGCAACCAACACATTAACCAGTCCATCGCTCAAACGCTTGATGGCTTGATTGCGTTTAGCTTGCACCATTTCACCTTCTAGGTAGCAAGTGTTGATACCTGCTTCGCGCAGCCAGGCAGCTAGTTCGTGCACGCGCTCGCGCTTACGTACAAAAACAATTGAACGGGTAGCTTCTGGCTGTTTTAGAAGATGAGCCAGTAGTGCGATTTTGTGCTCAATATTATCAGCACGGTAAAACCATTGCAGAATTTTTTTACGCTCGCGCCGTGAAGGGTCAGCTTCTATTTCTATCGGTTCTTTTAACAGTCGCTCTGCAAAATATTTTACAGCATTGCCTTCCAACGTGGCGGAAAACAGCAAGGTTTGTGTGCGCCAACGCGTTTCACCGGCAATATACTCAATATCTTGGGCAAATCCCATGTCGATCATACGATCCGCTTCGTCTAGAATCAGTGTTTCTACCGCGCTGCAGTCAAAGTTTTCTTCTTTGATATATTGCAGCAGACGCCCTGTTGTCGCCACAACAATATCTTGGTTCTCGCTGAATACTTCAGCGTGGTTCATGTACGCCACACCGCCAGTGATAGTTGCCACATCCAGATGAGTGTGAGCTGCTAAAACTTTGGCCTTTTCAGCTACCTGCATCGCCAGTTCACGCGTGGGGGTTAAAATCAGGATTCGTGGTGGCCCTGATTTTTTACGTGTAAAGTCAATCAGATGCTGCAACACCGGCAGCAAGTAAGCTGCTGTTTTTCCTGTTCCTGTTGGCGCAGAGCCGAGAACATCCCTACCTTCCATTGCTGGCGGGATAGCCGCGAGTTGAATGGCGGTGGGCCGCTCATAGCCCAGATCGCGCAAGGCATCTAGTAAGCTTTCATCAAGATCAAGATCGGAAAATTGGGTTGCAGTCATGGTCTACCTCTGTTTGGGGCGCTGATTATAGACGCATTATGCGTGCACTTCATCATCTGTTTACACCCCATATACTTCATGCTGTACCGATTTGCACGGTCCGCTCGGCAGGGTGCTTCCCTGTTATAGGGATTCCCTTATGCTAAGGCGATTTTCAGGAGTATCCGCACATCGTGCATCAGCACGCAGCGCGAGCACAAACATTGCAGCACAATGGGTTCACGTTTAAACAATTTTTTGTTACTCACGATCGTTGTACGATGAAAGTGGGCACGGATGCGCTTCTCCTCGGTGCCTGGGCTTCAGTGCCGAAATCTGGTCGTATTCTTGATATTGGCTGTGGTTCAGCAGTCATAGCCATGATGTTGGCTCAGTGTAGCACAGAAGCAGTAATGATCGATGCGGTAGAGTTAGAGCTCGAAGCCAGTATGCAAGCATAAGAGAATCGGCAGGCATCTCCATGGGCATCAAGTATCACTTTGATAATAAATGATATTATTTATTTTTTAAAGCAAGCGCCTTTACGGTATGCCTTGATTATCAGTAATCCTCCTTATTTCCCATCAGGGTGTGCGTGTTGAACTCCGGAATGCAGAAAAACCCGTTATACTGAGAGCTTGTCCTATGAGTCGTTGCTCCAGTGTGCAGCCATATTGTTGGAGCCGGAGGACTGCTTGTGTGTGGTGCTGCCAATTCCGATTGCAAATGATTTTTTGCCACAGCATGCCACCACGGGTGGTCTGTACGTCAACGTCTGGTGGTACACAAGCGAACGGATAGAAAGCCTCATCAAGAAATGTTGACCTTGTCGAAGAAAGAGGGGGGTCTTTAATACGCAAACGCGTATCGTACGTACGAATGATGGCGGCTATTCTTATGATTTTCGTGCATTGACCAAAGATTTCTATTTATTTATGTAGGATGTCCCCGTGATACTGCGCGTTGCAGGTGTGTTGGCGACGCTCACGTAACCGAATCACTTACCTGAGTTGAGCGAGGGTAATGAACTTCACCCCAGAGGTTCATCCTGTGGTCAGCACAAGCGTTGTTCAAAACGTTAACGTTTTGTCCTGCAACTTGAATTATCCAGGGTATAGATATTGTCGCTAAGCAAGGAGGTGGTGCCAAAAGACTCGAACGATGCTATTAAGCGCTTTTTCGCGTATGATCCCATGACTGCCCTAGTGAAAGAACAGAAATCTGCGCGGCGTGTAAGAATGTAAACGTCGACGCGCGAAGATACATGGGGCAGGCTGAGCAATATTAAAAAAGAAGGAAAAAATGCCGTTGGGAACTTTTTTTGACAGGTGCCGTCCGAGTAACGGCTTGCTCAGATTATTCAATAACGACATGGCTGGCAGTACTATTTTACGTGTAGAGAACAATTTGAGGAGACCTTACCTCGGATGAGCGACCAGCTAGCGGATCGCATTCTGGTTGAACGAGTCCAGAAGGGCGACCAGAAATCGTTTAATTTGCTGGTGGTGCGATACCAGCACAAAATGGCGAACCTGGTTTCACGGTACGTTCCTCCTGGAGACGTGCCTGACGTAGTGCAGGAGTCATTTATCAAAGCCTATCGTGCATTGGAGTCCTTTCGTGGTGAAAGCGCATTTTACACCTGGCTGTATCGTATTGCCGTCAATACGGCTAAAAATTATCTAGTTGCCCAGGGGCGGCGGCCACCATCGAGCGATGTTGATGCCAATGACGCTGAAAATTATGAAACTGCCAGCGCATTAAAAGAAATATCGAACCCTGAAAACTTAATGTTGTCAGAAGAATTGAGAAGTATTGTTTTTCGAACCATTGAAGCGTTGCCAGAAAACTTACGGATGGCGATTACGCTACGTGAACTTGATGGCCTGAGTTATGAAGAGATAGCCGCCATTATGAATTGCCCGGTAGGCACTGTTCGTTCTCGTATTTTTCGTGCACGAGAAGCGATCGATAATAAAGTACAGCCGTTAATTCAACGTTAACCCGGTTTTCGCGTTAACCATGATGGATTTGATAAGGTAAGATTATCAGTATGCAGAAAAAAATTTTCGCTTTAATGAACGGCGAAGCTGCAGATACTGAACTGCTTAATACATTGGGCGGGATGCTGAACTGCAGAAAAGCTGGCAAAGTTACCTTTGATTCGTGATACTCTGGGTGGTGATGTGGCTAAGAGCATTATTCAGGTTGATGTTGCTGCACGTGTTGTGCAGGCTCTTGCTGAGGAACCGCTTCACATTGCACCCCAAGCGATTCCTAAAGCACAACCTCATCCTGATACTTGGTCTCGCTTGCCATTCTCGGCAAAACCATTGGGCAAGTCAACTGCATCAAGGTTGACGTGGCAGTTTGTGTTTCATTGACTGTGATTGTTCGCGTACAGATGCAATAAACGCCAGATCTCGTTCCGAAAGCGCAGATGTGATATGTCCACATTCAGTACGCTTCCTGCCATGGGAAGCAGTTTCTCCGGATAAGTCTGCATGTGCCATCTAAAAATGTGGTATCTCACGGCGGTCAGCGTCAGGTTGAAGCGCAACGTAATCGCATCAATGTCATGTTGCAGGATTACGAGTTGCAGCATCGTCTCCATTCTAAGCCGTTAAAAGGCCAGTAGGATGAAAAACAGCAGGCAGCGATTCAAGTGCCCGGAACTCAATCTCGGTAATGAAGCGTGTTCGGTTTACTTTTTGTATTCTGCTCGGTTGCTTACCCTATTCAACACCACGCCTGGCGCAGACTGCGCCAGGCGTGGTGTTGTGCCTTAACCTTCGTCAGCGCTGCGACAGATGGGAATGCTATTCGAGCATTAAATTATGAAATTCATTTCATCAATATTTCCCGTCAGGGTATTGAATCTCTACGCTATCGGCATGCCCGAATAGACCATCGTCCATTTGCTCAGTTGCTGTTTATGGATGGACTACGCAGGGAGATCGTGCAGAGAGACAGGAATATCATCTATTTTGATGCCGATCTTGAACCCTTTTCGCTCTCTGGCGATTACATTATTAACTCTTTCCCTAGACTAGTTTACGCGGATTATCAATCGCTTTCTGCGTTCTATGACTTCATTCCAGCGGCATGAAGAGTGTGTATAGCCGATCGTCTGTGCGAAGGTATGCGTATTATTTCCCGGGATGACATGCGTTATAGCTACAGCGTTTGGTTTGATGTTGCGACCAAACTACCGTTGCGTATTGATCTGCAAGATCGCAACGGTGAACGGCTAGAGCAATTTCTTGTGACATCGCTGGTAGTCAGTGATGATATTCATGAGACATTGCGCCCATTACCAGAAAGCTTACCTCCACTGCTTACCACACCAACGGTTGAAACAGTCAACCTGACCTGGATTCCTGAGTAGCTGCCTCAGGGAATGAAGGAGATCTCCCGTAGTAGCAGAACGCTGCCTGGCATTAGCATTCCGGTTGAGTCGCGCCTGTTTAGTGATGATTTATTCAGCTTTTCTGTTAATATTACTCCATCGTCGGAATCTCGTACCGAACAGTACGTCACAATGGGAAGACAAAGCGCGCATACAAAAATTCGCAATGGTTATGAAGTGATGGTGGGGGGGTAAGTTACCACCAGCAACGGCTAAACGCATTGCTGATAATGTTCTTTTTCAATCGTAGTAAATATGTAAGGCGTAGTGCACTGGTATGATGAAAGGGTGGGCGACCGTGGTTTCCTGGCACGATGGCATAGCTGTGCTGCATTGTGAGCAACGTTCCGGGTGCAGCGGTTGTCAGTCGCGTAAAACCTGTGGCACAGGTCTTCTGAGTGAATTGGGACTGTCTGCAGAACAAGCACTGCAGGTTCCCTGCGAGCAGACCCTAATTCCTGGTCAACGTGTTGAGTTGGGTATTTCGGAAAGCAGCCTGCTTCGCTCCGCTATGTTGGTTTATCTGGTGCCCTTACTGGGATTGTTCATGGGAGCGGTGTTGTTGCGATCGTTGTTCGGAAACGATTTGGCTGCGGCGCTCGGTGCCGTGTTAGGCACGGCGTTGGTGTTCATACTGGTGCGCGGTTGGTCGCTCAAGTTAGGCGAAAAGCGCCACTATCGTCCGGTTATTTTACAGATAGCCTTGCCTGAACAGCCGCTGCAAATCAAATCCTGAGCTTCATTTACCCGGGCTGGCCACTCATGGCTCTCTCCCGGCACTGTTTTCCCAGTATTCTTCCTGTATTGTGCTATCTGTCTTGCACATAAACTCCCTCTTTTTTCGCATAGTCTGTAATGATGGAATAAAAGCGCCATAATCAAAGGGAGTACGAGTTGATGACTAGGTTTTCCGGCGTCTGACATGTAGAATGCATCCTTTCTGGTGAAAGGATAAGACATTGCTGCCATTTTCGTCGTATGCGCATGCCAGACGTCAAGAATTTCAGAAATAGCAAGGTAAAAAAATTTTATAATGAAGTATATACGAAATTTCTCCATTATTGCCCATATCGACCATGGTAAGTCGACGCTCTCTGACCGCATTATTCAACTTTGCGGTGGTTTATCTGACCGTGAAATGGCGGCACAGGTGTTGGACTCGATGGATCTGGAACGTGAACGCGGCATCACCATTAAAGCGCAGAGCGTAACACTGGATTACCATGCTAAAGATGGTCAAACTTACCAGCTAAATTTTATCGATACGCCGGGACATGTTGACTTCTCGTATGAAGTGTCACGTTCGTTGACTGCGTGCGAAGGCGCGCTGTTGGTGGTAGATGCAGGGCAAGGCGTAGAGACACAAACGCTTGCTAACTTCTATACCGCCATGGAAATGGATCTAGAAGTGGTCCCGGTGCTGAACAAGATTGATTTGCCTGCCGCCGATCCAGAACGTGTTGCAGAAGAGATTGAAGATATTGTTGGTATCGATGCTACCGATGCGGTGCGCTGCTCAGCGAAAACCGGTGTCGGTGTTCCGGATGTGCTGGAGCGCCTGGTAAAAGAAATTCCACCACCAGAAGGTGATCCCAACGCACCGCTTCAGGCGCTGATCATTGATTCCTGGTTCGATAACTACCTCGGTGTAGTCTCTCTGATCCGTATCAAAAACGGGGTATTGCGCAAGGGTGATAAGGTCAAGGTTATCAGTACTGGTCAGGTATACAACGCCGATCGTCTTGGGATTTTCACGCCTAAGCAGGTCGATCGTGATGTGCTTAACTGCGGTGAGGTAGGCTGGCTGGTGTGTGCTGTCAAAGACATCCTCGGGGCTCCTGTGGGGGATACCTTGACACTGGCTCGCCAACCCGCTGACAAAGCGTTGCCCGGCTTCAAAAAGGTCAAACCTCAGGTTTATGCAGGCTTGTTCCCGGTCAGCTCTAATGATTATGAAAACTTTCGCGATGCGTTGGGCAAGCTAAGCCTCAATGACGCCTCGCTGTTCTACGAACCTGAAACATCGACAGCGCTCGGCTTTGGCTTCCGTTGTGGCTTTCTGGGTCTCTTGCATATGGAGATTATTCAGGAGCGTCTGGAACGTGAATATGATCTGGATCTAATCACCACTGCACCAACCGTTATTTACGAGGTGATGACCACACGCCAGGAAATTGTTTACGTAGACAACCCCTCCAAGCTGCCGCCGTTAAACAATATCGAAGAGCTGCGTGAACCGATTGTAGAATGTCACATACTTTTGCCTCAGGAATATCTGGGCAACGTAATTACCCTGTGTATTGAGAAACGCGGTGTACAGACCAACATGGTTTACTACGGAAATCAGGTGTCGTTGACGTATGAAATCCCAATGGCAGAAGTGGTGCTCGATTTCTTCGACCGACTGAAATCGACCTCACGCGGTTATGCGTCTCTGGATTACAGTTTCAAACATTTCCAGGTCTCTGACATGGTGCGGGTTGACGTGATGATTAACGGTGAACATGTTGATGCTCTGGCACTGATTACCCACCGCGATAATTCACAGTATCGCAGTCGTGAGTTGGTAGAAAAAATAAAAGAGCTGATCCCGCGTCAGCAATTTGATATTGCCATTCAGGCGGCCGTCGGTAACCACATCATAGCGCGTTCAACCGTAAAACAGTTGCGCAAAAACGTATTGGCAAAATGTTACGGCGGCGACGTGAGTCGTAAGAAAAAGCTGTTGCAGAAACAGAAAGATGGTAAGAAGCGCATGAAGCAGGTCGGCAACATTAAATTACCGCAAGAAGCCTTCCTAGCCATTTTGCACGTTGGCAAAGAGAGCAAATAAATCCTGTGGGGAGTTGGCATGGCTAATATGTTTGCCTTAGTTTTGGCGCTGGCGACGCTAGTCACTGGTATTGTCTGGTGTTTTGAACGCTTTAAATGGGCGCCAGCACGCAAGGCGAGAGATGAGGCTGCGCTCAACGCGCAGCAGAATAGTGGCACTGTTAAACAGCCCGGCTGGATTGAAACCTGTGCTTCGGTGTTTCCCGTGCTGGCACTGATATTTATTGTTCGCTCCTTTATCTATGAGCCGTTCCAGATTCCGTCGGGTTCGATGATACCGACCTTGCTGATTGGTGATTTTATTCTGGTAGAGAAGTTTGCTTATGGAATAAAAGATTCTATCACGCAGACGACGCTGATCCGCACTGGGCATCCACGGCGCGGTGATATCGCAGTATTTAAGTATCCTGAAAATCCACGTTTGGACTATATCAAGCGTGTGATTGGTTTGCCGGGTGACCGAGTTTCTTACGATTCGCTAAGTAAACAGGTTACGGTTCGCCTGGCGTGCGAAGGAACAGCCTGTGACAGCGCCCTCGCGGTGACCTACAGTAACCTTGAAGCCAGTGATTTTGTCCAAACCTTCCGCCGTCATGGCACGAAAGCGAGCAGCGGTTTCTACTCACTTCCACTTAGACAAGAAAAACCGGGCGGTGTGCGTATGGGGGTTCGTCAGGAGACGCTGGGTGATGTATCGCATCGCATTTTGATGGTACCAGGCAGTCAGGATCAACTAGGGATGTATTACCAACAGTCTCGCCAGATGCTGGCCACTTGGGTGGTGCCGAACGGACACTATTTCATGATGGGTGATAACCGCGATAACAGTGCGGATAGCCGCTACTGGGGTTTCGTACCTGAAAAGAACCTGGTGGGTCGGGCAACAGCAATCTGGATAAGCTTTGAAAAACAAGAAGGTGAGTGGCCGACCGGTGTGCGTTTAAGTCGTATTGGTCGAATTCATTAATCACCGTGATAAACCCGCAGTATTATTTTCGGGTACGTTGCAGAATTGTTGTATACCCTCTTTTATTGTCGTTGTAGGCGTTAACCTGCTGCAGCGACAATACAGCGGGAATAAGCCTAAAACGCAAGCTCCATTCGGAAGCCAATGCAAACGAAACAGCTTTGACGCTATATCGCTACAACAAGCGCAATGAAGGCAAGGATGTTCGGTATGCTGCGGTAAATATGTATCGTTAATCTATTGTTAACACATGAACCCCATCTTAATAAATCGGTTACAAAGAAAGCTGGGCTATACTTTCCAGCATTATGACCTGCTATTGCAGGCATTAACGCACCGCAGTGCTAACAGTAAGCACAACGAACGCCTGGAGTTTCTCGGTGACTCCATCCTAAATTTTGTGATTGCAAATGCGCTGTATCATCGCTTTCCTTGCGTGGATGAAGGAGATATGAGTCGCATGCGTGCTACGCTGGTGCGCGGCAATACGCTGACGGACATTGCGCATGAATTTAAATTAGGCAAGTGCCTGCGTCTTGGTCCCGGCGAGTTAAAAAGTGGTGGTTTTCGCCGAGAGTCTATTCTGGCAGACACCGTCGAAGCGCTGATTGGCGGTATTTTTCTCGACAGCGATATTCAAAATGTCGAAAGACTGATTCTGAATTGGTATCAGACCCGTCTGGATGAAATAAATCCAGAGGATCAACAAAAAGATCCAAAGACTCGGTTACAAGAGTTTCTGCAAGGGTGTCATCTGCTACTGCCTACCTATCTGGTGGTGCAGGTGCGCGGTGAAGCACACGATCAGAAATTTACTATCCATTGCCAGATAAGTGGTTTTGACGAACCGGTGATTGGTACAGGTTCAAGCCGTCGTAAGGCAGAGCAGGCAGCGGCAGAACAAGCGTTGAAAAAACTGGAGATTGAATGAGCGAAGAACAAACCTATTGCGGTTTCGTCACGATTGTTGGGCGATCCAATGTGGGTAAATCCACGTTGCTGAACGAACTGCTGGGGCAAAAAGTCTCCATTACTTCGCGTAAGCCGCAAACCACGCGCCACCGCATTATGGGAATCCATACCGAAGGCCCCTATCAAGCTATTTATGTGGATACTCCGGGGCTGCATATTGAAGAAAAACGTGAGATCAACCGCCTGATGAATCGCGCTGCCAGTAGTTCAATCGGTGACGTTGAGCTGATTATCTTTATGGTGGAAGGTATACACTGGACTGACGACGATGAAATGGTCGTTGGTAAGTTACGCGATCAAAAGTGTTCGGTACTATTGGCGATCAATAAGATCGATAACGTGACAGATAAAACCAAGCTGTTGCCGCATATTCAGTTTTTAAGCGAAAAGATGAATTTCCTCGACGTGGTCCCCCTTTCTGCAGAAAGGGGCGTCAACGTTGACACTATTGCTAGCATCGTGCGTAAATATCTGCCCGTTGCTGAGCATCACTTCCCGGAAGATTATATTACGAATCGCTCACAACGCTTTATGGCGGCAGAAATTATTCGTGAAAAACTGATGCACTTCCTGGGCGAAGAGTTGCCCTATTCGGTGACAGTAGAGATTGAACGTTTTGTTACCAACGATCGTGGTGGCTATGATATTAACGGTTTGATTCTGGTTGAGCGTGACAGTCAGAAGAAAATAGTGATCGGTAATAAAGGCACTAAAATCAAAACGATTGGTATTGAAGCGCGCCAGGATATGGAAGCCATATTTGAAGTCAAGGTACACCTTGAACTGTGGGTAAAAGTTAAATCCGGCTGGGCTGATGACGAACGGACACTGCGCAGTCTAGGCTATATCGACGATTTATAAGGTCAACGTCGATGGAAGGCTGGCAGCGCGCGTTTGTCTTGCATGGGCGACCTTACAGTGAAACCAGCCTGCTGCTGGATCTTTTCTCCGAAAATAAAGGGCGTTTTCGCGTCTTGGTGAAGGGCGCACGTGCTCGTCGCTCTCCGCTAAAAGGGTGTTTACAACCGTTCACACCGCTGCTGGTTCGTTGGGGTGGGCGCGGCGAAATGAAAACGCTGCGTAATACTGAGCCAGTCTCGCTAGCCGCCACTCACCGGTATCATGCTTTATAGCGGCCTCTACGTAAATGAATTGCTCGCCCGTGTGCTAGAGCACGAAACCAACTATTCCGCACTTTTTTTGATTACTTGCACTTTTTGCAACAGCTGGCTGCGCTGAGCGCTTCGCCTGAACCCGCATTGCGCCGTTTCGAATTAGCCTTATTAGGTTACCTCGGTTACGGTGTCGATTTTCTGCACTGTGCAGGTAGCGGGGAGCCCCCGTTGATGACTCCATGACCTATCGCTACCGAGAAGAAAAAGGATTTATCGCCAGTATGATTGTGGATCAGCGTGGTTTTACCGGTTATGAGTTACGAGCACTGGCAGAAATAAAGTTCCATGATATCAAAACGTTGCGTGCCGAGAAACGCTTCACCCGTATGGCGCTCAACCCTATCTGGGAGGAAAACCGTTAAAAAGTCGTGAACTGTTTCTGAAATCAGCTATTTTACGACCTTCTATCCCTCCGACGACTGAAGAATAGTTACCAAATCGGTAATCTGAACGGCGCTTCTTTGCCAGAAGATGAAGACTGTGGTAATTAACCGAAAGTGCGGTGTACACTGCTCACCTAACGGTGATTTTATTGAGGACTGATTTAATCCCTGAGCTTTTTCTAGGTGTAAATATTGATCACGTGGCGACTCTACGCAATGCGTGTGACACCGCATATCTCGTCCTATGCAGGCCATTTGTTGCTGAGAAAGCCGGTGCGGATGGCATTACGGTTCACCTACGCGAAGATCGCCGTCACATCAACGATCGCGACGTACGTTTGTTACGCTAAACGTTGCAGGCACGCATGAATCTTGAAATGGCCATAACAGAAGAGATGCTGGCGATTGCCTGCGAACTTCGTCCACACTGCTGCTGCCTAGTGCCTGAAAAAACCCCAGGAAGTGACGACAAAAGGCGGGCTTGATGTTGCAGGTTAATTGCCGCGCATGACGTCAGCCGTAGCGCGCTTGCGTGAGGTGGGTATTCTGGTTTCTCTGTTTATCGATCCGGAACGGGTGTAAATTGATGCTGCGATGGCAGTCGGTGAGCCTTACATTGAAATTCATACTGGTGCTTATACTGATGCACAGGAGATACGCTGCACCAACAAGAGTGGGTGGTATTCGCGATACGGCGGTTTATGTTGTAAGTAAAGGGCTTAAGATAAATGCAGGGCATGGTCTGGCATACTATAACGTGCATGCTAATGCTTACTTACTTTAAATTCATGAGCTTAATATCAGGCACGCTATTATTTGTCGCGCAGTCATGAGTGGTTTAGCTGATGCCGTAGCGGAAATGAAAGCGTTGATGAGGGAAGCTTAACGTTAATGGCTATTTTGGGACTAGGTTCGGATATTGTCGAGATCGCCCGCTTAGGTGATCGTCTGGTGCGCAGAGTATTATCTGCACAAGAGTGGTTGCACTATCAACGACACAGGCAACCCCCCCCCGCCCCACTATCTTGCCAAGCGCTTCGCCGTCAAAGAAGCGGCGGTGAAAGCGTTAGGTACTGGCATTAGCCAAGAATTGGCCTTCGAACAGTTTGAAATCTTCAACGATGCGCTGGATAAACCTTGCTTGTGGCTGTGGGAGCACCTCAATCGCTGGCGGAAAGGTTGGGGTGGATGAGATTCACTTGACTATCGCTGACGAACGACACTATGCATGTGCCACGGCGTTCCTTGAGAGGGGGAACGCAAACGCCCGATCACAGACGATCTGCGTGGTGCATGATGACAAATTTTTCCCATAACTGATCCCGCGTTTCCACCTGTTGTGAGTCACGAATGATTGCGTTGTCAATCGGACACACCTTTTGACAGGTAGGCGAATCGTAATGACCTACGCACTCGGTGCAGCGCATTGGGTCTATCTCATAGGTCTCCGACTCCATGGAGATTGCCTGATTAGGGCATTCAGGCTCGCACATATCGCAGTTAATGCATTTGGGGGTGATTAGTAACGCCATTTTAATATACCTTGTCAATCTATTTACCTTGCAAATAACGTACCATGCAACATGAGGTGCGGATTATATCTGCAACAGCTCAGAGGCGCATCCTCTTTCCTAGGCTCCTGTCGAATAAAATAGCGTAGTAAGTACGATAACCAATTCAGTTTTCTGTTGCTGTGCAGATATGCATATTCCTTAGTATAGAGGCTAACAGCGTATCGCATCAGGTCTTATGACAAAATGTATCGGGCAGCAGGGAATTTTGGGGTTGTACAGGCACTGCCTTCTGAACTCGGGGATACGGCAGATTTTGAATATCATTATTGGCATCATTGCCAGGGACGATATAATTTTCAACCTATCTATCGCACCAGCGGCAAACTGATGGCCATTGAGCTGCTTACCGTGGTGTTTTCTCCTGTGTTTCCGCAGCGATTTGTTTCGCCTGAAACTTATTTTTCCAGCATCAATGTCGCCAAGCGTTTACAGGTGGTGATTGAGCAAATGCAGCTACTGTCGCGTTGGCATCCTCGTTTCATTCAGGATGGGCTTCTATTACCAGTCAATGTTGATGGTTCAACGCTGTATGCATTGCAACAAAAGTATGAGGCAAAGCAGTTGGTTTCCTCAATGCCTGGGTTGCAGTTTAAAATTGTAGAAAATTAGGACGTGCTTTCTAAAGAGGTCTTGACGATGTTTCCCGAAATGCAGCACTTGTGGCTGGATGATTTCGGTGCTGGCTTAGCCAATTTTTCATCGTTGATACAAGCACAATACGACTGTATCAAAGTTGCGCGGGAGCTATTTATTTTTCTGAAAAAAAGCGAGGAAGGCCATCAGCTATTCCCTTCGTTAGTGGCGCTCCTGTTGCATTTTTGTAATCACGTTTCGTCTAATGGGTTGAAACCAAAGAAGAGTGTGGCATGGTCATGCAGACTCGAGATGATGCGGTGCAAGGGTATTTTCTTTCCCGCCCCCCAACCGTTTGAAAATTTCAGCGATCTGAAATCCACGTTATAACGGCTGGGCGGGTCAGTTAAATCTGGCTGACCTATCTCGCTCTTGAAACGTCGATCGCTAGACATGATTATTTACATTTTATTTTCCTATCTCTGCTCGCACTGCTTTCCCGAGTTTGTAGTCCTTTCCGAAGCGAAAAGTTAAAAATAGTGATTAAATTTGTTAACTTTGATATTTTCATTGTTTAATTCTTGTAATTTTTTCGGCGATGGTGTTTCATACCGTTAATGATTGGTGGATTGGGTCTTTTCGCTCCCAATTCAGGTCTGCAGTCGTGAGGTGTTTATCGTAAGTGAAACAATTTTACATTGAGAATAACATTATGAATATAATGATAAAATCTGTTTTTAATTTAATTAAAACGATCAATAATCGTGTCGTGATAGATCTTATTTGATTAAATCAATTATACCTATTGGTATAATTGATATTATTACAGAATTTTGATGTTCAAAATACGTTACATTAAAATTCGTAATTTTTTTATTTCATTAGATAAACTTATAATATAAGTTATTATTCATCACCCTAACCCTAACCCTAACCCTAATTAAAGATACTCTGTTTGTACTTGCTATTTTTATTTTCACACAGTGATAGATGGGGACTTTATATTAATATTCCTATGTTTTTTAATTCATCTGAACATAGGAGCACTTTTTCATCCCTCCCTCCGGCTCTCCGGAAAATCGTTTATCTCGAATCTTTATGGGAGAGCGGCGCTTTGCCTGTGTTTTCGCTATCCGTGATGTGGTTTGTATGACCAGTCCTTTCGGAGACTGAGGAGCGTATTATTGTTTATGAAAAAATAACAACCATACAGTATAATACTGTTGTTTTTTTCTGTTATTAGAAACAGTGAAAGTAAGCAAAAATTTAAACAGGATCGCGAAAAGCAAGACTTCCTCGATACGATCTTTTATGCCACATAATATGCCCGGCCTCGATCATTATTGCGAATAAGAATTGTGAAATTCTTTATGTAAATCGTCAGTTTTTGACCATGTCTGGTTATATGCCAGATGAAGTGATTGATAAAAAAACCAATATAATTAACTCGGGAATGATGAACCCCAGTGTCTATGAAGATCTCTGTTCAAAGCTCGATCGTGGTGAGATCTAGAGCGATAAATTTATTAATCGCCGTAAAGACGGCTAGTTCTACTGGGAAAAGGCCAACATTGAAAAAATATATAATAAAGTAACATATTCAACGAATTATGTAGGTGTGAAGCTGGATATCACTGAACGTAAAGTAAGGGAACATCCCGATAATTTATATAACCGTGCGTTATAACTTATCTCCAGTGGCGCGCCGCTGAAAGATATTTTGGATGCCATTATTTTAGCGTA
This sequence comes from Candidatus Malihini olakiniferum, assembly GCA_051305815.1. Lineage (GTDB taxonomy): Bacteria > Pseudomonadota > Gammaproteobacteria > Enterobacterales > Enterobacteriaceae > Symbiopectobacterium > Symbiopectobacterium olakiniferum_B. The sequence goes on from JBPPLV010000021.1 coordinate 39,088, forward strand.
GAAGAAAAGAACCCTGGTAGGATCGTCTGTTCTTTATTTTTAGTCGATAAAGAGAAGAAGTGTTTGACGTTGGCTTCTGCGCACAGCTTGTCCTGCTTTTATAAAAATACGATTCATAATGTTAAAATTGTAGACGATGCTATATCCTTCGGTACAGCAGTATTTACCGATAAACGCGTAATTGCGGGAGACATCTCCCTTCATCCTGATTGGTCATTGTATAAAGGACTTGCGCTCTATGTCGGGTTGCGCTCTTACTGGTCAGAGCGGTTATCGGCTTTGCCTACGTTTGAGGCAAACCGTGTATGATCAAGTCGCAGTAAGAGATCGCCCGGATTGATGATTTGTCCTTCGTGAACGCAAACCTTAGTGACGATACCACCTTTAAAGTTCTGGATTTTTTGCAGACGGGATGAGGGGATAGCTTTGCCGTCTCCGCGCGTCACTTCGTCAATACTGGAAAGCGCAGCCTGCAGAATGAAAAACAAGAAAAAAAAGAAAATTGCCCACAACGTGATACGGATGGTTTTGGGGGAGTTTTCCAGCATCGCGCGGCTGACTTCAGGAATGGCCTGAAGAGTTTCTTGATCCCTGTGAGAGAAATAGCGAAGGAAATTAGCGGTGCGTTTAGGATGACGGGGTGATTAATGCCGACGAGGCCACCAAACCGCAGACGCTGAAAGGCCATGTGGGTGGCTATGTGAAGGAAAGGGGATACCGTTGTCCTGATCATCAGTAGCGAACGCTACGAAGCGACGGTGGATGCGGAAGCACCACGATACCGGGCAGCGTACTGGCCGACAATTAGTGAAGTGTATGCCCCAGCGTCACCATCAGGGACAGTGCGGGCAATGAGACCACCACCGACACCCAGGGTTACCCGGTTGACGCCACTTTACCTGAAGTGGATATTACTATGCCAGCAGTCTGACGCGCTACGACTCCGACGGTATTGTCTAAAGCAATCGATCCGACCAAGCTGAGTGAAGCGATCCTGAGCAGTAACAAACCGTTGCCCGGTTGGGATGATGTTCTCCCACGGTGGTATTGGCAATGACATTCTGTTCGGTGATGTGGTGCGTTTTGATGATATTGAAGGTAACGATTTGTCAGCACTGCAAACCTATATCGCACAGTAGATGAAAGTTTCCAGTGTGACGGTGTAGGATATGCACCAGTACATTACTAACCACCATCAGGCTTTCGATCTTTCTTCCAGCAACGACGGTGATGACAAGCTTTACGGCGACAGGGGGAACGATATCCTGATTGGCGGTTCTGGGGCAGATACCTTTATGTAGCAAAAAGGTAATACCGACTTTGGCGTCATCAAGGATTTCAACCCGGGAGAAGGCGATAAGATCAATCTGCACAATCTGCTCGGCGATCTGGATAAGGGAGCCGATCTCAGCCGTTATATCCGCTCTACCGATCATAAGGTTTACCGACCATCGAGGTCAGCACGCAGGGTGACTTCACGGGCAATACGGGTGGTGCAGTGAATTGTCCATTACCCTTGAACATTACAGCGGATCCATACCTTCGCTGGAAAGTCTGGTCAGTAATCCCGAACAAACGGTAGGCTGAGTCGCGCCACTTGCGCCACGGAGAAGGCATCGACCTTCTCCGGGGCGAGTAAGTAAGCCTACCGTACATGAGAGAAGGGGTAATGCATGTATTATATTCAGCATGATAGCCAAGGGTTTTTAGTCAGAGTGGCGGATACGCCCTTTAATGAGATGATAGGTAAACTGACAAAAGACTCTCCGGAAGCGATATTAATACGCGCCAACAACTTTATGATGGAGAATTTCACCGGGTTGAGCACAGCGGCAACGGGCTGGAAGAACAGTTGCAAGCGCTCCTCTTTAAGCAGCGTATCCAGGCGGTTAAACCACAGGTAGCGATCGGCTTCTGCTGGTGAATTGGTTCTTTTTTCTCCGATAGCGCGTGGTGTAATAGGGAACTCTCTGCGCGAGTTAGCGCGTGGTCGCTCTGTATCAAACGCGACTTCAGGGTATCTCCGTGCTTGAACGGCACCATGCCCAGGGCCGCGACAGGAGAACTATCGAGCTCGCCAGTCAAATAGAGTGATTCGAGATTGTGAGAAAGTGCAATAACCAGCGTTTGCGCTTCTTTTTCAGCCATGCCGGGGTACAGCAGGGCGAATTCTCCGCCGTGTAAACGCGCCAGTACACTCCTGTTCAGCGTACAGCTTTTGTGCTGTGCGCATCATTTTCGTCATGGTTTCAAGTAGCGTATCAATTCGATACCCGCCTAGCCGCTGGTTGAGACCAGCAAGGTTCTGTATACGAATTATTATGAGATACCCCGGCGGAGTCTCTTCATTACTGATTTTGTCATTGAATTGCATCTCAAAGGCGCGGCGGTTGGGTAGACCAGTCTGAGGATCCTGATAGGCTTCTTGACGTAAGCGCTCGCTTCGCTCTGCCTCTGCTTCAAACAACATCTTCAGTTTGATAATTATCAGGTTCATGGCCTGCGCCACGCGGCGAAATTCTGACGTGCTAGGCAAATCAGGCTGGGTGAGATATTCGCGGCGAGTAATGGCCAACGACTGTTTCACCATATAGTTAAGGGACGTAGTTGACGACGTAGCAATAAGGCACCAATCAATAAGCCGAGCTTAGTATAGCTTAACAACCAGATAATTCCTGCATAGTGCTTTGCCACCGGCGGCTAACGGCAAACATTGGATGGCTGATCACTTCCACTTTGCACTTTGGCGGCTTGTTCCTATCCCATCATCACAATAGCTTCGCCACTGCCCGGCGTCAGATTAACCCGATGAAAAAACCAAGTAGGGACATTTGGAATTTCAGGGGAGGCGATACGTTCAAGCGTGACGTTACTGGTTTTGATATCGCGTACGCGAATGCTGGAAAAATAGCTGCTATCGAAGATAGAGCTAACTATGAGTTCACCATGGCCGGATGTCGATATTGGGCGTCAACGACAATCCAAGTGCGGTAGCGGCATCCTGCGCATGGGATTGTAATTGGTTATTCGACTGCTCGCGTGAATTTTCCAAACTGATTAAAAAACTGCCGCTAAAAATCACCAGCACGAATAAGCAGATGGCTATCAGAAGTTGTTTGTATAGAGAAACAGCCTCATCCTATTTTTCAAGAGAAAAACCTTCGGCCCGCATTTTGGCTAATAAATCTTGTTAATGTGAAAGCCGCTTAGCTGTCGTCAACTCGCCTATGGCTGCCGTCGCTGCCAGGCAGCCATAACCCTTCACCGTTAAAGGAATAGACGGGTAACAGATCGGTACGCTGCGTTACGGGTAATATTTTATCCGTTAGATTATTCAACACCAGCGGAATAGAAGTTGGTGTGGGGTAGTAATAAGTCACGATTATATGTGCCTGATTAAGGCGTAATGCTTTAACGTAAGTAATTCGTAACTTTTCATTCAGAATACCGAATCTGCGTAGTGCAAAATATTTTGCAATAGAATAATCTTCGCAATCAGCCATCCCTTTATGCAGCGCTTCGATAGGTGTTGCCCAATAATCTTCCTGCTGCCAGATAACACGATCGTCGCGAAACAGCAGTCGTTAATTAAAAAAACGGTTTACCGATTCTAACAATTTTTTTCATCGCTGCCTTACAATGAACCTAATAACGCTTGCCAATCATTGATTTGTTTGCTCGCTTCCGGTGTAGCGGAGCCATAAAGTTGTTCCGTGCGCCGGCTAATGGTAACGAAATCCCAATCCGCGCGCAGCGCTGCAGCTAACAGCAACAAACTACTGAAGAGTAGAAACAGAACCCCTTTATTATGCGATATCGTTATCCAACGGCCCTTCACCGGTATTTCTCTTTGCTATTGACTGAACTAGAGAGAGCCTCTTATCATCATTTCGATGTTCTGGCCTTATCGCGTAAAAATACGCCATGCCGCCTTATAGGATATAAAACGAACACGCACATTTTCTTGGTGTGAGGAATAGAATAGGCGTTGAAGACGGAAACGCTGTCAAGACAGACGAATCTTCGCTAGCTATTATGGTAGAATACCTACTTCTATGGCAGTCAAAGGTAATTATACCTGGCATATTGCGCGTTGCAGATTTTTCACTCGAATCTCACCCTGGCCGCCTTCCTGCAACTCGAATTATTTAAAGTATAGCAGCAAGCTGAGCTAGCAGAATACACGTGTGTCAGCGAGCAGAAAATGAATTTAGCAACACTCGTATCAGAAACCCGCAATCCAGCAACGATCTAACTGGACAACCAGACAACCAGACAACGCTGGACATGGTAACGCTGTTTAATCATGAAGACAGCAAGGTGCCTCAAGCAATAAGTCTGTTGCTGCTAGAGATTGCGCGCCCGGTGGATATGGCGGTAGCCAGAATGAAAGCGGATGGGTGACTGATCTATCTCGGAGCCGGCACTAGCGAGCGCTTAGGGGTGCTTGATGCCTCTGAATGTCCGCCCCACCTTTGGTGTTCCTCATGGGGTGGTTATCGGGTTGATTGCCGGTGGGACGGGCGCATTGTTGAAGGCCGTTGAAGATGCGGAGGACGATCCTTCCTGGGGGAGGCCGATCTGGTTACGCTGTCGTTGACGCCACAAGACATCGTCGTTAGTTTGGCTGCTTCGGGACGCACACCCTACGTCACTGGTGCGCTAAAATATGCCAGGAGCCAAGTTGCGGCACTGTCGTCATTTCTTGCAATCCTGCATCCCCTATTGCGGCGCTAGCCGAGGTAGCAATTTCACCTGTCTTCGGACCGGAGGCACTGACGGGCTCGACATGCCTCAAATCGGGTAAGACATAAAAACTGGTGATCAACATGATCCCCACTGGGGTGATGGTCAAACTTGACAAGGTGTACCAAAACCTGATAGTCGATGTGAAAGCGACGAATGAGAAACTGTTCGATCGCGCTTGCCGCATTGTGATGGAATCCACTGGAGCCGAGCGTGATGAGGCGCAATGAAGTTACAGGAAAAGGGCTACGCAGCCAAACCCTATACTAATGATCCTCAGCGGTATCGACGCGACAGAGGCGGTGCAGCGGTTATAAAAACACCAAGGTTATCTGTGTGATGCGCTATTACCCTGACATACATGTCATACTGCACGTTGCAGGTGCATTAGCTATTTAGCTCATCCATGGGCCTCACCTCTAAAGAGGCCTCTGCAAGCAGCGTTCAAATCTGCTCCCGGCAGATTGGTGACCCTAATCACTTACCTGAGTAAGTTCATCGGCGGGCGCGTTCCTGCAACGTGAATTATTTAGAGCATAAAAAGGAGATAGGCAGCGTGAGCCTTAATTCTTTACATAAAAGCGGCTAATACACTGACAAGAGGAAAACGGTTTGGGCAAACAATCACCGACACGTATCATATTTTTGATTTAGACGGCACGCTGCATCACCAGAACATGTTTGGGTGTTTTTTACGTTATCTATTAAAACGCCCGCAGTTGAATTTATTGCTGGTTATTTAAGTGCTGGCGCTGGCCGATGAGTTTTGCTGTGGGCTATCACTTTTGGTCGGCGTGAGGCACATTTGCGTGCGTTGGAACAGGGGTTTTTTACCCGTTTTCGCAGCTAGGTGAAGCCATTTCCGGCTGTACAACAGCGTTTGACGAGTATCTTGCCTCTGCGGATGCGCAGGTGTGGCTAGTGACGGGTTCACCGCAGCGTCTGGTTGAGCAGGTTTACCATGACGCCACCTGTTGCCCAGAGTCAAACTAATGAGCAGCCAGATTGTACGGGGTTATGGTAGTTGGGTTTTACCCCTGCCCCTGAGCTGCCTGGGGTGAGAGAAAGTGGTTCAGATGGAAAAACGCCTCGGTGCGCCGCTCAAATTGCACAGTGGATACAGTGACAGTAAGCAAGACAACCTACTGCTGTTCTTCTGTGAAGATCGCTGGCGTGTGACGCGTACAGGAACATTGCAATAGTTGGAATCACAGTATCCTGCAAGGTAATAAGTACTCCGCTTTTCCCTTGCGCCCTGTATAATGCGCGCGACCAAAAAAGCGTGATGAATACTTGGGAAGCGCGATGAATGACACCTTTGAGCTGCGCGATAAGCCAGATGAATACTGTATGTGCTATGCCCTGAAGCTGGCCCAACGGGCACAGGAAGAGGGGGAGGTGCCCGTTGGTGCCGTACTAGTCCTGAATGACAATATGATTGGCGAGGGATGGAATCGCCCCATCGGCCACCACGATCCGACAGCGCACGCCGAGATCATGGCTTTGCGTCAGGGGGGAAACGTATTGCAGAACTACCGCTTACTCAATGCGACACTGTATGTGACGCTTGAGCCGTGCGTGATGTGCGCCGGAGCAATGGTACATAGCCGGATTGGACGGCTGGTTTATGGCGCTAATGATGAAAAAACCGGTGCAGCAGGTTCGCTGATTGATATTTTGCGCCATCCCGGAATGAATCATCAGATGCAAATTACCTCGGGTGTCCTGGCCTCCGAGTGTGCCCAAACTCTCAGCAATTTTTTCCGTTTGCGGCGCGCGCAGCACAAAGCGCGACGTGCTCAGGAATAGTCCAATAAGTGTGATGGTCCGCCTATGCCCGTCATACTTCACGTTGATGCGCGTTGGCTGCACTCATTATTCGGCCCATCCATGGGCCTCACCTCTAAAGAGGCCTCTGCAAGCAGCGTTCAAATCTGCTCCCGGCAGGGTTATCACTCGAATCATTTGCTTGAGTAAGCTCATCGGGATGAATGAATCTCGTCCTAAGATTTACCATGCTGGCTAGCGCCAGCGTTGTTAAAATGTGTGCCAGACAAATTTGTCATTCACTTGTCGCCTTCCTGAAACTCGAATTATTTAGGGTATATAACATATTATCTGCCGAGTTTTTCTGGGGGATAGCAGGGTAAGCACTCGCTAACAGTTCCTGTTGTTGGATTTTATTGGCCTTCTCTGTGAGATATCCCTCCAGACTCAGCATATAGCGACGGATGTTTTCAACGTAATTATAGGCTTTGTGTCCACGCGCGTAGCCATTGGTGGTCTGGGTATAGTAGCGTTCTGGCTAAACATCGGCAGACGCATCTTCACATCGGCCCAGCTATCGGGGTTACCTTTCTGTTTTTATGTCAGTTTGCGTGCATCCAGTAGGTGGGCATAGCCCATATTGTAAGAGGCTAGTGTAAACCAAATCTTCTCATCCTCAGGAATGCTCCCAGGCATTTTTTCCATCATTTTTGCCAGATATTGTGCGCCGCCGCGAATGCTTTGTTCTGGATCTATCCTGTCGGTGACATCCAGGCTATCTGCTGTGTTAAGCGTCAGCATCATTAACCCACGCACACCGGTAAGTAACGTTGCCAACGGGTTCCAGTCCGATTCTTGATAGGAGATAGCCGCCAGAATTTCCAGCCTATATCGTTAGCATACTTGGCAAACAGCGGCTGCAAATCAAGTAAGGTGTTGTCGATAGCGTTCAGGAAAGCCGCGTATCGACATAATCGAACTTACCAATGTGACCGAGATATTTCTCTTCCAGGCGTGCCTGCGTGCTGTCTTCGACGGTTTGGCTAAAAAAATCCAGCAGCACGGCATAAAGGCTATCATCCTGCGCGCGACGCATATACCAGGTTACGGGTTCCTCGTCGCTCAGATCGAACGCGACGGAAAGCTGCGGATGAATACGCTACATCAAACCGATAGTAACGGAGTCCGCCAATGTGTAATCCAATGCGCCTTGCGCCACCTGTTTGAGCAGATCTTGCGTGCTGATATCTGAGGCGGCTTCCCAGCTCAATGCCGGATATTTATCGCTTTTCAAATCACGTAGCGTAGCGATATGGGCTGAGCCCGATGTGACCGCTAACCGACCGTTAAGCTTTCCCAGGTTTTTCAGGCGCGTTGCCCCCATGTGATAAACCAGTTGCTGCGAAACGGAATAGTAAGTCGGTCCCGCACGAAAACGATCCAGTCGCTCATGATTTGTATATAAGTCCGGCGGCGAGCAGGTCAGCGTTATTGTTGTCTAGATCATCGAACAACGCGTCAAGATTTTGGCGCGCCGAGACCATCAGCTTAACACCGAGGTAATCGGTAAATCGTTTAGCCAGTTCATAATCAAGCCCGGAGAGGTTCCTTTTGAGGGTATAGGTTAGCGGCGAATTGAGCGTGGTGATACGCAGCTCGCCTCGAGAAAGGATCTGATTGAGCTGAGTATCTTGGCCGTTGCGCCAGGGGATGTTGGGCCAAAGCGCCAACATCAACAGTAACGTAATAACCCCGATGAAAAAATAATTTAATATTAAATAATTCAAATATTTATCTCTCGGTGGCCGTATAGATTTTCTGTCTGTAACGGCAGTTTTTTAATCTATATTTTCCCAGAGTGGGCATTTTGCTTAACAAAACGCTAGTGTGCGACAGTTATTCATCAGGTCAAAGTTTGACCATGATGAAAATAAGATGTGTAACAACTCTGCGCAAACGGTTTGGTCGAGCGTCATAGTTCTCTATAATGACGCGCGTTCCCCCCCTTGGCTGCGCGAAAAATTAGCGCCCACTGACGTACTGAAACTCAGTACATCGAAGACGAGAGATTTTTTAGATGATGGAAATACTGCGTGGTTCACCTGCCCTATCGACATTCCGTGTAAATAAGTTGCTCACGCGCTGCAAAGAGCACTTTTTGCCAATTAGCGACATCTATACGGAATACGTTCACTTTGCCGCCGTTCGTGCGTCATTGAACAGCGATGAGCAGGTAAAACTGACACTACTGTTGAAATATGGCCCTTCTCTCGCGGAGCATGGGCCGAATGGGCGCTTACTGTTGGTCACACCGCGTCCCGGCACCATTTCTCCCTGGTCTTCCAAAGCCACCGACATTGCCCGTAACTGCGGTCTAGACAAGGTGACTCGTCTGGAACGCGGATTAGCTTTCTATATTCATGCGCCGACATTGAGTGATGAACAGTGGCAGCAATTGGGCGCTCTGCTGCATGACCGCATGATGGAAACCGTCTTTACTGAGATGGCGCAGGTAGAGCAGCTGTTTGCGCAGCATCAACCTGCACCGCTGAAACGTGTTGACGTACTGCTTCAAGGGTGTCAGGCGTTGAAGCAGGCTAACGTGCGTCTGGGATTGGCGCTGACGGAAAATGAAATCGATTATTTGTTGGATGCCTTTACCCGCTTGGGACGCAACCCGACTGACATCGAACTTTATATGTTTGCGCAGGCTAACTCTGAGCACTGCCGTCACAAGATTTTTAATGCCGACTGGGTGATTGACGGAGAAGCACAGCCTAAGTCGCTGTTTAAAATGATCAAGAGCACCTTTGAGCATACGCCGGAGCACGTGTTGTCTGCTTATGAAGACAACGCGGCTGTGATGGAAGGCTCTGAAGCGGGGCGCTTCTTTGCCGATCCGCAAGGGCACTATGCCTATCATCAGGAGCCGATACATATTCTGATGAAAGTAGAAACCCACAACCACCCGACGGCCATTTCTCCCTGGCCGGGGGCAGCGACCGGTTCTGGCGGTGAGATTCGTGATGAAGGAGCGACGGGACGCGGCGCGAAACCTAAAGCTGGTCTGGTCGGATTCTCTGTATCCAACCTGCGCATCCCTAACTTCGAACAGCCGTGGGAAGAGGATTTCGGTAAGCCGGATCGTATCGTCAGCGCGTTAGATATCATGCTCGATGGCCCATTGGGTGGTGCTGCGTTTAACAACGAATTTGGTCGTCCTGCGCTGACCGGTTATTTCCGTACCTATGAAGAGCAGGTTGACAGCCATAACGGCAACGAGCTGCGTGGTTATCATAAGCCGGTCATGCTGGCAGGGGGTATTAGTAATATCCGTGCCGATCATGTGAAAAAAGGCGAGATCACGGTAGGTGCTAAGCTGCTTGTACTGGGCGGACCTTCCATGAATGTCGGGTTGGGTGGTAGCGCTGCCTCCTCAATGGCCTCTGGCCAGTCAGATGCTGATCTTGATTTTGCATCAGTACAGCGTGATAACCCGGAAATGGAACGCCGCTGTCAGGAAGTGATTGATCGCTGTTGGCAACTGGGTGAAGAGAATCCGATTCTGTTTATCCACGACGTAGGGGCGGGGGGGTTATCCAATGCTATGCTGGAACTGGTGAGTGATGGCGGGTGCGGCGGGCGCTTTGAGCTGCGCGATATCCTCAATGACGAGCCGGGCATGAGCCCGCTGGAAGTGTGGTGTAACGAATCACAAGAGCGCTATGTGTTGGCAGTGGTACCAGAAAAAATGGGGCTGTTTGATGAACTCTGCCGTCGTGAGCGTACACCTTATGCGGTGATTGGCGAAGCCACGGAAGAGCAGCATTTAACCCTGAATGACCGCCACTTCAACAACCAGCCAATTGACTTGCCGCTAGACGTGCTGCTGGGCAAAACACCAAAAATGCTGCGCGACGTTAAGCGCCAGGCCACCGAGGGCACCTTGCTGAATCGTGAGGGTATCTTCCTGGCTGAAGCGTTAGAGCGCGTAATGCACCTGCCAGTGGTGGCGGAGAAAACCTTCCTGATCACCATTGGTGACCGTTCCGTTACCGGTATGGTAGCTCGCGATCAGATGGTTGGACCGTGGCAGATTCCGGTAGCAAACTGTGCTGTAACTACCACAAGTTTCGACAGCTACCACGGTGAGGCCATGTCCATAGGCGAACGTGCACCTGTGGCGTTGCGTAACTTTGGCGCATCCGCGCGTCTGGCCGTGGGTGAAGCGTTAACCAATATTGCTGCTATCCAGATTGGCGCGTTGACGCGCGTTAAGTTCTCTGCAAACTGGATGTCGGCAGCCGGACACCCAGGTGAAGATGCCGGACTCTACGAAACAGTAAAAGCCATCGGCGAAGAACTCTGTCCGGCATTAGGGTTGACCATTCCGGTGGGTAAAGACTCCATGTCGATGAAAACCCGTTGGCAAGAGGGGGATCGAGAGCGCAGTGTAACCTCTCCGCTTTCCCTGGTGATCACGGCATTCGCCCGCGTGGAAGATGTGCGTAAAACGGTCACGCCGCAACTGCACGCCGGTCATGACAACGTGCTGCTACTCATCGATCTGGGCGCTGGGCACCATACGCTGGGTGCAACAGCCTTGGCGCAGGTATACCGGCAGCTTGGTCGCTATACGGCAGATGTGCGTGATCCACAACAGCTGGCTGGGTTCTTTAAAGCCATCCAGACACTGGTGTCGGAGGATGCCTTGTTGGCCTACCACGACCGTTCTGATGGTGGTCTGGTGGTGACACTGGCAGAAATGGCCTTTACCGGTCACTGCGGTATCGATGTTGATATCGCAGCATTGGGTAATGATCCTCTGGCCTCATTGTTTACCGAAGAGTTGGGTGCCGTGATTCAGGTGGCGGCTGACCGCCTGGCGTATGTTGAACAGGTCCTGGCCGATCACGGATTGGCTGATATCGTTCACCGTTTGGGCAATGCTTCTCAGGACAATCGTTTTGTGATTACGCATGGTAACGATGTGGTGTATCAGGAGAGCCGTACCACGCTGCGCACCTGGTGGGCGGAAACGACCTGGCAAATGCAGCGTCTGCGCGATAACCCACGCTGTGCCGATCAAGAACATGCGGCAAAGCAGGATGAGAGTGACCCAGGCCTGAATGTCGCGCTGACGTTCGAACCGGCACAGGATATTGCGGCGCCCTTTATCGCGAAGGGGTTTCGTCCTAAAGTGGCGGTGCTGCGTGAGCAAGGTGTTAATTCTCACGTTGAAATGGCGGCTGCGTTCCATCGCGCTGGTTTTGACGCCATCGATGTACATATGAGCGATTTGCTAGCAGGTCGTCGCTCACTGCAAGATTTCCACGCACTGGTAGCTTGCGGTGGGTTCTCTTACGGAGATGTGCTGGGGGCGGGCGAAGGCTGGGCGAAATCTATTCTATTCAACGCGCGTGTTCGCGATGAGTTTGCAGGCTTCTTCTTGCGTCCGCAAACGTTGGCACTCGGCGTTTGCAACGGTTGCCAGATGATGTCCAACTTACGAGAGCTGATCCCTGGTGCTGAACATTGGCTACGTTTTGTGCGCAACTTGTCCGATCGTTTTGAGGCGCGTTTTAGCCTGGTTGAAGTCACGAAAAGTCCATCATTGTTTATGAATGACATGGCCGGATCGCGCATGCCAATTGCAGTATCCCATGGTGAAGGACGCGTTGAAGTACGTGACGAGGCTCACTTGGCTGCGTTGGAACACAAACATCTGGTCGCCCTGCGTTTTGTGAATAACTTCGGACAGGTGACAGATAATTACCCGGCTAACCCGAACTGCTCTCCGAACGGGATCACGGCAGTAACCAGTGCCAGCGGCCGTGCCACGGTGATGATGCCACATCCGGAACGCGTTTTCCGTACCGTGAGCAACTCCTGGCACCCCGAAACGTGGGGTGAAGACAGCCCGTGGATGCGTATGTTCCGCAACGCGCGTCGTCAGCTTGGCTAAGGTTTAGCTATGTACTAAGTACAAAAGAGGCGATTATCCCCTTTTTTATTAGGCGGAGAAAAATTCTTTTTCTATAAAATCGAGGCTTGTCGCAATATGACGACAATTCGGCTTATTGATGTCTTTATTTGGAGACATTTAATTATTTTATTTTATTGGGTGAATATTTTGGACTGTATAAGTCGTCTTTTTTTGACGACAGACTTTAGCGATCAAGGTTATGGAATGACGCCAACAAAAACACTTCGTCGTCTTTCATGCGTTTCATATAAATTTAAGTTACTGTTTATCAGTAAATTAAAATCAATATTGCAGATTGGCATGAATGGTGCATAATACCACGAGTTGTTCATTCACCTCGTCATGATTGCGCTGTTAATGATTTTGCTTTGCGCTCATAACACATCAAATAATGCCATAAAAAAGGGTGCCTATCGCCCACTACACAGATAACAGTCTGCAATGCAGCTTTATCAAAATCGGGCAACACATTGAGTGAGGCACCGCCTACTCTCTTTTCTGTACGTCTTGATTGTTCGCCACCACCCCAGTTGCTTAAGGGAAAAACATTGCGCTTTTATGCCACTTCGTTAGCATAATGAAGGATGAATAAATAACGAGATGATTTCCTTGAAACGCTGGCGTCTATTTCCGCCCTCTCTACGCCAATTAGTGATTATGGCATTCCTGCTGGAACTCCTGCTCTTGCCGCTGCTGGTACTGGCCTATCAGACTTATGAAAGTCTGGACACTCTGAGCGAATAAGCCGCGGACATTAACAAATTCATACTTGGTGGATGTGCTTCGCAGTGAAGCTATAGCGGCACCGCTTTGGCGATGGAGCGCAGCTATCGCCAATACTGCGTGCTACTAGATGACAGCACGCTGGCAACCCTCTACCAAATCCAACACAAACAGTATGCACAGATGCTTGAAGCGCATAGAAATGTTTTGCCCGATCCGCGATCTTATCAATAGTTAAGCCAGCAGTTAGACTGTCTGGTGAACCTTGATTACGCCAATAGCACACCCTCAAAAGCAGTGCAGGAACAACTGATACAATTTTCTTAGGCCATGCGCAAATTATTGTAAATTAACCGTGAATTCGTTTTTTCTCGCGGTCAGCAACTGCAACAGGGGATCGCCGAGCGGGGCAAGTTCTTCGGCTGGCAGTCGCCAGTGTTGTTTATAGTCAGCCTGCTTTTAGTAGTGCTGTTTACCCGAATGATCATCAGACCGGTTAACGGCGTGGAACGGATGATAAAACGCCTGGGCGAAGGGCGCTCTCTCGGGAATACGAGTACTTTAAAGAACCGAGAGAGATTCGAACGTTGGCACAGCGCATTATCTGGCTGAGTGAATCCCTTTCCTGGCTGGAGTCGAAGCGTCATGAGTTTTTTCACCATATTTACCATGAGCTGAAAACGCCATTGGCGAGCCTGCGTGAAGGCACCTCGCTGCTGGCCGACGAAGTTGTCGGACCATTGACTCAGAATCAAAAAGACATCGTTTCCATGTTGGATAACAGTAGTCTTTACCTGCTGGAGCTTATCGATCAGTTGCTTGATTACAACCGCAGTCTAGCGCACGGAAGGCCACGGTGCGCCAGCGGCGTCAAAATAGAAGCCTACACGCCCATGACAATTCGAAAAACAGCTGATTTTCTTCTGGTGGATAACGATCCCAGCTTGCTGAAACTGCTGGGTATGCGTTTAACCAGCGAAGGTTTTCATGTTATGACGGCTGAAAGCGGTGCTAAAGCGTTGCGCGTGCTGGCTCGCGATAGAATTAATTTGGTCATTAACGATTTACGCATGGATGAAATGGATGGTCTGGCTCTGTTTTCTGAAATACAGAAGCAACAGCCAGGGTTGTCAGTGATTATTCTGACTGCCCACGGATCAATTCCTGACGCCGAGGCAGCAACACAGCAAAGGGTGTTTGGCTTTCTAAACAAGCCCGTGGATCTTGATGCACTTTATAAAGCGATCGATGATGCGCTGGTACTCAATGCCCCACGCCGGGGAATTCCATTGGCGGGAAACCATCGTTACGCGCAGCCCGATGATGCTGGGTTTGCTAGAGTAAGCTAAACTGGTGGCCCAGTCTGACGCCAGCGTGCTGATTAATGGGCAGGGAGAAATGGGAAAGAAGTGCAAGGGCTATCTGCAGCACCAGTCCGCGCGCGAAAAACGCTTTTATTGCTATTAACTGCAGCGCATTGCCGGAAACGTTGCTGGAGTCTGAGCTGTTTGGCCATGCCAAAGGGGCTTTTACCGATGCGGTGAACAGTCACGCCGGTCTGTTTCAAGTGGCGGAAGGGGCAAGTTATTTCTTGACGAAATAGGCGATATGCCGCTGTCGCTACAGGTCAAACTTCTGCATGTATTGCAGGAGTGCAAGATGCGGCCGCTGGGCCGCAATCTGGATATTGATATCAATGTGCGTATTTTTTCCGCCACGCACCGTGATTTTCTGGTTGCGGTGGAAAAAAACGAATTTCGTGAAGATCTCTACTACCGTTTAAATGTAGTCACCATGAAATTACCCGCGCTGCATGAACGGGTCGAGGATATTCCACTATTAGCTAATCATCATAAGCCTTTTGTTCGCAGTTTTTCCAGCGATGCAATGAAAAGCTTGATGACGGCGAGTTAGCCCGGTAATGTGCGTCAACTGGTGAATGTGATTGAACGCTGCGTAGTGTTGACCAGCGCTCCGGTGATTAACTATGCGCCGGTAGCACAGGCGCTAGAAGATGAGAATACCGCGTTGCCGACTTTTGTGGAGGCACGGCACCAGCTTGAGCTGAACTATTTACGTAAGCTGCTGCAGTAGAAGAGAAAAAGGTTCACAAAGATTATTTCATGAAAAAATAGATGCGATTATCAAACCGTCCAAATTGGTAAGATTGGCTATGGCAAAATTTTCGTGTTTGATGTGGCGCTCGTGGTACGTATCATTTTTAATGTAGATAACAAAGGGCGTTGTGTCTGCGGGAGCACTGGCGAAAGCATCACCAATTGTTTTAAAGGTATTGGGTGCGGGAGGTGCTGTGGCGGAAACCACGGCGTTAACATCTGTACTGGCTAATGGCATGCCGCCAGGGAGCTCTCCATAACAGCTAGCGCGATCGCGCGCGAAAGAGGTTTAAACATACCGATCATTCCTTAACTGTAGTGTCCGAGAGGTAAAGCCCATCAATTCGCACAATGGGAAAACGCCCCTGAGCAGAAGCTCAGGAGAGAAAGTCTTAGTGTTTTTTCTTGAGCAGATAATCAGCCAGAGGACGGCACTTCGTCTGCACGAATGCTGTCTGCGACGATCTCAGCTACGGCAATTGCGCCTTTTTGTTGGAAATGGGTCGTATCCGGTTTGGTGATGCTGCCGCCCTTATCTTTGTAGTACGGGTAGCGTTTGGGATCAATTACCAACCAATACTGCTTCCAGTGCTGCCCGTTATCCTAGTTAGCGAGCGCAATAGTATCAGGTTCAATATCCAGCAAAGGGACATTATTGGCTTTAGCAGTGTCTTTGATGGTTTGGTTGTAGTCGCCGATAAAGGCAAACCCGTTTTCGGCATTTTGATGCCTGAAATAGCTGTGAACGGCGGGCGTCCCATCTTTCCCTTGCACATTTTTTACCCGCGTTGTTGGCGTTAACAGTACTGGGATCATCTTGATGCTGTCCGGCATAGGTGATGTAGCGCTCTAGCGCATTCTGGAAGGACATGTCAGGTTTACCCTGAGGGAATTTGCGCTTATAACTGCTGCATCGTTAGGGTAGGTGCACAGATTGCTAACATCCGCTGCGCCACGTACTGCCATGGCACCGTTACAGTTCTGATCGTTTTGGCCTTTTTGATCTCATCCAACTGGCGACGCGCATAGCCGTAATCCAGCGCTTCGTAGCTACCATCGGCAGAAAGCCTGAAAATTGGACGGAACACGCTGTCATTGTTGTAATTATGATTGTGATTGATCACGTCGACTAGTTGACTATCGGCTTTTTGCTGTGCCATTGAGTAGTGCAGGGGATCAAAATATGAAGGGTTATTGATATCCGCTTATTTCAGCACTGCCCCCAAAACCGGCATGAAAGACGGCGTTGGCCTGTTTCCAGGTTGCTGCTGAGCGTAAGGGGCATTTCTGTATAATCTGAAAGTTGTTGTGGGCCAATATAGCCTGCCTCAGCTGCCATGTCTGAAGCTATGCGATCGGTGAAGGGGTTGTGATATTGGCCGTGTTCCCTTTGCCTGACTGAGCGGTTGGCATTTAAGGCGTTTAAGCAGATGTGCATGCCTGATGATTTAGCAAGCAGTTATTCCCGCCAGACTCCACTGCAGACAGGCGAAACGGTGCCGTCAATTCAGAAATGCCTAGCTGATAGTGGCCTTGTTTATCCGTTTGCGTTTGGCGACGATGCCCCTGCTGGTCTCGCAGAACAATAGTGGCGGGCAAGCATGTATCGGATGTGAAACAGTGCCATCGAGCGTGTGTATTCTCCCAACACGATAGCAGGCAGCGTCTCAGTGGTAGGCGTTGCATTTTTTTGTGAGTGGGCATAATCCCACGGAAGCGCTAATCAGTAGCGCGAGCGTAAATGTAAATATGGTGAGAAAATCGTGTAGACATGGTCAGATACATCGCTTGTAGCAAAAAGTAGTAAAAAGACGACGTCGTTTTGGGTATGTGTAATGGTCTTGCACCAGTGGTAATTATTTTTACACAAACTTCTTGTTAGTTCTGAGAAAAAAGTGGGATATAGGCAGGCAGCGGAGCTAATAAACGAAGGTAAAATCCCGTTTTTTTAAAAATGAAACGTTATTTTAATTATGGTGCGACGGATTTTTGTGATCGATATCGTTTTTTTGTCATTACCGGATCGGGCAGGAGCGCAAATTTGTGATCGTGAATAAGATTAGCGTGAGGGTTTTTCCCTCGCGGCATGTCCTTACGATTGAGTGTATCAAACCACTTTATGTGGGCCAAAGCATTCGTAGTGTAACTGTGAGGGAGCGATGCCCAATTCTAGGAGTTAGTGCGACGAATTGCATAAAGGTCACCCGACAACACACAGATAAAAATGCATGGTCGCATCGGTCAAATGGGTCGCCAGTTTGTCCAGTGCTATTAATCCTTGACAGTAAAAATCTTCGCCTGGCCGATCGTCTGCACTAGGCTGGCGATACCACACATAGCGTGTTAACTCCGGCCCATGCTGATTGATATGCGCCAGTTCGTCATCAAAAGGCATGCATACACCGTTTTCAGCTGTATGCAGCCACAAGATATCCGCGGCGTGGGCTTGGTCTTTTAACGTGTGCAGCATGCTGAGTAACGGTGTTTGCCTTACGCCGGCAGAGATGAGTGTGACGGGCGTTATAGGAGAAACCGACAAAAAGAAATCTCCGTGGGGCACAGACAGTGGAATGATATCGCCTTCTTGTGCAATCTCATGGAGATAGCCGGAAACCATCCCTTGATCCTCCCGTTTTACCGCAATCCGGTAGGTGCGGCCATTAGGGGCGTGAGTCAGGGAATATTGATGAATCTCTTGGTGCGGGAGACTGTAATGGCAGATGTAAACAGCTAAATACTGGCCGGCTTTAAACGCCACCACGGGCTTGTCATCGACAGGTTCAAAAGTGAAACTGGTGATCAACACGCTCTGTATCTGTTTTTTCACAATGCGGAATGGGCGAGTGCCTTCCCAGCCGCCGTACTAACTGACTACATCCTGATAAATGGCTTATTCGCGCTGAATAAAAACATTAGCCAATACGCCATACGTCTTGCCCTAGGCATCCAAAATTTCCTCTCCGGGATTAAATAGTTCATCCAGTGTGGCAAGAAGGTGCTCGCTAACGATGCGATATTGTGCGGGTTGGATAGAAAATCTGGCATGTTTTTACGCAATACGCTCCATCACAGGCTGCAGCGCAGAGAGGTTGTCAATGTTGGCCGCATAGGCGCAGATGGCGTTGAATAAGGCTTCTCTCTGATCGCCATTGCGCTGATCACTCATATTGAAAATGTCTTTCAGTGCAGGATGGTGGCTGAACATTCGTTGATAAAAGTGGGTGGTCAGTGCTAGAAGACCGGTTTGTATCAGCAAGGGGAGGGTATATTTCACGGTGGCGATGGTTTTTGCGTCTAGCATGGTGACTCCAGGTGGTTTTATAAGATGTATTTTTAATGCATCTTATTCGAGCGGTGCGACATTATAAATTCCTGCTTTATGTTGGTGTTTATTGTGTCGACAGGAACATAAAATGAAGAAAATGCAGGATACAGATGAAGAAAACTCCCTTGCCAACGTACTCAGTCATTAGGCTGAGAAGCCTTGCTTTGCCTGAAGCTAATTGTTTGCGTAAAAACCTCTGTCAAGCCCTATCATGCAAGATAATAAATGGTTTACACTATATTTCATTCCAATTTTTGGAAAATTTTTACCGTTTATGCAGTTTTACTGTACGTTATGTCGTTTAACTGTATATATAGTTGGTAGTTAGCTGAGTTAGGAGATACGGATGTTAAAGCGTGAAATTAACATTGACGATTACGATGCCGAACTGTGGCACGCAATGCAGCAAGAAGTGGTGCGTCAGGAAGAACATATTGAACTAATAGCGTCAGAAAACTACACCAGCCCACGTGTTATGCAGGCTCAAGGGTCTCAGTTAACCAATAAATATGCGGAAGGATATCCCGGTAAACGTTACTACGGCGGCTGCGAATACGTTGACATCGTAGAGCAACTGGCGATTGACCGTGCTAAAGCGCTGTTCGGTGCCGATTACGCTAACGTGCAACCGCACTCCGGTTCTCAGGCTAACTTTGCTGTGTATACCGCGTTGCTACAACCGGGAGACACTATTCTAGGGATGAATCTGGCCTACGGTGGGCACCTGACTCACGGATCTCCGGTTAACCTGTCTGGTAAGCTGTATAAAGTGATTCCTTACGGTATCGATGAAAGCGGTAAAGTCGATTACGAAGAAATGGCTGAACTGGCGCAAACGCACAAACCGAAAATTATTGTGGGCGGTTTCTCTGCCTACTCAGGCGTGGTTGACTGGGCGAAAATGCGTGAAATCGCTGACAGCATTTGCGCTTATCTGTTTGTGGATATGGCGCACGTTGCAGGTCTGGTCGCGGCTGATGTTTATCCTAACCCGGTTCCTCATGCGCATATTGTCACCACCACGACCCACAAAACGCTGGCGGGTCCGCGTGGCGGCCTGATTCTGGCCAAGGGCGGTGACGAAGAACTGTATAAGAAACTGAACTCTGCTGTATTCCCTGGCGGCCAGGGTGGTCCGTTGATGCACGTTATTGCTGGTAAAGCGGTTGCACTGAAAGAAGCGATGGAGCCTGAGTTTAAGGTTTATCAGCAAAAAGTGGCGAAGAATGCCAAGGCCATGGTTGAAGTCTTCCTGGCGCGTGGCTTCAATGTAGTCTCTGGCGGTACCAGCAACCACCTATTCCTGCTCGATCTAGTAAGCAGGGATCTGACGGGTAAAGAAGCCGATGCCGCTTTGGGGCGCGCTAACATTACCGTCAATAAAAACAGTGTTCCGAACGATCCGAAGAGCCCATTTGTTACCTCGGGGATACGTATCGGTACCCCAGCGGCAACGCGTCGTGGATTCAAAGAAGCTGAAGTGCATGAGCTTGCAGGTTGGATCTGTGATGTATTGCACAATATCAATGACGAAGCGACCATTGAACACGTTAAACAAAAAGTACTCGCTATTTGCGAGCGTTTTCCTGTTTATGCCTGATCGCTAGTAACTAGTATGTTAACGCCAGCCTATAGGCTGGCGTTTTTTTATCGCTCTTCCTCATCATCTCCGCATAACCCACTGATATACAGGGTCCTGACACCGCTATAGCAAGAGCAAGAATCAGAATATGGAATTTTTATTCCACGCTCCGTTTACTCTTTGAGACAGTTCTTATAGAAAAAGTGTTGTTTATAGGAGGTTTTATTTTAAAAAGTAACCGTACATTATTTTTATTCACATTGATTAATTAATAAGCCATTAATATCAGATTAATTATTAAATATCAATTATTTATTTTATTTTGAGAGAAGTGCTGGATGAGGTCTTCGTCATTTAAAGTCAAACCATTAGTGATGGCAGTAAGTGCCGTGCTAGGTGTTCTTTCTACTTACCCATCATCCGCTGCATCGATTGATGTTTCAACTAGCTTAGGTGGTCTGAGTATTACTAGCGCACAGGATTACCTGAGCATAACCAATATCGGTGTAGTTATTGGAACCGATTTTGGCATTACCAATACGTCGACCATTGGCACGCTCAGTAATGCCGGTGTCGTTACGGGGAATGATGGGATTTATAACAGCGGATCGATTGGCAGTATGACTAACTCCAGTTTGATTTCCGCTAGTGACAATATTGGTGTCTGGAGTGATGCAGGCAACATCGATTCTTTGTTTAACACAGGAACGATTATCAGTCACAAAGACATCTACCTCGAGCATAATAGTTTTCTGGGCGAATTTAATAACGCGGGATATATCGTCGGTGACGAAGATGCTGAGTTCTTGTTCAATAAAAGCAATCTGTTCACATTTTTTGTTATGGCATTTTCCTGCCTTTCTGGAGCGGTTGGCTGAAAGAGGAAGGTCTCAGCGCTGAAAATATTGGTTTCCTGCTGGGTGCCGAACTGATCGCGCGTTGTGTTAGCAGCCTTTTCATCACACCTTGTGTAAAAAATCTAGCACATCTTATCAATGCGATACGTCTTTTAGTGTTGCTATCGCTGATCCTTGCGCTTGGTTTCTGGCTGAGAAATGCCTGGTTGTGGCTGCTGCTCATAATTGTGGGTTTTAATCTGTTCTTCTCACCGCTAGTGCCTTTAAACGATGGTCTAGTAGCCACCTGGCAACGCCAGATAGCCATGGATTATGGCAAGGTGCGGGTCCTGGGGATCTGTAGCTTTTGTGATTGAATCCGCCGTAACGGGTGAGTTGGTGACCGCCTGTGAGCACACGGCAATTCTGGCAACACTGACCATTGGGCTGTTCTGCATGCTGTTGGGAATGCTACTGCGACCATCCGTGATGCCAATGTCTAGTGTAGGCGGAGAACATGCTGTACCAGCAACATCCTGGCCTCAGTTGTTGTGTGAATCAGGTGTGTGGCGTTTTCTTGTCTGTGTTGCGTTGTTGTAAGGTGCACACGCTGTCTATTACGGGTTTAGCGTTATCTATTAGCAGCGGGCAGGCTATATTCGCCCGCGGTGGTTGATTATCTATGGCCTCTGGGGTGGTGGCTGAGGTCGTGGTGTTTATGTTCAGCAAACGCTGGTTTGTGCTTTACAGTCAGCTTCCATGAACTCATAAACGACAGCGGCATCAATACCACCAGTGCCAATAGCAATACACCTAGCTTTTCCCATGAGGTGCGAGCCAGGCTGCCCATGATCCAGAACACCAGCCCTTGCTGGGTATCTTCATTAGCAATGAATTGCAGCGTTGATACCACCAACGCATTGAAGGTGAACAACAGCAGTACGATGCCAAACAATACTACGCCGGACGTCGTAAATTTGGTCCAACGGGTAATACCATCGAGCAACAGTGCGGCCATCAGCGCAAATAAAAATACATTGGCGGAGATACCTGCCATATCAGTGATGGTCAATGGATATTGTGTCGCGTGGTTGAAAAGTGGTGTCGCAAGGAGCACAGTGAAAAATAGCGAATGAATGGATTTCTTAAACTATAGTGTCATCCCATTACCATCTTGCCCTGATGTATTAAGCCTCTCTTGATACAAATCAGACAGATGTAATACATCTTACAATTACTATTGTA
This sequence comes from Candidatus Malihini olakiniferum, assembly GCA_051305815.1. Lineage (GTDB taxonomy): Bacteria > Pseudomonadota > Gammaproteobacteria > Enterobacterales > Enterobacteriaceae > Symbiopectobacterium > Symbiopectobacterium olakiniferum_B. The sequence continues at coordinate 61,415 of JBPPLV010000021.1, forward strand.
TTACAATATGCCAAAAGTTAACAGGAATGCAATGTAAGAAAAAATATCAGAGGTTGTCCTGCCCCCACCGACGGCGAACAGGACAAAGGACTGGCTTAACGTTTCAGGGCTTCGCTGAGTTGTTTACGGATGGTGTAAAGAATGGACTTCACCACGCGCGGGTTTCCCGCAACCAGGTTACCTGAAGAGAGATAGTTATGGCCGCCCACGAAGTCAGTGACAACGCCACCTGCTTCACGCACCATCAATTCGCCACCGGCAAAATTCCAGGGCTTTAGACCAATCTCGAAGAAACCGTCTACGCGGCCTGCTGCCACATATGCCAGATCCAGCGCGGTAGAGCCGGTGCGACGGAAGTCAGTGCAGGTGGTAAATAGAGCAGAAACCATATTGATATAAGAGGAGGCATGCTGCTTCTGCTTGAAAGGAAAACCGGTCGCCAGAATGGTGCCGTCCAGATCGCGAGCATTGCCGCTGCGCAGACGATAGCCGTTCAACTGTGCGCCCTGACCGCGTGTTGCGGTAAACAGCTCATTACGCATCGGATCATAAACCACAGCCACTTCAGTGCGACCTTTGATGCGCACAGCAATGGAAACAGCAAAATGGGGAAGGCGTTTAACGAAATTGGTGGTGCCATCCAGCGGACCGATAATCCATTGCACTGTGTCGTCTTCACCGACTAATTCGCCGCACTCTTCACCAATAATGGTGTGCTGGGGGTAGGATTTACGGATCACCTCAATAATCAGGCGTTCGGCGTCGCGGTCAACGTTAGTGATAAAATCGTTGCTCCCTTTTTGGCTCGCTTCAACGGCGTCAGGGGTTTCATAATTCTTGGCGATTAAATTACCGCTTTTTCGCGCAGCGCGCGCAGCGATGTTAAGCACCGGATGCATGGTGTCGTCCACTAGGATATTAAAGAACAAAAAGCGGTGTTCAGTATAGTAGGGGAAAGAGAAAATAGCAAAGTCTGTGATACACTAATCCTGTTTTTAACTCTTTTTCTTATTTCTTACTGCTGAGTCAACATGTTAGAGAATATTCGCATCGTTCTGGTGGAAACCTCGCACACGGGCAACATGGGGTCCACCGCCAGGGCGATGAAGACCATGGGGTTAAAGAACTTCTATTTGGTGAATCCACTAATCAAACCGGATTTACAAGCGATCGCACTGGCTGCAGGTGCCAGCGATATTATTAGTAATACCACGCTAGTGGATACGCTGGATGAGGCGCTGGTCGGGTGCAGTCTGGTGGTTGGCACCAGTGCGCGTTCCCGTTCTCTGCCTTGGCCAATACTGGAGCCACGTGAATGTGGCGTTCGCAGTGCGCGCGAAGCGCAGCACGCACCGGTGGCGCTGGTGTTTGGCAGTGAACGCGTGGGGTTGACCAATGACGAGCTGCAAAAATGCCATTACCACGTGTGTATTCCCACCAACCCAGAGTACAGCTCGTTAAACCTGGCGATGGCGGTGCAGTTAATCGCCTATGAAGTCCATGTTGCACATCTCGATCTGCTGGCGCAATCGGCACCCGAAATCACGGAAAAACCTTACCCGTTGATTGACGATCTGGAACGTTTCTATACCCACCTCGAAGACACGCTGCACTACACCGGTTTTATTCGCAAGGCACATCAGGGGCAGGTGATGCACAAGCTGCGCCGCTTGTTTACTCGTGCTCGCCCGGAAGAACAGGAACTGGCCATTTTGCGCGGTATTTTAAGCTCGATACAAAAAAACCGGCATGACAGTAAGGAATAGAACAGCGTAGAACAAATACCTGAGCAAATTACTCGGTTAAATAGTTGACTAAAACACTCAGGAATGTCAGACTCAAACGGTACTACGTAAGTATCGTATATGCACAGTGCACGTTTACAGTAATCAAGTTTGATAATAAGATATTTTATCTACGGGTACCACTATCATGAGACTGACATCAAAAGGCCGTTATGCTGTTACCGCCATTCTTGATGTGGCGTTGCACTCCAAAGAAGGGCCAGTTCCTTTGGCTGATGTTTCCGAGCGGCAGGGAATATCACTGTCGTATCTGGAGCAACTGTTCTCTCGCTTGCGCAAAAACGGGCTCGTTTCCAGTGTCCGCGGGCCGGGCGGTGGCTACCTGCCAAGCAAAAACGCAAATGAAATCGCTGTTGGTGCCGTGATTTGCGCCGTAGACGAATCCGTCGATGCAACCTGCTGCCAAGGGCGTGAAGGCTGCCAGGGCGGCGATCGCTGCCTGACACACACTCTGTGGCGCGATCTCAGCGACCGTATAACCGATTTCTTGAACAATATCACGCTGGACGAACTGGTAAATAACCAAGAAGTGCTAGACGTAGCGGACCGGCAAGATGCCGACATTCGCCGCACTGCCAACGGACGTATTCAAGAAACCATAATGTTAATCTGCGCGCCTGACAGTTCAGCCTCGCTGGAATAATAAAAACAAAACGCATTGTACGTTTTGAAGTGATGTACGGAGTTTATGAGCAATGAAGTTACCCATTTATCTAGACTATTCAGCCACGACGCCGGTTGATCCGCGCGTGGCTGAAAAAATGATGCAATTTTTGACCTTGGACGGTACGTTTGGCAACCCGGCTTCCCGCTCCCACCTCTTTGGCTGGCAGGCGGAAGAGGCTGTGGATATCGCGCGTAACCAAATCGCTGAACTGGTGGGAGCCGATCCGCGTGAGATCGTGTTCACTTCAGGCGCGACAGAAGCGGACAACCTGGCTATTAAGGGTGCCGCTAACTTTCATCAGAAGAAAGGCAAGCATATCATTACCAGCAAAACTGAACATAAGGCCGTGCTGGATACCTGCCGTCAGTTGGAGCGTGGAGACTTCGAGGTAACTTACCTTGCGCCACAGCCTAGCGGCATTATTGATCTGCATGAACTTGAAGCTGCAATGCGTGCAGATACCATTGTGGTTTCCATTATGCACGTCAACAACGAAATCGGTGTGGTACAGGATATCGCCGCTATCGGTGAGATGTGCCGCAGTCGTGGCATTGTGCTCCACGTTGATGCGACGCAGAGCGTCGGTAAATTACCTATCGATCTCAACAAGATAAAAGTCGATTTGATGTCTTTCTCTGGTCATAAGATTTATGGCCCGAAAGGCATTGGTGCATTGTATGTACGTCGTAAACCCCGTATCCGTATAGAAGCGCAGATGCACGGCGGCGGTCACGAACGCGGTATGCGTTCCGGCACTTTGCCCGTACACCAGATCGTCGGCATGGGTGAGGCTTACCACATTGCTAAAGAAGAGATGGCAACGGAATTTGCTCGTCTGAGCGCACTGCGTTATCTTCTTTGGAACGGTATCAAGGATATTGAAGAGGTTTACCTCAACGGCGACCTAGAGCAGAGCACGCCGAATATCCTGAATGTTAGCTTTAACTATGTTGAGGGTGAATCCCTGATCATGGCGCTGAAAGATTTGGCTGTCTCCTCCGGTTCCGCCTGTACCTCTGCGAGCCTGGAGCCATCCTATGTGCTGCGTGCGTTAGGCATGAATGATGAATTGGCGCACAGCTCAATCCGCTTTTCTCTCGGTCGTTTTACCACCGAAGAAGAGATCGACTACGCCATTGCGTTGGTTCAGAAATCCATTGGGCGCCTGCGCGATCTTTCCCCGTTGTGGGAGATGTTCAAGCAGGGCGTGGATTTGACCACTATTGAATGGGCTCATCATTAATTCGCAGCACGGGGAACTCTAATCATGGCATACAGCGAAAAAGTTATTGATCATTACGAAAATCCGCGTAACGTTGGTTCGTTTGACAACACTGAACCTTCGATTGGCAGCGGCATGGTGGGCGCACCGGCGTGTGGCGACGTAATGAAATTACAGATCAAAGTCAGCGACAACGGCATTATCGAAGACGCACGTTTTAAAACCTACGGTTGTGGCTCCGCTATTGCTTCCAGTTCTCTGATCACTGAATGGGTGAAAGGCAAGTCTCTGGACGAAGCCGAAGCGATCAAGAACACTCAGATCGCCGAGGAGCTGGAACTGCCACCGGTCAAAATTCACTGTTCTATTCTGGCGGAAGATGCGATTAAAGCAGCGATCACAGATTACAAAAGTAAACGCACAGCGAAATAATTTGTTGGCGAACTGTGCTGCACGGCATTTATGCGCCGTGCAGAAAGTGTGCTAACGATACCGAGGTTTTTGTATGTCTATTTCTCTCAGCGAGAGCGCAGCACAGCGTGTAAGTGCTTTTATAGCAAATCGAAGCAAAGGTATTGGCCTGCGCCTTGGTGTGCGTACGTCGGGTTGTTCAGGTATGGCTTATGTGCTTGAATTTGTCGATGATCTCAATGACGATGATGTGGTGTTTGAAGATAAAGGGGTGAAGGTCATCATTGATGGCAAGAGCCTGGTTTATCTCGATGGCACGCAGCTGGATTTCGTCAAAGACGGTTTGAACGAAGGATTCAAGTTCAATAACCCCAACGTTAACGGCGAATGTGGCTGCGGCGAAAGCTTTACGGTCTGATTCTTTTTGCCCGTGTTAACGGGGCATGCGCGTGACGCATTCGCGCAGGGCGACTACCCGTTAGCGCCATAATGTCCGAGCTCACTATGAATTACTTTACGTTATTCGGGCTGCCAATTCACTACGATGTGAATGGTAGCCTGCTCCTTTCTCGTTATCAGGAACTGCAACGCCAGTTTCATCCCGATCGTTGCGCCACGCACTCTGGGAGGGAGCGTCTGCTGGCACTTCAGCAGGCGGCTATGGTCAATGATGCTTACCAATCTCTGAAACATCCGCTGAAACGTGCAGAATATATGTTATCGTTGCACGGTCTTGATCTGGGTAACGAACAGCGCATGATGCGCGATACCACATTTCTGATAGAACAATTGGAACTGCGTGAGCAGTTGGCTGCTATTTCGCATCAGAGCGATGCCGAAACGGCGTTGACTGCCTTCGCCAGCCGATTAACCAGTATGATACGTCAGCGCACCGTGCAGATGCAGTCCGAATTGGCGCAGGCATCGTGGTCTGCGGCCGCAGATACTGTATGTAAACTCCGCTTTTTGGATAAGCTGCAACAGCAGGTGGAACAACTCGAAGAACAACTGCTGGATTGCTAATCTGTGCAGTGATGCACATACTCGAATAAAGTCCTTTTTATTTCGTCGGCGCAACTGTGGCACCGACAGACAATTGATGGAAGCCCAATATGGCCCTATTACAAATTATTGAACCAGGACTCAACGCAGCACCGCACCAGCGCCCTCTTGCTGTGGGGATTGATCTCGGCACCACTAATTCTCTGGTGGCGGCGGTGCGCAGTGGCGAAGCACAACCGCTGGCTGATGCCCAAGGATGTGAACTGCTACCGTCCGTGGTCCGTTACGGCGCAGAAAGCGTAGACGTAGGTTGGGCGGCCCAGGAACAGGCAGTGAACGATCCAGCCAATACCATCAGCTCTGTAAAACGACTAATGGGCCGTTCTCTGGCAGATATTCAGCAGCGTTATCCTCATTTGCCTTATCATTTTCAGGCCAGCGACAACGGCTTGCCTTTGTTGCAAACGGCGGCAGGCAGCAAGAATCCCATTCAGGTTTCAGCTGACATTCTGTCGGCGCTAGCGTCGCGTGCGCAAGAAGCACTGGGAGGTGTGCCGGATGGCGTAGTGATCACTGTCCCCGCGTATTTCGACGACGCACAGCGCCAAGGTACCAAAGATGCTGCGCGTCTGGCCGAGCTGCATGTGCTGCGTTTGCTCAATGAGCCTACCGCAGCAGCAATAGCCTACGGTCTGGATTCAGGTAAAGAAGGGGTGATTGCCGTCTACGACCTCGGTGGTGGAACCTTCGATATTTCCATCCTGCGCTTGAGTCGTGGGGTGTTTGAAGTGCTGGCTACGGGCGGTGATTCAGCGCTTGGCGGCGATGATTTCGATCACCTTTTGGTGGAATGGCTACGTGAACAAGACGGGATCGGCGATCGATCCGATGCCCGTGCTCAACGGGAATTAATTGAAACAGCCCTGCGTGCCAAGGTTGCGCTTAGCGCTGCATCCTCGGTAACTGTGCAGGTTGGACGCTGGCAGGGTGAGTTGAGTCGCGAACAGTTTGATGCGCTTATCGAGCCGCTGGTAAAACGCACGCTGCTTTTCTGCCGTCGGGCATTAAAAGATGCGGGCGTTCAGGCAGATGAAGTGCGGGAGGTGGTTATGGTGGGGGGCTCAACCCGCGTGCCGCTGGTGCGCTCGCACGTCAGCGATTTCTTTCGCCGTACGCCCCTTACCTCGATCGATCCAGATAAAGTAGTGGTGTTGGGCGCAGCCATTCAGGCGGACATTTTGGTTGGTAATAACCCCGAAAGCGAGATGCTGCTGCTGGATGTGATTCCGCTTTCGCTCGGTCTGGAGACCATGGGCAGTTTAGTCGAGAAAGTGATTCCGCGTAACACCACTATCCCAGTGGTGCGTGCGCAGGCGTTCACGACGTTTAAAGATGGCCAGACAGCCATGATGATCCATGTGCTGCAAGGAGAGCGCGAACTAGTCCAGGATTGCCGCTCCCTGGCCCGATTCTCGCTGCGCGGCATTCCGCCTTTGCATGCGGGTGGAGCGCACATTCGCGTCACTTTCCAAGTGGATGCGGATGGCCTGTTGAGCGTCACGGCGATGGAGAAATCTACGGGTGTGGAAGCATCAATTCAGGTCAAACCGTCGTATGGGCTGAGCGATAATGAAATCGCTGCAATGATCACCGATTCGATGCAGAATGCCCAAAGCGACGTGGTAGCACGTATGTTGGCGGAACAAAAAGTCGAAGCAGCGCGGGTGCTGGAAAGCGTGCAGAGCGCGCTGACAGCTGATGCAGACTTGCTGAGTGCCGAAGAACAGGTCGCTATCGTTCAGGCGGTGTCAGCACTGCAACAAGTGAGTGCAGGTGATGATATCGCGCTGATTGAAGCCACAATAAAAACAGTAGATCAACAAACCCAGGGGTTCGCTACGCGTCGAATGGATGCTTCCATTCGACGCGCGCTGGCAGGACACTCTTTGGATGAGGTGTGAGCATGCCTAAAATAGTTTTTTTACCACATCAGGATTTGTGTCCTGAAGGTACGGTGTTGGAAGCCAAAGCGGGTGAGACGATTCTGAACGTCGCACTGCGAAACGGTGTTGAAGTCGAACACGCCTGCGAGAAATCCTGTGTGTGCACTACCTGCCATTGCATTGTTCGCGAAGGATTTGATTCTCTCGCGAAAAGCACAGAAGATGAAGATGACATGCTGGATAAAGCATGGGGACTGGAGACAGAAAGCCGTCTGGGCTGTCAGGCGCGTGTCGCGGGCGAAGATCTGGTGGTTGAAATCCCGCGGTACACCATTAACCATGCTCGCGAGCATTAATAGGAGCTGAACATGGGATTGAAATGGATAGACAGCCGTGCCATTGGTGAAGCACTGTATGACGCGTTTCCCGACACGGACCCGAAAACGGTGCGTTTTACTGACATGCATCGTTGGATTTGCGAGTTGGACGATTTTGATGATGCACCTGACGCTTCTAACGAAAAGATCCTGGAAGCGATACTGCTGGTGTGGATAGACGAAGCAGAATGATGATTCGGGCTGCCTGATGGGTGGCTTTTTTCAGCAAGATACCTTAAATATACCCTAAATAATTTGAGTTGAAGTCTAATGAGTATAGACTGCTGTTAAGTACATTATCCACGGAGCTGATATGATAAGCAAAGCTATGCAGATTTCACTCTCCACCCAGCCTGCAGATGCACGCTGGGGAGAAAAGGCGTCGTTGAGCGCTAACGAACAGGGATTCACTATTCATCTGCCTGCAGGAGCTGCGCTGAGCACAATTCAACGTGCAGGGCGCAAGGTTGACGGACAAGGCATCAAACACGTCAGGCTGGTGGGCGAAGGCTGGGATTTGGAAACTAGCTGGGCGTTCTGGCAGGGATATCGCGCACCAAAAGGTAAACGTACCGTCGAGTGGGCTCCGTTAGAAGATGCGCAGCGCAAGGCGCTGGATCTGCGCCTGAAGGTCGTCGACTGGGTGCGCGATACCATTAACCTGCCTGCAGAAGATTTGGGACCGGAGCAACTAGCAACGCGAGCAGTAGATTTGCTGCATGATGTTGGGGGTAATGCTGTCAGCTGCCGAATTACTAAGGGTGAAGACCTGCGTGATCAAAACTATATTGGTCTGCATACAGTAGGTCGTGGCTCTGAGCGCCAGCCGGTGTTGCTGGCTCTGGATTTTAACCCAACCGGTAGCCCTGATGCGCCGGTATTTGCTTGTCTGGTGGGCAAGGGCATCACCTTTGACAGCGGCGGTTACAGCTTGAAACCGAGTGAATTCATGGATTCCATGAAGTCAGATATGGGCGGTGCGGCACTGGTAAGCGGTGCGCTCGCACTGGTCATCGCACAAGGATTGACTCGTCGCGTCAAACTCTACCTGTGTTGCGCTGACAATATGGTCAGTGGCAATGCTTTCCGATTGGGGGATATTCTGCGCTACCGCAATGGTAAGACGGTCGAGGTGATGAACACCGATGCGGAAGGACGTCTGGTGCTAGCTGATGGCTTGATCGACGCCAGTGCACAAACTCCGCAGTGGATTATAGATTGTGCAACGCTCACGGGGACTGCGAAAGCTGCGCTGGGTAACGACTATCATGCGCTGTTCAGCTTTGATGATACGTTTGCTGAGCGCCTGCTCATCAGTGCAAAACAGGAAAATGAACCGTTTTGGCGCTTGCCGTTGGCAGAGTTCCACCGTTCACAGCTACCGTCCAGTTTTGCTGAGCTGAATAACGTTATGGGCGCGGCCCACAGCGCGGGTGCTAGCACGGCAGCGGCGTTCTTGTCGCATTTTGTATCGTCCTACCAAAAAGGTTGGCTACATATTGACTGCTCTGCCACCTACCGCAGAGGCAGCGTTGAACAGTGGGCTACCGGGGCAACGGGTTTGGGCGTGCGCACGTTGGCAAATCTGTTGCTGAGTGAAGACCAGGATTGAGTGAATATAACGCTTGAGTAAAAACAAAAGTATGACGTTTACACCGCAAAACAAGCTAAAAGAGGTGTTGATGAAGGTAGCTAATAAGCTTGCTAATCGGCCGGAGTTCTTTACTGAACTGTGATGGACGCCAAAACCCTCTATATCATTGGCAATAGCGATGAGGCGAGCCAACAGGGAGCGAGTATGCTGCCTATTGGCAATTAGGTTGAGATTCAGCACTGGGAAAAGCTCGATGGTAACACGGCTATCCCGTTTTTCTCGTCGCTGGAAGCGTTGCAGATGGCTATCTCAACAGAAACCTCTTTTTCTGGCAGACGACGCCAGCCCGATCGCTGTTTGAATTGACGCAGAAGAAGACGATGTTCCTTAATAACCCTAAACTTCCCTATGGCAAAGAGTTCCTGCCGCAAGCAGTGGAACATATGCTGAAGGGAGAAGGTAATGGCTTTGTGCAAGTCGCGTTGTTGAAGAACCGATGGAGGTGCATCTGAGCAGCCTGCCAGACCCATCTCCGGATCAAATGATCGATTCTCTGACGTAACTTTTGCAAAGCACCGTCCGGTGAGGCGTACGTGGATAGCTTAGATCCAGGAAAGTAAAGCATAACCGAATCTGCTGATCGTTCTGGAACTGGTCGATTTGGATGAGGTGAAGGCAGTTGTCTAGGCTGTAGTCACTTTTTCCAGTGATAGTGATACTGTCGTGGACGATTAGCCGGTGAATATTTGCATCGTCGATAAGGAAAAAGGTGGGGTAAGCTACTACTTTCTGCACTATGCTACGCCGTTTTATGAGCGTAAATCGGGTAGCTTCCTGCGCGAGTTTAAACAGACGGGCAAAGCGTAACTTATCTTGCGCATCCCTTGTTGAAGGGAGTGTGATTTACTTTGTGTTGCCCGTGGTTGCTCGCAGCAACAGTAAATCAATCAGCAACACTAAATTTGACTCGAACGAACTAACCTCTCCCACTTCTGTAGCAAAATGAATAACATCGTCATGCAGACGAAAATGAAAATCCGCCACGTTGGCTAATGGATTAAACGACGCACGAGTGAATGCGACGACCGTCATACCGATGTTTCTGACAATCTGAGCTTTTTCAATCACCTGCTCATTTTCTCCGCTGTACGAGATAGCAATAAAGATTTAGTATTTGGGTGCGTTGCTGAGAAAAATTCTTTTGCTGTCTCCCAAACCGGAGACAAAATACATCTTTGCCAAGTATTTGCAGTTTTTTAGCGAAATACTCAGTGAACAAGTGAGAAAACCCAGTGCCGTAAAGAAAAAAAATGGCTCTCGTGGCGCAGCATATGGCAGAAGGCGTCTATCAGTTCGGGCGTTACGTAAATGAAGGTTTTCTCGTAATTGGTAATAAAATGGCAGTAAGCGTCAGGGACGCCATCGCTGACAATGGGGGGATTGTTTGCAGGAAACCAACGTGGCACGTCGGCTATCAGCTGTTTGCAGTGATAGATAAATTCACTGTAACTGCTGAACCCCATTTTTTGGCATATATGCATGATGGTCTCCGTCGAGATATAGGTTTGTTGTGCCAGTTCACGCACAGTTATCTTGCCGACAAGCGACGTATGTTCGTCAATAAATACTAACACACGATGTTCCGCACGCGGCAAATCTCTGCCGTGGTGAACCAATGATGTCAGCTGGCTATCCATCATGGTGCTCCTGCGGATTGCCCGTGTGCAATCAATCTAACGGCGATGGGTGTATCGTCTCCCGACCGCCCCATTCTCTCCAAGCGCCGTCGTGCAGAGTAACATTGGCACACCCAACTGCGTGAGGGTCAGAATGACCACAACGGCGGTTACACCAGAGCCGTAACTGGTGACAATTGGGCAGGTGAAATCCACGTCTGTTTTATGCAGAATGGTTGCCAGATCAGGACTGAGTTTCAGGGTGCCATGAGCAACAAACTCCCCACGGTACGTTCAGGCTACCAGTAATATGGCTGCGATGCAGACCCGGGCGGGGTTCATCTACTGCCCCGCGAAAACGCGGGGCTGGCATTGACGATCTGTGCTGAGCCATCGTGGCTGATTGCCAGCACCTCTTCACGAGAGCGGATCGTCCCTTCGGTTAACGCGGCAGTAAAATGCGCTTTCGTGGGATGTACATCCCCTTGTTCAATGGGATAACCGTGCGCTTTCCATTCGGCCAACCCACCGGAAAGAATAGCCACCTGGCGAGTGCCAAAATGCTTTAATATCCGCCAGGCACGTGGGGCGGAGAACAGATTACCTTCATCGTAAACCACCAGCGGTTGCTGGTCGCTGATGCCTAATGCGCTCATCTCTTTGGCGAAAGCGTCTATGCTGGGCATCATGTGGGGCAATACGGTTTTGGGATAAGACAGTGCTTCAATATCAAAAAAAAACCGCACCGGGCAGATGCCTCGCATGGTATTCAGCATGGATATCCTGGCTTGGTTCACCCGGAGGTAACATGCGTGCGTCGATCAGTGTGATGTCATCGGAAGCCAGATGCTCCGCGAGCCAGTCGGCAGAAACAAACAAACAGGAAGAGGAAGCTGACATATAAACCCCACACAAGGGTGGTAAATACCACCCTGAGTGAAACAGTGGTAAATATTGTCAGCCATTTTTCCTTTTCTGATAAGCAGCTATTTGGATTTACCTGCGTTCACTGCCACACTATCCCGGTAGGCCTGTTTCAACTGTAGCCAGTATTCCCGGTTTACCTCGATCATTTCATCAAGGATCGCTTTAGCGCGCTGCATGGTGGGTATGGTTCGATTAAGTGTGAACATCTGCAACGCCTTCTCGTAGCTGCCTTTAAGGGAAGCTTCTACCAGTATGCTCACAGGACTACATCACTTAGTCTACACCCCGTTTGTTTTACACAGAGTTGGGCGCGGAACCGCTGAGGTATGCTACAAACTGTATCAGGGTGCACGTAATATTTATTTCGCTGAAATAGCCTGCACGAGCGTCACGCAACTGAGTTCCACCGTCGCCTGGGATGCACGCGGCATCAGTAAAATGTTTGGTCTGACCGCTGTAGCACTGGCGATGTATGTCACTGCCAAGCCAGAAAAACGCATTGCAGAAAAGGCTATTCTTATTCCGCTGCCTTTACCTCTTTCCTGCTCGACGTCACCGAGCCGTTAGAGAGTTCTCCTTCTTGTTCGTCGCGCTTTTACTGTTTGTGGTACACGTCGTGTTGACCGGGTTAGGGATGATGCGCTTCTCGTTGCTTGGCGCGCATGCGATTAGCGCTATAACAGCATGATCGATTTCCTGCTCTATAACCTGCCACTGGGCATCGCAAAATCTAACTGGCCAATGTACATCGCTGTTGGTCTGACTATGTCAGTTATTTACTTCTTTGTCTTACGTACTTTGATTCTTTACTTCGACATGCCTACGCCAGGACGTGAAACAGATGAGGACGAGACACATCTTTATTCTAAAACCAACTATCAGAGCAAAGCTCAGGAAAAAGGCAGTAACGTTTTAGACAGTGCCGTCGTTATCGCTGGGCTGGGCGGCAAACCCAATATTGAGGTGGTCGACAACTGTTACACCCGATTGCGGGTAACAGTGAAAGACACCGCGCTGGTTGACGACCAGTAGTTGAAATCCACCGGTGACAAAGCCGTGATCCGCCAGGGTAACAATGTTCAGGTGGTGTATGGCCTGTATGTAAAAACCGTTCGTGAAGCCTTAGAAAATGTATTTTAAAAGGAGACAAACGATGACCAACCCTCCTTTTATCCTCACCATTGCTGGCGGAGACAGCCCAGCACCATGCCTTGCCCGGCAGGACGCATTTCCGCAGCTAGCACCAGTTTTCCCGGCATGTGCCGTGTAATATTCATCGCGTTGATGAGAAAATAATAAAGGTTATCAGCCCGATCAGGGTGGCATAGCCCTTGTCACGTGCAGCAAGGCCGGTAGGGATGCGGACAGCAAATACTAATGCCAGATTTGCCAGAATGGCAAAGGCGGATTTGGCGATCAACTGACCAAAATTCTGAATAATGGGGTAGTGTAGCAAAGGTAGATATTCGGCCAGGTTGCCGTTACCGAACATATTGCCAAACGCGATAAACAACCCAAGGATTGGCAGGATCAGCACTAGACCGTACAGCGATTTGCAGAAATTCTACAACGCATTGACGGCTCTTTTAATTTTTTTCTCTCTTCGTGGCTATTGTTAAGGGTAACATCTGTTAGATGTAACCTGAGAGGGTGTAGTGTACAGGCAAATTCTAGCAGTGAATTACCCAATGATTCTATTTATCTTATTGTTTAAAAAAAATGACTCAAAATTTAATAAATTACTCTGGGAAGAGTAATCGCACAATGATTGCCATGAACTGCATATTTGTACACCCGTGTCGCTATAGGCGTAATGACGTGATAAAAAGATACGATTTTTTTTAAGAAAATGTTATATAAGCCGATAGGCAAGGGAATGTTGCCACCCTATAATCGGCGCTACTTTCACTGATCGGTATGATAATTCTTTTAATCCGGTCGTTATTAGCTTGTGACATAATGAGGTCAATATGACGGTAGAACGTACCTTTTCCATCGTAAAACCCAATGCCGTAGCCAAGAATGCCATCGGTGCCATTTATGCACGTTTTGAGAGAGTAGGCTTCACGCTGGTGGCCGCCAAAATGGTGCAATTAACGCGTGAACAGGCTGAAGGGTTCTATGCCGAGCATCAGGGCAAACCGTTTTTTGACGATCTAGTGGATTTCATGACATCAGGTCCGATCATGGTGCAGGTGTTGGAAGGGGAGAGCGCGATTCAGCGTAACCGCGACATCATGGGTGCCACCAACCCTGCGAATGCGCTGGTAGGTACGCTGCGCGCTGACTACGCAGACAGTTTTACCGAAAATGCCTTACATGGCTCTGATTCGCCAGAATCTGCTGTGCGTGAGATTGCTTATTTCTTCAGTGCTGAAGAAATCTGCCAGCGTCTCCGTTAATCTATTACGGCGATTTTTCTTCCATCAAACGTAAAAAAACGCGACGGTGATAGCATCGCTGTTTTAAACTTTGTACAATGTCATGGTCTGGATAAGCACGCACTTTTTGTCCGAGGTGTTTCTTTATCAATATTACCGTCATCTATCTCGCCACACCGTGTAACAACGAGGCCAAGAGTTACCATTATGAGCATGTTCCAGTCCCCATCTGTGGTGGAGACACCATTCTGTCTGCAACCACCTGTTCGTCAACTGCTGATGCTACACCGGTAGTTAAAAAAGACGGTGAAAAGATCAACTTATTAGATTTGAATCGTCAATAAATGCGCGCTTTTTTTGCCTCACATTGGTGAGAAGCCGTTCCGTGCTGACCAGGTGATGAAGTGAGTGTATCACTACTATAGCGATGATTTCGCCGATATGACGGACATTAATAAGGTATTACGTCAGAAATTACAGCAGATCGCCGAGATCCGTGCGCCGGAGGTGGTGACTGAACAGCACTCCTCGGACAGTATCATCAAGTGGGCGATTCTGGTCAGCGGGCCTCAATGTCGAAACGGTATACATTCCGAAAGAAGATTGTGTCACGCTCTGCGTTTCCTTGCAGATGGGTTGTACCCTTGAATGCAAGTTTTTTCTCCACCGCACAGCAAGGATTCAACCGTAGTCTTCGTGTTTCGGAAATCATTGATCAGATATGGCGTGCTGCAAAAATTATCGGTGCCCAAAAAATCACTGGTCAGCGTCCGATCATCAACGTAGTGATGATGGGAATGGGTGAGTCGTTTCTCAACCTGAATAACGTGGTGCCTGCTATGGAGATCATGCTGGATAACTTCGGCTTTGGTTTGTCTAAGCGCCGCGTGACGTTCTCCACTTCCAGCATAGTACCAGCGCTGGATAAATTGGGTGATATGATTGATGTTGCGCTGGCGATATCGCTGCACGCGCCGACGGATGAGATCCGTAACGAAATCATGCCGATTAACAAAAAAATATGACATTGCTACCTTTTTATCTGCCGTGCGGCCGCTACCTGGAAAAATCTAATGCTAATCATGGACGCGTCACGGTGGAATATGTGCTGCTGGATCATATCAACGACGTCACGGAATATGCTCATCAGCTTGCCGAGTGTTTAAAAGATACTCCTGCAAAATCAATTTGATCTCCTGAAACCCGTTTCCAGGCGCACCGTATGGCCGCAGCTCCAACAGTCGCGTAGACCTTTTCTCCAAAGTATTGATGTAATAAGGCTTCACCATCATCGTTCGCAAAACACGCGGTGACAATATCGATGCCGTTTGCGGCTAGTTAGCTGGGAAGTGGTCGATCGTGCCAAACGTACGGGATGAACTAATTCAGGTGAAAGTGGTCTATTATCCTAATGTGCTTAATGAAACGGCATCGGTATCGACATCGGCATATGATAGCATCCGTGATACCACTCTGTATCTGCTGAATATGCAATAATGGCTGTAAAGAAAAGTATAAAAGATACAGAAAGCGCAGACAAAAAATTCGTTTACCATCGTAGAATCAGGATGACGCCCTGTATTCAATAAGAATATGTACAAGTTTTTGTTTCATTTTCACTCGGTATCGTACGGTCACTGTTGACTGGGTGTGCAAAGATGCAGCGTCGCCTGTCAATGACGCACTGGTTACCACACAGCTACAACTGGGCATGGCGTACATTGAATGAGACGACCTTGACGCTACGCGACGTAACTTGTCCAGTACCGTTGAGACCGCTCCGGGCGATTATCGCACCCAGTTAGAATAGCACTGTACAAGCAGCGCATCTGCAATAATGGTGCAGCAGAACAGCGCTATCGAACAGAGCACTGCATCAGGCGCCGGAAAATAGCAGCGTAATAAATAATTACGGTCCTTTTCTCTGTAGTTTAGGGCAGTATGTAGCGGCGCAGAAACAGTTCAGCACTGCGGCGCAACGCCCTGATTATCGAGAAGTTGCGCAGGCTTTGGAAAACGCGGGATATTGCCATTTCAAAGCAGGAAAATGTGATGAAGCACACACATTTTTAGTTCGAGCGCTACGCTATGATCCGACAAAAAACAGAGTTCTCAGTAAGCTTGAGCAGAGCTCACTACCCGACAATTTAACGAAGTCAAGCTCATTTTGGATGTTTATCACCATAGCCTTCCGGCCAGCGCTGATAGTTTATGGTTAGAGATTCTTTTCGCCGCGTTAGCGGGCCGTGATGATAAGCATAACTATCATGGCGACGGGCTGGCGCGAAGTTTTCCACAATCTAAACAGTACCAGCAGTTCTTAGCTAATGAATACTGAAGCCACTCTAGTGAATACCACCCTAGCCACTACTGGCGAACGTCTGCGTCAGGCGCGTGAGCATATGGGATTGAAGCAGCAAACTGTCGCTGAACGTTTATGCCTTAAAGTTACCACAGCGCGAGAGATCGAAGAGGGCAGCATCTCGCCAGATTTAGCGCCCACCTTTTTGCGTAGGTATATCCGTTCTTATGCAAAATTTGTGCATTTGCCGGAAAGTGAACTACTGCCGGTGTTGGATAAACAAGTGGTGTCGAAAATTGTCAACGTAACCTTAATGCAAGGTTTTGCATTGGAAAAAAGCCGCAAGAAATGCGATGGCTGGTTGATGTCATTTACCTGGCTGGTTGTGCTGGTGGTATTAGGTTTGATCGGAGCCTAGTGGTGGCAGAATTATCAGTTTCAGCAGCAGCAGATCAACACAATGTTCGATCATGCTGCTGCCAATATACCAGAAGGTTATGAGAGGAAAAAGTTGTTCCGCTCGATAATAGCGGGTCGCAGACCATTGATCTGACACAGATTGCGCCGGCTGTACCGGAAGACGCAAATCCTGCCGAGAATTCGGCGGCTGTGAATACGCCTGCTGCAAATGAAGTAAATACTAATAGTGCGCCTGTAACGGCACCGCAGGCAAATATGCGCCTGCTATGAAAACCCCTCGACTGCAACAGAGATTGCTCCTTTACAGAGCGCGAAGCCTGTAAGCGACAATGCCAATACCATTGGCATGACTTTTAGTGCCAATTGCTGGCTTATAAGGTAACAGACGCAGCAGGCAAACAACTGTACAGCGGCGTGCAGCGCCGCGGCAGTACCTTAAACCTGGGCGGCCAGGCACACTATCGCTTGAAAATTGGTGCGCCAGCGGCAGTACAGATTCAGTATCAAGGTAAACCGGTAGACTTTTTTAAGAAGCAATCTGGTTGCTCGTCTGATGCTGGCAGCGGAGTAGTTTCCGGTGCTGGTGATGCTGTAAACGTGGAGAAGAAGTAATGCATAACCCTGCACCCATTGTCCGTCGAAAATCAACGCGCATTTACGTCGGCAAGGTGCCTATTGGTGATGGCGCGCCGATCGCAGTGCAGTCAATGACCAATACCCGAACCACTGATGTGGATGCCACGGTAAAACAGATCAAATCGCTTGAGCGTGTTGGCGTGGACATTGTGCGCGTTTCCGTGCCCACCATGGATGCGGCGGAAGCGTTTAGACTTATCAAACAGCAGGTTAATGTGCCGCTGGTGGCGGATATCCACTTTGACTACCGCATCGCACTGAAAGTATCGGGATATGGTGTAGATTGCTTGCGTATCAACCCCTGTAATATTGGAAATAAAGAGCGTATCCGCTCTGTGGTTGATTGCGCGTGTTATAACAATATTCCTATTCGCATCGGCGTCAATGGCGGCTCACTGGAAAAGGATCTTCAGGAAAAATACGGTGAGCCTACGCCGGAAGCGTTGCTGGAATCTGCAATGCGCCATGTGGATATTTTAGATCGCTTAAACTTCGATCAGTTCAAGGTAAGCGTTAAAGCGTCGGATGTGTTTTTGGCAGTGCAATCTTATCGCTTGCTAGCGGCGCATATCGATCAGCCGTTGCATCTGGGGATCACTGAAGCGGGCGGGGCGCGCAGTGGCGCAGTCAAATCAGCGATCGGTCTGGGACTGTTACTCTCGGAAGGGATTGGCGATACCCTGCGTATTTCTCTGGCGGCCGATCCAGTTGAAGAGGTCAAAGTCGGTTTTGATATCCTCAAATCGCTGCGCATTCGCGCGCGTGGCATCAACTTTATCGCTTGTCCTACTTGCTCCCGTCAGGAGTTCGATGTTATCGGTACGGTCAACGCGCTGGAACAGCGTCTGGAAGATATCATCACACCGATGGACATTTCCATTATCGGTTGTGTGGTGAACGGGCCTGGTGAAGCGCTGGTTTCAACGCTGGGCGTGACCGGCGGTAATAAAAAAAGCGGCTTTTATGAAGATGGCGTACGCCAGAGAGAGCGCTTCGATAACGATGACATGATTGACCAACTGGAAGCAAAAATTCGCGCTAAAGCAGCGATATTGGATGAAACCAAACGCATCACGGTTAATGTGGTAGGTAAGTAATCTGCCACCTCATCAGCAGTGACCCTGACTCGGTGATGGCTTCAACATTGAACAGAGCGCATTAAACCTTCTATAATCGGTTCTATCGACCAAACGATTTTAAAACGCATAGAGAACTGACGTGGCAAAAAATATCCAAGCCATACGCGGCATGAATGATTATCTACCTGCCGAAACGGCCTTATGGCAGCGTATTGAAGATAGCCTGAAAAAAGTATTCCGCAGTTACGGTTACAGTGAAATCCGTCTGCCCATCGTTGAACGGACGTCGTTGTTTAAACGGGCGATTGGCGAAGTGACAGACTTAGTCGAAAAAGAGATGTATACCTTTGAAGACCATAACGGGGATAGCCTCTCACTGCGCCCGGAAGGGACCGCAGGGTGCGTTCGCGCCGGAATTGAACACGGCATTCTTTATAATCAGGAACAGCGGCTGTGGTACATGGGGCCGATGTTTCGTCACGAGCGCCCGCAAAAAGGGCGCTATCGTCAATTCCATCAGTTGGGTTGTGAAGTCTTTGGTCTGCAAGGACCGAATATTGATGCCGAATTGATTCTGCTCAGTGCGCGCTGGTGGCGTGAGCTCGGCATTTCCGAACATGTTGCACTGGAACTGAACTCCATCGGTTCGCTGGAGGCGCGAGCGTGCTATCGTGAAGCATTAATCGCTTTCCTTGAACAACACAAAGATCAACTGGATGAAAATTGCTTGCGTCGTATGTACACCAACCCACTGCGCGTACTGGACTCCAAAAATGCACAGGTACATACGTTGTTAAACGATGCGCCGGTGCTGACGGATTATCTAGATGATGAATCTCGCCAACACTTTGAACAATTAGGTGAACTTTTAACGCAGGCGGGTATCCCATTTACGGTGAATCCGCGTTTGGTACGCGGACTGGATTATTATAACCGCACCGTGTTCGAGTGGGTCACGACCAGTCTTGGCTCGCAGGGTACCGTGTGTGCCGGCGGTCGCTATGACGGTATGGTGGAGCAACTCTGCGAGCATGCAACGCCAGCAGTAGGCTTTGCCATGGGGCTGGAGCGTTTGATGCTGTTGGTGCAGTCCTTTAATCCGGATTTCACGACATTACCTGGCGTGGATGTGTATCTGATCTCCTCCGGCGTCGGTACGCAGTCAGCGGCAATGCAATTGGCTGAAACACTGCGTGATGCGTTACCTGAACTGAAATTGATGACCAACTACGGCGACGGCAATTTTAAGAAACAGTTTGCTCGCGCGGATAAATGGGGCGCTCGTATCGCTCTGGTGCTGGGTGAGAACGAAGTGGCTTCCGGTCAGGTGGTTGTGAAAAATCTGAGCAGCGGCGAGCAGGATACTTTGGCGCAGGTGAACGTTGCCGCGCGTCTGGCAACGTTACTGAATTGAGGAGAGAGACACCTTGGAAGTCTATACCACTGAGAATGAGCAAGTTGATGCGTTGCACCGCTTCTTTATTGAAAATGGTAAAGCGTTAGCGGTAGGTATTGTGCTAGGTATCGGTGCCCTGGTCGAGTGGCGTTACTGGCAGAATCATCAGTCTGAAGGGGCTATGTCCTCCTCGTTAGCCTATCAGCAGGTCAGTGAAGCGCTGGCGAAAGGTGATGCGTCGGGCGTTGCGCTGACAGAAAAATTCTCGGGCGAGAATAAAAATAGCTATGGCGTGTTGTCTTCCCTACAACTGGCGCGTTATCACGCAGACAAAGGGGAGTTCGCTCAGGCGGAAACCCAATTGCGTACTGCATTGACGCAAACTAAAGATGTTGATTTGCAAGCATTGACGGCGCTGCGTCTGGCGCGTGTTCAGGTGCAGCAGGGGAAAGTGGATGACGCATTGAAAACCCTGGATACCATCACTCGGGCGGGATGGGTGGTCATGGTAGCAGACGTGCGCGGTGATGCCCTTTTAAGCAAGGGCGATAACACAGCCGCACGCTGCGTACGATAAAGGTGTCTCAGCGAATCCGCCACAGGCATTATAGGCGTTGCTGCGTATAAAATTAAATAACCTGCTGGGCTAAGAGGGATGTCATGCAATTGCGTAAAACACTTGTGGTTGGGATGCTTTCTCTGGCTTTTTTAAGCGAATGTTCGTTGTTCAGCGGCGAAGAAGATGTGGTGACCATGTCACCGCTACCTAAGGTAGAGAGCCAGTTTACACCGACCAAGGTCTGGAGCAGCTCTGTAGGGAATGGCCTCGACAGGCACTATTCCAACTTGCGTCCAGCCTGGCAGGGCGGCAGCGTCTTTGCAGCCGATCGTAAAGGACTAGTAAAAGCAATGGATTTGGCGAATGGCAAAGAGCTATGGCGTGCCGATCTGTCCACAAAACGTGGGCTTCTCTCTTCGCGTGAATCCGCGCTGCTTTCCGGCGGCGTGACGGTCTCTGGCGATCATGTGTATGTTGGTAGCGAGCGTGCAGAAGTGTTTTCTCTCAATGCGGCATACGGTACGATCGTATGGCAAGCCACAGCAGCTGGTGAAGTCTTATCACGCCCGGTAGTGAGCGATGGCGTGGTGCTGGTTTGCACCAGTAACGGCATGTTGCAAGCGTTAAATGAAAGTGACGGTGCTATCAAATGGACAGTAAACCTCGATATCCCAACGCTTTCGCTGCGCGGTGAATCTACGCCCGCAACGGCGTTTGGTGCTGCCATTGTGGGCGGTGACAACGGTCGTGTGAACGCCGTGCTGATTAACCAAGGGCAACTGATTTGGCAGCAGCGTATCTCTCAACCTAGTGGTGCGACCGAAATCGATCGTCTGAGTGATGTAGACACTACGCCGGTTGTGGTCGGTGAGCTAGTGTATACACTGGGTTATAACGGCAATATGACGGCGCTGGATTTGCGTTCTGGTCAGATCGTGTGGAAACGCGAACTAAGCAGCGTACAAGATTTCGTTATCGATGGTGATCACATTTACGTCGTGGATCAAAACGATCACGTAGTAGCACTCAGTACCAACGGTGGCGTTAATTTGTGGCGGCAAAGCGATCTGCTGCACCGTAATCTGACCGGCCTCGCACTGTATAATGGTTATCTGGTGGTGGGGGATTCTGAAGGTTACCTGCACTGGATTAATACTACGGATGGTCGTTTCGTTGCGCAGCATAAAGTGGACAGTTCCGGCTTTCTAAGCGACCCGATTGTGGCCAGTGACAAGCTGCTGATTCAGGCGAAAAACGGCGACGTATACGCGTTTACCCGCTAAAAAATAGCTGCACTGCGTATGCGGTGCGAGCCTTGAAACGGCTCATGAACGAATCAGGGACCGTTTCGTCTTTAAATATCATCGAGCCTATTCGCTGTAACATGTTGAAATATAATTAATGAGGTTGTGAAATGATACCTGTCATCGCGCTCGTTGGGTGCCCGAATGTGGGAAAATCTACCCTGTTTAACCGTCTGACACGTACGCGTGACGCTCTGGTGGCGGATTTTCCTGGGTTGACGCGTGACCGTAAGTACGGTCGGGCTGAGGTGGAAGGTCAGGAGTTCATTATCATTGATACTGGCGGTATCGATGGTTCGGAAAAGGGGGTGGAAACCCGTATGACGAGGCAATCGCTGGTCGCCATTGAAGAAGCGGATATCGTGTTATTTATGGTGGATGCGCGCGCGGGCCTGATGCCCACGGACAAGGACATTGCACAACATTTACGTAGCCGCGAAAAAGCGACCTTTCTGGTTGCCAACAAAATTGATGGTGTCGATGCAGATAGCGCAATGGCTGATTTTTATGCGCTGGGGCTGGGGGAAGTGTACCCCATGGCGGCCTCTCACGGTCGCGGCGTGACGTCTTTGCTGGAAAACGTGCTTCTGCTCTATGCCAAAGAAGAAGATGAACCGGTTGAACTGACGGAAGAAGAAGCCAATACCGCCTATTGGGCAGAGCAGTTGGGTGAAAATACTGAGACTGAAGGCGAAACAGAAGATACTTTCGATCCAGAAAGTATGCACATCAAACTGGCCATTGTCGGGCGCCCGAATGTGGGAAAATCTACCCTGACCAACCGCATTCTCGGTGAAGAGCGTGTGGTGGTGTATGACATGCCGGGAACGACCCGCGACAGTATCTATATTCCGATAGAACGCGATGGTCGTGAATATGTGCTGATCGACACCGCTGGAGTGCGTAAGCGCAGCAAGGTAACGGAAACCGTAGAGAAATTCTCGGTAATTAAAACGCTGCAAGCGATCGAAGATGCCAATGTGGTATTGCTGGTGATCGATGCACGCGAAGGTATTTCCGATCAAGATCTCTCACTGCTGGGCTTTATTCTGAATACCGGGCTTTCTCTGGTTATTGCGGTAAATAAATGGGACGGGCTGTCGCTGGAGATTAAAGAGCAAGTAAAAGAGATGCTCGATCTGCGCTTAGGGTTCATTAATTTTGCTCGTGTGCACTTCATATCTGCATTGCATGGTAGCGGAGTCGGCAACCTGTTCGAATCGGTACGTGAAGCCTACACCTGCGCGACCAAGCGCGTCAGTACTGCGCTGTTGACACGTATTATGCAAATGGCCTCTGATGATCATCAGCCGCCTCTGATACGTGGCCGTCGCGTGAAGCTGAAATATGCGCATGCCGGGGGCTATAACCCACCGATTGTGGTGATTCATGGCAATCAGGTAAAAGACCTGCCGGATTCCTACAAGCGCTACCTGATGAACTACTACCGCCGTTCGCTAAACGTAATGGGTACACCCATTCGCATTCAATTCAAAGAGGGGGAAAACCCCTTTGCCGAGAAGTATAATACGCTCACGCCAAATCAGCTGCGTAAGCGTAAGCGTTTGATACAACACATCAAGAAAGGCAAATAACCAGAATGGGGTAGAATCGACGATTCGCTCCATTTTTATGGTGGCCTTGGATGGCAATGACCGTCAACCTTCTATCTTCTATGAAAGCGTAAGCTATGTATTGCGAAACCTGGAGTTTTACCTTTAACGTTACCATGACCAACCTGTTGATCCTGCTGATGGGTATTATGCTGCGCCATTTGGGGCAGTTGGATGACGCTTTTTGCGATTCAGCGATGAAACTGGTGTTTAATCTGGCATTGCCTTTCCTGCTCTTTTTCAGCGTGGTGACCAGCCAACAGTCGATTGCCGCGCATCTCCCCATGATCCTCTATGGGGCGTAGGCACTGTTACCACGTTTTTATTACTCGAATACGCGGCTTTTCAGTTATCTGCTTGCGTAGAAATCGTTATAGCGATTTCCGTCGCGCGCTTTTTAGCATTAGGCGTGACCTGTGTGACCTGGCTTTCGACCCAGCCGTCCTGTAACCGGGTTTTTAGCGTATCGCCTGGTACTGCCTGAGCAGTGGCACGCAAAACCTGCCCGAACGATGTGGTGGTCACGTTATAGCCGCGAGCTAGTATTTTTAACGGGCTGACACCTTCCAGGTGCGAACATACTTCACCTAACCGTTGCTTATTCTCGGTTAATTGGCGAGTGATTAGCCGCTGCAATTGATACTGCACTTGTTGAAGATGTTGCTGAGCGTGGTGAATGCGTGAAAGCAGCTGCTGCTGCGTCAGTTGTTGTTGCCATCGTTCACTGCGCAGCGCCGCGCAACGGAGTTGCTGTTGCATACTCTCATCAAGCCTGCGACGCAGGATGATTAATTGATTAAGTTGGCGTGCCAACCGCAGTTGCGGATGCTGTTGTTGCAAACGGTGGTGGAGTCGAGAGAAATCGCGCTGTCGCTGCGCCAGTGAATAGTCCATCGCCATTTCCAGCCGCTGACGCTGTGTTTGTAGCTGGAGCAGCAGTTCATTACGATCGCGGCTCACCAACTCTGCTGCCGCTGACGGCGTGGGGGCGCGTAAATCTGCGACAAAATCGGCGATAGTCACATCAGTTTCATGACCGACGGCGCTGACCACGGGAATTCGGCTAGCAAAGATGACTCTCGCCACCCGTTCATCGTTAAAGCTCCAGAGATCTTCCAACGAACCGCCGCCACGCCCAACGATCAGTACATCACACTCCTGCCGCAGGTTCGCAAGCTGGATGGCGCGAGCAATGTGCACTGGGGCATCTTCACCCTGTACCTGACTTGGATAAATCAACACGGGCAGCGCCGGATCGCGCCGTTGTAGCACATGCAGAATATCGTGCAGCGCAGCGCCGCTAGGTGAAGTAATTACACCGATACTGCTGGCTGGACGCGGTAGCGTCTGTTTGAACTGCTGATCGAACAACCCTTCTGCTGATAATCTTTGCTTAAGTTGTTCGAACTGCTGTTGCAATAGGCCGTCGCCTGCGGGCTGCATACTCTCTGCCAGTAGTTGGTAATCACCACGCGGTTCGTACAGGGTTATCGTCGCGCGCAGCAGTACCTGCTGCCCGTTTTGTGGACAAAAAGTCATACGTCGATTGCTGGTACGAAACATGGCGCAGCGCACCTGAGCACGCTCATCTTTCAGCGTAAAATACCAATGGCCGGAAGAGGGTTGGGAAAAGTTGGAAATCTCGCCGCAGAGCCAGATTTGTCCCATTTCCATTTCTAGCAATTGCCTGACTGTTTGATTTAAGCGGCTGACGGTAAAAATAGCGGACGATGGCGCTTGGGACATAACGTTGGCTAACCCGATTTAGTGAGCGATATCAAATTTTAAAACATAGGGTTAATTAGCTGATAATACCTTGCCTGAAAGGTTAATCAAGTTTTTTTATAAAAAAGCTGGAGGCAACCGATTACGCTCTGTACAATGTCATGGCAATATTTTATCGCATCCCCACATGAGATATTGCCCATGCTACGTATTGCCAAAGAAGCACTGACGTTTGATGACGTTCTCCTAATTCCCGCTCACTCCACCGTTCTACCGAACACTGCTTACCTCAGCACTCAGCTCACGAAAAGCATTCGCCTGAATATTCCTATGCTCTCTGCCGCCATGGATACCGTCACTGAATCCGGCTTGGCTATCGCATTGGCACAAGAAGGCGGTTTAGGTTTTATTCATAAAAACATGTCGATTGAGCGTCAGGCAGAAGAAGTCAGTCGTGTGAAACGTCATGAAAGCGACGTTGTGGTTGACCCACAAACGGTGACCCCAAGCACCACATTGCGTCAGGTAAAAGAATTGACCGAGCGTAACGGCTTTGCCGGTTACCCGGTGGTGACGGACGAGAATGAGTTAGTGGGCATTATCACCGGTCGCGATGTGCGTTTTGTGACTGGCTTGGAACGTCCAGTCAGCGTAGTGATGACGCCGAAAGAACGTCTGGTGACGGTGCGTGAAGGCGAAGCGCGTGAAGTCATGCTGCAAAAAATGCACGAGAAACGTATTGAGCAAGCGCTGGTTGTGGATGACAGCTTCCATCTGCTCGGCATGATTACCGTGGAAGACTTCCAGAAAGCAGAACGCAAATCTAACGTCTGTAAAGACGAGCACGGTCGCTTGCGCGTCGGTGCCGCTGTAGGCGCGGGGGCGGGTAACGAAGAACGTGTTGATGCGTTGGTTGCTGCCGGTGTTGACGTGTTGCTGATTGACTCCTCACACGGTCACTCCGAAGGGGTGTTACAGCGCATTCGTAAAACGCGTGTCAAATACCCCGATCTGCAAATTATCGGTGGTAACGTTGCGACGGGCGCGGGTGCCAAAGCGCTGGCTGAAGCGGGAGTGAGCGCAGTAAAAGTGGGCATTGGCCCTGGTTCTATTTGTATTACCCGTATTGTTACCGGCGTGGGTGTACCGCAGATTACCGCGATTTCCGACGCAGTAGAGGCGCTTGAAGGTACAGGCATTCCGGTGATTGCTGACGGCGGTATCCGTTTCTCCGGTGATATCGCCAAAGCCATTGCGGCAGGGGCAGCCTGTGTGATGGTAGGCTCTATGCTGGCGGGAACGGAAGAATCTCCGGGCGAGATCGAGCTTTATCAGGGCCGTGCGTTTAAATCTTACCGTGGGATGGGATCTCTGGGTGCTATGTCGAAAGGTTCTTCTGACCGCTACTTCCAAAGCGACAATGCTTCTGAAAAACTGGTGTCGGAAGGGATCGAAGGTTGTGTGGCTTACAAAGGCCGCCTGAAAGAGATCGTGCATCAGCAGATGGGTGGCTTACGTTCTTGCATGGGGCTAACCGGCTGCGGCACGATCGACGCATTGCGCACTCAGGCCGAGTTTGTACGCATCAGCGATGCGGGCATTCAGGAAAGCCATGTGCATGATGTTACCATCACCAAGGAATCCCCGAACTATCGCATGGTTTGATTTGGCGCCGGCCAATCTGCCGATGTGATGACTGATTTGACAGAAACCCATTAAACTTTGCCGGTTTCTCTTATTTTTTGCTCCTTACGTATTTTGGAATACGCCTCTCATGACAGAAAATATTCATCAACACCGTATACTCATTCTAGATTTTGGCTCGCAGTACACACAACTGGTTGCACGTCGTGTGCGTGAACTGGGCGTTTATTGTGAACTCTGGGTATGGGACGTGACCGAAGCACAGATTCGTGAATTCAATCCGAAGGGCATCATCCTTTCTGGTGGTCCGGAAAGCACCATCGAGCACAACAGCCCGCGTGCGTCGGCATACGTATTCCAGGCCGGTATACCTGTGCTAGGCGTGTGCTATGGCATGCAAACTATGGCAATGCAACTGGGCGGGTACGTTGAAGGCTCAAGTGAGCGTGAATTTGGTTATGCACAGGTTAAAATAAAAACCGAAAGTGCACTGCTGCGCGATATCCAGGACGCATTGAGTGAAAGCGGCGCGCCATTGCTGGATGTATGGATGAGCCACGGTGATAAAGTGACGGCAATTCCTTCTGATTTCGTTACCGTTGCCAGCACCGATACCTGCCCGTTTGCCATTATGGCTAACGAAGAAAAACGCTTATACGGCGTACAGTTCCATCCAGAAGTGACCCATACCCGTCAGGGGCAACGCATACTCGAGCGCTTTGTACGTGACATCTGCCAGTGTGATGCATTGTGGACCCCAGCGAAAATCATTGATGATGCAGTGGTGCGCCTACGTGAACAGGTTGGTAATGATCGCGTGATCCTTGGCCTTTCTGGTGGTGTGGATTCCTCTGTAACGGCGATGCTGCTGCACCGTGCCATTGGCGATCGTCTGACCTGCGTGTTTGTGGATAATGGCCTGCTACGTTTGAACGAAGCAGAGCAAGTTCTGGAAATGTTCGGTGACCACTTTGGTCTGAATATTGTGCATGTTGCAGCGGAAGATCGTTTCCTGTCTGAATTGGCAGGTGAAAACGATCCGGAAGCTAAGCGCAAAATCATTGGTCGCGTGTTCATCGAAGTATTCTATAAAGAAGCGAGCAAACAGACTGAAGTGAAATGGCTGGCGCAGGGCACCATTTATCCTGACGTGATTGAATCTGCGGCGTCTAAAACCGGTAAAGCGCACATTATCAAATCCCACCACAACGTGGGTGGCTTGCCGAAAGAGATGAAGCTAGGTCTGGTTGAACCGTTGAAAGAGCTGTTCAAAGACGAAGTGCGTAAGATTGGTCTTGAACTGCGCTTGCCGTACAACATGTTGTACCGCCATCCGTTCCCCGGTCCGGGACTTGGCGTGCGTGTGCTGGGTGAAGTGAAGAAAGAGTATTGCGATCTGTTACGTCGTGCCGATGCTATTTTCATCGAAGAACTGCACAAAGCTGACCTGTACCACAAAGTGAGCCAAGCGTTTACCGTGTTCCTGCCGGTGCGTTCCGTTGGTGTGATGGGAGACGGTCGTAAATACGACTGGGTGGTTTCTCTGCGCGCAGTTGAAACCATCGACTTTATGACTGCGCACTGGGCACACCTGCCTTATGACTTCCTGGGCCGTGTTTCCAACTGCATCATCAACGAAGTGGATGGTATTTCTCGCGTGGTTTACGACGTTTCGGGCAAGCCGCCAGCAACGATCGAATGGGAATGATTTAACGTCTGGTAATAGCCTGCAAGTATAAGCAGTAAAACACCTTTAAGCCCACATGATTGCCGGCTTTTTCGTGTTTTGAGCATGTTTGTCATCGCGTAATATTTAATAATCATATCAATGCAGAAATAGACTTATGGTGTAGCCCCGTTATGACATAGCCGGAGGAAATATGGATGATGGACTTGCGCGTTTAATTGCGGATTTCCAGAAAAACGTTATGGCTGCAGTTCAATTAATGTATCGGTCAGGTATATGGGAGAGCATGTCTTGCCATAAAGGTTGCTTGCTAAGCATGCCGGTTTGTTCAAGATAGCTCAAGTCGAGAGGAGTGCTATTCGCGAGAGCAACGCCTACATACACAGCGCCGACCACACTGAATACATTCTCTGTGATGAGGAGGGCTGCTCTTGGTAAGCCACTGCGTCCACGATATCCAAAGGCACTCCCCATAATGACAGTAGATATGCACTTACTGCAGCGTAAGCGGTGGTGTTACTGCACCTTGTTGCAGCTACGCTATGATGCTTTCTGATTTCAGGTATCAGTTGTGCGATATTGGCAAGCAGTGCAGCGGTTTGCGCCGTACTTTGATGACCTAAAATTTGTGCTGCCAGCGTTGAGACGAGCAGGGCACTTTTCTGTAACTGCGCTATATATGGGTCTGTTTTAGCTTCAGAAAATACTTGCGATGCCAGGATGAGAATCTTAACTTGGTCCAAACCAAAATGGCCGATGGCATTTCCGATATTCATTATGTTGCTGCTTCTGGAGAAATAGGTCGAGTTAGCAAGTTGTAAAATTTTAGCGCTTAGAACAGGATTACTGCTAAGTAGCCTTGCAATTTGTCGTGTATCGCTGTCAGAATGCGCGAGAAGATGACATATTTAGACAAACACGTTTGATGACCTACAATATTGATTAAGAAGGGATCTTGATAATATCGAGCACATCCACCTGCTCTTTTTCGTTATGAGAAGGGTAAAAAAATTCTTTCATAGCGGCGATGATTTTTGCGATATGACCAAGACCTTCAAGTGATTTGTCTAACGCTCCAGGGATTTGCCGACACAAGAAATCCACTTTCAACTATTTGCTGGCGGTGTCGAATGCCGCCACGGCTGGCTCTCCAGTACATTTTTCTCGGTATCGCATCGAACAGTACTTGCGTTGTTTCTAGTAGGCTGATAAGCGACGATGCTGCGGTTTTCACGAAGCCCATATTATCGCAGACATATTGCGTAGGTGTGTTTATCTCGTGGGCGATGCCTGTGGTGAGTCGAACAATGGATTCCATCTTTTGCGCCTGAAGGAGTTGTGCTTGGGTTAAACACAGCTCTTTGAGTGATTTTTCCAACTCACTTCGTTAATTTTCTAATTCCAACGTTTTACGGGGCACGACTTTTTCTAGGCCCACGTTTTGCTTGAGAATTGTGAAAAGTGTTGCATGCTCTTGTGCCTTCTCTCGTATGATACGGCGCTTTAGTACATCGATCGTTTTATCTTTAGCGGCCAGTTTGCGTTCGTATTCGGCGCTGGACATGGATGATACAGTGGGGAGTGGAATAGGTTCTTTCGGTCAACCCGCTATCCTCTAATGGCTATTCCGGTGAAGGTTTAATTCATATGCAATCCGTTGTATTGCTTGCCGTAAGTGGAAAACCCTACGACGCGGTTTTTCATCATGATGTTAGCAATCTGTTGATCAAGCCCTTCTTATTAAAATTGGATACGGCGCAGGATGCAATCACAACTAATGATGACGGGTTCAGCGAGCGTCTCTTTGACCTTGTTGAAAGCCTGCTCAAGCGTTTGGACCGGATCTTCCGCTTTGCCGATAGAAACAATAATTCTTTCTTTAATAGCGTAGTAACAAGTAAGAGAAAAATCGGCGTTCCATTTTTTTGTATGGAACGAACATAGGGGTCATCGCCAGCAGCACTGCCGATAATCGGAATATTACCTATTTGTTGGTACAGGCTTGCGACCAGACGCTTCTCAGTTATTGAGAGGCCATCGACCAGCAGCAGACTAAAACGATGAAGAGCGCGTATCCTAACTATCGCGGTGAATAGCTTCGGCAATGTCATCGGCTATTTCGGCATAGTTTTCCAGAGGGTGAATCGTGAAAGTGTGAGCGCTAAAATTCCTGTTTAAGACCAATCCCACCAAGCCGGTATGTTGAAATCCCTGAGTACCAATTTACCCGGAAATGATGTAACCTATACATGTGCAGGAAAAGGATTTGTTTAGCTCTCTACATAAAATATCCAAATCGTAGTCAGGAGAGCAGCAAAAAATTACCGTATTAATCTTCATGATTAATCTTGTTGGTAAAATCGGCCACAGTCTGGATAGGATCCTATGATGTGCTACTGGCATATTTGAGTTAGAAATTCATGAGAATACTCCCGCGCTTTTAAGTAGAAACTTTTTCATGAATTTCTGCAATATTGGGTTATCTATTTGAGAATAGACCAGCGCGTTAAATAGTAAATAGTCAGTATTTTTTTAATTATAGATGTCGCTTCTTTTTATTTTGCGAAGGCGTGTGAAAAAAAGCGAAGTAATACAGAATAAAAAAGTGACACTACCCATGACCTTCTTACATAATGATCTTGTATGGAAATAAAGTGCCATCGTGTTGAGTCAGTAAAATATAAGTGAAGAAGATAACGATATTCTTATGGAAACGATTACTACGACTATTCCTGCTTTTGATAAAATCTCCCGCATCTTCGCGTTTCTTGCAGAGAGCAACGGGGCAACCTTTACGCAGATATTTTAGGGCGTAAAGGTTGCAAAAAGTAGTACCTCATCTCTGCTCAACGGTATAGTTGAGCAATGGGTTCTTGCGGCAGGATAACGATAAATATTATCTGGGTTTGCGGTTGTACGAACTTGGGAAAAAAGCTGCTGAACAATATGATATTAAAAAGGTTACATTGCCCATTCTTGAACATATCCATGATATTACAGGTTTAATCTGCCATTTGGGTGTGTTGGAAGGTGCTTCCCCATTTACTTCTTGAAGCTGGAAAGCCCACAGGCAGTCGTTATCCATAGTTGGGAGGGAAAGCGTTTGTCAATACACAGTTCTGGGCTGGGTAAGGCGTTGATCGCGTGGCTGAGCGAAGAGCAACTGGCTGCCCTGTTGCCTGAAGAGCAGCCCTTACGTGTTATACCGATACTACTATTACCGATCTTCAGGTGCTCAAGCAAAAAGCTGACAGAGATTCGTCGCTGCGGTTGGGGTACTATAATAAAAAAGACAATCCAGGCGTTCTTTACATTGTAGTACCGGTATTTAATGCTCAACACCACGTTTTTGCTGCGCTGAGTGTCTCTGGTGTCACGTTCCAAATCCCTGATGAAAAAAGTGAATCTTTGGCTCAACTCATAATCGAGGTCGGCCGTAAATTATCTTAATTGCTGTAATTAATGCAGTCGTAGTTTAACCCGCCATTGTCATTAACGCACGCCAGCCCGCTTGAGGAGTTTCTCAATTTGAGCCTTTTTTCTGCATCAGCTGGTAAGGCTGCGGGAAGTACCTGCACCGAGATATCCATGCCAAACAGTTGAATTGCCTTTTTGACAATCCCAAAGGAGGGGGTATCCAGACTGTATACTGAGGACAGCGCGGCGAGTTGTCGCTGTAAACTGAACAGCGTCGGATAATCTTTCATTTGCCATGCTTGTTAAATACCGCAGGTGATGTGTGGCGCAAAATTGGCGGTAACTGGAATTCCGCCATTGCCGCCAAGAATCAATGTGTCGAGCATATATTCATCGTATCCTGAAAAGATAACGTAATCAGGACGTAGCAGCCTTACTTCATTAATGACTTCACGAATATGACTGATGTTATCTACCGTATCTTTGATGTCGATGACGTTATCGATGTCTTTCACTAAGCGTTTTAGAACGTCAATGCTGATATCTTGGCTCGTCAGTGCCGGGAAGTTATAAACCAGCACGGGTGTTTGCTGCACGTTTTCGGCAACGCGTTTGAAATGCTGAAACATGGATTTATCTTTCAACAGGGCATAATAGGGATTCAATACCAGCACGGCGTCAAATTCCAGCGTATCGGCGTGTTGACCCTCTAATGTGCTGGCGCTGTTTATTCCCAGTAAGGCGGGGATGCGATGGGCGATGTGGTGTACACAGAACTCTGCAACTTCAAGTCGCTGTGCTTTCGTCATGTGACAAAACTCGCCACCACTCCCCAGAAACAGCAAGCCATCTACATTATGTTCAATTATATGGTCGATCATGGCTGCCATGCCGGTTTTATCCAGTTGTCCTTGTTCATCAACAATGGTTAGTACCGGAGGAAATACGCCATTGCACTTCGTTAAATGTGATATCAATTTATCCTTTATTGAAACAGCAAATCAGGCGTCTCGAATAAGGGGCGCCACAGTGCGAATTACTCGGTATAAGCTCCCGCCATCAATCAGGCGGCATGTTGGGTGCATTGTTTGAACACACACCCGACGCTGGGAATAATCCGGCTTGACCCAATGTTCTCGACGTTTAGCCAAAGTGCGAGTTATTTCTTCTTCTGAACAGCGTTTGCCGTTGATCCCGATGATATTTAGTCTACGCTTATGCACATCCATTTCAATGATGTCATTATCCTGTACCAGTGCGATAGGTCCGCCATCTG
Organism: Candidatus Malihini olakiniferum; assembly: GCA_051305815.1. GTDB lineage: Bacteria > Pseudomonadota > Gammaproteobacteria > Enterobacterales > Enterobacteriaceae > Symbiopectobacterium > Symbiopectobacterium olakiniferum_B. Next base: position 94,478 of record JBPPLV010000021.1, read on the forward strand.
CAGTTTCAGGAGAAACGTGCCCAACACAGAGATTACTGATGGCACCCGAAAAACGGCCATCAGTAATCAAAGCGACTTTTCCGTCCAGACGCTTATCGTAGACCATGGCATCTGTAGTCATCAACATTTCTGGGGCATATATCAGGATGGTAGGCCGCATATTTGATCACGGCACCGTTCCAGCGCAATATTGCCTTTGAGTACGGCAATAGAGCCTATTTTACTAGCGTTTTCTGGTTTACGAATAACATCCTCTGAACTGACGCGGTAATTTTTTAATTAGCCATGATTACGCGTGAAAAAACCTGACTAATACAGCATCTCGAGGTTATCCACCATGAGTGGCCAGTGACGGTCAGTACATCCAGATTCAGCTTATCCCGCAGCAGCCAATGTACTATGGGGACGCTGTCAGCAAACCAGAACATTTCCGTGACATATTCACTGCTAGGTTGAATATTGGTCAGATAAGGGATTTTATTATTAATCCGATCGAACAATTCCGGTTTTAGTACCCAGCCCAATTCGTGTGCTATTGCGGGTAAATGAATCATGGCATTGATACTGCTACCGATAGCGGGATGAACTTTAATCGCGTTTTCAAACGCGGCGGGTGTCAGGATCTTACGGATCGTTACCTCATGCATGTTGATAACGATTCCCCACACTGTGATCCCTTATACCTTATTCAACACTAGATGAAAGTTAGGTGAGTTAATTAAATGAATTTGGTAAAAGCTCAGGTCTTTAGCATTATCCAACTAAATAAGGAGTGGCACATTCTGATTACTTTCTTCTTTTTGTTCCCGCCGAGAAAGTTGCCACCAGGTTTCTGTTTTGTCTTCCATAACCTGATTTCCTTATCCTTCAATGGTGCCCTGGCCGACAATCCCACCGCTCTGTGTTTTATCAAAATGGATAAAAGGCTGGCATTGTCCCTTCTGGTCGCTGAGGTACCGCAAAGGCTATTGCCTCTATCTTAATCAGTGGGATTGGCGGAAGGCGGCGAGCACTGTGCCTTTACCGACCCACAGCCAGATACCGGACGCAGAGTGAGCAGACCGTTCAGAAAGTATTCCGACTCTGGGTAGCGGTTAAATTTTACGGCTTGGCCCGCAGGGCAGCGATCGATGGCTTGCTAAATCTTCTGCTGATTATTTCCCTGTTTAGGTGTCAGTGTGGTGCAAATCTGCCGCGGGTGGATGGGTTCTTGTACCTAACGGCGATCTAACGCGTGCGCAATATTCAATAACAGCACAGGGCATAGAAACAATAACTTCGTTAATGTATTTACTTTCATAGGGGAGCCGCTTATCAACATCCACAATATATTATTTGTTTTCTTCATAACGGTAGTTAAAACAGAATATTGATCGCCACACTCTGGTTATAGCGTAAGAAAGTGTTACAAATGTATACTCTTAATACCTCAAGTTACCTGTACGCTGCCACCTTTCTGTAACCTAAATTATGTGGGAAATACCCATCTATTGAGGGGGGGTCACAGGGCGATGCCCACGCATTGGCATGGCTTATCTGATAACCACATAAGGTTATCATTTATAAAACGTATGCATTTTATCAATAAAAAATTAGTATCAGCATAAATAGTGAGCTTTTCTCTGCTACCATTTGCCATCAGGGCGGTACGGTATTTTCGGGTTAAGTCAACACCAAGAGTTTGCGATGCGTTTTATGAAATCTATTACGGCTAGAGCGCTGGCAGCGTCATTAGTTATCGGGAGCGGCAGTGGCTGCAGAACCGATTAAAATTGGCGTATTTACGCATTTATCTGGGTCTTTTGCTGAATACGGCATCAGTACCCGTAATGCCATTGCATTGTATGTTGACGGCGTTAATGCCGCTGGCGGTATTGATGGACATAAAATTGAATTAGTGATTGAGGACGATCGTAACTCACTGCAAGAAGTGGCAGCGGTAGCACGCAAAATTACCAGCAAACCGAGCGTGGTACTCGGTATTGGTTCATGGTCTACCACAGCATCACTAGCTGCGGCACCCGCATGTATCGAAGCAAAAATTCCACAAACAAGCTCCATATCATCAAATCCGGATTATTCCAAACAAAGCAATTACCAATTCCGGCAGAATAATACTGACGATATTTTGTCCCAGTACAACGCCAACATGATTCAAAAGGCGCTGAAAGCCACCCTCATTGCTATTCCTTATTCGCAGGATGACTGGGGGTATACCGGCAAGGCGACGACAGAGGCGATTAAAAAAGGGGGCGGAGACGTGGTATTGCTGGAAAGCATGCAGCCCAATGCCAAAGATTTTCGTCCGCTGATTAGTAAATGACGGGCTGCAAATCCGGACGGTCTATTCCTGGCATTACCGTGTCAGGAAGCCTATATTTTTATCCAGTAGTTGCGTCAGACGGGCATTACGGTGCCTGTTAGCGGCAGCATTCCACTGACCTCCCCAAAGTTTATCGAGCTGGCAGGTAAAGCCGCAGAAGGTGCGGTACTTTATGCCCTGTTTTTCTCGGGAGACCCGCGTCAGGCTGATTTCGTCAAGGCCTATCAATCGCGTTTTGGTCATGTACCCGATCAGTTTTCTGCGCTGGCCTATGATGCCGCTGGCGTTGGCGTAGCAGCAATTCGCAAGGCCGTTGAATCCGGTAAACCGTTGACCGGACAGACGGTGCATGATGCGCTAGCCGATGGGCCAGCTTACTCAGGGGGTGACCGGTGTAATGCAATATGAAAACAGTAACATACGCAAAGCACCGATTTTTATCACGGTATGTAACGGCAAATTTGAGTTGTTCTGATCCCGCTTTGGATCGTTATATTGCGTGTTGTGTAGTACGGGGTTGTTATGGAATTGTTTTTAAGTCAAATACTCAATGGGGTTGCAATTGATCAGGTTTATGCGCTGATTGCGCTGGGTTTCAGCCTGGTGTTTGGTACTTCCAATCTGATCAACTTTACCCAAGGGGCGCTGTTTATGCTGGGCACGTTTTTCGCGTTCAGCGGCGTGGTGAGTTTTGGCTTGCCGTTGCATGTGGCCGCTACGCTCTCTGTGCTATTAGTCACCTTGCTCGGTATGTTGCTGGAGAATTAGCACTACGTCCGTTGCAGGATGTCGCCTACATCGCGCTGTTGCTCTCTACGCTGGCGCTGAGTATGATCATCGATCAACTGGAGGAGATCGTCTAGTCACCAGAAAGTCAGGCATTTCCTTCGCCTTTTGAAGATCGCACCTTTTTATTGGCGGTGCCTACATTACCAGCACCGATATTCTGATCTTTAGCTTCGGTGGCAGCGTGGCGCTGCTGTTGACGCTGTTTTTGTCGCGAACCTGGCTCGGGCACAGCCTGCGGGCGCTTGCTCAGGATCGGGATGCCGCTGCTCAGCTCGGTGTGCGTACCGGAAATGTACACTTGCTGGCTTTTGGTCTAGCAGGGACGCTCGGTGCCATCAGCAGAATTCTGGTGGCACTCTATTTCAAGAGTGTCTTTCCGTAAATGGGATTGCACTTTGCATTGAAAGGCTTTGCTGCCGCGATGCTAGGCGGGTTGACCAGTATACCCGGCGCATTGCTGGGGGATGATGTTAGGTGTGGTGGAGACGCTGGCCAGCGCTTACGCGGGCGAAGGATTTCACGATCTGGTGGCGTTTTCAGTGCTGTTAGTGTTTTTGTTGTTCAGGCCGCAAGGAATTGCTGGGAATCAGCGTTTGTCTGCATTGGGCGGCGGCGCAGCGGCGGCATTAGCAATGCCCAGCACCAGTTTGCTTAGTTCCGCATCCAGCCAGCGTGCCAGTAATGCAGCGATTGAATTGCCCTCTTGGGGATTCCTGGCATTGGCGGTGGTGCTATCGTTGTCGCCTGTCCTGACACAGGGTGGTTATCTGTTGCAGGCGGTAGTCTATGCCATGATTTTTGCGCTCCTGATAGCCAGTGTGTCGCTGGTTGCCGGGGTATGGTGAATGTCCATCGGTCATAGCACCTTCCATGATGTAGGGCTTACTGCGTGACCGTTCTTGCGCGCCATTATCAGTTACCGGTTGAGCTAGCTCTTCTCGGCGGTGCCGTATTGGCCGGAGGCATCGTCCTGCTGGCAGCATTGCCGCTGATGAAAATCAGTGGACACACTGCTGCGTTAGGCACGTTGGCAATCGGGAAGATCGTTTTTCCGGTGTTTATGACCTGGTTACCGGTGACGCATGGTCCGATGGGATATCTGGCATTCCTGCTCCGCGTTCAGAGCTACTGGGTGATCTACTTCTAACTGACTTATCGAGTAAGTTCTGGCTGGTGGTGTTGGTCTTGGGTGTCGCGTTGTTTCTTGCCGATCGACTGATGAAATCGGAGATTGACCGAGCATGGCGTGGTATCCGAGAAGATAGGCTGGCGCCACATACCGCAGGTCTGCCGGTATGGCGCTATGTGATGCTGGCGTTTGTCGTCTTCGTTTGGAAAGCGCAGGGCCAGACGATTTTGCTGGTGGAACAAAATGTACGCATCGCGTTGGAACTGGCGGATAACGCCTATGCATTACAGCACAGCCAGGTCATCGCGCAAGGCGCTGCGCAGATTTGGTCGAATTCTATGGTCCGTCAAGCGTATTTAGGGGCTGCGTGAGTGATGTACATAATCTGAATACCGATATCCTGGTGATTGGCGCAGGCGGTGCAGGCATGTGTGCTGCTATCGCTGCCGCCCAGTAGGGACAACAGATGTTACTGGTGGATCACAGTCTGATTGGCCGAGGGTGGTGCGACTATCATGGCCCAGATGACGGTAGCTGCCGCGCTGGTCCGCACACTGCGTGCTCAACTGCTAGCGCAGGAGCGTATACGGCGGTAGGTGATTTGCACATTACCGAGCTACTGTAGGAAGGTAACCGGGTGGTCGGGGCTGTTGGCTTGTATCGTGCCAGCGGGCGCTGCGTAGTGGATTCGTGATCGCGCTGTCGTGCTGGCTACGGGGGGCGTCACGCGTCTTTATCGACGCAGCAGCGCGTGTCTTCTCTTAACATGTGTGAAACGGCCACGCATTGGCATTGCGTGCAGGGGCATGTTTGCAGAATATAGAATTTGTACAGTTTTTTCCTATCGGCCATCTGACCCTTCGTCTGGTGGGATTCAATCCTGTGATGTGGGATCCGTTTCGCTATCAAGTTGGGGGAAACTGCTTAACGGGGCAGGGAAAGAGTTTGTCGAGCGTTATGGTAATGCCGGAATAAGGGCGCTATACCTTCACGTGTGATGCCGCGACCTACGCCGTTATCAAAGAGGCAGAAGCAGGGCGCCGGCTCGTGCGGGTGGTGCCTATCTGAGCTTTTGCCACGTTGCGCTAGAAACCTTGGCCAGTGCATTTGGCCCGATTATAGGTCGACTGGCGTAACAAGGGATCGATCTGCGTACCTCAATGGTCGAGGTTGCACCGCTGGCGCATTACTGTATGGGGGTGTCAAAGTGGATGCGGATTTGTATTCTGACTTGCCCGGGCTGTTTGCTGCTGTCGAAGTGGTGGGTGGTATTAGCGGTGCTAATCGCGTATCCGGTAATGCGATTACCGAAGCGCTGACCTTTGGCCTGCACGCGGGGGGGGGAACACTGCGCGTTATGTACAAGACAACGATAATGTGCCTGATAACGCGCGGCTGAGGGGGTTAGCTCAACCAGCTTTTGAGCAGAAGCTATCAGACTAAGAGCCACAGGGCGTGGTATTGGTGAACTAACTGCGCAGTTACGTGACATCATGCAGGATGACGTTAGCCCATGTCGTACCCAGCGCGGTTTGTCGCGCGCGTTGATGCGTCTGGCAGCCTGGAGGTAAATTACCTGGCACCGTCACGTCAGCCCGCATGACAGAAGGCGTATTGGTGCACTGGATTTGCGTCAGATGTTGCTAGCGGCAAAGGCGCGTACCGAAAGCCGTGACGGGCATAAGCATGAGGATTTTCCAGGACAAAATGACAACTGGACCGTGAATCAGACTATCGCATGGCGTGACGGTGTCTAGACATTGAACCGTTATGCCGTAGCGGAAATGCAGGAGGTTATACCATAAGCGATAAACACGACGCAGATACTGTCGAACAGAAAGAGGCTGGCAGCACGGTGCTGCATATCGACCGTGGTACCGGTACTCAAGTCATTATTAGGCTTTTCGTGTCCCACTGGCACAGGTTACCACGCTGTTAGATGCGTTGGAGTAGATCTGCCGTCATAAGGACGACAGTTTGGCTTTCCGCTATTCGTGCATCAGTGACAAGGCTTGTAAGCAGTGCATGATCCAACTGGATGGCAAGGTAGTTTATGCCTATGTGAAGCACCTTCGAGCCGATGCTAATCATTAAGGTAGAGCCAATGGCAAGCAAGCCAAGGCTACGCGATCTGGTGGAAAACGGACCGGATGGTGAGTATTTTGATGCCGCTTCACGGAACCGCAAACCCCTGCGTCAAACACAAGCGCAATAAACGGGTAATACTTGAAAAATCTAGAGTGAAACCGTGACACATCCCATACCCCATTAGCCGGGCGTTTCCGCCGCGCCGGAACGAATCCTGTCGTCGGCCCATTTGGCAACGCCGCTATCCTGAACTGTCTGAAATCGAGTTCGGGATGATTGTGGTTTAAACGTATTTAGTCGTTAGATCATTCGCTGTATGGCAGGTGCAGGCGAAGCCGATTTGGCGGTTAACGATATTCTGCTATTGCATCATGTGCACCATCGGGGGTGCAGTAAAAAGTTAGCGGATATCTGTTTTACCCTGAACTATGAAGATACCCATGTCATTAATTACTACCTGAAAAAATTGATGACGATGCAACTGATCAGCGGTGAGCAAAGCTGCAAAGAGGTATTTTACACCACCACCCCAGCGGGTGTAGCGCTGGTCGAACGTTTTCGCGATGTGCGTAATCGCTGCTTGCTGACAACCATGGCCGGTGAAGTGAAAGATGGTGAAGTGCTTTCCAACATCGCCCGATAGCTCAGAACACTGTCTGGCCTTTACGATCAGACGGCAAGGGCGGCATCTTCCTTATGAGTAACAAACATTGGCAATTTTGGATAGACCGGGGATGCACGTTTACGGATGTTGTAGGGCTTAAATCGGGGAACAATATTGTTACCTGCAAGCTGCTGTCGGAAAATCCCGAACACTATCAGGATGCCGCTGTTGAAGGGATGCGTCGCTTAAGGGGCTAAATGCGCACGATGCAATTCCGACACAGGCCATTGACGCGGTAAAAATGGGGACTACTGTGGCCACCAACACACTACTGGAGTGTAAAGGTGAACCCGTAGTGCTGGGCGGTGAAGCGAGGGTTAGGAAATGGTGAACACATTCGGGTTAGCCGTAGTACGCGCCTACATGGGATATGTACAAGATAACGCGAAAGCCGCGGTACGCCCTGCCATCACCCGTCTGAGTAATGGTAGCTACACACTGAGCTGGCTAATGGCGCGCAGGTGAGTGACGTTAACGGTTGATCGCGCTCACGGGGCTGCTACGCTTGATGTCTCCGGCAAGTTTTCCACAGCAGTCAAACAACTTTAATGCCCCACGTGCCATTACGTCGACGGTGGTGCTTTACGTGTTCCGCACGCTGGTGGTGCCCGAGGGCAGCATGGTAAACTCGCGTTATCCTGCAGCCGTGGTAACCGGCAATGTTGAGTTTCAACCTGTATCACCAACTGTTTGTATGGTGCATTGGGCGTGATAGCCGCCAGCCAACCGACGATGAATCATCTGATGTTTGGCGATGTCGTTACCAATATTACGAAACTATTTCCGGTCGTGTTAGGGGATGGGGCGTTTTAATGTATAAGGGCAGTTACTTGATGGGTTTGACAGCGCTAATATTTTGAAAACGTTAATGACTAATTCACGTTTAACCGACCCCGAAGTATTCGAGTTGCGCTATCCCATGCGTCTTGAGCGACATGTCACTCGTCGCAGTTCCGGAGGGAATGGGCGTTGACGTGGGAGGAACGGTGATGTGCGGACTTTGTGCTTTCTGGCCCTGATGACGGTGTCACTATTGGCTAACGGTTGGCTTAATCCGGCTTTTGGCCTTTCCGGAGGGCAGTCCGGTGCACCGGGACGCAGCCGGGTTATTCGCGCTGATGGTTTTGTGGAACCTTTGCGTCATGCTGATTGTGCGCAATTGAATGCATAAGATTGCTTTGAAATAGAAACGCCGGGCGGTGGGAGCTTTGGTATACCGTACGGAGAGGAAAAGTCACGAGTCTCTCAGTGGTGCCAAACGCACGCTTGCGCATTCGCAGCGGCGCTTTTAATGGGTATACGGGCGGGTTTGGCTCCGGGTTTCATGCAGGGTAATCTGATGATGTTACCGGCATCACAGGCCGCTGATTTTTTGCTATTTTGCCAACCAACGTAATCCGCAAACTTGCCCGCTATTAATGGTGTCAGAACCCGGTAAACCTTTGCTGCCGACGTTAGGGATGGACATCGATATTCGTACTGATGTATCGCGTTATCAACTCTGGCGAAACGGTGAATTGTCTACGGAATACGATGATGTTCGTCACCTGTGGCGTGACGATTTGGTCAGTTTTGTTATTGGCTATTTGTTTTCGTTCGAGCAAGGCTGATCGAATGTGGAATTTCGTTACGCCATGTGACGCAAGAGCGTAATGTTGCCATGTATCGTACCCACGTGGCGCGACAAACAGTCTACTGGGGTTTTCACGGTCCTCTGTGGTCGTATCAATGCGTCCTTTGCGCCCCGCTGAGGCTATCCGGGCATTCAGATTACATCCCGCTTCCCCAACGTGCATGGCGCACAGGTGGAGATTCACCCATGTGAGCTTCCGGTGTTCTGGGCCTGTGGGTGCCCCTCAGGCTGTTGCTGTCGCTGCGCGGGTGCTTTTTGCATCATCCACACACCGGGGTGTTTGTTGATCACCGATATTCCTAATGCCCATTTAGCCAGTCTGTGAGTGAGTAGGCAGTGAGTTAATAGGATGACTGAGAGGCTGTTCAAGATGAACGGTTTTCTCGGGTGATGTCCGCTTCACAGAGGACAGGAACATTTAATGAATTGGCGATATAGCAGAGCCGATGGGCCTCATGATGTAGCATCAGCGCCTGATCGGTATCCTCTTTAGCGGTGATAGTGAGTTGAGGTCACAGCACAATCTCCGTAATCTTCTCGCTTTCGTCATCCTCAGTCAGCGTACCGCTGGCATCATCCTGATAGGCTATAACACAGATGCCGGCATCGGCACACAGATGCAAATACCACAGTTTATAGTAGACCGAGGCTGATGCGATCAGCAGATCTTCCGGGTTCCAGCGTTGAGCATTGCCCAAAAATGCAGAATCGGAAGAGCCGGCAATATCAGGCTTACCATTGGAACGGATAATATGGTCACGGCTATAAGCCCGATAGTTTGCTGTGCCTTCTCCTCGGCTCCCTGTCCATTCAACGCTAACAGTGTTGTGGTATTGTCGATGCTTGCCTATCTAATGTCCTTCTTTTTGGCATTTGATACTGGAGACTCTAAAGGGGAATGAGTGTTCAGAATTTGATTACATACTAAACCGATATAAATGCGCTGCCAATGACCATAAGTGCCTAATCTCAGTAGGTCGAAATAGCAAGCAAAAGAACCTTAATGGGCGAGTCGATAAGGTATTTTATATTTATGATGAGCGTTAAAAGATGATTAATTATTATTTTTATGAGGGCGGATAAAACCGATGTCAGCCATCGTTGGTTGACATCGGCCACTCTCGATAACCGTATAATCTTCTCGCATGTATTACTTATTTAAGTTTATGCATCATGCTAAGGCTTTCGCTTTAATTTTCTGATATTCATCTTTAGTAATGACACCATCATCCAACAATTTTTTGGCATCCGAAATTTGCTCGGTAGGTGACTTCCCCGCTACCTCTCGGATATACTCGTTGGTAGATGAAAATAACAATTTATACCCGCTATACTGAAAGTTGAAGATGCGTTAGCTACGCTTGCTATTCGGCCTATCTTTTTGGGCCCACACCTCTAACGAGGCTGCTACAAACAGCGTTTAAATTGGTTTCCGGCAGATTTGTCACCCGAATCACTTGCCTGAGTAAACCATCGGGATGAATGAATCTCATCCCTGAGACTCACCCCTCTAGAAGGCGCAAGTGCTGTTCAAAACGTTAACGTTTTATCCTGTAAGTCGAATTATGTAGGGGAGAAGAGCATACTCCATTTGCGCTATTTTACTTGCCATTTTAGCGCAGGGTAGTGCTCAGAATCTTCACGTACTCTGCGTATGCTCCGGTTTTGCGCGCCGTCTGCGAAACGGGCTGCGCCAATAACACCTACGGGGACAGGATATAAAAAAGTACGCTTTTACCGTACGACAGGTGATGTGGAAGACGTATTGTCTTTAAAAGCAAACAGCGTGATCAGATCGATTTGCAAGCCAACGGCAATGATATGAAGCACTTCGAGCGTCGGATTACGTACACTACGCTCCACTCCGCTAAGATATGTGCGGTCTCCCCAGTCCACATTTTTCAGCAAAAGCTTCCTGCGATAGACCAGCCTGCAATCTGAGGGATCTTACGCATTGCTTTAGATGGGCTCTGATGGAATGGAATGTCTTCATAGGGTAAGCATTATTTTTTGATGCTGATTGGTCCACGGACTATTAGTCACAATCGTTAATTTTTATACTAACGTAGTGACTCATGGTCATTAAAAAAGAGGCATAAATAGAAAAACATGATTGGCACCCAGCAGATATTGCCTTAAAAAGAAAAGGAACGTCGCTGTCAGCATTATCCCGGGCATCAGGGTTGGCATCATCGACATTGGCGAATGCACCCACTCGGCGATGACTAAAAGGGGAGCGAATTATCGCGCAAGCGTTAAATGTGAGTCTAGAAGAGATCTGACCTTTACGCTATTCGAATAGCCGTTGTTGATGTGGAACACAGCGTGGAGAATGTGCGTGCTTGAGGAGGTAAAAGCCGCTCGAGATGGCTTCGCGTTCGCATAAAAATAATCGACGTGCCCACACAGAACGTTTTTTCGGCGAAAGATATTGCTGAGCTCCTTGATTTCTTTGATGATGCAAAAATGAAGCATTATTTTTTGCCGGTATTAACAGGACGGGTAATGAAGTTTACCAAGATTGCTAGCGTGGCTATTTTCAGCGTATTGTTGTTGTCTTTCTGGCAAAGCTGGGCGCACTCGACGCGTGGCGGTGAGGCGCTGAGTGGTCAGGAGTGTGGTTGCTCGGCGCGATTCTGCTGGCGTTGCACCTGACCGGTGCGTTGGCGGAAAACGGCCGTTGTTCAGGTGTATGCCGCGCTGACTTACGGCTGGCGTAACCTGGTTGCAGTTCACCCCTGGATTATCCTGAAATCCAAAGGCGAAACGCGTTATCGACGTTATGAAGTGATTCAGTTGAGGAAGCAACAATGTGTTGCATCTCAACTACATGCCACCGGATAAATTTTGGTACGGGGCGACGCGAAACTGCTGGTCGAACACTGCGGTGATGCGGCTCAGGCCATGAGCCCGCAGATCGATGAGGCGATCAAAAGTTATCCTTAGCCGCAGACCTATCATGCCTGGCCTGGGCCGAACAGCAATACCTTTCTCGCCTATATTGGTCGAGAAGTACCCGCTTTGAAATTGGATATGCCGGCTAATACCATCGGCAAGGATTATCGCACAATATCAAATCCTGTCGGTCTGGCTCCCTCAGGAAGTGGTGTTCAGGTTTCCGTTCTTGGGGCTGTAGGTGTCACGCTGGCACTGGAAGAAGGTGTAGAAATTAATCTGCTGGTCATGAATTTGGGCATCGATTTGAATCTGCCCGTGTTAAGTCTGCCTTTCATTGACCGATTAGGTTATGACAATGTCGATCAGCAGCAGGAACGCTGGCGGCAAAAGGTGTGGTGCAATATGCCCTGCGCTACATGTTCAAAACCTTTTTATGGGTGCTCAATAATCATTACCGCCCAGATATCCCTTTCCAATGCTTCAAAAGAGTGTGGCTCGTCATGGAGTACGTGAGGATTTCGAGCACTGAGCTGGGCCAAAATGGCAAGTAAAATAGCCCTAATGAGATAGGCTCTAAATGGGATGTTTATTGTAACCAGGTGCCAGGCCTGATTTACCTTTCTGCTATGGCGTTTACGGCTGTAATGGTTATGGCAATGACGTAGCGTCGCGTGAATCTGATCCAAAGAGATTGCATCGTGCAAATAAAATTTATCTTTGTTTTGCTTCTCGCGTTTTTTATTTCTACTTGTAACAGGGAAGCGCACGAGAAAAGTATTACCGTACGGGCTGTAAGCATTCTGGAAGTGAGTAACAGTGCACAGCAAGCGTGCGTATCTTTCCCGCTAGAATTATTGCTGGAGACAGAACGGAATTAGCGTTTAAACGCCCAGGACAATTAGAGCGGTTGTTGGCTTTTGCAGCGTGAGGGAAAGTTCTTTCCACCGTCCAACACGCCTATCTTCTTTGTCGATCTCTGGCTGCCGTACAGCACTGATGTAGCTTATACCGAGAAGGTTGCAGTGGAGATAGAAAAACACATTAGTGAACAAACTCGTCGTTGACAATATCATGGTGACGGTGGGGTAAGGGGCGTTACGGTTCATGCTCACTTATAATGCTCAGCAGCAATACACAAACTATGCTCAGATACTGGTTCGTACTTATGCCTTAAATCAGATCCCCTCTCTCATCGGTGATATTGAAGCGTATATACGTGCTAACTACCCGGCAGTGAAAGGGCAGGCAAACGCATTATGTTTGGCCCGTTCAACAACAGCTCCATTGAGGCGAGGTTTATCGGTAACGATCCGAAAATACTGCGTTCGTTGACTGCTAAGGCGGAGCAGATAGACAACTCAGATCCGGATTCAGATGGCGTCATGCATGACTGGCAGGAGAGCAGTAAGGTGATCCGTCCGCAATTTTCGGATTATCTTGGGCGAGAGCTGGGCGGTAGACAAGCGTGAGATCAATAACGCTCTACGGATGAGCTTTGGTGGCGTCAATTTGGGGCTATATCGTGACGGCACGCGATTGATGCCTATCATACTGTGCACCCCCGAATGCGAAACGGTTGAACGCCGACAGGCTAAACGACGTAATGATCTGGAGTCAGGTGCGACAAGCCTTCATTCCGATCGATAACGTGGTCAGTCGCTTTATGACCGAATGGGAAGATCCATTGATTATGCGTCGCTATCGTATGAGTACGCTTACGGTATAAGCCGATCCCGCGTCGCACAAGAGTGGGGAAACCTCCGCCGAGTTTCTGGGGCGCATTAAGCCTGATATTGATGCCATTGCACTGCCGGACGGATACCGCCTTGTGAGTGGGGCGGTGATTATAAGAGCACCAAAGAGGCACAAGCAGGGCTTGTTCACCAGCCTACCCATAGGCCTTCATTATGATGTTCATCATCACCGTATTGATGCTCAGTTCGGTGAAACATGCCATCGCTATCTGGCTAACCGTACCGCTGGCGTTAATCGGTGTCACTGTCGGGTTCCTGCTTACCGGTATTCAATTCCGATTCATTGCGCCTGATTGGTTTGCTCATTTTGAGCGGGATGCTGATTCTTAACAGTATCGTGTTGGTGGAGGAGATCGGTATGCAACAAGAATAAAAACCGATGCGAGAAACCATCATCGATGCATCGACGTCCCGTTTACGCCCGATCCTGCTTACTGCGTTTAGCACGGTACTGAGATTAGCGCCGTTACTGAGCGATGCTTTCTTCTAGAGTATGGTGGTGGTTATCATGTTTAGTTTAGGTTTTGTCACCGTGTTGACACCACTGGTACTGCCAGTGATCTATAGTTGCATGAAACGCGATGAGAAAACAATGCCCGTTTCCTCCTAAAGTCCTAACGACTCCGACTATCTTCATAGCCAAGTAGCGTGCTACCTGGCTATGTCATTTCTCATCTCTCATCATGATGTAAGTTGCGCAATGAAATAATGCTAAAACGTTATGAGTGCAAACGGAGCTTAGTGTGGTAAAAGCCTACATGTTATGAAAAAGACTGAGGGTACAAACCTCAGCGACATAATAACGACATCTGCCTTCCTTACGCTTGCAGCGAGCATGACATTGTGGTGCATGGTAAATTGATGATGATGTAAGGTAAATACGTATGGGTGAAGGACTGCATATGCCGGTTTCTGTGCGTGGGCTTAAAGTAGCACGAATGCTTCAGACGATACTCAATATCAGGTTATTGTTGCTGGCGACCATTTTGGTGATTTTCCTGATGAAAGAGACATTTCATCTGGCGTAGGTGTTGCTGATCAGCAGTGAACAAGACTCTTCCCTTCAACTTATTGAAGGGATTGTTATCTACTTCCTCTATTTTGAGTTTATCGCGCTTATCGTGAAGTATTTTCAATCGGGCTACTATTTTCCGCTGCGCTATTTTTTATATTGGCATTACCTTGTTCCCAAGTGACTCGTACATGCAGCGTAAACCCTACTTCTCTGCTCTGTTGCACTGCGCTACGCAATGCATCGTTATCCGTATTTTTACCATTGAGAATCAGAAGGGATATGTGAGCGTCGTTCTGCTGGTTGAGATAGTGATTTAACACTCAGTTTCATAAAAACGCGATACCCGGAAACGATATCGCGTTTTTATGAAACTGAGTGTTATGAAAAAAAACAGTCACAGGCTAAACTGGAGTCTGATTACGCTGCTCTACGCCGCATTTGGGCTACGCGTAGTCATTTCACTCGGCAGGTTACGCAGCAGCAAAGCAAACTCTAGCGCCACGTCATCCGGCACCGTCAGGTACACTATATGCCCGTTCCCCGGAGCGACATCGATGGCTTCGCCTTTGGCGTTTTGCAACGTATCGAGCGTGAACTGAATGTTGCCGTTCGGCGTTATCATTTCTACGCTGTCACCGAGGGAGAACTTGTTTTTCACCGTCACTTCAGCCAATCCGTTGCGCTGCTCACCGGTAAATTCACCGACGAACTGTTGGCGATCAGATACCGAATAGCCGTATTCGTAGTTCTGGTAATCTTCATGAACATGACGGCGCAGAAAGCCTTCGGTATAGCCGCGGTGCGCTAAACCTTCCAGCGTTTTCAGCAGTGTCGGGTCGAAGGGTTTACCTACGGCTGCATCGTCGATCGCCTGACGGTAAACCTGTGCTGTGCGTGCGCAGTAATAGAAGGATTTAGTGCGGCCTTCAATCTTGAGCGAATGCACTTGCATTTGGGTTAAGCGCTCAATGTGCTGAATGGCGCGCAGATCGCGTGAGTTCATGATGTAGGTACCATGCTCATCTTCGAACGCACTCATGTACTCGCCCGGGCGCTGGCTCTCTTCCAGCATAAAAACTTTATCAGTCGGCTCACCAATGCCGAGTGTGGGTTCTACCGTCTGTACCGGAATCGGCTCATGCAGGTGAACGATATTGCCCGTGTCGTCTTTTTTTCCTTCCTGTACTTTGTACTCCCAACGGCAAGCATTGGTGCAGGTGCCCTGATTCGGGTCGCGCTTGTTGATATAACCGGAAAGTAGGCAGCGGCCAGAGTAAGCAATGCACAAAGCACCGTGCACGAAAATTTCCAGTTCCATTTCAGGCACCTGCTGGCGGATTTCGCCAATCTCTTCCAGTGATAATTCGCGGGAAAGGATCACACGGCTCAGCCCCATCTGCTGCCAGAATTTCACCGTCGCCCAGTTCACCGCGTTGGCCTGTACTGAAAGATGAACTGGCATTTGTGGGAAGTTTTCTCTTACCAGCATGATCAGACCGGGATCGGCCATGATCAACGCATCTGGCCCCATACCAATCACTGGCTGAAGGTCGCGCAGGAAGGTTTTCAGCTTGGCGTTGTGCGGAACGATGTTTACCACCACATAGAATTTCTTTCCCAGCTCGTGGGCTGTATTGATGGCGAGCGCCAGCGTCTGGTGGTTGAATTCGTTATTACGCACCCGCAGGCTATAACGAGGTTGACCGGCATAAATCGCATCAGCGCCATACGCAAAGGCGTAGCGCATATTTTTCAGCGTACCGGCCGGAGAAAGCAGTTCCGGTTTAAACATGGTGTCTCTCTGGTCTGATCACACGTCAGGCTGTTCCCGAAGGGAACAGTAAAGGAGGCTGATTATAGCGCTAATGCTGGTAAAAATCAGCTAATGGTGAAGAAAAAGTATAACTATTACCCACGCGTGTATTGTGGCGGGCGTGGGTAAAGAGGGCTATTTCCCGAGGCTGGCGCGGTTGTACGCACGCTGTAAATCAACCTGTAGATCTAGCGGCACAATACCCGTCGGGTTCAGCCACCAGATCCCGTAGTAACCGGCTTTGATATGGTCGACATAATAATCGGCACATTGGAAAACTGACGGATGATACGGCATAGCGTCAGACCATCAGTGCCTAGCAGCATCAAATCCAGCAGAATCAACGACGGTGAGTGATTGCGCACCCAAGGAAGTACTTCGTCGCCGTAGGTAATCGAGTGCGTCCAGTACTCTGCTGCTTGAAGGTAGTCCACTAGCAATTGACCGAGCGTGGGCTTATCTTCAACAATCAGCACCTGCTCTGGCAGCGTCTCATTTTATAAGGTTTAGGTCATTGGCGTTTTAGAATTCCGGTGAATGAAGCGGGAATTCGGCGATTATCTGCAAACCACCCAGTTGAGAAGCGCTAGCATACAATCGTCCCCCCGTGCGCCTCAACGATATTCTTGCAGATAGCCAATCTCAGCCTGAACCGCCGCTGGCACGATTGCGTAACCGTTCTGCACGGTAGAAACGATCAAAAATACGCGCCAAGTGTGGAGACTTCGTTTTGCAAAGAAAGCAGTGAACTTGCATCGGCCTTGCGTACACCATCCTGTATTGTCTCCAACTCGCCGCGCAGCACGGCCAAATGCGTGCGCAACTCATGGGAGATATCGGCCATAAAAGCGCGGTACGACTGCTCGTTTTTTTTCTAATGCGGTAGCGAGTTGGTTAAAGTCTTGCGCCAGCCGGCTCAACTCATCACGGGTATTGACGGGCAGGCGTGCCGTAAATTCTCCCGCGGCTAAACGACGAATCCCCTGTATCAAGCGTTTCACTGGAGCCAGCAAACCATGCGCCATCAGCCAGATTAAAATCATAGCCAGCAATGTTGACAGCCCAAAAATAAACCAACTGGTGCGCTGTTGCTGTCTGTCAAAATTGATATCCGCATCGCGCGTCAGGCGTTCATTGGGGGATGCCACCACACCCAACCGACCACCTTGTCCTGATAGCGAATGGCTTGCCATGTACTTTCGGTAGCAATCGGCGCGGGCGATCCAAATAGCCGATTGCGTTGAGCATCCAGAGTCGTACCCGCCAGCCACGCATGCTGTTGCCATCATCTTCATTCTGATCCATAGTATGAAGCAGTTTGAACATCAACCGTTTATTGTTGCGCAGGAACATCCAGTCGCAATACTGCGTGTATTGTTCTTGCAAAACATCATGCAACTGCTCAACGCGCTGGGCGTTGCCTTGCTTGATATAATCAACACATCCGAGTTCAAAGCTCATCCGAACGCCCCAATGCATGGTGATCAATACCAATATGCAGGTGGCAAAAATGGCGAGAAACGGTTTAGCGGTAATACCGAATCTCATCATACTCTCATCTTTTTCGCGGTAGTGCGTTCTGCTTGATCTGGTCTGATGACACGCGCAAGAACAGCAGGGAAGGCAGTGCCGATATGACAGCCATGCTGAGATAGGGTATAGCGGAATACCTCAGGAGTTTCCGGACTGGCGATGTTGAATGTTCCCTGCTGGGCAAAAATATCGAGCAGAATGCCCGCCAGACTCACGCCAAGACTCATGGAAAGCTGCATAGTTATCGCTATGCAGGGGCTATTGCCTCTGCTAGCGATGTTATCCGATAGGTCTTTCAGCGTCAGTATGTTCATGGTTGAAAAACGGAATGAATTAGCAACGCCCATCAGTATCAACACCAGCGACAGCAACTACAGCCAGTTCAGCAGTGCGACGGTGGTAAACAGCAGAGTACTGAGCGATAGCGCCAACGTGGAAGCGATTAAAGCCGTGCGGTAGCCAAATCGGTTAACAATACTGACCACGATACGCTTGGTGCCCATACTGCCCAGAATCATCAGGATCATCCCCAACCGCAAGAACAGCGGTGTGGTGAAGGGCAATATTCCGCTGCCGATACGCGCCAGAAAACCGGCGCTTAAACCAATGGAAAAGGTGGGGATGTTGAACAGGCGCAGATTGAACAGTGAACGTCCAACGCTAGCGTTAGGGTTGCCATGTACCGAGGAGGGGTACCCCAACGCGGTCATACTTCTTTCAATAGCTGCCGTTGCTTCAGAGAGTGATACGCATTCCGGCAGATTAAACGAAACGGTTGAAGCCGCTGAGAGTCCCTGATGATTGACGGACAGCGGGGCGTTAATAGGCCGCCAACTGGCGAACGTAGAAAGGGGAATCAGCTCCCCAGCGCTGTTGAGCACAAACATCTGATCCAGTGCGCTAATATCATGAGTATATTTGGATTCCATCTCTATCACTACTTTGTACTGATTGAGTGGTTGATAGATGGTGGATATTTGTCGCTGCCTGAACGCATTATTTAACAAGGTATTGACGCTAGAAACGCCGATACCGAGGCGCGCAAGGGTATCCCTGTCGTAGGTCAGGGCCATTTCAGAACCTTTATCCTGCTGATCGGAGTTGACGTCAGCCAATTCCGGTAACTAACTGATCGCAAGGCTGATTTTTTGGCTCACAGGCGCGTAGCTCGTTCAGATCGTCTGACAAAAAGGTAAACTGGTAGCCCGCGTTAGACTCTCGTCCACCAATGCGGATATCCTGTACCGGCATCAGAAACAAGTTGGCCCCCGGTTCTTTTGCCAGTTGGCCGCGTAGGCGAGTGATGATCTGCTGGACGCTCATTGTGCTTTCTGCCAACGGTTTGAGCGTAATAAACATCAAGCCTGCGTTGATGCGTGAGCCACCGGTAAACCCTGTTACGTTACGTTATCCACCGCCAGATCGGCACTGAAAATCACCATAAAATCATGAATTTTATTGTGAATTGTCTGAAATGAACAGATACATCGCAGCAAAGATTACAATCAATGCTCTGATCTTCCTGAATGAAGCCCATTACGCGGCCGGTATCCTGTTCTGGGAAAAAGGTCTTGGGAATGGAGATGTAGAGCCAAACATTCAGCCCGACAGTGCCAATCAGGATTAGTAGTACCCAGCGCAGAGAACGGCCATACTACTGTTGCAGGGCGACTAACACGCGACCAAATCACTTTTGCGCAGCTGGCTCTTTTGTCATGACTGCATAACAGTCGTGCGCACATCATTGGCTTCAGAGTGACAGAAATAATCAGCGAAATCACTATCGCGGCAGACAGTGTGACGGTAAATTCGTGAAAGTAGTACCCTGGCAGTCCGCACTTCAGTGCCGACCGCATCGGTTTCATACCCGCTTTAATATGGTGTGAAATGTTCTCCAGTACCACGATAGCATCGTCCACCACAAACCCTGTGGCGATCGTGAGTGCCATCAGCGAGAGGTTGTTCAGGCTGAAACCGCAATGACAACGGGACAGCAATCGCCGGAATCAGCGTGGCACGCCCAGAGCACAGGAACAAAAATACCACCAGTATCACTAGTGCGACGGCAATCACTAGAGACTGTTACACCTCGGCCAGGGAGGCATGAATGATGGGGTAGCGGTCTTGCGCGATATTGAGTTGAATGGCTGCAGGTAGACTAGCCCGCAGTTCCGGCAGGGGCGCCCGCACGTTATAAACGGTGGCGATGATATTGGCATCGGGTGCGCGCTGAACCACCACCAGTACGGCGGTTTTGCCGTTTGCCATTCCGGCGTTGCACGTATCCTGTACGCCGTCTTTCGCCTGAACAACATCACTCAATCGAACCAGCGCGCTATCTTTATAATGCACAATAATTGGGCGTAGTCCGCCGCGGTTTCAATACATCGTTGGTTTGCACCTGCCACAGCGTGTCTGTCCATTATCGATATTGCCCAATGGCTGTTTTACGTTGGCTTTAGCAATGGCATGGCGCACGGCATCTAATTAGATACCCTTTATTAAAAAATGCTTTAGGATTAAGTAGGACACCTACTGGCTGAGAGGCCCCGCTTACCGTAACATCGCCCACACCGTCCATTTAGGAAATTCGCTGTGACAACTGATTGGTGGCAAAGTCATACAGTTAGCCTGAATTATAGGTGTCGGAGGTCAAGGTCAACACCAGAATTGGCGTATCGGCCGGATTGACTTTACGATACGTCGGGCGGCTTGCCATACCGGAAGGCAACAAGTTCTGCGCAGTATTGATCGTCTACTGCACGTTGCGTGCGGCTCCGTTGATATCACGCGAGAAATCAAATACCAGTACGATATAGATTTTACCCAGAGAATTGGTTGACGTTATTTCCGTCACCCCGGCGATAGGCTCAAGGGAACGTTCTAGCGGTATAGCGACGGAGGTTACTATGGTTTCTAGTGACTCCCCTGAGAGCGATGCGGAAACCACAATCGCCGGGAAGTCCACCTGCAGCAAAGGGGTGACCAGTAGCAGGCGGAAATCGAGTATGCCACACAGCGCAATCGATAACGTCAGTAGCGCGGTGGCGACAGGTTTATGGATAAACAGCGCAAAGAACTTCACTGTATTTCTTCCTCTGGCTGCTCGGTAAGACGGAAGCGGTGCGTCAATCGGTCAAACAGAAGGTAAATCATCGGCGTTGTGAATAGCGTCAGAATCTAGCTCATGACCAATCCATCTACCATATAAACCCCAGCGGTTGGTGTAGTTCATATCAACGCCGTTGCTAAGCATCAGCAGCACGGCGTCAGCAACGCCGCCATGGTGGTCAGTCATCAGGATCAGACGAAAAGACACGCCTGATAAATGGCATCGTAAGGCGTCATTCCCTGCTCGCGCTCAGCAGCTAACACGAAATCGATCATCATAATCACATTCTTCTTCACAATGCCGATAAGTAAAATGATGCCGATAATCGCAATCACATCCAGCTCGCTTCCTGCCACCATCACAAGGCCAGCAGCGCACCAACGCCTGCGGTCGACAGGGTGGAAATAATGGTGATCGGGTGGATAAAACTCTTGTAAAGAACCCCAACACAATGCACATAGCGACAATCACCGTCACGATAAGCTAGAGTGCTGCTCAGCTGCCGTGATGGCCTGCACGCTTCCCCGAGTGAGTAGCCGGGCGTAACGTTGAATGAAATGGTAGTTGCTGGGAATTGATTGATTACGGTTCAGCGCTAACGCACCACGTCTCTCCTCTAGCGTGGCAAACGCGTTAAGCGGTACGCTGCGACCTTCATTGTTCTGCATGCGCACTTCACTCAGCGCACCCAATCCGGTGGTGTGCGCAGTCTGCTGTGCCAGCACCACGCGATATTAATTTGATTGGGTATATACCGTGGAAACCAGGTGCTGCCTAAAAGCATTATACAGCGTATTGTCAATGGCTGACATGGTCAGCCCAAGACGGCTGGCCGCATCGCGGTTGATGTTGACATAAGTCACCGCCGCGTCATCTTGCCAGTCGCTAGTGCGGTACCCAGCGGCTCAGCTCCTCTAGCGACATTGCTTGCAGGGTGAACTGGTATTGGGTGCGGCTGACCTGGGTATCAATGGTGAGATCTTGCACCGGTTGCAGGTAGAGCGTGACACCGGTTAACTGCACGGTTTTTTCCTGCAAGCGGGTGATGATGTCGGTCAGGCGATCGCGCCGTTTACCGAGCGGTGTGAAGTTGATCTGCAGGCGTACACTGTTAAGCGCTGCGTTGGTACCATATACGCCGATAAATGAAGAGACGCTCTTGCACCGCCGTCTTGCATGATCAGTGATACGACCTGCTGTTGCCGCTGTGCCATATCGGCATAGGATGCAGTCTGCGGTGTATGTAAGGTGCTATGAATCATGCTGTTATCTTGAACGGGGAAAAGCCGGGTTATCCACAGATAGAGCAGAATGATGAGTACCAGCGTGCTGATTGCCACGCTAAGGTAATCTAGGGGTAGTTCATCAGCTGGCGTAAGCCCTTGCCGTAGAGCAGCGCGACGACCCCCGTGAGAAAAAAGCGTTCGCTGGCGCGCGTAAAGGCGTTTTGCCGGTTTAGGCTCTGATGGGTGAGCAACCGAGCGCACATCATGAGGGTCAGCGTGAGGGAAACAATACCGGAGATGAGGATCGCTATCGCTAGCGTGATGGTAAACTCACGGAATAGGCGGCCAATAATATCGCCCATAAACAGCAAAGGGATCAATACCGCAATCAGCGAGAACGTTAGTGAGATAATGCGGCTTTTCACCCTTTTCGATGTAGCGCGAAATATTCTCGATCACCACGATAGTGTCATCTACCACAAAGCCGGTGGCAATGGTGAGTGCCATCAGCGTCAGGTTATTGATCGAGAAACCAAGGAAATACATGGCGGCGAAGGTCCCACCAACTAGTGACAGGGCGACCACGATGCTTGGGATTAGCGTGGCGATTGCATTGCGCAAAAAAAAGGTAGATAACCATAATCACCAGCGCAATGACTAGCATCAGTTCAAACTGCACGTCTTTCACTGACGCGCGGATACTGGCCGTGCGATTGGTCAGCGTCGTGACAGTCACCGATTTCGGCAGACTGGTAGTTAACGTTGGCAACAGGTTACGCAGACTGTCCGTAGTAGTGATTACGTTGGCACCCGGCGGCGCTGAATGTTGATAATAATCGCTTGTTCTCGGTTAGCCCAGGCATCCAACGCTGTGTTTTCCGGAGCTTGTTCTACGATAGCGACATCGCGAGCCGTACCGGTGACTATTACGCCAGGCAACAATCAGCTGTCGATAATCCTCTGCTGATTTCATCTGGTCGTTGGCTGATAAGGTTACTGTAGGTGTCGGACCGGACCGTCCAGGCTGCCTTTCGCTGAATTCACATTGGCACTGGTAATGGCATTGCGTGCGGGAGCCGCGTTGCTACTGGTGTTATGATTAGAGGAGGAATTCGCTGCAGGGGTATCGGCAGGTCGCAAGTGACGCTAGATGGCAACGACAGCAATAACCGCAAACGCAAGCAACAGCAGACGAAAAAGACGTGTGGTATTCATCATGGTTCACGAATCGACTAGCAGTCAGTACTAACATAATGAGCGTAGTCTACTGAGTTTTACTCAAATAATAATGAAGGAAATATGGAAGAAATATCAGGGTTTGTAGCGGATAGTGGGTGGCCAGATGGCCGCCCAGATAATTATTAGTGGAAATTACAGCACCAGCCCTGCGATTGATGCTGAGAGAATACTGACCAGCGTGGAGCCGTAGATTAACTTAAGGCCGAAGCGTGAAACCACGTTACCCTGATTTTCGTTCAACCCTTTGATAGCACCGGCAATGATACCGATTGAGGAGAAGTTGGCGAACGACACCAGAAACACGGAGAGAATTCCTACGCTACGCGGTGATAGTTGGCTCGCGACTTTTTGCAGTTCCAGCATGGCGACGAATTCATTAGACACCAGTTTGGTGGCCATAATACTGCCGACCTGTAACGCTTCGTTGGCGGGAATCCCCATGATCCAGGCAAAGGGGAAGAACACATAACCCAGCATTTCCTGGAAGCTGATACCGAAAACGACGCTGAAGATAGTGTTAACCATGGCAATCAAGGCTATAAAGCCGATTAGCATGGCGGCAACAATACAGGCCACTTTGAAGCCTGCCAGGATATATTCTCCCAGCATTTCAAAGAAACTCTGGTTTTCATGCAGATCGCGCAGTTGCAGCTCGGGCTCAGCGTCCACTTTATACGGGTTGATCAATGACAACACGATAAAGGTGCTGAACATATTCAGAAGCAGCGCCACCATCACATATTTAGAATCCAGCATGGTCATGTAGGCACCGACGATGGACATCGATACGGTAGACATGGCTGTTGCTGCCATGGTGTACATGCGTTTTTTCGACATCCTGCCCAGGATATCTTTATAGGCGATGAAGTTTTCTGATTGTCCGAGAATCAACGAGCTGACGGCGTTAAATGATTCCAGCTTACCCATACCGTTCACTTTGGACAGCACAGTACCGATAGCGCGAATAACGATGGGTAGTACTTTTATGTGTTGCAGGATCCCAATCAGTGCCGAAATAAACACGATAGGGCAAAGCACTTTGAAGAAGAATGAAATAAGGTTCTTCTCGTGGTTAACCATATCGCCAAACACGAAATCGGTCCCTTGTCCGGCAAACCCCAGTAATTTATCAAAGACGGCGGCAAACCCTTTTACGAAGCCCAAGCCCACGTTGGAATACAGAAAGAACCAGGCGAGCAGAATTTCAATCACTAACAGTTGAATAATAAAGCGGATACGAATGCTTTTACGGTCGCGGCAGGTAAGTAACGTCAAACCGGCAACGACAAGCAATGCTAACGCAAATTGCACAATATGAGTCATGAGGGCTCCGAATAGTAGACGGTTTAACGTTTCCCACGCCATTCTAGGTAACGAAAAAGCTCAAAATGCGATAAAACACGCAAAACTATAATTATATCTTGGGAATAGCACTAAGTTGAATAGCTTATCGCAGGAAGCAGTACGGGGATGGTAAGCAAACGTAACTAATGAGATGGCGGACAACGCCTGTTGGAAATGTCCGCACTTGCCTGTTAAAGGCGTTAACATGTGTTGGTGATGGACTGCACTGAATGGCGGCGCACCAGAGTCGGCGTAAACGTATTGGTAACCGCCGCTGGCGCTAGACCTTGTGCCAGCGCAATCGCCAATTCGACTGTCTGTGTCGACATGGCGATAACCGGATAGCGGATCGTGGTCAAGTGTGGGCGCAAATAGCGGGCGATAAGTACATCGTCAAAGCATATCAACGATACCATTTGCGACACCGCGATGCCGTTGTCAATTAATACCGCCAATGCGCCTGCCGCCATGGAATCGTTTTAACACACCACGGCGCTGAAAAGTACGCCACGGCTCAACAGTTTTTTCAATGGCCTGGCGTTCCATTTCCGCGTCATGATAACCGTTGCTAATCAACAAAAAGTTTCTAGTGCCCCTGTCGGTGCTATCGACTGCTTTTACCATTACACCGAAGAAAGGACCGGAAACATCTGCCACTACTAGCCTCAGGGTTTCTGCATGCTGACGTGCTAATGTACGCGCACTGGCATTCGGGTGATAGAGCAATTCTGCCATGGCATTATGGACTGCTTCTCGTGACACCTGACTGGCTTTAGGTGAATCATTGTTTACCCGTGAAACCCCGTTGCCACTGAGACGTCTTCCGGGCGTGCAACATCCTTTATAGTTGCCATCGGTTGTTTCCCTGTCTGTTTTATGTGATTGGTATCAAGATTAATTGGGTGTATTGCTATTCTTATTTATGGAACTTACTGCCTATAATGAGGGTAACCGTTTACATAGCGTTTGTAACTGGCTTTTTTTGCAATTTTTATCGCGTGAGTGTAAATGGGTTACACTCTATGAGGTGGTTACCCCGTCCGAACGACGCAGATGGTGATCGCTGGTACGGTTCACCCTGTCCAGAATATCTTCCATGGTAACGCGTCCCAGCAGTTTGCCTTTGCTGTCCACTACCGCGGCGGAGATCAAGTCGTAGCGTTCGAACGCACTGGCGACGTCATCGGTTTTCGTCTCTAGTTCAAACAGAACGGTTCAGGATCCGTTACCTGCTCAATCCTCGTGTTTGGCGTATCCAGCAGAATATTGTTCAGCGTGAGCTCACCCAACAAACGATTCTTTCGATCGGTAACAAGCAGTTTATCTGTGGCATCGGGGATCACCTTACGCTGACGCAGAAAACGTTGTATCACTGCCAGGATAGTATCCAGGCGTACCGTTAGCAGATTGAAATCGACCAAATAGCCGACAGAATCTTCATCATACTGGATGGTTTCTCGCAGTTGCGC
This sequence comes from Candidatus Malihini olakiniferum, assembly GCA_051305815.1. Classification (GTDB taxonomy): domain Bacteria; phylum Pseudomonadota; class Gammaproteobacteria; order Enterobacterales; family Enterobacteriaceae; genus Symbiopectobacterium; species Symbiopectobacterium olakiniferum_B. Next base: position 120,507 of record JBPPLV010000021.1, read on the forward strand.
CCGCTGTCGGGGTTCTAGTGTGGTAAGAATACGCCATAGCAAATGGCGTGATAGGCGGCGTGCTAACTGCGTCTGCTCAATCCAGCGACGTATAGCACGCAGGATATCTTGTCACTCATCTGGGCGATAAGGCCATCAGGTATAGTCTCCGAGGCCTCATAGAGCACAAAGCCACGTTTCTCGAGCGGGTGTCTGACACCACAGTGCCTGCAGCGCTTCGGTGGTAATGATTCGAACAGATCGGTAAGGGTCAGCAGCATGTGATTCGGTAAGAAGCGTATAGATATCAGCGGTTTGATCGAGAAGCCGCTTTTTGTTATCTTCAGCAACGAAGGCTATTGGGTGATGATGCTTTCCACCAGAGCGGGATCATCCAGCAGCAACAGTGAAATGCGGCGGCGAATGGCCGAGAGTTTTTTGACGCTTGGTATGATTTTTTTCTCAATAGTTATCACGTGGCGCGCACACGACTCCCCTTATCTCCGTGGGGCGAGTGACGCAGCAATAGGGTAATCCTAGCGCAGAGTGGCCTTTAGGGAAGAACAACCTTTTGAAAAAGGTTTCAGGAGGGTGGCAAATGATTCGGGTGACAAATGTGCCGGGAGACGGTTTGAACGGACTTGTAGCGGCCTCATGAGAGGTGAGACTCATGCATAGGCTGAATAACGGCGCAGCCAAGATACCCACTATAAGGTATGGCGGGCATAACTCATCACTCAATTCGGGAAAGAGTAATCACTGATGGTATAGCACCCAGGTGCAAAACAGCGTGTGCGCTACTCTTTTTTAACGAATGATAGCGTGGGATTCACAGGCGATAATTTAAGCGCTTGTTAGATACGTTGCTTTTTATCTTGATGATGGCAAAAAGTACTAACAGCGGAGTAGGCAAAACGACCAACGAGGATAAAGAAACTGATAAGAAGAACTGCTTGCGCAATCCGCGAACTGCTTCTTCGCTTGTGTATTAGGGTAGCCATTATTATCACTCTTGTATCCGTGCTTATGCGCTACCTTTTATTTATGTACAAGTATTGAGTAGGGTCAACATGTCAGCGTACGTTTCGCTTCTACCCTAAGTAATTACTTGAAGTATGACGGGTATAGACACTAAATATTTAGGTGCAATGCAGTGTGTTCACTAAGAGCTCTCTGATTTTTTCTGATTACCGAGCAAGCTACAGGGCTGTAAACTTAAAGGCCAAAGGATGAGGGGTATTACTTAATTAACGCGATAGGGATATTTATGCTTAATGAGATTAAAATACTTTAAGTATTAAAGACATCAGTCATTTATTATTCACCTTACTGTGTTACACAACCTTAGCTTAAGATTGTGTGCAGAGATATAAAACGTTATTTCTCTTCTCCGGTTAAGTATGCTCCACTTCCATAAAAATCAGGCGCGTTTCTTCATGACCTGAAATGATTTCGATGGGGTAGAGGATAATGTCCGCGGCACGACGCACAAAGATCTGCGCATTGAGCGCCTCACGCAGAGCATGAGTACCCACGGTGGAAACGTTATCTGGAGAAAAACCTTGTAGTCGCTCAGTAATGTTATTGCTATCCAGACCATTTGCCAGATGCACCCGCTGCTTGAGGCGGCTCAGTACTTTCAATGCACCGTTGATCACACGGGCAACCACCATATGAAAGCTGTTGGAGCCAAGGTCAACCGCGGCGAATTCCTGCGGTGCTGCTTTATCAGTGTCAGTATGTATAAGGGGCATTTTTCTTGCCTATTCGTCGGGTTGCTCAAGGGCCTTGAGGTACTCGTAATGGCCGTTTGCGCGCGGACCTTACGCCGGTTACTGCGTGCAACATAGCGATTACTCAACTTTTTATCAAAAATACGTGCTTTAACGGTATCACTGAACAGTAAATCTAGCTTGTCCAATATCTGCTTTTTCAGCGTCGGGTCGAGCACTTCTGAAGCCACATCGATACGATAATCGATGTTGCGCGTCATCCAGTCTACTGAGGAAATGTACACTTTGTTGTCTCCTCCATTATGGAACATATACACCCGATCGTGCTCAAGATAGCGATCTAATATATTAATGACCTGAATGTTCTCGCTGATACCTGGCAACACAGGGTTCATAGAACACATGCCGCGCACCAGCATATTGATTTTCACGCCTGCTGCAGAGGCTTCATACAACTTATCAGCCAAATCCTTATCAACCAGATTGTTGACCTTAAGCATAATGGCGGCGGGAATGTTCTCATGCGCATTGGCGATTTCGCCATCAATCAGCTTGTGCAATCGGGCGTACGAGTTCTATGGCGACACCAAAAGATATTCGAGGCTGACCGGACGGTAAGGGTTTTCGATAAAGTTGAATATGCTGCGCATTTCATTGGTAATGCGTTCATCGGTGGTTAGCAACGAATAGTCGGTATAAAGCCGAGCCGTTTTTCCGTTAAAGTTAACAATATCGATGTGGACGTAACGCACAATGTTTTCCCCTTCACGCCGGGAAATCAGGAACGGCTTGGCGTGAATTTTCAGCCCAGGCACCGAGAAAATAACGTGTACGCCAGCTTCTATCAGGCGCTTGGCCCACTGGATATTGGCTTCTTCATCAAAGCGTGCCTGCAGTTCCACGACGACGGTCACTTTTTTTGCCGTTGTGTGCAACGTGCTGCATCGCATTGATGCGCGAATCTTTTGCCACGCGGTAAATATTGATTTTGATCGACAAAATGCTTGGGTCGAACGATGCCTGACGCAGCAGTTCCAGCACGTACTCGAAGGTATGATACGAGTAATAAAGCAGCACATCTCGCTCGTGAATGACATCAAACCCGTTGCGGAAATGGCTGAAACGGGTATGGCGCAGACGCGGCAGCGGTTTGTTTTCCAGATTAGGGCGGGGCCCACATTGGGGAAGCTGATAAAGTCTTTAAATTTGTATTAGCGCCCGCCGGGAATGATGGAGTCAAAAGACGAAATCCCCAATTTCTCCATCAGCATGGCAACCATGGCATCCGGCATGTCGCGCTGGTACACAAAGCGTACCGGCTCGGCAGTGAGGCGCTGCTTTAGACTGGAGGATATCAATTCTAGCAGGCTGAATTCCATTCCTGTAACCAGATCGTACGAAGTATTTACTTATGCCGGTGTTGTTGTTGACGGTGTTACTGGTGTGCTCTGGCTTGTCCCAAAGCTGGAATTGAGCTTGTTCGGGCAGCCGCTATTTCAGTATATGGATGGCAATTTTGTGCAACGTAATGCGCTGGTAGCAGGGTTCGCGCTGATACCTTTAATTTTCTCGCTGGCGGAAGATGCCTTGTTTAATGTGCCTACTCGGTTAAGTTAGGGATCTCTGGTACTGGGCGCTAAGCCTTAGCAAACCTTGTGGTACGTGGTGCTACCTTCCGCCAGTGCCGGTATTTTGCTGCGCTGATGCTGAGTTTTGGTCGGGCCGTAGGCGAAACCATGATTGTTTTGATGGCAACAGGCAATACCCCGATTGTGGATGCGGGGCTGCTGCAAGATCTACGTTCGCTGGCGGCGAATATCGCCATCGAAATGCCAGAAGCAGTCATGGTGAGCGGACATTATCGTGTGCTGTTCTTGATTGTGCTGATGCTGTTTTTGTTTACCTTTGTGGTCAATACGCTGGCGGAAACACTTCGCCAGCGTTTACGTCATCCCTACCGGGATGAGGGGATGAGCCATGACATCTCAATCGACTGTCCCTGAAAATCAGACCCGTAACTGGTTCCGTAGCGGCACGCTCTGAGTGTGGCTAACCAGTGCCGCCATTGGCGTCAGTCTGCTGGCGATGCTGGCGGTGGTAGTGATGCTTGTCTAGCAGGGGGGCGCTATTTGTGCACCGCAGCTGGTGTGACAGTTCATGTTAAGCTCGCAGATGGTGGGAGAACCGCGTGCTATATTGGGCGAAGTTTATGCTCGTCAACCGCTGAACGCTCAACCAACGGGGTTGACCATGGGGGATGACGTTGTGGCACGCTATCTGGTTAAGGTCAGGATGCGCGAGCGCTATGGGAAAAGTTTCCAAACTCTGCTTTCTTCAGAGATTGTCCGGCGTTCTCAGCCCGCCAATGTAATGAATGGTGCTCAAGCGTGCTTACAACGGTGTTGCTTATGGCTTTTTGGCATGGAGCTGAAGGACGCGACCAACCAATGTTGGTAGAGGATTTATCTGCGACCTTGCAGCGCTGCATTTAACTGGTACAGGGTTTTGTCGCCAAGGCGCAGAGCATACGGCTGATAGAAATGTGCAAAATCAACCAGCGTATTGAAGCACTGCGGCTTGAACAGAAACGAAAGTAGCGTACCCAGAGGCTGGATAATCAAACGTTGACTTTCTCCAGGCAGAACACAACGAGCTGCAGCGGCGGTTTGATGCACTATCGGGGCAGTTGGTCACGCTTAATCAGGAGATTAACCGCAATCAGGTGCAACTGCGTGACGCTGAAGAGATACTGTATCGCATTCCGCTTAAGGAAATTGAGGAAGCCTGGCTTCCTAACAGGATGAGCCGATGGGAAGGGATTCGTCATTGGGGACATGAAATGGGCTACTTGCTAAGCCGTGATGCGCCAGACAATGCCAACGGTCACACCTGTTCCCGGCTATTTTTGGTACGGTTTTGATGGTCGTGCTGATGTCGATTGTCGTGATAGTACTGGGGTGATCACAGCGATCTACCTTAATGAATATGCAGGAAAAAACTATTTTACCCGCTGGGTGCGTATCGCGGTGGCCAATCTGGCTGGTGTCCCGTTGATTGTCTACGGCGTGTTTGGCCTAGGCTTTTTTATTTACCTGATGGGCGGCACGCTGGATAAGCTATTCTATGCCGATGCGTTGCCGAACCCGACGTTTGGGACGCCGGACCTGCTGTCGGCATTACTCACGCTGGCATTGTTGACCTTGCCGGTGATCATTGTCGGGACGTAAGAGGGGCTGGCGCGTATTCCCGCGTCATTGCGTCACGGCTCACTAGCACTCGGTGCAAACGCGGGCGGAAACCTTATGGCACGTGGTGTTGCCGATGGCAGTACCGGCGATGCTGACCGGTCTTGATCCTTACGGTAGCTCGGGCAGCCGGTGAAACTGCGTCGCTGTTGCTGGTGGTTATCGTGGTTGAGTTGAAAGTGGTAGTCACGGGGTTGCGCCACATATTGCGCGAAAAATACCGCGCGCTGACGTTGTGACGTGGTTTTCTCGTCTTGAGGCGATATTTCACGAGGAAAAGGCTATGCGAGTAACGAAACCTTGCATTCACAAACGTTGCTGGATATCAGCCAACTGACTGATGAACAGACGACGCTGGATGCTGAGTGATATCTCTTTGCGTATACCGCAACATCAGGTGGCGGTGCTGATTGGTCCGTCAGGCTGTGGTAAATCGACATTGTTGTGCTGTTTTAACCGCATGAACGATCTGGTGGAAAATTGTCGAATTGAAGGGGATATTCGGCTGCGCGGCGTTTCCGTCAGATATCCCCAATGGGATGTTTCTCAGCGCTGAGACGCCGAGTAGGCATGATGTTCCAGCGTTCCAACCGTTTCCAAAATCCATTTGCGCCTGCAAGGTATCCGCCGCCGCATGCTGGATGAAACAGTAGAGATCTTACGGCTGGCTGTGGCACGAGGTGAAAGACCGGTTGTGTGATACGACTGACTCTCAGCGGCCAGCAGTAGCTGGTTATTGCCGCGCTATTGCTATCGAACCAGAGGTGCTGTTGCTTCATGAGCCAACATCTGCGCTTTGGACCCTATCTCCACGCTGGTGATTGAAGAGCTGATGGGGATATTGAAGCAACGCTTCACGTTGGTGCTGGTAACACATAACATGCAGCAGGCGGCGCGGGTATCTAATTACACGGCATTTATTTATCAGGAAAAGCTAATCGAATACGATCATACAGACATGCTGTTTACTTCTCCCGTTCAGCGCAACACCGAAGATTACATCACTGGACGATTTGGTTGATGGTGTAGCAGAAAAAATCGTAAAAATTCCTGTGTTTTGTACGATTCTCCGTGCCATGTGAAAAAGTGATGATAAAATGTGCGGAATTTAATCGGATATAAGTAAAGCCGTAACATAAAATTCAGCAGTATAAGTAAAAACGACATTGTTATTGAACTGTGCCAGAGGATCAAAGAGGATCGCATCCAGCATCGGCTATCGCAGGATGATTTGACGGGGAACGTGCCGGGTTAAGCATTGCCACCATCAAACGCGCGGAACTAGGTGAGTCGATAACCTTAAGTAGTCTGTTGTGTATCCTGTGTGGCTTGAACCGCCTGCATCAGTTGGAAGGCGTGTTATTTGATGCGGATGTCACCGCATTCCATGCGAAAATCAACAGTGAAAAGCAGCGCATGCCCATGTGGATTCGCAAGAAAGTCTCCTCATTCCCGCCGAAACTCTCAGTGCGCCTGCTGCAGTGAAGCCGGTGGCGAAACAGCACGGTTGATTAGTATATCTCTACGGCAAAGAACAATATTATCTGGTCGCGCCCTAAAAACGAAAAAAGTCGTGATGAGGTAGCCTGTCATGCTTGTATCCGCCAGGTCACTCCGGCATTCCCCTGCCATTCCTGTGCGGGCGGAAACCCCTTATAGAACGGGTAGGGCGTAGACTCTTCCGTTGTCAGTATCTTGCCGAAATGTTCTTGATAGACAACAAAGCCACCGCTGATGAAATAATAGGTTTTGCTGTGCAGGAAGGTTTGCTGTTGGTAAGCACGGACAGTCATGCCATTTTCGTGCAGCGATAGGTTTTCAGCCTGAAAAAGCAGCGCTGTTCCCAGAGGAAAGTTCACTCGTAGTCACCTCCCAGCAAGAGCAGGCGTTGCATCTCTTTACCTGTTGAATAAAAGCCGGAATACTGTCGATATCGATGCTGTCGGGCAGGTTTCCGGCAAGACCCATAATAATGGCGATATCTGTATGGTGTCCTTTTTTACCAGTCAGGGAAAGTGAACCGTAAACGTCCAATACAATATGGGTACGAAAGCGATAAGTGACTGGCTGACCAGCTCATCGGTAAACATTTTGCCCGCTTTCATCGGCCCGACGGTATGCGAACTTAACGGCCCAATACCAATTTTAAAAATCTCGAATACGCTGACCATGGTGATTTCCTTTAACAAAAGATGTTAGCAATACGGACGCATTGTCAACAAATTCCGTCATCAGATGTGCCGAGAGGCGGCTGGCAATATGTACCAACCGTCTCCTGACATCAGTGATGTAGAACGGGGAAGCGACGTAGTGCCGCTTCTGAGTAGATTAATGCAGGCTATAGACGATGGCAGTGATAGCGATCAGGCCCATCACAGTAACGAACACGTTGCTTACCTGCCCGCTGTATTGTTTCATCGCCGGGACTTTCTGAATGGCGTACATCGGCATCAGGAACAGCAGGCAGGCGATAACCGGTCCGCCCAGCGTTTCTATCATGCCCAGAATACTGGGGTTGAGCGTTGCGAAAATCCAGGTCGTCACCAGCATAAACAGTGCCGTGATGCGGTTCAGTTTTATATGCTCAATGGTTTTGCCACAGCTGCGCAGCAATTTGATCACCATGCCGTTAAAGCCTTCACCCGCCCCCAGATAGTGTCCGAGGAACGATTTGGAGATGGCGATAATGGCGATAACTGGAGCCAGATAGTCCATGACTGGGTTATTAAAATGGTTCGCCAGGTAAGATAAAATAGAGATGTTTTGTGTCTTGGCTTCTATTAACTCCGTGGGGGACAGGCTCAGCACGCAACTGAACACAAAGAACATCACGGTTAGTACCATCATGATATGGCTGTAGGACAGAATGCGGGAGCATTTGGACTCCGCGTCGTCGCCGTACTCTTTGCGCTTGGCAACTGCAAAAGAGGAGATGATAGGCGAATGGTTAAAGGAGAATACCATTACTGGGATCGCCAGCCACAAAGTCGATAATAATCCATTTCCGTTTTCGCTTTTGGTAAAGGAGATATTATCAAAAATCGATAAATTCCAATGAGGAATTAAATAAAGTGCTAGTAACATCAATACCATGACAAAAGGATAAACCAGAATACTCATGGCTTTTACAATCACGGCTTCGCCGAAGCTGACGATAAACATCAGGCCCAGAATTAACACCAGGGACAGTACGGCACGCGGTGGCGAGGGTAAATGAAGTTGGTGGGTGATAAAACTGTCTACCGTATTGGTAATAGCAACGCTATAAACCAGAAGAATAGGGTAAATCGCAAAAAAGTACAGCAGGGTGATTAATTTTCCTCCACCAACACCGAAATGTTCTTCGACTACTTTAGTAATATCTTCACCACCTTTCTTACCGGATAAAACAAATCGACACAGTGTGCGGTGGGAGAAATATGTCATAGGGAAAGCAATAATTGCCATAATAATCAATGGAACTAATCCACCGATACCGGCATTAATCGGTAGAAATAACACACCTGCACCAATGGCCGTGCCATACAGGCCGAGCATCCAGACCGTGTCACTTTTACGCCAACCAGAAGCGGGTGAGACGATCGCTCTACTTTCTTGGATTGTGCTCATAATAGGTTCTCCTTGGTGAACACAGTTTGCAAATCATGTCAATATCGGTAGTGGCACCGATATTGTGTAAATAATAAACATCGAGGCGTTTTTATAACGCGAGCACGTGTTAGAGAGTCAATGCTGATTGTGGCGGTATTCTATATTAAGACGGTCAGCGAATAATATTGAGATGATCACATAAATGAATTGACACGTTTCAATTTTATTGAAATTCGCCCATAAATAAAATATTAATGTTGACACTTTATGTTATTTATTTTTAAGGTCTCTTATTTGATACTTTAACGCATTATTTCCGCTAAATTATAGCCAATAACGCTATTACCAATAAATATACCTGCCACACTGCAAGTTTCATATGCGTTGGCTGCACTCATTCATCCGAATCACTTACTTGAGTATGCTCATCGGGAGTTCATTCACTTGCCGCCTTGATGCAACTCGAATTATTTAGGGTATAGAGTTGAATTAAGAGCGATTAATAATCTACCTAATAATGTAGATGTCACGCCAAAATAAAACTACGAAAAAGGTATGTTTTTATTTTTGTTTGCATAAAAACAGGCGTTATAAGCGAAGGAGCACTTCCCGACAACACGCCAAGCCGTGAGGCGGGAAGATAACTGTTTTAAAGCGTCGCTTTCGCCCACTGTAACCCAGAGCGATAGGTTTCAGGCAACAATGGCATCAGTGACTGCAACGTATACTGTAATTGAATGCGATTGCTGTACGTCATGTTCAGGTGACCGACTTTACGCCCTGGACGCACTTCTTTGTCATACCAGTGAAGATGAACAAGCGGCAGTGAAAGCCAATCCTGATTAACCTTTGTGCCGATCAGATTGATCATAACTGCAGGTACATCAATCACGGGTTTTGGTAATGGCAGATCGAGAATGGCACGCAGGTGCAATTCAAACTGGCTGATGGAGGCGCCATTTTGTGTCCAATGGCCGCTGTTGTGCATGCGGGGGGCTAATTCGTTAATCAGCAAACGATCGCCCACAATAAAGCACTCCATTGCCATCACGCCGACGTAACCGAGGGTATTCATGATGGCGGCAAGCATGGTTTCTGCCTGTTGCTGCATGCGTGCGTCCGGCGCCGGGAGCGCAACGCTGGCGCGCAGAATGCCATCCTCATGCAAATTGTATGTCAGCGGATAGAAGACGCAGTGTCCATCCGCACTGCGTGCACTCACCATCGACACTTCATCGGAAAAGGCAATGCCCTGTTCTACGATGTATTCACCATAGCATTCTTGCGGCAGAGTGTGAGCAGTATCATGACGTAAGCGCCACTGCCCACGGCCATCATAGCCACCCACGCGACGCTTGACGATCGCCAGTTCACCCAGACGGGTAAAGATCGCGGGCCATTCTTGCTCTGCGCTCAGTAACTGCCAGGGGGCTGTGGGTAATTGCAACGAATCTAACAGCTGTTTTTGCGTCAGGCGATCGGCCAGACGCGGAAAAATGTCACGGTTAACGAAGGCAGCGTGCTCCGCCAGCTCACGCGTCAATGCGGTTTCTGGCCAGCTTTCGATCTCGGCAGTGATAACAGCGTGATGAAACGGCACGGATTCAGGCTCGGCATCCAGTCCCACGGGGTAAACCGTAATGCCCAAGGGTTCACCGGCTTGACGTAACATTCGACTCAGTTGGCCATTTCCTAATACACAAACGGGTTTCATGTATCCTCCCGCGGATCTGGATGGGCCAATACCTCATCGGTTTGCTGTTGACGCCAAGCGGCGAGACGAACAGCTAGTTCGCCATCATGTAACGCCAGAATCTGTGCAGCGAGCAGGGCAGCATTGGCAGCCCCCGTTTTGCCGATAGCCAGAGTTCCCACCGGGATGCCACGCGGCATTTGTACAATAGAGTACAGGCTGTCAACGCCGCTTAATGCTACACTCTGTACGGGCACACCCAGCACGGGAACCAGTGTTTTCGCTGCCAGCATGCCAGGCAAGTGCGCTGCTCCCCCTGCCCCCGTGATGATCACGTCAAAACCGTTTTGAGCGGCTTGCTCTGCAAAGCTAAATAGCTTATCCGGCGTGCGATGCGCTGAAACAACTTCGGTGTGAAAGGGGATAGCGAATGTGGTGAGAATTTCCGCAGCAAACTGCATCGTAGCCCAGTCACTCTTTGAACCCATGACGATGGCAATTTTTGCCTGGGCAGCGTTGGATGACATGCCTGTAGTGCTCCTGTGTGATATTACGTATTGAGACGTATGTCTGCGCCAGCCAGAAAGCCTTTGACGCTCTGGCTAAAAGGCGTAGATCATATCATGAGCTTGCAGGAAGGGAAAACGGTTGCGTAGAGATAAATGGCGGTGGTCGAGCCGTTTGATACCCCATTTGTTTACAACAAAGCGTGCGAAAAGTCAGCAGAGATCAGAAGGGAAATGAAATCAATGCGGCATCGTCAGCCGTGACTTTTATCATCCACCCTTGTTCATGCCAGGCACCAAGTACGGCAAGTTGTACTTCGCCGCTTTCGGTAACGACAGTATGAATCGCTGGTCGATGGGTGTGACCGTAAATCAACGTGTTGACGGCATGTATCTGAAAACATACCTGCACGGCCTGCGGGTTGACATCCATGATCTGCTGAGATTTTTGCCGGTTTGCCTGCTGGCTCGCGGCGCGCATTCTGGCTGCAATCTTAAGACGTAAACTTAGCGGTAAATGCAGGAACATCCATTGGATGACCGGGTTGTGTACGCGGCGGCGATATTTCTGGTAGACCTCATCATCAATGCACAGTGTATCGCCGTGCATGATCAGTATCCGGCGACCATAGAGTTCCACTACCTGTTCTGTGGGCAGCAGTGTCATGCCAGCCTGTTGGGCAAAACATTTACCCAGCAGAAAGTCACGGTTTCCGTGAATGAAGTAGCAGGGAACACCCGACTGTTGCAACTGATGCAGTGCCTCAGCGACAGTCGCATGCAGCGATTGCGGATCGTCATCGCCAATCCAGGCATCGAACAGATCGCCCAATATGTAGAGCGCATCAGCCTGTTGTGCATCACGCTCAAGAAAACGCAGAAAACCGGCGGTAATCGCTGGTTCATGTACGTTCAGATGCAGGTCGGCAATAAACAGTGTCGCCATACTGTCCGCCATTATTCGCTGATGGTAACGCTGGTTATAACCACATCTTCTTTTGAAACGTCTTAGTGCATGCGGCTGTGGCCTTGTTACTACGCCTTTGATCTTATCAACCATATTCATGCCTTCAGTCACTTCGGCAAACACACAGTAACCCTAGCCATCTGCACGTTCAGAACGGAAATTGAGGAAATCGTTATCAACCAGGTTAATAAAGAACTGTGCGGTAGCTGAATGCGGATCGTTGATGCGCGCCATGGCCAGGTGCCACGCGTGTTTTTCAGGTCGTTGTTGGCTTCGTTAGCGATAGGTTCCTGTGTTACTTTTTTCTGCATGCTCGGCGAGAAAACACCGCTATGGATCATTAAACCATTGATAAAAAGTTGAAAAATGGTGTTTTCATAGAAAAATTTATAGCAGTAGTTCTCGAAATTTGCAACGGCGGCAGGCGCTTTGTCTGCAAACGTGTTAATGACGATGTCACCGAAGTTTGTATGTAATGTAATCATAATAAGTAAGCCCTAATAACTAGAAGGATGAGACAAGAACCGCCAGGCAGCTCTGTCTGCACAAAGGCTGAATAACCAAGGCGCTCTTAATAGTATAGCTGGTTGCGTGAGTCAGTAAGGTGCGGGAACTGCTCCCGGAGCAAATGTGGATGGTTTGGTTAAAAAAGTAACGCAATGACATTGACATTGACATTGACATTGACATTGACCTTAATGTCATAAGGTTGATTTATTTTTTTGAATAAATTTTTTTGTTGTAGAGCAAACATTACTGATTTGGGAGTAGGATTTGCAATCAACCTAGATTAGTATTAAATAATTCGTATTACTGACTTTATTAACAATACTAACAGGTGAATCATGCTTGGCTTAATCAATCGTGTTCTGGATAAACCCGATGCAGGAAAACTGCTGCTGCGTCTCGCTTTTGGCATTTTGTTGATTTTTCATGGTTGGCACAAAATTGTCGATGGGGTCGATGCCATTGCGGGTATGCTGACAAACGCGGGATTACCGACGTTTATTGCGTGTGGGGTTTTTGCGGGTGAAGTGGTTTCCCCAATCTTATTGATTCTCGGCATTCTGACACGTCCTTCAGCGCTAGTGGTCGCAGGCACCATTGTGGTAGCTCAGTTCCTGGCTGCGCCCGCGAGCTTTGTTTCGCTGGTGAAAACCGGCGCTTGGGGTGCTGAACCCACGGCAGTATTCTTCTTTTCTGCACTAGCTATTTCCATGTTAGGCAGTGGAAAATACTCCGTAATGAGTAACCCGAATTTGCGTTAACGCTTATTCGGTTTTTAAGCTGTAACATGAAGCCCGTCACTCCGTTGTAGGGTTTCTTTTTTTAATCCTTATCAATTATCTTTCTATTACGCAGTCTCAGTCTTGCAATAGGTGGAGGTTCAGGTTTCAATACGCTGCCAGGCTTGCAGAACTTTCCTTTGTTGGAGGGCGTTCTGTTTGCCAAGCAAACTCATTCACTTCCCCTGCGAACACCATGGAATGCTTTGATGTTAAAGATTTTTAATATGCTGAGTCGCCAAAAAGAGGAATTCAAACCTATTCATGCCGGAAACGTGGGCATGTATGTATGTGGTATTACCGTATATGACCTGTGTCATATCGGTCACGGGCGTACTTTTATCGCATTCGATGTCGTTGCAAGGTATTTGCGCTATTTGGGATATTCGCTGAAATATGTGCGCAACGTTACGGATATTGACGACAAAATCATCAAAATTGCAGCAGAGAATGGTGAGAGCTGCGGGCAACTAACATCGCGCATGATCGCTGAAATGCACGCAGATTTCGACGCGATAAATATTTTGCGTCCTGACCTGGAACCGCGTGCAACACATCATATCGCAGAAATTATTGAACTGGTAGCGCAACTTATCGCGCGCAAACATGCCTACGTCGCTGAAAATGGTGATGTGATGTTTTCCGTAGACAGTGCGCCGGGGTACGGTGTGCTTTCTCGTCAGGATCTTAAGCAGTTAAAAGCAAGCGCGTGCATTGAGATTGAGGAAGTGAAGCGCAATCCGATGGATTTTGTGCTGTGGAAAATGTCCAAACCCGGTGAGCCACACTGGACATCCCCGTGGGGTGAAGGACGTCCCGGTTGGCATATTGAGTGTTCAGCCATGAACTGCAAACAACTTGGTGAGCATTTCGATATTCACGGTGGCGGTTCCGATCTGATGTTCCCGCATCATGAGAATGAAATTGCACAATCGACCTGTGCTCATGACGGTCCCTACGTTAACTACTGGATGCATTCCGGTATGGTGATGATCGATCGTGAGAAGATGTCCAAATCGCTGAACAACTTCTTTACAGTGCGTGATGTGCTCAAGTGCTACGATGCCGAAACCATGCGTTATTTCTTGATGTCTGGTCACTATCGTAGCCAACTAAACTACAGTGAAGAGAATCTGAAACAGGTGCGTACCTCTCTGGAACGTTTGTATACCGCATTACGTGGTACCGATCCTGCGGCGGCTGCGCAAGGCGGTGAGGCGTTTGAAGCACGTTTTCGCACCGCCATGGATGATGATTTTAATACGCCAGAAGCTTACTCCGTACTGTTTGACATGGCGCGTGATGTTAACCGGCTTAAGGTGGAAGACAGCCTTGCGGCAGAAGGTCTGGCGTCTGAATTACGTCGTCTGGCGGGTATCCTGGGCCTGTTGGAGAAAGATCCGGAAGCTTTCCTGCAAAGTGGTTCGCAGGCGAATAATGATGAAGTACAAGAAACTGAAGCCTTGATTCGGCAGCGTAATGATGCGCGTAAGGCAAAGGACTGGGCGCAAGCTGATATTGCCCGCGCACGACTGACGAAAATGGGGATCTTTTTAGAAGACGGCCCACAGGGTACTATTTGGCGTCGTAAATAATCACATTACTTTTGGCATTAAGTTAAAAATGATGCCACCACGTTCAAGAATCGCCCGCGAACGTTTTAACCGTCGCGGGCGATTTTTATTCGGTCACGCTAACGAGATAGCTTAAGGCGCTACTTTGACGGATTGCCCCGCAAAGGTGACCTATTGACCCCCAATAATTTTGCACGTTTGCGCGTTTCTATCTGGCCGTCAACGGTCACATTGCCGTCATCAATGGCGGATTTGACGGCGGTCCTGTCTTTCGCTCAAGCCAAGCAGTTTAAGCAGATCGCACAGTTCAACGTGCGGATGTTTATCGAGAAGAAAGGTTTCCATAACATCCTGCTGTAAGGAAGAAAAAGGCACGCCTGAGCGCGCGATATTAACGTTAAGCTTCTGTGTTAACCGTATTCAGTGCTGTCACGCCTTGCCGTCGTGGTACTCTTCGCAGGCTTGCAGCGTGTTTTTAATCAATGTGCCAACAGTCATTGGACCAACACCTCCGGGTACCGGCGTTATCAATGACGCGCGCTCTTGTGCGACGGAAAATTCCACATCACCCACCACTTTCCCGCTGTTCAGGCGATTGATGCCAACATCAATCACGATGGCCCCTGGTTTAATCCACTCACCGGGAATAAAGCCAGGTTTGCCAACGGCAACGATGAGCAAATCTGCCTGCTTAACGTGTTGACGCAGATTTTTGGTAAAGCGGTGGGTGACCGTCGTGGTGCAGCCTGCCAACAGAAGCTCCAAACTCATCGGGCGACCAACAATATTCGACGCACCCACCACCACGGCGTTCAAACCAAACATGTCCACATTGTGGCGTTTCAGCAGCGTTATGATGCCGCTTGGTGTGCAGGCTCGTAACAGAGGATCGCGCTGACACAGGCGGCCAACATTGTAAGGGTGGAAGCCGTCCACGTCTTTGTCGGGGGTGATATGCTCAATCACTTTGGTGTTATCAATCCCTTCAGGAAGGGGCAATTGGACCAAAATACCATCAATGGTGCTGTCGGCATTCAGTTCGTCAATCAGCGTGAGCAGCGCAGATTCGGTGATGCTGGAGGGTAAATCATAAGAGCGGGATACAAAGCCCACCTCATCACACACTCTACGTTTACTTGCGACGTAAATCTGTGAGGCGGGATTATTGCCGACTAACACGACTGCAAGCCCGGGCGTACGCTTGCCCTCGGCCAGACGCTGCTTGACGCGTGCACAAACTTCATCCTTTACCTGCTGCGCAATTGTTTTACCATCAATAATCTTTGCTGCCATCTCGGTGAAAATCCATCAAATAAAACTACGAGGATGGCGCTATTTTGTCAGAAGCGACGCGCGCTGTCAGGCTCTGTATTAATACAAATTTGTCTGACCCGAGCGCCTGTTTACTTATGATGTCGCAATTTCAACGCGATTTATGCCATTTTTCTTCGCCTAATATAGCGCCTTATCTGCGCGAATAATAACGCTTTCTAGTGCTTGGGCTGGGGTTGTCCCAACAAAAAGATACACGCCGGCGCTGGTAGTGACGATTTTTTCGTCCAAAGTAGTAAACTCATAAGGGATACGCTGATGTCTGATGGATTCCAGTGCACGCGCTGCGAGCGCTATCGCACCTTCTTCCGTTACGTCCATTAGGACGATGACAAACTCTTCGCCACCATAGCGAGCAATTAAATCCTCTTTGCGACGCGGCATGCTGCTTAGTGCATAACTAACGGTTTGCAGGCACTTATCGCCTTCAGCGTGACCATAATGGTCGTTATATTTCTTGAACATGTAGATATCAAGCATGATAAGCACTATTCGCTTACCGGGGTAAGAGCTGACTGAGCAATGGTTTTGCGCAGAAAAATATCAAACTGACTTCGGTTAGCCAGGCCGGTGAAGCCATACAGCAGTGCCAGTGTTTCCAGCGTATGATTCATTACGGTTAGTTGATCGCGCACCTTGGTCAGGTCTATTTGTTTTTTTCGTTGACCTTGATCTGCTTAAGTACCATGGCTCCCATGCTTCTCATGATCAACAGCAAGGTCAGCGCGATAGCGGTATAAATAGTGAAGTCTGCTGATAGCACCTGGTTTTGTTATAATCCGTAGCAATCACGATAGGATAGCGTTTCAGGTGCTTGTAACCATAGATACGTTCAACGTGATCAACGGCGGAATAGAAGGTAGCCGTGCCGCTAGTGGATGACTTCAAATGCTTCATGAACAGCGGGTTATCTGATACATCTCGGTTAATTTGGGATTCATCAAAAGGACGGCCATACAGGATATGCTCATCAGATAATAATATGGCTAATACGTCAGTGTCCCCCCATTGAGTAATAGCCATAATAGAGTTTGAAATAATTGAGTGAAATAGTGGCGAGCAGCACACCAGCAAAACTACCATCATCGTTATGCAAAAGCATAGAAACGGGAATAATCAGATCGTCTGTAGAACGGCTGCGTATCACATTTCCAATATATAGCGCTGTACTGGGGTTATTTCGGTGATATATGTAATATTTACGATCCAAGTTATTGGCGTTTTTGGGAATGTTGTCGGCTGACGTTACCAGCCAGCGCCAGGCTGAATCATAGATAAATATACCACACAGTTGGGGGAGCGTTAATTTTCGTTTTTTTAGTGTTTGTTGCAAGCGAGCAAATTGTTGATCACCAAATCCATCTTGCGTGATGCGCTCATTGATATCCGAAAGCAGAAATTCAACTTGCAAGAAGGTATCTTCTACGTGATGTGATAGGGAGAGAGATAAGTTATCCACCTTTTTTTCGGTGGCTTCAAGGGTCCATTGATAAGAATTAAAAACCACCCATTCATTAAGTATCACAACAGCTAGAATAATAAACAGGATAAAAACTGCCATCATATTCTGTAGAGAAGGTGATGATCTATGTTCTACCGCCTGTAGGCGTGTATTCATGCAATGGTGTTCCTTTTCCCTTATGCTGACATATCCGCATTACTTATCCATGCCTGCTAACTATCCCGTGAAAAATGCCTGCCAGTAGGGGACTCCGCGCTAGGTTAGTCATGTTTAATCGCGATATGGAAATATGCAGGATACGAATATACTAAGTGTAGCTGTGTTATTAAAAAGCGAGTCTGAACTAGCATTTTTTTAAAATCGGGCGGCATGATTTTCCGCACGGTGTGATTATTAAGCGTTATTTTTTTCTGAACGAAGCCTTACGATAAGGCACATCACGCTGGCAAGTGTGGCAAACAGTGTGACACCGAGCTAACCGGCAATAGACATCGCTTTTGCACTCAATGCCGATCCTGATGCCATTCCAATGAATACACCAGTAAACAGCAGTGCGTTGAGCCGGCCACGTGCCTGAGCGTTCAAGCTGTAAACCAACGTCTGGTGGGAAACCAGTGCAGATTATAATCCTAGGTCAAAACCTACAGTAGAAAGCGCGATCAATGCGAGTTGACCGTGTAGAGCGGCAGTGCAGGTAACAGAAACAGGACCGCAAAAGAGATTGCCGAGAGCGCTACACACCTAGCTGTGTGACTTTTCCTGCGACAAAATGGTCCGAAAGGCTGCCTGAAGAGTGGGGTGGCCATCGGTCGCCTGCCAGGCCGAAGTGCCTGCTACGGCACTGCACAACTGGTAATGCTATTCCAGCATAATCGCAAGCGTTGACCAGAATGCGCTAAAACCTACGGAAAGCAGCCCTTGTGCCAGCCCGCGCTTCTAGCCAAGGCTCTATGACCGCTTCAATCCAGTTCGTGCACACTCTCACGAGGTGAGAAGGTTTCGTCTATGAGCGACAACAAGTAATACGGCAATAGTAGAAGGACGCATGTCTGGCAGGATTTCAATCAGCGCGCCACGCTCAATATAGCGCTTTAACGCCCACTACCTGCCTGAATTAACTCAATGCCCGCAAGCCAGGCCTCATGATAGGTCTGCACACTTTTGACCTGAATCATGCCAGGTAATTATCATATTCTAGTAAGGGCCTGTTAACGATATCATTATATTGAACCGCCACAGGTTTAACAGACGCCTCAGAATCATTTAAGATAGCTTAAAAAAGAGGTGTCCATGAGCGGTAAACGTTATCCCAAAGAGTTTAAAATTGAATCGGTCATGAGAAGTAGTAAAAAAATTAGTTGCAGGTCAGAAGGCTAATTAAAAATAGATGGGTGAGTAATCTCATATATAAATGACATCAATAATGGAATTATATAAATGAGCTTTTTTCAACATATAAAAAGAAATCAACATGAAATATTTACAGTGCTACTCATGGTTAGCATTGGACTGCTTAATTTCGGATGGTTGAGTTTAAAGACGATTCCTGAGACTTCGCCAGAATATTATGAAAACATCATTATTGAGCATACGCAATTGCTCACTAATCTGAGCAGCGAGCATAAAAAGCAGTGGGATGAAATGAGGAATGAAATGTTTTCCTGGGAGCATACTTTCTTAAAAACTGCACAAGTTGCATTAAAGTTGAATATTTCATAATTCAGATATCTGTATTTTTGTTTAGCAGAGAAGCCTATTATCATCGGCATGTTAAAGCCTTTTGAAGAGTCAAAATATCTAAGCTGGCATGTACATGCCTCCTCCAGAAAATCGAAAGTTGGTTAAGGATATAGCAGATAATTTGCACGAAGTTTATCCCAAACTTGCTGAGTGTAATCAAAAATGAGGCTAAGGATTATATGGCATTGGTTTTGGGACTGACTGCACCATCTGAGGATAAAATATCTGATGCTTTGGTTGCACAAACTCGGGTAATAATACGTAATATTTATCAGAATAAAAATTCTTCATCAGAGATATGCGATAATGCAATGGTATCATATTTCTCTTCGATACAGCTACTATCAAGAACATACAGTGCACTTGCAGATGCTTATCAGGATTATTCAGAAAGTAATGAAATAATTCGTAAAATAGTTAGCGAGATATTTTCGTTCTGGTTATTTATAGTTTGTTATCAGTGTCGATAAAATTTGATGAAAAAGGCAGCGCAGTCAATGGGAGTAAGTTTTCTGCCAAGACTACTGGAGTACTACTTATTAGGCAAAGGATGTTTAGAGCTGGTTGTGCATGTACTGGGTGTTGCAATGGAGCTCGTTGTAAGAAGAGTTCGGTAAAGATTTCGATTTTGTTGAGCTGAGCTCAAAGAAAACTGACAGTCAGCTCAGCGCCAAACGCAGACATGACTAAACCAATCGTAGCAAAGTTAGCAGGAAACCTTTAAGAAATATGCTCTCTTAAGTAGTCCCGGTTGGTTGTTGTAACGTAAAAAGTCTTGAGATAACATCTGTCATAAAAAATTATACTTTCGAATAATCTGGATGACCTTGAACCAATAAAGTAAAACTATCATCTATTTTTTTAAAATTTCCTCTTTCAAGATATTTAAAATTTTATTTATCGACCTAGGGATAACTCCATTCACGTTAGCAGTAAGTTCACCGTGGCCAAAGCCATTACCAATAGAAGATAATAACATTACAGGATTGTAATTTTTATTTTTTAATAAAATACATTGTATTATTTTTATGGGGTGTATTGTAGTTTGAAGCAATAAATAAATAGAATGTTGAGATATCTCCACCAATGGCAACAAGCTTGCATTTAATATTATTTCTTTTCAGGCTGCGTAAAGGGTAGGCATTTTTATACATTATAAGATGAGAATGGAAATATATTGAAATACGTTTCCACTGTACTCTAATCTCCACCCCGACGTTCCTGCGATTGATGTGTGGTTTTTACGTTTTAATCAGCGACCGGCATTTTTGTGTCATGGGAATAATGGAATGGTATAAGAAACTGGGCTTGCAAAAAAAGCGGTTGTGTCATTTGAATGACTACGCCTGATTTAGATGCATTCGGCCTGTGTCAGAAATGGGCGCTACTTACGTCATGACGTGCTAATCATTATGGGGCATGACCGCAACATGAATGACAGAAAATGAAATAATAATGATATTATCAAAGCCCAGTGATACAGACAGCAACTGACGTGGGCATAACCCCTGGAAGCGACTTATGAACAATGAAATACCACTGAAATATT
This sequence comes from Candidatus Malihini olakiniferum, assembly GCA_051305815.1. GTDB lineage: Bacteria > Pseudomonadota > Gammaproteobacteria > Enterobacterales > Enterobacteriaceae > Symbiopectobacterium > Symbiopectobacterium olakiniferum_B. The sequence goes on from JBPPLV010000021.1 coordinate 141,164, forward strand.
ATGACATCGTGGATGAGTATTCCACGGAATCCGAGGAACGTGTGAAAGAGTCAGAGCACGATCCTCTGGCTCGTTATTTCCAACTACTGATTACCCGTTTAATGAATAACGAGGAGATCAGTGAAGATGCGCAGAAAGAGATGGCTAATGAAGCGGATATTGGTGAGCAACGCATCGATGAGATAGCGACTTTCCTGAATCAATGGGGGGGAGTGAGTAGCCCCTGACGAATAAACCTCTCGGTGGTTTTTTAGCTGCACTCGATGTGCTGTGATATACGCTTCTCGTCCTCTCCAGATGCTCTGTTGACTCTTTCGCCATCTCTGGCCGCAGAGTCACACTCCGTATCTCCTACGTCTTCATCTGTCTTCACTTGCATACAAGGAATTTCTCTATCAGACTTTAACCAAATGCCTAGTCTAAGCAGGCATTGTGCTTTAATAGTGCGCTGCAAAAAAAATGAGTAGATAAACGATTAATTAGGCGGTAATGGCGATGAACGGAACGATCATAACCTGGTTTAAAGATAAAGGTTTTAGATTCATCAAAGATGAAAACGGTGAGAATCGTTATTCTCATGTGATTAAGGTTGCCAATCCAGATCTGATTAAAAAAGATGCAGTGGTAACGCTCGAGCCGAGTAAGAATAATAAAGGTTTGTCAGCTTATGTAGTGAAAGTCATCCTGGAAGGTAAATATATCTATATTGCGGGTGGGCGTCTTAAGCTCATATCTATCAAGTCTTACCTAGTTTACAGCGAAGATATGTCTGCCAATAACCGCATTGATAAAGAAAATACGGTGTTTTCTGTAGGAGCACTAATGGGTAACATCCGCCAAAAATCAACCACTAAGCCTGGTGAAATGCACACGCTGAAAAGTTGGCAATTACCACTTTCCAGGGAACGATATTAATCTTCTCGGAAGATGAGATAGATATAGATGCCGCGGTGAAACTACTTAACGTTTAAAATCACTCAGGGTGTGTCTTTACCGGGAACTTGCGCCAGGCATAAGCAGAATTTCAGCATCGCGGATGCTCCGGGTGCTGTGATATCACACTCTTTCACAAAGGCTAACCGCACAGCGATTGGATACTGCAATCAGGTACAGATTCAAAAAAGACAGATATAATCCCAGATATGACTAACGGGCTTGGAAACGAAGATGACAAAACTTACCTTACAAGAGCAGATGCTAAAAGCTAGATTAGTGACCAGCAAAAAAATGGCCAAAGTCCAGAGAACGGCTAAAAAATCACGAGTTTAGGCTCGTAAGACAAGAGAGGCTGTAGAAGAAAATAAAAAAGCACATCTTAAACGTAATAAACAACTGAGTGAACAACAAAAGCAGGTCGCTTTATCTAAAAAATATAAAGCTAAGGTGAAGAAAGTTATTGAAATGAAAAGGATCTTACTTGCAAAAAACAATGTTGATTTTAACTTCACAGATAATAACTTGATTAAAAAAATCGTTGTGGATAAGGCTACTCAATCTAATTTAATTAGCGGTCATCTTGCTATTTCTCGCTTGGTTGTTGATAACAAAGACCAGTGTGAATACACAATTATCCCTGCGAGCGTAGCCGACAAAATTACGCAGCGCGATGCACGCAGTATTATATTAAATAGCGCGCTTAGCCAGGAAGAGCAGGATGAGAAAGATCCGTACGCTGTTTTAAAGTGCCTGATGATTTAGTAGTAATGACAGTTTTCTGGTCAGAGCCTTGAGTTTAGGGGTACTGAGAGATATGAAGCCAGAGAAAGGGCACCGCTATGTACATGCAGTCCATGTAAGATGGTTTTGTAAGCTATCAGGCATAGTATTGAATTTGTTATAACTTAAATCCAGGATGATAAGAGAATTAGCAAGGTGACTAATGGTTCCCTCCATTTTATTGAAACTAATGTTTAGATGAAAAATTGTTTTAGGTAAATGTTATAAAAATTTTGTCAGGACGTTATTTCATAAGAAAAATTCAGATAGATGTTCAGGAAAAACCCGAGAGAGAGGTTAAAGTGTTATCAGTAATGAGCAGCCGCTGTAGGTTTAGTGGGAGATTTTTAGGTGACATGTTCTGCCATTCAACAATATCCTTGGTAGTGATTTTAGGACCTGAAATACCAGCAACTCTTCTTAAACACCCCAGACCACACGCAGAAAGTTTACCATCCATCATGGATGGTTACATGAAATGACTATAATGTGTGTTATTATCATAAATAAATTTTTTATGCCTTCTTTGCCATCATATTTCTCGTGCTCTTTTGGAGATATGCTTGCCCATTTTAAGACAAGCGATATCCTTTCTTGATGATTCAATTTTTCCTGTGGATTGTTGGGATGGTTAATCTCATCACCGATGGTCGTGTTGGAATAATTATGTATTTTAGTTAGATTAAATGCAATTTAATCAAAATGATTTTCACTAGTATATTGGCGCACATGTATATTTTTTCGGTTAGTTTAACGGAGCATTCGGAGGTTATTAGATTTTTTTCTATTTCGTGATTTATTATTTTCATTACAAGTTTTTAATTGGTTAATATAGCAGGGTGCGGATATTAACATTTTTTATAAACAGGAAAGATTAAAATTTAATAGTGTTTTTTTTGGTCTTATTAAAAATATTACTGTGAGATATTTTTTCAATTAGTGATAATGTCAGTCACATTATTACACAATGAAAGAAATAACCTGAATATTTACAAGTGTACTGTAGCAGTACAGTACATTCATGTTCTGTACCCAGGATAATTTAGATTAACTACATATCTTTATTAAATAAAAGGATTCACGCCAACGCGAAAAATGTAGTTGTGCTCAAACTTTTATTGGCTAATTTTTTTGTGCGAGTTATTTGCAATTCGGCGTTGGGTTATATCTTATTTGGGGGTGGAAAAAACGATAGATCAGATCTATCAGTGGGGTAGAACTGCTCGCAAACTGTCCGTAATGGCGATAGAAAACACCCTGACTTGCTGCGATTTATTCTTTTGATAGGTATTGTGCTACTGGTATCTTAAAACGCCATTCCGATATACATCCCAATATTATTGGGTTAATCATCTAGCTATCAACATTCCCCGAGAGGGGAATAGAGCGAGCCTCTGATCATCATTGAACAAGAAGAGCCCCCATAGAGGCCCCCAACATCGACTTGATTTCCCGTATGTTGGTTAACCTCGGTGGAGCTCATCGACAGAAAATCCTAGTGGTATCAATGAATATAACGGGGTTTTGTTGAATTCGATAGCGTATGGCCCTACAGGGCTCGAACCTGTGACCTACAGCCTATAAGTCCGCTAACGTTCTGTTTATATTGATTTTATGAGATTTCATATAATTCTAACTATCTGATATTTAATGATTTTAAAGTGTTGTTTGATTTCACTCTCTATCAGAGTATCTCACCATTACGACACCTTTAAGGAACTTGTAATGGCTAGGATATTGCTCACCGATAGTAAGATAAAAGGCATCAAACCAAAAGAATCGGCATACTACGTTTGGCAGGCTACGGCAACTCGCGGCACTGGCAGATTAGGAATAAAAATATACCCGTCTGGCCGTAAATTTTACGTGTACAAGTACCACAAAGACGGAGCCAGGAAATTTTTGTCTCTGTAGGGGTTATCCACCTTTCACTGGCAGATGCAACGGCTAAAGCACTGGAGGCTGCGGCTAATGTCTCAGCGCCGGAGTTAGTGGTTTTTGAGCATGTTACGGTGCAATAACTATTTGATGATTATATTGCAGAGTCAGAAGAGGATGGACCGACGTTCTTACGATAAAACAGAGAATAGGCTTAAGCAGGTACTGGCCACAGGATCCATTTCTCCCACCATACCAGCGAAAGACGTTACATCAGACTATGTAAAGAAAGTGCTGGAGGATTTTATTAAACGAGGGGCATTGACTGGTGCTTACAATGTAAGAACCAGTCTTTATGCCGTTTTTAATTTTGGCCTGTTTGCGAATAATGATCCGGCGAACATGAATGGCAAGGTTAAGTACGGTCTTGATCGCAATCCTGTATCAGTCGTTCCTGCTCATAAGGGAGCGCATAAAGCGCTGGATAGGTTTCTGACCTGGATGAGTTAACACAACTATTGCAGCTACTGAACGTGGACGACATTGCGTGTCCAATCAATCCTGATTTCGCAAGGCTCGCGCTTTTATGCCTGTATACTGGTAGTCAGAGACTGTGGGAGCTAATGACAAATACGCGTGACAACTGGGATAAAAAGGCTAAAACGCTTACGGTGCCGCCGCATATATCCAAGAAAGGCGATTATCACGTTATTGCGCTTAGTCCTTTCGCAACAGGTGTTCTTGAGGCACAGCAGCGGCTTTATCCAGATTCACCATTTCTCTTTTCTGCACAGACGAAGGAAGGATATCTACTGTCTGCTTATTTCAGAAAACAGCTGCGTAAACTATGTGCTAAAACAGCAATGTCGGCATTTACGCTAAGGGATATCAGAAGGACATTTAAAACTCTGGCCGGGGAAATGGGGATCAGTTCAGAGTTGCATGATATCGTCCAGAACCACAAACGTCCTGGCGTATCACGCAAGCACTATGATAGGTATGACTATTTGAAGGAAAAGCGCGAAGTGAGTGCGTTGTGGAAAGGAAATTTAAGAACGTTGTTGTAAAAAGTTCGCCGTGATTCACGGTGGTGGACTTTATTAATTTTGCGATTGTTGCTGAACCCATGCTTCATACATGTGCTCAGGCTAACCAAGAAATGCACCGCTTGTGCTTTTTTGCAGGGCTGGAAATTCTTTCTTTTTCGCATACATCCGCCAAAGAGTAGGGTAACTTTTACCTGTCAACTTACATATCTCTTTGCATCCAATATATCGTGTTGTCATCGTTTATTACCTCTTATCACTCGTGGGGCGCAAACAAGCGCTGCAAGATAGCAGATACATACTTAGCCTGATGCTCAGCGTCAACCAGTGCATTATGGCGCTTGCCCTCAAACAGCATATCTTTCTTAGGGTTAAAACCGATTTCACGTCCTAACCCCACAATCTTTCTGACGTCACAGTCATTGAACCACTCCCAAATATCCTCGAAATATTTCCGCTTGCATGACTCCTGAAAAATCACGTTATCGAATCCCGCGCCATTACCCCAGACACACACATATTTAGGATTGCAATTGCTGACAACAAACCGCTTGAGGTCGTGCAGTACAATAATCAGCGGAAACCCGTTAACATAGATTGCCTTTCTTGCGCTGCACAGTCTACGACGACGGGCGTCTTAAATATAGTTTCCGCACTGGATACAAAAATTACACAGCAGAGCAACACCATTTCATCTCAGGGGACGCAGATAACACAGATCACCGCGTCTGTCGGGACAGCTCAGCAAATCACTGATAATGCTCAGTCAACAGCGAATGCAGTTCAAAGTGCCGCAAATGCAGTGGCAACAGCGGCGGGAAACAAAGGGGGTTATCTGGTCTTCAACCACGCCTGGTGTAGATAAACGTCTGGCACAAAATTTATGGATGAACACAGCGAATAATGCTAATACGCCGATGCGTTAGAAAGGTGCAGTATGGCAGGCAGCCACGGATAAAACCGCAACCGATACGCAGCCGCGTCTGCGTAGCCTACGGAACGAAAATCAGTCAGCTAACAGCGACGATTAATGGTGTTACAACGGAAATCAGCGATATCAGCAGCGTGGTTAATGCTACAGATGCGAAGCTGTCGGCATATCTTACTCTGCGCATTAAGGTTGATGCTAATGGTCGTCAGTATGTTGCAGGGATGACTCAGAGCATCGAAGACACGGATCAGGGGATGCAGTCGAACACAATATTTCTGCAAGACCGATTCTCTATCATGAATGCAGCTGGAGGTAATCCACAAATAATCTTCACGACGCAGGGAAATCAGGTAATTACTAATTCTGCGGTTATTGATGATGCAACCATCGGTTTTGCAAAAATTAAAGATGATATGCAATCTTCTGCAATAGGGGCAGCAGGAAATCCTTTATGGAAGCTAAATAAAAATGGTTCTCTGATAATGACAGGTCAAAATGCTGGAGGTGGATATTTAACAAACAATGAAAATATTCTCCAGGTATACGAAGGTAAAGGATTTAGGATTTTAAGGTTGAAGATTTGGGGGTCATTATGCCTGCAGGATTACAAATATGAGATAAGGTAACCCGGGGTATGGTGGTTGACCTTACAACACAGTTTACCAATATAATTGGATATGTTGACATTGAGTTACCTACAATAGTTAGGAATGATTATGATTGGGTAACATGAAAATCAATAATCGCCTCAGAATTTAGCTTTGGGATACCATTTTATTTTAGCGTGCTTAACTAGAAAATAAATCACCCTGACTATCCTGACAAACATCCAGAATATTCTGAGAGAACATGTGTGGATGCTTATGATGTTGTTCCTGATATGTACGTAGATGGTAATATTTTTTATTACAAATACACAAAGTTATCGAGTACACCATCTATTGATAGTACCTGAGTGCTTTAGGGTGGGCATAGACTTTACTATGGGGTTAACTAGTAAGTGTTGGAATACAAGTGTTTAATAGCAAAAAGACAATTCAGATTATTTCTGAATTAACCCCATTATTTTTAAGTAAGTCTGGTCAAATTACGTCATCCACGGAATGGATAACTGATACTAGTCAAGCAACTTTATGGAGTCAAAATAAGATGATAGAATAACCTATATGGTGTGGTAAGATGGTAATATTTTCTTTTATAAGTGGTGGAATATAACAATAACTGGAGACATAAAATATTATATTTTTGATATGTAGACACCTCCATAAAATGGTAATGGAGGGCTACAGTTGTGTAGTCTAACAACAAAGTAAAAGATATTTGATTCGTCCTGTTATTCAATGAAAATAAAAATAATTTTTGATATACTATATGATAAAAATAGAATAGAGTAGGTAAGTGATTACGCATATAAAGTAGCAAAAGGGTTAACTAGACCAATGGTAGTCTGTTTTTCTTCTTACAGAAGCGTATCTTATAATAGGAATAGTGTACCTATTTAGGGGTGGTTATTAAGGGAGTGTTCATGGATTATAAATGGAACGATTTATATTATTAATATACTAACACAGGGATATTATACCAATTGGGGAGATAACGCTGTTCCTAGCTTAAATCTATATACACACGGAAGCAAATTATATGTAATTGATACAAAAATACTTCCAGATAATTACGGCTGATAGCTTGCTGTAATATAATTTCTCTTATATATTTTTGGAGGTTCCATGTCTTGGTATAAAACTGGTTATATTTATTTTAGTTGCCCCACAAAATGATAGCTTCGAAGTCGCTTATTTGCCGACAAGTAATTTTTCTGCGGGTGATGGATATAGCTATACCGTAATAAGTAGACGCAATACTGACAACAATATCGCTTTGTTCCTTGTTACCAATTTAACGTCAAACAAGGTTTGTTTTTTAAGAGCCCTGAATGCTAACACATTCGAATGGCGTGAAGTGATTCTGATTGGCACGATGTAATCTATCGACGGTGGTAAGACCTACAGACCCTGATGGTTAGGGGCACCGTCAGGGAATACGGGTCTTGAGCTTGGACGAATTGATGATTCCAGACAAACTTTTATCGATTTTCATACAAGCGGCAATAATACTGATTACGACGCGAGAATAATCACAAGCAGCGGTTCATCAACAATTGGTTAAGCCACCTTTAATATAATTTCCAATGTCTTGCAATGGAATGGCAGCGTAGTGCTGGCGCAAGCGAACTCAACAGAGAAGCCGGAGACATCACCAAGGAACGCTTAAGCGAAGGGGTGTATCGCGCGCGATGGGCCTGAATGCCGATCGCGCCTGAGGCAGAGTGATGAGGGTGGTATCGATGTGCTGCACAAGCTGCCTCGTCTGTGGGTGGACTACGGCGGTGATGATGGCAGTGTGAAGATAAATTTGGATGGCTTTATCGTTATCTGCACTTATCATTGGCCACACCCTGACGCACCTGCTTTTGCGCGTAACAAGATTGAAGGTTACGCCAATGGCGACCCGATCGATATCCCGTGTGATACCTTCATATTGATGCGTGTGCAGATGCTAGATATTTAATAGCCAAAGCCTAAGGTGATGCACAATAATGTTTATTGTAGCACCGTAGCAAGCTAAACGAAAATCCCCCTGCACTCGGCTATGAAGTTGAGCGCTTTCATCCATCAATGAAAGCAATCGTCCGCTGACTCCCACGTTTCCTGTAGCAACTCAGTCATTTCATTTCAATCCCCGCCAAATACCGTTAATCCATTACTTCCTGCTCTACGTACTAGTCTGCGGCCAAACTCCTTTTGCAGCGCTTCAACGGCACCGCTGGGTAATTTTTTTCTTTGCTGATCGGTGACCTTCGACATTTAGATAATGAGGTATTTATACTATATATATAAACAGATTTCAATTGTCGAGGCAATGTTTTGATTTCGAGATAACCAGCACAGATAGAAAGAACGATGAATTGTCTTAGAGCACCTGTTAGAACACCTGTGAAAGAATAAAAAAGGTTGAAATTGTTGATAACATATTGTTTTGTATTGGTACGCCCTACAGGGCTCGAACCTGTGACCTACGACTTAGAAGGCCGTTGCTCTATCCAACTGAGCTAAGGGCGCATAGCAAGATGCGGCTTTTTCGTTTGACAACAGCGGGCTGGATTATACCCACACGCTTTAATGAGTCAACGTATTGCGCATGGAATTATGCCATCCGGTGAATCGCTGTACAATTTTGTGCGATATCTGTTAACTCTCTTCCCGTTCATCCCTCTTGCGTATAATGGCAATCTATTGTGTATTAAGCGCATGTTGGTCTGATAATTGCCAAAAGAAGAGTTCCATTGATGCAACGAAACCTATTAATGCGATCGCCTCGGCGGGCTGCGCAAACGCGGCTTTTAGTCATTTTTTTTGCCGCATTATTTGCTCTGTTCTGTTTCTCATTACCGGCGCCTGCCGCTGAAAACACCACGTCTGCTGATGTGGCTGCTGCCGCAAGAATCAATGTAGACAGTGAAGTTGCCAAATTGCAAAAGCATTTAGATGGCATCAAGCAGCAGGCTTCCAACGCTGCCAGCGACAGAAAATACGGCAAATTAAATGCTACCGTGCAGCAGCTGAGGTAATGTTAATGATTTAGACACGATTGGTACCGCTCCAGGCACAGCTTCAGGCGCAAGTAGATGTGCTGGGGCCTGCACCAGAGCCGGTGGCGGCAATAATGGAAACCAGTAAAGTAACACGCAAACGTGCCAGTTTGAATGTGCAAAAACCAAACTGGGTACGCAATTGGAGCAGATTCATGCTATTCGTACCGGCGCCATCAACCTCTCAACACAGATCATCACGCTGCGTCGTAATGCGCTAAAACCCAGTTTTCACTAAATTCAGGAAGTATTTTGGGCGCCCGCTTCTGGTCTTCTTTGTTGGCGTCTCAGGCTGAAGATGAAAAGCGGCTGTCGCAGTTTCAGGAACAGTTCAGTGACATATTGAGTGCAATCTGGGAACCGGATTGGTGTTACGAAACGCTGTTTTATCTATTGCTGGCGATGGCGTTTTAGCCACGGCAGGTCACAGCGACTGCTAGAAAAATATCTGGCGCGTGCGGGGATCCACTGGCTGCCGGAAAGACGCTTGCGCCGCAATTTTCTTGCTTCAGCAACGGTACTCTCTTCGGTCACCACTATTGGTTTTGCCACTAATCTGGTTGAGTACATTCTGATATACTCCGGGGATGTGACTTGTCCCCATCGGTAATTTTTTTTGGATAACTTGATTAGGCTGGCGGTACTTAGCGCTATGATTGATAGGTTGGGGCGGGCATTTCTTTCCAATCACCGTCCTTCCTGGTGCTTACCCTCCATTGCTAACCCGGTTGCCAAAGTGATGGATCCGTTCCCCATCATTGCTGCCAGCCTGATGTTTGTTTTTGGCATGCTTCAACAGCTCAATACTACCGTGGGCACCTCTGTTGCAGTCACTATTGTGGGTAACGGACTGTCTACATTGACGCTGGCGCTGACGGTGGGGCCATTGCGCTGCGCAGTAATCAGATTCGATAGAAGATGGTAGAGGCCGGTGAACAGCCAGAAGCGCGATGAACTTTGTCTGGGCTTGTCCATCTGGCTACGTTGCTAACGGCTATCGCTGTGTTGATTTTACTGGTGATTGGCTATTAACACTGGTGACAGATCTCATTAAGAGCCTTTTTTCATCTAATACTGCCAGCGGGCATCGCATTAAACGCTCTCTCAATCTAGACGATCGTCATCTGGCACAGGCCACGTCTCTGGTGTCGGTGTGTGGGAGATATTCCTGATCCTGATGGGCGTCATGGCATTGCTAAACTGTGCTTTTAGCACCACGACATCGATCGAGCTGTTGCAAAAATCGGTGGAAATATGGGGTGGTAAGCGGCTGAAATCGTTAAGCATCGTTCCGGCTAATCTGGTGAATTCAGCGGTATGTCTGGTGATTGGCATCTATGTTTTGCGCTCGTCCTGGCATTGGTTAGAGGATGATTTCCTGCCGAAGACCACATAGAAAAGGGAATTCGTGCCTTGCTGGTCATTCTGTTTACCAATATCGGTTATATCCTTATCATCCTGTTGACTCTGGCCGCATTAGGGATCCAGTGGAATAAGCTGGCGTGGATTGTCAGTGCGCTGTCGGTAGGGATCAACTTTGGCTTGCAAGAGATCGTCAAAAACTTTATCTCATAGCTGATTTTGCTCATCAAATGATCGGTCAAAGTCGGCGATTTGGTTAACATCAGCGATGTAGATGGGGGATATCCAACGTACCAATGTGCGCGCCACAGAATTCAACTAAGTGACCGCTCCACCGTGATTGTGCCAAATTCGCAGTTTCTATCGCAAAATGTGCGCAACATAACCATGGACAATGCGATGGGGTAGCGACGTTGGCATTGACGTTCTCTCTGGATGCCGATCCTGAAACCATACGGGAGATCATGCTCGGGGTTTATAGCGATCATGAATCCATTTTATAAACTCCAGCCCCCTTTTGTGAGCTTCAGCCAACTGACTCCGACAGGGATGGTGCTGAGCGTTACCGGCTATGTTGCCAGCCCACGTATGGTATCGGGCGCGAAAAGCGACTTGTTGTTTAAGATTATTAAACGCCCGCGCACGGCGCGCATCTCATTGGCATCCCCGCAGAAGATGGTATTAGAAAACGCCTCGGACAATACCTTGCTGCCAGAATAAAAAAAACACCCATCACGGAAACCTGCGATGGGTGTTTTGCTGATTAGCTTTGAACAAGCGAAATAACGCGATCATTCGACCTGTGCTTTCACCCGTGCAATGTAGATTTCACGCAGCCGTTTGGCGATTGGACCGGGTTTGCCGGTGCCGATGGTTTTGCCATCCAGTGTAATCACGGGCAGTAAGAAGGTAGTGGCTGAGCTGAGGAATATCTCGCTAGCATGGTATGCCTCTTCTGGCGTGAACGGGCGCTCTTCCAGTGAGATATTGTCTTTAGCCGCAAGCTCAAGCAGAGATTGCCGCGTAATGCCGTGCAAAATTTCATTACTCAGTTGGCGCGTAACCACGGTGTTGTCCGCCAGGACGATATAGCAGTTGCAGGAACTGCCTTCGGTGATAAACCCATTTTCCACTAGAAACGCATCATCAGCACCTTTACTGTGGGCGACTTCCTTTGCCAGACAAGCTGCCAACAGGCTGACAGTTTTGATGTCACGGCGATGCCAGCGAATATCCGGGCAGGATACCACGTGCAGGCCCGTTTCCGCTTTCGGGTTATCGATAACCGAACGCGCCTGAGTAAATAGTACCAGCGTGGATTTTACTTCCGCTTCCGGAAAGTGAAAATCACGGTCACCCGCGTTGCCACGGCTGAGCTGTAAATAGATAGCCCCTTCGTGGAGTTGGTTTTTTTCGATCAACGCCAGATGGATCTTTTTCAGTTCATCAATCGATACCGGCAGCTGCAGTGCGAGTTCACGGCAGGAACGCTGCAAGCGCGTGATGTGACCGTCATATTCAGCCAGCTTCCCATTGATGACCGCAGTTACTTCGTAGATGGCGTCGGCGAACAAAAAACCGCGGTCAAAAACGGAAACTTTAGCGTCATGCTCTTCTACATACTGACTGTCAACATACACAATACGTTGCATTACAGCACTCCTAAAGAAGGTAAATGGCCCAGTATGGAAAGTGCGTGTATACCACACGTGAATCAGCACTAACCTACGCCAACGATGTACTGACCATGTAGCCTACCATAATTTTTAACCCGTGCTTTACTGCTTCATCACGCAGACACAGCGCTTCGGTTAAGCTGCCGTTTTATCCAGCTTGATGTTAATCATGTCGTAACGTCCCACCAGTGCGGCCAGTGAATAGCTGTCGTGACAAGACTCATCGGCACAAATCGGAATGGGGCGGGGCACTGATGCTAGCGCCTCCTCTTTTCCTGCGGGCATGGGCTGCTTAATCATGGTAATGCCAAGACTGACCAACTCGGGTACCAGGCGGGTGTATAGAGCGCTTCATCCCACCCTTCATTATAGCATCCACAATCAGGCGTGCAGAGGGGGCCTCCCGCGCGCACAGCAGCAACGCGTTCCAGATCGTGTTTATCGGCCAGTTTCAGCAAGGGGCGGTGTGCCTGTTTCTCTGCTGCCTGGCGCATATGCTCTGGCGTATCCAGCGACAGAGTATAGGCGGTTTCCAGAGTTGTGCGGCATCGGCAAGCTAAGCCGCTGCCAGATGCGCTGACGATAAAGCTTGCACTCTAAATCCCACAGGGCGCAGTCGCGTGCGTTGCATATCGTGCCAGCAGGCAAGCGGGATTGCAGCGTGAGTCTGTCCAGATCGTTGCGCAAGTTGTTCTCAAGCGAGGCGATTTGCTCTGCTACGCTTTCGACCGACTCGTCATGGCTAGCGTAGGGCAGGCATTCACCGTAGCCAGTAATCTCATCCGCTTGGAGTGAGGCGACAACCACATCTGCCTGCCCGTTTGCTGCCGCGTGAATGGTAAATACTTCACGCAACGGCCAGCTTTCTCTGGATAAGGTAAGTTCTGTCATAGGCTGGCCAATTGCTCAACGATGCGACCCACACCATGACAAACCGGATCCACTGCCGGCAGGCCAAATTCTGCTTCAATGGTTGCCAATTAGAGAGAGGGCGTCATATTCATCCAGCGCGGAGGTGTTGACGGAGATTCCAACAAACCGAGCATTGGAATTGGTCAGTCGAGCCATAGACAGGTTGAGCGCTATGCAGGCGGCCAAATCAGGGATTGGGTAGTCAACCGGCCACGCATGGTTTTGCGCGTAGGTTCATGACAAAGCACCAGGGCATCCGGTTGTGCACCATAAATAATCCCTGTTGTTACGCCTGCAAATAAAGGGTGGAACAGAGAACCTTGACCTTCAATCACATCCCAGTGATCCGCATCATTGGCTGGGGCCAGCACTTTAACCTCGCCTGCGATAAAGTCAGAAACAACAGCATTAATACTAACGCCTGCTGCGCTAATCAGAATGCCGGTCTGGCCGGTAGTGCAGAAAGTCGCCTTACCGCTGCGAGACAGAATCTCTTTTTCGATTGCCAGTGCAGTGTATATTTTGCCACAGGAGCAATCGGTGTCGACAGGCAATAGGCGCTTGCCACTGCGCTTGTGACTGTTTGCCACCGGATAGGTTTCTGTTGGGTGGCGCACGTCAAACAGTGGAACGTCCCAGATTCACCGCTAATTCGCGCAGCTCAGGCACGCCAGTTTGGTATGCAGCCCGGCGTAGGTAAAGCTGATGCTGCGATGTTGCCTCCTCCGCTACAGATCGGCATGGCAGAAGCGGCAGCACAAGCGGGTTCAGTAGCTGCTGCAGGGGGGTGATATTGCTCAGGCTAATCAGGATGCACAAAGTACTCACCATCAGATGATGCACTTGTCAGGGCCGTCTATCTGGCAGAGGTAGTTACAGATGGCGCAAAGTTTTTTGCTGATGCGAGCATTGGTTCAGCAATATTTGAAAGGTGAAAAAGAAGACCTGCTCACACCTAAGAGATTATTAAAGGTTGCGAAAAACAGGGAACGGTGCCTAGCTGTACGCGTTATCAGTGGTAGAAGATGAGGAAACCGGTAAGCTGAAGGCTGTTGACTATCACACCAGTATGGAAAGCGCGCGCGATCAGGCTCGAATCAGGTTGTTGAAACATGACTTCGCCAAAAACCGTTATAAATTTTGGGAAGAAGGGGCAACAGTGCCAACCATTCTGTGGACACCGTGTAATCCGGGGGGGTAGAATTACTCACAGATACAGCACACGGCGAACAGCCTGTTATCGCGTCAGCGGTACCGAGATTTGAAATTCCAGAGAGGAATGATGTCCGCATCTTCGCAACACCGATGCCGGATGAGAAAGATTTTTGGGATTGCATTCTGGTATTCCCGGAGAATGCATTTTCAACGATTTATGTTTATTTAAGTAAACCCCCCAATGGGGATACCGGGATCATCTAAGGCTGCAAAAAATAAAATCAGAAAAGGTCAAGCGCCGAATGAGATTGCGCGTATTGATACGCCGGAATCAAGCGTCCCTGGTTCACAATGGCATACTCATTGAAAAAATGGGGGCTATAAATTTGGATGGTAGCATTCATGATGGAGATCCGGTGTTTTCAAAGAAAACATTGCAGTGGCTTAAAGCGAATGGATGGTGCGTTGGATATTCAGAATGAACAGTCTATTTGATAGAAAGCTAGATTTACTTATTGAATATGAAGGTCTGAATGAAGAATCGGTTTACATATGTGACTATCAAGATTTTGAGGAAGTTCCATTATTTTCTCGCTTTGATAACATTTCTTTCTTGTATTCATTATCTTTTGATGCTAAGAAAAAGATTTTAATAAAGAAAGGTCTTGAGACCTTAGAGAAAAACGTTGAGTTAATTGCAGGGAAATTACCTAAAATGATTTATTGGATTTTTTTTATTGCCTTACGTTAACTGATATTAATGATTTCCATGAGGTGAATTTTTATATCCAGAATATATTTATTTCCAAAATAAAAAAGTGGCTTCTCTAGTATATTGGCCTGACTCAAAAAAAACGCCAGAAGAAAAATTAATCAAAGAGTATTTTGTCTCATTAGGGAAAGGTGAATACGTTTTTTCTGTTTCATTCAATTAATCAGAATATAATAAGAGAATATATTTGGTAAAGTGCTTAATATAGTGGTTATTTTGTTATTCCGTGCTAAACAAACGCAAGGATTTATTCAGTTATTAAAAAAAATTGATTCTCCGTTTTTATAAATAACTTTACGCAATGGTATATTACTTGAAGGGAACTTAGTCCGAATTGAGCGATCTGGTAAATTACCAAACACCACAAATCCCCAACCGGACTGAGCAATGCCGATCATAGCAGCAATTCCTAATGAAGAACGACTACTGATACGTAAAAAAATCTAGCAGAAACGCGATAAAAATTACGCCAGACGGGCTCATTGCTATGCTGATGCCGCATCGCAGGAGGACCGTCACTGGCTACTCTGTGCGGCTCACCATCAAACGCGCCGTCGGCCAGAAACAAACAGACCATCCCGTGTTTTATCAAGATGAAGTTGATATTGACCTAAACCCGAAAATCGGCGCGGACTGGATGCTTAAAGTGCAACAGAAACGTATGACTACACCAACGTATTACTACACCGGGATATAACCAAAATTATTATCTGGCAGGAGCACTGCATTTAGATTCGGGACCAGTCCATTACGTCGGCGGAAGAAGTAGGTATTATGATTTATTTATCAATCTGTTAGAGATATTACGCGCACATATCGATGAGCGAACACTATCCGTTGATTGCAATAGATTGTAGTAGACATTAAGATAATGAGATTGTTTGTTATATCTGAAGTTTGTTGACTTGAGTAGACTCTCTGAGAGAAGTATGGCTGGTGTCCCTAGCAGGAATCGAACCTGCAATTAGCACTTAGGAGGGGCTCGTTATATCCATTTAACTATAGGGACTTGCGCGCAGACATTATACGCATTTTGGCTGTAAGCATAAGCACATGAATGTGAGATTGCTTAATATCACATCAATCGATGGCAAAAAAGTGTGAAAATGCCAGGCGGTAGGCCTTATGCACGATGATATGGGCGGCGAGAAATTCGTTTTTTTTAATTTTTAGTTTAGTAACATACGTATTAATAAGCACTATTACGTTAGCTTTCCTCGATGAGGCGCAATAAAATGTTACACTAACAAAGACTATTTATTGCCAGAATGCGTTCTTCGCAATCAAAGCGTTGAAACGGGCCGAGGGTATGCTATGCGGTTATAAAGTAGGCGAAATGCAATTTTATCAGGGAGAATCACTATGAATAACCGTTTGAGTGGGATGGTGCTGACCAGTGTCATGCTGGTTGGGTGACGCCAGCTCTTCGGATAAAACAACCCAAGGGCGTTCCGACCCACTCGAGGGATGCAACTGAACTATGTTCAACTTCAACTACAATGTTCTGGATCCTTACGTCGTCCGGCCGGTAGCCGTTGCCTGGCGTGACTATGTGTCGAAACCTGCGCGTAATGGGTTGAGTAATTTCTTCAGTAACCTGGAAGAACCTGCCGTGATGGCAAACTATCTTGTGTCGGGCGATCTCTATAAAGCCATGATCCACTTTAACCGCTTTTTCCTGAACACCCTGCTGAGTATAGATAGGCGGGTTATTTGATCTTGCCTCCGTGGCGAATCCGAAGTTGGCAAAAGACGAGCCGCGCAGATTTTGCACCACCTTAGGAAGCTAAGGTGTGGGTTATGGTCCTTATGTGGTTTGCCGGGTTTACGGCAGCGCGACGTTGCGTGAAAACGTGGTGGTATAGTCGATAAGCTCTATCCGGTCCTGAGTTACCTGACGTTCTGAGCTTCCACGGGGGTAAGTGGGATCGTGGAAGGGGTAGAAACGCGTGCACAACTTTTTTCCAGCGGCATGATTTCCTGGCGCGTGGTGGCCGCCTTTCTCCATAAAACAACGCGAACGGGCAGCCATCAAAGATTCTCTTCAAGAGATCGATTCACCGGATCCCGTACCAGCAACACCGGTCAAAGAGCCATTTCTCTGACATCAAACTTAAAAAGGCTCCTGATGGAGCCTTTTACTTTCTGCGCATTTATCTAAAGTAAAATACTGTAATAACCTCAACGAACACGATGTTATCACTGCTTGTTAAGCAATAATAATTTTATTGTTACTTTTTATTGAATGAAAATTTTTTTTCACCGCTTCTATAACAATAATGTTGTATGGATGTCTGATTCTTCTGGATAAAGTCTTTAAGCAGCAGGTCGCGACGCTAGAATAGCAGAACCAATTGAAAGCGATTTTTCCTTCTTACGGCAAAAAACTGGATAGCAATATCGATCTCACCAACCAGATCCGCCGTTACACTAGCGATACACTACACCTGAATTACATTGAGGTGAAGCCTGAGTATAACATAGAGCAAACTGTCGTACTTTGAGCAAAAAAGAAAGGCGGCTAATGCGGCCTTTCTTATCGATGACGAGTCGCAATTAGAAGGTGTAGTTCAGGTTAATGCCGTATAGCTAGGCGCGGCCTTTGGAACTAAAGTTACACTCGGTTCAATCCAGCGACCCGTACATATAAGATATGCCGACATTCACGGACATATCTTTGTTGAACGCATAAGTGGTATCGGCGCTTAACCAGAAACAGTCTTGATCGGGAATAGAAATAGAGCGTTTATCGGCAGGAACCAGGCTGTCATCAAAATCGATACCGGTACGGAAGGTCCAGTTATCATCATGATAGCAGGTGGTGCTGATAGCCAGACAATAGGCATCGTGGAAACCTTCTTATTTCTCAAACAAGGTGTTGCCATTATTGTTGGTTGCTCTTAGCTCTTTAAAGGTGCTCCAACTTGTCATCGCCATGCTGTAATGCACAGCCCATTGCGGGGGAACGCGGTGGTAAGCAGAAACTTCCCACATTTCAGGAAGTTTAATATTAGCTTTTCTGGAATGGTTGCACCATTAAGCGCACATGGGCCAGCGGGTAATTGGTTGCTATAGTCGCCTTTGAAGTCAATATCCACCCTGGAATTTTA
Source organism: Candidatus Malihini olakiniferum (assembly GCA_051305815.1). Taxonomy (GTDB): domain Bacteria; phylum Pseudomonadota; class Gammaproteobacteria; order Enterobacterales; family Enterobacteriaceae; genus Symbiopectobacterium; species Symbiopectobacterium olakiniferum_B. The sequence continues at coordinate 159,371 of JBPPLV010000021.1, forward strand.
GGTAAAGCCAAAGCGATTGTTTTTATCCACTTCATAGAGGATACCCACATTCCAGCCATAACCCTATTCTTTGCCTTCCAAACGGGCAATTTTAGTCGATGCAGATAAAGAACTGCCCCTTGCTTCACCTAGATGACGCACAATAGTTGCATCGGTATACACGGCATTGAGACCCAGACCAAAGCTAAAGTACTGATTCAGGCGGTAGGCCGCGCTCAGATTTAGATTGGACGTCAGCAAATCAGTCTTTCCACCAAGCGCACCAACTGTGTAGCTGTCATTAAACTCCTTTGCAAGCCCGTAATTGGTGGTGGCTAACGCGCCCCCCCACAGCCCACTGCTCATTCAACGGATAAGGTGCGTGTTTGGCAGCACCCAAGCATGCCGTGAGATGTTTTTTTTGCATTGGCATCACGGTCTGACGCACTCTTGCACGTAATATCAATATCTGGATTAATATAAGTCACACTGCCAGAAACGGTGGTACAATCGAACATTCGGATGTTGCATTATCGGCCACGGCACCTTCGCCAGAAAACGCACACCCCAATCCCAGATAAAAAATATTCATTGAGTTGGAAGCCGGCGGCGGAAACTTGTGCTGAAACTAGTGCCACTGCTATCGCTACTGCAGAGTGTTTAAACAGGTTTTTTGGCTCATGACCAAAACCTCATCGTGTACTTGTTATTTGACTTTGTTACATATCGTCATAAGGGGCGCATTGTAGGGGGCGCTGGTGGGCTGACAATCAGACCAGTTGGCAAAAGTATAAGTGGGGAGTGATAAAATGTTACAATTGTGTGTTCACAATATTTCCAGATTGATGCAAAACTAGATCTAGTTCACACATTTGTTAAGTAACATGCGGCCTAAGGCGAGTAAATTTACCTAATAATAACAAAAATATGTGAAGTTGATTACTAAATGACCTTACTTACAGTAAGTCCTAATGCTTAGCGAGCCTGCTGAGTAAAATAACGTGAAAATGATATTTTTTAACCAGATTAAACCTGTCCGGGCAGACCGTTACCCGTAGAGGAAAAGCATCATGACAAACGCGATAAACAAATGTTCTGCTGAAGAAACCTCCGCTTGCTGCTGTGTGGATGTGGTAACAGTAATGGATAAACCGACTGCACTGCATCTTACAGCAAAGTGTTTGCTGACCGTGCTGCTGCGCAGGACACACTAACGGCGCTAACGGAAAAAGCCCGTTCTGTAGAATCAGAGCCATGCAAAATCGACAGCAGCTTTGTTGATGTGAAGGACGGTGTACAGCTGGATATCGATTTCACCTTCAGTTGTCAGGCTGAAACACTGATTTTCCAACTGGGATTGCGTTAAGCATCCAGGTTATACCGTGCGGCGCATCGTGCCGCACGGTATGTTTCCCCCCTTTGCTATTCCTGCTTTTTATCTTCTCATTCTTTTTTCGCGCATAAACCTGCTCTGCATAGAGGGGCGCTCTCATTTTGTATTGTACCAGTTTGCTTAATATAATGCTCTGGTTAACACTCTATTCAGGTCTGACCTGTTAGAACATATTCTTAATTCTCTATTTACAGGAATGTTTATGAGCGAGGTGTTACCTCTGATAACCCGCACTGGTGAACGGGTCGCGATTCTCAGTAAATTGCGCACGCCTTTTGCTCGTCAAGCCACGGTATTACCTTCATGGATTTAGGAAAAATAATGGTAAGTGAACTGCTGATTCGCTATGGCATTGATCCCAAATGGGTCGATCTGCTAGTGTTTGGTCAGGTGGTAAAGATGCCTGCTGCACCCAACATTGCGCGCGGCGCGGATACTTTCTCACTGCCGCCGATAGGTGTAATGAAAAACCTGGCAATGACGTTACTGGATCTCAGCAAGACCCCGCACGTTGTGGCAACGGCTAAAACTTGTCACGCTTACGTCCGGCGCTGTGTTGCCGGTCTCGCCGCCTGTGGCGGAGTACTTCTACAGGGTTACGTATGTGCGATACCGTGGAGCAGATGGCAACAACCTATGGCATTTCCCGTGCCGATCAGGATGCTTTTGCCCACAGTTCGCATCGACTGGCGGTGAAAATATGGCAACAAGACGTGCTGCACTAAGAAGTGATGACAGCCTACGTGCCGCCGTATCGTCAAACGCTCAAAGAGGATAACAAAGTGCATCATGACTCCACGCTGGAGCATTATGCCCGTTTGTCGCCTGCTTTCGATCGCTTGCACGGTTTTGTCACCGCCGCCGTGCTGCTCATGAGTGAAGGAAAATCGCATAGTCTCAGGATAACGCCGCTGGGTTACCTGAAAAGCCATGCTTTTACTGCCATTGATGTTCAACAAAACATGCTGTTGGCGCCGGCGTATGCCACGCCTTATTGATGTCGATCTTGCGCTGGATTTGATCCTGACGGGACAGTCTGTCAAAGCGCAACAGTCGCTCAAGCTGGGTATGATCGATGACGCCGTTCCTAACAGTATTTTGCTGGAAACTGCGCCGTGTTACTGAAAAAAGGGAAGCGGCGACAGACCCGTATTGCCCTGGCGCACGCGCATGGTGAACAGTTGGCTTGTGCGTCACGTGTTATTTAACGTGGTGAAAACAGAAGACGCGAGCTAAAATGCAAGGCAATTATCCGCGACCGATTGTATCATTCAGGTGATACGACGTGGCATGGATAAAGGTATAACCGAAGGATACAAACAGGAAGCTCATACGTTTGGCAAACTAGTGATGACGCCAGCTCAGCCGCATTGCATAGCCTGTTTTTTTCCACCAATGCGTTAAAAAACAAGCCGGCGGGTTGATAGGAGCGGCACTGACCATACGCTCACTGTCGCTGTAGCACCAATAGGGTATAGTAGCGCGACGATATCAGCTGCCATTATCGGTATAAGGGCTTTTGAACACCCATAGTCCCTAGTTAGAGAGCATATCGTAGTCGCTAAAAAAAGCGCTGCTCCATCAGCGTGTCGCCCTACTGTGGCGGTAAATTATAAAACAGGTTGTAATTGAACAGCAGGCTGGTACTGCTGCGCGCAGACAGGCACGGTGTGCGCTGCCATCACCTGCGTTGAGCTTCTGCTGTGGCGTTATTGGCGATCGCTACGCTGTTGACGCCACCGAGCTGGCTTGCAGACATATAAAACTGCCTGCCAATGCAACAGGTGAAATAGACATCAATGCATTGCTTGATGTAACGGTGTTCTATGACAGCCGGGTACAACAGCTCCAATTGACAATACTAACAGATTGAACGGTAACGGGTACTACTATATTATCGCTGAATCCGTTTACCGCCAGCGTCAGATAATAAAGGGCTTGTTCCTGAGCCGGGGCCGTCCGAGAAGGCGGTAAGCTCTGTCGACTCTTGGGTAGCTAATGAGGTTGATGCGCACCGCATAGCGCCCGCCTGCAAGCAAGATGACTCTTGTGTAAGCACACTGTGATGATTTTTCAATCTTCCTGACATCAGGCTTAGCCGCGTGTGATAACGACAGGGTCAGGGGTATCCGTCAAATGGGTATATAGAATAGCATTTTCGCCAGGCGCTGCCGCTGATGCCGGAAGCGGTCAGCGCATTTCCTGACCCGGTAGAACATACTCTAAAAAGCCTTCACTTATGATAGTAAGAAACTCTTTTCCCTGCGGTAAGGTGGACCAAACACATTATTCAGGCGGACATGCGTTTGGCCCTCTTATGTACATAGAGATAGGGCTTTCCGTTGACAGGAGTAATGCGCCAGTGCAATTGCAGGGGCGGGGACAAGATATTAGGTTTATCGTTGCCTGTGCTCCAGAGAAACAATAGCAACAGATAACGTATCTGGCATTGGATACCTGAGGGTGTGTTACTAGTTTGCGGCAGATAAGGCGTGGCTATCACATCAATCACGATGCGAAAAGCGCTTTCCTGAGTTGTTGATGGTGGGGCGACACGCATCAACCTGATCATGGTGGGCTGACCCTGGCTCCAGTTTAATGAATAGCGGTGTGGGTATCACTTCGGTTTGATCGGCGTAGCGATCTTCATATTGCATCTGACGCCAGGTTATAATGCAAATTTGTAAACCTACGGTGTTATTACCCTTATTTTCCAGCCATAGCGCTGAGCTGCTGTTATTTGCCTCGATAATTTGGTAAATCGGCCGCACCAGTAAAGAACTGATGGAAAATGCGCCTGAACAGACAAATAGTACGGCAATAGATAAAATAGACCTACACTACTTTTCGTTATTTTCATTCCAACGCCTTATTATTTTTAATAACGCCGCATTTATTAACACCGCTACGCTTCTCTAATGACTGCCGCGCACCTCATCTGCGGTTAATAAGTTACGTTGATGGTGACGCTATCTGTATATTGCCCGGTCGCAGGCAGCGGTGTTGCGCCAAAATAACGCATACACCGTATAGGTTGTGTCGTGCTAAGAAAAGAGGACACTGTGAGCGCCAGCGCGCTAGTACCTATACCTGAATGAGCGGCATCACGGTAGAGTTGATATGGCAGCGTGCGTGTTTCTTGCGCTGTTTTTCATGTAGCTTGTGCATTGCTGCCACCGTTTTCGCTGTAATTGAGCGCGATTGTGATTGATGCTCCGGGCGTACAGGTGACGACGATTAAACCACTACTTACACTGCTAGCCACGTCCACGTTGGTCACGGTGGCACTTCGCGAGCCGAAGCTGATGGTACCCATGTTGCGTGAGCTGCTGCTGTTAACGCCAAACAGGTAGCCATTTTGCAACGTGGCTGTTACATCAAATGAGACATTGACCGTTAGTTACCGAGACCACCGGGTTGGCAACACTTAGCAGTACTGCCAGTAGCAGCATAAGATTACGGAAAAACCGCCATGCGCTGCTGTAATAGTGTCTGTATAGCTCCTGCAGGAGGGTATTGAGTGTTTGCTTACTAACGACAATACGGCCAATGGGTACAGCTTGTGCTACCCCGTTCCAGCGGAGACGTTAATAGTGCTTCCGATGGCAATTTCCGTTGAGCGTGTACTGTTACTGTAAAGTCGATAGGAAATCAGTGTTGAGGTGCCTGCACCGTTGGTGAGACGACGCACGGAGCTGGAGTCGTTTGAACCCGCCCCAATAGTTAGTACGTCGGCAGTGCCAGACGAACAGAGTACCGAAAGGCCAGAACTACTTATCTCGGCGTCAATGTTGCTGTTTAAATCTGCCACTGGGCTATAAACGCTAGCGTTTCGAATGTGCCACTGCTCACGTTGTTGACTAGACACGTAGAATTTACTGTCAGGGATACGGCGATATTACAGGTAATGGTAGCGCTTTTAACAAATGTTGTTGGCAACAACAGAAATAAAGAAGAGAGTGTGGTGAGCGCCTCTTTTTGCTTATTCATTGCTCTTCCTTCATACAAGTACCGCACACAATAATTCCGATAAACACAATGTCGTTTTAAAATAGGAAAGAGTAGCGGCGCGCAGGTTTTTTCATTTTCACCGCGACAAACTGACGCAGGGAAAATGGACAAAGCGTGCGGGTTATAAACGTTCAACCCTTTTTTAAAGCATCGCTTTTTCTGGTGGGAATATACACCTGTCATACTGTAAGTTGCATGTCCGTTGGCTGAGTTCACTGACCCGAATGACTTACTTGAGTAAGAGCCTATCCCATTAGAGCTATTTTACTTGCCAGTTTAGCCCTGGGCAGTGCTCGAAATCCTCACGTACTTGTTGTACACTCAGGTTTTTGTGCGCTGTCCATGTCCAAACTGGCGGCGCTAATTAAGCCTACTGGGATAGGCTCTACGTCATCGGTATTTTCACATTTACCGCTTTTCTGCAGCTCGCATTATTTATGTATAAATAGTAAAAATAAAGGTGCCATCGGTGCTTTTTCTGTCATTACCAGCATCACACAATAATCGATTATTGTGTGTGTTAAAATAAATTCAATAACAACTTATATAAAACACTCTTCATAAAGATAGATACCACCCCTTTGTTTAAAAATGTAAGAAATTTGATAAAAAAGAAAAAGAAATGAAAAAGCCAAATTATGCACGCCGTTATTTTTAAATTGCGATTTGGTTATTCTTTTTGGATTTTTACTCTGATTTTTAACCTTGTTGTGGTGACAAAAATGTTGTTTTTTGCTTTTTTTGTTCTACGACCATAAGTGGATAAAGACAAAGCTATCATTTAACCTGATGATTCATATGTGTAATATCGCCATAATGCATGTGTTAGTGGCGAAGTAAGGTATGCGCTTCCTTGGCAGCGAGCGAAAATCGGTTGACTCGTGCTTCCTATTTAAGATAAAAACATCTTTTGTGCTTCTGTTGAATTTTCAACAAAACAGTACTTTTTTCCCTGCGCGGACGGTATCTGCACGGATGAGATTGTTCGGGTAATATACGTTAACAGCTTAATATAAAGAAGTTTTTTTTACTATAATGGTATTTGATTATGCGTCATGGTGATGCAGTACCTGATGCAACCAGCGGTGCTTCGCCCGCTCAGTGCGCAGGGTATTGAAGAGTCGCGTCAGATAGCTTTCTGGTTGCATGATAAGAAGATAGGCATTGCGCGTGTTTTAGTTAGGCCTTATGTCAGCGCCTAGCAAACCCTGTCTATCCTACGTGGAATCCTTTCGTTGCCTGATGAAGAAGATTGCTTGCCGGAACTGACATCGGGAGACGATGCCGCGTTCGTCGGTGACTATCTTTCAGCATTGGCCGGGGAGGGGTAGGGTCAGTATTAGTGGTTCATACCTTCCCTTGGTGGGTTATCTGGTCGCGCAGATCAGTCTGCAAACTGGAGTCCAGATGTTCGCCACCTCGGCAGTGGTCTGCGTGACGCTCAATTCGCAGTCGGGTTCAGGTGTGTTTGATTGGCAAATCGGCCAAGAACCCACAGCTGCGCTCAAATCGTGATACTGCATTGCCAATACCACCACGATAATGCGCACCTACAGTGCGCATTATCGTGGTGGTTCGGTCCCCGCTTTTATCTGACCATAAGCAACATCTAGTTCAACCAACACCAATAGTCCTGCATCGCCGCCAAACTCCTTGGGGGCTTTATGGAAGGCCAATACGTCAGGATGTTGTGCCAGCCAGAGTGGGGTTTGCTGCTTAAGAATATGCTTGCCGTGACCGTGTATGACGCAGGCACAGTAAACGTGTTCGCGCCGGCAAGCTGCGAGCAGCGCACCTAACTCCTGTTTGGCTTGTAACTGTGTCAATCCGTGCAAATCGAGAAACAGATCCGGTGAATAGTCGCCGCGCCGCAGTTTTTTCAGCTCATAGTGGCTGCTGCCTGGGCGAACATAACGCATGGGGACGTTGTTGTCCAACTGGGGATGAAATTTGTCAGAGAAATAAAAGCTGGCATCCACCTGTTCCTGCAACGCTTTGCGTGGTGGCATTTTCCCCTCGAAATGATGATATTGTGGTCGGTGCATATAGGTATCTTGGCGCAGCGTTTTCGTTCCGGCTAGCGAAGAACGGAACAATTGCGCGTCATCGTCATTCAACGCGTGTTTTCTACTCATTAGGTTCACCCCGTTGTGAATCTCTTAGTCTTTTTTACGTCGGCGTATTTACTTTCCAATCTGGCGTCCTGGCGTCAGGGTATCAATTCATATAACATAAATCACATTTGCTCCAGTGTAACCTGTAATATTGCCTGCGCTACCTTTTTAACATCAAAGCCGCCATTGTCATGAGGAGAATTGATTGATAGGCAAAGAGGTAAGATTTCTGCGCCGACAGGTGATATCTGCTGATTTGTCGTTAGCTTCATGGCAAACTAAGCGGTATTTTCGGACCGGTGGGGTCTGTGGAGGACTAACTTGGATAAAATTTTCGTCGACGAAGCGGTCAAAAACCTGCATACTTTACAAGATATGCTGCGCTGGGCTGTCAGCCGTTTTAACGCGGCCGAGCTCTATTATGGTCATGGCACAGATAACCCGTGGGATGAAGCGCTGCAACTGGTGCTGCCGACACTCTATTTACCCCTAGATTTCCCGGTCGATATGTACGACTCGCGCCTGACATTATCGGAACGCCAACGTATCGTTGAGCGAGTGATTCGCCGCGTTAATGAGCGTTTGCCTATTGCTTATCTAACCAACAAAGCGTGGTTTTGCGGGTTAGAGTTTTTTGTTGATGAACGCGTGTTAGTACCGCGTTCGCCCATCGTTGAAATGATTTCACAACAATTCGCTGGATTGATCGCCAACGAGCCGCAGCATATTCTCGATCTTTGTACGGGCAGCGGTTGCATTGCGATTGCGTGCGCGCACGCTTTCCCTGAGACGGAGGTTGATGCCGTCGATTTCTCCAGCGATGCGTTGGCGGTAGCTGAGCTCAATATTCAGCAACACGGTTTGGAACAACAGATAACACCGATTCGCTCCGACTTGTTCCGTGCGTTACCACCGCTACAGTATGACCTAATTGTCACCAATCCCCCTTATGTTGATGCGGAAGATATGGCTGATTTACCACAAGAGTTCCGCCGTGAGCCGGAATTAGCATTGGCTGCAGGAATCGATGGATTGGATTTGGTACGCCGCATTCTGGCCTGCGCGCCGGATTACCTTAACGAACAAGGCGTGCTGATTTGTGAAGTAGGCAACAGCATAGTCCACCTGATGGCACAATACCCAGATATTCCGTTTACCTGGTTGAAATTTGAACACGGCGGAGATGGCGTATTTATGCTGAAAAAAGATCAACTTATTAATTACAAAAGCTATTTTTCGGCGTATCGGCAATAAACATACCGGTTATGCCGGGCTTGCACCGGCAACATCAATCATAATGCTGTACAGAATAGCGATGTTATATAGAAAGGAGCCATGATGGCAGGCAATAGTATTGGCCAGTTCTTCCGCGTCACCACGTTCGGCGAATCCCACGGTATTGCCTTGGGATGTATCGTTGATGGTGTGCCGCCGGGTATTCCGCTGACGGAGGCGGATCTTCAACTCGATTTGGATCGCCGTCGTCCCGGTACTTCTCGCTATACCACTCAGCGCCGAGAGCTGGATCAGGTGCGTATTTTGTCTGGCGTTTTCGAGGGCATGACTACGGGCACCAGCATTGGTCTTATCATCGAAAATACTGACCAACTCTCTCAGGATTACAGCGCGATCAAGGATGTATTTCGTCCTGGTCATGCCGATTATACCTACGAACAAAAATACGGGGTGCGTGACTATCGCGGCGGCGGCCGCTCTTCGGCCCGTGAAACCGCGATGCGCGTCGCAGCCGGGGCGATTGCCAAAAAATATCTACAAATGAAACACGGTATTCGGGTATGCGGCTATCTGGCGCAAATGGGCGATGTCACCTGTGAGCTGAAAGATTGGGATATCGTTGAGCAAAATCCATTTTTTTGTCCCGATGCCGATAAGATCGGCGCACTGGATGAGTTGATGAGAGGCCTAAAGAAAGAGGGAGACTCCATTGGAGCTAAGGTCAGTGTTGTCGCAGAATCCGTGCCCGCAGGTTTGGGGGAGCCGGTGTTCGATCGTTTGGATGCGGATCTAGCTCACGCCCTGATGAGTATCAACGCAGTAAAAGGCGTGGAAATCGGCGATGGCTTTGCCGTTGTCACCAAACGCGGAAGCGAGAACCGTGATGAAATTACGTCACAGGGGTTTCAAAGCAACCATACGGGGGGGGTGTTGGCTGGTATTAGTAGCGGGCAGGCGATTGTTGCACACTTGGCGTTGAAACCGACTTCAAGCATTACCGTTCCGGGGAAAACCATTAACCGACAGGGTGAAGCAACGGAAATGATCACCCAGGGCCGTCACGATCCCTGCGTAGGAATACGTGCGGTGCCAATTGCAGAGGCAATGATGGCGATTGTATTGATAGATCATCTTTTGCGTCAGCGTGCTCAATGTTTGGACGTCGTGAGTCAAGTTCCTCGTTGGTAAACTAAACATGAAAAAGGGTTGGTGGGGGCTATTGCCGTGCTGTTGAACGCAGGTGTATGGGCGAAAACCGCGTGGCAAGAGATTGTGCATCCGGTGCTCGGCACTGCGTAGGCCATCGGCGCATTCTCTAATGGCTGTATTGTAGGTGCGCAGCCGCTGCCGTTGGAATCCGTAAATTATCAGGTGATGCGTGTCGAGCAACGTCGCTATTTCGGTCGTCCAGATTTGCTGGCGTTTATCATGCGACTCAGTGCTAAAGTAAAGCAGCAAACTGGCGGTATTGTGCTGGTGGGCAATATGGGGATGCCTGCGGGAGGACGATTTAGCAGCGGTCATACCAGCCATCAGTCTGGTCTGGATGCGGATATTTGGCTACAGATGCCGCTACACGTTGGACAGCGCTGCAACTTCTCAAACCGCAGCCTATCGATCTGGTTTCTGTCAACGGACGTCAGGTGAATCCGCGCTTGTGGCAACCGCAAGTGACGGCGTTAATCAAACTCGCGGCGCAGAACCATAAGGTTACGCGTATTTTCGTTAACCCAGCCATTAAAAAACAGCTGTGCCAAGAAAAACGGGACAGGATCATGATTGGCTGCGTCAGGTACGTCCCTGGTTCGCGCATCGGGCACATATGCATGTGCTTACGCTGCCTGGCGGATAGTCTGAAGTGTCAGGATTAGGAAGCGCCACCCGTTGGTGACGGGTGCGGTGCAGAGCTGAGCAGTTGGTTTACGCCACGCCAGCCAAGCGCTGAATGGCCAGTAAAAACACCACCCCCATTACCGGCCTCATGCCAGGCATTGCTCGATAAAAATCTGTTAGTGAACTAAGTCATGGAATGGTTTTTAGTTATCCCCGACATCCTCGGGGTGTTATTTTTTTTGCAGTGTTTGCAGGTTTTATCGACTCAATTGCGGGTATAGGGAGGTTACTCAGCATTCCTATTTTGCTCTCTGCGGGGTTGAGCCCTGCTCAAGCACTGGCGACCAATAAACTGCAGGCAGGAGGGGAATCATTTTCTGCCAGCCTCTATTTTTTCCGCCAGCGCGCAGTAAAATTAAGCGAGAAAAAGCGGTCTATTGCGTTGACCTTTATTAGCTCAACATCCGGTACCTGGCTTATTCAGCAGATTCACGAAGATTTTTTGCGCCAGATCCTGTCTGTATTGGTGATCGGCATCGGACTCTATTTTCTGTTAATGCCTAAAATTAGGGATGAAGACAGTCAGTAACGCTTGTCTGGTCTTCCCTTTGCTTTTTGAGTGGTGGATGCATTGGGTTCTATGACGGCTTCTTCGGCCCAGGCGCGGGTTCTTTCTATGCGCTGGCGTTTGTTACGCTCAGTGGTTGCAGTCTGCCCAAAGCGACGGCATATGCCAAAGTGCTCAATTTCACCTCTAATTTCTGTGGACTACTGTTCTTTATTCCCGGTGGTCAGGTGGTCTGGGGTGTTGGTCTGGTGATGCTGATGATTGTGTCGGCCTGCATGAGTGCGAAGCTGATTTATAATAATCACAGCAGCGATATTGCCCAATGGATAGGACATCTCTAGTCATTACCAAATCTACTGTAAGCTCCACGCAAGATTACCTTGATCTCATCACGTTATTCGCGCAGTGCTTTGAATAGGACTATAACACCTGTCTAGTAAATGGTTGATAAACCTATTTATTTGCCGGCCTATGAACAATTTCCTTATCATCGCATTGTGTTTGCTCATGGATTTTATGCCAGTGCATTCCATGAGATTTCACACTGGTACATTGCTGGTGAAGCATCACGCAAGCTGGTTGATTTCGGCTATTGGTACTGTCCAGATGGACGCGATGCTGCAACTCAGGGGCAGCTAGAACAGGTTGAAATCAAGCCGCAGGCGTTTGACTGGTTATTTTGCGTGGCATCGGGTTTTCCCTTTAATGTGAGTTGTGATAATCTGGAATGGGGTATCGAGCCGTATCGCATTTGTCTTTCAGAGTAAAGTACATGCCCGGGGGGTGATGGCGTATCTTGAGCAGAGTATTTCAGCACGACCGGTTACGTTTTATTCAGGCATTGCAGTAGTTTTATAATACGCCGCCTTTGACGGCGGAGCAGTTCCCGTATCCCGCCGATCTCCTTTCCAGGTTAAAACTTGTCTCTACGCGTAAAGGTCACCGCAGCGGTGTGATCGTAACCAACACGCAATCTTTCTATCTCAATGTGAGTAAAATAGTGCTAAATACGTCCGGTTTAGTGATCCCTGCGACAGCGGATATGGGGCTCCGTTAAGTAATCGTACTTTCTAGTTTAATCGCGCAGTGCCGTTAGGACAGCATATCGTCACGGTAAAACTTATCAGAGATCAGGGAGCCTCAGTGCAGACTTCCCGTTATGAGCGGCTTGCGAGTCCATTAACGCCTTTTCCTTTGTGGCTGGTAGCGACAGTGATCGGGATGGCGTCGTCGGCGCACGCAGAAGATTATTACTTCGATCCAGCATTGTTACAGGGGGCGGCTTATGGACAGGATTTGGCGCGTTTCAATCAGCACGTGCTTGATGTATTCGTTAACGATCAACTGATCGCCGTCAGTGAGCCTATAATGTTTGTATCCACTGACGAGAAGGGAGCGTAAAAGCCTGTCTTTCGCCAGCATTGCTTGAAAAAACGGCCATACACGTGATTCGCAGCACAGCGCGTCGGCGGGAGTCGTGTTTGTTATTGAGTGATATCGGCCACAGCGTGACTGAGGAAGTGGATATGACTTCCTTGCGCCTCAATCTGGTGGTTGACACAACAGGCATTTTTGCATATTCCGCGCGATTATATTCGGATATCGGAATGGGACTGCGGTATTCCAGCGCTGTCATTACGTCATAACACCAATTACTACCGTATGGAAAATCGTGATAACAATTATCGCTACGGTTATTTGTGGAATGCGCTGAATGCCGGGTCGAATATTGTCCTGTGGCAGCTTCATCATTAGGGAAACCTGCGCTATTACGACAGCAGTGTCAGCGGCAGAAAATATAAGTACAACGCGGTACGAACCTGGGTGCATAGACCCATTCCCACCATTGAAAGCATGCTGACGTTAGGAGACAGTTATACCAGCAACAGTCTATTTGGCAGCTTATCGCTCAATGGTGTCAAGCTTGGCAGCGATCAACGTATGTGGCCGTAGGGGTGCAGGGGTTTTGACCTGAAGTATGTGGTGTGGCGGGCGCATCGGCGCGCGCAGTCGTACGGCAGTTAGGGCAGATTATCTATGAAACCAGCGTTGCCTATAATCGTTATACCTACCTTATATAGCCAACCACACGGTTATACCGCATTTAAATGTCCTGGGCTTAGCGCTAATGTGACGGAAAGGGTTAGTTCGGCAACTAAATATGAAGGATGACCCTATGACTTGCCTGGAATCTGGAGCCTGTATGCGACGGGGTTGACTTTTGTGCGCGGTGCGTCTTGTCGCGTGGATAATTTCCCGAATGTCGTGATGTTGTCATTGATCACGGCAAATCCGCTTCGTCAGGGGGGTAGCCGTGCAGGGTTCTCCGTCACCATACAGCGGAATCCAGGGCATGGTCGAGCACCAGTGTGTCGACACTCACAGCCGAAAATGTTTCGATAGGATTTTTGTTGAATAAGCCTGCTGCAGTTGCGGCGGCTAAATCATTGAGGCTGGTGACCGCAGGCGGAGGGTTAACCTGGTTGTTGGATAATCAATATGGTGCTGGAGCGGGAGAAGCTTCCGACGTTGGTATCCGTATATTCAACAGCAGAGGATAAGCGATCAATCTGCTGCCGGATGTAACCTCATACGGCATGGGCAACCCGCGCGGATAGTGCGCCTTTAAAGATTTGACGACCAGAGTGTCTGGTGGTAGCACAGAAATCTATGCCGGGGATTTTACCGCGTCGCTGGAAGCGATTAATTAAGAGCCAATTAAGCCGGGGAAAGTCAATGCATAATTGCAGATCATGGTCAGTTTTCAGTAGCAGTCAATGCACCGTTAGTTGGATGACCTGTGCGCTTTGGCTGATAAGCTCCATGCCTGTATCTGGCGTAGTCAATATTGAAGGTACGCGCGTCATTTTGCATAACGGCGATAATGTCGGCATCGCTGATGCTTTCCAATTCGGAAAAGCAGCCAACGCTTGTGCAAGCGTGGAGTGATGAGAGTGATAAGAGTGACCCTATGACGTCGCTGATTGCTGTGCCACCTGTGTTTGGTATGAAACTGGGCGAATCCGCGCTCATTGCAGTTGCTGCTCACCTCTCGTCAGGGATTCGCTTATGATAAAGAGTCCCTGCTGTGGCTTAATGTTTATCAAATTCCACCGAACACCGCTGCAATGACGCGTCATACGCAAAACGTAGTGCTACCGCTACGTCTTCATCTTAAAGTGTTTATCCGGCCTGCTGGATTAGGCGATCTCAGTGAGTCGGATGGCAAGCAACTTCTCTTTCGTTCGCTACTACAAACGGAGGAGGGCCAGCAGTTGCAGGTCATCAACTTCACCCCCAGCATATGATGCTAACAGAACTCAGCTACGCTGAACAGCGCGTGGGCAGCTGATGATGGCACCTCGTCCAGCGTGAACCTGCCGGTGAATCGTGCGATAGTCAGGCACGCGTTAGCTATCTGTTGATTAATGTTTTGGGCACACACTGACGCTATTCGACCACGCTACGCCCTTGACCTCGGATGATTACACGCTCTGCTTTTTAGCGGCTTTCTTACCCAGAAACGGTTTAGGTTAATGGCGGCAAGGGTTTCTCCGTCCAGCGGTAACGGCTCGCCGTACAGTTATCTGGCTAGGATTTCTGCGGCCAACAGGGCAGAGCATAATCCGCGAGATGCCAGCGCACCGATAATAAACAGATCCGGATGAACAGGTGCCACGACCACACTTTCCGGTGTGTGCTGCTGCACGTCAAGTGATGTGTATTGATGTAGCTTCTGCGAGTAATCCGGCACTGCGCCAAGCAGAAGCAAATAATCGCGAATGGCACACGCACCCCTGACGAGCTTCGTTATCGCTGACGTTTATTTCACCCCCCCCACGTGGTAGTTAGCAGGCAGGCAATAAGACGCTGGTGCTTCTCTTGCTGTTCCTCTGCGCTAAACGTTGTCGTGGTCTCGCCTTGCTGATAGCTGGCGCCGATACAGTGCTGCTGGTAGCGAGGGCTAACGAGGGTCATATAGCCATCATAACAAAGTACACGTTGTAAGCGTTGCAGTACTAGCGTAGTTGAAATATGGCTTACTTGACCGCACACGGCATAGCAGGGAGGTGTTGAGTTTGTGATCAGTCGCTGAGTCGATGTCCGTTAGCCAGGACCACAACGGGATCGACAGTCAACTGCCCGTTAGTCAACGTAAGTTGCCAGCCCTATGTAGTTTTTTCCACCCCGGATACACCGGTAGAAAAATATACCTTCAGCCCGAGTAATTGCACATATTTCAGCGCATTCGCCGTCAACTCTGCCGGACACAGTCAGCCACCGTCAGCGTAGCTCAGGCCAGGGAAACCGATGCCTAAACCTGCCGTTGTATACATTTCATCGGCGTTAATGAGCAATTTGGTTCACACCACACCAGTCATGCTCAAAGATGATACCGGCTTGCAGCAGTGAATCGTACTGACGGCGTGCAAAGCCAAATACGGTGGCGAAAAAGCGCGAAAGCGCATCGTGTTTGTCGTTGAGTAACGGGTAGAGGGCAGCTGACGGTTACCGGAGCACCTAAAGCCGGGGCGTCATCCTCGCAACAGAGCGTCACGTGAGCACCGCGTCGCAACAGCGCCAGTGCTGTCAGCACGCTGGCGATGCCGCCACCGATAATGGTGATATTATCTGTAGTGCTCGCTGCCGGGTGTGAATACCAGGGGGTTGTTGTAACGTAGGTATAGCCTCGTCTAATATACTAGGTAGCATTTCGCGTTTTTGTCCGTAACCCTTGATTTTTTCCACATCAAAGCCTGCCTGTTGCAAACCCCGGCGCACGAACCCTGCTGCAGTAAAGGTTGCGAAAGCACCCTGCGCCCGACACAGGCATACCATGGCGTTAAACAGGTTTTCTTTCCATATATCCTGTTTTTAGCCGGAGAAAAACCATCTAGAAACCAGGCGTCCACCTGATGAGTCAAGGAGTCATCTAGCTTGGCGGTAGGGTATTGATATCGCAAAACCACAGGTCGGGGGTGATGGCTCCATTTGCTAAAATTAGGCGATGGTAACCTGGCAGCGCTGACGGCCATGCCTGTTGCAGTTCCTCTGCGTAAGAGGCCAGTGTCGGCCAGTGGGCGTCGTGCGCTTGTGCCAGATCGTTAACACGCAAAGGAAATTTTTCAAAACTGATAAAGTGCAGGTGACGCAATACAGCGTACGGGTGCTGAGCGCGAAAATGCGAGAACGTCTCCCACAACGTCAAAAAGTTCAAGCCAGTGCTGAAGCCGGTTTCAGCGATAATGCACAGTGGACGAGTGTGTTCAAGGAAGCGTGACGGAAAGTAATTACCTTGCAAAAAAATATAACGGGTTTCTTCGTGCTTGTCCTGATTTGAGACGTAAACGTCATCAAAATGTTGCGAAACAGGTGTACCCTGATCGTTCCAGGAGAGCGTACCATGCTGAATAACATGGTCTTTCACCATAATTAACTCATTTTTAAAGTGATAGCACAATTTTACTCAGCGGGTGCCTGTGGTGCAAATTTTGTAAAAGGTTAGGTGATCGGACTTGTTCAGCTTACATCTGTACGCTAAAGTGCGTGACGAAATCCCAAAATACATTTATGCAAAAAGAGGTATTGAATGAAACGTGCAGTGATTACTGGCCTGGGGATCGTCTCAAGCATTGGTAATAACCAGCAGGAAGTCCTCGCATCGTTGCGGGAAGGTCTCTCGGGTATTACGCTCTCTCAAGAGCTGAAAGATTCCGGTATGCGTAGTCACGTCTGGGGCAATGTAAAACTGGATACCACCGGTCTTATTGAACGTAAGGTCGTGCGTTTCATGAGCGATGCCTCTATCTATGCTTTTCTGTCAATGGAACAGGCGATTGAAGACGCCAGGCTGGCGCCAGAGGTCTATCAGAATAATCCAAGCGTGGGCCTGATTGCCGGTTCTGGCGGTTCAGCGCGTTCACAGGTGTTTGGTGCGGATACGATGCGTAGCCCGCGCGGCCTGAAAGCAGTTGGTCCTTATGTGGTCACCAAAGCAATGGGATCGGCGGTATCTGCCTGTCTCGCTACGCCGTTCAAAATTCAAGGCGTGAATTACTCCATCAGTTCTGCGTGTGCCACCTCTGCGCACTGCATCGGTAATGCGGTAGAACAAATCCAACTCGGCAAACAGGACATCGTTTTTGCTGGCGGTGGTGAAGAACTGTGTTGGGAACTAGCCTGCGAATTTGATGCTATGGGCGCACTCTCTACTAAGTATAACGAAAAGCCTGAAAAGGCTTCGCGCACCTATGATGCCGATCGCGATGGGTTTGTTATCGCGGGCGGTGGCGGTATGGTGGTCGTGGAAGAACTGGAGCATGCATTGGCTCGCAGCGCGCACATTTACGCAGAAGTAGTTGGCTACGGTGCAACCTCTGACGGTGCCGACATGGTTGCTCCGTCGGGTGAAGGTGCCGTGCGCTGTATGAAGCTTGCGATGCAAGGCGTGGATACCCCCATCGATTACATTAACACCCACGGTACCTCTACACCGGTGGGTGATGTGAAAGAGTTGTGGGCGATTCGCCAGGTATTTGGTGACGACGTGCCGTCGATCTCTGCGACCAAAGCAATGACTGGACACTCTCTGGGTGCTGCGGGCGTGCAGGAGGCTATCTACTCTCTGCTGATGCTGGAACACGATTTTATCGCGCCGAGCATTAACGTTGATACGCTGGACGAACTGGCGAAAAACATGAATATCGTCACAGAACCAACCGAGCGTAAGCTGACCACGGTAATGTCTAACGGTTTTGGTTTTGGCGGTACCAATGCCACGTTGGTGATGCGTAAGTTATAATCATCTGTAGCACGATTTTCTAAGCCGGGGCAGAGTACCCCGGTTTTTTTGCGCTAAAACAGGACCCACAGCAGGAACAGCACAATACATACGCTGATAATAGGCCAGAACATCGGTTTGTTGAACACAGACTGGAGGGCAGATAGCAATGCGGCAACTAGTGGATTGGCAATCGGCTGCGGATGAGCGAGTAGACTCTGAACCGTCAGCTCCCCTTCGGAAGAACGCTGCATGCGATGCGCAAATAAAAAGGTCACCAACTCATTGAGCTGAGGTTGGGTGAGCGGTGTTTGTATCCCAGCATTGAAGCGGTTTTGGCTATATTCCAACAGTAATTGACGCTCGTTGGCTTCCAGTGCAGGCTGAAGCAGGTGTGTAACCGGATAGTGTTGGGGTAAACCATGTGCCTGCCGTGGTTGCCGCTGTGGCGGTAGTCGAGGGTGATGCGTCGCTACGCGTGTTGCCCATGGTGAGCAAATGGTGCAGGTCAGTTTGCGTTTTCAAATATTGGCACCAGGAGTGGCGGGTAGAGGGCAGAAATCGGCGTGCCAGGCTGTTGGTGTTGCATTGCCGTCAATGTAGTCCAGATTTTATCTGTCGGCTCCCCGAGCAGTACCGATAATCGCACACCATCTGGTTCAAACTGTTCTTTTCGATGCTCGACAGAGGGCGTTACAGCAGGGCAGTAGTCGCCGCATTGGAGGATGCAGATGTAATGACCGAAATCGTCGAAGCGGGTGGGTGATTTCCTGGTGCTGCGGTTCATGGACTGCTGACAGGCTGCATGATGACTTCTTGCTACGTGAAAGGCACCCTGCATCCCCTGGGAGCCCTGAATAGGCAACAGAAATCATAGCAAGGTGTCTGATGTAAGAATAGTCAGAGACTAGGGAAAATACAGCCTTTATTTGTTGCTGACATTTGTTTTGTGCGTTTGCGGATGAGGTTCATTGGTATCTGGCGTGCCGAGCACATTGCGCCGATAGAGTGGAGTTCGTATACGCTGCACCATGACAACCCCGAGCAATACCATTACTCCGCCCACGATATGATAGCTGTGCAGCGTTTCATGCAGGAACGTTACGGCAATCAGCGCGGTAAACACCGGCGTCAAATTAATGAAAATAATAGTATTTTGGCACCGATGCGCATGACTCCCACGATCCACATCCAAGGATAGAGGATCGAGGTAAAAATACCGAAAAACACCACCAGGGGAATATTTTGCGCATTCAAAGTAATGCTTTCGGCTAATAACAGGTTAAGCAGTAACAGCACAACACCAAAAAACAATTTGCACGTAAAGAGAGACCCAGGTAGGCAGTGCAATGGACCAACGTTTAGTCAATACGCCATACACGGCATAGGCTAACGCGGTAATAAACATCATGATCTTACCGCGCCTGATGCCTTTCTCCAGAATCAGTGCCGGGTGCCCACCACTGATAAGCCAGGTAATGCTAAAAAAGAAGAGTAGGCCTCTACACAGTAAGCACAGTATGGGGACTACGCTGAGCAACGGAATGCTATCAACACCGTAAGCAGTAGGGATCAGTAAGACTAAAAGCCCCATCATCAGTGCGCTGATACTGTGCGCGGCGTAGTAGGCCATGCTTTAATAGAGCACTATGCCGAGAAATTCTAGAAACAGCAGTTTTCCCCAATCTTGCCTAATATTACTGGCGTGGTAACGCAAATCAGGCAACATAAAAGTGTCAGTACCAGCAGCGCAAGCAGCCAACGATAAAATGACATTGCAGCCGGATCGATGATACCAACGGAAAGTTTGTTGACGATCACGTTAAATGACCAAAACAGGACGGCGATGAGAGGAAATAATGCTTTCATGATAACGATTTTTATTAACTGGGTAAGTCAGTTTACGACAAGGGGATTCGTTATATATAGTGAAAATAAGACATCCTTAACGGAAAGATAGACAACATGACCCTACAACGCTCTTACTACGGACCTGAAGGTATATCGCCATACGGGGTTGTTTCCTGTGCGCTGAGGCGGTTAGTGCTGATACGGAATATTTACCTCATAGCCATGAATAGGGACAGTTGTTGTATGTGGTTTCTGGCGTTGTCGTCCTGCGTCTTGAGCGTGAATGTTTTTGGGCTCCGATCCATTTTGCCATCTGGTTGTCGCACGGAGTAGAACTCGCGTGCTACAACCAACGTCAGGCCACCATTCGCACTATCAATTTTGACGTGCGTTAGCGTAGTACACTCCCTGATACGCCGTGCTTATTGGAAGTGGGCCCGTTGTAAAGCCATTCAGGATGATTTGTTCGTACGTGAAGTGTTGATTCCACAAGACAAGCTAGATTTACGCTTGTGTCTCATGCTGTGCAATCAAATGACAGTAGCACCGTGACAACGCAACTATTTGCCGGGAACTTCGGTGACTGGTCCTAGTGCTACATGCGCTGGAGCAGTGCCCGGCGGATAACCGTACTTTGGTGCAATGGGCAAACGAGGTATATAGCACCGAGCGTAGGCTTTCTCGGCGTTGTCAGGCATTGCTCGCGGAATGTCGTTTAGCGAGTGGCGACATGGGAATGAGCGTGCAGTCAGTGGCGCTTGAGGTCGGCTACAGTTCATCCTCGGTCTTTATTGCAATGTTTAGTCAGTAAAGCGGAGCCACGCCGGAACCTAAGGTATTGGGATTATTTACCATTCTGTGGCAAAACAGTGCCCTGTTTTTCCTGTAAGAGCGTCGCTTTACCGGGGTCATACATGAAAATTATGGTTGATGAGAATATGCCCGTGTGCACGCGAGTTGTTTAGTTGTGTGGGTGATGTGGTGGCAGTACCGGGAAGGCCGTCCCTGTGAAGGCACTGTGGCGCAGGCGCAAACGCTGATGGTGCGTCCTTCACGCCAGTCAATGCCGACCTGTTGGCAGGAACTGGCGTAAACTTTGTCGGTATCGCCACGGCAGGTACCGATCATGTGGATGAAACCTGGCTACGCGAGCAGAGGGTGGGATTTTCGGCGGTGCCATGATGCAATGCATTGCGGTGGTGGAATGCGTTTTTTCTGCGCTGCTGATGCTGGCGGAACGAGATGGTTTTCAACTGCGCGACAAAACGTCGGCATTGTGGGTGTGGGCAACGTCAGGCGGCATTTGTAGGCCCGTCTTAATGCCTAGGGAGTGAAGGCATTGCTGTGCGATCTGCCACGAGAGCGTAACTGTAATGTCGCTCCTTTCCTACCCCTTGAGGTGCTACTGATATGAAGCAGTACTCGCAGACTGGCCGGCGGGGCGCACATTCTGATCAACGCTTGCCGCGGTCCTGTAGTAGATACGCGGCATTGCTGCGGGGCATTGCAGTAGGGCAAAGATCTGCGCGTGGTGCTGGACGTATGGGAGCCAAAACCAGGGCTGTCTCTGGATTTGCTGGCGCGTGCCGATGTGAGTACGGCACATATTGCGGGTTATACTCTGGAAGGTAAGGCGCGAGGGACGACGCAGATGTTTGAAGTGTTGTGTTAGTTTATCGGCAAACCTCAGCAGGTGCCGTTAGCGTCGTTGTTGTCTTCTCTGGATGTTACGGATGTCCATCTTACTGACTCCTCGATCCAGTGCTTCTTACGCTTTGGTGTATTGGTGTATGATGTACGTTGTGACGATGCGCTGTTACGCTAGTCTGCTAGCCAACTTGGCGGATTTTATCGTCTACGTAAACACTTCAGGAACGCCGCGAATGGTCTTCTCTGCGTGTCACTTGTTCTGATGAAGCCAGCGTGGCCTGTCTGAATGCATTAGGATTCACTGCTGTCTTGCCGTAGTGTGGCGGAAAAGCGTTGCGAAATAAAATGTTTTTAGCGTAGGGTATTCGGGCGGTGATATATAAGCCCGAGAAAGAGGTGTTGACGAATGGGAGAACACCACATGTCTGACGGCTGGAATATTGCGCTATTGGGCGCAACAAGTACGGTGGGAAAAGCAGCAGTAGACGATTTGGCAGGGCAAGGCGCCCGTTTGTTGAACGGCATTCCGCCGGAGCCGGGCCTGTTTGCCAAACAACTGGCTTTCAATTTACTGCCGTTACTGGCAAATGAACAAGGTATCGTAGTATAAAAACGCCGTCTGGTGGATCAGGTGTGCAAAGTGTTGCAGGACGAAGAACTGCCTATTTCTGTAAACTGTATACAAGCTCCCGTGTTTTACGGCCATGTGCAGGTTGTGTATCTTGAAGCACTGCGCCTGCTGTCTGCGGAAGAAGCCAGGGATGAGATTACACTTGCAAAAAATGTGCAACTCAGTGATGAGGATGACTATCTACACAGGTAAAGGATGCTTCTGGCAACGTTCAGTTTAAGATAGGTTGCCTGCGTAACGACTATAGCATTCCCGAACTGCTACAATTCTGGTCAGTTGCGAATAACGTGCGCTGGCAGCGCGTGATAGCGGTAGAGACGGCAGAACGGCTGGTGCAGGAGTATTTGGGTAATGTCAGATAAGAATTTGCCGCAGGTACCAGAGGTAATCAAGGTGGCGCTGGGCATTGAGTATGACGGTAGCCACTATTGTGGCTGGCAGCGTCAGACTGAAGTAGAAAGCGTGCAAGGACATCTGGAACAGGCGCTGAGTAAAGTGGCTGATGAGCCGATGACCGTGTTTTGTGCGGGGCGGACTGATGCCGGAGTGCACGCTACCAGCCAGGTGGTGTACTTCACGACCCAGGCACAGCGCAAAGATACGGCCTGGACTATGGGCGTTAATGCTCATTTACCGCGGGACATTGCCGTGCGCTGGGTGAAAACGGTTGATGAGGATTTTCACGTGCGTTTTAGCGCGATGGCGCGTCGCTACCGCTATATTATCTATAATCACCGCTATCGTCCGGCTTTGTTGGCACGCGGTGTGACGCATTTCTACTTTCCACTGGATGCAGAACGCATGGCACGTGCCGGACAGTGTCTGCTAGGCGAAAATGATTTCACCTCGTTTCGCGCTGTGCAATGTCAGTCGCGTACGCCGTGGCGCAATGTAAATCATTTAAAGGTTACGCGTCATGGCGCTTACATCGTGGTAGATATTAAAGCTAATGCGTTTGTGCATCATATGGTGCGTAATATTGTCGGCAGCCTGATGGAAGTGGGATGCGGGAATCAGCCTGAATCCTGGATAGCTGAACTGCTGGCTGCTAAAGATCGCACTCTGGCGGCTGCCACGGCGCGAGCAGACGGTCTTTATCTGGTGGCAGTAGATTATCCGGCGCGTTTCGATTTGCCGACACCGCCGATGGGCCCGCTATTTCTGGAAGATTGACCCGAGCTAAATTTTCTTGCCCGGGCCACGCTAAAAAACTGATGAGGATAGTCATGGCGCTGTGCCGTGAAAAATACACATGATGGAACTTGTCGTGTTTATAAGCTTTATCATCGATTTTATGCTGCATATTGATGTTCACCTCGCGGAACTGGTTGCGCAATACGGTGCCTGTATTTATGCGATTCTGTTTTTGATCCTGTTTTGCGAAACGGGCCTGGTAGTGACACCGTCCCTGCCGGGAGACTCTCTGTTGTTTTTCATCGGTGCGCTGGCCGCGCTGCCGACCAACTATCTGAACGTGCACACGATGGTGCTACTGATGATTGCGGCGGCCATACTGGAGGATGCGGTCAACTATATCATTGGGCGTTTGTTTGTGGAAAAGCTATTCAGCAACCTAAACTCGAAAAATTTTCGCCGCAGTTATCTGGATAAAACGCATCAGTTTTATGCTCGTCACGGGGGTAAAAGATTATTCTGATGCGCTTCGTGCCGATTGTGAGAACATTCGCACCGTTTGTTGCCGGGTATGGGATATATGCGTTACCGTCACTTTACTCTCTATAATGTGGTAGGGGCAGGGCGTTGCTGTGGGTAGTGCTGTTTACCTATGCAGGCTATCTTGTCGGTGACTTGCCGATTGTGCAAGAAAACTTGAAGTTATACTGATTGTCGAGATTATTTTTATCTCTATTTTGCTGGGTATCATTGAGATATGGCGGCATAGACGAGCAGCGGCCCGAGCGGATAGTCACTCGCGATCGCAAGAATAAACACGGTAATCTCTCTGGTTTGACCAGTTTTCTATCCACAGTCCTGGAGTGTTATGGTTTAATGAGCGGCATGTATGGTCTGCCCCCGATGACGACCTGCATTGCTAATGTTCTGAAACGACGGTGTAATAGCCGGTTCAGACGAGGGCAAACAGGCGTTGTAAACGGGGTAGATCAGACTGGCTATGGCCAGGTTCAAGCAGAAAGGTTATCAATGAGCTGGATTGAACGAATTCTTAACAAGAGCAACATTACACCGACCCGCAAGGCCAATATTCCTGAAGGGGTATGGACCAAATGTGACAGTTGCGTTCAGGTGCTTTACCGCGCCGAGTTAGAGCGTAACCTTGAGGTGTGCCCTAAGTGTGACCACCACATGCGGCTTTCCGCACGTGCACGCTTGAATGCTTTTCTTGACAAGGACGGCGTGGTTGAGCTAGGTAGTGAGCTGGAGCCCAAGGATACGCTGAAGTTCAAAGACTCTAAGAAATACAAAGATCGCCTGGTTGCCGCGCAGAAACAGTCTGATGAAAAAGACGCGCTGGTGGTGATGAAAGGTACGCTCTATAGTATGCCGGTGGTTGCGGCCTCCTTTGAGTTTACCTTTATGGGCGGTTCCATGGCCTCTGTGGTAGGGGCGCGTTTTGTGCGTGCAGTAGAACAGGCGCTGGAAGATGGCTGCCCGTTGGTATGTTTCTCTGCCAGCGGCGGTGCGCGTATGCAGGAAGCACTGATGTCGCTGATGCAGATGGCGAAAACCAGCGCTGCGTTGGCAAAAATACGTGAGCAGGGATTGCCTTATATCTCTGTGCTGACCGACCCGACGATGGGTGGAGTTTCAGCCAGTCTGGCAATGTTGGGCGATTTAAACATCGCAGAGCCTAAAGCCTTGATCGGTTTTGCCGGTCCGCGCGTTATCGAACAAACAGTGCGTGAAAAACTGCCACCTGGTTTCCAGCGCAGTGAATTCTTACTGGAGAAAGGTGCTATCGACATGATCGTGCGCCGCCCAGAAGTGCGTTTAAAACTGGCCAGCCTGCTGTCTCGGTTGACGAATCACCCTGAGCCAGTGGGAAACCGCTGATGTTCGTCCGCCTAAAGTGATAACTGAACTGCAGGATGATGCGCAATAAGTGACACATGAACAGGATGCGACAGGCGATCATAGGATCTGTGCTGCGTATCCTGTATCAATAAACCGTAAGCCAGTGAACGGAACTCATGGAAAATCTTCACATTCCCCAAGCCACGTCGCCTTTGGCCGCATGGCTTCATTATCTGAAGCACCTGCACGCTACTGCCATTGACATGGGATTGACGCGTGTTAAGCAGGTTGCTGACAGTCTTCACCTGCTTCGTCCGGCCCAAACGGTATTTACCGTTGCGGGAACTAACGGAAAGGGCACTACTTGCTGCACGCTGGAAGCCATTCTGATGGCGGCCGGATTACGTGTCGGCGTCTACATTTCTCCCCATCTGCTACGTTATACCGAGCGCGTGCGTATTCAAGGGAAGGAATTGTCGGAAGCTGAGCATTCTCAAGCTTTTGCCGAGATTGAGGCGGGGCGTGGTGATGTCTCGCTGACCTATTTCGAATTTGGCACACTCGCCGCATTGCACCTGTTTAAGCAGGCAAACCTGGATGTTGTTATTCTGGAAGTGGGACTGGGGGGGCGTTTAGATGCCACCAATATCGTCGATGCTGATGTCGCAGCAGTGACCAGCATTGCACTCGATCATATCGATTATCTAGGGCACGATCGTGAAAGTATCGGTCGTGAAAAAGCGGGTATTTTCCGCGGCATGAAACCTGCGGTTGTCGGCGAGCCTAATATGCCCGCGTCGATTGCTGAAGTGGCCGAAGAGAAGGGCGCCGTGCTGTATAGACGCGGAGAGAATTGGCTGTTCGCACTTGATGACGATAGTTGGTACTGGCAAGCGGTCGGTGGGGAACGCAGGGTGCTACCATTGCCAAATGTGCCGCTAGCCAATGCAGCCACCGCTCTGGCCGTGTTGCACCAAGGGCCAATTCCTATTCCTTTGGCTGCTATCGAGCAGGGGTTGCGCCGCGCGGAGTTAACGGGTCGGTTCCAAACAGTGAGTGAGCAACCAAAACTGATTCTCGATGCTGCGCATAATCCGCATGCCGCGGCCTATCTGGCCGAGCGTTTAGCGCAGTTGCCGCAAACGGGCAAAGTACGTGCGGTGATAGGTATGCTAGCCGATAAAGATATTCCTGGCACCTTGGCGCACCTTAAGCCGGTAGTGGATGAATGGTATTGTGCTCCACTGGAAGGTCCGCGTGGCGCAAGTGCTGAATTGATAACCGCACACCTTGATGACTGCAGCCGTTCGTTTGATGATGTGGCGACAGCCTGGCATCAGGCGATGCAAGAGGCGGATATACAGGACACCGTTGTGGTGTGTGGGTCTTTTCATACGGTAGCATATGTAATGACGGTGCTGGATGAGAGGAGGGCGAATGGCAAGTAAGTTTCAAAACCGTCTGGTCGGCACCATTATTCTGGTTGCGTTGAGCGTGATTGTGCTGCCAGCGCTGCTGGATGGTAAAAAGAAACATTACGAAGATAAGTTTGCGGCTATCCCGCTGGTGCCAAAACCGGGTGATAGCAGTGGAACGGAATCGCTGCCTTCATTGAATCAGTCACTGCCCATCCAGTCGCCTGAAGGGACGCAGCAGGCGATGCAGTGGCAACCGGCTCAGGGTGGTGGTGTCACGATGCCTGAGGATGACGGTGAAACGCAGGTACCACCAACCAGTACGCCATCCTCCTCGTCTTCACCAATAGAAATTGCTCCGCCTGCCGTGGCTGCTCGCCCGGTAACGCCAAAACCGGAAGTGAAGCCTGAGCTAAAACCCGAGAGCAAGCTTGCAACGCCCATGCCGCAACCTGCGGCATGGGCGGAAGTGAAGCAGGAAACTGTACCGGCAGGACAGGCCTATGTGGTGCAACTGGGTGCGCTGAAAAATGCCGATAAAGTGAATGAGATCTTGGCTAAACTACGGTTGTCGAGATACCGTCCTTATACCGTGCCGTCAACGCCCGTTGCAGGGAAGATAACTCGCATTTACGTTGGGCCGGATGCGTCAAAACAGAAATTACAGTCCGCCCTCGGCGAACTGCAACAACTGAGTGGATTGAGCGGGCAGGTCAGGAAATACAGCGCACGTTAAGGGTTAGCCCTCGGTGTTTTGTTAACAAGCCTGCCTAAAACGGTCATTCAAGCGCAGGCGCTGAGGGGAACGAGAGCATAGGGTAAGGTAAGCGGCAAAACGCCGTAAAAGTCAGCGCTGCGTCGGACAAAAATGCCGGGAGTATTTTTGAATGCTGACAGCAGCAAGCCCCGTAGGGGCGAGCCTCATGGATATGAAGAGTCTTCCGAGAGTCCTGCAACTGTCAATCTCAGGCTCCGAAAGCACCGCGTAGCGGCGTTATTTCCCGCGAAAAGCAACAGAGGGGATACGGGTCCGAGGGCGATTAAGCGCCCCGCGTCGGATGCGTGCGCTGTACGGCGCAAATAATCGCGTGGGTTAACGCGCACGCAACGTTCACTGCACGAACAAAAAAGCGTGGCCTAAATTTGTGAGTATTTTCAGCGAGCAGGTAGGAATCTCTTGCAGAAGTAAAGTGACTTCGCCAACCGTCTGAGACGCATCACCCTCTGTAATTTGAGATCCGATGCGAAAGAGTGAGGGCTGCGTGTAGCGATGCTGCCAGCAAATTCACCTATCGGTGAAATCTTTGGGAAATAGGCTACGCAAACGTTTTCTTTTTCTGTTATAATCCGCCGATATCAGGATGATTCAACGGTGCTACGCTCTCTTAATCAGGCGATAATAATTGCCTGTGCGAGGGCAATTGTGTTGGCATCGTTCTTGAGTGAGAGAGTTTATGGTTTGGGTTGACTACGTCATCATTGGCATTGTTGGTTTCTCAGCGCTAGTCAGTTTGATCCGGGGCTTTGTTCGTGAGGCGATTTCGCTGATCACCTGGGGCAGTGCATTCTTTGTCGCTAGCCACTATTACCCATACCTGTCGGTCTATTTCACGCGCTTTGAAGATGAGCTGGTGCGCAACGGGGTTGCTATTACCATTCTTTTTATTGCGACGTTGATTGTGGGAGCGATTGTTAACTATGTGATTGGTTCACTGGTTGAACGAACCGGACTTTCAGGCACCGATCGCGTATTAGGCATCTGCTTTGGTGTCCTACGCGGTGTGTTGATTGTCTCCGCACTGCTGTTTTTTTTGGATACCTTTACCGCTTTTTCACAAAACAACGACTGGAAACGGTCTCAGCTTATCCCGCAGTTTAGCTATATTATCAGGTGGTTTTTCGACTACCTGCAAAGCACGTCAAGTTTCTTGCCGAAGCACATACAGCTGCGGTAGCGCTGATGAGGAAAAGATAACATGTGCGGTATTGTCGGTATCGCTGGCTTTACACCGGTAAACCAGTCGATTTATGACGCGTTAACAGTATTACAGCATCGCGGACAGGATGCCGCTGGCATCGTCACCATCGACCCCATGAACTGCTTCCGCCTTCGTAAGGCGAAAGGCCTAGTAAAGGACTTATTTGAGGCGCGTCACATGCAGCGTCTGCAAGGCAATATGGGCGTAGGGCATGTGCGTTATCCTACCGCGGGCAGTTCCAGCGCATCGGAAGCCCAGCCATTTTATGTCAATTCCCCGTTTGGGATTACGCTGGCGCACAATGGTAACCTGACTAACGCTCACGAATTGCGTAAACAGCTGTTTACGCAAGGGCGTCGCCACGTTAACACCACCTCTGACTCTGAAATTCTGCTCAACATTTTCGCTTGCGAGTTGGATCGTTTTCAACACTATCCGTTGGATGCCGACAACGTGTTTTCTGCCGTTGCAGCCACCCACAAGCAGATTCGTGGCGCTTATGCCTGCGTTGGCATGATAATCGGTCACGGTCTGTTTGCTTTTCGCGATCCGCACGGTATCCGTCCGTTGGTGATCGGTAAGCGCTGCCTGGTCGATGGTCGCTGCGAATATATGATGGCATCGGAAAGCGTGGCGCTGGATACCCTCGGCTTTGAGTTCTTACGTGACGTTGCGCCGGGAGAGGCGATTTACATCACTGAGAAAGGGCAGCTGTTTACGCGTCAGTGTGCTGAGAACCCGAAAAGCAATCCGTGCCTGTTCGAGTATGTTTACTTTGCTCGCCCAGACTCCTTTATCGACAAGATTTCGGTCTACAGTGCTCGTGTGCGTATGGGCCAAAAACTGGGTGAGAAGATTGCCAGCGTGTGGGAAGACCTGGATATCGATGTGGTGATTCCTATCCCGGAAACCTCATGCGATATCGCGTTAGAGATTGCGCGCATTATCGATAAACCGTACCGTCAGGGGTTTGTAAAAAACCGCTATGTTGGCCGTACCTTTATCATGCCCGGCCAGGAACAGCGTAAAAACTCGGTGCGCCGTAAGCTGAACGCCAACCGCGCCGAGTTCCGTGACAAAAATGTGCTGCTCGTGGATGACTCTATCGTGCGTGGCACCACGTCGGAGCAAATTGTCGAGATGGCGCGTGAAGCTGGTGCACGTCGCGTTTATCTGGCTTCTGCAGCGCCGGAAATTCGCTTCCCGAACGTGTATGGCATTGATATGCAGAGTGCCAATGAACTGATTGCCCATGGACGAGAAGTGGAAGAGATTCGTCAGATTATCGGTGCTGATGCACTCATTTTCCAGGATCTGGACGATTTGATCGCCGCCGCGCGGGAAGAAAACCCGGATATCGTTCAGTTTGAATGTTCGGTATTTAACGGTATCTACGTGACCAAAGATGTTGATCAGGACTACCTGGACTATCTAGAAGGGTTGCGTAATGACGATGCTAAAGCGTTGCGTGGTCAGAATGAAGTTGAAGATCTGGAACTGCATAATGAAGGTTGAGCTATTCTCACGGTTTGATCAGCAATGACAGTAAAAAGGGAGGCGCTTACGCGCCTCCCTTTATTTCTTATTGATCGGGGATAAGGCAAAGTCAGCCCTGCTCTCCTTTTTGCGCAGCAGTATTTAGAGGTTAGGCATGAAACGACTCATCATTGGACTTTCTGGTGCCAGCGGAGCTATCTATGGCGTACGTCTGCTGCAGGTTTTGCAGGTGGTGGAAGACGTGGAAACCCATTTAATCATGAGCCCTGCCGCCAGACAAACGCTGACGCTGGAGAGTGATTTAAGTGTGCGTGATGTGCAGGCATTGGCTGACGTGGTACATGACAGTCGAGATATTGCCGCCTCGTTGTCGTCCGGATCGTTTCGCACCGCGGGGATGATCATCCTGCCTTGTTCTATCAAAACCCTCTCCTGCATTGCGCACAGCTACAACGATAATTTGTTGATCCGTGCTGCTGATGTGATACTAAAAGAGCGGCGCCCGCTGGTGCTGTGTGTGCGTGAAACGCCATTGCATCTTGGTCATTTGCGTTTAATGACCTCGGCTGCAGAAATGGGGGCGGTGATCATGCCGCCCGTTCCTGCGTTTTATCACCGTCCGCAAACCTTGCAAGAAGTGGTGTATCAAACGGTCAACCGTGTGCTCGATCAGTTTGATATCGAGTTGCCAGAGTCGTTGTTCACTCGCTGGCAAGGCAGTTGACGCTATACCCGTCATACTTCACGTTGCTGGTGCGTTGGCTATGCTCGTTATTCGGCCTATCCTGGGCCTCACCTCTAACGAGGTCGTCTTCTTGGAACGCGAATTAACCGAATATCGCAGAGTGATGCAAAAACACACCAATCAGGTGCAATTTGCGTTGCCTTTTCTCTCGCTTTCTTGCCTGTCCCCACTGGGCTTGCACTACGCTTAAGCGGTGATGCGTTGTTATGGTGCAATTGTTGATTTATTTGTAATAAATTGTTGCTAAGGCGGTAGTGCCCTGCATCCGTCTTAGTTAACCTGTGCATCAGCACCATCAGTAAGGTGCTCCTATCGCTACGCGCTTGCGGCATATTTCGGATTTATCCGTATTCTACTGCGATTATGGCGCGGATTTTGCAGGGTTTCTGCTGATAAGACTGGTGACGCTGGCATCCCTTTCGCGCAAGAGAGCGCAGGCGTCTGACAGCCTCTTTACGTTTAGTGATATTCATTCTTTTTGATCATCATTTCCTCAAGATAAGGGTTGTGAAATGAAAAAATTATTCAGAATTCTTCCGTTGGCCTTAATTATTGCTGCGGGAAGCGTACTGGCTGATGTTCACAAGAATCTCAAAATCGGCACCGGCCCAACGTATGCACTCTTTAAGTTCAAGAATGCCAGCGGTGAACTAGTCGGTTTTGATATCGATTTGGCCAAAGAGCTGTGCAAGCGCATCAAGACAGAATATACTTTTATTGAAGAGATTTCGACGCGCTGATCTCCTCACTAAAAGCGAAAAAAATTGATGCCATCACCTCCTCGCTTTCTATTACCGAGAAACGTCAGTAGGAGATTGCTCTCACAGAAAAACTCTATGCCGCCAATGTGCGTCTGATCGAGAAGAAGGCGGGCGAACATTCAACCGACGCTGGAGTCGCTGTGCGGTAAACGTGTAGGCGTGTTGCAGGCATCTACCCAAGAAGCTTATGCCAATGCCAAATTGCAGCCAAAAGGCCTTGATGTTGTTGCTTACCAAAACCAGGATTTAATCTACGCTGATTTGACTGCAGGCCTTATTGATGCTGTGTTCCAGGATAAAGTAGCGGGCAGCGAAGGCTTCCTGAAATTACCTGCAGGCAAAAATTACGTCTTTGCGGGTGGGTGGTGAAGGATGACAAATTCTTTGGCGTAGAAAGACCTGCATGGGGCTGCGTAAAAAGGATAAAAAGCTGAAAGCCGCTCTGGACAAGGCGTTCTAAGAGATACGCAAGACGGTACCTAAATACCTTTGCGAAGAAATACTTCGATTTTGACATATACGGTGGTTAATAGCGTGTTGCTGGGATCTACCTGTGTAATGCAGGCAAGAGTGTGCATTTTTAGACGGAAACGCGCGATGCTCTACGGCTATACCGACTTGATTCTTGACGGAGCCCGCATGACGCTGCAATTGGCGGCGTGCTCGCTTCTGTTGGCATTGGTCATTTGGCTCTTGTTGGCGCGGGTGCTAATCTCTCTACCTATCGCCTGTTGTCCAGTTTTTTCTCCGCGTACATACGCTTATCCGTGGTGTGCCGGACATGGTGTTAATGTTACTGATTTTTATGGCCTGCAGATTGCGCTTAAAGCCTGACTGAAACGATTGAGATTGCACAAATTGATATCGATCCTTTCTCGGCAGGGATCATCACGCTTGGGTTTATTTACGGTGCCTATTTTACCGAAACCTTTCGCGGTGCCTATCTGGCCGTGCCGTCAGGGCAGATTGAAGCTGCCGTGGCTTATGGTTTTACTCCAACGAAAGTATTTCGCCGCATCATGTTTCCTTCCATGATACGTTTTGCCCTGCCGGGGATTGGCAACAACTGGCAAGTGATCCTCAAAGCGACGGTATTAGTGTCTTTGTTGGGGTTGAATGATATTGGCAAAGTTGCCTAGCTGGCGGGCAAGAGCGCGTATGAGCCGTTCTATTTCGCCATTGTCGCCTGTGGGCGATGTATCTGATTTTACCACGGTCTCCAATGAAGTGCTATGGTGGCTGGAACGCCATTACTCGCATGGCATGAAGAAGGTGAATTATGAGTGAGATCCTATAACAGTACTGGCAACCCTTGCTGTGGAGTGATGGGTATCGTCTGACCGGGCTGGCGATGACGTTGTGGTTGCTGATTTCGTTCGTTGTGATGGGAGGCCTGTTGGCGATCCCGCTGGCGATTGCGTGCGTTTCTCCACGGCGGCGCTTTATTTTTCCTGTCTGGGTGTTTACCTATGTATTTTGCGGTACACCGCTTTACGTGCAACTGCCAGTGTTTTACACCGGCGTTTACAGCCTGGAAATCGTGCGAGGCACTGACTTGTTGAATGCATTTTTTCGCAGTGGACTGAACTGTGCGGTACTGGCACTGACGCTGAACACCTGTGCGTATACCGAGAGATTTTTGCCGGGGCGATCCGGTCAGTCCTTATGGCGAGATCGAAGCGGCCAGAGCTTACGGTTTTTCCCGTTTTAAACAGTATTGCTGCATTATTTTGCCCTATGCGTTACGCATTGCGCTGCCGGCATACAGCAATGAGGTGATTTTGATGCTTCACGCCACAGCGCTAGCTACGGCATATTCATACGCATTTATCTCATTAACATCAGGAAAAAACAGCATGTCAAACCATAAGCTGATGGTGACGGAACTGCACAAACGTTATGGGGAACACGAAGTACTGAATGGGTTTCTCTTCAGGCGTAAGCGGGAGATGTGATTTGGATTATCGGTTCATCAGGATCGGGCAAAAGCACCTTGCTACGTTGTATCAACTTTCTGGAAAAACCGTGCGAAGAGGCGATTTTCGTCAACGATGAGGAAATTTGCATGGTGTGTGACACCGACGGGCAACTGAAGGTGTTTGATGAAAAAAGCTGCAACTGCTACGTACTCGGTTAACCATGGTGTTTCAGCATTTCAATCTATGGAGCTTTATAGCGGCGTTGGAAAATGTCATGTAAGCACCTGTTCAGGTATTGGAGTTGAGCAAAGCGGAAGCCCGCAAGCGTGCCGTGCGTTATCTCGATAAAGTGGGGATTACCGGAGAAGCACAGAACAAATATCCAGCCAATCTCTGCGGTGGGCAGCAGCGTGTATCTATCGCACGGGTGTTGGCGATGGAACCGGAAGTATTGCTGTTTGATGAACCCACTTCGGCGCTGGATCCTGAACTGGTGGACGAAGTACTACGTATCATGTAGCGGCTGGCGGAAGAGGGTAAAACCATGGTCTTGGTAACCCAAGAAATGGAGTTTAATCGTCACGTGTCAAGTCATGTAATTTTTCTGCATCAGGGCGTGATCGAAGAAGAAGTTCCACCGGATCGCGTATTTTGTAACCCGACAAGCCCGCGTTTGCAGCAGTTTCTATCTGGTGCTTTGCAGTAGAAAGTGCTGTTATCAACAGGGCGCATTTTCGATTTTTGGTGATGTGCCATTTGACTGTTTTTTCCCAGTGGCATCCTTGAGCGCTTCTTCCAACTCGTAATAGCGAAAGCTGAATCCTGCTGCAGCCTCCAGCCGGTGCGGAATGACGCGCTGCACACCAATACCAGCGCGTGGCAACCTCCCATAAGGAATTTGAGCGCAAATGCGAGCACGCGCCTGAAACACGGGCGATCCAGCACGTTGGCCAGCATGGCGCAGAACTGCTCGTTGCGTACGGGATAAAGTGCGGTCCTATTAAAGGGCCCGCGTAAAATCAGGTTATTCAATAAGTACAGACTGTTTGCCGGATCTCAAGGGGCCACTTAGTCCGATGCGAAAGAGCGGTAACATTTTTGCCAACGGCGGCGCCGTTGGCAGCCAATACGATGCCTGTACGCAGCAGGCACACCCGCTTGTGATCGCTCTCTGCGCTCAGTGCCAACGCCTCCCAGCGTGCGCAGAGCTAATGGGTAAATTCGAGCGTGGGAGATTCTTATTCGGTAATCAACTTGGCCCCTCGATTACCGTAATAGCTTACAGCAGAGACTAAAGGCGGCGATGCGCTGACTTTAATCAACGTGGCCAGCTGCTCGGCAATGTGCAACGGCTATACTGAGTTTCTGCTTTTATTGTGGCGTCCAGCGTTTGTCGGTAATCGGTTCTCCTACCAGATTGATGACCGCATCGATGTCGTTCAGCGAGGTGCGATTTTGCAGCGTTAACCAATACTCCACTCGCTCGCCAAGTATCTGGCGAGCACCCCCGCGGTATCGAGAGTGAGTACCGTGACATGGTGTGATAAAGACAGTAATCGAGCAATCAGGTGAAGACCAATTAGGCCGGTTCCGCCCGTAATCAGTAGTTACATCGTTGCCTTACTTATTCCCTATCAATTCTGATGGCGCTTACAAGGATGTAACGTGGGGCCTATTCGTATTTTTATCATGAATAATAATGATAATGATAATGATAATGATAATGATAATAGGTAATTATGAGCGAGATAAGGGGAATATATGGTAAAAAACGCTGTATTTCAGCACGTAACACTGCCTTTGGGGTTGGTAAACCCTGCTTCATTTGGGGCGAAATGCCGAAAAACAGCGTATGATGAATGTCATAGATCTTTGGCCTGCTAGCACAATGTTAAGTTGTGAAAGGTTTTTTCGTCTTTGGTATGCGCTTTGTGCTGTGACTCCCATAGGCTATTTCTGCGGGATAAACAACATGCAAACTAACAGTGTACAACCAGGATTAAAGAAGATGCTCGGCAGCTTCCATTTATGGGACATTGCTGTCGGGTTGGTGATTTCCACTGAGTATTTTGGCTGGGGCTACGGCTGGGCGCAGGCAGGTACGCTGGGGTTTTAGATCGCTTCATTGGCTATTGCAGCCATGTATTGCGGCTTTATCTTCAGCTTCACGAAGCTGACGATGTCCATTCCCCATGCCGGTGGGCCTTTTGCCTATGTGTACCGCGCCTTTGGTCCAACCGGAGGCTTTATTGCCGGGTTTACCACGCTGATTGAATTTGTTTTTGCTCCTCCTGCCATTTCCATGGCCATGGTGCCTATCTCAATGTACAGTTCCCCCGCATTGGATCCTAAATGCGGGGGCTGTCAGTGCTTATTTGATTTTTATGGGCTTGAATATTCTGGGGTCGGCATTGTCGTCACCTTTGAGCTGTTAGTGACATTGCTGGCAATTTCGAACTGCTTAACTACAATGCTCGATGATGTCATTCATCGATTTGAGATCCCCATGCAGTCCTGCGTGCTGACACATATCACCAATATGCTGAAGCTTATCGAGTGGGGGGCGCCAGTCGATCTAGTGTTTCAGTCAATCGCCGATACTGAAGCCACCAATGCCAGAGCTTTGGCTTCAATCTGGCGACGCTAGAAGAGGCGCATCAGGCAGCATTGAGCTTACGGCGTAGCACGTGAGTAAAGACGTGATGTATTTTGAAACCGGGCAGGGCAGTTGCCTTTCTGCCAATACCCACCACGGGGTCGATCAATAAACCTGTGAGGCGCGTGCCTACGCCGTGGCGCAGCGTTTTTCTCCCCTGTTGGTGAATATGGTTGTGGGGTTGATCGAGACAGAATATCTCTATGACAGTAAGTAAATTATTCGTACCGGATTAGAAGATCATTTCTGTGGCAAGCTGCTGGGCGCCCCCCTTGGGCTGCGATATCTGCTACACCAACCATGCCAAAGCGGATTAGGATGACATCATGCTTAATTACCAGAGCACATCATTTCATGATGTGCTGTATGTGCGTGAGCTGCTGGGATTGAAGTATGCGCCTGAGTTTGGTGAGTGGCTGGCACGCACGAAGATCCTTGATACCCAAGGTCGGCTGTGTGATGCCAGCCGCCAGCATCCCTTGCTGCAACATCAACCTTATCTGGAGGGGCGCGTATGAAGGAGATCGTTCACGCCAACCCGTTGGAAATGCTGTGCGAATACACGGCGGCGCGCATTGCCTTAGGGCGCACTGGGCGAGAGTCTGCCCACAGAAGAATTGCTGAAATTTGGCCTAGCACATGCACATGCGCAGGCGCGAGATAGATGCGGTGCATCAGGCATTTAACAGTGAACCCTCTACAGATGTGTTAACGGCGCAAGGGCTGAAAATGTTTACAGTGCACAGTGCTGCGACGTCGCGCGAGCAGTATCTTTGTCGACCAGATTTGGGACGGCGATTGTCGGATGCTAGCCGTAAGGCGCTATTGGTACCCCATCAACCACCTGCCAATTTGTTGATAGTGGTGGCCGATAGCCTGTCTTTCAAAACGGTACATCGGCAAGCGGTGCCGCTTATCAAACAGGCGCTTCCTTATCTGGAGCAGCTAGACTTGTCGCTGGCAAATCAGTCGCGCGTGGCGCTTGGTGATGACATTGATGAATGTCTGCAGGCGAAAGCGGTAGCGATTCTTATCGGTGAACGTCCTGGATTTTCTTCACCGGATAGCCTGAGTATTTATTTAACCTTGAGCCCTAACACACGTCGTTTGGAGTCGGAGCGTAATGTATTTCTAATATTCGCCCGGAAGAGCTAGATTATCCACAGACAGCGTTTAAACGGGCCTTGCTGCTGGAGCAAGCGTTTCAACGCCGTCTGTCGGTAGTTGCGCTGAAAGATGAGAGCGACAACCCAGCTATGCAAGGCAAGATTCACCTACCTGTCGTAAGGCATTTTACCACACCATCATGGTGACTCGCTTTCCACTGTGCGCTGCATCGTGCAGAAGAGGCAAGATTGTTCAATTTGCTTTCATCCCGCGTGTCAGTGTCACTGATACAGATTCTTCAACTCAGGATCGTACTGAACAAGGAGTGTTCAGTACGTTTTTTTTTGCTTCCGCGATGTCCCTGTGTTGAGTGTTCGGCTTTATCCACTATCTTCATGTTGAAGATGTGTAAAATCGTGCGACACCACTCTCCCAGATGAAAAAATGGCAAGAGAAAAGAATGGGAATTTTGTTACACTTTGCTTCATTGCTTAGTGTATTTTTTGGGGATTGCGATGAAGTTGATGTTTGCCTCAGATATTCACGCCTCCCTTACGGTGACGGAGCACGTACTCGATATTTTTACTCGTAGTGGTGCAGAGTGGCTGATTCTATTGGACAATTTTCTCAATCATCGGCCGCGTAATCCGTTGCCAGAGGCCTATCAACCTGCCGAAGTGGCGAGCCGATTGAATACTTTTTCTCACAAAATTTTGACAGTGTGCGGCAACTGTGATAGCGAAGTGGATAAGATGCTGCTCGACTTTCCGGTGACTGCGCAGTGCCAATAGGTGCTGTTGCTGCAGTTGCGTCTTTTCCTGACGCACGGTCATCTATATCATCCCCAACATCTCCTACCATTGCAGGCGGGCGATGTGTTGATTTACGGGCATACCCACCTTCCTGTGGCAAAGCGTCAAGGGGAGATCTACTGCTTTCACCCGGGCTCCGACAGTTTGCCAAAGGGAGGAAATATATCCAGTTACGGGATGTTGACACAGAGTACGCTTGCAGTTTTACCCTTAATGGGGCGCGACCCTATTGCACAGATAACTATTAGTCACTAAGTTATCAGCGATCGTAGCATGATTAACGCTTGGTACTTTTAAAACAGACGCTCGTCGCAACGCGCCAATACTGAAGGGTTCTGAGGATGGTGAAGCAAAGTCAAGCGGCAGGCACTGAGTGGGTGGATATTGTTGACGAGAAAAATGATATTATCGGCCCAGGCCAGCCGTCAGCAAATGCGCGCTCAACGTTTACGTCATCGCGCTACCTATATCGTTTTTCATGACGGTATGGGAAAAATACTGGTTTCAACACCGTACGGATAGCAAAGATTTCTACCCCGGTTGGTTGGATGCGACAGCCGGGGGAATGGTGCAAACTGGTAAGCAAATGCTGTAATCTGTACGTCATGAGGCGGAAAAAAACTGGGAATTCCGGGGTACCTTTCGCCGATCATGGTCTGTTCTATTTTGACGATGAAAATTGTCATGTGTGGGGCATTATTCAGTTGCATTACCCAAGGCCCGTTTACCTTGCAGGAAGAGAGAGACTGGCTGAGGTGTGCTGGATGACACACCGCAAGAAGTCACGGCGTGCTGCGATGAGTTCACGCTGGATTCACTGACAGCCCTGTCTCTGTGGATGAGTCGTTACAATGAGCAAAGTTACGGCAAACCCATTGCACGTGAGCCTGAGAAAACAGATGACGCTGTCGCCAAATCGGACGACGTGAAGAATAATCGGAATACTCTTTTGCTGTGCGGGCCGCCACTGGTGGCCTGCAGCGCAGACAATTATGCCGTTGCGACTGTGCCTGGCGTGAACCGGGACATACCAGTTAGCGACTCTTGATATGGTACATCTCAAGATCTTCACGCAGGAAGAACGCCATCTCCCACGGGTTTTTGTGAATAAATGCCTTGCGCACCTGCTCGAACAGCAAATTGTGTAGCGGGATCAGATAGGCATCGCCCTCAATCAAGGTGTAGTTCCATTCAATCGCGCGCTCAAAGGTGTAGTGTGAACGCTCATTCATAGCAAAGAAGCAGTGTGAGTTACGCTTGAGTTGCCGGGATTTGAATTCTCAGGGAACGTGATGAGAAACACGTCATTTTCCACCGAAGCGAGAAATGCCAGAACGGTGGTATGGGGCTGTTCTTCCCCTAAAGTGATCAGAACCTATCTTGTTAGTGAAATCGTGTTGTTCTGTCTCTGGCATGCATTTAGCACGGTAAGCGGCATCGGGCGCTCTTCGCGCGTATCCTGAGGGTGGTATAGTCCGGCGCGCGAATATCCAGTACCGCAGCTCAGCCCATACATCACCTGGCACTCTCGCGTCTCCAGTAGCACAATCTTCATCCACCTCCGCCACGTGCCTTTTTTAAGAAGCACGGTAAACGGAAATGGTGGCATCGAACTGATCCACGCCGGTACAATTATCAAGATGCAACGTGGCGAAATCGTCGACAGCCAGCGTGTGGCCTTTGGGGAAGAAAACACGCAGTGCATTATTGATGCGCGGGTAAACGCCATAAATGTGCATCACCACCTTGCCCTACTGGTAGCAGGCTAACACTCCCAAGGTCTACTTACCGAGATAGTGAAACAAATTCATGCTGTGTATATTTTATTTTTATTTCAATAGCTTACTATTGCAAAAAAAAGCAAAAGGCCGCTTTCGCGGCCTTTTGGAGATTACTGAAACCCTAGATTACTGCTGGGTAGCCTGAATGGCGGTCAGGGCCACGGTGTAAACGATATCATCTACCAGTGCGCCACGGGACAGATCGTTCACCGGCTTGCGCATGCCTTGCAGCATTGGCCCGATGGAGATCAGGTCAGCAGAACGCTGTACCGCTTTGTACGTGGTGTTACCGGTGTTCAGATCCGGGAAGATGAACACGGTAGCCTGGCCTGCAACAGGTGAGTTTGGCGCTTTGGATTTCGCAACGTCTGCCATCACAGCGGCGTCGTATTGCAATGGGCCATCGATCACCAAGTCCGGGCGTTTTTCCTGTGCCAGACGGGTTGCTTCACGCACTTTTTCCACATCGCTGCCCGCACCGGAATTACCGGTGGAGTAGGAGATCATGGCAACGCGCGGCTCGATACCAAACGCAGCGGCAGAGTTGGCGGACTGAATCGCAATTTCTGCCAATTGCTCTGCGGTCGGATCCGGGTTTATGGCGCAGTCGCCATAAACAAATACCTGTTCCGGCAGCAGCATAAAGAACACGGAAGAAACCAGTGAACTGCCCGGAGAGGTTTTGATCAACTGCAACGGCGGACGGATGGTGTTAGCGGTAGTGTGAACGGCACCAGAAACCAGACCATCAACTTCACCTTGTTCCAACATCAGGGTGCCCAGCACTACGTTGTCTTCCAGTTGCTCACGCGCAACCACTTCGGTCATACCTTTGCTCTTACGCAGCTCAACTAGACGCGGGACATAGCGTTCGCGAACGAATTCTGGATCGACAATTTCGATCCCTTTGCCCAGTTCAATGCCTTGTGCAGCAGCAACACGTTGGATCTCGTCCGGGTTGCCCAGCAGAACGCAGTGTGCAATGCCACGTTCGGCACAGATAGAGGCTGCTTTTACGGTACGCTGCTCGTTACCTTCCGGCAATACGACACGTTTTCCCGCCTGGCGTGCCAGTTCGGTCAACTGATAACGGAATGCTGGCGGAGACAGACGGCGAGAACGCTCGGACGTGGTGCTCAGGGATTCGATCCACTGGCTATCGATGTGACGAGCCACGTAGTCTTGTACTTTCTCAACGCGTTCGCTGTCATCAGCCGGCACTTCCAGGCTAAAGCTTTGCAGGCCGAGAGAGGTCTGCCAGGTGTTGGTGTTCACCATAAATACCGGCAGGCCAGTCTGGAAGGCGCGTTTACACAGTTTTGCGATGCTGGCATCAATCTCATACCCACCCGTTAACAGCACGGCACCGATTTCAATGCCGTTCATGGCTGCTAGGCAAGCGGAAACCAGTACGTCAGGACGGTCCGCAGAGGTCACCAGCAGGGAACCCGGACGGAAATGTTCTAGCATGTGCGGAATGCTACGCGCACAGAAGGTCACGGTTTTCACACGACGGGTGTGAATTTCTCCTTCATTGATAATGCGGGCATTCAAGTGCTTTGCAATGTCGATAGCGCGGGTCGCGATCATGTCGAAGCTCCACTGCACGCAGCCCAGCACAGGCAACGGACTGTTGGCAAATAGTTGTTTCAGATCAACGTTCTGCACGTCAGCTTTGCTGGAATCGTCGAAGATCTCAGACAAATCAGGGCGTGTACGACCTTGCTCATGCACCGGGGTATTCAGTTTGTTGATGATAACACCGGTGATATTTTTGTTCTTGCTGCCGCCGAAGCTGCTGCGCGCCAGTTCAATACGCTCTTTCAACTGGTCTGGAGAGTCATTGCCCAGTGCGATAACGAATACGATTTCTGCGTTCAGGGTTTTAGCGATTTCATAGTTTAGCGCGTTGGCAAACTGATGTTTGCGCGTCGGCACTAGACCTTCTACTAGCACCACTTCAGCATCTTTGGTATTTTCGTGGTAGTTGGCGATGATCTCTTCCATCAGCATGTCTTGTTGGTTGGAACCAAGCAATGCTTCTACATGGCTCATTTTCAAAGGTTCAGCGGCATTGATAGCGGAGTTGGAGCGAATGATGGTGGTGGTCTGATCCGGCGTATGATCGCCAGTACGCGATTGAGCGATCGGCTTGAACACACTCAGGCGCACGCTTTTTTGTTTCATGGAACGAATGACACCCAGACTGACGCTTGTCAGACTAACACTGGTGTCAGTGGGGATAAACATGATTGTACGGGACACGGCTAAACCTCTTTACTGTTACTCGTTAAGTCAAAAACAGCTTAGTCAAAAACGACACCTTCAGCCAACGCTCACGGTGTGGAGTTACCTGTCTTACACGGTCAGACGCAAAGCATCTTGCGCGATAACCAACTCTTCGTTGGTCGGGATCACCAGCGTAGAGCGGTAGCCCTCTTTGCTGATGTTGCCACCCTTGCCGAAGCGTGCAGCCAGGTTGCGTTCGTGGTCGACTTCAAAGCCCAGCAGACCGAGTTTGTTCAGAGTCAGTTGACGAACCATAGCCGCATTTTCACCGATACCGCCGGTAAAGATGACTGCGTCCAGACGGCCTTCCATCAGAGCGCTGTAAGCACCGATGTATTTGGCTAGACGGTGGCAGTACACGTCCATGGCGCGTTTGGCGTCTTCTTTGGTCTGGTAGTTATCTTCCACATAACGGCAGTCGCTGGTGACTTCAGTCAGGCCCAGAAGACCCGACTCTTTGGTCAGCAGCTTGTTGATAGCCTCAATGCTCATACCCAGAGAATCGTGCAGGTGGAAGACAATAGCCGGATCGATGTCACCGCTACGGGTACCCATCACCAGGCCTTCCAGCGGGGTCAGACCCATGGAAGTATCAACGCATTTACCGTTGCGCACAGCAGTAACAGAACCGCCGTTGCCGAGGTGGCAAGTGATCAGGTTAACTTCATCTACCGGTTTGTTCAGCGCTTCTGCGGCCTGTTGGGTCACGAAGAAGTGGCTGGTGCCGTGTGCACCATAACGGCGGATGTGATGTTCTTTGTAAAGTTTATACGGCAGAGCATACAAGTAAGATTCTTCCGGCATGGTCTGGTGAAATGCCGTGTCGAACACAGCAACGTTTTTGTTCGCCAGTGCCGGAAACGCTTTCAGCGCTTCGTCGATGCCGATCAGGTGAGCAGGGTTGTGCAACGGCGCAAACGTCACGGAATCTTTGATGCCCTGCAATACGTCGTCGTTGATCACAGCAGACTGGGTAAACTTCTCGCCGCCGTGTACGATACGGTGACCGATAGCAACCAGTTGGGCGGAGAGTTCAGGTTTCTGAGCCAGAATAGTGTTTACAATAAAGTTTAGTGCTTCGCTGTGTGCAGCACCTGCGCCCAGCGCCGCTTCCTGCTTGCTGCCATCCATTTTCCATTTGAGACGAGCTTCAGGAAGATGGAAACACTCGGCCAGACCTGACAGGTATTCTTCCCGATTGACAACATCGATGATTGCAAACTTTAGGGATGAACTACCGCAGTTAATAACCAGTACTAACTTACTAGACATGGAAGTACCTACTTGTTATTCATGTTGAACAAATGTCAAACAGCGAGTAGCTTAGCGTAAGAAGCCGCTGACATTTATGACTAACATCATGGCACGGTGTAATTCCCCTGACATGACCATGAAAAAAGCGCCGCTATGGCACTATCCGCATATAGTGCACTGAATGCACGGCGTGCGAAAATAACATATCGGCCCTGAAATGCATGTGGCGATAAATATCGCGCCCACGCCAACAGCCCCCTGATTTTTGCCTGTACTGTAGTTGATACAGTAGATGACGTCATTCATTATGTAGCATGGATTGTGAATGGATTGTTATCATGGCATGCAGTATGCGTACTTTGGTTCAGCTAGCATGAATACTTTAGTATAGATGGCGGCCTAAGCCAGGCTATAATACCGATAGCGCTGGGCAAAAACAAAATATATTTTAAGTTTGTCAAATCTAGTTGCTATCTTATTCAATAATTTTATTTTTTATCTGTTATTTTGATAACGCGATTGAAAACGGTAATAACTGAGAACGGTAACAGAGGAGTCGCCATAAAACCTCAACCTACTGACAAACGCGGGGGATAGCGTGTACTTCATTACGGGCAGCATTACATGAAAATCTGGCCGATGGATAAACTCTTACCCCCATTTTGCCGAAAAACCGCGTGTACGCGCCACTCAGTTAGGTATCCGCTACATGCCGCAGCTGTCCGTGTTCACATTAACCTGGCAAATAGTTCTTGGCAGCCAACTGGAGCCCCGCCGTCGCGACCGCTCTGTTTACTTGTAGCTTATCGTTACAGAGGTTATGGTGGTTAGGGCGTCGTTCAGTGTCACCGCTGCTGCCTACGCTGTCAGAATGGTTTCAAGATCTTCGCTTTAAGCTG
This sequence comes from Candidatus Malihini olakiniferum, assembly GCA_051305815.1. Lineage (GTDB taxonomy): Bacteria > Pseudomonadota > Gammaproteobacteria > Enterobacterales > Enterobacteriaceae > Symbiopectobacterium > Symbiopectobacterium olakiniferum_B. Next base: position 203,526 of record JBPPLV010000021.1, read on the forward strand.
CAAGACGCAGGTATGGCGTTGACACCTATTAAAGCTAAGCCGACTTATCAGATGCTGGCAGACGTGCTGAAACGCGCTTTCAAACAGCTAGATAAAACCTTTTTAGACGATCTGTGACCTTTTGCACCCTTTAGGTGTGAATAGAACTATTTTATCATTCCCTTCTGTTTTAAATTAACAAATCGGAGACTAACACTATCTTCTCAAGGGGTATGCGATTCCGACGCCAGGTTAAACGAGTCAGCGGTGTCAAGCCGGGTACTAAGATGTTCGAGAGAGCACGATGGAAATGACGAATACCCAGAGATTGATCCTTTCAAATCAATATAAAATGATGACGATGCTGGAATCCGGACAATGCAGAAGCTATCATCGGCTGCAAACCATCTTAGAGTGCGGTTATGGGCTTCAAATGCGTGAGTTGGATCGGGAGTTTGGCGAACTCAGTGAAGATGTGTACTACACCATCATCAATATCATTGAAATGCATCATGCCTTGCAGGTCTTCTGGCATAACCTGAAAGACCGCAAGGATCTGGATCAGCGCCGCCTGACATTTTTGGGATTCGATGCCGCTACCGAAGCGCATTATCTCGGTTTTGTCCATTTTATGGTTCATTTGGAAGAACGATATCCTCATTTTAATTCCGGTACACACGGTTTCAATGCACAAACTAAGATATGGGATAAATATAACCGCACACTGGCAGTGTGGCAGTCCTCCTGTCCGCGTCAGTATCATTTGAGCACTGTAGAAATTGTGCAAATCATTAATGTCTAAATCGGTGGAATGAAAGAAATAGGCGGTTGTAGTGTAAAAGTTTTCTGTTTGATTTGGATGGTACGTTGGTAGACTCATTATCGTCTGCAGAGCGTGCTTGGGTTAATTAGGTTGTAACTCATGATATTTAACCCCAGAAGGTTATCAACTTTATCTATGGTAAACAGGATATTACCTATTTTCTCTATTTTTTACAGGGTAAAAGAGAAGCGGAGATCCAGCGTGAATTTGATGAGCTGGAACGTAAAGAAGCGTCAGATACGCAGGGTGTCCAGGCGATGCCTGGTGAGAGCGAGCTACTTGAATGTCTTAACTCGCTCGACACATTCCCTAGGTAATCGTAACATCTGGCACTGTGCCTATCGCTCATGCGCGCCATCGGGCCGGAAAACGGCTGCAGTCGCGATGTTTATCACCGCCGAGCAGGTGGCTCCGGGTAAACCGCAGCCGGATGCTTACTTATTGGGCACATCAAGTTTGGAGATAGAGCTGCACGAGTGCGTGGTGGTTGAGGATGCGCCTGCTGGGGTGGAATCTGGATTAGCAGCGGGTTGTAAGGTGATTGCGGTTAATGCACCAGCGGATACGTAGCGTTAGAGGATGTTGATATGGTGTTGTCGTCATTGAAGCAACTGACGTTAACGCCATCGATAAACGGCGTACTGGTGCATAAGCTAAATAATTGATAAAATAACAACTAAATATGATTAAAACCCCGCTTCGGTGGGGTTTTTATGGCAGATTACCAGAAGAGACTTTGGGTAAAAGCTTTCCCATTAGGGCTATTTTACTTACCATTTTGGCCCTGGGCCAGTGCTTCAAATCCTCACTTACGCCGTGTATGCGCAGGTTTCTGTCCGTGTCCAAACGGGCTGCGCCAAAATAACGCCTACTGTGTGTGATAGGCTCTAAGAGAGATGTTTTAGCTATTACCGCTCACAGTTGAGAGTAACAGTGTTTACGCTTGTTTTTCGGGAAGATCTTTTAAACCGCGAACTGCTCTGGGTGTTATCCCTGCTGTTGATTGCTATTTTATTATTTAGTAACAATAAGCTACGCATGGATGTGGTCGCGCTGTTGGTTATTATTGCGTTTGTGTTAAGCGGCACGCTGACATCCTCTGAGGCATTAGTTAGTTTTAGTGACCCTAATGTGATCCTCATCGCCGCGCTGTTTGTTATAGATGAAAAGCTTGTCAGAACGGGCGTTGCCTATCAGGTGGGGGAGGAGTGGCTCATTCGGGTGGCGGGCAGTAGTGAGATCAAAGTGCTGGTGTGGCTGATGTTAGCGGTGGCAGCATTGAGTGCATTTATGAGCTCCACTGGGATAGTGGCGATCTTTATCCTCGTCGTGCTGAGCGTATCCGCCAAAATGAAAACTTCACCGGGGCGACTGATGATGCCGCTCAGTTTTTCTCGCTTTATCAGTGGGATGATGACACTGGTAGCAACCCCACCCAATATGATGGTAAGTAGTGAACTAGTGCGTGACGGTAACCATGGTTTCAGTTTTTTCAGCGTGACCCCATTGGTGTCTTATGGCTGTTACTGAGGATCGCTTACATGTTGGTGGCTCGGTTCTGACTGAGCGGCATCGACCCAGAGGCGGCCAGAAAAGAGAGGGATGGAAACATAAAACTTTCTGGGATCTGATCCGTGCTTACAAACTGACGGGCCGGACGCATCGTTTAGCGATACTACCGGGTTCACCTTTTTCGGCACCGCCTGGATGATTTTCCGTTGCGTCAGCGCTATGGCGCCGACGTGGTGGGTATCCTCTGTAATGATGAGGTAATGGACAGATTGCTGAAAGATGAACCGCTGCAACTGGGCGATATTTTGCTGGTGATCAACGACTGGCGCATGATCCGCCAACTGTAATCGCAAAAGCATGTGATGCTGGTGTTAAATCTGCGGGCTGAAGTGAATGACGTAGCTCCTGCTGTAAGTTAGGCTCCGCATGTGCTGTTCTGTTTGGCGTTGATGGTAGCCATGATGTTGACTGATGAGATCCCCAATGTGATTGCTGCATTGATCGCCTGTTTGCTGATGGGGAAATTTCTCTGCATCGATATAGAGAGTGCTTATCGTGCGATTTAGATGTCATTTACGTTGGCGCCCCAGCAGACCAGTGGTGTGACGCTGATTGTGAATAGCCTGATAGACATCGCGGGTGGTGCAAGGCCACAGGTGATGTTGGTTTGCCTGTTTGTGCTGTGTGCAACGATCGGGCTGTTTATTTCCAACACCGCAACAGCCGTGCTGATGGCGCCGATAGCCATTGCTGCATCCGCTGCATTCATGACGCCAGTTTCTTCGTCGATGAATACGTTGGTGCTCGGCCCGGGGGTTATCGCTTTGGTGACTTCGTGAAAATGGGCGTGCTTTTCACCGTATTGGTGATGATTGTCAGTGTAATCATGGTTCAGTGGCTGTATGGTTTCTAATTATAGGTTTTAGGTTTTTTTTGGGGATTTGCATAAAAAATTGTGCTGAGGTGGGCGGAGCCGCCGGGTGAGCCGCCCCATATCGGGCGTGTGCATCTTAATGTACAGGGAATCATACGAGTTTTCGCGCACGACACCTTAACTATACTAATATAAATACCGATATCAACGCCAAGCGTTGCACGCTGAATATCAAATTACAGGGTAGAACCCTGACTGATCTCATCCAGCGACAGGCTAAAACTTGGAATAAATATTTCCATGAAGTAGTCCATCTCCGGCCTTTTGCGCTGTTTCAGTGTCTTTTCCAGTCGGGTTTTGCAAAAGTAAACTCGCTATTACCGGCTGAAAACTCTTCAAGACATTTCAGGTAAGCGCACAGGGCATCAGTCTGTTTGATGATGGCGTGCTCTTCTTCATTACAGCAACTGTCGTCAATCAGTTAGCGATAATCCTGCTGTAATTCGGGCGGCAACATAGCAATCAGGCTGCGCTGCGCCAATTTTTCTATCTTCTTATACTCATGGGCGATCTGCGCATTGAAATATTTGATAGGGGTCTGCATGTTCCCGGTCAACACCTCGCTAGCATCGTGGTACATCGTCAGCATCCCTATGCGTTCTGCATTCAGGTTGCCGTTGAATTTTCGGTTTTTAATCACCGACAGCGCATGAGCACAATAAAGGCAACTTGAAGGCTGTGCTCAGACACGTTTTATGTGCGTACATTACGCATTAGCGGCTAGCGGCTAATCAGTTTCAAACGGGATAAGTGGGCGAAAAAGTGACTCTGATTCATCATGCTCTCTCAGACGGCAGCACCATGGTCGGTTATTTTGGCCGCTCTGGAGAAGGATGTAAAACGGGGTAATGCCGCCAGTCGTGGAAAATGACGCGCAGGCGTGATGCAAACAGGGCGTTACTGATGGTAATGCGACAGGAAACGCCTCAGTTTATGGATGGCGGAATCCAGTTCATCAACGCGGGGCAGCGTCACGATACGCACGTGGTCCTGGTGTGGCCAGTTAAAGGCCGTGCCTTGTACCAGCAACACTTTTTCTTGCAGCAGCAGATCTAACACCATTTTCTGGTCGTCATGAATATTGAAACGCTTGGCATCAATTCGCGGGAACATGTAGAGCGCACCCTGCGGTTTCATACAGAAGACACCGGGAATCTGATTGATCAGCTCCCAAGCGCGCAGACGCTGTTCATACAGCCTTCCACCGGGATGAATGAACTCACTGATACTCTGATAGCCGCCCAATGCAGTCTGAATGGCATATTGCATAGGGACGTTAGCACACAAACGCATTGAGGCCAGTATTTCCAAACCTTCGATATAGCCTTTGGCGTGCTTTTTCGGGCCGTTAAGGGCCATCCAGCCCTGACGGAATCCGGCTACACGGTAGGTTTTTGACAGCCCGTTGAAGGTGACGGTTAGCAAATCCGGTGCCAGTGCGGCGATAGAATGGTGTTGTACCTCGTCATACAGGATTTTGTCGTAGATCTCGTCAGCAAAAATAATCAGGCTGTGCTGACGCGCAATTTCCACGATCTCTATCAGCAGCTCTTTGCTGTAGACAGCCGCGGTAGGGTTGTTGGGATTGATAATCACAATGCCGCGTGTACGAGGGGTTATTTTGCTGCGAATGTCGTCTAGGTCGGGTAACCATCCGGCTTCTTCATCACACATATAGTGCACCGCATGCCCGCTGGATAACGAAACCGCAGCGGTCCACAGCGGATAATCCGGTGCAGGAACCAACATCTCGTCGCTCGTATTGAGCAATGCTTGCATGGATTGCACAATCAGTTCGGATACGCCGTTGCCGATATAAACGTCTTCCAGCGTCATTTCACGCATTCCGCGTGCCTGATAATGCTGCACAATTGCTTTACGCGCGGAATAAAGCCCTTTGGAATCGCAGTAACCCTGCGCAGTTGGTAAATTACGAATCACATCGACCAGAATTTCATCCGGCGCATCGAAACCAAATGGCGCAGGATTGCCAATGTTCAGTTTTAGTACTTTATTTCCTTCCTCTTCCAGGCGCTTGGCTACTTTTAGCACCGGGCCGCGAATGTCATAGCAAACATTATCTAGCTTTTTAGACTTCTCAATGGGAGGCATCATAGATAGAGAGAACCTTTTTTCAGGAAAAGCGTATTCCGCGATGAAATCACATAACCTGCCTAATGTACTCCTGTGTTTACCCCTTTTGAAGAATGATCGTCTATTTTAATGCAATGCAACGGACAGTTTCACTGTTATTGTGCATTTATATCCGCGCTGAATTGTGTCAATCCCATTATGAAAAGAGGAGATAAAGCATCTGTGCGCCTTTCTTTTCTTAAGGCTATTTATTCGGAGCGTGAAAATATATTTTTCAGTATAAAGGCTGTGCGGTTGTTTTTTTACTGAGCGCATAGTGTTCATGTCACTATTAAGTGAGGTGCGTTAAGGGCTAGGTAAAAAGGCGATAATGATAACGAAACGTGAGTATTTTTTTCCCTAATCAAACGGCTGCGATACTGTTTCAACATGTATTGTCTTTAGCGATACATGTAATAAAACACCATGAACGTTTGTTAAATACTAAAATAGATAAGTGAAAATCGTATGGCCAATGCAAATCTATCGGTACTCAATCTTGATCTCTATCTACTCAGGACATTTGTGGGGGTAGCGTATTTGAATACTTTCTCTGCGGCTGCCGTAGCTGTTTGTTTGTCGCACGCAATCCGCAGTCAGCCAACAGATGCAACGACTGGAACAACTGGTGGGGAAGGAGTTGTTCGCCCGTCACGGTCGTAACAAATTTCTGATGGAATATGGCGTGTAGTTTCTAGGCTATGCTCGCAAGATCCTTGCAATTTAACGATGAAGCCTGTACGTCACTTATGTATAGCGATATGCTCGATACACTGGCAATTGGTGTATATGAAGATACGGCGGATAACATTTTGCCTACTCTTTTGCATCGCGTAACCACATTGTTTCCCAAACTAACTATTGATATTAGCCTAAAGCCTAGTCCAGAACTGCACAGTATGCTGGAAAAAAAGCGATTGATTTAGCTATTACCACCATGTCAAGTGATAACATAGAGCAAATATTGCTGCGCACATCACCGACCAGATGAACCGGTGTCTCTGGTTTTCCTGGATGAGCCGAGTAATTTTCGCGCATTGGCGATTAATTTGCTTAATGAGGCGGGGATACCCTGGCGCATTGCCTATGTTGCTTCAACGCTTCTGGTTGTGCGTGCTGCGATGAAGGCTGGGCTCGGTGTAAAGGTGCGACCCGCTGAAATGATGAATCCGGAGTTGAGGGTATTAGGAACAGCAAACAGTTTGCAAGCACTTCCCGATATGTAATATTTTCTGTGCAAACGCCAGTAAGAAAGTAACACGTCTGGTAGACCCATTTTTAATGTGGTGGAGTCTGGCCATTATTATCGCGGTACGTTGTTGTCTGGTGCATCGGGCAGTGATGATAACAGCGCAGAGGGGAGTGATTCGGCACTGAAAATGCCATGTTTATGTAACCTCGCACGTTGATTCCGTTTATACGGGTATGGCGCGTAGTAGCAGGACGCCGTCACGGCTATGCCCGTTTTTTTTACTTCTTTGTCATTATCCGCTTTTTTGATTATTCCCATTCTCTCGTATTCCACTTATCGTTATTCCTCAGGTTTTTTAAGGTTTTGTATTTTATGAAACGCTGTTTCTCATTTTTCAAATGAATGTTGCAAACTTTCAACTGTTAACATTGACGATGATATTTGGCTTTTTTTACTAAATAAATTGACAAAAAATGTGTGTTGGATCAAAAAATAACCTTATTAATATTAAGGGTAACTGGATTTTCCGCACGAAATATGGTATAGCGCTTGTGTATTATCTCCTATCCTAGCTAGAAGGTTGTTAACAATTGCACGCGCTAACGCAATACTGACTCGATTTAGCTTAAGTGTAGAAAGTGAAATGTTAACAAAACAGCGTGCATGTTAAGTAATGTGCTGTTATTTTTAATAGGGTTAAAAAATGTTACAAAATAAAGGACGTAACCGCTGAAAAAAAGCGCTGAACACAGATGTTTTCCATAAAATTTGTAGGGTAATTATCCTTCCTTCTAATCGATGTGACGCATTAACTGCCAGAAGAGTAGATGTTCAACGTCACTTTTGATGAGTAAGCAAGAGTATGTCAAAAACGACTGAAATTCTCGCCCATCACTGGGCATTTGCGCTATTCGTTATAATCGCCGTCGGCCTGTGTAGCTTCATGTTGCTGGGCGGGTTCCTGCTAGGTGGGAGAGCCAGGGCAAGGGCAAAGAACATTCCCTATGAATCCGGGATAGACTCGGTTGGTTCTGCGCGCATGCGACTGTCCGCTAAGTTCTATCTGGTCGCCATGTTTTTCGTTATTTTCGACGTTGAAGCCCTGTATCTCTATGCATGGGCCGTTTCCATTCGGGAAAGCGGCTGGCTGGGCTTCATCGAAGCTGTCATTTTCATTTTGGTGTTGTTAGCGGGGTTGGTCTATCTGGTCCGTATCGGCGCGCTTGACTGGACGCCGACGCGTTCAAAACGGCAGGTTATCAAGTCTGACTTTCCGGTCAACACCACCAACACTCATCCGCAGTAACAGCGAGGCACTTTAAGATGGACTATACGCTCACCCGCATAGAGCCGGACGGTGAGAATGACCGTTATCCCCTGCAACGCCAGGAGATCGTAACCGATCCTCTGGAACAGCATGTTCACCGCAGTGTCTTCATGAGTAACCTTGAACATGCCTTACACGACACCGTGAACTGGGGGCGAAAAAATTCACTTTGGCCCTATAACTTCGGTCTTTCCTGCTGCTATGTAGAGATGGTGACCTCGTTCACCGCCGTGCATGACGTTGCTCGTTTTGGCTCTGAAGTGTTACGTGCTTCACCTCGTCAGGCTGACTTTATGGTGGTGGCTGGAACCTGTTTCACCAAAATAGCCCCGGTAATTCAGCGTCTGTATGAACAAATGCTTGAGCCTAAATGGGTTATTTCCATGGGGGCATGTGCCAACTCCGGCGGTATGTACGATATCTATTCGGTGGTGCAGGGCGTCGACAAATTCCTGCCAGTGGACATCTATATTCCGGGTTGTCCACCGCGTCCTGAAGCGTATATGCAAGCGCTGCTGTTGCTCAAAGAGTCTATTGGTCAAGAGCGCCGCCCTTTGTTATGGATGGTGGGAGAGCAGGGCGTGTACCGTGCTAACATGCAGTCTGAGCGCAAACGCAAACGCGCAGAGCGTATTTCGGTGACAAGCCTGCGTTCGCCCGACGAGATTTAATCTGTTAATGGCAAGCATATTGGCTGCGTAATACTACTCTCACAGTGTAGTAAGATCGTAAACGGCGGCCTCACCATTGACAGAATGGCAAAATTACCGTGGGGTAACATATTTATGATAGATTTAACAACGCACGACATCGTGCAGCCGGTCTGGGCTACCCGCGATCACCGGGATGATCCCGTCGTTGTCGAGCTGTGTAACCGTTTTGGACCCGAAGCTTTTACCCTACAAGCAACCCGTACCGGGATGCCTGTTGTATGGGTAAAGCGTGAGCAATTACTGGACGTTGTCACGTTCCTGAAAAAACTGCCCAAACCCTATGTGATGCTGTTCGATCTACATGGGGTAGACGAACGCCCACGCACGCACCGTGAAGGCTGTCCCGCTGCAGACTACTTCGTCTTCTATCACTTCATCTCCATTGAACGTAATCGCGATATCATGATCAAGGTGCCATTGTCTGAAAATGACCTGCACCTGCCGACCATGGTGAAACTGTTCCCCAACGCTAACTGGTATGAGCGTGAAGTGTGGGACATGTTTGGCATTACGTTTGAAGGTCACCCACACCTGACGCGTATCATGATGCCGCAGACGTGGGAAGGGCACCCGCTGCGTAAAGACTATCCGGCGCGTGCTACTGAATTCGATCCTTTTGTACTGACCAAGCAGAAAGAAGATCTGGAAATGGAATCGCTGACCTTCAAACCCGAAGATTGGTGCATGAAGCGTGGAACAGAAAACGAAGATTTCATGTTCCTTAACCTTGGACCGAACCACCCCTCCTCACACGGGGTGTTCCGTATTATCCTGCAACTGGATGGTGAAGAGGTTGTCGATTGTATTCCTGATGTTGGCTATCACCACCGCGGTGCGGAGAAAATGGGGGAGCGCCAATCCTGGCACAGCTATATCCCTTACACCGACCGTATCGAATACCTGGGTGGTTGCGTCAATGAAATGCCCTATGTGTTGGCCGTAGAGAAACTGGCAGGGATTGTGGTACCGGAACGTGTAAACGTTATCCGCGTCATGCTCTCAGAGCTGTTCAGAATAAATAGCCATCTGCTTTACATCAGTACGTTTATTCAAGACGTCGGTGCCATGACACCGGTCTTTTTTGCCTTTACCGATCGCCAGAAAATTTATGATTTGGTGGAAGCCATCACTGGTTTCCGTATGCATCCGGCTTGGTTCCGTATCGGTGGTGTCGCGCACGACCTGCCGCGCGGTTGGGAACGTTTACTGCGTGAGTTTTTGGACTGGATGCCCAAGCGTCTGGATACGTACGTCACGGCAGCCCTGAAAAACACTATTCTCAAAGGACGTACCCAGGGCGTGGCGGCGTACAACGCTAAAGAAGCGCTGGAATGGGGTGTTACTGGCGCAGGGTTGCGTGCTACCGGTATTACGTTTGACGTGCGTAAATGGCGTCCGTACTCAGGCTATGAAAACTTTGACTTTGAAGTACCTGTTGGCGACAGCATCAGTGACTGCTATGCCCGTGTGATGCTGAAAGTGGAAGAATTGCGCCAGAGCCTGCGTATTCTGGAGCAATGTCTGAACAACATGCCGGAAGGTCCGTTCAAAGCCGATCACCTGTTGACGACGCCGCCGCCGAAAGAGCGCACGTTGCAGCACATTGAAACGCTGATCAACCACTTCCTTCAGGTTTCCTGGGGCCCTGTGATGCCGGAAAACGAATCGTTCCAGATGATCGAGGCAACAAAAGGCATCAACAGTTACTACCTGACCAGCGACGGCGGCACCATGAGCTACCGCACTCGTATTCGCACCCCGAGCTACCTACATTTGCAGCAGATTCCTTCCGTGATTCGCGGTTGTCTGGTCTCTGACCTGATTGTGTACCTCGGAAGTATTGATTTCGTTATGTCAGATGTGGATCGTTAACTATGCATGATCAAGACACTCAACAACCCATTAACGCCGCAGCCGAAGCCGCACCAGACGAGTCTGTTTTTGTATTGAGCGACATTGAGCGCGATGCCATTGAGCATGAGAAACATCATTACGAAGATGCGCGTGCGGCGTCCATCGAAGCATTGAAAATAGTCCAGAAGCATCGTGGCTGGGTACCGGATGTCGCCATTAATGCCATTGCTGACATTCTGGGGATTCCGGCAAGTGATGTGGAAGGCGTAGCAACGTTTTATAGCCAGATTTTCCGTCAACCGGTCGGACGGCATATGATTCGCTATTGCGACAGCGTAGTGTGCTACATCAATGGTTTTCAGAGAGTGCAGGCTGCTCTGGAGCGAAAACTGAAGATCAAACCGGGGCAAACGACCTTTGATGACCGTTTTACCCTGCTGCCAACCTGCTGCCCGGGCAACTGTGACAAAGGTCCGTCGATGACGATCGACGAAGATACGCACAGCCATGTCAAGCCTGACGATATCGATTCACTATTGGAGCCGTATCAATGAGTATGAACAGGATTCTGACGCCCGAACAGCATCCGCTGACCTGGCGTCTGCGTGATGACAAGCAGCCGGTATGGCTTGACGAATACCGGAGAAAAAATGGCTATGCGGCAGCGTCGAAAGCACTCAGCGGCATGGCGCAGGATGAAGTGGTTGGTCTGGTAAAAGACGCTGGCCTGAAAGGGCGTGGCGGTGCTGGCTTCTCCACTGGTCTGAAATGGAGTTTGATGCCCAAAGACGAAAGCATGAACATCCGCTATCTGCTTTGTAACGCAGATGAGATGGAGCCAGGTACTTACAAAGACCGTCTGCTGATGGAGCAACTGCCTCACTTGCTGGTGGAGGGGATGCTGATCAGTGCGTTCGCCCTCAAAGCGTATCGTGGTTATGTCTTCCTGCGTGGTGAATACGTGGAAGCAGCGGTTCATCTGCGTCGCGCTATCGAAGAAGCCAAACAGGTGGGTCTGCTCGGCAAAAATATTCTCGGTAGAGAATTCGATTTCGAGCTGTTCGTGCACACCGGTGCCGGGCGCTATATTTGTGGTGAAGAGACGGCGCTGATCAACTCATTGGAAGGTCGTCGTGCTAATCCACGCTCTAAACCACCGTTCCCGGCGTCCGCCGGTGCGTGGGGCAAGCCGACCTGCGTAAATAACGTGGAAACTCTGTGCAACGTGCCTGCGATCATTGCGCACGGCGCCGAATGGTATCAGGGGCTGTCTGCCTACAAGAGTAAAGATGCAGGCACCAAGTTGATGGGATTCTCTGGTCGTGTGAAAAATCCCGGTCTATGGGAACTACCTTTTGGCACCACGGCGCGCGAGATTTTTGAAGACTATGCTGGCGGCATGCGCGATGGGCTTAAATTCAAAGCCTGGCAGCCTGGTGGCGCTAGTACCGATTTTCTCACTGAAGCTCACCTCGATCTGCCGATGGATTTCGAACACATCGCCAAAGCAGGTAGTCGTCTCGGCACTGCGCTAGCGATGGCGGTGGATCACGAGATCAATATGGTGGGGCTGACTCGCAATCTGGAAGAATTCTTTGCCCGTGAATCCTGCGGCTGGTGTACCCCGTGCCGCGACGGTTTGCCGTGGAGCGTGAAGATCCTGCGTGCGATGGAGAGGGGAGAAGGGCAACCCGGCGATATCGAAACGCTGGAGCAGTTGTGCCGCTTCCTTGGGCCAGGTAACACGTGCTGCGCACATGCGCTAGGTGCTGTTGAACCGCTGCAAAGCGCGATTAAGTATTTCCGTGACGAATTTGAAGCGGGCATTGCGCCGCAGTATTTGGGAAATACCAAAGCGATTGGCGGTATTCAGCCAAACCTGCTAAAAGAGCGTTGGTAATCAAACCGACAATAACAGGAGATAAAACACGTCTCCGCTGGCGGAGAGCCTGCTCTTATTACGGAATTTTTTGTTAGCCCTGTGGCAACACGGGCCATTATGGAAGCATGCGACTATGGCTACGATTCATGTAGACGGCAAAGAGTATGAGGTGAACGGCTCGGACAATCTACTAGAGGCAGGTCTGACGCTAGGGTTTGATATTCCTTACTTTTGCTGGCATCCCGCGCTGGGTAGCGTCGGTTCCTGCCGCCTGTGTGCGGTTAAGCAGTACCAGAATGCGGAAGATACGCGTGGCCGTTTGATCATGTCCTGTATGACCCCCGCAACTGATGGTGCCTTTATCGCCATCGACGATGAGGAAGCCAAACTGTTCCGTAAAACCATCATCGAATGCTTGATGACCAACCATCCGCACGACTGTCCGGTCTGTGAAGAAGGGGGGAACTGTCATCTACAGGATATGACGGTGATGACGGGGCACAATTTCCGCCGTTATCGTTTTACCAAACGTACTCACCGTAATCAGGATCTGGGGCCGTTTATCTCTCATGAGATGAACCGCTGCATCGCCTGTTACCGCTGTGTGCGCTACTACAAAGACTACGCTGGTGGGACCGATCTGGGTGTGTATGGTACCCACGATAACGTCTACTTTGGCCGCCCGGAAGATGGCGTGCTGGAAAGCGAGTTTTCCGGCAACCTGGTAGAAGTGTGTCCGACCGGTGTATTCACTGATAAAACGCACTCTGCGCGCTACAACCGCAAATGGGATATGCAGTTTGCACCCAGCGTATGTCAGCAGTGCAGCATCGGATGTAATACCAGCCCGGGTGAGCGTTACGGCGAACTAGGTCGTATCGAAAACCGTTATAACGGCATCGTGAACCACTATTTCCTGTGCGACCTTGGTCGTTTTGGCTGCGGTTATGTCAACGCCAAAGATCGTCCGCGCCAGCCGTTGCAGCGCCGTGGCGATGACTGGATTGCCCTTAATGCCGACCAGGCGTTGCAAGGGGCTGCGGATTTACTGCGTCAGTCAAAACGCGTTATTGGCATCGGCTCTCCCCGTGCCAGCGTGGAAAGCAACTATGCACTGCGCGAGTTGGTCGGTGCTGAAAACTTCTACACGGGCATTGCCCACAGTGAGCAGGCGCGTTTACAACTCATACTTAAAGTCCTGCGCAGCATCGGCGTACGTACGCCGATGCTGCGTGACATCGAAAGCTATGATGCTGTGTTGGTGCTTGGTGAAGATTTGACCCAAACCGGTGCACGTATCGCGTTGGCAGTTCGTCAGGCGGTGAAGGGGAAAGCACGTGAAATGGCGGCTGCGCAAAAAGTGGCAGACTGGCAGATTTCGGCAATCCTCAATATCGGCCAGCACGCTAAGCACCCGCTGTTTATGACGTCGGTCGATAAAACTCGTCTGGATGATATCACTGCCTGGAACTATCGCGCACCGGTAGAAGATCAGGCACGCCTGGGCTTCGCCATCGCACATGCGTTGGATGAAAATGCTCCGGCAGTTACCGATTTGGATGCCTCTCTGGCACCAAAAGTTGATGTTATCGTGCAGGCGCTGGCAGGGGCGAAAAAGCCGCTGATTATCTCCGGCACTCATTCTGGCAGCGAAGCCATTATTGAAGCTGCCGCCAACGTTGCGAAAGCGCTCAAACAATGTGGTTGTGATGTCGGTGTGACTTTTGTTGCCTCGGCAGCGAACAGCATTGGCCTGTCAATGATCGGCGGAGGCCCTTTGGACGATGCGCTAGTTCAACTGGAGAGCGGTGCGGCCGATAGCGTGGTGGTGCTGGAAAACGATCTCTATCGTCATGCACCCCAGGCGCGTGTGGATGCGGCACTTGCTAAAGCCACTAACCTGATTGTGCTGGATCATCAGCGCACCGTGATCATGGACAAAGCGTCGTTAATCCTCTCCGCTGCAAGTTTTACAGAAAGTGACGGTACGTTGGTAAACCAGGAAGGCCGCGCCCAGCGCTTCTTCCAGGTGTACGATCCGGCCTACTATGACAACAGCGTTGTAATGCTGGAAAGCTGGCGATGGCTGCATTCTCTTGCCAGCACCTATCAGAGCCGTAAGGTAGATTGGACGCAACTGGATCACGTGATTGATGCTTGTGTCGCGGCACTGCCGCAACTGGCGGGGATAAAAGATGCTGCGCCGGATGCCAATTTCCGTATTAATGGTCAGAAACTGGCGCGTTCACCTAACCGCTCTAGTGGCCGTACCGCCATGCGTGCTAATATCAGCGTGCATGAACCGCGTCAGCCACAAGATAAAGACACTATGTTCGCCTTCTCAATGGAAGGGAACAACAGCCCTACTGCAGCGCGCCAGCAGATTCCGTTTGCCTGGTCTCCCGGTTGGAACTCCCCGCAGGCCTGGAATAAATTCCAGGATGAAGTGGGCGGTCACCTTCGCTACGGCGATCCTGGCGTGCGTTTGATCGAAGCAGGTGAAGGCGAGTTGGGTTACTTCGATACTATTCCGGCCGCGTATAGTGCGCAACCGGGGCAATGGCGCATCGCACCTTACTACCATCTGTTCGGCAGTGAAGAGATGACGCAGCGCTCTACGGTTATCCAACAACGTATGGATGAGGCTTACGTGATGGTTAGCACCGCAGATGCCGCGACGCTGGGCGTCAACGCGGGCGCGTTGCTCGAGTTGCAATGTCAGGGGCAGACGTTGCGCCTGCCGTTGCGCCTCAGCGACGCTTTGCTTCAGGGACAGGTCGGATTGCCGTTAGGGTTCCCGAGTATTGCGCCGTCGCTGGCTGGGGAAACCATTGAAAGTTTGCGGGAGGCTGTACAATGAGCTGGTTTACACCGGGGGTTATGGATACCTTGATTGCCGTCGGTAAAGCCGTGGTGATCCTGCTGCTGGTGGTCACCTGCGGCGCGTTCATGAGTATGGGCGAACGTCGTCTTCTGGGGTTGTTCCAGGGGCGTTATGGGCCAAACAGAGTAGGCTGGGGCGGATCGTTGCAGCTGGTCGCCGACATGATCAAGATGTTCTTCAAAGAAGACTGGGTGCCGCGCTTTACTGACCGCGTGATTTTTACACTGGCACCTGTGATCGCCTTTACCTCGCTGCTGCTCTCGTTTGCTATTGTACCGGTCACCCCGACCTGGGGCGTTGCCGATTTGAATATCGGCCTGCTGTTCTTCCTGATGATGGCGGGGTTGGCGGTATACGCCATGCTGTTCGCCGGCTGGGCGAGTGGTAATAAATACTCCTTGTTGGGGGCGGTGCGTGCATCAGCACAGACGCTGAGCTACGAAGTGTTCCTCGGCCTGTCGTTGATGGGGGTGGTGGCTCAGGCGGGCTCCTTCAATATGCGCGATATTGTGGAATCTCAGGCGCATCTGTGGAACCTAATCCCGCAGTTCTTCGGCTTTATCACCTTTGCTATCGCAGGTGTGGCGGTGTGTCACCGCCATCCTTTCGACCAGCCAGAAGCGGAGCAGGAACTGGCGGATGGTTACCATATCGAATATTCCGGTATTAAATTCGGCCTGTTCTTCGTAGGTGAATATATCGGCATCGTGACCGTATCAGCATTTATGGTGACGCTGTTCTTCGGTGGCTGGCACGGACCGTTCTTGCCGCCTTTCGTTTGGTTTGTGTTAAAAACGGGCTTCTTCATGATGGTATTCATCCTGATCCGTGCCTCGTTGCCTCGTCCGCGCTATGACCAGGTGATGACGTTCGGCTGGACTGTCTGCTTGCCGTTAACGCTGCTAAACCTGCTGGCGACGGCGGCAGTGATTTTGTACAACGCACATTAAAGGGAACTAAATCATGAAGATAAAAGACATTGTGGTTGGTTTCTGTACCCAGGTACGTAGTATCTGTATGGTCGGGTCTAACGCATTCAAAAAGCGTGAAACCAAAATGTATCCGGAGGAGCCCGTTAACCCGCCTCCCCGTTACCGTGGTCGTATTGTACTGACGCGCGATCCGGATGGCGAAGAACGTTGTGTGGCGTGTAACCTGTGCGCCGTTGCCTGTCCGGTCGGTTGTATCTCTTTGCAGAAAGCGGAAATGAAGGATGGCCGTTGGTATCCAGAGTTTTTCCGTATCAACTTCTCGCGCTGCATTTTCTGCGGGTTCTGTGAAGAGGCGTGCCCGACCACAGCAATACAGCTGACGCCAGATTTTGAAATGAGCGAATATAAGCGCCAGGATCTGGTGTACGAAAAAGAAGATCTGTTGATCTCTGGGCCCGGTAAATACCCGGAATACAACTTCTACCGGATGGCAGGCATGGCTATCGATGGGAAAGAGAAGGGAGACGCTGAAAAAGAAGCCAAACCCATTGATGTTAAAGGTCTGTTGCCTTAAGGAGCCGAGCATGGAATTCGCGTTTTATGCATCGGGGTTAATAGCCATTCTGGCGACCATACGTGTGATTACACACACTAACCCCGTACATGCATTGTTGTATTTAATCGTCTCGTTGCTGGCCATTTCCGGCGTATTTTTCTCGCTGGGAGCGTACTTCGCCGGTGCAGTAGAAATCATCGTTTACGCTGGTGCCATTATGGTGCTGTTCGTGTTTGTAGTGATGATGCTTAACTTCGGCAACAGCGTAACGGAACAGGAAAGTGCCTGGTTAAAACCCAGTGTCTGGGTTGGCCCCGGACTGCTCTCGCTGCTGCTACTCATTGTGGTGATCAGGGCGATTTTCAGCCTCAGTGGTACGGAAATTTCTGGCGCAGTGATCGATGCTAAAGCGGTAGGCATTACGCTGTTTGGACCGTATGTGCTAGCGGTTGAATTGGCATCCATGCTGCTGTTGGCAGGACTGGTTGTGACGTTCCACGTAGGTCGTGAAGACAAAATGCTCGATAAACAATCGAAAGAAGATGCTAAGAAGAAACTGGCGGAGGAGCGCGCATGATCCCGTTACAACATGGGCTGGACTTGGCTGCCATTTTATTCCTGCTCGGGCTGACGGGTCTGATTATTCGGCGTAACCTCTTGTTTATGGTGATCAGCCTGGAAGTAATGATCAATGCTACAGCGCTGGAGTTTGTGGTTGCTGGCAGCTATTGGGGACATGTGGATGGGCAGGTGATGTATGCTCTGGCGATCACGCTGGCGGCAGCTGAAGCCAGTATCGGTCTGGCGTTATTGCTCCAGATGTATCGCCGTTGTCATACCCTGAATATCGATACTGTCAGTGAGATGCGCGGATGAACTTACTATACTTAACAATATTATTCCCGCTGCTTAGCTTTTTTATGTTGGCATTTTCACACGGTCGTTGGTCAGAAAACACCGCTGCTACCGTGGGCGTAGGTTCCATCGGGTTGGCCGCATTGACCACCTGCTGGGTCGCGATTGACTTCTTCGCGCAACACTATGAAGGCGTCATAACGTTTTTTAATCAACATCTGTGGACGTGGATAGCGGTAGGCAACTTTGATATTGCTTTCCGTCTGGCACTGGATGGTCTGTCCCTCACGATGTTGTCGGTAGTGACTGGTGTTGGCTTCTTTATTCACCTGTTTGCCTCTTGGTACATGCGCGGTGAAGAGGGCTACTCCCGTTTCTTTGCCTACATCAACCTGTTTATTGCCAGCATGGTAATTCTGGTGCTAGCGGATAACTTGCTGCTGATGTACCTTGGCTGGGAAGGGGTAGGGCTGTGCAGTTACCTGCTGATTGGCTTCTACTATACCAATCCGAAAAACGGTGCGGCTGCGATGAAAGCCTTCGTCATGACGCGTATTGGTGACGTTTTTCTAGCCTTTGCGATGTTCATTCTGTTTAAAGAGTTGGGTACGCTTAATTTTTGCGAATTGATGGTGTTGGCACCGCAGAAACTGGCAGAAGGTTCTCCGGCCATTACCTGGGCAACGTTGATGTTACTTGGTGGAGCGGTGGGTAAATCAGCCCAGTTGCCGCTGCAAACCTGGCTTGCAGACGCAATGGCGGGCCCAACACCGGTTTCTGCACTGATTCACGCTGCGACCATGGTGACGGCTGGGGTTTATCTGATTGCCCGTACTCATGGTTTGTTCCTGATGACACCCGATGTGCTGCATCTGGTAGGCATTGTCGGTGCAGTGACGCTGGTGTTGGCGGGGTTTGCAGCACTGGTGCAAAGCGACATCAAACGCGTGCTGGCCTATTCTACGATGAGCCAGATTGGTTACATGTTCCTGGCACTGGGTGTTCAAGCGTGGGATGCGGCGATTTTCCATCTAATGACGCATGCTTTCTTTAAAGCGTTACTGTTCTTGGCCTCTGGCTCGGTCATTCTCGCTTGCCATCACGAACAGAACATCTTCAAGATGGGCGGGCTGCGTAAAACCATTCCGTTGATGTACGTTATCTTCCTGATTGGTGGCTCGGCGCTGGCTGCGTTGCCATTAATCACCTCAGGTTTCTTCAGTAAAGAAGAAATTCTCGTCGGAGCCTGGGCTAACGGCCATATGGATCTCATGATGACGGGGCTGGCCGGGGCGTTTATGACGTCGCTGTACACCTTCCGCATGATTTTCATCGTGTTCCATGGTGAAGCGAAGATCAAAGCGCATGCAGGCAAAGGGTTGTCTCATAACATTCCGTTGTTGGTGCTGATGGTGCTTTCTACTTTCGTCGGTGCGCTGATAGTACCGCCGTTGCACGGCGTACTGCCGCAGACAGCTGAACTTGGTCATGACCGTACCTTGACGCTCGAAATTGCGTCTGGTGTGGTGGCGATTGCAGGGATTCTGCTGGCTGCTGTGCTGTGGTTGGGTAAACGTCAGTTCGTGACCAGCGTAGCACAAAGCGCTCCGGGCCGTTTCTTCTCCACGTGGTGGTTCCACGCCTGGGGATTTGACTGGCTGTATGACAAAGTCTTCGTACAACCGTATCTGGCGATTGCCAAACTGCTACAGCGCGATCCGTTGAACGCGATGATGGGCTTACCTGCCGTAGTAGTGCGTTGGGGCAACACAGGGTTGGCCGTCAGTCAGAATGGTCAATTGCGCTGGTATATTGCATCAATGGGCATAGGGGCGGTTGTAGTGCTGGCATTGTTACAGTTTATCTGATGGCTATGTACCACGAGATAAACACGATGAGAAATACGCAGTAATGATGCGCAGGGGCGGGAAGCTGATAATAATAGCTTCAGCCATAGCAAGTTTTCAGATTTCTTAAAATTAGGAACGCAAAACGCCATGTTACTACCTTGGCTAATTCTTCTCCCCTTTATTGGCGGCCTACTGTGTTGGCAGCTCGAGCGTTTCGGCACCCGCATGCCAAACTGGATCGCACTGATATCGATGGGGTTAACGCTGGTGCTGTCGCTGCTGCTCTGGTCGCAGGGCGGATACTCTTTAACTGCGCAGGCTGATGTGCCGTTGTGGCAGTCAGAATTCAACGTGCCGTGGATCCCGCGTTTCGGTATCCGTATTCACCTAGCGCTGGATGGGTTGTCGCTGCTGATGGTGGTGCTGACCGGTCTGCTGGGGGCGCTGGCAATCCTTTGTTCGTGGAATGAAATCCAGCGTTATCAGGGTTGCTTCCACCTGAACCTGCTGTGGATCCTGGGCGGCGTTATTGGCGTGTTCCTGGCGATTGACATGTTCCTGTTCTTCTTCTTCTGGGAGATGATGCTGGTGCCGATCTATTTCCTTATTGTACTATGGGGACATAAAGGTTCGGATGGGAAAACGCGTATTCCCGCCGCAACCAAATTCTTTATCTATACCCAGACAAGCGGTCTGATCATGCTGATTGCCATTCTGGCGCTGGTGTTCTTGTATCACGATGCCACCAGGGTTTGGACCTTCAACTACACCGATTTGTTGAAAACCCCGATGTCCTGCGGCGTGGAATATATGCTGATGCTGGGATTCTTTATCGCCTTTGCTGTCAAGATGCCAGTGGTGCCACTGCACGGCTGGTTGCCGGATGCGCACAGCCAGGCGCCGACGGCCGGTTCTGTCGACCTTGCCGGTATCTTACTCAAAACGGCAGCCTACGGTTTGCTGCGTTTCAGTCTGCCTCTGTTTCCTAACACGTCCCATGAGTTTGCCCCAATAGCAATGTGGTTAGGTGTTATAGGTATCTTCTACGGCGCCTGGATGGCGTTTATGCAGACCGACATCAAGCGCCTGATTGCTTACACTTCGGTGTCTCACATGGGCTTTGTGATGATTGCCATCTACTCTGGTAGCCATCTGGCTTACCAGGGGGCTGTCATTCAGATGATTGCTCATGGGCTTTCCGCAGCGGGTCTGTTTATTCTGTGCGGTCAGCTCTATGAGCGTCTGCATACGCGCGATCTACGCCAGATGGGCGGTCTGTGGGCGCGTATTCGTTTCTTGCCCGCGCTGTCGCTGTTCTTTGCAGTGTCAATGTTAGGGATGCCAGGCACCGGCAACTTTGTGGGCGAATTTATGATCCTGTTCGGCAGCTATCCTGTTGTACCGGTGATTACCGTCATTTCGACGTTTGGTTTGGTGTTTGCATCTGTGTACTCGTTGGTGATGATACAACGTGCGTATTACGGAGCGCCAAAATCTGGGGAGAAACTGCAGGGAATGTCCACCCGTGAATTGTCGATAGTAATGTTGCTGGTGGTATTGCTGGTGCTGCTCTGCTTGTTCCCGCAGACCATTCTGAATACGTCTGATGCGGCGATGGCTAATATCCAGCATTGGTTCATGTCATCAGTAACTGATTCAACACTTTCAACGACAAGGCCGTAATTCGCCATGACAATAACTCCTCAACACCTAATCGCGCTTATGCCGCTATTCATCGTCGGATTAACGGCAGTGGTTGTGATGCTGCGCATTGCGTGGCGACGCAACCATTTCTTTAATGCGACCGTCACGGTTATCGGTCTTAACATTGCGTTGTTCTCGCTGGTTCTGGTGTGGAATGCTGGACCGATGGATGTTACGCCTCTGCTGCGGGTAGACGGTTTCTCAATGTTCTACACTGCGCTGGTGCTGCTTGCCAGTTTGGCTACCTGCACGTTTGCCTATCCTTGGCTAGAAGGCTATCCGGATAACCGAGATGAGTTCTATCTACTGGTGGCGATTGCCGCATCGGGTGGTGTCTTGCTGGCAAGTGCTAACCATCTGGCGTCGCTGTTTATCGGTACTGAACTTATCTCGCTGCCGCTATTTGGTTTAGTGAGCTATGTGTTTCGCCAGCGCTGTTCGCTGGAAGAGGGCATCAAATACATGTTGCTTTCTGCCGCTGCATCTTCCTTCCTGCTGTTTGGTATGGCGTTAGTCTATGCCGAATCTGGCAGCTTGAACTTTGCCAGTCTAGGGGCACGTTTGGCGGATCGTACGCTGCACGAGCCGCTGCTGCTGGCGGGCCTGGGAATGATGATCGTTGGTTTAGGGTTTAAACTCTCGTTGGTTCCGTTCCATCTCTGGACACCAGACGTGTATCAAGGTGCGCCGGCACCGGTGTCGACTTTCCTGGCGACAGCCAGCAAGATCGCCATTTTTAGTGCAGTGATGCGTCTGTTCCTCTATGCTCCGATGACCGACAGTGACTCAGTAAGAACTGCACTGGGTGTGATTGCCTTTGCCTCCATCTTGTTTGGTAATATAATGGCTGTTGCGCAAAGCAACATCAAGCGTCTGCTCGGTTACTCTTCCATTGCTCACCTCGGCTACCTGCTAGTGGCGCTGATCGCAGTGCAAACCTGCCAGTTGGCATTAGAAACGGTGGGTGTCTATCTGGCAGGCTACCTGTTCAGCAGCCTGGGCGCCTTCGGTGTCGTCAGCCTGATATCCAGCCCGTACTGTGGTCCAGATGCAGATTCTCTGTTCTCTTATCGCGGACTGTTCTGGCATAAGCCTATTCTCTCTGCGGTAATGACAGTGATGATGCTTTCTTTGGCCGGTATCCCAATGACGCTCGGCTTCTTTGGTAAATTCTATGTGTTGGCAGTGGGCGTTGATACCAAACTGTGGTGGCTGACTGGCGCAGTGGTTGTGGGGAGTGCTATCGGCCTCTACTATTACCTGCGCGTTATGGTCAGCCTGTATCTCACGGCACCGCAAGAACGTCAGCGTGATACGCCCACCAACAACTGGGCTCTGACTGCAGGCGGCGTGGTAGTACTGATTTCCGCTATTGCAGTACTGCTGCTGGGTCTCTATCCTCAGCCGCTGATTTCACTGGTCCAGATGGCGCAGCCTTTGATGTAATGTAGACGTTTTTTCTATACTCAAAATAATTTGAGTTGCAGGATAAAACGTTAACGCTTTGAATAGCAAGGTGAATATCAGGTGCTTATCTCGGTAAGCTCCTGGGATGAGCGAGGAAAGGCAACGCACCTGCAACTTGCAGTATGACCGGGATAAAAAGCCGCGGCAACCGATAATGGCTGCCGTGGCTTTTTATCCGCGTAGATGTGTCCGTTGGCATTGCTGCTATTTCAGTTGCCTATTTTCAGAATAGTCTCGGAAGATCAATGCTCTATAGAGCGAAGAAGTTGTCTATAATTAATCTACTTATGTTACATAACAAGGGGTCGATAATAGCTGAGAAAAAACAACCTAATGAAGATATTCGTATTGAAGATGATGCTAAATTATTAGCAGATACGTTAGATGATATATTGCGTTATTCTGGTGATAGTGCCGATGAAGCCTATATTACGTTAAAGAAGAATACGGAGAATGCCCTATTGGAAGTTAAGGAAAAATTGGGTATTTCCGACAGTTACTATACTAAAGCAAAACAAGTTGCCAATCGCGTGGATGGTTATGTTCATAAAAAACCATGGCACAGCGTGGGGATGGGCGCATCAGTAGGATTGGTGCTCGGTCTTTTGCTGGCACGTAGATAACAAAGAATATCAGCAATACCAATGTATGTACGGCGATAATGCTATTATTGCCGTACAATTCTTTCCATGCTTTAGTGGCTACTCAACCGATAACAATATTTTATCACTGTTATTATATGTCCAGCTTATAACTTAATAATAATGTCACTTATTTAGCGTCGCTAACTATCTATGTGATAAGCGAATATTCTCATTTATTTACTCTGTCATTAAATTTTTTTCTTACGTAACAATATATCTGCTACTGTATCGCCGTCTTAGTTATTAATTAAACCTGTAATTTGCACAACTAACTGATATGCGCAGTATTTTTCGCACAGAGTTTATATGAATATTATTCATTACCGACTCCTATTAAAGGAGCTCGGTTGAGTAAATCTGTTTTTTCATATTGTATAAAAGACATTGAGGAGAACTACTCAGAATGAAGACGCCACGACCTCGATGGAATAAAAGCACCCTGCTTTCTTCACTGCCGTCTCAGTTTACCCCGGTTTGGAATAGGCATAGCCGCAAATATCCTTCGCCTCAATCACTGTCAAGCGCGTGGGGCGTTGAAGTGCTGCGACTTGATGAAGAAGCGATGCAGCATCAGCAATTAACGATAAAGCAACTGCAAGTTTTCCTCCCTGATGGCACTTGGGTTAACTCTTCTGATATGACTGCGCTTTCTTGTGCAGTTGATCTGGATAAACAACTGGCGCAAGAACTGCAACAGGTTGATGTACTACTTGCATTCCCCTCAACTGAGCGACAACTTGGCGTTCAATATCAATATCTTGCGGAGGAACCGCCAGCGATGGCTTACCAAGGCAGAAACGACGTTCTAGTGCAGAGTGAGAAGAATGTGGTTGCCAGCACTACGATCGGCTTACACTTTAGTATTGATGAAAAAAGGGGTTATAGAACTCATCGTATTGCGCGATTGAATCGTAATGCGCAAGGACTTTGGGAAATCTATCCTTCCTTCATCCCACCTCTGCTGGTGTTTTCAGCGGCTCCGATGCTTGTAGCGCAAGCAGAGAAACTGCTGGCCAATTCACGATTGAAACGTCGTAACCTGTTGGCTCTGCGCTATAAACAACCGGGACAGCGTATACAACCTGACATCTCGCTGTTTTGGATGTTAAATGTTTTGAACCGTTACGAGTCTGTGCTGAATGGGGTGAGTTTGACGACGGGATTGCATATAGAATTGGTCTATCGCGAGCTGGTTAAATTAGCTGGGCCGCTTGCCCTATACACAGGAGCGGAGTACAATAGACATTCTGCATTATGATCATGACCATTGCTTGAAACCTATTTGCCAGTCTGTGCCGTGGAAATTGAGCTGATACGTGAAAAAGAGCATCTGTGGGTAAGGTAGTTGCAACAGTAGGATGTAGATCCTGTTGCCGAGTTTTATATTCTAACCTGCTCTTCCCTAGCCTTCAAATCGGTTGCAATCTCATATGCTGAAGCGGTGTTATGTTAAACCAAACACGCCATTCACAGGAAAAATACGCTGACCGATAACGACAGTTCCCTACAACCGGTTAACCGTATTCCCGCTGCAATACTTGTCGATTAGGAAAATTTCTGCTTTATCTTATACCTTGAACACTCAGCCGTGCTGGATGCGCTGGCTTCTGCGCTCTGTGCTATCTCAGTGCCCGATCACGGTGGCGATTTAACGCTCGAGCTTTTCGCTGTGATGGAGGAGTAACCCTCAACACTGATCTTTACAGTTCTGCATCAGACAGCCAGTAAAGTGCTTCGAAAGGACGCAGTGTCAGTGATTCTAGGCGGACGCGATATCATCATAGTTGCTCAGTAACAGGCGTCAGCCCTGCAGGAACGCTAGGGTTGGCAGTTCGCAATACTGCATTTCTCGGCTCAAGTTGGCAAGCACCAGTAACTATTGCCCTTGCCAGCGGCGGCGATACAACTAGATGCTGGCGTGGTCTGGCGCAAAATCCTGATAATCTCCATTGGTCAATAAGGGAAGCTTTTGCGCAGGGTGATTAATCGCTGGTAGATGTAAAACACCGAGCGCGGATCGGCAGCGCCCGTGAGGCATTGATCTCAGCGTAACGGGTTCCGGGGAATATCCAGGGCTCACCTGACGTAAAGCCTGCTGAAGGTGCTCTTGACCACTGCATCAGGCTGTGCCATTGTCGCATGATTTACTGGCAAGAATACGTAATATATGCGCTGGGATTTCCCCTTTGGCTAGCTGTTCGGTGTAGCAATTCAGACTTTCTATATCGCGATATCGATCAAGGGTTTCATAGCCGAGGTTGATTATGCCGATTTCTTCCTTTTGATAAATATAGGGAGTTCCTTGCATAGCGTGCAGAACCATGGCCAACATTTTAGCGGATTGTGTGTAGTATGTATCTTCATCGCCAAAAAGAGAAACCGTGCGTGGCTGATCGTGGTTACATCAGAACAGTGCACTCCAGGCTTTATTATGCATACTGGCGTTGCCAGGCATTGAACAACGCTTTCAATTGAACAAAATCGGGGTGACCAACATCCATTTTTCCCCACCGGGGTAATCCACTTTTAAGTGATGGAAGTTGAACGTCATCGATAACGTATTGCCTGATAGCGAAGCATAATGCTGACATTGCTCGAGCGTGGTTGAGGACATTTCACCGACGGTCATTAGCCCACGCGGCGAGAAGACATCGCGATTGAATTCGTAGAGAAACTCCATCATGCGCAGGCTGTCGTTATAATAACGTCGACCGTCTCCTTCACTATCCGAAGGGAAGTCCCACTGTTTTGACACCAGATTGATGACATCCAGACGTAAGCTATCCACGCCCTTATCTGCCCAAAAAGTGACACACGGTTTTCAACGCTTCGCGAACTGGAACATGCTCCCAGTTCAAATCAGCCTGTTCTGGTGCGAACAGGTGCGGGTAATATTGCTGGCTGGGCGAATGCCACTGCCAGGCGCTGCCGCCGAACGTAAAAAAATCGATATTCGCTGTGCGGGCTTGCGCTTGTACAAACCAGGGGTGTTGCGTAGACTTATGGTGAAATACCATATCTACGATGATACGTATGCCGCGCGTATGCGCGATCAGCGTTTATATATCGTGCATCGTGCAGAGTGCCATAAGCAGGGTCGATGTCGCAGTAGTCTGCGACATTATAGCTATTATCCACTTGCGGAGAAGGATAAACTAGTATAAGCCAAAGTGCATCGACCTCCAGTTGTTGTAGATAATCCAAGCGAGAAATGATGCCTCGCAAATCAACCGTACCTGAGCCTGTGCTGTACTGAAAACTTTTGGGATAGATTTGATAGATGACGCCGTTACACCACCAAGGAAACGATGCTGTTACGCTATTACCCATTCGCGCTTTACCTGTACGCTAGTTATAGGACGCAATTACCCATTAGGCAATGCGCCCAGCCGTTGTTTCCGCCGGTAGATAGTAGTGGTAAGCATAACCGGTATTACGATAGCACAATCGCCATTGCCACCAAATAGATGCCCCAATATGTGGGTTTGATGGACAAAATACCCGGTAAACCGCCAGCGCCTATACCCGTTGGCAGTAACGCCGATAAGTCCGCACAGCAGCCCTGCTAAAGCAGATCCTGCCATGGCGCGCAGCATTGGGAAAACATATTTGAGATTGATGCTGTACATGGCAGGTTCAGTGACACCCAGCATGGCAGACACTGCTGCAGGCACAGAAACTTCACGCTCATTGTGTCGACGACTGATGATAATAATGCCGATAACGGCGGAACCCTGAGCGATATTAATAACGCAATCAGTGGCCATACGGAGGTTCCACCCATGCTTTAAATCATTTGTATATCGATAGCGAGCGTCATTTGGTGTACTCCAGTAATCACCAATGGTGCATAGAAAAAACCAAATAGCGCCGTTTCAATGGGTGCGAAGCTGCCTGTCATGACACTTTTCACTACTCAGGCAACACCATCCCGATTAAGTGACCAAACGGGCCAATCACCGCATGCGCCAGCGTGGCAGAGAGCAAGAACGCGGTAACGGGAACTACCACCAGGTAGAGTGAGTCAGGCACCAATTTTTTAACCGCGTCTCAATTATGGTCAGTGTGATAACGGCCAGTAGCGATGGAATTACTTGTGCCTGATAACCAACTATTTTGAATGGCAAATCAGCCAAAATCTTATATGTCGAGAACTTGCTGACCAATCTGATAGGTATTCATCAACTGCGGCGATACCAGTGTAATGCCAAGAATGATGCCTAATACGGGCGTACCGCCCATCTTTCTCACTGCTGACCAAGTAAATGATGACGGGCAGGTAGAAGAAAATTGCTTCACCCAATAAATAGCCAAAGAAAATCATACAGCGTCTGCCAGGCAAGGTAGTGCTGAATCAGCGCTTGTCCGTCAGAGAACGGAATTTCACCGATAACGTTACGTAGGCCCAGGATCAACCCGTGGCTGATTAACGTGGGCAGTGTGAAAAGAAAATTTCAGCAAAGTGAGAAATTCCACGTTCCAGCAGCGTCATATTCTGGCGTGCTGACTGAAGCAGACTCTCCTTATTGGCTTTGGTCTTACCGGTACGTGTAACTCAGTACCTAAAAATAATCTCCACGTCTTTGCCAATAACGACCTGAAACTGTCCTGCTGTGATGAAACAGCTTTTAACCATCGGTAGTGTTTCAATGCTCTTGGTATCGGCACAAGTGGGGTCTTGCAACACAAAAAGCAAACGGTTGATACGGTGAGTGATAGTAACGATATTCTCAATTCCGCTCAGCAATGTGCTTAATCGCTCAATATCTTTTTTTTGTATTTTGATCATTGCACGTCCTTGTGTGAATACCTAGTGAAATTAGGTTAAGGATAGGCAACGAAAGTGTGGCTGGAGAAACGATGTAACCGCATTAAGATCGTAATCAAATAATCGTGACGGTTATAATCGGTTCTTGTCAGAAAGGAGAGTGTGGGTGGAGAAAAAAGGCTGCCAATTGAGAAAAGGGCGGCTTTAAAAAGGGGATTAGTTTTTATCAGAACGGGGTGATGATTGAGCCAATACTTTCACAGTAGCCGACATAGATATTCCCTATTTTTTGAATAATTTACTGATATTGCAAAACATTTTTATAATCAGCCCCTTTGGGTGAGTGAATAAATGTGATATTCATCACATTCTAAATGATTAACCCAAAGAGAATGACATTTCAATATTTTTTTGTGATGAATATCACATTTATTTACCATAACATTCATTACCGCACTGTATTGATCCCGGTTTATTACGTTGTATAGCGTTGATAGCTATAACGATTTTTATCGTAAACATTTTCCCTAATTTTCTCAGAAGCCAACAAACGGTCGACAAACTCAAAACCTAACCGTTGGACCAGCGCATTACTGGGCTGATTCACTGTGGCGGCTTTGATAATAAAAGTGTCCAGGATGTCTGCATCGGCAAAAGCATCGATCAATAATCGGATAGCCTGAGAGGCGATATTTTGGCCCTGAAAGTGTTCAGCCATTCAAAACTAATTTCCCCCTTTGAGTCCTTCAAGCCATTGAAGGAGGCCACGCCTGCGATTTTATCCTAGCATCGGATAAGATAAACTGCTACGCGCTCGGCAAAAAATCCTCGCGGTTTTGTCTGATGGTCGCCAGGGTGTCACCAATCTGTTGCACTTTATCCCGGCCAGGACAGCGTTTTCCGCAGGTGAGCTTTCTCTTGTTGTATCAGGGAAAACAAAATGGAAGCATCTTGCTCTTCTTGCACTATCAACGTCAGATGAGGAGGGCGGTGCAGAATCTGCAATGTCCTTAACATATAGGCTCTCTATTGTGATTGTGAAGTAGCATGCACAGCGACGCTGTGAAAATATTGCCATCAAGCATCAAATAATTCTACTGTGCTGATTTGTTGGGTCAACTTCTCGACTAATAATTTTATGGCGTGTACGCATCTGCAACGTTCCCACCTACCACCAGGACGGGCAACGTTAGCATTCCAGGGATTATGACGCTGATGGTTACCTGGGGTGGGGCGGTGTTTGCCAACGCTACGCTTATTTCAGTGAAAGCCTCTGCCACCCACCCCACATAACCTGCGATTAAAAAGGCAGAAGTCGCCTACGATCTCGCTCATTATCGCTAAAAACCGCGCGTGCTGTTTGATGATTTTTGCAAGGGAGAAGTGGCTGGGAAAGTGGTTGATTTCTCAGACAACTCAACGCTTACCATCCCTACGATTTTTCGCTGTACGAAACGGATGGGACACATCCGGAAGAGGTGAAATCGGCGGTTATTGCTCTGGACGGCCAGGTTTACCTGACGGACGAGCATTATTCGATGAGTGCGCTGCGCGCCAAGTACACCCGATGCTGATATTACGCTGTCATTGCGTATTACCGATGACTTGCGCCATTGACCCTCAATGGCGCGGCATTTTTGGAATATCTGCAACAGCATCATCTGTTGTGGCTGGCTGGGCCTATGGGGAATATCATCTCTCATAGGCATCGGATACCATGCAGGACGATCCTTATCGCTCGATACTCTATTTCTTGCTTGGCATTGCTTATGAACGGTCGGAATCGTCATCGTCTTTTCTGGAGTTTTATCTGGAAGCGTGGCTAAAAAGCCAGATAGCGATTACGCCTACGGACACGGCAACAGCGCGGGCAACTCACCGAAGTAAACCAAAAAAATTGAACAAGTTGAATAAGCCGGAGGGTAAGTTGGCATTGTTATATTCTAAACGCTAAGCGGATCATGCGCTGTATAGTACATGATTATTTTTATTTAGTTTATAAACTGCACGCGACCCTGTGGCATAATGCGCATTAAATCACATTTTTTATTTGAGTTAACGCCGTGTTAAGTACCAACAACATTACGATGCAATTTAGCAGTAAGCCATTGTTTGAAAATATCTCCGTCAAGTTTGGCAATGGTAACCGTTACGGGTTGATCGGTGCTAATGGCTGTGGTAAATCCACCTTTATAAAGATTCTGGGTGGCGATCTGGTGCCGAGTGGCGGCAACGTTGCGTTCGATTCTAATGAACGTCTTGGCAAGCTGTGTCAGGATCAGTTCGCCTTTGAAAATTTCACTGTGCTGGATACTGTCATTATGGGACACGGGGAACTGTGGGCCGTAAAAGAAGAGCGTGACCGTATTTACGCTTTGGCGGAAATGAGCGAAGAAGACGGCTATAAAGTGGCCGACCTGGAAGTCAAATACGGTGAAATGGATGGCTATAGTGCGGAGTCCCGTGCGGGCGAGTTATTGCTGGGCGTGGGCATTCCGCTGGAGCAGCATTACGGTCTGATGAGTGAAGTGGCACCCGGCTGGAAACTGCGTGTACTGTTGGCACAGGCGCTTTTTTCCAATCCCGATATTCTTCTGCTTGATGAACCGACCAACAACCTGGATATCGATACTATCCGTTGGCTGGAGAATGTCCTGAATGAGCGTAACAGCACCATGATTATCATTTCGCATGACCGCCACTTCCTGAACATGGTGTGTACTCACATGGCGGATCTGGATTACGGTGAACTGCGCGTTTATCCCGGTAATTACGACGAATATATGACGGCAGCCACCCAGGCACGTGAGCGTTTACTGTCGGATAACGCCAAGAAGAAAGCGCAGATTGCTGAGTTGCAATCCTTTATCAGCCGCTTTAGTGCCAACGCATCCAAATCGCGTCAGGCAACGTCTCGTGCGCGACAAATTGAAAAAATTCAGCTTGATGAAGTAAAAGTTTCCAGTCGCCAGAACCCCTTTATCCGCTTCGATCAGGATAAAAAATTGTTCCGTAATGCGCTAGAATTAGAGGCATTGGCAAAAGAGTTTGATCACGGCCCACTGTTCTCCGGTCTTAATCTGCTGATTGAAGTAGGTGAGAAGGTTGCCATTTTGGGGACAAACGGTATTGGTAAAACCACACTGCTAAAAATCCTGGTGGGTGAACTGGCGGCGGATAAAGGTACCATTAAGTGGTCTGAAAACGTCAACATCGCCTACTACGCGCAAGACCATGAATACGAGTTTGACGGCGATCTGACGGTGTTTGACTGGATGAGCCAGTGGAAGCAGGAGAAGGATGACGAGCAGGTTGTGCGTCGCGTTCTGGGGCGCCTGCTGTTCGGTCAGGATGATATCAAGAAGAAAGTGAAAGTCCTCTCCGGAGGGGAAAAAGGCCGTATGCTGTTCGGTAAACTGATGATGCAACGTCCTAATATTCTGGTGATGGATGAACCAACCAATCACTTGGATATGGAATCTATCGAAGCGCTTAACATGGCATTGGAGCTTTACCAGGGCACTTTGCTATTCGTTTCCCATGACCGTGAGTTCGTCAGTTCGTTGGCGACGCGCGTACTGGAAATCACACCAAACAAGGTGGTGGATCTCACTGGCAGTTATGAAGAGTACCTGCGCAGCCAAGGCATTGAGTAAGCCATAGCCTCTGGTATCCCGCTGTACGTAAATATGTACAGCGGGTATTCAGCACAAAACCATCACCCAGCCTCTTTAACTCCCACACTTTTTTTCCAATACATAGGATCTTGCAATCGTTTTATCTACCACTGTTTGCTGAGGTAAGCCCTGCAGTTCTCCTACTCCATTAGAGTTATAATCACTGCTATTTATTATTTTTCGTCTGTAATGTACCGTCTATTTGTATCATTTTGTCTTTTTCCTATCTAAGAAATATATTCTGCGTTGTGATTTGATTAACAAAATTTGTGTTGATTTTTTTATTTAACTAAATTATTTAAAGGTATTTTTGAAAGATTCTATGTTGACCTGTGAAAAATGGGAAAATACGATATATTAAAAATATAATATGTCTAATATTTAATTTTGATAAAAATCAATTTTTTATATATTTTTTCTCTGTGGCTTAATTGATTAAGCCCAAAAAGAGATACTGCAAAAAATAGAGAAAAATAGTTATTGAGATTATTTCTCATTTAAACTGGGTGTAAATAGGCAAAATAAAAGGATGATGCGTAAACAATCACACTTATAACAGAAATAAGCAGGCTAATATCCCGGTGCTTGATGAAGATCAAGTCTATTAAATGAATTTCCTCATTACCATAACTATATACATGTTGTGTGTTATACCCCACACTATTGAAGTTGCAGGTGCGTCGACTATCTTGCTTACCCCGTTCGGCTTATCCACGTTAGCTTTCGGGGATGCGCGAGACAGGTCGTCTAACTGCTTTTCGAAATCCATTGGGTAAGCTCCGTTCTGGTTACAGGAAAATAATACAAAACGACTGGGAAAAATATAATGCTTTCCCATCATGGCGTTAATTGCCATAATTTTATGAAGTTATATGCAGCACTTGCCGCTTCTATGGGGTTAGCGGATTCCGCTGCCGTGGAGATCGCGCAATCCCTTGGCTCTAGCCGGAGATGAACGGCTTAGACTTGCATTACGGGCAGGGTGAAGCTGGAACATACGCACCGGGTATGGGACAGCAGCGTCTGTTGCGGATTGAAATGGATGTGCTGAGCAAAAAAATAATGCGCTGGCCGAGCACAATCGCGAACACCTTTCCGCGCAAAAAATTCTGGCGTTTAATCTGGTTTCCAGCCCCAGTTACTGTAAAACAACGTTGTTGAAGCACACGCTCTATCGTATCACAGCAGCCATGTGCCTTGCGCAGTGATTGAATGCGACTAGTAGACGAAAAACGATGCTGAACGCATTCTGGCAACTGGGGTGAGTATAATTCAGGTCAACACCAATAGATGTGTGCGGTGTGCAGCGTGCGGTGAATATCGCGTTGGTGTGCGAAGGTAAACCAGCTGAATGATCGGCCAGTGGGTATTGGTGCACGTTGCTTTGCCATGAGCCTGCTAGATGAACAGAAAGCTCAGGACGCGCTGGATGGGCTGCAATCCATGCAGGCTGTTAAACTGGAGCTAGATGAAATGCGTCATCACGTGGATGGTTATACAGTACGTTGATGAGTTCCGCGATCCTGAATTGGCTAAAACGCTACTGCGGGAAATCAGGAAGCAGGTGGCGGCGAGGGCGCTGCAAGCGGGATAGATAGTTGCTGTCAAACGGCTGGACAGTTTTCATGACGGCGATGCGAAATATTGCGTCGTGCCTGCGGCTATGTTCCAGATGCCTTTACACTGCCACCTAGCTTTGAACAGCAGCCTGCAGTGCTGGCGATGGGCACCGATCTAAAAAACACTTTTTGCTTGCTGCGCGATGGGTATACGATTGTCAGTTAACATCTGGGTGATCTCGCCGATAGCGATGTTGAGCAGAAATATCAAAACGCAATAACGTTATTTGAGAATATTTATCGCTTCACACCTATGATGATTGCTGCAGATGCTCATCCTAGCTATATCAGCTACCAGCTTGGGCATCAGTGCGCCGAAAATACCGGTATTGCTTGCCATGAGGTGTTACACCATCATGCCTATATTGCCACCTGTTTGGCGGAACATGGTTGGCCAAGAAATACATATCCTGTTGTTAGCTTGATGCTGGATGAGATTGGTTATGGCGAAAATAGCCAATGGTGGGGCGGTGAATGTCTGCTGGTCGATTACCGTTCCTGTAGCCATCGAGGTGGGCTACCGCCGCCGTATTGCCAGGCGTGGATAATAACTGGCATATTCAGCTTCGCCAGCGTGGCGTGCGTATGCCTTTCACGTTGCTTTGGCGAAAAGTATGGCCGCATTGGCACGGCAGGTTGCGCGTAGCGCGTATGATGATTAATTTAGCGTCACTGATTTATTGAATGTTTTAGTAATTCAGTCTATTGGACGAATTATATCCAAATGAGTACGGTTCGTGAGTATGGTCGATATGATATGTCTAGCTTCTGGTGGGCATACACCTACAGCGATGGTGATGTACAAGATATCAAGACACACATTGTATGTCAGCAAACACTTTAATATCTAAGTTGCTATTAATCAGAAAAACATAATCTATGTTATGAGTATTTAAGGCTCCGGATAAAACCCCGCACTAAGCGTCTTCGCCGCGTGTGCCACCCAGGGGCCCCATGCCAAGCACTAGCGCCTGATTGATGGCAACAATACGTTGCTCTGTAGCCAGTGTCCAAACCCGCCCGCAATACTTTGCGATATTACTAAGATCACCCTCTAATCGGCGGCGATCATTGATTCACCGCTGTAGGGTCGATATTGAGAGTGAGTTGCCACATTTTTTCCACCGGCCAGCGTGATCATGCCATCAGCGACCGTTTCTTTACCCGCCACCATAGCATCGCTTCTAGCGACGCTGAGCAGAAATAGTACTTTTACCGGCGTTTTTTGCGTCGCCGTCCGCTGCTTTACCACCGGAAGATCCGCGTTAATTTGCGCGATTAGCGTTTCTCCATGATTGGCCTTTTGTAACAGGCTGGCTAACTGGCGTATTATTCTGAGTAACTGTTGTAGTGTGCTGGACATACGCTGAAAAAAGCACAATCTGAACACCCGCCTGGCGTAGCTGATCCAGCGCCACCTGTGTTTCTGGCGGGTACTGCGTTACCGCTCCCCAAGGCGTAGACAATTTCCGTCAGAGAACCCCTACCATCACAATGCGCGATGGCGCTGATGCACTGTGTGCTGGCAGGCTGAATGCTAGGTAACTGATGAACAGCGCAGATATCACCCTTAATATGTTCTTTCCCTCAGAATGCCATGGAGGCAGCCGACAATAGTGCTGAACCCAGATGCCGGAATGCCTTCATGCGCAGTGGTATAGCGTTTATCCAGCAGGTTGTTCAGCGCCTAGTTTACCTGATACTGGTCTTCCTTGCCAAAAGGTTGCGGTAAACGCAATATTAGCCGTTGCCCATCCAGCATGCTGAGTTTCCTGATCGGCGGTGCGGTCTTTCGTATGTGTTGCTGAGCGCAAGAAGGCATCTGATTCCAGTGAGAACAGGTTTAATAGGGTGATATTCTACCCCCAAAGCGCCCAGTTAGTGTGGGTTCCAGTGTCAAAGGTGCTAAGGTTTTCCAATCCCAGTTCACGGCGAATCACATTTTTGGTGACATAAGGTGATATTGTCCAGCCCAGATATTCTGCATGCAGTTCCATACCGTAGGTTTTCGCACGATTGGCGTTAACATAATAACGGCTGCTGGCATCGGTGTTGCCAGCGCAGGCAGCGCTGCCCGTACAGTTGAGCGTGGTGATGTAATCTTTGTCGCGTGAGTGATGCACGTTACCGTCCAGCAACCAATCTGCATTTTATAAGAAGCTCCCAGTTCATAGTTGTCCGAACGCTCTGCGTTTAGATTTGGATTACCGCACGTGGTGCTACCGTCTGCGCTGGTGTCGTAGAATTTATGCGTTAAGGTTGGGTAGACGTAATCCTGTGCTTAAGAGGCACGTAACTGTGTGTTGGTAAATTCCGAATAGCCCTAGCGTGGTCACGTCATAGTGGTGCTGTCATGCTCGTGCTGGACCGGCTGTGGCGCTGTTGGTGTTAACAGAACCTTTTACGCTAATCATGGCAGGAAGCCATAACGGGTAATAATGCCATTACTGGTACTGCCATAAGAGAGTGATTCTACCCATTATTGGCGTGCGCCCAAGATCCAGGTCCAATCCGGGGTGATTTTCCACTCATCTTGAGCAAATAACGACCAGTGCGTTTGCTGCCAGTAGGTATTAGAAGTTTATATTCGGATTGATATTAATGTTGTAAGAGCTGCCAAAGAAGCTGATCGTCTTGCCAATATTGACGTTGGTTGATGCGGTTTGTTTTACATCGTCACGTGACCACTGCCCGTCGACAATCAGTAAGTGATTATCCCAGGGGGGTAGATCGGTTTGCACCGTAATGCCGTCGCTAACTTGTTTATCATTAGTGTCGGTTTTCAACGTCATCACCGCATCGGTCATTGCCCAGCCTTGGTAACTGTAATCAACACTGCTTTGTACTAAATCGTTGCGGAATTCCCGCTTGATGTTTTGTCGGTAGGCATCCAGATACACTTTTTTCAACAGGCTATTACTTATATTCCAGTTGTAAAACAGACAGATCTTATCGCGTTCCAAATTGAGAATACGCACGCTGAAGCTATCATATTCGGTGGAGTTATTGTAGCTGCTGACTTTATACCTGTCCAGCTACAGTCCGAACTTGTGTTCGCCCAAGCGATAGCCAAGTCAGACTGACTGACTGTTGTTATGAAAATCCGTAACAGGCAGGCAACCTCTGGCGTACTGCGATTGCTCTGATCGCTGTCGCTGCTGCTGAGGCGATATTTAAAATCGCCCAGCGAGCCGTAAGCGATCGCCGATTGTTGCCAGACTGCGGTAGCACTGTCATACATCACCTTGATTTTGACGCCGATGGGCGAATCTCTTTCTTTAAGGGTGATAAAATTAAAATTCCGCCTATGGCTTGTGAGCCGTACAGCATCGAGTTCGGTTATTTCACCACTTTCACGTGTTCTACATAGGAGGGATCGATCAGCAGGCTCAGACTGTAATTTGGCTCAGCGCACTGATACGTCACTTCTTGGCTGTCGATAAGTACCAAAACGCGAGAGGCTTTTTCGCCGCGAATACGAATCTGCTCACGTCCGGCCAACGAACTGTCGACAATATCCACCTCGGGAATATCACGCAGTGCTTCCGTCATCTGATCTTCCGTAAATCGGTTCATTTTTTCACTGTCGATAACCTGCATGCTTACCTGACTTTCCGACAGATTCTGTTCGGTGCGTCCGACGCTGATTACCGTAATTTTGTCTCCCTGTCCGGCAGCTAATAAGGTATTGCTATAAATAAGTGGCAGTAAGCATACCGCTGTATGCGTCATTATTTTTTTCATGTGTTATCTATGATAAAATAAACAATTCTCATTTGCATTATTATTTGTTGTATTTCAGATGAAACAATTGGTCAAAATAATTTTATTTTTTTGTAATGTCTATTATTAGTTATTTTTAATAAATAATTGATTTTTTTATTTAAATAAATGAAGAAAACTTATATTTATCATTAATGCAACAATGATATTAACTTTTTTTTAAACTATTTGATTTTGTTTTTTATTTTTATCTTTTTGTCAGTAGGTGGTTTTTACAAAAAAGCGAATAATTCGTTAATACAGTCGTGAGTCTTGTGCGGCGCCTCCGTTTAGCCTGAAATTCACGTCTGGGCATGTTGCCAAATACAAATAGTTATCATATAATTTTTCTACGTTGTAGAAGTGGAAAAGATAAAAAAAGAGATAAACATTGATTTAACGCCGTATTATGCGCCGCCCGGCGAGCAACTGTTCGCCGGGCGGCGCAGGGCAATGCCCTGGCGTAATTATGTACCGCCTCTCCAGAGCAAATCGCAGCAAGCTGGCAAACATTGCGTCAGCAGACGGTGCCAGCGCGCAAGCGTCTGCTCTATTTAAACATCCCTTTCTGCGCTACACACTGCACCTTTTTCGGCTTCTATTTAGAATAAGCTGCGTGATGACAGCGCTGTCGCCTATACCCGTTACTTGCTGCAGGAACTGGCGTTGGGAGCAGAAAGTACACTGCATCAGTCCGCGGCCCCCATTCACGCGGTCTATTTTGGCAGTGGCACGCCAACGGCGTTATCCGCTGACAAGCTATCTCAGATTATTCGCGCAATCTGCACTCTCTACCGCTGGCCCCTGACTGCGAGATAACCATTGATAGTCCATAGAGCCGGGTTTGATGATGAACGCATCTATGCCTGCCTAGAGGCGGGTGCAAACCGGTTTTCCATTGAGATCCAAACTTTGATAGCCGTATACGTCAGCGTATGGCGCGTTTGTTTGACAGACAGCAACTCATCTACTTTTTGGAAAGTCTGTGCAGCCGGGATAAGGCTGCCGTAGTGTGTGATTTGATATTCGGTTTACCGGGTCAAACGGCAGAAAGCTGGCGCAAAGATTTAGCGATTGTCAGCGATCTGCCTCTGGATGGAGTCGATCTTTATGCATTGAACCTGTTACCAACTACACCGCGGGCAAAAGCGGCAGAGAACCAGTGAGTGAGACGCTGCCGGAGGGTGATGGAACGGCGCTATTTCTATCGCACAGGCACGGATTTTCTTGCCAATGCTGGCTGGCATCAGTTGAGTAACAGCCACTGTGCAAAAACGACTCGAGAACGCGATCTTTATAATCTGCTTATTAAAAAAGGGACTGACTGCCTAACAATGGGGAGCGGCGCGGGAGTTAATGTCAACGGTCAAGCGTACATGATTAAGCGTGATTTGGAACGCTACTACGTGAGGCTGGATAACGGTGAGAAACCGATCGCCATGATGACACCTGCCAGTAGGCCGGTCGGCAGCACCGCTTGCAAGCCGGTATTGAAATTGGACGTGTATCGTTGCTGCTGCTGACACCGCAGGCGTACGCTCTGATTCCATTACTGCGTCAATGGCATGAAGCCAGGCTAACCCGCGATGCGTCAACCTGCCTAAGGTTGACCAACGATGGATGCTTCTGGGCAAATAATCTGATGCAGGCGCTACAACAGCTTATCCCTCAGCTCAATGGTGGGGAATCATTGCCTCATTAAGGGAAGAAAATAATAACTTTGCAAGAATTATTGGCAACAAACCCGGATGGCACCTTATAGGCTATCTCGGAACAATATCAGACTAGCTTGTTTGCGGTTAATGAAGGCTACCTGAGGCGCAGCGAACGCTGGTTACAGGTGAATAGTTCGATCGCGTGTGGGATACCATCACCCAATAGGGTGAAGTGATATTTATCAGTCACACACACGATGCAATCTTGAAGTTCAAGAGTGTGTTGCAGACAGGAACACACCGTCACGGCTATTTTAATCTGCGTGGCAGAAATGGGCTGAGCGGCAACATTCGATCTACCCATTGCCAACACATTGCGCTTATCGAGCGTAAATTTATAGGCATGGATCCTGCTTCTGTCGTTTTTTTTCAACGTGGTAGGTGATGCCATGTTCAAGATTTTCTTTGGTCGAGACGATTACCGTCAACTGCTGGCGCATCAGGTTATCGCTTTCCGTTTGCTGGCAGATGAGCTGTGGGCGGTGGCGTGACGAAAGGTTACCGTAGTTGGAAAAAAATGCCTGCGAGCCCGCTGTGGTTGCCCAGACTTGCCAAGCGGCAGGGATAGATGCAAGTTATCATCTCTACGCTGGGCAGCGGCTCGGTGAACTTATCTGGGACACCAGGCGCTGATCGTTGAAACGTCTGGTCGTAAAGATATCGAAATCTATAATGACCTACTTTTTCTTTCTTCCAGCCCACGTGCTGGCTTTAATGAAATTAACCTGCCGGAATTGCAAACTGGCTCTTCCATCATACCAGCTAAGGTGAACCCAGTAGTGCCCGAAGTGTTGAATCAGGCGTGCTTTAAGGTGATCGGTAACGATCACCTGCGTCACCATGACCTCTGAAGCTGGGCAGTTGCAACTCAACATGATGTAACCGGTAATTGGCCAGGCGATGTTTGAGTCTATCCAGATCTTCACCAATACTTGCTACAACCTGTTGGAAAAATGCGTTAACGGCATCACCGCTAATAAAGCGGTCTGTGAAGCTTACGTATTCAACTCCATCAGCATTATCACTTACCTTAAT
This sequence comes from Candidatus Malihini olakiniferum, assembly GCA_051305815.1. Classification (GTDB taxonomy): domain Bacteria; phylum Pseudomonadota; class Gammaproteobacteria; order Enterobacterales; family Enterobacteriaceae; genus Symbiopectobacterium; species Symbiopectobacterium olakiniferum_B. The sequence goes on from JBPPLV010000021.1 coordinate 243,343, forward strand.
CCGTTTATCAGTCACCACAATGGCGATATTGTCGGCAAGATTTGTGCTGAAACCGGTAAGAGCGTGCGTGAAGTGGTGCTGGAGCGCGGCTTGCTGACTGAAAGTGAGCTAGATGACATTTTCTCCACCCAAAACTTGATGCATCTGGCCTACAAAGAGAAGCGTTACACTGACGAAAACGTCTAACTCTCCCATTGATTAACCGCAGGCATAGGGTAATCTCTATACCTGATGTTTAATCATAAAAAAAGATAATAAAAAAAATACCATAGCAAGAATTTTAACCATCGTTAAGGAGCATTGTATGCTTGTCGTGGAACTCTTTGTCGTTTTGCTTGCCATTTATTTAGGATCTCGCCTCGGTAGCATCGGTATCGGCTTTACTGGTGGGTTAGGGGTGCTGGTGCTGACGCTTGGCCTTCATATCAAACCGGGAGCTATCCCGTTCGATGTGATTGAAATCATTATGGCGGTAATTGCGGCCATCGCTGCCATGCAGGTGGCAGGCGGCATGGACTATCTGGTCAGTCTGGCTGAAAAACTGTTACGCCGTCAGCCTAAATATGTCACCTTCCTCTCCCCGGTTGTTACCTACTTTATGACACTGCTGGCGGGAACAGGGCATACCGCATTTTCAACGTTACTGGTGATTGCGGAAGTGGCAAAAGAGCAGGGGATTCGTCCGTCCCGTCCGCTCTCTATCGCTGTCGTCGCCTCTCAGGTGGCAATCACCGCATCTCCCATTTCCGCCGCGGTGGTTTTTGCTGCCAGTATTCTGGAACCGCACGGTGTCAGCTATCTGATGCTGTTAGGAATATGTATCCCCACAACGCTTACAGCTGTGCTGTTGACGGCGGTTGTCACTAATTTTCTTGGCAAAGAGCTAAAAGATGATGAACTCTATCAACATAGACTTAAAAACGGCGAAGTGTCTGTGCGCGCCGTCAGTTCGTTGGAGATCAAACCGGGAGCGAAACTGTCGGTGCTGCTGTTCTTGCTCGGGATTATTAACGTAGTTGTTTACGCCACAGCAATCAGCGACACGGTGAAGCTGATTGCTAATCCTGTTTTGCTGCGTAACGAAGCTATCGTGGTGTTTATGCTAACCATCGCTACGCTCATTGCTATCACCTGTAAAATTGATACCAGCAAAGTACTTTCTGCCAGCACATTTAAGTCGGGTATGAGTGCTTGCGTGTGCGTCATGGGGGTAGCCTGGTTGGGAGATACCTTTGTCAAAGCACACATCAATGATATTCAGAGTACGGCAGGAGCGCTGTTACAAAACTATCCCTGGATGCTGGCCGTGGTGCTGTTCTTTGCTTCGATGTTACTCTATTCACAGGCAGCGACAGCAAAGGCGCTGCTGCCCGCAGCCTTAGTTCTTGGCGTTTATCCGGTCACGGTGGTGGCCTCCTTTGCCGCGGTATCCGCACTGTTTGTCTTGCCAACCTACCCAACCTTGTTGGCGGCGGTGGAAATGGATGACACCGGTTCGACCCGTATCGGCAAATATGTTTTTAACCATGTGTTTCTGGTGCCCGGTGTGTTAACGATTGCGCTGTCCGTTACATTAGGTTTTGTGGTGGGTAATATCGTGCTGTAACAGATAAAGCTCTATAACCGTTGATGTTGTCATGATGAAGAAGAGTTACACCGCCTAGCGGTGTATCTCCTTTTTTATTGAACCTGTTTTATTAAACCAGAGTGATCGCGTGATGAATCTGATGAATCGTACCCTGTACTGTGCTGTTTTTTTTAGCCTATTAATGACCGGAAACTTTCAGGATGCAAACTGGCAGGATACTTTGTTTAGTGCTGCCAGCCAGCTTAGGCAAAACGGTGGCTCAGCCACCAATTTAACCGGTTTGCTCGTCATCGGTACGCTGGTATTTTACAGTACTATATTAAATAGAAGCTGGTATCTGCCACGAATACTGAAAATATCAAAGATAAATTGCTCGATAAATTGAGGCTGAACAGCGCTGGAAAACAGAAACAAACGGATTACACCCAGGGAATGGCCAGGCTGTTACAGACCAAGGATTTGCAAGCAATAAACCTCAATAATATCGGTAGTACGTCCTTTGCCTAAAAAGTCAAAACCAAAGTATGCGATCTGGTGCTTAAGCAAGGGATCGCTTTTCTTTCCTGATGGCGTGGCCGATGAAGGCCATACTTTTGGGCTACGGTAGTGATAAAAACATCACGCCTTGCGGCAGACGCTTGTATGCCGTTATTGGTAACTGATCCCACCACTTTGACAGTATCGCGCTTAAGGAAATGGGGCAATATAGCCTACGCCCTGGGACAACGCATGCTGTTGCGTTAGCATGGAAAGGGTGAGCGTATGCTGCTGTCCTTGACGAAAACACTGTGCAGTTACCTGCTATGATTGCGTTGAAATATCACAAGGGGTTCAACAATGGTGACAATAATATGAATGACCCCGGTATTGATGGTGGAAGAGGTAATCCCGGTGGGAAGTGAAAAACTAGCCCATGATAGAAGTGCGCCGTACAAAAGCCATGCTCTCATGATGATATCTCCAAACAGCCCTACGTTTATCTAACAACGGACTCTTTAAAAAAACTTTAATATATTTATTAAAACGTTAAAGATTTGCCATGAAAATGTTTAATATTTGTTTCTTATGCGGCGGGGGTTGTGGCCATTATCTCTAATAGAAAGTTTTGATGCTGCTTCTCGATTCAGGTGCTCTAGCACGCACTGTTCAAAGATAACTCAGCTTGAAGTGTGCCGTCACCGTGTATTCACCTGACTGCAAGGTATCGGTATTGCATTCAGTAAAGCCTAGGGTGAATATGCGTGCCAGTCTCCATACTGTTGAGTTTGCAACCTACGCGTGGAGATTTTGCCCATATCAACAATAATCTCCTTATTACTATCCTGAAGGTTACAGGGAGAACTGACCACTTGCACATGTAAGGTCACGGTCACATCAGTCAGGTTGTATGGGGTTTCCCCCATGTCGTGACTGATGCCAATGCTGATAGGCAGAATGCAGACAAGCGTACCAAGCGAATAGCATTATTGTTCATATTTTCCTCATTCTAAAACTTGGTGGTAAACGTGAGGCACCGGTCAGTAATAATTAAAATGCAGAATGATACTTTTTCCGTATCACCGATGATCACCGGGCCAGAGGCATATAAACGAGCCATGTAAACGTGTTCCACAATGCCGTTCTCTGCGGTGAGTTGACTGATAAATGGAATAAATTGGTTGAACGTCACATTGCTCGAAGTATGCTGCTCTTCAATTTTCAGCGTTGAGCCGTTTCCCATATTCATCCCATCAATGCCGACAAATTAAATCCCTTTCCGCAATCTTCCCCACCGTCCGTTGAAGCATTAATGTGAAATACCGACTGATCCACGACACTCGCACTGGCATCAGTCCATGACTTTATGGTGCCAAAGTCGACGTAATTATCGGGTGAAACCGTAATGCTCGCGGAGCACTTCATCACTTCAATACCGTGCAAACCTGAGAGCGTGAGGCCATAGTTGCTGTCCGGTTTGTTGTTGATACCGCCTTCACCATCAATCTGAAAGACTTTTAGTCCGTCGACCCCGGCAGTACTATTGGTAATATTGCCTTTTTTCTCCAGATAGAGTTGTACTGTGACGTTTAGCATAGTGGGATTGACGGGCAGGTTACTACCGGACGGCCCCGGATTGATCCAACTTCCGGTGGAGACGCGTGAAGCTGTAGTCCCACCATTAGTGATAATACCGATATCTTGACTATTATAAATGATCCCGATATCAATGCTTTCACCAATGACTTTTCCTTCAGGATTAGGGTAAAAATAAGACAGTTCGCCCTGAGGTTTTACAATTTGATAGGTCCAGAAGGTAAGGTTGCGTGTATAACTTTGCAACGTCCACAGGCGGCTACCTATAGGCAAAGTCGCTGGTATTTTTAATGTACCCATATTTTCATAGTCGTTTACCGCACCTGTAGTGATACCTAAGCGGCACTTCAACGCATTAGCTTGGAATGAGAATGCGCTGAGAAGGAGTAAACCGCCGCTTGAAATAAGTTCATGGAGGCTATTTGGCGATAGAAAGGCATATGCTAATCCTCTAGTTAAATCATTCGAATTAAACGGGGTATCGTCGTGAAAATATACAGGCAACGTTCATTAATAACAGCATCATAAATTAACGGGCTGGCAATGATTTTGTGTGCAGGTAAAAGGCAATTCCAGATGATCACCGTAGTCATTAACATAATACGGGAAAAATTGATTCGTCAGGCTGTCTGTTATGTCCACATCAATACCGCCCCTCGGGGAAACTAGACAGGCATTACCAGCCAACAGGCGTGTCGGATTTTGATGTGTGTTTTTGGACTGCTGTAAAATATTGCTGACCGTGATGTAATATGGCGTAGGGTTTTCAACCCTAAGCTGCTTGCCAGACTTCGTGATTCTCAGCTTGTTTTGCCATATTTTACCTTTTGCCTGGGTAATTTATTGAGAACAGAAAAAGACTTTAATTTCAGACTGAATCGCAATTTGCAATACGTTATCTTTATCTAGTTTCAGGGGAATCTCCCGCACATTTAAATAAAAACAGTGATTCTCTGTCTTTTGGTAAATGTGCCAGTTGGCCTGTTTTCACCAGACTGATCAAACTGTGCCCTTTGGGCTCAATACGTTGTAGCGCCGGAATCACTAATAATGGCGTAGAAATTTTATTACGGTTTCCATCCTTTAACCAAGACTGAGCCAGAAATGGATTCTCCACATTTTGGTTAGATAACATCACCGTGGTGGATTGCTCATTTTCGTTAAAAATAACACGCGTGCGATCAAGGTTGATAGCACTGTTAGCAATAGGGGTATTATTAGAGTCGTGCTGATAAAAAACCTACCATTCGCAGGGGTAAAAAAATCTTCATATTTATTCTCCAAAAAACGCAAATGAATAGCTGTGCTTGCTTTATTTACAGGGTAGCAATAATTTATCTAAATAATTGAGGGTGGCCGGTAATGTGACTTGATACTGGGCTTTACCCTCCCAAAATAATGAGAGTGTTTCATTCTCAGAAACGGCGGTGATATAGACCTGACTGTGATCGGAGACCATGGCGACATCGCGGCCTTTGCTATTTTTTATGCGAGAGGCCAAAGGGGGCTATTCGCCATTTTCCTGTGTAATTCTGGCAAGAATTTTTACTCCACTGACAACAGTGAATTTTCTATATCTAATAGCACCTTCGGTGAGCATGTCCTGTAACACATTGGTGGTCGCTTCAATATTTTTTGGCAGCTTTCGCACATCGATCCGTGTGGAAACATCGTAATAGCTGCTGGTGTTCGCAATGACGGCCAGCCCAGCTCGATTAGTGGTGACACGGATTTTGTCAACAGGTACATCGGGCTATCCCTCTTTATCAACCATAATACGGGTTCCACCGTTATTTCCTTTCGGATGCGCTGCAACGCGTGCTGGGTTGCTATGATCCCTCCGTGCAATGAACCGCTCAGGAAGGTATAACTTTTTTTGTTACCAGGAGGCCATGCTGACGCTGGCATCGGTGTTTGATGACAGATAATTATAATTATCGCTGAAGTAGCTGTTTTCTTGGTAGTTATAACGCGTGCTGAGATTCCAGTTACTGTCCGGCGCGCGGTTGTTAAAAGAAGGAGCATAGAACAAGATCATGGCGACGGGCACGTAGCTGATTAGCATTGCAGAGAATAGATAAGGGTGCGAGTGCATAAACTTTAGGCTAAAATATATTTTATTATCACGTCTCTCTTCTTGGTTAATGCGTTCAATCTCTTCAGTCAGAAGACGCTTTACTTCATCCATCATCAACACCGTTACGCTTATGGAAGTTTTCCTGATTCAACAAGAATCTGATAACGTTTTTTTTCAATTACAACACCGTTGTGTCAAAGAGAATAGATACAGTTTTCTCCTAGTTTGCTATACCAATTTGGTGGCTGCGAGTGTTGCTAGTATCTCATCGTTGAACGAATATTGCCATTTACGAAAATACATCATGTCTTAACTATATGTGAGTATATATCGATAAACGCTCGTAATTTTGGCTGATTTCTAGCCGCTGTTGAGAAATATAGAAAGAGGACGTCATTTCCCGGTGAAAGATTAAGTAAGGCGGGTTCTAGCGTTCCGTTTTCCAGTTCATGAGAGGTATAAAATATTAATGAGTAAATGAGACCGATTCCTCTAAAAGCTAGACTACGCATCAGTTCCCCATCATTAACGGTAATCGAGCCTGTTGGTTCAACTCTTATGCTTTCTTTACTTTTTATAAACCCCATCGGTAAATATCTCCCTTTTCGGGACGACGGAAGCGGATACATTCGTGATGAGAGAGATCGCGAGTCGCTTTAGGCTTTCCATGTATTTTAAAATATTTGGGTGATCCAAAAATAGCCTATTTAAAAGGGGGTGATAAGCGTACCGTAATCATATCCTGCGCAATGTATGAACCGATCATGATGCTAGCATCATAACCTTCTAAGGCGAAGTTATCGTGACAATTACTCACTGTGATATCGATATTCAGATTAGGCCAGGCATGACAGAATGCAGGTATGATAGGTTCAATAACATTGAGGTAAGGCCAAACGTTCAACGATCAGTTTTAATGTCCCGGTCGGCTTTTTTTTTGCCGATTGGGCTACATCTTCAAAGCTTGTTGCAATTGCTTGTTCAGCAGTTCCAATGCATTGGAACAGGTTTTTTCCTGCTTCCGTCAATGCCATCTTACGTGTTGTGCGGTGAAAAAGTAGTACGCCGAGACGATGCTCCAGTTTTCTGTAGCGATAAACTCACTGATCCCGGAGTCTTACCCACTTCAAGCGCTGTTTTGCGAATGCTTAGCTGTTTCGCTATTGCCAAAAATTCTACCAGTCCATCAAATCTGAAAAAGGATGGCGCACAGTTTGAAGAAGCATAAATCTTTGAAAATAAAGTCGTTATTGATGGGCAATTGATTACCGGATAAAACCCGGCATCAGCCAAAGGACTTGGCGCAGCCGTTGTCAACGCGCTACAGACGAAAGCGTAAGTACTACCTCATTAACTGCGTTAGGTGGTAAAACACCTAACGCATACTGGTCTGATAAAGCACTAAAGGGAACAAAATATTCCCCTCCCTGAACAAATATCCTCGTTGGGGTTAGTTTAATGCCTGGTAGAATATTAGAAACGAGGTGCTATCTAGGTCATCGATGTTATCGATAAAAAAACCTGAATGCCATTATTAATGGTTAAGGTGTTACCAGAGGAATACGTCATTTAGATGTTTATGAGTTTGCAAGCGTTTTTACATATCGATAAGGATATATAACTGCAGACAGAGAGTCGTTAGCTTATGCGCTGATTGACACAAATCCTCGATGTGAATTTGTATACCTCAGTTGTTGATGTCCTAATATGCGATTCAGTTTTCTTTGCCGCCGAAATAATATCTGAAATACCAGAAGCGCGAACCTGTCGATTTAACGTGAAGATATAGGCCGTGGGAATTAGACAGTTTTATGGGGGGTAACGAGAGGTTTTAATTTGCTGGTTTTTGTGCTGTTAAGGGACATACGCGGGTCACTCTTTTATCGAACCGGAAGCTCCCCCTACATCAGACCACCAAATTCTCCCGATGCGGAGGGAAAATTAAGAACGCATCGAGAAAGGTTTTTACGCTAACCTGTTTAACCTAAAACACACAGGAATTCTCCCAGGTTCATAAAAGGCAAAAAGCCCGTTTAAGTCATCTTAAGCGGACTTCTCGAATTATTGGCTTGTCTAACTCGACTCGAATCAGTGACATACGGATTAACAGTCTGCTGTTTCTACCGACTTAACTACAGAGTAATCGGTGAGTACGGAGGATAGTAGCGATAGCGTGTTGGGTTGTCAAATAGTGTGATGCACAATATCTCTCGATTGCTGATCTAATATCCAATTTATTGAATTTTAATAGTATTAATGAGCTCAGTTGCTTTGATGACACAGTACAACCTGATGCTTATGATGGAGGCTTTCACCTCCATATGGCAACTTTTTCTTTATGCTGGTGCATCCACTTATCGCTTTCCATCACGAACTCTGTATTTACAGTGGTGCAAAAAAAAGGCCAACTATTTTTTCCTTATTTTACGGGCCACTGTGCTCAAAAAATAGATATGAAAATAGAAAAGGAATATAAAGTGGCACGCTTCTTGCTACCTCTATAGAGTAACTACTCAGGAGACAAAATGAATCTAAGGTGGCTCAAATATTTTGTTAAAATCGTGGATGTGAATATTGGTAGCCTGACGCGGACTGCCGAGTTATTGCATATTGCATAGCCTGCATTGAGCCAACAGGTGGAGACGCTGGAAAGTGAATTGGAAAAGCAACTGTTAGTTCGTAGCCGACGTGGCGTTAAGCCGACTGAAGCAGGGAAAATTCTTTACTCACATGCGTAAACTATCTTGCACCAATGTGAACAGGCAAAAACTGCCGTCAATAGTGTGCGACAGCCTGTTAATATCTGACTGCGCAACACCAGCCATCGCCAGATGGCTGGTAATCTCGCTTTCATACGTGTACCGTAGCGGAGTTCCAGTGTGAGTAACCTGCAGTGCATCTTTTTTTATTTGCCAGCCCGTTTGCTAACTGAATAATGTTTTTATTATGGTGCTGGTAGAAGAAGCAATTCTAGTGTTACATTAATCTCAATTCCTGTTTTCTCCGCAGGCATATATCTCTTTATACTTGTCTTGTCATGGGCGCATTATTTTTGATGAAGGAGTTCAAATGAATACTCTTCTTTCTCAACTACTAATCAAGCTGACGCAAAAGGAGGTAGATGAGAAGCAGCTTCAGAGCTGTATCGAATCTCTTGAGATATTGTTTTCAGAGGTTATTTTCACCATGAATGATCATAATTTGATCAAACTAAAGAGCGAAATCGATCTCCTTGTAAAGCGTGAAGCTATGCCCGCCGATGGAAAAGAAGATGTTTATTTGCTACTGAGAAATATTAGTGGAATGGCATCTATGCACTCGTCGGAGTGATTGAAAGGCTCTATTGCGTCATCTGTTTGCTAAATGAAAATGCATTTTCACATTTTGTCTTTAATTATGAGTAGATTTATTAACGCTACTTTGATTGCTGTGTTATCTGTAAACAGAATGTATTAAAGACTAAAAACTCCAATAATAAGCGTCTTTAGTATGAGGATCTACAATGACTTTGTGTGGGATTAAGCGTTCCGCTTTTTCTTACGTAATAATTGATAAGCAATCGCAAACAGCACAAACCGCAATAGTGTTACGAGAAGAACCTGTAACGTATCCGGCTACAATGTCAGCAGAAGTATAACGCCAGCAAAAAAAGTCAGACACACCCAGCACATAAAGATCCCTAACGGCATTTTGTACGTTGAATTGGCGTGCAGTTATAGCCGTGTTTTCCGATATTTAAGGTAAGAGCACAGGATAATGCTCCAGATAAACATAAACAGAATGGCGGAAACGATTTTGACCAACGTAAATACCGTCATCACATTAGGAATTAGATAAATTAGTACTACCCCATCTAACAAGCAAATACAGGAGAACAACAGGTCTGTTACTGGGAAGGCCCGCTTTGACAAATGAGCGAAGGCTGCCGGCGCGTCACCTTGCTTTTCCAGATCGAACAGCATAGGCTGGTTGAAAATACTCCGCTGTTGGCCGAAGAGGTGGCTGATGTTAACACGATAAAATTTATCACGCTGGCTGTAGAGAAGAGAAGAATCAGACCAGTAAAAACATTTCAACGAATGGGCTTCGATCGGCGGCAATCACGTTTTAAGGTGTGACTGGTATTATCATGATCAGCGAGAATACGTAGAACATGATAATGCGAATAGGGATGGCATTAATCGCACGTGGTAATACTATCTGTGGATTTTTGGTTTCGGCGGCAGTGGTGCCCCGACTAACTCGATCCTAACGAATGCAAAGACGGCTATCTGGAACCCCGAAAAAAAATCCGCTTATCCCTTTTGGAAACATGTCACCGTGATCCCACGGATTAGTGAAAGAGGCTACTGAACTGGATGGAGAAGGGAAATGGTATGAAGACCAATACTCCACCAAGAATAATCAGCGCGAAGATTACTACGATCTTGGCCATGGCAAACCAGAATTTCATTTCTCCGAACAGTTTGACCGTAGCGAGGTTGAGTGTCAGTAGCAACAGTACGCATAATAAAGAAGACACCCACTGTGAAAGTTCAGGAAACGAGAACTAGGTGTAGGCGCTGATAGCAAAGACATCGGCAATCTCCGTTACCACCCAACAGAACCAATAGGTCCACCCGGTGAAAAAACAGCCGACGGCCCCAGCAGGTCAGCGGCAAAATCGCTAAACGACTTGTATTCCAGATTATAAAGCAGCAGTTCACTCCTAGCACGCATAACGAAGAACAGCATAAACCAGATGATCATATAGACAAAGATGATCTAAGGGCCCGCCAGGCTGATGATTTTACCCTAGCCCATAAATAAACCGGTGCCAATAGCGCCACCGATAGCAATAAGCTGAATATGCCGGTTAGTCAGGTTGCACCTTAGGTCTTCACCATGGCCTGAGGTAAGGTCATCGACCTTTTTGACGTTATCTACCATGTGTTAAATTTTCTGTTTTTGTCGGTGATGTTGTGTTGAGCTCTTGAATAGCTCTCTGATGATAGTGATAGGTAAAAATAGATCCTGTTAAACCAACCTGGTAATACCGCGCATGATATCGAGGACATGGCATAGATAAGGTGAACATTTGCACGTTTTACGTCTGTGTATTTTCTGTTCTGACAAGGCTAAACATGCTAGGAATTGAGATGACGGATATAAACGCGGGCAAGACTAACAAAATCGGCTTTTGCCGACAATCGGATTTTCATGTGTGAAAGTGAAAAGAAAAAAATTGAATTAACCGTTTGACAGCGGAAGGTAAGAGGGGAATATTGCGACAATGTTTTATCGTTAGCTCATTCAGTAGGGCAGTTGACTCTTAATCAATTAGTTGCAGATTAAAGCCACGCACGACCCATCAACTTCCTATATCGTTCATTCTAGCGCTGTAAAAATACACTTTTATAATAATCGTTTTTAGCAAAAAATTATTTTTTTCGTTTGTTGTATTTATGCAAGTTTTTTACTGATTATTTACGCTCCATTTACTTTTCTTTAGCTATCAAATAATTATCCTGCTGCTGCGTAATTAGTACAGTTGTATAAACCTCATATTTCAAATGAGGGAGCGTTAGCTGCATTCGTTCACCCGAATCACTTGCCTTAGTAATTGCCGGGATTAATGAATTTCCTCTATGAGATGCACCTTTTGGTGCAAAGGCAGATGCTGTTTGAATTTGTAAAAAACAGATTTTTCTTCGTTTGTAGCTGCCCTGCAACTCGAATGATTTAGGGCAAAAAAGTGAAATATCTGAAATATCGCCGTTTTATAATTTTCTCAAAAAATTGTCGCTTCCATCTGTGGTTTCCAGGCGTTCAGTGTCCACATCTTTTTGGAAGAATAAGTTTTGATTAGCATTTTTCTTATGAATGACCATGAACTGGTGCGGACGGGGATCAGGCGCATTCTCGACGACATTAAAAGTGGTTGGTGAGGCTCAGTATGGTGAAGATGCGGTCAAATGGTGTCGTCAGCATCCTGTTGATGTTGTGTTAATGGACATGAATATGCCGGGCATCGGTGGTCTTGAAGCCACGCGCAAGATTGCGCTTTTTGCCTCTGCAATTAAAATTATCATGCTAACTATTTACACCGAGAATCCATTACCTGCTAAAGTCATGCAAGCGGATGCTGCGGGTTACCTCAGCAAGGGCGCTACGTGCAGGAAGTAATTTACGCCATTCACGCTGTGTGAATGCGGGTATCGTTATATCGCCTCTGATATTGCTCAACGTATGGCGTTGAGCCAATTGGCCCCTCAAACAGAAACCCCACTGGCGTGTTTTGTCTAAACGAGAATTACAAATTATGATTATCACTTAAGGAAAAGGTAACGGAAATTTCCGAACATTTAAACCTGAGCCCTAAAACGGTAAACAGTTACCATTATCGCATGTTTAGTAAGCTAAATCTGAGCGATTATGTTAAGTTAACACATTTGGCTATCCGCCATGGACTATTTAATGCGGAGCCGTCCATGATCAGCGAATAAAAAGCAGTGAGCGAAGGCTAAGCAGTGAGTGAGTATTTCGATTCCCCCGCGTTTTTAAAAACGGTCACCAGCCAGCCTGGTGTATACCGTATGTACGATGAGAGCAATACGGTCATCTACGTCGGTAAAGCAAAAGATTTAAAAAAACGTCTTTCCAGCTATTTCCGTAGCAACGTTGCCAGTCGTAAGACGGAAGCGTTGGTGAAAGCGATTAACCATATTGATGTCACCATCACGCATACAGAAACCGAAGCGCTGTTGCTTGAACACAACTATATCAAGCTTTATCAGCCTCGCTATAACGTATTACTGCGGGATGATAAATCGTATCCGATGATCTTTCTGAGTGGCGATAGCCACCCGAGGTTGACCGTCCATCGCGGTGCCAAGCATGCGAAAGGGGAATATTTTGGTCCTTTCCCAAACGAGAAAGCAGTGCGTGAAACCTTGATGCTGCTACAAAAACTGTTCCCTATCCGCCAGTGCGAAAACAGCGTGTACTGCAACCGCTTACGTCCCTGTCTCCAGTACCAGATCGGACGTTGCTTGGGGCCGTGCGTGGCAGGCCTGGTGAGCGAAGAGGATTATCATCAGCAGGTAGAATATGTGCGGCTTTTTTTTTAGGCAAAGATCAACAGGTGCTTAATCAACTGATCGCGCGTATGGAAGCTGCCAGCAGCCGGCTAGATTTTGAAGAAGCGGCTCGTATTCGCGATCAAATTCAGGCGGTGCATCGAGTCACCGAGAAACAGTTTGTTTTAGGTGATGGTGAAGATCTGGATGTCATTGGTGTTTCATTTGATGCAGGCATGGCCTGTGTGCATGTGCTCTTTATTCGTCAAGGTAAGGTACTGGGTAGCCGCAGCTATTTCCCTAAATTACCGGCAGGAACGGAGTTGGCTGAAGTGGTCCAGACGTTCGTGGGGCAATTCTATCTGCAAGGCAGCTTGTCTCGCACGTTACCGACCGAGATCTTGCTGGATTTTGCTTTGCCAGAGAAAGAGTTATTGGCGGAATCGCTGTCTGAGGTAGCGCGGCGCCGTATTCATATTCAAACCAAACCGCGCGGCGATCGCGCCCGTTATTTGAAACTGGCGCGCACCAATGCTGCCACGGCGTTGATAACAAAACTCTCGCAACAATCTACCATTCATCAGCGTTTAAGAGCGCTGGCCGATGTGCTTCATCTTGCAAAGATTGAACGTATGGAGTGTTTTGATATCAGCCATACCATGGGGGAGCAGACAGTGGCGTCTTGCGTGGTGTTTGATGCCAACGGGCTGCTGCGTTCGGAGTATCGTCGTTACAACATCAGCAACATCACGCCAGGGGATGACTATGCGGCCATGAACCTGGTTCTAAAACGTCGCTATGGTAAAGCGTTGGAAGATAGCAAAATTCCCGACGTAATTGTTATTGATGGCGGTAAGGGCCAATTAGGACAGGCGCTCGCGGTGTTTGATGAGCTCCAGGTTCCTTGGGATAAACACAAACCGTTGTTGCTTAGTTTAGCGAAAGGTACAGAGCGTAAGGCTGGATTGGAAACGCTGTTTTTCGAAGCGACCGGGGAAGGGATCGCCTTATCTGCGGATTCACCAGCGTTGCACGTTATCCAGCATATTCGAGATGATTCGCACGACCACGCTATCGCCGGTCACCGCAAGAAACGCGCAAAAGTAAAAAACACCAGTTCACTTGAACTGATTGAAGGGGTTGGGCCGAAACGTCGGCAAATGCTGCTGAAATACTTAGGCGGTATGCAGCCACTTTTAAATGCCAGCATTGATGCTATTGCAAATGTGCCAGGAATTTCACATGCATTGGCAGAAAAAATCTTTCATACATTGAAACACTAGGGACAATGTAGCAACATATCCACCAGCCCACACTAGACAAAGTAGCCAATCCCTATGCAATTGAACATACCAACATTGCTAACCCTGTTTCGCGTTGTCCTTATCCCGTTCTTTGTGTTGGCGTTTTATCTCCCTTTTGTCTGGGCAAAGCTGCTCTGCGCCTTTATTTTTGTGGTTGCGGCGGTTACCGACTGGTTTGATGGTTTTCTGGCACGTCGTTTGAAGCAAACCACTTGCTTTGGTGCCTTTCTCGATCCGGTAGCTGACAAAGTGATGGTCGCGGTTGCGTTGGTACTGGTGGCAGAGCATTACCATGTGTGGTGGATAACCTTGCCTGCCGCCACGATGATTGCAAGGGAAATCATTATTTCCGCACTGCGCGAATGGATGGCTGAAATTGGCAAACGTAGTCATGTTGCTGTGTCTTGGATGGGGAAGGTGAAAACAACTGCGCAAATGCTGGCGCTGGTTGGGTTACTTTGGCACCCTGAGCGTATGGTCGAAGGCGTGGGTATTATCGCGCTCTACATCGCGGCGCTGCTGACATTTTGGTCTATGTTCTATTATTTGAGTGCAACATGGCGCGATTTGCTGGATTCCTGACCTCGACGTCTTAAAAAACAGCAGTTGGCGAGAGGGAATAGATAATTTTATTGACTCGCCTGAACAGGTTAGTAGAATGTCTACATTGAATAGATTGGTGTGGCAACGCTAATCGTATGGGCGGCATTCAATATTTATAGAATGTGCGGGAATAGCTCAGTTGGTAGAGCACGACCTTGCCAAGGTCGGGGTCGCGAGTTCGAGCCTCGTTTCCCGCTCCAACATTTAAGGAACCGAAAAGTTCTTTTTTTTATTTCTGTATTATGTCAGCGCAGTTTACCTGATTATTATCTATCGTCGCTTCTAGGAATTCCTTCTGAGTGCTTTCCGTTCACGTCAGAAAAAAGTGCCTCATTGTTGTCATCCCTGTTAGCTTAGCTATGTCGCCTTATTCTAATCAACGTGGGTTAGTGGGCTTTTCTTTATAAAACTGTAAAAGGAATTCACATGGTGGATAAGAACAGGTGGTTCTCTTATGGCAAATCCTTTGGTGAACAAATCAATTCCGATAGTTCTGTGACTCGAGAACGTCGTGAGTTTATTAAAGCTGGGTTGGTGGTCACCGCCTCTACGGTGTTACCCTGTTTTGCCACCGGCGCTATTGGCTCAACCTAGCCTCGCGTCAGAAACGTTCTTATCATCAATGCATATCAGACTATCCAGTCCTCAGCGAGGGGCGCTTAATCGAGAGTATGTCGCTTTGATTAAGGATGAAATTGATAAAAAGGATACCACACTTAGCAAACTTATATTAAAAGGGCTATAACATTAATGAAGAGGTCCAGAAATACCTTTGGGCAGATATGATTATCAATCAGTCACCGGTGTTCTGATTTGTTACTCCTTGGATATATATAAGAAATATGTTGATGAAATCTTTACTGCAGGGATGAGTCAGCAAAGCTTTTTGATTGATGATGGGCGCATACTAAACGACCCGAGTAAGTAATATAGATCGGGTGGAAAGCTGCACGATAAAAAATTCCTGCTATCGCTGACGATGAATACGCCCAAAGAGATCTTTGATGATGCTGCCCAACGACTCTATGCTGGGCTCTCTGGAAGACTTTTTCTCCTTAGCGACCTCTGTCTATAAATTCTGTGATTTTGATATATTGCCAGTGTTTGGTTCATTCGATGTAATAAAAGCGCCGCAGATCGGTGAGGATAAAATGCGGCTTAAATGTTATCTGGCGGGTTTGTAGCTAACACGCCGGGGAGAAGTACTTGAGGTGTTGCGGGGAGTGAACCAATAACGGTGATTCACTCCCCAATTCTTGATAGTCTGTCAATGACACTGTGCGAGTCGATAGCATCACAGGCTGTAATGCCATAATCCATGTTAGTTACAATAAACTCATACACAAAAAACGCGCTTACAGTTAAATTTGCAGTCGTGCCCTTTGCATACGGGACGGTCGCAATAAACGTAGGCATCTTTATCTGCCAGAGCAAACATCACTATGCTCTCTTCCCCTGGAGCCATAAATTTTAACTGCCTTCCCTGAAAGGAATACAGATATACCCAGGCAATATGGTGCTGGAGCGTCATTTGGTGTATAGGCTGTCCTACAGAGAAGCTCAGGCTTATTACTCTCGAAACTGCACCGTAAGGGTGAGATAATAAGCATCATCAGGGGCTGTGCGAGAAGGGGTTTTATTGTGTGGCTAGCAATTAAGGTTTGTGATGTGCGGTTGTCTGTAACGTTAATTGTCAGACGCTGGCAGTGTTCACACTGGCAGAACTGTGGCATTCGTATATAAAAAGACGGCTTGGTGCTATTTTTGTGGCGTATTGAGCGGGGTGACGGCGTAGGTTTAAATTTTTTTTGCCTATTGGATAATAACACCATTATTAATCTCCATGATCCATATTATGTGATGAAGACTATTTATTAGTATAGCGTGAATGAAAAATAATCACATAGATATTTTATGTGATTTTACTGGACAAATCTATCCTGTTTTTAATAATCTCGTAGAATAATTTAATGTATATTTATTGAGTGCCTTTTTTATCTTTTAATATTAATGGTTATTTTTATTTTTTTGATTTGTCCATTTTTTGTTTTTTAAATGTCTCTGGTTAGATAATTACCACCAAATCTATACTCGTTTTAGAAACGGGAACACACAATAAATCTACTCATTCTAAATAGAGTAATATCATGGCTATATTATCAGAGCAGGCACTGGCTACATTGAAAGAAAAATTTCGGCGTGTGACGGAAAAAGATTTAGAAGAATTACATTTTGAAGTGGAAAGAACCAATATTTTTCCTGATGCTATTATGATTTTTACCGCAGAAACGATCTTTTTCGTTTGGCTATCCCTGATAGCATATGGCGACATAGGACTTAACTGCGAGTAATTCTTTTCCGTCATGGAAGAATTTTGTCGTGCTCCTAGTGGGATACGAATGAATCTGCATTATGCCAATGGCCTGAATTGGCGCATTATTCACGATCATGGTGATGACGATCTGCGCGCAAAATGGTTGCCAAAACTGGCAAATAAAGATGCTTATATCAACTTTGCTTTGACAGAGGCCAATTGTGGTTCTGGGGCTGATATCCGCACTACGGCAGTAAGAAAAGGCGATAAATACATACTTAATGGCAGTAAGACGCTGATTTATCACACTGATATTTACGATGCTTCTTATATAATAGCGGTTACCGATGAAGCCAAGCGGAAAAAGGGTGGCCTCATCGCATTCTTTATTGAAACGAACACCCCAGATTACTACATCGATCCGATACTGGACATGATGGGGTGCCGTGGGGCAGGGCACGCCTATTTGCGCTTTGAAAATTGCGAAGTGCCAGCGCATAACATCATGGGCCAGGAAGGTGATGAGTTGGATATCTTTGTGCATGCCCTTGCGCATTCTCGCGCGATGATCGCGGTAACGTGTCTGGGAATGTTGCAGCGTTTTCTTGAACTGTCCATTGAAAGAGCCAAAGACCGGGTGACTTTCGGTAAACCGCTAGAGTAGCACGGCATCTATTCAACAAACGCTTGCAGACACGGATACTCAGGTACATGCGCTACACGTCATATTACGTGATTGTGCTCAGAAATTCGATCGTGGTGAAGATATTGAAATAGTATCCGCCATGTGCAAATTGCACGGCATCGACACCGTACACACGGTTTCTGACAGTTGCCCTGGAAATCTTTGGTGGTATTAGCTATTTCGAAGATAATCCCTATAGCCCGATAGAGGGAATGTACCGTGATGCACGCGCGTTATGGTTCGAGGAAGGCTACGTACGGTACAACGTCTAAACATCTCCCGTCCGTTGATTGAAAGCCACGGCGTCATTTTGTGATAACGCCCTACACCCTGCAATAGTGAACGCCGTAAGGCACTTCCTGCAGCGGCCCCTCCGGGAGTCATCATGAATGCATCTATTGGAAACAGACGCTGGGGTATCATTACCCTGCTGATTATCGATTACTTTGTTATGTTTGTAGACTGTAGCAGCATATCCATCTGCGGGCATGCGTTAATGTAACAGTTTGACTGGAGTGCTACCGAGTTCGGTTGGATCTCCACCGTATTCTTTATTGGCTATGCCGTAACGATGTTACCTGCCGGTATGCTTGCCGATCACATTTAGGCGGCGGTGTCGTCCTGGTCACAGAAACGTTGTGGTGGGCACTTTTCATTTTTCTTACCCCATTAGGCGAGACGCTGGGGGGGTAAGTCTTGGAAACAGCGCGCCTTTAGTGAAAGGATTGTCTTTACCGCCTCGACTTCGCAGGAGGCCTGGCCAGATCATCCCGAGAAAGTATTAGGCACTCGCGCCACTTGGGCTGATGAAAACCTCGCACAGTGCCCGCGCGCTGACAGCAGCCGTGCTGGATGCCGGACGCTGGATTGATACTTCCGATGAAAATCGGCGCGAAACTGCTGCCTTTATCGCTGGACGCGCTTATGTCAACACTAAGGCGGAGCAGATCGTAGAGAGTATTCAGGGCAACTAAGACAACGGCATGGGTAAGCGCTGGAAAGACGATCACGCCATACGTTTCTACACCTGTCGGACGGTATGTGGTTTCTGACATAGCACCGGCGCTGTGGCTTACTCTCGACAGCGATCCGGATTAGGATTATCCGACAATAGCCAAAAAAATCAACCGTATAGAACTTTACAAGTAGACTGCAAGTCTTGTGGGCAATGTGCGCTGCCGGGCAGCGACATGCAAGCAGCACGCTCATCGATGGCATCCGCTGGGATAGCAGCGATCCGGTGGGATACGCCAACAGTTTTAGTATGAATAAGCGAGGTGAGTCATGAAAGCTCAGGCACAAGTTGTTCCGATTGTGGCATAGGTTGTAGAAACGGATCTACGCAGTGCTCAGGTACTCCCATTGCCGGAAGCGACACGTCAATTAACGCCATATTCAACAATTACCCTACCCATGGCACGAGCACCTCGCTGGGCGGTACAGGTTCGGCGGGTGCCGCAGGTAATATTACCTGCGTTGTTGGGAATATTGCTGCTGCTGGGTGTGTGGTAAGTGGCTACAATCAATAGTGAAGGGTTTCCGACACTGTGGCAGACGGTGCAATCAGCGGCCGTACTGTTCGCCGATCCTTGTTATATCACAGGCTCTGACGATCAGGGCATTAGCTGTAACGTATTGGCCTTTTTGAAACGCGTAGCTATTAGATTTGGGTTGGTTGCACTGGTGGTAATTTCCGCCGGATTTATGATTGGGCGCTTTCGTTTTCTCGCCTCGGTTTGCTGCTATTTCAGCGTGCTGAATACGCCTTCAGTTGGACCATTTTTATCTATTCGATTTGGCTAATGATTCTCAATACGTAAGAGAATACCGCAATGTTTTCAGCGCCAATTATACAAGTCCAGCAAGCGAGCCAGCGTTTTTCGACCGCTAGCGGCGAGTTTCTGGCATTGGACAACGTCAGCTTTGATATCCAGTCCGGTGAAACCCTTAGTCTTATTGGTCACTCTGGATGTGGTAAATCCACGTTACTCAACCTGATCGCCGGGTTGACTGCGCTAAGTGACGGCTGATTGCTCTGCGATAACTGCGAAATTACCGGGCTGGGGCCGGAGCGAGCTGTTGTGTTGCAGAATCACTCACTGCTGCCGTAGCTCACCACCTACCAGAATGTAGAACTAGCGGTTAATCAGGTGCTACGCTGCGCATGAGTAAAGCGGAACGCCATGAATGGATTCAGCATAACCTCAAACTGGTGCATATGGGGCACATTATTGATAAGCGGCCTAACGAAATTTCCGGTGGCATGAAGCAGTGCGCTGGCAATGAAACCCAAAGTGCTACTGATGGATGAGCCATTTGGTGCGCTGGATGCTTTAACGCGCGTGCATTTACAGGATGCTGTGATAGATATTCAGCAACGGCTAAATACCACGATTGTGTTGATTACCCAAGATGTTGATAAAGCCGTGTTGCTGTCGGGGACCGGGTATTGATGATAACTAACGGTCCTGCGACCACGGTGGGGGAGATTATAACTGTCGATCTGCTACGTCCACGATCTCGCGTCACACTAGCGGACGATCCGCGCTACTACCAGTATCGCCAGCAAGTGCTCTATTTTCTGTATGAAAAATAGCCCAAAGCAGCTTGATGAGAGAGTAGATGTATGAAGTGACTAGTGATTATTGGTAATAACATGGCTAGTGCACGACTGGTGGAAAACCTGCTGCATATGCAGTGGAGCGTTTCCAAATCACAGTATTCAGTGCCGAATCCTGTGCCAGCTATAACCGTATTATGCTCTCCCCGGTGCTGAGAGGAAATCCTTTACAGAGATCCTGTTGCCAGCAGTAGCACTGAGCACGGTATTTATTATCGCCTGGGAAGCACCGCATTGATCGCGAACGACGCCGTGTCTTTACGGTATGCGGTGAAACCGGTTATGACCATTTGGTGATTGGCACTGCGGCACGTCCGATGATGCCGCCGTGGCAGGGTATTCACCTGGAGGGTGGGTTTCGCATCCGAGAAGATGTCGATGCCATGCTTGCTGCGGTATGCGCCAACGCTCCCGTGGTGGTGATCGGTGGAGGATTGCTCGGCATTGAAGCTGAGGCAGTGAGGTGCGCAAGTGACGCTACTATATCGCTTATCGATCTTGATAGACAGACAACTGGACGCAACAGCTAGTGCGCTGCTGGTGAGACGCTGCGTTGAGTAGGTGCAGTTAACGGATGGCCGCAGTCTATCCGTCGGGTTGGTGATCGTGGCGACAGACATTTAGCCGGAATATGAACTGGTATGTAACAGTGGTGTGCCCTGTGCAGCGGGGTATTCCGGTTGATGGGTAGTTGCGCTCAGCGCGTTAGGTGAGTGTTGCGAGCTGCGGGGAGAAACGTTTGGGCTGGTTGCTTCTTGTCTGGCGCAAGCACACGTGCTGGCCCAGCGTCTGGCTGGGCAACTATCGAGGATTATCACTCAGAAATGCTGGCTACACGCCTCAAGGTCACCGGAATTGAGGTGGTCAGTGCCGGTGAGTTGACTCTTTAGACGGATGACGATATCCATACGCTATTTAATCCACTGACGCTGCATTATCGCCAACTGCTTTTTCGCGCCGGACGCCTGTGTGGCGCACTGCTGTTAGGTGATGCCGGGGAGACAGTGTACATCTGTTGTCGGTGATGAAGGAGGGAACAGCCCTTTATAGCCTGCACATCTGTTATTTTGTCTCTCTTCCACAGCGTTTGAAGCCGTGCTACAGTCTGTGAGGAGTCGTATGATGAGTAAGCCCACATTGATGGTAGTTGGCCACGGTATGGTAGGCTATCATTTTCTTAAGCAACTGGTTGATCGTTGTTTTCATCAGCAGTACCACATCATTATTTTTGGTGAAGAGCGCTACCCTGCCTACGATCGGGTTCATCTGTCCGAGTATTTTTCCGGACGGACCGCTGCCGATCTTTCTATGGTGCAAGCGGATTTTTTTTGAACATCATGACATTGAGCTATCCATCCAGGGCGAAGTGACTGCTATCGATCGTCAACGTCGTTGCTTGATTGATGTTAAGGGAAGAGCAATGCCTTATCCAACTAGTGTGCTGGCAACAGGATCGTATCCCTTTGTGCCTCGTTGGCAGGCAGCGATCGTGATGGGTGCTTGGTTTATCATACCCTGGACGGATCTTGATGCTATTGCCGATTATCCCGCGCAATCACACTCCGGGGGGGTTGTCATAGGCGGAGGATTATTGGGACTGGAAGCAGCCAATGCATTGCGACCACTGGGGTTGGAGACTCATGTGGTGGAATTCGCGCCGCATTTAATGGCTGTGCAACTGGATGACGGCGGTGCCGCGATGTTGCGGCGTATAAGATTGAGGCATTAGGTGTACAAGTGCATACGGGGAAAGCAACGCAGGCCATTGTAGATAGTTCTGTGACGCGACATCGCCTGTGTTTTACCGATGGCAGTAAGTTGGTGGAGGGCGATCTTGTGCTGTTCTCCGCAGGTATTGTCCCCCGCGACCAACTGGCCTGTGATGCAGGATTGGAGATCGGTGCTCGCGGGAGCATTATGATTGACGATTTCTAGCAAACCTCTGACGCCAACATTTACGCCATCAGTGAATACCCCTACTGGCAGCAGCAGGTATTTAGGCTAGTCGCACCCGGGACTACCAGATGGCACGCAGCGTGGCGTCCAGCCTCGCCGGTCAGGGCCAACACACTTTACTGGTGCTGATATGAGCACCAAATTAAAAGTGCTAGGCGTCGAGGTAGCGTCTATCGTTGATGCTTACGCGAAAACAGCTGGTAGCCAGTACTATCAACTGCTGGCGCAGTATTAACCTTAGTCATCTGGCTTATTGATGGTGGGTGATGTTGTACTTTTTTGTCGCTATCCAGTATTAACGCTGAGGCTGGATAATGATGTTAATGCTGTGTGGACGAATGAACATTTGCCGACTAAACGGCCGTTTTGTTGCTAATATGAAGCGAGAATGTTAAATAATATACTGCCGTGGTGAGCTTTTGAGCGTTCAGTTTTATCCCAACGACAAAAAGCTTGCCATCGTCGCGTAACCAGTCCATAATAGCGTCCATTTCTGAAATAGAAATAAAAAATTCAATTTTAATCAATAAGTTATAAGTAAAAACTTTTTGATATGACCAGAAGCATCAAGTCAGTAGGCAGAATAAAGGCGCGTTGGCAGAGTGGCCATGCAGCGGATTGCAAATCCGCCTACCTCGGTTCGACTCCGGGACGCGCCTCCAATTTTTGCCCGGGTGGTGAAATCGGTAGACACAAGGGATTTAAAATCCCTCGGCGTACGCGCTGTGCGGGTTCAAGTCCCGCCCCGGGCACCATCGGTACATCAATAGACGTCAATCAACATCTATTTTTTGTCTCACATCCACGGTTTTACAGGCTTTTCCTTCATTTCTTACTCTCCCAGCATCAACGCAATTCAACCCACCTCAACTTGTTTGTGAGTATACATCTGAGTATATATAGTGGTTCCATCTTGCTCTTTATACTCACTGTAAGCACCTATGAGGATATTGATAATGGCTCTGACCGATATCAAACTGTGCTCGGTAAAACCAGAAGAAAAAGAGTATTCACTGACTGACAGTGATCGGATGTTTCTACTGGTTCATCCTAATGGTTTCAAATACTGGCGGCTGCGTTTTCGTTTCGGCGGCAAGCAACATTTCATGGCGTTAGCTGTGTAACGGAAATGACTGACAAGGCGATATCAGCATCACTCGCACATTAAATCGCAATATCTGGCGTGACCTGATGCTGAAATCCGGCATGTTATCGCTGATGGATGTAGAAGCGCGTACCCAATGGCATAAAAATCTGGAAGAGGGCGACCTACCGTCCATCAGCGAGCCAATATCCTCAGCACGTTTGAGCAACTTCACCAGAGCAAGCAGGAAGTATTAGAGCGCGGGGTAATCACAATGTATTCAAGGGACTGTTGTGGGATTACAAAACAAATCATCCTTGTTTCTTTAGCAAGAAAATCATCATCACCAATCTGGTGACATACAATCGTTGTGGCTTTGGTCTAAACCGGGGCTGGCGACGCCATCAACTGGCCGATCTGGAACGTATGATCTATCTGTTCGATGGCAAACCGATTCCCGACAATCGAGGCAATGTCACCATCCGCCTGATGGCGTATACCCGCGATAATTCTCACAAGCAGGAATACGAGGATGAACTCTTTAGTGTGCGTTACTTTCAGAAAGGCACCGTTCATCTCACATTTCAGCGTCATGATCTGATCGAACAGATGAACGACATTTTTGCTAAACATTATCCGGGTATGTTGGCTGTAAGGTGATTATCGACAGCCTGGGGCGGGATGGTGGTTACCCATCTCGTCGCTACGATGACGGTAATGTTAGTCTGGTAATGTAAAAGGGGATACGGCATATTGTGTATCACGTATCGTGACAAAAGAAAGGCTATGATAAGAAATAGAAATAGTAGTATCTCAAAAGCAGTCGAACTTATAGATGAGGCGAAAGATGCAGATATGACTGTGAGTGATCACTCGCGTGTTGTTACCTTATCGGGGGGGGGAAGACTGGGAGAGTTGGTTTGCTACTGAGGATGCCACTTCTGATTTTATAGAGGATAGTGAGCAACCTAAAGCATCTTGACGGTTTTGTTATCTACATTAAACTGCTATATTATCTAACCGCTAGATGCGGTTGTACCGATGTTGTTTATACATCAGATTTTTTGCATCGCAACATTTTTACAATTACTGCTGAATTGTGTGGCGAGTAGTCTCTGCTGTGAAAAGAAAAAAGCTGAGTATACAAATGAGGATATATCGACTATGTTCACTTGTGATGTGTCTTTTTTTCAATAAGATGGACGTGTTTCTCAAATACCACCCGGTCACCGTCGGGTTAGATGAATTAAAATAAGCACTTATGTGCAATGTCGTGAAGCTGACGAGAGGCTGTTTTTTGTTTTTTGCATCTGTTGTGCCAGAGTCAACCTTATGCAGAATTATACTGTTTTCATCAGACAATCACTATATATTCAGAGGTAAAACTCACCGCATTGGCATTCGCGCAGGGAATAAAATAGCTACAATAAATAAAATCTGGGCGATTTGCCGTCTGTTCTTGGTTGAGAAGAGAATAACGCTCAATATCTGCCCCTTTGCGCCACACGACTTTCAAACGTGACGGATAATATTGATTAATTGCAATGATAAAGGGCTGTAGTCTTTCAGCGGTGCTGTTGTAGTTAAACTGAAGATAGTCTGCACCTGCTTGTAGCAATATCGCGGCGCGTGTCCGTTCTGATCCAGATGTACAGGCATATCCACCGCCGTCGCGTAGGCGATCCCCAACTCTTCTTTTTTTCGCTCACTGGGGCCAATCTGTCTCAAACCATAGAGATAGCCCGATAAGCTGGCATGATGACTAAAATGACGCCACCAGAAGTGTTCGCGCACGTCCATGTCAAACTTACTCATCTGCTCTGGTTGGCAGAGATATAGCCATGGAGTATGCCGTTCAGATATTGCTGTGGCAAGGTAATCACTTTAGGCGCCACAATCGGAATACTTCCTTTGAGCAGCGGTGGTGTTAGCCGGGCATGATTCCATTCGTGACTGTTTTGGTAAGCTACAGGCACTACTCCAAACTGTTTTATGAACGCCCGCGTCAAGGTCTGCTGAGAGTCAAAACGGTATTTAAGCGCAATGCTGAGTATGGATGATCGCGTCATCCGTAGTTCCAGCGCAGCACATGATAAGCGGCGTCCACGAATGTATTGCCCGAGCAGCTATCCGCTAACGTTTTTAAAACGGCGCTGTAAATGCTATTTTGAATACCCTGAGCGTGCGGCAAAGATATCCAGCGACAAAGGTATTTCAAGATGTGCATCTATCCAGGCCGCAAGATCAAGAATCACGTCGTCATTATTCATTACCTGTCTCCTTATTAGCCATCGCCATCGCAAATACTTAATCTAACGCTGCACTGCTCTCTTGGACGATCCAACTGTTGGCGGGGCAATAAGATATGATTGCGCAGCACACCGGAAAACACACAGAACAACCAAAGAGGACAGCGTTTCTGCAGGCAGAGTGGTGCTGATTTCTCCATGTTTTAGTCCCGATTCGAAAATGTGCCGGAACAACCCGAGCAAGGTTGCACCAGACTGCGCCAATCACGCCCAATGGCGGCACCATCATGATGGAGAACGGAATACTCCAGCTTTCATACAAAGGCTGCCAGACAGAGAAACATGATCAGCAAGGATAGCGCATACAAGGCTGGCACCTGCGATCCGGACAGACACTCCTCATAGGAGATGCCCGTCCAGGAAACATGAATATCGTTTGGTAGTTTGACGGCGATCTCTTCCACTACGACCATGACGTCACTAGAGCTATAGCCAGGCGCGGGTTCACCCATGATTTCGACGGCCGATATGCCGTTGTAGCGTTCCAACTTCGGTGAGCCGTAAATCCACTAAAGGACACGAATGACACCATATCGCCGTCGCTGTTGCGCACATACCATTTATCAAAATCTTGCGGAGAGATGCGCGATCCTGCCGACTCCTGGATATAGACTTTCTTCATACGGCCGTGATCATTGAAATCATTGATATAGATCGATCCCCAGGCTGCCGATATAGTGTTGTTTACATCGGACAGACTCAATTTCAGCGCCTGTACCTTTTCGTCATTGATCAGGATTTGATATTGTGGCTCATCATTCATCCCGTTAGGGCGTATCATTCGCAAAGCAGGATGCTGCGCCGCCATGCCCAGGAACTGACTACGTACCTGCATCAATTGCTCATGGCCGCCGCGCTAAGATCCTCAAGAAACAGGTTAAAACCTGTGGCATTCCCTAGTTCCGATAAGGGCGGCGGCGCAAACGCAATTATATTCGCTTCCTTTATAGTGCTGAAAAACTGCATCGCTCGCCCAGTCAATTTAAAGACGCTGCCTTGGCGTTCTTTCCAGGGTTTCAGTTGCACAAAGGCCATTGCGGATCCCTGTCCCCGCCCGGCGAAGTTAAACCCATTGACTACCATAGAGGACACCACCATTTCCTTCTCTCTGTGCTGGAAATAGTCGGCGACCTTGGTCACCACCTGCTGCGTTTGCTCCGCACTGCTATTGGGCGGCATTTGTACCTGGACAAACAGATTACCCTGATCCTCATCCGGCAAGAACGAAGTGGGTATATGAGGGAAAAACACCATGAACAAAGCGATAATCGCTAGGAAGATCAACATGGCGCGTTTGCAAGCACGTAAGGTACGTGTTACACTATTGCGATACAGCGCCTTACCACGCTCAAAACGACGGTTGAACCAGCCAAAGAACCCTTTTTGCTGCTGTCCATGCTCTGCGGGTTTAAGTAAGGTTGCGCAGAGCGCAGGTGTGAAAATCAGGGCAACCAATACCGACAGCGCCATTGCCGACACAATCGTGATAGAAAACTGGCGGTAGATAACTCCGATGGAGCCGCTGAAAAAGGCCATAGGCATGAATACCGCCGACAGCACCAGACCAATACTCACCAATGCACCCGAGATCTGATCCATTGATTTACGTGTTGCTTCCAACGGCGACAGCTGTTCCTCTGTCATCAACCGCTCCACGTTCTCCACTACCACAATAGCGTCGTCAACTAACAGGCCCTATCACCAGTACCAGACCAAACATGGTGAGAATGTTGATGGTAAAGCCGAACGCTGTCATCACGAAGAAGGTACCCAACAGCACCACTGGCACCGCCAACATCGGGATCGACGTCGCAAGCCGGTTCTATAAAAAGAGCAACATCACCAGAAACACCAACACAATTACTTCCAGCAGCGTATGCACGACGCCTTCCATAGAGGCGCTGATCACCACGCAGTGTAATAGAGGTAGACGATTTCCACACCAGGCGGCAGCCCTGGTTTCATCTCTTCCAGCTTGGCGCGTACCGATTGAATGATGCTTAGTGCGTTAGCACCTGTCGCCAGAGGCAGTGCGATGCCTGTGCTGGGTTGATTAGCGCCATACTTTTCCTGAATGGCCAAACTCTCTGCGCCTAACCCAACGTGGGCGACATCTTTCAGCAGTACACGCGATCCGTCCGGTTGTACTTTCAGCAGGATGTTTTCGAATTGCTTCGCCTTGGTGAAACGCGTTTTGCCAATGATGGTGGTGTTGAGCTGAATCTCCTCTTTGGTAGGCAAACCGCCGAGTTGATCCGAAGAGACCTGCACGTTCTGCGCCTGAATAGCCTAACTCGCATCTAGCAGCGTCAAGCCATAATCGTTCACCGTCACTTCGGGGAGTTTGATACGTCTGGCATGCGCATATTCCTTGCCGTTACCCAGCATGAATCGTACTTCTGCCTGTTGGTCGTCGGTATGTATCATGCATCTCCAGCAGACAGTTCATTCTGTAATCTTAGCAACGTCGTTGATGACTGAGGAATATCCACGTAGATAGGATCAAGCTGCTGTATTGTCGCCAGCGCATCGGTCTGATTAGCGGTAAGCAAGCGCGCCTTGGGTAACGGATGAACGGCCGATGCGACTAGAGATAGAGGCAGTGATTGTCGTGTAACCGATATCTATGCGTGCTGCGTCCACTGATGGCTTGGCCTGTAACCAAGCGGAGCGCGCGTCATCTCTATCCTACTGGCTGACCCGCACTGTTTTCACAAACCTCTCATAACGCGAAGCGAACAAACGCGTGGATTCGAGGCTGGCTTCCGCTTTTGCTAACGTCGCCCGGTATGGAGCGGGATCGATCTGATACAATGCTTGCCCTGCGGGCAAGCGCAGCCCGTGAGCGTCAGCGTCAACAGTGCAGAAACGCCGACAAGGTCGGACGAAGAAACACAGACTTCATTAGCATTATTCCTTCAGTTTAGATCATTAATTCTAGAATATTCATACTAAAATAGAATTTCAAGAATTTACCTCGGAGGAGCGAAAGGTGATCGACATCCAAGACGATAACATGCTGGCAATGAGTGAAAGGCGTTTCCTAGTGACACAATATTATAAAGTGTTGTTGGTAGGGCCGGAGTGGATCGGGGAAAACCAACGTTATTGCCAGTGTTAGTGAAATTTTCACGCTATAGACCAGGGTCATGACAACCTATCATATATATTTGCTCGCCTTTAAATAGAAATTTATGCAGGGTAACGCTGCTGCTTTACTCGGCATTGTTAAAAGCGATCTGTCTCCTTTTCCTAGCATTTCACAATATCAGCAATTTATAAAGGAAGGGGGACTCTCTATGCCTGTTGCGCTACTAGATACACGCCGATAAGACAGCGTGTTATTGGTACTCAAAGTCCTGTTTCGTCAACTTGCGCGAGTAATAATTCAAGAAATTATCCATTAATATGAACACAATACCCGTTTTGCAATACAGAATAGCGGCGAAAGGGAAAGAACAACGCCAGATTTAGCAATTCAATTCTGTGTGCAACTCTGCTGTTTCTTCTGCACCGGCATAAGCTAAGTTTGCTAAAAACAGCATATTCGCGAGCACTCGCAACACGTAATGGCGGTTACACACACAGCCTGTCCTTTCGGTCGATGCCGGAAGATGGAGCAACAGTATGAAGTATGCGAACAACTCTTTTTTTAACGCTGCTCGGCACGGTTTTTCTAGTCATGGTCAGTAGTCACAGCTGGGCTGCAATATCTTGTAGCTATCAGACTGGTTTCGGCTCGTCCTGGCTTAGCGTGCCGTTAAGTCCACTGATCATATCGGCCGGTGAGAATATACCGATAGGTACCATTATTTATTAGGGACGTTGGATGAATGCACCCACCGTGGATATTGTGTGCAAATCACCTGGCAGCGGGTTTCCCCTTCAAATGGGCTGTCGGCGTTGAGCAAGCGACACTGCCGCTGAATGGATTGAATGCCGGCCCGTTTGCCGGAGCAGTATATCAAACTAATATTCCAGGAATTGGGGTTGCGATATCACGGCATAGCGAAAGTGCCGCAGCAACGCTCGGCGTGTTTAGCTATCGTAATGAAGACGTTATTTTCGGTACCGACCCATATGGCGGTGTGACGCTGGGATCCGCTACACGTTACCAGTAACCGCTTGGTATCTCGACGTAGGGGCTGCTGGTGGCGTCGGCATATTGCGCGTAAATAATGAGCCAGTAACTACATAAACGGGGGGGTGACTCCGGACGATTTACCAGCAAGCGCTCTTTTAACTCTAAATGGGCCCATGGATCTTGGTTTAATGCTGACATTTGCGGTGTGATATTTGAAAAAATAATTTAGCGATTGCCAATCGGATGCGCCTGCAAGTCCTGCGAGGGGGCTTATGTCCGCTCGATGGATAACGTGGCATTCGCGCCGGTGTAAGCGCTGGGGTGAGAGTGTCAGATTCTGGCAGAGCGGGGTGGCGTCGCTAGTTTCGGGTTTCGCCACTGGCAATAATGGCATCTGTGATTTTATAGGCTACCTAATTCGCAAATCGGGTTTTTCGATTGTTATTTAATGTGTAGGCTTCACGTATAAATGTTTGCTGGCTTCTCCCTGAAGGAGATCCCACAGCACAGTTATCAATTTGTGGCGCATCTACCGATACACTCATGGGTACGAATGTGTCAGATGATACAGTCTCTGGCTTTTTTTGTTGTGGTGCAGGCGGTAAGACAAAGGAGTGGAATCAGTCGGAAAAAAAATATATTTCATGGCTTCGTTCTATTACTGACAACGTTGGGATATGGGGATAAATACGGCCCAACAAAAATATCTCGCAAAGATAAAGTGACATGAATTTATTAAACAGTATTTTAATATTTATCATTGTAATAAATAAAATAATGATATTGAGATATATTTTTTCCGGGAATATTTTTGCGGCGACGCTCTCATGTGTCGTTACCGACAAGAGCATTAATCGTTTTGCGGTCTGCGGAATTCTTTTAACGAAAGAATAAACATCCCTGATTTTTTGCCGATCTTTGCGTCTTGTCCACACCATGCATCAGCTATTCTAAAAAAATTATCGGTAGTCACCGAATAATCAAGAAGTATTTTATTGGCAGTGCCGGAAGAGAGCAATTTTTCTGCTTCTGAAGTGCTTTGGCATGAATGGTTATCATTTTTTTCGTCTCCTAATGGCTGTTGCATCATTATATGTATAAATAATGACAGTATGATGACCAGGAGGTGGGCTGTATGTGCTAAATGAAAAAGCCAGCTAGTGCTGGCTTGAAAATTAGTGATGCTACGGTGTCAAGAATTTATCCGTGCAGACGTGTTGCAACGGTGGCAACACGCGCGCCATACTGTTTCGCGGTTTCCAAATCACCAGAAGGAATATCCTCTGCTGGGCCATCTGAAGGGGATTGCACAAGGAGACCGACGGAACCCCCGAGGTTATTGACATCTTCACGCGATGCGGTTTTGGTATTAGAAGGCAGTAAACCCAGGCTTACCCACAGTCCCCCGTGTTGGGAGGCCAGGGTTTGCATCCAAATCAGGCTGACCTGCTTGTCGCCATTGAGGCTGGCACTGTTGGTAAAGCCGCCAAACGCTTTATCCTGCCAGGCGCGAGTGAACCAGGCTTTCGATGAGGCATCGGCAAATTTTTTAAACTGCCAGGGTACAGAGCCCATATAGGTTGGAGCGCCAAAAATGATGGCATCTGCCGCGTTTAACACTTCCCATTCTTCCGGCGTAATATCACCATTTTTATCTACGGCGATACGCGTTGCATTAGCGCCTTGCGCAACACACTCAGCGACACGCTGTGTGTGGCCATATCCTGAGAAATAAACAACAACAACCTTACTCATGTTCACTTTTCCTTTTGTCAGCAATAACAGGGACGGATGCGATGGATTTATAGAGGAAAGGAAACCATCGGTTTTTAATGGAAAGATAGTATATATGGTATACTACATTGCCAAGAAGGCACCTGAAAGTTACCAGGTTACCTGGAGGACACTATGCAAAATAACTCTTGTACAGAGTGATTCTGCTCTCCCTTACAGCGTTTATTCGTCGCATTGTCCGGCGCGGCAGTTTCTGGAGCGACTGGCAGACAAGTGGACCATACTAATCATCGGTCGTTTGAAACGTGGTAAAACGCGTTTTAATCAACTTCAGTGGGATATTGAGGGCATCCACCCAGAAGGTACTCTCACAAACGTTGAAAAAACTGGAGTGGGATGGATTGATTGTACGTCGTGTTTTTGCCACTGTGCCGGTGACTGTAGAGTACTCTCTGACGCCCGTAGGGCTGACGCTGGTGGAAACCTTCGAAAGTTTGGCATACTGGGCGGAATATAATATTGAATCAGTGCATTTGGCTCAGGAACAGTATGACGGTTTACACGGTGTGACAAGTAGTTAATTTGACATTGAAGACATACGCCGTGAAAGTAAATGACATTTTCACTGTGAAAACTGACGGCGCCGAGCGAAGGGAAGGTGTAGTGTTAGCGGTGGAGCCGTTTCTGGAAGGGACGATATATCTCGTCGCATTGCCGGATTATCCTGCAGGAATCTGGTTTTTTAACGAAGATGAAAATCCGAACGCTTAACGTAATGCAGGTCTGACGAGCAGATCTGCATTACGTTAAGCTATCAGAATGTTCGTTGCTGTTGATACTTTTCTTGTTACCCAACGACAATGCAGTTGGAGTGTTCTTGGCTGCAGATAATGTGTAAGAGGTAGGGGGCCGGTCGTGGCTGGCTTCTCGATCAATTTGAACACGGCTACAGCCCGTGTTAGAAGCGCAGCTTGCTCCTCCAGGGAGGCGGCAGCTGACGTTTCTTTCACCAGGGCGGTTTGTTGCGTTACACTGTCTATCTCGGCGATGGCTTGCCCTACCTGACTAATGCCTCGGCTTTGTTCGTCGGATTCGGAGGCGATCTCTTCCATAATTTCGATTACGTTGGTGACAGCGGAGACAATCTCTTTTCCGGCCTGTGCGCTGCGTTGCGCCAAGCTAAGGACTTCACTTGCCACCACGGCGAAACACAACCTTGTTCGCCGGCACAAGCAGCTTCAACAGAAGCGTTTAATACAAGGATGTTGGTCTGGAAAGCAATGCTGTTGATCACATTGGTGATTTCAGAGATTTTATGCGAACTGCCGGAAATACTATCTATTGTTTCGATAACATTAGAAACAATATTGCCACCTTGCTTCGCTTTATTAGAGCGTTTATAGCCAACTGGCTGGCATGGTGTGCGTTTTCGGAGTTCTGCTTAACGGTTGCTGTCAGTTGCTCCATACTGGCGGAAGTCTGCTTCAACGCGGCGGCTTGCTGTTCGGTACGCGAAGAAAGCTGTATTGCCTGAAGAGATTTTGGTTGAGCCCTGATAGATTAAATCAGCACTTTCGCGCACGGTAGCGACGATATTACCAACGACGCCTGCATCTGCTGCACATTGTTGCCTAACGTACCAATCTCATTCGAACCATAGTTAACGCGCGTTGTGTGAGATCGCCCTGAGCAATACGCTGAATACGTGCTACTAGTGCGTTCATTGACTTGATTACCGCTCCGCGCAAGAACGTGAAAGTTAGTAGCGAGAGCAACATAGCGATCCCAAAACTAGCCCCCATCAAGGCATATGCTAACGTACCGTTATCACCAGCGATCTGGTTTGGTTGCTGTGCACGCTCAGTTCGGTAAGCAACTGCGTCTAGAAGAGGCTTGTTGTAGTTGGTATCGAGAATGTGGACTTCTTCAGCCTCATGGCTGAGAGCTTCTTCAAAGAGCCCATCCTTTGCTGATGCCATCATGGGCTCAATACCTTGCTTGAGATAGGTCTCATAGGCCTTAGTTAAGGCCGCGTCCAGTGAAGAGTCATACTCAGTTTTAATTGGGCGATTTTCATAGAGCTGAAACGCTTTCTGTGATTGCTCTACGCGTTATCCTGCCTGCTTCAAGTTTTCATTGTAAACAGCTGAATCACCAATACGAGCAGAGAAAGACGCCTGAATTAGGATTAAACGCGCGGTACGCAGGTGGTTAGAACTGTTAGAAAGCCCCCATGCGAACATCAATTTCTTGCGTAAAGTTCGCGATGTATTGGTTGCTGCGTGCTAGAAAATAGCTGGAGGTCCCTATCGATAAGGCAAACATCAATATGATGCCTCCCAGGGGGATAACGAATAAAGATACTAATCGTAAATTATTCAACACACCTGTTTTCCCCTGCCAATCAGATTGTGAAGTTATTTTTATATCCATTCGCTCATTTTTCAGGAAAAGTAATTACGATTTACCAAACAACAAGATACATCACGCGTCTTTGGCATTCAGCACCCTTACAGTAACAACGAGTGTTTCTTTTAGTCCTAAAAATATAAAAGATAATCGGCACATAGTGAAAAATCTTAATTGTAGTCGTCGGGATCTTGATCACAATTTTTGTTTTTTAAAAAACGTATTTTCATTTTGATTGCTGATAAAGTAGCTTATGTAAATTTGAAACGTCTCTATGAAAAATTTCCGTAAAAAATAAATACTGATTTTCCCACCTTTATTACATCATTGGGCTGTTTCTATTAGAGTCTTTTTTGAAGAATACAACCGCATTTTTTACTAATAAAAAAATAGTTTTTTGCGTTGGCTACGTTATGCTACCTGTTGTGGAGAAGTGCGTACCCGACCATCAAAATGGCTATGCGTTGTTCCAGATTGTAGAGGGAGACATCGCTTCAAAGCTGGTATACTGGCTATCTCTTCGTACTGGCGGGCGGGTTGTTGTTGCTATTAGCGTTGGTAGGCGGTAAGGCTATTACGCGGTTTAAAACTTATAAAATCAGTTAATTATCTGTTATTGGCGTCACAAAAATACCTTACAGAATATGTTTTTTACATCGGACTTACCTATATCACAGGGGTCAATGGATATATTATGAATGCCACTAGTATGTTTTTATCGTACTGATTTAATACTGCCTTTATGCCAATGACAAAATAACTACAAATAAAGCCATCTGTTGCGTATTAGGATTTATTAGTATAACTATTGTTAATATTAAATGGCTTGATGATTTTAGCTTTACATTAATATTTTGATGATTTTTTGGTTATCGCATACTTTATTTTATCGGCTGAAAATATTTACGGAAAGCGTATTTATCAGACTATGTATCCTATTGTAATGACTGGGTATCAATTGGCACTCTGAGGTGTATTACTTACGCTTTCTGGTTATTTAAGTGGTGGAACACTGAGTGTTCATATCTTGAATTCCGTATTGATCTTTTTTTTACTTTGTACTGCTCTTATCAATCACTTTTTCCCTATGGAGTCAACTGCTGAAATATAACAAAGTAGGCACAGTAGCCCCCTTTAACTTCCTCATTCCTATTGCGGTTACAGTACTTTCGGCATTGTTTCCTTGATGAGAGCATCCTCGAGTGGCGCCGCTATGGCACTGGTGCTGGTGCTGATGCTGATTTGCCTAGGATCGCGCTGGTCAATAGGATTCACCAGACAAAATAAGTGGGTATCACCTCCTCATATAATCACTGAGGAGGGATTTAATAGCTAAGCGTCAGAATTTCTCTTGCCATCGCTTCATTAATATTCTGTCTTCCACCTTGGAGGAAAATATTAAATACGTTCAGATTTTTGATTATCGCCTCTACTGCATCTTGCAGTAATCCAAAATTACATATGCGCGTCTTGATGCCCATGTGCTCGAAGAAATCACGCGTTTTGGCAATAGCTTGTGAAATGCGGGTCTCATTATCGCCTTCAGTTATTTGCCAGATGCGCGCTGCATATTGAAAAATATTTTTACGCTTATTATCCATCTGTACGTATAATAAAGAAGGAAGTAACACGGCGAGCGTTTGTGCATAATCTAGGTCGTAGAGTGAAGTCAGCTGGTGAGTAATATGGTGTGTCGCCCAATCTTGTAGTAACCTGCGCCAATAAGGCCGTTCAATGCCAGCGTAGCGCTCCAGGTGATAGTGCCGCGTACATCGTAATTATTCGGTTGAGTCAGGGGTTTCGGACCTTCCTCCAATAAAAGTAAGCAGCAACCCTTCAGCGAAACGATCTTGCACTTTGCCATAAACAGGGAAAGTTAGGTATTGCTCGATAATATCGACAAAAAACATCCACGACGCCGTTGGCGACTTACTTTGCTGGCAGAGTGTAAGAATTTTTCAGGATCGAGAACGGCAAACTGAGGAAACAGCAGCGGATGGTTAAAGCCCACCTTTTCACCCGAAGCAGCATGGCATACCGCCTATGTGGCGTTCATCTCGAACCCTGTTGCGGGTAACGTCATGACGTTACCCTATAGGAAGAACTTGTTTTAGAGGTATTTTGTTAACCCATTGATTCCAAATATCATCGTGATAGTAGGCAGCGACTATAAACTTAGTGCTATTAACAACCGAACCACCGCCGACGGCCAGCAGATAA
Source organism: Candidatus Malihini olakiniferum (assembly GCA_051305815.1). GTDB lineage: Bacteria > Pseudomonadota > Gammaproteobacteria > Enterobacterales > Enterobacteriaceae > Symbiopectobacterium > Symbiopectobacterium olakiniferum_B. Next base: position 279,461 of record JBPPLV010000021.1, read on the forward strand.
TCGACACTTTTCTTCTTTACCAACTGTACGGATTTCATCAAGGTTTCATAGTGTGGATTTGCTTCAATACCACCAAAATCTACATATTCACGTTGGTCAAGCGCGTCTCTCACTTCTGCAAGTGAGACAAATTTCTCTTCACTTTGCCCGCCATAGGTTATTAGCACGCGAGCGTTTGCGGGGATATGTTGACCAATCTCTGTAATTCTTCCCTGACCAAACATGATACGCGTTGGGTTAAAGTAGCTAAAATTATACATTTTTTAATCTCCCTAAATTTAAAAATAACAAAAAACGGTTTGATATTACTGCAAACTCAGGGAGAGTGACATTTGGTTGCGACATACCGGTTATCTTCTCCTACACTAATTGCAATTAAGTTTTAATTTTTGTTCTCTGGTGTAGAGACGCTCCTGTTACATTTTTTATATATCTATCATCAAGATAAACCCATTTCAAATAAGTCTATAGATACGTGATCCGGTAGGTGAACGATAAGTGATCTGGTAGGAGTTCTTATCACTTATCTTTTTGTGGGAATACCTTCCATTTGTGTGATCTTCGTCACATAATCACCAAAATGATTCTCTGCTCGCGTTGTGTGTCTGATAGATTAAGCGGTACAGTTGCGAGAATTTAGGAATAATCCTATACATCCTGATGTAGTTATTTAGGTTGTCGTACAGGGTTAAAGAATAAGCGAGTTAAGCAGCAAAAGAAGTTGGCAATAGCATGTGATTGTCATAATAGGAAAGTAGAGTAGTAGCAAAAAAATAATCTCTATCACCGATTACTTTCATGCCATCAATAAAGAGTGATTTTTAACTCGTCGATAGTCTCTATCCCTCAACTTATGCTTTGAACATAGCCTGTCGGGGTGAAAAATATAGGTACCTCTGAATTACTCAGACACATTTATGACATAAATGTGTCTTATATATTACTTGCACAACGATTAATTAATGACGAAAAGCCTCTACTATGTTACGTTTAGGTATTGAGGAAAAGATGGCGGATACCTTAGATGCAGCTTACGTTGCCTCAGATAGTTAAAATGGCGAAAAAAAATTAGCTGATCTATCATTTTTTTTTGACGATCACAATACGATCAAGCTATTAACACAAGAATCCCGTGTAGATGATTTACAACAAATCCATACTGGAATTTTGCTGTTAAGTCACTTATTAAACCAGTTGTCTTCGAAAGAAGATAACGTGCCTAAGAAAAGAGCATAATGATGACGGAAAAGAGTATTTTTCAGGAAGCAAAAGACATCCAGTTAGTAATGGAATTGATCTCTCTGGGTGCTCGATTGCAGATGTTAGAAAATGAAACACAATTAAATCGTGGGTGTTTAATTAAACTTTATAAAGAGCTTAGAGGGAGCCTGCCTCCAAAAGAAATATTACCATTTTCCACGGGCTGGTTCATGACCTGGGAACAGAATATCCATTCTTCCATGTTCTATAATGCGTACTCTTTTTTGTTAAAAAAAGCCATTGTAAAACGGGGTACGAGCTATTATTAATGCTTATCGGCTTGATCTTGAACATAGCAGTATGTTGCAGTTATCATCGTGCCATTGTTGCACCTGGATGTTTGTTACGCATGCGCATCAGTCAAAAAACAGCTCTGTTTGCAGCTTGTGTCAGCCCTCAGAACTACTTATTATCGGTGGTTCAGTCATTGGCGTATTTATCGTCGGTAATAATGCCAAAGCCATCAAAGGTATGGTTCGTGCATTCCCATAATTGTTTAAAGGGTCTAAATACAGCCGTGATCTGTATATGGATCTGATGGCACTGCTGTTTCGTCTTATGGCGAAATCGCGTCAGCAAGTGATGCTCTCTCTGGAAGAGAGATATTGATAACCCGCGCGAGAGTGAGATTTTTCCAGCTATCCGCGAGTTGTTGCTGATAGTCACGTTATTGAGTTCATACGGACTACATGCGGTTAATGATCAGCGGCAACATGAATGCGTTTGAAATTGAAACATTGATAGACGAAGAGATCAAAACGCTTGAACACCAGCTTGAAGTTCTGGCAATAAGCTTGAACCTGATGGGCGATGGTCTTCCTACGTTTGGTATCGTTGCTGCGGTAATGGGAGTTGTACACTCTCTAGCCTATGTGAATCGTCCTGCAGCAGACTGGGTATGATGATTGCTCACGCCATGGTGGGGGCTTTCCTGGAGGTCTTGCTGGCGTATGGTTTCGTTTCTCCACTGGCGTCTCTGCTGCGGCAGAAGAATGTGGAGAAGGTCAAAGTTCTGCAATGTATCAAGGTAACGCTGCTCTCCAACTTGAACGGTTATACTCCTCAGATTGTCGTTGAATTTGGACGTACAACGCTGTATTCCACTGTCCGTCCTACCTTCACTGAGATGGAAGAGCATATTCGTCTTGTGAAAGCACCGGCTCAGCAGGCTGCGGAAAGTAACTAATGAAACATCAGCATCCGATAATACGCAAGAAATGGAAGTCTAGACACGCGGCGCATCATGGCGGGTCATGGAAAATAGCTTATGCTGACTTTATGACTGCCATGATGGCACTGTTTTTGGTGATGTGACTTATTGCCATCGCCAGCCCTTCACAATTGGTGAACAAGGGCGTGGTTTTACCGTGGTAGCAGGAGAGGTAAGCAGTCTGGCACACGTAGTGCCCAGGCAGCAAAAGAGATCAAAGCGCTGATAAAGGAGTCCGTCGGCCACGTTGAGCAAGGATCTGTGTCGGTGAAGGATGCAGGCACCGCAATGGATGATATTGTTACGGCAGTGAAGCGCGTGACAGACATTATGGGAGAAATTTCTTCTGCTTCTGATGAACAGAACAGAGTAATTGAGCAGGTTGCTAAAGCTATTACAGAAATAGATAGCGCAACCCAGCAGAACGCCGCATTGGTTGAAGAAGCCTCTTCCGCCATTCAGACGCTGGAAGCTCAAGAAATGATGTTGACGGATGCAGTTTAAGTTTTCCGTCTTGACGTGACCGATGATAAAATATCGACTAATACTTACACAGTAACACCTGCACTCGCGTTAAAGGAAAGGCTGGATTGAATAACTCTATAACTTTAATTGATTTTTGAGCAGTTTAATATGAAAAATAACCCATCGCCAAATCGCCTTGAATCTGCTTCTATCCTGACGTAGATGGTCGATAGATTGCTATTTTCAGATATGCATTTCCGACGTATCAGTCAGTTGATTTACCAACGTGCCGGTATTGTGCTGGCCGATCATAAACGTGAAATGGTCTACAACCCGCCTGGTAAGGCGGGTTGTAGACCTTGGGGCTTAATGATTTTGGGTAGTATTTGGCTCTCTGTTGGAAGCGAATTTCAACAGTCCTGAATGGCAGGCGTTTATCAATGCCTTGACGACAAACCTGACGGCGTTTTTTCGTGAGGCGCACCATTTTCCGATTCTTGCCGAGCATGCGCGATTGAGTCCGCACGGCTACACCGTCTGGAGCACGGCAGCATCGACTGGTAAAGAGACATATTCATTAGCGATCACTTTGGTTAAGATGTTGGGGAATCGCGTCAGCGGGCTGCTAGGTCTGGGCCAGTGACATCGATACGCAGGTACTGGAAAAAGCTACGGTGGGTATTTACCCCCAGGAAGAGTTGCACACACTCTCTCCAAAAAAAATTGCAAAAGTTCTTTTTACGCGGTACCCGGCCTCACAGTGGTTTAGTGCGTATAAGGCCAGAGCTTGCTGCGATGGTGCATTTTTAACATTGAATCTGTTGGCACCTTCGTGGGACGCTCCTGCGCCATTTGATGCTATTTTATACTGTTGATGCTGTCCAGTCTTTGACCCTGCTAGGCCCAGAAACGGCGAATTACAAGGGCTCTATTACTGTCTACGATACATTGTGAGCAACCCTCATAACATCGGGCTGTATTTCGAAACAATGGGCGATAATAAGTGGATAGTAAACGTGCAGGATAGCTCAGTGACAGGATCTACTTTCACTGAAATTGCACTAGAGTTTACAAAAAGCAGCGCATTGAAATCGCAGACGCCGGCCACGGATCCCAATGCTGCTACGGGAGCCAGTGCCATTCCGCTACCGTCACTGAATAGCTCTCTGTCATCGACCTTTACGCTTGATTTTGCCGGCAGCGTGTAACAGAACCTTGGTGTGAACAGCAAAAAAACGCCTACACAAAATGGTTATGCGCCTGGAGATTTAGTCGGTTATAGCATCAGTGATGGCGGTGTCATCACCGGTAAATACTCCAACGACAGAACACAACTCTTTGGACAGATTGCGCTGGCAAGTTTCTCTAACCCGGAAGGTCTATCCATTCATGGGGGGGATAACGTCTGGGCTAGTACGGAAAAATCTGGTTAACCGATTATCGATTAGGCTGGCGTAGGGAGTCTTGGGTCGTTACTTGTTAATATGACAGAAAGCTCCAGCGTAGATATGAGTAAGGAATTGGTGGATATGATCGTTGCTCAACGTTTTATCAGTCTAATGCACAGACCATTAAAATGAATTATAGCTATCAGCCGATGTTTGAAGACTGGCGCCCGAGAAATATGTGCGATATATTGACCATCGTTTTGCAGGAAAATGTCAGTACTAGTAAGAGCTCGTCGGCTTCTGCCAGCCGCGACGGCTCCTCGTCATTCGGTGTGACGACCGCACCACGCTATCTGGAAGGTCCGTTGGGTAATAATCACGCTGACCTGGAAGCTTCAGGCAAAAATGACTTTGCCGGTAAAGGCGGAGCCAATACCAATAACACCTTTAGCGGTACCATTACGGTGACTGTAGAGCAGGTGTTAGCGAACGGTAACTTGTAAGTTGTGGGCGAAAAAAAAGATTGCCATCAATCAAAGTACTGAATTTATATGCTTCTCTGGTGTTGTGAATCCGAGAATTATCAGCGGTACTAACTCTGTATCTTCGACTTAGGTAGCAGATGCTCGTATCGAATATGTGGGTAACGGCTATATCAATGAAGTGCAAAACATAGGTTAGTTGCAGCGTTTCTTCCTCAATGTTTCTCTGTTCTAAGCTAAGTGAAGAGGTACTGAATGCAGATCGCGTCGTTTTTTAGCCTGATGTTATCCTTAGTGGCTTTTTCCTGCCTGCGAGTTCGCAGGCCGGCAGGATCTGTGACCTTGTTGATATACAAAGTGCGGGAAAATTCTCTGATTGGTTATGGTCTGGTGGTGGGGTTTGATGAGTCTAGTGACCAGACGATACAAACGCCATTTGCCACGCAAACCCTGACCAATATGTTGTCATAGCTGGGTATCACTGCACCGGCAGTCACCAACATGCAGTTGAAAAACGTGGCGGCAGTAATGGTGACACAGCCAAACTCCCCGCCTTTGGCCGTGCCAGGGCAAACCATTGACGTTGTTGTCTCTTCAATGGGTAATGCCAAAAGTTTACGCGGTGGCACGCTATTAATGACACCGTTGAAAGGGGGTGGACAACCAGGTCTATGCGGTAGCGCATGTGCGGTTGCACAGGCGGGGCGGCAGCATGCAAGTCAACTAATTGGCAGGCAGACGCATTACTAACGGCGCAGTGATTGAGCGGGAACTATCTTCTACCTTTGTTGCCTCAAACCTGATCATGCTGCAATTGAAGCAAGATAATTTTCCCATGGCGCAGCGTGTGAGTGATGCGATTAAACACTCAGGCCTCGGTGACAGCGTCACGCTGGTAGACTCTCGTACTATTCAGGTCATCGCCTCCCACGTGGCAACAGTTCTCAGGTGCGTTTTTTGGCAGATGTTCAGAACCTTGATATTAATATCAGCATTCAGGATGCCAAGGTTATCGGGAACTCCTGCACGGGCTCGGTGGTGATGAACCGTGAAGTGACATTGCAAAGTTGCACGATTGCTCAGGGTAATCTCTCTGTCACTATTAACCAGTAAAATGTTGTTAGTCAACCTAATACACCGTTAGCAGATGGGTAAACTTGGTAACCCCCCAAACCGAAATATCACTCCAGTAGGGTTGAGGTGCATTGCAGCAGGTTAACGCTTTGTCCACTGCGATAAACACCAGGCTAGGCGAAAATACAAACAGTGCGGTACCGCGTAACGGCTTCAGGTAAATCAGGTTAAGGTTGGAAGGTACAGGTGAGTTAAGAGTAAATTCATGATAAGGCTTTATTTTAATACCACCTACCGTGATGTCCGGGCTACGTCGCAGACAGTTAAATAACCCCATAAGGAATTAACGCGCAAAACGTTCGTTAATGATTTCAAACGCTTGCGGGCGTTCACGTATAACACGGCGCTGTGTATTGGGATCATAAGTTTGACATCACCATCCGATTTCGCGGCGGCGTTTGCATTACTGGCGTCATCACTACTATCGCCGTTAAACAATGCGTCAATTTTTGCTTGAGAGAGAATGTTATCGCCCATAAAGATTAGCGCAAAATAAAGACTGTGAATAACACATCAGTAATGACCTGATTCAGTTTTCCAGGGATAAGTAGAGGGCTCAACACCTATTTGATTTGTTCAATCAACTTCTGTTTACCCTGCTCGTTAGCTAACGAGATATCATCCTGACACGACAGCAGCAATAACAAGCGGCTACGTACCTCAGTAAGGGAATTTATCAGTCTTTTTCTGGTTTGTTCATCAGCCAGACGCAAAGTAAATCCGACATAAAGCACACGATCAGCATTATTGTCGACGTTGACCAGGTTAACGGTAAACGTATCCAATGGCATAAAAACAGGCGGTGCAGAGGGTGGCGGAACTTCCTGCTCAGTGGAAGGCGTTTTGTGATACAACATCCACCATGGCTGGATGGTTTATCCAGTGCTGGCTGTAGTGTTATCTGGCATTATTGTCGGTGTTGGATTGATACTACCCTATCCGATTCGCTATGTCAGTGCCGCATTGCGTCAACTTAGACTAAATCTGGAAGCCGCTGCGCGTGTTCACGACGCTTTCACGCTGAAAGCGTTACGGCTATGTGATAGCGCCACTTATTTTCCCCAGTTTAGTAGCGGCAGCCATGTTGTTGGTGTTTGCCGTGGCCGTTCGTGAACTAGTGACCTCATTACTTCTGGCTCCTGCATGTGTGTAAACCACGTCGATCTTTATTTGTCAGCAGTTTGAGAAAGGGTCTGTAGAGCAAGGAATGGCAATGGCGACGGTGGCGGTGAGGGAGGGATTCGAACCCTCGATAAGTTTTCACGTATACACACTTTCCAAACGTGCTCCTTCAGCCACTCGGACACCTCACCTTGGTTTGATATTAAGATGCAACGGGCGTTACTGTAGGGAGTCAGCCGCTTTCGGTCAAGTAGTATTTCACGGTTTTCTTATATCTGATTACACAGTGAACGGCTAAGGCAAAACATGCTGGATTCGATGGTGTAACAACAAGATACGCTGTTGAAATGGGGCGCGGTCAAGTACAAAAAAATGTGGATGTATCCACATTTTTTTCAATACAGTAACTTTCTCGGTACGAGAATTATGCCAGCAGAGATTTGATAAAGCTGGTCAGTTCTGCATTTTTGCTGTTTGCAAAGAAGTATTCCTGGAATTTAGGACTATAAATAGCATTTTTAACCACATCGTGATACCACCCATCCAGGATGGACAACTGGATGTGTATGGGTAACTTTTTCACTGCGTTCAGAATTTTCTTGTTGCGTTGTTGCGGAACAACGCGGTTGCTCGGGTAGCCACGACCACCAACTTCTTTGAATAGTTGAGCGAACAGATTTTCCAGTTTCAGCTCAGCGCTCTAACCAAAGCCTTTTAGATACGGCAGAGGAACGTCGTTACCGTTGTTTATCTGATAAAATAGGTAGAGATCGGACGGGTTAATAACCAGACCACAGATTACACCTGGGAAATAGTTGCATGCCAGCATTGCGCCCTGGCCATTACCACAACCGGTTACAACGCAACCAGCAGCACCGGAATTCATCAGGATGCTGCCAGAATAGTGCTCTGGATGTGTGGGCCAGTCATAATGCGTCATCAACGGCGTACTGACCGTAGCTGTAACGGTGTGACCTTGCGGCGCAACGCTTTAGTCAGCGCGCTTCGGCAATGATAGCGCTCTTAGCAGCCTGGCTGTTCTCATTAATCAGTGCAATTTTCATACTTGTTTCTTTATTGTGACGGAAAACTACAAATACTAAAACACTATTCTATTTCGACGCGTGCAGTATACCCTGCCAAAAATAAAGCGCAAATCATCCCAGCGCAGAATTGCTATTGCAGTGGTAAACAGGGCCTGTGCCACATTTCATTGTTATACATTACCTGACAAACAGCCGGTAAGAGGCTCTACTATGCATAGATGCAGGTAATACTCATCTGACGAGAAAAAATGATAATGATATCAATAATGAGGGAGACGGCAATGAGCCAAATGGATGCAACAGATACAAACACTCTGGGGGCTGCGGGAGCAAAAGCGGGTTTGGTGGTGAGCGGAGCTAAAAATGGCAATCTCGGTGATATGCTGAAACCCGCTGCGTTTGATGGGTTGGCTGGCGTGCTTCTGGCTAACAAATCGACAAGAAAAATAATGGGGTCTCTAGGTAAAAATGCATTGATTATTGGTGGAAGCGAGCGCTGCTGCTGGCGTTATGCTGTAGAACCAATACAAAAAGCGTGTCCGTGATACACACGCCGCTGATGCTGATTTTAGTGTTCAGTCATCCAGTGACAATGTGTGGGCTCTTCGTTTGATCATGGCATCGGTCTTTGCGGCTAAAAGCGATAAACATATTGATTCTGCAGAGCAGAAACGAATAAAAGAGAACGTTCAGGAGCTTCAATTGGGTGCAGAAGCCGAAACCTGGATACAAGAAATAATCGACCAGCCGCTGGATCCTGCGTTGCTAGCGCGTGGGGTCAAGAATAAGGATGGGGCGTTAGAGGTATACTTCTTGAGGTGCGATATTATTGATGTTGACCATTTTATGAAGAAAAGCTACCTCAGTGCCCTGGCTGAGGAGCTAAAAATTCCGGCAGATGTCTGTGAGTCCATCAGTAATGAAGTTTAGACAAAGCGAGCTGCATTATAACGGTGTGGTGAAGGGGGTGGACGGTAGGGAAAACCGTCCACATTTGCGATTAGAACGAAGTGGTATCTTTAAACAAACCCACTTTTAATTCATTAGCCGTGTAGATCTGTTTCCCATCGACCAACACTTCACCATCTGCAATTCCCATTACTAAACGGCGATTGATAACGCGTTTGAAGTGGATGCGGTAGGTAACCTTTTTAGCTGCTGGCAGCACTTGTCCTGTAAATTTCACTTCACCTACACCCAATGCTCGGCCTTTACCTTCGCCGCCCAACCAGCCGAGATAGAAACCTACCAACTGCCACATGGCATCTAATCCCAGGCATCCGGGCATAACGGGATCACCGATAAAGTGGCAGCCAAAGAACCACTGGTCTGGGGTAATATCTAATTCAGCTTCAACATAGCCTTTCCCGTGATTACCACTGTCTTCCGTCATTTTGACGACACGGTCTATCATCAAAATGTTTGGGGCAGGCAACTGAGGACCTTGAGGGCCGAACAGTTCACCGCGACTAGAGGCAAGGAGGTCTTCTTTTGTATAAGATTTGCGTTTATCTACCATATTCTCAGTAAGCCCTATTCTAGTGAAGCACGCAATTTAGCTTACACGTGTAAGCTGAGAAACCCAGAAACATCTGGTTAAACCAGTTCCTCACCGAAAAAACCACGGGAAGCGCCGTCGCTCTGGCGGTGAAAATTGAGCAATACGCTTTTTAATCAAGCCCAGCAGGTTCGGCTGTTGCTCATAGTCATAAGCCATATTCGTCAGCAGAGTGATAGCTTCCGGCACTGTTTCCACTAAAATAATATGGAACTGCCCGGCACGAACGGCATCAACCACATCGAGATTCAGACTCAGGTGACGAAGATTAGCTGCTGGAATAATGACACCCTGATTGCCGGTGAGTTCTCGTCGCTGACAAATTTCGAAGAAGCCTTCAATCTTCTCATTGACGCCACCAATGGGTTGCACTCGACCAAACTGATCGACAGAGCCAGTAATCGCTATTTGCTGATTAATAGGTTGCTGCGATAAGGCGCTAATTAATGCACACAGCTCTGCCAGCGAAGCACTATCACCATCTACCTCACTGTAGGACTGCTCAAAAACCAGCGATGCTGAGAAGGGTAATTGTTGCTCAAGATCCAGCTCGGAAATTAAAAATACCTGCATGATCATCATACCCTTGGCGTGCAAATTACCTGCCAATTCGGCTTTACGATCCACATCAGTGAATTCACCATCTCCAGGATGCACCACGCAGCTAATGCGAGTCGGTTCACCAAAAGCAACCGGATGTCCTGGGTATTCGAGCACAGAAAGCCCGTTGACCTGCCCGATAACTTCGCCCTCGGTTTCGATGACTATCTGGCCCAGTTCAATTTCATCATGTATACGCTCAGCTAGGTAGCCTTCACGCCAACGCTGGGCGGAGATCGCATCAGCGATGGTTTGAGCAGTGATATGTTCTTCTTGAACGTAAATCGCAATGTGCTTTAGCTGATGTGTAAGCCATTGCGGGCAAAGTGGCAGGCTGTCCTGATCTCCGCTATAGCGCACGGCAAATTGCAGCAGAGAAGGCCAGGCATCTGCTGCAAGTGAGGGAAGGTGGTTAGCTGTGCATAACGCATTAATATACGCACACCAGCGTGTCATATCATCTTCGTCGATCAGCGGCAATTCGGATTCAAATTCACCGTAAATAGCCAAGTCGCGCATGTCGGACTCTATATCATGCAGATCGCCAAGGCTTTCACGATCGCCAACCACGATCAGGCGAATATTCATTGGCATTGGCGGAATAGCAAGGGGTAAAGGCCGCCCTGCATCAGGCGAAAGCCAATAGTATTGACCTTCTTCGATAATCTGTTTCAGGCGTAGCCAAAGCAGAGATTGTGCCAATAGGGTACGTGCTGTCAGGATTAGTATGCCGCCATTAATGCGGTGTAGTAACCCAGCTTCTGGGCTAATGCGTTCCTGATAATAGCGGACACAGCCGAATAACTGTTCTGCTTCGATCCATGTCTTGAACTCACATACCTGCTTAGCTGCAAAGTTATCGTCAAACTGTACCGCCGGTTGAATGTCAACCCGATCGTGCTCGATGATATAACGGCTACCATAGGGAGTTGCAGCTTGTGGGCATAGATTTCTTACGGCACCTGCGATGAGCGCAAGATAATCGTTAGTCTCTTCTGCTTTCACTAGCATAAAGGGTGAAGGTGAGCGTGGGTGGCAAAATACCTTCAGGCTATCCGCCAGTCGGGGTTGAAGCGCAGAAAAACCCAGTGATTTAAGCTTTTCTGCCCGATCGAACAAAGACTGGTACGGCTTATGGTCGGGTAGCAGATGCTGCCATGCAAGTTGGTTATTGGTCAAAGTATCAAAGGTAGTTGTCTGAATGAAGAGCGTGATTATACAAGAATAATACCTGCTGCACAGACGAAGTGTTGGAACGGTAGGGAAATAGATAATTACCTCGGTGTGGAGTCTCTTTTTAACGTTGGTTTCAAAAACGAGAGCACCAAGAGGAAAGTTGAGTAAAAACTGTTATGTTAATAATAGCGTTACAAAGTCACTGAAGAATTTATCATGAAATATCAACAACTAGAAAATCTTGAGTGCAGTTGTAAATGGAAATACTTGGTGAAAAAACACCGTGAGAGTGAAGCCATAACGTGTTTTATTGAACAAAGTGCAGCCGATGATGCGGTGGTGGCATTGCTGAAAACGGAAAACTAGCCAGTGCAAGTGCTTGCCTGGATCAAGCACTGTATGAACCCTGGTTTGGAAAATCGCCTTAATCAGACAATACGCGCGCGTCGTAAACGTCACTTTAACGCTGAAAATCAGCTTACTCGTAAGAAATCTATCGATCTTGAATATCTAGTTTGGTAGCGGACGCAATGGCCACACGTCGTAATGCTACGCTGTCTGAGACGGTTGTGCGGTTAATAGAAGATGAAGAATCTAAAGAGCGCTATGCGAATCAGATGTCATTACTGAAGCAAGATCTCAAAGTGATTCTTGCTCAAGACGATAGCGACGCGAAAAACGCATAATAAAAAACCTCGCAATTGCGAGGTTTTTTTCACCAGTACGAGGTTATTCATGAATAAATAACTTAAGCCTGAGGCTGAGAAACAACATCTTTGATGCCTTTTACTTCGATCTCAACACGACGGTCCGGTGCCAGGCAGTCAATCAGAGCTGCACGCGGTGTGGTGTTATCGCAGGTTGAACCGGTAACCGGGTTGGATTTACCCATGGCGCGAGCAGAGATCTTGTTCGCAGGGATACCCTTTAATCCAAGATAAGACACGACGTTCTGAACGCGTCTTTCGGACAGAGCCTGGTTAGCTTCTACAGAACCGATGCGGTCAGTAAAGCCTAGAACCACAACAGAACCGTCTTTAGGATCCAGGTTGCTTAGTTGGCTGTACAGTTGGTCCAGAGACTGACGACCTTCCGGTTTCAGAGCGTCTTTATCAAAGTTGAACAGAACATCAGAACGCAGCGTGAAGCACTTGGTTTCAACAACCTGCGCTGGAGCTGGGGCAGGAGCAACAACAACCGGTACCGGAGCATTACCCTGACCGAAACGGTAGGAAATACCAACGCTCATCAGCAGGTTGTCAGGACGAGCACCAACGGTGCCAGCATCACCAATATTATTAGTCCACTGGTAATCAACGCGTGCAGCCCAGTCACGATCGAAGGTATACTCAATACCAACAGCAGCCAGCGGAGAAATGCCAGTGTCGCTGGCACTCAGCTGAGTGCCGATGTTGTTACGATAATTGGCATCAACACGCCATACCATGGCTCCCAGACGGGTGTAAACGTCCAGATCTTTCATGACCGGGTAGCTGAGTTTTGCAGCCAACTGAACGCCCTGAGCTTTGAAAGCGGCACCATTGGTCGCAGAACCTGCATACTTCAAACGGTCCAGCCAGTCATAACCTAATTCAAAGCCAAGATATTGATTTGCCTGGTATCCGACGAATGCGCCTGCGCCCAGTTTGCTTTTGATCGGCTTATCATTAAGACCTTCTAAATCATTACGGTAGAAATTATTACGGTAGAAATCAGTGTCGTGGAACTGGGAAACACCCAGTTTACCGCCAACGTACCAGGTTTCTTCTTTTGGCTCGGCTTGTGCTACTGTAGCGAAGCCTGCCAGTGCCACTGCAATTGCGATAGCTTTTTTTTTCATTTTACGCCTCATTATCATCTAAACCGGCAATTAGCGTTAACGCTAATAGGCTTTTGGTTAAATCCTTGACTGAAGAAGCTACTGCTCTTAATTTATAACTTGCTGCCAGTCAACTGGCATTATAGAAAGAGCAACTCCAGCGCGTTAAAGTCTACAACGTGATATAAAAGTTACAAGTACGATATGATCTGCCTTTTTGAAAAAACAGCGTTTCATACATACTCCCTAACAAATAATAGTTTATTTTGGAGAATCGCAATGTTTATCAGTAGCGTCTAACATGCGTTGCATTTGCATATCCGTTGTTTTTGACTCAAACAAAGTAAGGTTACCACATGCGGATGAGAAAACTCTTAATTTACTTTATGGTACAGAGTCGAATGAATTTTTAGGCGAGAAAATAGTCCAGCCTCTTTTCTGCTTACATACCATAGTCTCATGATAAACCCGTAGGTGTTTCCTTTTTGAGCAGCCTGACGTAAACGTATGCTTTCTTCTGCAGTCAAATTGTGCTCCAGCCAGCACAGCACAACACTGTAATTTCCTGTCAATGATGCTTTTTCAATTGCGTCTACGGTTTCATTGGGTTTGAGATGATAAGGCTGAATCACTTTATTGAGAGGTAAGCCCGATTGTTGCAGTCAGTTGCGGCTGATTTTTTGTTGAGGCGAAAGCCACAATAGCCAGTATGATTGCGCGGCTAATTACTGTAATAGTGGAAGTAACAAAAGTGTTGTCATCAGGTGTTCAGCACTGTAGTCGATTTCGCTGATAATACCGCTACCGTATCCTGCAACAGTGTGCCGAGGCAGCGAAGCACTATGCAGTGAAGCAGGATAATGACGCTCTGAACGAATAGAGTGCGCTCACATGATGAGTTTCATCCTTAGTATTACTGTATGTGTATACAGTATATAGTCTGTGGATAAAAATCAACCCGCTTGTTTTGGAAGCGCTTCGCATAATTAGTATGGGGGTAGGGCGAGATAAAATTTTGTGTTTGAAGCCTCACCTGCCTTGTGATTAATTACTTTAATACGTAATGAACACACATACAGACAGAGGATTGATTTTCAATACTAAAGGATGGTGTATGAATCAGTTATGCAAAAAAGGATTTTGCAATCGAAAGTTTCTTTCTCCTCTTTGGGAGAAATTACCACCCGTTCTCAATTTGGCGATTATAGCATCACGGCAAATAAAACGATCTTTGGCTTCATCTCCAATGGAGAGCTTTATTTGCGCGCAAATAAACGCTGTGAGTCTCATTTTCCTGCGCTGAACATACCATATCTGGTTTATACCAAACGAGGCATGCCAGTACCGTTGAGTGACTATTTGGTAGGGGAGGCTTTATGGGAGAGAACCCTACCCAGTTACTGTAATTGGCGACAAGCACGTGCCTGCATGGTTAATAAACGCTGAAAGATAAAGAGAATATCGCTGTGGTGAAAGGTTTCGCAATTGTGCATATTACACGTGGGATGATCTGGCGCGTTCGTGAATATCTTGCGCCGCGAAATATAATAGTGCAATGTGCGTCGGGTGCCTTGCTGGCCGTGATCTCCGAGTAATCGAGTTAATAAAGACGCTTTAGCCTGATTTAGTGTTGCCACCACGTCACTGTTAACCAGAGCAATATCAATCAACGGGTTATCTGCCTCTTCATCAATATAGTGGGCAAACAGTGCCGCTTTAGCGTACAGATAGTGGGAAAGCTGTTCGAAACATCTGGCTAGACTGTCTTGCAATGGCCGAATAGGGAATAAAACATGTCCCATCAACGTTAGCAGGTTGTACCACAAGGCACCCTCGAGGAGTAAAGCGGCTGTTGATACTAATTGTCATACAGTGATACGCCGAGCATGGTGTCAATGGCAATCAGCAGAGCGCCGAAAGCAATAGTAGCATAGCGTTAACCCAATACACCGAGCAAAATAAAATCTGCCGTCGAAAAGGCAAGTTCGATGCTGAATGACCATGGGTATGGAAAAAGCAGTTCTATAGATACCGAAGCGATTAAAGAAACAGAGCAGAGTAATAAACAGGTTGCGTAATCTACCTGTCAGCCGGTCATCGAGATCGGTCAGCGTGGCGGCTCACACGCCAAGCGTCAGCAGAATGGTGGTGGTGGGTTGATCTAGCCACTAGTACAACAATGTAGCTCCGGTTAAGGTAATAAATATCCGCGCGTTATATAGCCAACCACTGTTGTAAAGGTAATGCCGAAATCCAGAGATAAAAGTCAAAAACACTTTTTTTCCTTAAAGGCTGTTAGAGATAGCGACAGCGCGCATTTCTTTCGCGTATCGCCTGCACCTTTTCGATAGAAACCACGCGTTGACCTAGCGCAATTCCGCTGGCAATGTGAGACAAGAAAAGCCACCCACCGAAAAAAATAAACCAAAAGATATTGAGTATCGTTTCTCCCGCGCTTAACAAGGCATTTTTGCGTTCAGGCTCTACGTCATTGATGTAGAAGGTATCATTGCTATAGGGAATAGCGACAGTTTGGTGATGTCCTGGCATGAACGGGTCAATGGCAATGTGAAGATCAGAATGATACTGACCAGCGTTGCAATGAACCACGCCAACGTGGTGAAAAATCCGCCTAGTACGAAATTAAGAATGTTCAATACGGCTCGTATTGTTTCTCCATGATGCCAGGTGTAGCGAAGGTATCTTAAATAAGGTATTTATACCCGATACTTCAAGTTATATGTGCGTAAGCTGCACTCATTATTCGGCCATCCTTGGGTCTGCGCCTACCGCCTTCCTGCAACTCGAATTATTTCAGGTATATTATTAAGAGAGACAGAACTCTCACGGTGCTGTTTACACGCACATCACGCAGGATGTCGTCAAAAGGAATATTATATCAACCGCAGGGATATCCTAACGTGTTTTAGCACTAGAGAAGGAGCCTGTGTCGCAGGTAAACTACTGAAAAGCCTTTTTTCATGGCGTAATAAAAATGGAACTTAAAGCAACCTCTATAGGTAAACATCTGGCTCAACACCCCTACAATCGAGTGAAGTTGCTCAATGCCGGTGTTCAGGTGAGCGGTGAAAAGCATGAATATGTTATTCCCTTCAACCAACTGCTTGATATCCAATACAAGCGTGGCTTGGTATGGGGGGAGTTAGAGTTTGTGCTGCCAGATGACCAGGCAGTGCGTTTGCATGGTACGGAGTGGCAGGAAACGCAGCAGTTCTATCGCTATTTGATGAAAATATGGCGTCAGTGGAGCGATGACATGAGTGAAGTGTGTGCGAAAGAACTGCAACGTCAGATCGCTGAGATTGAAACTACAACGATCGATCGTGGGTGGGTTTCACGTCAGGCACTGGCACAGTTGCAAAAGGAAATTCATACAACGCTCGCATCTTTACCGCTACCTGCGAAGAGACTGACGGAATTTGTAACCTGTCGCGATAATTACATCCTTTGTCAGCAGTGGCTGACGGAGGGCGACGCGCGCAGAACAGAGACTAATGAGAAATGGATGAAACAGACGCTATCTTTAGAGCAGGCATTTTTCGAATATGTTGAAACGACCCCGCTTAATATCTCCCAGTGTCGTGCGGTCATTAATGGTGAGGATTCCGTATTGGTGCTGGCGGGAGCGGGCAGTGGCAAGACGTCCGTGCTTGTGGCGCGCGCGGCTTGGCTGTTGCACCGAGGTGAGGCTGCGCCGGAACAAATCTTGCTCCTTGAATTTGGTCGCAAAGCGGCCCAAGAAATGAACGAGCGGATTCGGGACCGATTGCACACGGAGGCCGTGCAGGCGAAAACGTTCCATACATTGGCATTGCATATTATTCAACAGGCAACGCGTAAAGCCCCGCTCATTAGTCGTCTGGAAAGCGATGGTACGCAGCGGCGCGAACTGCTTATCGAAACATGGCGTCAGCAGTGTGCGGAAAAAAAAGTGCATGCTAAAGGATGGCGAGAATGGCTCAGCGATGAGTTAGAATGGGACGTTCCCGACGGTGATTTTTGGCTGGATACACGCTTGGCTGCACGTCTGCCAGGGCGTTTAGAGCGCTGGCTTGGACTGATGCGTATGCAGGGGGGAAGTCAAAGTGAAATTTTGTCGCTGGTAGATGACGAGCAGCGTCCGCGATTGCAGCGTGGTTTACGTTTGATGGCACCGTTGCTTAAAGCATGGAAAGCAGCACTGCAAGAAGAAGGCGCGGTAGATTTCTCCGGCTTGATACACCAGGCAGTAAATTTGCTGGATAAAGGGCGCTTTATCAACCCATGGAAGCATATTCTGGTCGATGAGTTTCAGGATATTTCGCCTCAACGTGCGCAGCTGCTAGCAGCGTTGCGCAGACAAAATCAGCGTACCTGTCTTTTTGCTGTAGGAGATGACTGGCAGGCAATTTACTGTTTCAGCGGCGCAGAATTGACGCTGATCACGGCTTTTGAACATTACTTCGGGCGCGGTGAGTGCTGTGCACTGGATACGACTTATCGCTTCAATGATCGCATTGGCGAAATTGCCAATACCTTTGTACAGCAAAATCCTTATCAATTGAAGAAGCCACTTCACAGCCTGCGTAACGGAGACAAAAAAGCGGTCACGTTGCTGCCAGAAGCGCAGTTTGAAGCGCTGTTCGATAAGCTAAGTAGTTTTGTCATGCCGGATGAATATATTCTGGTTCTGGCGCGTTATCATCACCTACGGCCAGCCATGTTGAATAAAGCCAGTGTGCGATGGCCAAATTTATCGATTAATTTTATGACCATTCATGCGAGCAAAGGTCAGCAGGCTGACTATGTAGTGATTGTGGGGTTGAATGATGGGAAAGAAGGTTTCCCTGCGTTGGCCCGAGAAAGTTTGCTAGAACAGGTTTTACTTCCCCAGCCGGAGCCTTATGCCGATGCGGAAGAACGTCGTTTACTTTATGTCGCACTGACCCGTGCGAAACACCGTGTTTGGTTACTCTACGATCGCGATGCACCGTCTGTGTTTGTCGAACAATTGCATCGTATTGGTGTGCCATCACAGCACAAACCGTAACGGTATCGCTGCCACGAGCATGGTAGCCCTGAACGTGCAAACTTATTTCAGGCGTTCGTTCAAATAGCGTTGATAATCGGGAATGGCAATCTCTACGGGCTGTTTAAATAGAGTCGAATTTACCAGAAGATCGGCGGTGAATCAATTGGTGGCGACCGGGATATTCCAGAAGGTAACAAAACGCAGCAACGCCTTGACATCAGGGTCGTAAGGAACGGTATTCAACAGATCCAAAAAGAAGATCATCAGATAAATTTTCCCTTACGAAATCAAGGCTCTAACCTGCTAGTCACCGCCCATTGGGCCGCTCAGCATTTTGACAGGGGCCCGGTGTTCCGCTGAATCAGATTGCCCGTGGTGCCCGTTGCATAGAGATGGTGCTCGGACAGCGTGTTCTTGTGAGTACCCATTAAATCCAGCAGCGCCTGCTTGCAGTGGTCATGTGCCACTAAAGCAATGTGCTTATGTTCAGGAATAGTAAGAGTGGTGAGTTCCATGTTTACGGTCTTTGGCCAGAATAATAAATACAGATTACGAAAACGCTTTTTCTCTGAAAAGCTGTAGATGAAAAAAAATACGACTAACGACCAAAGAGTTGATACAACTGCGGTTAAAATAACCAAAACAGTGGTGCAATTTTATTGATTGTCCTTTTCTTTCGCTCATTTTAAAAACGATCCTGCGTATCTTTGTCTGCTTGCCTGAACCAATATTTAAGAATAAGAAAAGGATCAATACTGTCCTGAGCATTGGCAACATTAGTTTCAGGCCAAGTATTTGCGTTTTTCGTAGGGGATATGAACGCCGTTACGGACACATTTTTATTGGCGGCATTGTATTGCGCCAGGATAGGTTCCAATCGATGAGCGAGTTCATCGTTGCTCAATTCAAGTTTATCCAAGCGTGCACTGATGGGAGCGTTACGGTTATCGACTAGCTGATACTGGGTCTCCAGATCAAAGCGCTTTCGTGCCTTAGGGGTATCTAATGCAGGCAGAAGGATGGTGATGATATCCTGATTTTGTATATTGAATGCAGCTAACAGTAAAGACGATGTGTAGATGTGTTTTTCACTACTGGAGATGGAAACAACCTTTACTACACGAAACAACACTTGGTGCTGCCCGTTATCCAGCTCCAGTCTATCAGCACCTTTTAAGAGTGAACTGGACACCTTTTGCCCATCAACAGCGAGCAGTTCAATATCCTGATGCAACTTTAAGGTTGTTGTAGCGTGTCGGTATTGATGGTGGCGAAGAAAAGCAGCGCAACGAGATGGCATAAATTCATCAGCGTTCCTCTAGCATTATTGAATGCGCTATTGTTGATTATTTGGCTAAATGTGTCAAAATGTGTCAAAATTTTTATTTTTTAAACTATTTTTTTCTTTCCAGCATATGGAATCTACTATTAATAGTGCGTTCAATTTCCAATGTTAATCATTATTAATATTTTATCATTCCGTCCCCATGCCCTAATGGGCATCATATGTGTGATAAAAGAAGAAGGCGCTGTGGTGTACACTATAGAAAAGTCATGCAATATGAGGTAACACCCATGAAGGATACAGAGATCAAATCAGTATTGGAGACGGTAAAAACGATAGCGTTAGTAGGTGCCAGTGAAAAAGTCTCTCGTCCCAGTTATGGTGTGATGGCTTATTTATTGGAGCAGGACTATGAGGTGATCCCTGTCAGCCCTAAATTAGCGAGGCAAGAATTACATGAGCATCGAAGTGTGTGCATCACCATGCTGACATTCCTCGTAAGGCCGCATGTTAGATGTATTTCGCCAGTCAGAGGCGGGGCTTATGAGGTGGCCAAAGAGGCCATTGCCATTGGCGCAAAAGTGCTGAGGCTGCAGATCGGTGTTATCAACGAGCAAGCCGTGGTGTTGGCAAAAAAAACTACTGGCTTGAAGTCGTTATGATCCCTGCCCAAAAATTGAGATTCCGCGCTTATGCCTCACTAAGTAGTGCGCTTGCCGTTGATTCCTACCATAAAGGTCCATTATTAATGATGCAAGCGAGGTGCTCGTTGTTTAATCTCTTTGGCAGGCTCCTTCAGAGAAGAATGTCTATCATCATCTGGCGCTTCTTGCATCAACTGCGCTTCCGCCAGGTATGTATGAATGGCTTGCCCTTGTTTATCTTCTATCACCACTTGATACCAAGGCGCAGTAGGAAGGGTATCGTAAGCATCCAGTTCTTCCCAAGCGAGTATTCGGGATCGATATCAATCACTACACCAGGGTATCCTAGCAGTTTATGACGAATCTGTTCTCCAATACCAAATTTACAGATAACCATAGTGTCTCCTGAGATAATCTGACTCTGTCACCTTACTTCTATATGGGAGCAAACTCCCAGATTTTAAGTCGCATGTAGAAAGCTGGGGTAGCATATTTGCTACCGGAACGACGTTATTTTAACGTTAACAGTATGAAGTATATAGCGTCGCTATGCAGGAAATAAAGGTGTTTGCCTATTGATGATTGAGGAGGCGTTTAGATGTCAGAACAGTGTGTGGCAGCCTATGTTTATGGTGTAGTACAAGGCGTTTTTTCGTTATCAAAAACAACATCAGGCTCGACAGCCTGGTATAAAGGTTATGCTAGAAATTGCGATGACGGCAGTGTGGAGTGAGTCGCCTGTGGTGAACCGAAACAGGTTTAGCTGCTGATCGCCTGGCTGAAAGCTTGGGGGAGACCATGCAGTGCCCATGTTGATATTGTGCTTATTGAGCCACGCGCGGTGATGGACTATAGCGGTTTTTCAATTCGCTATTCGTCGCAGTGCATCAAATACATTTAACTGGCCTGGGTAATCCTGCAATCTTGGTTGCTTGCTTTGCAGGGCCTTTGGGGAAGAGTCGATACAGATAACGACTACTGCTTTTTTCTTCACCGTACTTTTGTTCCATCGCTTTTACCAGCATACGAATCGCCGGGGAGGTGTTGAACTCTAGATAAAAGTGGCGAACAAAGCGCACAACTTCCCAATGAGTATCCGTTAAAGAGATATCTTCCTGTTTTGCCAGTAGTGGAGTGAGAGACTCACTCCAGTCAGTGCTGTTAAGCAAGTACCCTTGTGCATCTGTTTCTATCAAACGCCCTTCGAACTCCAACATAGTGCCTCTTAACCACTGTTTTACGCGAAGTGTAGCAAAAAAATGCAGTCTGAAGAACGGGGAGGGGGGGCATAAAAAGGCCTGAGCAGTATAGGAACCAAACTCAGGCCTGTTACATCTGTGTATTACAAGAAAAGGAAATACGTGTTACTTAGCACTTTGTGCGTGCTGAGTAGTGAGCTCTTCCTGTCTGGAAGAGACAATAATACGATCCATGGCAGCGACTCTCTCTATTAAATGATTATTATGAATCAGGATGTAAGCATAGATAGTTGCACTGGGTTATTAAAGACGTTTTACTCTTCTTCACGCTGTGAAACGCTATTTTTATGAGCATTATAATGCTATTACGTCCAGTTAGCGTTAAATAGGTTATTTTTAACATAGTTGAACGTTATCACACTTTACAACCTGCCGGCCTGTGTTTATAGTTCGCTTCGTTGTGGAGGGGTGGCCGAGTGGTTTAAGGCAGCGGTCTTGAAAACCGCCGAGTGTAACGCTCCGTGAGTTCGAATCTCACCTCCTCCGCCACTTATTCAATAAAATCGATGGCTTAAGATAGGTCTTCTAATTTTATAACTGCATATAATGCAGCGAAAAGTTCCTTATAACGAGACTTTTTTGGTCTATCTTTTTTTTCATCTCGTTTTTCCTGATTATTCACTCATCTCTCCTTATCGATATTTTCAAAAGTTCATTTTTACTCGTTGTTAAGCGTCAAGCCATATTTCAATTACGATGCAAATTCGCTATGACAGGCGTGAAATGGTTGTGGCTGTCACGTACCTCGCAACATCTGAACTTCGCGGGTAGTAAGATGAGATGGCTCTCGTGAGGGGGGCGATGTTAAATCTTTTATCTGAAATAGAGTGTTAAAGGCCTGTTTGATAGAAAAATGGAATTACTCATAGAACATGAAGGCCTGAATGGGAAATTTGATAAGAGATGCCTCTCAATTATGGAGGGAAGCCAACTCTGTTATAAAGGCCTATGGGGTTATTGACCTAATGAGATCGTCGCACCCTACTGGTTTGATGTTACCACGGCTGTCCCTTCTAGGATGCAGAGGCAGTTTTCGTTGATCAAATCCGTAAATACAGTCATTCATACAGGATAATGCCCTTCGGTGAAAAATTCACGAAAAATGTCTCGGACAGAAGGGAAATCGTGTCGGTACTTAAAATATAGCGTAATCTAAATCATATCATCCAGGTTAGCATTGACCGATTGCAGCGTTTTACTAAGGGATCTCAGGGATGCTCTTGCCTGAAACACGGTATCAGCTTTTTCATAGCCACCACGCATGCCGGACAGGTATCATCTTTGGCGTGAGATACAGTTCTTAAAATCATAAGGATATCCTTATGATTAATACTTTTTTACTGTATATAAAAAGTTATTTTGGCAAGGTAATTTTTTCGACAAGTGTGAATGATTTGAAGGTGCGTTCTAGGAACAAGTTCTGGTTTACCGGGCACCGGTTTTTTAGGCGAAAATTAATTAGCGGCAGTTTTTAACCTCAATGGTTACATAACATTTTCCGTTTTTTGACAGAAACTCATCATATTCTTAAAGCGTGAGATTATCTACTCTAATGTTTAATTAATCGTAATAGACAAAAAATATTAGGTGAGGCTATGCAGCTATTTAAAATTACAACGATGTTGATGATTGGTTTCTTACCGGGATATGATTCATCGCAGACTGAAAATAGTGAAAATAATATGCAGCCTGATAGTTCACTTGCTTCAACTATTGTGTTTAAAGATTTGGGGAGTTGTTTTCAAGAGACGCCCCCGACATTACTTATTAAGAAGACAGTATCAGGAGATTCAACTGAATCTCCTGACCGTGCAACGGTGACGTTAGAAGAGGATACTCCTACGGATGATTCAGTTGCTGTGATACGCTACAAATATCAATTATCGAAGACGAATGATATCTGAAAGATAGACAGTAGAGATATCACTCAACGGTGTGTCATTGGGCGGGGGAGTTCAGATTTCTCTAAGGAACTTTATCAATAAAACTCTTTGGTAGATTGAGGTTCTATCGGCATCTCCAGCATATCAAGATATCAATGCTGGAATGTCTTTTGATTGCGCCACCTGAGATGCTGTAAGGTCGGAAAGTGCCTCTTGTCAGGTGACCGCATTCACTCTTTTACACAATTATGCTGTTTGTGTTTCGATATCTTTCATTGCTCTTTTTTTTGATCTTATCTTGTATCTTGCGAGTAACAGTACTTTTCGCCTCTGGCGTCATTACCTCAAACTCCTCTTTAGATATTCCGAATGAGGCAAGTACGGTGAAAAAGAGTCTATCCTCGGGTGACATCTCAAGCCATTCCTGCAGTTCTTATGCCACTGCGGATTGCTGGAGCATATGCTGCGGCTGAAGATTGTTCGCATTTTCTTGTTGAACTGAGTGTTCTTTAGCCATGGCTTTTTTAACTCAACATCGAAAGCGTTCCCTTGTGATGTAACCAGGCTCAGTACGGATGACGTCAAGAGGGCTCGCGTATTCAGTGTTTCAATAATGGACATGCGTATTTTCCTAAATGAAGTGAGGGGGTTAAATGATGCAACTTTTTTCTGAGAAGTTATGTACAGGGTAGCCATAATAATTGTGGCTAAATTATACGATAGCTACGCTAGTATTATCTTCATGACAGTTGGGTTGAAATAGAGGTTGGTAAGTAATGGATAGCGTATGATAAGCAGGCAAAACGCGAAGATGACTAATTATGTAAACCACTCCTCTCAGTCATTATGAATGGCATAAAAAGTATGTTGTAGCCAGTGTTATTGATGCAGAAGATCATTACTTTGACTTGAGCGTGACCATGCGTTTAGAGTTTGTGGCACACACGGATTGTCTCTGTGCTGTTAGCTCTCGCTTTGTTATTTTTCGATCTAGCCATGTCATGACTACTGAAAAGATATAGCTTTGCTCTTGCTGGTTGAGAGGGTGATGTGCAGCAATTCCATGCCATTTTGCTAAACATCCTCGAAAGTAGGTGGTAGTAGCATGCTGTGTAATAAAAACCGGATGACCACGCATTGGAGTTTGTTTGCCATCATTTCGGGGTTCTGCAGGCGCTAAATGCTGGGCAACAAAATCGACCGCGTACTGGTTAGTGCTTACACTGTAGCGTGAGCCTTGGCTCTCCACGGGATGAGACATTGCAAATAGCACAAAAAATTGGCACAGATTTAATCGTCGTTGGTTCACGCAGGACCAATGTAAAAACCTATCTCCTCGGTTCCAATGCTGCAGCCATTCGTACGGCGCTGTCAGTTTGGTGGTGCCGCTAAAGAAGTAAGAAGAGTAGTACCAGTGGAAAACTGAGTGGCCAGGTTAACCCAGTCAGTATTGAGGCCATAAAACGCATCAACAGGGATTTATCTCGGCTTAGTAAAAAAGTTATCACTGTAGCGATGATGGCACCGAATAGGTAAGCATGTTTAATAAATTCCCATATTACATAATGCGACACAGTGGGTTCCTTTTGGTGGCAGCACACTATTCTGGTGTGTTAACATATTATGATCAATGCATTAAGCGTAATGTTGTGGTGTCGATCGCAAAGTCATTTATTTCCCTCCTTTGTAAGTAAAATAATTTGTTTATCAAAAATTATTCTTGTAGTCTAAATTCGGCATAATCAAGTAACATGCCTGAGATTCCGCCATACGCACTCTGCGTGTCGTAAAATAGTCTGACTGTACTGAGTTTGTGCCAGTGAGGGATGCCGCATATACCGATGTCTTGCTTATGACAGAAATATTAAATTTTAATGTCATGCTACACTTTCTCATACGATTAACATAACGTGTTTTTTTATCTCTACAAGAAAGATAATGAAATTAGTGAGATATCCAGTTTATCCTTAAAGACTCCTCAAGAATTGAAAGAGCAAATCAAAGCAGCTACCTTGTAAAATCAGGTTTCCATCAGCGCTTAAGTAGCTGCGCGTTTGGCAAAAAGCTTTGATATCGCTGCTAAGGATAGCGTCGACGCTTGAGCAGGCGGATGTCGATAATCAACCACACCGAAGAGTTATTAAACAGCCATTAAGCCAAAAAGAATTGAAAAAAATTAGGCAGTTGATAAAAGATAAAAGAAAAAGCGCGTCAAAGAAAAAATGATTTTATCTCGCTGAACTTCACCGTGTTTCTCATATTGGTGAGGTTTTTTCTTATCGATAGCGATCGATGTAGTATTATCTTCCTCTTGCTGTAAGGTTTTTCCCGTCCAAGCCGATGAAAAAAGTTTATACTACGGGAGGAAGACGGATGTTATTGGGGATATTAAAAGAAGTAATTACTTTTCAGCATCAGGATGATAGCCTGCTATTTCATTATGAAATTTTCAAAAATGAACGTCATGGCAGTTATTTCTCGATTGTCTATTCTTCTTATAACGGCACCTGACAAAATAAAATGTCAACAAATTGGGAGATAGTCATTCCATTTATAATATTAAAATAAAACTATTTTCCTAATGCTAAAATAGAGTGCGATGCTCATTTTAATGAAGTCTAAAAAGCAGCTGTTCTGCGATAATGTTATCGCCTCTATATTAATAAAAGCATGTCAGTGTCTAGCATGTTAATATTTTTAGTCCATTGTAAAATTGCAGGGGATTAATATGCGCATTAATACTTTCTTTTTTCCTGATTATAAATTTTGATATATAAAAGCAACTCAGGATATTTAATCAGAAATTGTATTCAATTTGTTAATGTTTAATGTCCACTGTATGACGTTATAATTTACCTTGAATACAGGTAAATATTTATATAATGAGCGATTGTGGTGATATATGATTTTTGTAAAAAAATAGACATATGAATTTTATTAAACCAGTAAATATATCGTATAATACGCCGTTGAACATAACTCTCATGAATAAACCTATATCCGGTATGACAGTAGGTTTTTCATAATTACAAGGACAGGGAGTATAATTAAATTTTTAATTTTATATTTTTTTTGATGGATATGATGTGTCAAAGAGTAAGAAGGATTGTTCTAATGAAATGGTCTCATACAAGATTTAATGCCACACTCAATGAGCTAACATATTCTATTATCCCGCGATCGTGTCGCCTTTGTTCTGTTAATGCAATGTATCAATGCCAAATATACAAGGATAAATAGTGCATGGCACTTTTCAGTGAAAAAGACTTCTGTTGAACTAACTCATTCAGTAATGATGCCGTGATGTTTATATTAAAGATGAATAAAGGAATTTATATGAAGCTGTTAAATTGACGTATTGGATATCGTCTGGAGATTGGTTTTTCGCTCCTGGTATTAATATTATTTATTGTCGGCGTGATAGCAGCAGAGTGCTTAGCCTATTTTAACGCGCAGATAAATAAGATTGTATCAAGTGACTATTCACTCACCGTTAAGGGTAACCAATTGATCGGTGAACTGAATGGATATGCGCTTAGTCAGCAGCGAGTATTGTTGACGACATCTGAACATAATATCAAAAAAGAGATGGAGTCGATGAAGTAGCGCACGGTAACCGTTTCTGTGTTGATGGAAGAGTTGCGCAAATCAGCGAATGACACTCACTCTCAACTTAACAAATTTATGATGGCAACAGAGAAAAGCATTCAGGTTTATAAAGCTACCATTAGTGTCTTGATTAACCACAGTGATGACTAGATGTCAGTTTCACAGCAACAGGTTGCCGAGAGCCATACCAACACTCGACTGTTGCTGGTGGGCATGATACTTGCCGCTATTTTACTCAGAGTGATCGTGGCCGCTGCGATTACGCGGAGTGTCACTCATCCACTTAAAGAAGCATTGTCAATTGCCGAACGTGTAGCGACAGAGGATCTTTCATAGGATATTCTTGTTACGCGCAAAGATGAAACCGGTTTATTGCTAAAGGCGCTGCGCAAGATGAATGACAGCCTGCGCCATATTGTTAGCCAGGTTACGCGATGGTGTGGAAAGCATCTCCAGTGCAGCAGCCAAAATTTCTGCCAGTAATCAGGATTTGTCGGCACGGACAGAAGAGCAAGCCAGTTTGCTGAAGCAAAGGCATCTTCTATGGAACAATTGACGGCAACCATTAAAAATACGGAGGATAATACCATGGAAGCAACACAGCTTGCCGCACAGGGGTCGCAAACGGTACGCCAGAGTGGTAAATTGATGAATGAGGCCACCAATGAAATGCGCGGAATTCTTGAATCATCACAGCGGATGGTGGGAATCATTGGTGTGATTGACAGCATTCTTTTCAAACCAATATTCTGGCGTTGAACGCAGCGGTTCAAGAGGCGCGTGTGGGTGAGCAAGGGCTGGTTTTGCCGTAGTGGAGAGCGAAGTCCGCGCATTGGCACAGTCCTGTGCCAATGCGGCGAAAGAAATTAAAGAACTGATTGATGGCTCGGTAGATAAAGTACGTCAAGGTATAAAATCTGGTAGAAAAACAGCTGTCTCCATGCAAACGCTGGAGACGAAAATTGAGGGTGTTAACGGTATAGTAACTTAAATCGCCCAAGCAAGCCGGGAGTAGAGCGATGGCGTTAACCAAACCAATCTGGCCGTGGGAAAAATTGGATATCACGATACAGCAAAATGCGGCGCTGGTGCTGGTAGAAGAGTCCACCGTCGCTTAATTTCTGTGACTGTACAGGCGTGATGTGCTGTTTTTTTGCCGGGCGGATCTTCAGCTTAGTTGCGCTGATACCTATTTGCTTTGCTGCTGTCGATACGCTATCGAAGCTCTCTAACGCTAGTGTTAATGACGACGCAGGCTGATGCCCCATCATATCACCGCGGTGATATGATGGGGCATCGTGCGTACTGTGTCGGCAAGGTCTGCGTGATTAGCGTGGTGTTGAGTGTTGGGGTTTGCCAACCCAAAACACTTCGTCATACAGCAATGTTATCGCTCGCCCATTGCGACCAGGTTAATTCTGTGGCAGAGAAAAACAGCATCCCTGCGAGCAATGTTAATCTCAGCGTGCTATGCCAATGCTATAAGCGAGCTGTCTTGGGTAATTTACCTCTCATGGTTGCACGTAAAGGCGTACGCGTTCTCCACCAAAGATACAACGCCTGCTAGTGCAGCTACCCAAAGCCAGGAAGCTGTTAGCTCGCTAGAGATCCTGTCCACCGAACCCAACTATAACCCCTGATGAAGATGATCAAGCTACGTTCGCAAGGGCAATATTCCCGAAGTGCTATATACCATGATTTGCCCTTGTATGGCGAGAGTGGCTGGATTGACAAACACGGCGAGGTATTCAGAGGGACATGACTTAGGAAGTCGAAACAACATTTGGCTAGTTCGCGGGGCGTAGGCGCAGGGCCTACCGCCAGCAATTGGGCTGAGGGCTGTTTCGCCAGTGTTATCTGGCGGCAGCAACCTGTGCGGCGAGCGGTTGTGCAGTGCCGGGGGCGTAACATACAGCTAGTTAGCATAAAGGCGGTTTTCAATCTGTGGTGTCAGTATATAAGGAGTGCTTGTCAGCACAGCGACAAAAATAAAGGGGCCAACGAACAGGCCAATGTAAAAATACAAGCATAATATCAGTGCCATTACCGCCGCGGAGAGGGGCTTTTTTCAGCGTTTACGGTATCCACATAGCATAGGAGCCCTTGTCATCGTAACAAGAAGAAAATAAGGGAAAAGGACACATCGCCTTGTGACAGGACGTTTGTCCAATATCAAATTTTTGTCTTTTCTATTGTGTTATATAACTGTCGGCGGAGCACGGGGTGATTGGGGGCGATAATGTGCTGTGATAATCCTGCACCACGGTCGCAGTTCATTCTCGAATTTTCGGGTGAAAAATGTAGGGCGACAGGATGTGGATCATTGGAAGCAATGCAGGGTGAAGAGATAAAAGCCCACAGTATTTACAGGCATCGTAGTTCATTGTCATGCCTGATGATATTGGTGTCTTTGCCCCCTCGTTTCCCGTGAGATTGATAATGCTGAGTGTGAGTGGCCGGAGTATAATCATATCGCATTAACGCTTGTGAAATGACTGGCGCGATGAAAATCATCAGCAGCGCGAAAAGACTTATCGCTGTGGTGATGTTAGCGTGGCTAATGTGTTCATATATGAATCAGGTTCGCGTCGATGAGAGTAAAGTAGCGCGTTTGCGCAGACATCTCATATTACTGTACCTGATTTAGTGTATTTTTGTTACCAGCATGTGTGATAATTATAGCGACTAGACTTTTTGTTGTTTCAGTTCAAGGGTATTTGGATTACTTTTGAAAAATTACATATAAGGAAACTTCGTCACGCTAGTGTTAACAAAAGAAAAATGTTTTCTCTATTACCACGGCATAAATAGAGTGTTTTGCTAACTGCGCTACAGGTAGAATCGCCGTTAAGCATCACACCGATGGAATAAATAACCACAAGGAGTTATCAACGTCTACTCAGTGAGAGAGTATCCTAATCTAATTTTTGATTTTTTACAGAAATTTATCGGGGTTGCAGTTTGCGTTGTTTAAACGCTGACCTATCATAATGAACTAGGCGTTTATCAAGTTGTCAGAAAGTTAACGTATCCATTAATATAGATTTTAGTTAATTTAAGCACACGAACAGGGGGGAGATGTGCTGGTTAATAATTTGGGGGTTGAAGGTCGAGTATGAGTAGCAAATCTAAGTTGATCGTCAGCTGCGATTGTGTTGTCTTTCACTGCGTTGCCTGCCTGGGCGTTCTCGCTGGATGACGTGGCGGCGAAAACTGAAACACTTGCGACTAAAGGTTACGAAGCGCCGAAGAGTAATCTTCCCGCCCAGTTCTGCGATATGAAATTTGCTGATTATCAGCAGATTTGTTTTAACCAGGAGAAGTCATACTGGAATAACCTGCAGACACCGTTCCGCATTCAATTCTATCACCAAGACATGTATTTTGATACGCTATTGAGAATCAATGAGTTAACGACCACTGAGATCAAAGAGATCTCGTACTCTCCGGATTATTTCAATTTTGATATAGTAAACCATGATGCGGAAACCG
This sequence comes from Candidatus Malihini olakiniferum, assembly GCA_051305815.1. GTDB lineage: Bacteria > Pseudomonadota > Gammaproteobacteria > Enterobacterales > Enterobacteriaceae > Symbiopectobacterium > Symbiopectobacterium olakiniferum_B. The sequence goes on from JBPPLV010000021.1 coordinate 309,925, forward strand.
TGAAAAATTTCGGTTTTGCAGGTTTCAAAATTTTCTATCCTATCAATAAAATAGGGAAAGATGACAAGATTTTCAGTATGCTGGGTGGCAGTTATTTCCGTGTAATTGGTAAAGGGCAGACTTACGATCTTTCAGCGCGTGGTCTGGCTATTAACACTGTATTGCCCTCTGGGGAAGAGTTCCCATGCTTTCGTGAGTTTTGGATAGAATGTCCAAAACCTAATGAAAAACATCTGCTGGTGTATGCACTGCTTGATTCACCGCGCGTTATCGATGCGTATCGTTTAGTGATTTATCCGGGATGTGACAGTGTTGTTGATGTTCAGGTCAAAGTGTTCCTGTGCGCTCGTGTAGGTAAACTGGGACTAACACCATTGAGGTCACAACGCCATCATCCGCGTGAAACCGTTTATCGAGCACGATGCCGCTTGGTGGTTATCGCCTATCCTCTTCTCGCTGATTCTTTCGCCGTTTTTATTGGTGATGTCAAGCCGTGCTTCGATTGGCCTGGCGTGCAAGCGTGCTAATCTGCCGCTGATTCCAGAAGAGTATGATCCGCCGCGTGAGCTAGTCGTAACGGACACCTATTTCCGCGAAAATCGCGCCCGCAAACTGGAGAATGATTTTGTGTAGGCTGTCTTCGATCCCTCGCTTAATGCGTTTGCAAGCGCGATAACGACGGCTCGTCATGGCTTAGCCGTGCGATTGAGCAAGGGGACGCATAGGGTAGCTGAAGCGTTAAGAAGCGTTAAAACATGATCTGGATGTGTTGAGAGACAACCAATGTCTGTTACTGCTAAGCGATCTGGTGACTATTTCCTGACTGTACTATGCGGTATATGGCAAGATCTACAACAGTTTGCTTCCTGGCATCAGCGCTATCGCGCGTTGGAGGCGTGACGGTTTCAACGTTACTGGCCTCACAAAAAAACAGCAGCTTATGCTGCTGTTTTTTTGTGAGGCCAGTATAACGTAAAGCACAATTCAATACAATGAAGATTCCCCTTCTGGGCGCGTTTTAAAACGTCGGTGCAACCACATATATTGATCTACTGCCAGCAGGACATTTTGTTCTATAAGTGTATTCATCCAAGAGGCGGTTGCTGTTTCATTTTCTAATGGCACAGCTAATTCAGCGGGTTGGATCAGCAATTCATAGCCTTTCCCGTCAGCCCGACGGCGAGTAACAAAGGGGACAATTGCCGGTTTTGCTGTTTTTGCCAGTAGATAACTACCGGTGGTGGTGGCAACGCGATCCACGGCGAAGAAGGGGACAAACACACTGCTGCGCGGACCATAATCATGGTCCGGGGCATACCAAATAATCTCCCCCTGCTTAAGCGCACGAATCATGCCCTTGATATTTTTACGGTCAAGCATGGTTTTATTTGAGCGCATACGACCCCAGGTTTGCAGCCAGTCGATGAGTTTATTGTCATTCGGCCGATACACACCAATACCGGGATTGTGCATTCCAAAAATACGTGCGCCCAGTTCCAACGTGAGAAAGTGCAATCCAATCAGCAGTACACCACGTTTTTCTGCTATCAGTGGTCGCAAATACTCAAGGCCGGTAAGAGTGAACCAGCGTGCAATACGATAGTCTGGCCAAAACCAGGCCATACCGGTTTCGAGTAATCCCATACCCACGGATTCAAAGTTTTTACGCACCAATTCAGTACGTGCCTGATCTGTCATCTCAGGAAAACAGAGTGACAAATTACGATCGGCAATTTGCACACGGCGCTTCATTACGTGCATTGCAACACGCCCCATTGCTGTACCAATGCGATAAATAACCGGATAAGGCAATAAAACAACAAGATAGAGTATGGCGATCCCCAACCAGGTCAGCCAATAAAGAGGGTGTAGCAGTGAACGAGTGAATGCTGGGAGTTGTGTCATGAGTTCCAGTATCAAAAAATATAGGCGTTGTTAGTACACGCTTGCTGTTAAAAGAAATTACTCACACCAAGAGGTGATAGTGTCCGATGTCGTGCTGTGTATCATCTATGCATAAGGCAATATAGGGTACTCCAGAAATCAATATTCTTATTTTATCATAGCATTGATGAATAACGATGTTTAACCTTTAGTAGGATGTAAGGCCTGAAGAGAATTCTCCCCACCTTGGGGCGAGGAGAAGACTATACTCAATGTTGGAATAGATTTTTAATGTGGTGAGGTTCACTGCGCCAAAATTGTGGTGGTGATGACACTTGTGCACCTAACCGTGTGACAAAGTGCCACGGCCAACGCGGATTATAGAGTACGGCGCACGCGATGCCGACGGCATCAGCCTGGGTGTTGTCGCAACAATAGCTTTAGCCTGCTCAGCTTCAGTGATAAGCTCAACCGCTATGGTGGTCATCCCCACCTCACGCTTTATGCGTTCAGCATAAGGTACCTGGGGTAATTTGAGTCAGGCTGGATATGCTGTTCTGATGAGAGACCGCCGCTCGAGACATGAATAAAATCACAGCCAACAGCACGCAATGCATGAACAAGCGCAACAGATTGCTCAAGATCCCAGCCGCCTTCCTGTTCGGTCAAGCGCGATTTCCCTTGCCATGATACAGCAGAAGAGACTTTGCGTCCGGCATGACCTAACTGGATACCCAAGGCATTGATGAGTACATCTTAACGGTATTGACCGTGGTGACGAGTGTTTACTCTGTCTCATCGTTACATAATCCAAGATCCTGGGGAGAAATACGGCCTTCAAGCAAAACCGCCGTAGCTTCTATACTCAGCAACCCAGCGCCGGAATGGGACAAGTTACCTAAATGCATAGCATGCCAAGATGTTGCGAGACATTCTGCGCTGCGTTATTGGCACATTAGGGTAATGATAATGCGGTTGGGTGCGTTACAGGCCCAGGGAGTGGGGTAAATAGCCAACTCATGGTGATATGCTTATCCAAGGAAAAATGAACAAACCATCATACACCGAGATATTTTTCCCGTATCGCTGATTTTTTTCCACCCCGCACGAATTCCTCCTCTGGTGTAATAACGACTATCAGCTATAACGCTGCGCGTTAAGCACATATTGCTGTAACGTTATAATCTGATTAATCTTCTCTGAAGACAGTAACTTACACCATGCCAGTGTTACACAACCGTATTTGCAATGAGGAACTGAAAGCGCGTATGCCTGCGGAAACCGAGCCGCACACAACAGTTTCTTTCTATAAATATTTTACTATTGATGAAGTACAAGCGTTTCGCGATAGCCTCTGCATCCAATTTCAGCAATACAATGTATTTGGCCGTGTCTATGTGGCATCTGAGGGGATTAATGCGCAGATAAGCGTGTCCGGCGAGCCGCTTCGACGATTTCAAAGTCGCACTGTATAACGCGCACCCTGTGCTGGATCAAATTCGGCTCAATTTGGCATTGGATGACAATGGAAAGTCTTTTTGGGTGTTGCGGATGAAAGTTCGCGATCGCATCGTGACGGATGGCATCGATAATCCCACCTTTAATCCCAGCGATGTTAGTGCCTACCTGAAAGCCGATGTGGTCAATACGATAGCAAAGATCCCGATACGCTGTTTGTGAACATGCGTAACTTAACCATTACGAGTATGAAGTGGGGTACCTTAAGAATGCGCTCGAGGTGCCGTCTGATACCTTTCGTGAGCAATTGCCGATGGCAGCCGAAATGCTCACACATGCGCGTGACAAAAATATCGTGATGTATTGTACGGGTGGAATACGCTGTGAAAAGGCTAGCGCTTATATGCGCCACCAAGGCTTCAAGCATATCTATCATATCGAGGACGGCATCATTGAATACACCCGCCAGGCTAAAGCACAGAGACTACCGGTGAAATTTATCGGTAAAAATTTTGTGTTCGACGAGCGTATGGGAGAACACATCACTGAGGATGTTATCGCGATTTCCATCAATGCGGTGAACCCGTGCGATACGCACACCAACTGCCGCAATGCTGGTTGCGAACTTACTCTTCATCCAATGGTGCTGCCAGGCAGCATACTAGGGCTGTTGCAGCGATGCTTGCAGCGATGAGCTGTCGTTACCGCTTGAGGAACAGCGGGAACGGCGTCGTGGGTGGGAAATCGGCATGAAGATTTTCAATAAATCACGGAGTAGGCTGACTGGCACACTGTGCATCCCGACACAGGATAAAAACGACAGCAAAGTACAATGACATCATCACTGATGATGCAGCGGCTCATGATGGAAACTTTAAGCACGCTGAACTTAATAACACCGCCCTGTGGCGGTGTTATTACAGGAGAACAGATGACTGAGAAATCGATAGTCTAGTGCTTGAGAAAATCCTGTGGCTGGCAATCCGTTGATTCAATTTTAGCGATACCAGTTTTAAGAATATAAATAAGTTGCCTTGCTACATAGGTGGTAAGCCATAACGTTCGGTCTAAGTTTGCTTTTGCGCGAGCCTGATCTATGGTTGATAAATAATGCAAGCGGATCATCAAGGCGTCATAACTGTCAATGATGATTACATCCTCTCTTAGGAGAGGATGTTTTTGAATAAATTTATTTTTTTGTCCACATATACTCCCTATTAACTAGTTACTAACGTGAGTGACTAATTAAGCTTGGGCGGCTCCTTATTAACAAGGGCAGTCTGAGTATACTGTAATTTTTGTACAGCAGGTGAGTTATTTGACTATTCTTGCAAAGAAAAATTTCTGGAAATGATATCTGTTAAAACAAGGGGATATCATTTAGGAAGCGGCTGAGAGAGGCTACTCAGCGCTAATACCAGCATTCTTTTCAAACACCGCAATGAGAAACGCTAGGTGTTTTTTTTTGGTTTTCTCAGCACGGATTTCATTGTGTGATTCTAGTTTTAAATTATGCAGCAACAGTTGAGTCGTTCTTTCATCCAATGCAAATGCTAAGGAGGAAAATACCAGCTACAGGGCATCAATTTTATGCTGCTGGTCACCAATTAGCGCCAATAATTCGCCGAACGTCATAGCTTATTCTGGTTTCTCTACCGTCATTGTCATGTGCCTCTACATCGTCATGCTAAGCGTACTTATCGGCTATTGTGAAGACTATAAGGATTATAATAGAAGGTCTCGATTATTAATGCTAGTGATTATTGCGCATTAAAACAATCATTTGTACTTTCCCATGCCTCTTGCAAAATCTCGGAAATCTGCTCTTTGTCATCTTTGCTGCCACTCAATACGCTCAGGTTATTGCCTAAAGCATAGCGAACCTGAATAGCAGTTTTGGGATAACATCGGTGTAAACGCTATGTCAGTTCGTGCGTCAAGGCTTCAATGGTGCCAGCGATAAGGTGGCTGATTTGGCTAGTGTGAGTTATACGCGCATGATGCTCTCCTCTAATTAACTGTTTATTTATATAGTTAATGGTTGGGGAGGGCAATATAAAGGATAGAAATATTTGCACTGTACATGACGCTGAAGTGTGAAAGTAGGTATGCCGACAGGGTTTGACACACCTGCGATATAATAGCGTACTCGCCAGCTCAGGGTTTAAGCTGCAAGGAAAGGCACCAAAGCATCATCACCTAATGCGATGGTGTCAGGGAAGGTGGTCGGAGCCTTGTGCAGTTCAATCTAACTTTTATTTACCGGCAGACCATAAAATGCAGACCCATTAAGTTAACAGAACGCTTCAAACTTATCCGGTGCACCGATCTCATCAAATACGGGAGCGTAGGTACACAGGCTGCCTGCGCATTAAATACCCCGGCACAACCGCAACTCGCCTCTTTCTTGTGTCGCGCGTGGGGGCGGAATCTGTGCTTAGAAAGAAATGGTTTGAACCGCTGGCAACGGCATCGCGCAGCACCTGCTGATGAATATTACGTTTTAGAATCGGCAAACAATACAAATGTTGTCGCAACACTATACACTAACATATTGTTACGGTTAAGCATCAAATATTGTGGCATCACGATAGCGCCCAGATAACGATCTTCAGCCAGTATATACTGTGCGGCTTCACGGGTAGTAATGTGCTCAAACATAATTTTCAGCGTAGGGAAGCGTTTGCGTAGTGGGGTTCCATTACCGATTCAATAAAGTGAGCCTCACGGTCGAAAATATCAATTGCCGGATCGGTAACTTCTCCGTGAATAAGCAGTGGCATGCTGATCTTTGCCATCTGTTCAAGGATAGGGTAGATATTGGCGACGTCAGTAACGCCAAAACTGGAGTTGGTGGTAGCCGTTTGCAGGAAAAGTTTAACTGCGGTAAAGACCCCTTAATGGAAACCGTCCACCCCCTCTTTCGGGTCCAATGAGTCTGTCAGATAGCAGATCATCAGAGGCGTCAAGTCATCACCTGCCGGAATCGCGGCAAGAATACGCTCGCGATAGGCCAGCACACTAGCGATACTGGTAATTAGCGGTGTCAGATTGGGCATTAAAATAAGCGCGACTAAAATGGTGGCTGGTAAAAGGAAGAGCGGTAGCGAGTACGTTATCGTCGCACAGATGAAGATGATAGTCGTCAGGACAGCGAATTTTTAAAACGGTGGACAATGTCGTCATGAAAAGCGCTTCAGCGGGCTAAATGCTAAATATCACGAGCAGATACGGCGGGACACAAGCATAAGCGTAAAGCACTGGAAATTTACCCGTTTGCTGTTCGAGGGTCACGCTCACGGCAAGTGACGTTCTGTGCTAACGGAATAAGTGCAGGGTACACGATAAAAGCAAGAGTAGCGTATGGTATAACCCCCATCGCTAATTTCTCAGCTATGCCATTTGAGGCCAACTGGGATAAATAACAGGAGCAACATATGGAATTGCGCATTGTCGCCAGTATTCAGGCAAAGCCTGAATACATCGATGACTTAGCATAAGCGGTGAAAAAGGTTGTGGCCCCTAGTCGTGCCGAGGCAGAGAACCTGCAATACGATCTGTAAGAATCACTAGAAACTCCGGGTACATTCGTTTTTTGAGCGTTGGGCAAGTCGTGACGTGTTGATGGATCACTAAGCCACTCCGCACTTTCAGCAACAGTTTCTGAGCTCGAAGGTAAAACGCTAGAGATAGTGGTGACGACGTTACGTGTGCTGATTTAGATACTGTTCCATTAGTGCTATTTCACTTGCTATTTTGATATAGGGCAGTGATCGGAATACTCACGTATTCCATGTATGCTCCTGTTTTACGTGCTACCCGTGTCCAAACTGGCTGCGTTAATAACACCTACTGAGATAGACTCTAAGTCGCGGTGTTTCAATGTGAATATAAAAAAACCCCTTCGAAGAGGGGTTTTTTGTACCTAAATGGCTTGTTTATTCGAAAGCAGCGGGTTTTTCTGCTGATACACTCGCTTGATTCACGGCAGAGTGACCACCCGCGCTACCTTTACCGGCGAACTCAGTTATCGGTCTAACCCAATCGCTCTGGTGCGGTGCTTCGGCAACGTAGGTCGGTGCATGCACTTTGGTCATCGGTGCAGAGGCATGCTGCTGCTGTTTTGCTGAGGTACGTAGTGGCTGTACAACGCGAACAGTGGTCGCAGTAACCTGTGGTGCAATCTCGACAGCAGCTACCGGTATGTCGGTCTCAACAACGTCTACTGATGTAGTGGGCGTTTCTACTTCCTCAACCTTGACTGGCGCGTCTTCGGCAATAATGTGTGCGGTTTCTTCCACTGCTAACTGAACGTCTGCGGCTGCAGATTGTTCCTCGGCGGACGCAACGGGTACGCTTACCGGCGTTACTGCTGGAGATACCGAAGTAACAACGTGCTCCTCTTCGACAGTAGAACTCGGCGCTGTGGCGGTTTCTACAATCTCATTCTCAGCCGCGACAGGGGCAATGTTAGCGGTACTGTCGTTTTCTAACTCAACTACAACTGAAACGGCGACATCTTCCGCTGTAAAAGGCTCTGCAACCGTATGTTCAACTGCCATTTGTTCAGCAACAACATACGTTACCTCGACGCCTTCAACAACGTTTACAGCTTCTACTGCGCTTTGAACAACGGTAGCCTCTGCGACTAGCGTAACAATCGGATGCGCTTGTTCATCTGGCTCTGTGATCACTGGCAATGCTGCAACCGGCGTTTCCGATACTGACGACAGTTCAGTTGACACCTCTTCGCTTTGTGCCAACTCAGCGACTGGGTAGCGAATCCACACTTTGCCTGAGGCCATTTCTGGTGAGGATGAAGCCTGGGCTAACGGCATAGGCGACTGTGTCGAATAACGCTCATCACGATAACGACGACGATGCTGACCGCTAACGCGCAGATGGCGTGGAGAACGGCGTGAACGACGTGGCATGTTTGCATCGTTACGACCCGCTTCTGCTTGCTCACCATTGGCTTCCATATCCGGCATGGCATTTAGCGTGGTATCCGTCAACAGCGGCAGTGAGTGCTCGACAACGCGAGCCGGAAGTTCAGGGACATCAGTTTGGTTGTCGGTTTGTGAATTATCACCGTCGGTAATACGCACTTTCTGCGCTAACTGGCGGCGTTGACGACGCGGCATAACCTGAGCCGGCTTCTCCTGCTCAACGTCTTCCTGCGTCTCTTCTTCATCGCGGTTCAGGGCTTTGATATCTTGCTGAGCTTGACGTTTTTCTTCCTGACGACGACATTGACGTTCTGCGCGCTGTTCACCGCGTTGTTGATCGTCACGCGGTGCCTTTTCTGCCGTTTCTTCAACCGGTGCGACGGTTTCCACTACCGCTGGGGTGTTTTGACGCTTGTTGCGACGATTATCATCACGAGACTGACGGTTTTCCCGGTTGCCGTCACGTTGATTGCGATCGCGACGGTTGTTTGAACCTTGATGATGCCCTAAACGACGCTCCTGACATTGCTCCGTGGTGGTATTTTCTTGCGTATCAGCTCTGTTCGGTTGTGTCTCTGCGCTAGCAAAAATGCTCTTTAATGCACCGAAAAGACGACAAAACAGTGCTAGCGTTGCAGGTGCCGAGGCTTGCTCTGAAGCGGCTTTTGGCGCTACTTTGGATGTAATTATAGACGTTTCAGGCAAGTCCGGCATGGTGAATGTTGCCAAGGCTGGTTGCTCAGGTACCTTACGCTCCAGCGTCTGCTCTTCCTGAACCTGCTGCGCTTCGGCTTCAAGGCGCTGTGGCAGGAGATAGCTGAGCGTGGTTTTCTCTTCGCCTTTACGGATACGCAGGACGTTGTAGTGCGGTGTTTGCATGCCATCGTGCGGCACGATAACGGCATGTACGCCACCCTGGCGTTTTTCAATCGCGCTCACGGCTTCACGTTTTTCGTTAAGCAGATAAGACGCGATAGGCACAGGGACGATAGCGTGAACTTCCCGGGTGTTCTCTTTGAGCGCTTCTTCTTCAATCAGGCGCAAAATAGAGAGGGACAATGATTCGTTATCACGGATAGTACCCGTCCCGCTACAGCGAGGGCATACGTGGTGGCTGGATTCGCCCAGTGAAGGGCTCAACCGCTGACGAGACATTTCCAGCAGACCGAAACGGGAGATACGGCCAATCTGTATACGGGCGCGATCCTGACGAACGGCATCGCGCAAGCGGTTTTCTACTTCACGTTGGTGGCGAACCGGCGTCATATCGATAAAGTCGATGACAATCAAACCGCCAAGGTCACGTAGGCGTAACTGACGAGCGATCTCATCTGCCGCTTCCAGGTTGGTGTTGAATGCCGTTTCTTCGATATCACCACCTCGAGTTGCACGGGCGGAGTTGATGTCAATCGCCGTCAATGCTTCTGTGGTGTCGACAACAATAGAGCCACCAGAAGGCAAGCGAACTTCACGTTGGAAGGCAGACTCAATCTGAGATTCGATCTGATAGTGGCTGAACAACGGAATTTCACCGCTGTACAATTTGATTTTACTGCTGAAATCTGGACGACCCAACGCTGCGATGTGCTCTCTAGCCAGATCGAGGATCTTGGGGTTGTCGATAAGGATCTCACCAATATCTGGACGCAGGTAGTCACGGAATGCGCGGACGATGACGTTGCTTTCCTGATAAATCAGAAAAGGTGCAGCGCGCCCCTCAGCGGCTTTCTTGATTGCTTCCCAGTGTTTCAGTCGAAACGCCAGGTCCCACTGCAGTGCATCGGCAGATTTGCCTACGCCAGCAGTACGTACAATAAGCCCCATTAAATCAGGCAGTTCTAACGAACTGAGCGCTTCTTTCAACTCGGTACGATCGTCGCCTTCGATGCGGCGGGAAATACCACCCGCACGCGGGTTATTCGGCATCAATACCAGATAGCTGCCTGCCAAACTGATAAAGGTGGTCAGCGCCGCACCCTTGTTACCACGCTCTTCTTTATCTACCTGAACGATAACTTCCTGTCCTTCGCGCAACACATCTTTAATGTTTAAGCGACCATGGGAGGCACAGTTACTGGGGAAATATTCGCGAGCAATCTCTTTTAGGGGAAGGAAACCGTGTCTTTCTGCGCCGTAATCAACGAAAGCAGCTTCAAGACTGGGTTCAATTCGGGTGATTTTTCCTTTATAGATATTGGCTTTCTTTTGCTCATAGCCGGGGCTTTCAATATCCAGATCGTAGAGCTGTTGACCATCAACCAAAGCAACACGCAACTCTTCTTGCTGAGTCGCGTTAATTAGCATTCTTTTCATCTTAACTTACTCGTTATTTTTACTTGCATTATTGATATAGCTGCGGACAAAGATGCTGAATGACCGGGTTCACCGATGGCCTCGTGGCTTATCGCAGGGACGTCAACCTCCCGGTTGTCGCCTGCATAGAGGCGCATATTTCGGTAGCCTGTATTTCCTGATGGAAAACAGCACATTTTCCGAGGGAACAGCTTCTGAAGAAGGGTCACCAGATCTGATTTTATTTACCGGTCACGCTGCTATTCGCAGCCCGCTAATTGCTTGATTCCACATTACGTCTTACGCCATTGCAGCGTTTATGCGTTATCAGGCAAATCTAACAATTTTACCCTTTCCACTGTTTCAGGAAGATAGGCTAGCAAAACCACAGCATTATTTCATTGCTGGTACTGTTATAGCAAGGTGACTTTACGGGTGCGTAATAAGATTGTTGTCCTGATTTTAATCAAATAGGCGGTATTACTGGAGCTTATCAGCTCGATTGTAATTAGTTGGCCTAATCTCTATGTAACAACCAATTAAGTACCTGACAGACAGTTAAGCACATAAAAAGAAGTGGCGCTATCTGCAGGGCTATTTAGAATCGCGTATCATGAAAACAGAGAATCCTTCAGTACAATTTATCGCAATTTCTGCTGATGAAGCAGGACAGCGTATCGACAACTTTTTACTGGGGCGTCTTAAAAGCGTGCCAAAAAGTATGATTTACCGTATCTTGCGTAAAGGTGAGGTGCGAGTGAACAAAAAACGGATCAAGCCGGAATGCAAACTGCTGGATGGCGATGAAGTCAGAATTCCACCCGTCAGAGTGGCAGAGCGTGACGAACACGTGGTATCTGCGAGCTTTGGTAAGGTCGCTGCGCTGGCTGACTGTATTCTGTATGAAGATGACAGACTGATCGTGCTCAATAAACCCACGGGCACAGCGGTGCACGGCGGTAGTGGATTGAGTTTCGGCGTGATTGAAGGGTTGCGTGCTCTGCGGCCGGAAGCGCGCTTTCTGGAGCTGGTGCATCGTCTCGATCGCGATACTTCTGGTGTATTGCTAATCGCGAAAAAGCGCTTGGCGCTGCGTGCGCTGCATGAACAATTGCGCCTCAAAGGGATGCAAAAGAATTATCTGGCGCTGGTGCGTGGCCAGTGGCAATCCCACTGCAAAGTGGTACAGGTACCGTTGTTAAAAAATATTTTGCAAAATGATGAGCGTGTCGTGCGCGTCAGTAGCGAAGGTAAACCCTCAGAAACGCGCTTTAAGGTGGAAGAGCGGTTTGAACAAGCAACGCTGGTGCGCGCCAATCCGGTAACAGGACGCACGCACCAGATTCGTGTGCATACGCTGCATGCAGGCCATCCTATTGCATTTGACGACCGCTATGGTGATCGAGAGTTTGATCGACAATTAGCACCCACCAGGTTGTCGCGTCTATTCTTGCATGCGCAGTCGTTAACCTTTGAGCATCCCGGTACCGGTGAGACAATGCGTATTGAAGCACCACTTGATGCTACATTACGCCACTGTCTGCAGGTGTTACGGCAGCAGAAATAGCCGCCAATTGGTCGTTGACAACAAAAAACGCCAGCCAGATTGCTGATAAAGTCTACTGTTAAGCTAAGTGTGGCGATGAGGCCTTGGCGGTGTGAGCCGCTAACAATTTGCCTGGAGCAAATTTAAACAGCGCTGGCATTTTTATATTATCCTAACCCTTCCAACGTTAATAGATTTACGCCTTCGCGGCGAAGCATATCGTATAGTGAAATTCATGGCAGGCCAACGAGTGTATTCGGATCGCACCCGGACAGTTTATCAAACAGACTGATACCCAATCCTTCACTTTTAAAACTGCCAGCACAGTTCCAGCAGGGCTTGCTCTTGCGCCAGGCGCTCAACCAGAGAGATGGACTCTCCTGCGAGAAAAACGTTTCATCAATGTCGAGATTGGCGCATAGAAAAGGTAACCCCAGCCTGGATAACAGGCTTTTGCGGTAGAAGAAGGTTGTGGGGGTGAGCACAATCTGAGACATAATTTTATGATAAGCCGTAGCGTAATTAAAAAAGATATTTTACACGGTACACCGCTGAGAAAGCGAATCTGGGCGAATGCGAATCTTGATAAAATAGTAAGGCAACGCAGCCTTTTCCTTTGACTCTATGTCGTTAAGACGTTAACATGTTTACCCTATGCAAAAGGTGAAATTACCCCTGACCCTGGATGCGTTTCGCACAGCTCAAAAACGTTTAGAATATGTTAGTGTCTACACGGTTGAACAGGTAACACGTGTCGCCGAATCTGTGGTCAGTGTGGATAGTGATGTGCAGGTCTCTTTATCGTTTAATATCGATAATCAGCGCCTAGCGGTGATAAATGGCAGCGCAGAAATGGCAGTTACACTGATGTGCCAGCGCTGCGGGAAAACGTTCGAACATCAGATTCACACCACATTTTGTTTCAGTCCTGTCTTTAATGACGAGCAAATGGAAGCTCTGCCGAAAGCGTATGAGCCAATCGATGTCGATGAGTTTGGCGAGGTCGATTTGCTGGCGATGGTTGAAGATGAGATTATTCTCGTGTTGCCCATCGCACCAGTACATGGTTCTGAACACTGTGAAGTGCCCAAAGCGGATATAGTGTTTGGCAAACTGCCTAAAGAGGCCGAGAAACCAAACCCGTTTTCCTTGTTAGCCAGTTTAAAGCATAAGTAATTAAGGAGTAAGGTCCATGGCTGTACAACAGAACAAACCTAGCCGTTCCAAACGTGGAATGCGTCGTGCTCACGACGCGCTGACCACCTCTTCTGTTTCCGTAGATAAAGTTTCTGGCGAAACTCATATGCGTCACCACATCACTGCGGATGGCTACTACCGCGGTCGCAAAGTTATTGCAAAATAATTCTCACGAATTATTAGCAAGGCAATATCTTGACACGCCTCACACTGGCGTTAGCTCCAATGAGCAGAAACTTTAGTCCCTGTGTAACGCTGCCTGCGGCGTTACAGGCACTGGCTTGTAATCCGGGTCTTTACTTGTTGTTGGTCGGCGATCCCACTGCGCTTCATTCCATTACTTGCCAAATTCGATTCCGTTTTGCTGTACCGGTTAGAAATTGTGTCTGATGAATCGATTATTGCGAGTGATGCGCGTCAGTCGCAGGCGATCCGTGCCAGTCAGAGAGGCACGTCGATGCGAATTGCGCTGGAACTGATTAAAACAGGTGTGTGGCACAACCCAACCGTGCGTGAGCGCCGGGAATACCGGGGCCCTGATGGGGTTGGAAAAACTGCTGCTTAAATCACTGGAAAGTATTGACGCCGGGTATTGATGCCGGTGTTACTGCATCAGCAGTATGGCAAGACGGTGGTGCTGGATTTGGGTGCCAATGTCAAATGTGACAGTGCTCAATTGGTTCAGTTTGCCGTGATGGGTTGAGTAAAGGCCGAGAAAGAGCTGGTGCTGAAAAACCCCTGCGTAGCCCTGCTGAATATTGGTGAAAAAAAGACCAAAGAATTATCGGCTCAGTTACGGAATACACCTTCGATTAACTATATTGGTTATCTTGAAGGCGATGAATTACTGACAGGCAAAACAGATATGTTGGTCTGTGATAGCTTTGTGGGTAATGTTCACATTGAAGACGTGGTAAGGTGGTAAGTATGTTCCTTTCACTGCTGAAATCCTCGTCGACAAGCGTCGGGCGTAAACAAAAAAACAAGCGTGGTGACTCACGTTGATTGGCTGGTTTATCCAGAAAAAATTGGCAAAACGGTTCGGTCATCTCAATCCTGATCAATATAATGACGCATGTCTGTTAAGGCTGCAGAGCACCGTGATAAAAAAAGCCATGGCGCGGCAAACCAAGTGCGTTTACCGCGTAGGCCATCGAACAGGCAATGCAGGCGGTGCAGTGGCAACTTCCAGACCGGGATTGCAGCTCGCCTGAAAACTGTATTACTCAAGAGTGACTGAGCGTACATGTATACTAAAATAATCGGAACAGGCAGTTTTTTGCCTGAGCAAATCAGAACGAACGCTGATTTAGAACAATTGGTCGACACCTCAGATGAGTGGATTGTGACGCGTACCGGTATTTGTGAGCGTCGCATTGCTACGTCAGATGAAAACGTGGCGACCATGGGACATCAAGCCGCGCTGAGCGCGCTGGAGATGGCGGGCGTTGATAAGGAAACGATTGGTTTGCTAATTGTTGCAACCACGTCTTCGACGCATGCTTTCCCGAGTTCTGCATGCCAGATTCAGCAGATGCTGGAGATCCGCGATACCATTGCATTTGATGTTGCTGCGGCCTGTGCGGGTTTCACCTATGCGCTCAGTATTGCAGATCAATATATCAAAAACGGTTCAGTGGATTATGCGCTAGTGATTGGCTCTGACACGCTAGCTCGTACACTGGATCGTGCCGATCGCGGTACGATCATTCTTTTTGGTGACGGCGCGGGTGCAGTCGTGTTGAGCAATTCAGAACAGCCTGGCATCCTTTCTACCCATCTGCATGCCGACGGGAGGTATGGTCAATTACTGACGCTGCCTCATCAGGATCGCGCTCATCAGAATCAGCCCGCCTATCTGACTATGGTGGGGAACGAAGTGTTCAAAGTGGCCGTGACAGAATTGGCGCATATCGTTGAAGAAACACTGAATGCCGCAAATCTCGACAAGAGTCAACTGGACTGGCTGGTGCCGCATCAGGCTAACCTACGCATCATCAGTGCCATGGCGAAGAAATTGGGCATGGGCATGGATAAAGTTGTGGTGACACTCGATCGCCATGGCAACACTTCAGCCGCTTCCGTACCCAGCGCGCTGGATGAAGCGGTGCGTGATGGACGGATAAAACCTGGTCAGTTGATCCTGCTGGAAGCCTTTGGCGGCGGGTTCACCTGGGGGTCTGCGCTGGTTCGCTTTTGATGAAACGGGACGTTTAATACGATGCAATTTGCAATGGTATTTCCGGGGCAAGGTTCACAGACAGTTGGCATGCTTGCCGAACTAGCGGCACAGTACCAGGTAGTACAAGAAACCTTTGCCCAAGCTTCTGACGTATTGGGTTACGATCTGTGGCAGCTTACTGCACAAGGCCCGGCAGAAGAACTGAATAAAACCTGGCAGACCCAACCAGCATTGCTGACGGCATCTGTGGCTATCTGGCGTGTGTGGCAACAACAGGGCGGTAAACAGCCTGCGTTGATGGCCGGTCACAGTCTGGGCGAATATTCGGCGCTGGTGTGTGCCGGTGCGTTGGACTTTCAGGCAGCGGTGCGTCTGGTTGAACTGCGCGGCAAAATAATGCGGCAAGCCGTGCCAGAAGGGATGGGTGCTATGTATTCTATCATTGGTCTCGATAACGAAGCTATTGCTGCTGCATGTGAAGCTTCTGCTCAAGTGCAAGTCGTTTCTCCGGTGAATTTCAACTCACCGGGACAGGTAGTGATTGCGGGTAACAAAGAAGCCGTTGAACGTGCTGGTGCTGCTTGTAAAGCTGCCGGGGCTAAACGTGTTTTACTACTACTAGTGAGTGTACCTTCCCACTGCGCATTAATGAAACCTGCGGCAGAAAAACTGGCAGAGGCGTTAAAAGCGATTACAGTTACTACGCCAGCCATTCCTGTGGTGAACAACATCGATGCACGTATTGAAACCGATCCAGATGCGATTCGGATGGCGCTGGTAAAACAGCTTTATAGCCCAGTATGCTGGACTGAGTGTGTCTCCTACATTGCTGCTCAAGGTGTTGATACCTTATTGGAATTCGGTCCGGGGAAAGTCTTGACCGGACTTACAAAACGTATCGTTGATACCTTAAGTGCGGCGGCGGTTAACGATCCCGCTTCACTGTCTGCTGCCCTGGAACGATAAAACGGAGAAATACCATGAGCTTTGAAGGAAAAATCGCCCTGGTAACGGGTGCAAGCGGCGGCATTGGCCATGCTATAGCAGAAACATTGGTCGCCCGCGGTGTCACCGCGGCGGGTACCGCCACCAGTGAGAAAGGAGCTCAAGCCATCAGTGAGTGGTTGGATGCCAATGGTAAAGGTTATATGCTCAATGTCGCCGATCAGGCTTCCATTGATGCGGTATTGAAAGCAATTCGTGCTGATTTCGGCGAAATCGATATTTTGATTAATAACGCCGGAATTACGCGTGATAACCTGTTGATACGAATGAAAGACGACGAGTGGCAAGATATTATCGATACCAACATGACGTCCGTATTTCGTCTGTCAAAAGCGGTATTGCGTGCCATGATGAAAAAACGCTTTGGCCGTATCGTCACCATCGGTTCCGTAGTCGGAACGATGGGGAATGGCGGTCAGGCGAACTATGCGGCAGCGAAAGCGGGCCTGATTGGTTTTAGCAAATCGCTGGCGCGTGAAGTGGCCTCACGAGGCATCACTGTCAATGTGGTTGCGCCAGGTTTTATTGAAACCGATATGACGCAAGTATTGACAGAAGAGCAACGTGCAGGCATTTTGAGCCGGGTTCCCGCAAACCGTCTTGGGGACGCAAAGGAGATCGCCAGTGCTGTTGCTTTTTTGGCCTCAGATGAGGCTGGTTATATTACGGGTGAGACATTGCATGTCAATGGCGGCATGTATATGCTCTAGAGAGCTCGGAATTTATTTGTGTTATTTGCGGTGAAAACCGCAAATAACACAAAATCGTGGTTAGACCAGAAAAGATTTTGTTGCATCTTTTTCAACATTTTATACACTACGAAAACCATCGCAAAAGCGAGTTTTGATAGGAAATTTAAGAGTATGAGCACTATCGAAGAACACGTTAAGAAAATCATCATTGAACAGCTTGGTGTTAAACCGGAAGAAGTGGCTAACAACGCTTCCTTTGTTGATGACCTCGGCGCTGATTCTCTTGACACCGTTGAACTGGTAATGGCGCTGGAAGAAGAATTTGATACTGAAATTCCAGACGAAGAAGCAGAAAAAATCACAACTGTTCAGGCAGCCATTGATTTTATTCAGGCTAACCAGCAGTAAGCGAACATATCTAGGCGGTCGCTCGACCGCCTAAGTTTTCTTTCTCCCGCAGTGTCATATTTTCCCTCCCTGGAGGACAAGCGTGTCTAAGCGTCGTGTAGTTGTGACCGGACTGAGCATGTTAACTCCTGTCGGCAATACAGTTGAGTCCACCTGGACTGCTCTTCTTGCCGGTCAGAGTGGCATCAGCCTGATCGACCATTTCGATACTACTGCCTATGCAACCCGTTTTGCTGGCTTAGTAAAGCATTTCAGTAGCGAGGATTTTATCTCGCGCAAAGAAGCGCGCAAGATGGATGCCTTTATTCAATACGGTATCGATGCTGGTATCAATGCCATGCGAGATTCCGGTATTGAAGTAACGGAAGAAGACGCGATGCGCTTCGGTGCGGCGATCGGTTCCGGCATTGGTGGCTTAGGTCTCATTGAAGAGAACCACAGCTCATTGGTGAACGGTGGTCCGCGTAAAATCAGTCCGTTTTTTGTCCCTGCCACCATTATTAACATGGTCGCAGGGCATCTGAGCATCATGTTCGGACTGCGTGGTCCGAGTATTTCTATTGCGACTGCCTGTACGTCAGGTGTGCACAATATCGGCCATGCAGCGCGCATTATCGCTTACAACGATGCAGATATTATGCTGGCTGGCGGTGCAGAAAAGGCCAGTACCCCTCTGGGCGTTGGCGGATTTGGCGCTGCCAGAGCGCTCTCCACGCGTAATGACAATCCGCAGGCGGCAAGCCGTCCGTGGGACAAAGACCGTGACGGTTTCGTGCTGGGTGACGGTGCCGGGATTATGGTGCTGGAAGAATACGAACATGCGAAGAAGCGTGGCGCGAAAATCTATGCCGAAATCGTTGGCTTCGGCATGAGCAGCGATGCTTATCACATGACGTCACCGCCTGAAAACGGCGCGGGTGCCGCATTGGCGATGCAGAATGCGTTACGTGATGCAGACATTACTCCGGCTCAGATTGGGTATATCAATGCGCACGGTACATCAACACCAGCTGGTGACCTTGCGGAAACGCATGCAGTGAAATCCGTGTTTGGTGAACAAGCGAGTCGTGTGATGGTGAGTTCAACTAAATCCATGACCGGTCACATGTTAGGTGCTGCGGGTGCAGTGGAGTCTATCTTCACTGTGCTGGCCCTGCGCGATCAGGCTGTTCCACCGACTATTAATCTGGATAATCCAGATGAAAGTTGTGATCTGGATTTTGTACCGCATGAAGCACGTCAGGTTTCCGATATGGAATACACATTGTGTAACTCCTTCGGATTTGGTGGCACCAACGGCTCACTGGTGTTCCGCCGCGTGTAATCACGTTGCGATATTGCTAAAAAGCCCGTGCAATCGGGGGTTTTTCGCCTGTTATCAAACATTGCATGTAAGGGCGAATTCAGAACATGCGGCTTTTTACGGATATCGGTTACTAACACTCACTCTGAATGCTATGCCGTTGCCAATACTCTGTGTGGTTGACACAGGCGTGAATGAACCTTTGGGTGAGAATATCGCATGTTTTGGATAAATGGCCAAGCGCAAGAACAGATAGCAGCTGCCGATCGTGGCCTCAAGTATGGTGATGGTTGCTTCACCACTGCGCGCGTATTGACGGGGAAGATAGTTTGGCTGGAATTGCATATGGCGCGTTTACGCCAGGATATCTATCGTCTTCATATCCCTTTTACTGCGTGGGGTGAATTACAAACCGAAATGGAGCAGGCGGCACAGGGAGTTGAGCAAGGTGTAGTGAAAACTATCCTAACCCGAGGCAGTGGCGGGCTTGGTTATAGCCCTCTATCTTGCCGTAAACCGACACGAATTGTCATGCAGACAGATTATCCTGCTCATTACGCTGAATGGCGTGAGCAGGGTATCTTGCTTGGTATCAGTCCGGTTACTTTGGGGTGCAATCCGCTATTGGCAGGCATCAAACACTTGAACCGGCTGGAACAGGTTCTGATACGCCAGGAGATGGAAACTCATAGCGTAGATGATGTGGTGGTGCTTGACACTGGGGGCTGCCTAGTGGAATGCTGTGCGGCCAATTTATTTTGGCGAAAGGGAAATCAGGTATTTACTCCAGACTTGTCATCGGCGGGAGTGAACGGTGTCGCGCGTCAATATCTGATTGCTTGCTTAGCGCAATATCCTGATTATCGGCTGCAGGTGGTTCGTGAAGCAGTGACCACGCTCGCCGATGCTGATGAAGCGTTTATTTGTAATTCCTTGATGCCGGTGATACCGGTGAACCAAATTGATACCTGGTGTTATCGCTCCAGAGCTCTGTACCAACTACTGATCCCTAACGATTTGTCGATGGTTAAATGATGAAAAGACAGAAAACTTTTTTTTTCATACTGTTGGTGATTGGGCTAACCACTGCGCTCGGTGTTGCATGGCATAACCTCCAACAGTTCGCGCGTTCTGCGCTGTTGATTGAGCAGGAGACGATTTTCACTCTCCCGGCGGGCACGGGAAGAGAGGGGCTGGAAAAAATTCTCAAGGAAAAGCAGGTGATTCCAGCGACGGTGCTGTTTAAGTGGTTACTGCGTGCAGAGCCGGAACTGGCGAAATTCAAAGCGGGGACATACCGCTTTATGCCACGGATGACGGTACGAGAGATGCTAGCTCTGCTGACAAGCGGTAAAGAGGCGCAATTCTCTATCCGCTTTATTGAAGGCTCACTCTTACGCGATTGGCTGGAAACGCTGAAAGCAGCACCTTATCTGACACACAGCGTGCAGGATAAAACGCCGCAAGAGATTGCTGCACTGTTAGATATAAAAGAGACGGAAAACCTAGAAGGCTGGCTCTATCCTGATACCTACCTCTACACTGCAGGCACGCGTGACAGCGATCTGCTGTTGCGCGCTCATCATCGTATGCGTAATGCGGTGGAAGAGGTTTGGAAAAATCGCGAGGCAGGCCTGCCCTATGATTCACGAGAAGCCTTACTTACCATGGCATCCATCGTTGAAAAAGAAACGGCAGTGAAAGAGGAGCGCCCTCAGGTCGTATCCGTGTTTATGAATCGTCTGCGCGCTGGTATACGTCTGCAAACCGATCCTACCGTAATTTACGGTATGGGTGATGATTATCGTCGGGTGATCGCGCGTAGCGCGCTGGATACTGTCACTCCGTATAATACCTATGTGATCGCTGGATTGCCGCCGACGCCTATTGCCATGCCGAGCCTGGCCTCGCTTGAAGCCGCAGCGCATCCGGTAAAAACAGATTATCTTTATTTTGTGGCGGACGGGAAAGGTGGACATCGCTTTACCACCAACCTTGCCGATCATAACCGCGCAGTGCGCGCTTACCGCTCTACGCTGAAGGACCGGGATGAACAGTAAATTTATCGTGATTGAAGGACTAGAAGCTGCAGGTAAAACCAGTGCGCAGAATACTGTACTGAAAGTCTTGCACGCTCACGGGGTGAAAGACGTGGTTTTTACTCAAGAACCCGGTGGTACACCGCTAGCCGAGCGGCTGAGAGACCTGATAAAACAGGGCACAGAAGATGAAAAAATCACGGATAAAGCTGAATTGTTGATGCTTTATGCTGCCAGAGTGCAGTTGGTTGAAAATGTAATAAAGCCAGCGCTGGCGCGTGGTTGTTGGGTGATCGGCGATCGTCACGATTTTTCCTCTCAGGCATATCAAGGTGGCGGACGTGGCATGGATCAACAGTTGATGCAGTCATTGCGCGATACGGTGCTGGGTTCATTCCGCCCCGATCTTACTCTGTACCTGGATATTCCACCCGAGAAGGGATTGGCGCGTGCCCGTCAGCGTGGAGCGCTTGACCGCATTGAGCAGGAGTCACTGGATTTTTTCGCACGTACGCACGTCCGCTATCAGGCGCTAGCTGCTGCAGATCCTACCATCGTTACCGTTGATGCCGCGCAGTCGTTGGAAAAGGTAAGCATGGCTATCGAAACCGCTTTGACACACTGGATACGTCAGCAAATGACGCAAGATGATGCGCCATTGACGGCGCAGGAGCGCTGAGCATGGAATGGTATCCCTGGTTGAATGAACCCTATCGTCAACAGATTGAGGGATATCAGGAAGGGCGGGCGCACCATGCAGTCTTGTTGCATGCGCTACCCGGTATGGGGCGCGAATCGCTGGTGTATGCCTTGTCAAGACGCATGCTGTGCCAGAACCCTGAGGGAATGAAAAGCTGCGGCGAGTGCTATTCCTGCAAATTGATGATAGCGGGTACGCACCCTGACTGGTATGTCCTTGTCCCGGAAAAAGGCAAACAGAGGTTAGGCCTTGATGCGATACGTAACGTGTTGGAAAACCTCTATCAGCGTTCACGACAGGGCGGAGCTAAACTGGTGTGGATCGAAAATAGCGAGCAGTTGACGGAAGCAGCGGCCAACGCGCTATTAAAAACATTGGAAGAACCGCCAGATGCGACCTATTTTCTGCTGGGTTGCCATGAGCCAACGCGTTTGCTGGCGACGCTGCGCAGTCGCTGCTTGTATCTTTATCTGCCTACGTCAGACGAAGCACAAAGCGTTTCCTGGCTCAATAAGCGGCATTCTACCTCTGCGCAGGCGTTGCAAACCGCACTGCGTTTGCAGGCAGGTGCGCCGCTTGCAGCAGAACATTTACTGCATGAAGAGACTGCGTGTCAGCGCTCTGTGTTATGTCATGTGCTAGCAAATGCGGTAGCACCCCGTGCGTTTTATTCCTTATTGCCGCAGCTAAACCACGAAGACGCGCCAGAGCGCATTCACTGGCTTTCTTCGCTGTTGCTGGATGCGTTAAAAATACAGCATGGTGCCGCGAGCGAGCGCGTCAATCTCGATCAGGATGAACTGATAGAACTGTTAGCCAACCAATTAACCTCTGTGGAGTTAGATGCAGTGCTCTCTCGTTGGCTACGGTGCCGCCATCAGCTTCTAACGGTGACAGGCGTAAACCGTGAACTGCTGCTTGCCGATGTGTTACTGGAATGGGAACAAGTGTTCCACCCGGAAAGCCTGAATGTCTTTCCCTATTTTTATATCTAATAAGCGTTGAGTAAATAGCATGTTATTAGTGGATTCACATTGCCATCTTGATAGTCTGGATTATCAATCACTGCATAAAGATGTGTCTGACGTACTAGCTAAAGCGCAAGCGCGCGATGTAGGCTTTATTCTGGCGGTAGCAACCACGCTGCCGGGGTTTCGCGCCATGCGCGAGCTGATAGGCGATCGGCGCGAAGTGGCTTATTCGTGCGGTGTACATCCCCTGAATCAGGACGCCGCGTATGACTATGCTGAGCTACGTCAACTGGCTTCCGATCCGCAAGTGGTGGCGATGGGAGAAACCGGCCTTGATTATTACTACCAGCAAGAAACGCAGGAGCAACAGCGCGATTCCTTTCGCAAACACATTCGTGTCGGGTGTGAATTAAACAAGCCGGTTATCGTTCATACCCGCTCAGCACGTCAGGATACTCTTAATATTCTGAAAGAAGAGGGGGCAGAACGCTGTGGTGGTGTGTTGCACTGTTTTACCGAAAATATCGCGACAGCACGTACACTTTTGGATATGGGGTTTTATATCTCATTTTCCGGTATTGTCACATTTCGCAATGCGGATGAACTGCGCGATGTCGCGCGGTTTATGCCATTGGACCGCCTACTGGTAGAAACGGACTCTCCCTGGCTGGCGCCGGTGCCGTTTCGTGGTAAAGAGAACCAACCCGCCTATGTACTTGATATTGCGGAGTATCTGTCCGTGCTGAAGGGCATCGAGCTTCCACAATTCGCAGCTGCTACCACAGAAAACTTCTCCTGCCTGTTCCATATCGATGCTCAACGGTTGACCTTCGTGGGCTATTGTCTAAAAATAGCCGAGTTTTTTCGTGGCACATAATTAATTCCTCCTTATCTCTTCGCTGGTTGGACATTTTATCGCTAGCGTTGGGGGTATTTGTCGCGATAACAGACAAAAATAGCGATTTTGTTCGCCAGGCGACCTCTTTGCGCAACGAAAAGTGATAGCAGTCAAATATTAAATGGGTCATTTATTTTACTCTGCATAAAAATTAAAAGAGGAATAAATCCCTTAAATAACAAAGGGTATCCTCCCTATTTTTTGTTGCTATAACGCCGTAGAAGCACTATTACTCAGGAGCACAATCAATTATGTTCAAGAATGTATTTGCCAACCTGCAAAAAGTAGGTAAGTCGCTGATGCTGCCTGTTTCCGTACTGCCCATTGCAGGTATCCTGCTGGGCGTAGGATCGGCCAACTTTAGCTGGCTGCCGTCCATCATCTCTAGCGTGATGGCGCAAGCGGGTGACTCCGTATTCGCCAATATGCCACTGATTTTTGCCATCGGCGTTACCCTCGGTTTTACCAATAACGATGGCGTTTCTGCGCTGGCGGCCGTTGTTGCCTACGGTATTATGGTAAAAACAATGGCTGCGGTGGCTCCGCTCGTGCTGCAACTGCCACCTGAAGTGATCATCAAAGAACATCTGGCGGATACCGGAGTGTTAGGTGGGATCATCGCCGGTACGATTGCAGCCTACATGTTTAACCGCTTTTATCGCATTCAGTTGCCGGAATATCTGGGCTTCTTCGCCGGTAAGCGTTTTGTGCCGATCATCTCTGGTCTGATCGCGATTATCACAGGCGTGATGCTCTCCTTTATTTGGCCTCCGGTAGGGACAGCAATTCAGACATTCTCTCATTGGGCTTCCTATCAGAACCCGGTACTGGCATTTGGCCTTTATGGCATTGTTGAACGTTCTCTGGTGCCGTTTGGTCTGCACCACATCTGGAACGTACCGTTCCAGATGCAAATTGGTGAATTTACCAATGCTGTAGGTCAGGTATTTCATGGCGACATTCCGCGTTATATGGCGGGTGACCCGACTGCAGGTAAATTAGCGGGCGGCTTCCTGTTCAAAATGTACGGTCTGCCAGCGGCGGCAATCGCCATTTGGCACTCGGCAAAACCTGAGAATCGTGCCAAAGTGGGCGTCATCATGCTCTCCGCAGCATTGACCTCATTTCTGACCGGGATCACCGAACCGATTGAGTTTTCATTCCTGTTTGTAGCACCGATTCTGTATGTGATCCATGCCATTCTGGCAGGGTTGGCGTTCCCCATGTGTATCCTACTAGGAATGCGCGATGGCACCAGCTTCTCTCACGGTTTGATCGATTTTGTGATCCTGAGCGGTAACGGCAGTAAACTGCGTTTATTCCCGATTGTTGGCCTGTGTTACGCGCTGGCTTACTACACTATCTTCCGCATGCTGATTGCTAAACTGAATCTGAAAACGCCGGGCCGTGAAGAGAGTACGTCTGAACAGTCTGCTCAGAATAACAGTGAAATGGCGGCGGCGCTGGTGACTGCATTCGGTGGTAAAGAGAACATCACCAATCTGGACGCCTGCATTACGCGTTTACGGGTGAGCGTGGGTGATATAACCAAAGTGGATCAGGCGGGTCTGAAAAAACTGGGGGCGGCGGGTGTTGTTGTCGCGGGGTCCGGTGTGCAAGCTATTTTTAGTACTAAATCAGACAACCTGAAAACGGATATGGATGATTACATCCGTAATCATTGATCCGCTGCTCGAGGAGTGATAAAGGGAGCTTAAGCTCCCTTTTTTATTTGGCGCTGATGTACGGTAAAAAAAGCTGAAAGCAGACATCTGAACAAGAAAAAACAGAAAGAAGGTTGAAAGCAACCGAAAGAGTCACTCATACTCTGCAGTAACCATTCGGCGTTACGCGTTTACAAGGAACTCAAACATGGCTGAAGAAACTATTTTCAGTAAAATTATCCGCCGGGAAATTCCTTCCGACATCGTTTACCAGGATGATCTGGTGACCGCCTTTCGCGATATATCACCCCGCACACCAACGCACGTTTTGATTGTGCCTAACGTATTGATTCACAATGTGAACGATATCTTGCCTGAGCATGAACTGGCATTAGGAAGACTATTCACTGTCGCAAGTAAGATCGCCCGCGACGAGGGCATTGACGATGATGGTTATCGATTAATCGTCAATTGTAATCGTCATGGCGGCCAAGAGGTCTATCATATTCATATGCACCTATTGGGCGGCCGTCCTCTGGGGCCGTTGCTGTCGGATTAAATTAATGAATGTCCATATTGCACGTGGTCTGTTAGCTGTATTGATCATGTGGGGTAGTCGCGTGTTCCGGTAAGTAGCCAGTGCTGACCATCAACGAGCGGCAAGCATTAGTGCTGGATATCTCCCTGTTATCTGTCTGAATTAAGCCATCAAAACCCTTACTGACGACACGCAGTAAGGGCGCGAAAGAGCATCAGATTGCTACGTAATACCTCATTGCAGACGATAGCGGTGCAGTACCGCTTTTACTGGTATGACGAAAAAGGTCTGGATGTGTTGCCTTATGATGAGGCGCGCAGCGTTCTGGTGCCAGCATAAAGCGAAGTGCGTATCCCAGGCTCGCACTTGGGGTCAGGATGTTCAGCAAGTACACCTTCACCTGTTTCTGTAAGGGCTTTTAGAGAGGAAAGTATGAAAAAGTATCTTGTGCTGATGTTGGGGGCAATGGTGTTAACGGGTTGTATGACGCGTCCACCAGAGCAACAGCCGCCGGCGCAACCGCAGCAGCCGGAAGTGGTAATGCCGCCGCCAGGACAGCCGGTGCCAACGCCCCCAAAAATTCAAATTTTGAACTGGGAAGGTAGCGTGGCGCCGTTGGTAGCGCAAATGCTACAGGCGAGCGATGCAGCTCCTGGGAGTATTCTACTGGTTAATAGCGTTAAGAACAACACCAACGGATCGCTGCCGGTAGCGAAAGCGACGATGGCGATTTACGATGTTCTTTCGAACGGTAAAGCGTTCACATTGGTGCCGCGCGAACAGGTGGCGGTAGCTAAACAGACGTTGGGATTATCGGCGGATGACAGCCTGGGATCGCGCAGTAAGGCGATTGGTCTTGCACGCTATGTGAGTGCGCAGTATGTGCTCTATAGCGATGTTAGCGGTGATGTAAAAACACCGCAGTTGGATATGCAACTGATGCTGGTGCAAACTGGTGAGATTGTATGGTTGGGAAATGGTGTCGTCCAATAGCCAATTCGCGCTTGAACATTTGCTTGCGCAACAATTTCTGGCGGGTTAATAGCGCCGGTTTTCATTTCGATGCCATGAATGGCTCTGGCAGCCTCTGCTGCTGAGTTCACGTAGGCGATCGTGTATTTCTCTGGCACGACATCAAACCGTGCAAGCGCATAGTTGGGAGGCTAAGACAGCGTGAGTACCGCCTGTTACACCAATTTTCTGCACACCGCCTGGCACCTAAACCTGTCATCTACCGTGAAGGTTGGTTGATTATAGAGTGGACCGCTGGCTGTACGGCTTCTGGGCAAGATTATTCTCGGCTATTGGAGGGGGTGCGCTGACGCAGTTGCTCTGCCAGTTTCACCGATAACCATGCAGTAGTTATCGCTTGAATTTGCCGATGCAGTTTGCCTGCCATTGGCAGCATATGGATCCTCGTCGGCGTTCGCCAGCACTGCTGTGAGGAGGCATCACTATTTTCAACGCGCCGACTGCCTGATACGCTGGCATGGGCACCTTTACATCTCGATGTACATAGTGAAAATGTACTGGTGACACTGCAAGGCTCGTTATTGCTTATCGATTGGAAGTACGCAGCCGATGGTGATATTGTGCTAAAGTCAGCGCTGCTGATACAACAAAATGGGCTGGAAGGTAATTCTCGACAGCGCTTTCTGCAAGCTTACCAGCAACGGCGTCCAGGTTTCAGTTTGAATGCCTTGAGACGGTCGGTTAGGCAGTGGCTGCCCTAAGCCGATTATCTTATTATCAGGTGTAATAATGTTGGTCACTTACTCGGAAGATAACCTGTCACAAGGGGTGAGATTTCTCGCGTTGGTCGTAACCAGAGGATGAAGTTCAGATGATTATATACTTGCATGGATTTGATTCGAATAGCCCCGGCAACCATGAAAAACTGTTACAGTTGCAGTTTATTGATCAGGATGTTGAACTGCTGAGTTACAGTACGCTTCATCCTTGACACGATATGCAAAACCTGATAAATCAGGTCAACAAACTGGTTCAGCGTGGGTAGGAATATCGCCCACTGATATGTGGCGTTGGACTGGGGGAGCTTTTGGGCTGAGCGAGCGCATCGGATTCTTGTATGATATTCGTCAGGTAATTTTTACTCCAAGCCATGTTCCCGCAAGAGAACATGGCGGAGAAGATCGACAGACCAGAAGAATACGCAGATATTACCACCAAATGCGTTGCCAATTTTCGAGAGAAGAATTGCGATCGTTGCCTGGCAGGCACTGTCGCGCGATGATCAAATGGCCAGCGCAGTACTGCTTTGCTGGGAACGTACTACGAAGTAATTTCGGATGACATTCATACGCACAAGTTCAAGAGTATTTCTCCACATCTCCAGCGCATCAAAGCATTCAAAATATCAGGTTAATCAACCATAATTTTCCTTCTTTTTTCCTATCAAAGACGTTTGGTCTTTATCGTCCAACGCTGTTTTTCACTACTGACGTAGTGACATGCAAAATAACTTGATGAATTCAAAAGAAGATTTGTCTTAGCGAATCAAGTGCCTAAAAAATATATTGATATATATCAATTTTAGTATGACTAAATGACCTGACGTGATATTTTTCTCTCAGATTTTCAATTTAACTTATGATAAAAATAAGCAATATAATAATATTATTTTTTTACACCTTATTAACTATAAGGTTCCCAATTAGGGAATCGTTTTGATATCAGCACATAAAAAATTGTTATTGCTGGCGGTGTGAAGCCGGCAGTTTGGAGTTAGCTACCAGCCTAGGCCATAAGTTAGGGCGCAAAAGCAAAGCTAAAATTACCTTGGTCAATCGTAATCAAAGTCATTTATGAAAACCGTTGTTGCATGAAGTAGCAACAGGGTCGATGGATGATGACATTGATGCTCTGAGCTCTCTGGCACATGCGCGCAATCATGGTTTCCATTTTCAATTAGGCATATTGATTGCCATCGATCGTGAAAACCAGTGCATTCGATTGGCTGAAATAGATAATGAGCAGGGCAAAATACTAGTTGCTGAACGCTCGCTGCCGTATGACGATACTGGTGATCGTGTTGGGCAGTATCTCCAACGATTTTGGTACCGCGGGTATTAAGGATAACTGTATTTTTCTCGACAGCCCCAAACAGGCACGCCGTTTCCATAATGAAATGCTTAACCTGCTCCTGAAGTTCACCTCGAACACTAATGACTATAAAGAAAAGGTCAATATTGCTATTGTGGGTGGCGGTGCGACGGGGGTTGAATTCTTCGTCGAGCTGCATAACGCGGTGAAATAACTTCACAGTTACGGATTTGACGGGCTGGACAATCAGGCGCTGAATGTGACGCTAGTGGAAGCGGGTGAACGCATTTTACCTACGCTGCCTCCGCGTATTTCTGCTGCTGCGCATCAGGAACTGACTAAAACTATGGTAACGGAAGCGAAATCCGATAGTTTTCATACTAAAGAAGACGAATTTATTGAAGTCGACCTGATGGTGTGGCTGCAGGAATCAAAGCTTCTGATGCAACGAAAGAGATTGCCAGCCTGGAAACTAGCCGCATCAACCAATTGATGGTAGAAACCACGTTTCAAACAACGCGCGATCCGAACATCTACGCTATCGGCGACTGTGCTTTTTGTCTGCAACCGAGTGGTAGCGTTGTGCCGCCGCCGTGCGCTAAGGCAGCGACTAGATGGCGACGCGTTGTTATCGTAATATTCTCGCACAGCTTAACGGACAACCACTGAAACCTTACGTTTACAAAGATTATGATTTTTGCTAGTGTCGCTGTCTAAATTCAGTACTTTTGGCAGCCTGATGGGTAACCTGATGCACGGTTCCGGTGATGGTCAAGGGGCCGATTGCCCGCGCAGTATACATTTCACTTTATCGTATACACCAGATTGCCTTGGACGGCTATACCAAAACCGGGTTGATGATGCTGGTGGGCGGGTATTAACCGCGTGATTCGTCCACACCTGAAATTGCATTAATAAACTCTGCTATACGGCGTGATACCTTTTAGGACGGCATGTTACACCGCCAAGGCGACCCAGGCGACGTGCTTTCTTATCCCCTTAGGACAAAAATCTCGACTTAATAAGTCCAATCGCCGTTAGGAAAAATCCTCAATAACCACATTTTATTAATATATCTGCGCTTTTGGTTAACTAATCTGATTGTCACATCCCCCGCGGAATGCACACCTTTGTACGTAATCAACGAAGCAACGCACATCACATTGGCTGAAACAGACGTCAAGGGCGTCACCTGGCGGTCTATAGGTTAAGGCAGTAAGGGTACGTGCGAGAGGAGAGGTCATTGGAGGTTTCTGTGAACAAATCCATGTTAGTGTGGTGTGTATTGATGTGGCTGCTGTATTGGGAGTTGCAGCAGTAGCTAGCATGGAGATTTTCTTACCCGAACCGCAATTCGCCCAGGTTATCTCGGCAACGCCGATCAAAGAAACGGTTAAAACACCGCGTCAGGAGTGCCGCGATGTTAGCGTGACGATCGTCGCCCGGTGCAGGATGAGAATCGACTGGAAGGTTCGGTGCTGGGCGTTGTGGCGGGAGGTATGCTGGGCCACCACAAAGTCGGGGTAGTCGAGGAAAGGATATCGCTACGGTCGCGGGAGCATTGGCGAGCGGATATGCAGGCACAACCAGGTGCAGGGTTATATGCAACAATGATACCTACACGACGACGCAACAGCGTTGTCATATGACGTCATCAATAAGATTGGTACACAGCAAGGCAAAATTCGGATGGATCGCGATCCCAGTACCCAAATCACGTTGGATAGAAATGTGCAACTAGTGCTGAATCAAAAGGCATAAGTGGTAATAGAAACAACACGCCTGACGGGGCGTGTATTTGATTCTTAACGCTGAAATAGTAATTCAGCCCAGCGTGCCAACCCCGCTGTAACCTAAACGAAATCATCGCCGCTGGCGATAATAATGTCTGTTATACCGCTTGGCGAAACTGTGGTGAGCGGGCACTGCCACCGATTAGGTAGATGATGTCCGGTCGAGTGCCGCTGTCATCCAGTGCCTTACGAATCTGGGTTTGAATCTGCAACACGGGCTGGCGCGGAAATTATCGTAGTGCTGCTGTGTCAGCAGCGTTGTCGTACAGCACCATAACCTGTTTGTGGTTTTTCACGGCAAGAAACGCAGCGCGCATCGTAACTTCGGTTTTGCCGCAGCCCACGTCACCACAGACCAATCGGCTCCACCTGAATAACGGCTGATGAGGTGTAGCGATGATACGGGCACATAAAGTTTATCTTCACCCGCATAAGGTCAGGATTATGTACTCAGCGTGAGGCCGACATAACGCCCGACGCTATGTTCCAAATGCACCATGGCTGACCTGGGTGTAGTTCCGCTAGGTTACGGATCAGCGTGTCGGTGTTGATGTGGTATGGCGACTGTCTTGGCGCCGCGGCGTGCAACGCATTCTCCGAGCATGTCGCTCCCACAAATCAACGTTCGCTGACTTAAGGTGTCGATAAAATCGTGCTCGCTGGCGCCAATGATAAGGTAAGCGCCGAGTTTATCGGCCTAATCCAGTCGGGCGATCGATGTTGGTGCCATTTTAATGCGTGCCAGTAATTCCTGAAGCGTTTAGCGACGCCTCTTGCTTTCGACCGAAAAAATAACCTGCCCGGTAAACCCTTCTAAAAAGCGGCGCAGTGCAAGTGCATCCAGCGGTGCTTTGTTCTGATACGCAATGGCAATATCTGGCAGCGTATCTTTACTTAGCTGAATGCGCGGCCAGGCTTTGAGTTCGCTGAACAAGGTATCGACACGCAGCCACAACGATTCTGGTGGTAATAGCGGACGCATCGTGCTACACGGCGGCTTTCAAAAGTTGTTGAATATCTGACTAAAAGCAGGTGCAGCGTATTGCGGGGAAGATAGCTGAACAGGGCGCTGAGCGGCTGTTCAAAAAACAGCGGCTGCTAAATATTCGATACCTTCTCGCCAGCTGCCTTTACTGACCTACTGATAAATGTGCTCGGTATCGCGACTTACCTCGAATGTTTCGCGCCACTGGCTGCGAAAGTGCTCAATGGCATTTTTGTCCGTAGGGAATTCATGCGTGGGCAGCAAGACTAATCTGTGCGACTTCGTGCAGCGTGCGCTGACTATCGACATCAAATACGCGCAGGCTGTCTACGTCGTTGTCGAAAAAAAAATCGATACGGTAGGGCTTTTCTCTGCCCATAGGAAAGAGGTCAAACAGTGCACCTCGCGTTGCGAACTCACTGTGCTCCATTACTTGATCGACACTGCGATATCCCGCTTGCTCCAACTGAGCAAGCAACTCATCGTGTGAGAGGTGCTGCCCCTTTTTCACCATCAACGAATGGCCGTTCAAGAAGGTATGTGGGCAAACACTTGCATCAGTGTGTTAACCGGCAATACCAGCACGCCACGCGTCATCCCCGGTAAGTGATAAAGCGTCGAGAGGTTTGCCGAAATGATCTCCTGATGAGGAGAAAAGCTATCGTAAGGCAGCATCTCCCAGTCACATAATGTGCTGACAGGATGAGCGGTAAATTGCTGAAGTGCATCTCGTAGCCGTAGCGCGTTTTGCATATCAGGTGCGATAAGTACTACCGGCTCAGCGTGGCGTTCAATAATGTCGGCACACTTAACTGCACAGACGGCATTGGTGATCTGAAACAACAGGTGTTTTTCACCCGCTTTTACGGGCAGGACATAGCGATTTTGTTCAGGCATAATCTGAATATCAGGTGTTGCCCTGTTCCAGCATAAGAAAAAGTAGTGTAGAAAGCGGGGTAGGGTTCCATAAAGTGATATGACCCTTTATTATCCTTGATCACTTCACTTTAGCAACCTTATCCAGACGAATTTCATGTATCAACCTGTTGCATTATTTATTAGCCTGCGTTATATGCGTAGGCGAGCAGCGGATCGCTTCGGGCGATTTGTCTCCTGGTTATCAGCCATTAGCATCACATTGGGTGTGATGGCTCTGGTAACCGTATTGTCTGTTATGAATGGATTTGAACGGGAGCTTGAGGAAAGTATCCTGGGGCTGATGCCGCAAGCGGTGGTGACCACGGCGAACGGTTCGCTCGATCCGCAGGCATTACCTGCTTCATCGTTGAGTGCTATGCAAGGCGTCACGAGTATTGCACCCATCACCACTGGCGACGTGATGCTGCAAAGCGCGCGCAGCGTTGCGGTGGGGGTGATGTTGGGGATTAATCCCGATGAGCCCGAACCTTTGTCGCGTTATTTGAAAAATACACAGTTAACACAACTCCAACTCGGTGAATATCAGGTGATCCTCGGCGAAAAGTTGGCCTCTCAGCTTGGGGTGAAGCACGGTGAGCAACTGCGTATTATGGTTACCGGAGCAAGCCAACTGACACCGATGGGCCGTATTCCTAGCCAGCGTCTGTTTACAGTGGCTGGAACCTTTGCCGCAGGTAGCGAGGTGGATGGTTACCAGATGCTAGTAAATCAGCAGGATGCGTCGCGTCTGATGCGTTACCCAGCATGGCACATCACCGGTTGGCGCTTATGGCTAAAAAATCCGTTGGATATTGTTGCGTTCAGTGCGCAACCGATCCCGGACGGGCTGGTGTTAAAAGATTGGCGCGAACGCAAGGGCGAACTGTTTGAGGCGGTTCGCATGGAAAAAAATATGATGAGACTGCTATTGAGTCTGATCGTCGCGGTGGCGGCGTTCAATATCATTACGTCATTGGGGTTGCTGGTGATGGAAAAAGAGGGTGAGATAGCCATTTTGCAAACGCAGGGGCTCACTCAGCGCCAGATCATGGCGGTGTTTATGGTGCAGGGCGGGAGCGCCGGGGTGATTGGTGCGTTATTGGGCGCGTTGCTCGGCACGCTGTTGGCTAGCCATATAAATACACTGATCCCGGTATTGGGACTGTTGCTGGATGGTGCTGCGCTGCCTGTTCATATTGATGCTGTGCAGGTGGTGACTATCGCATTGGTAGCGATGATCGTTGCGTTGTTGTCTACGCTTTATCCTTCCTGGCGCGCCGCCGCCGTTCATCCCGCAGAGGCTTTACGCTATGAATGATTCCCTATTGTTGCAATGTAATGACCTGTGCAAAACCTATCAGGAAGGTAAGTTGTCTACCGAGGTGCTGCGTCATGTGACGTTCAGCATGCAAAACGGTGAAATAATGGCTATCGTTGGGAGTTCCGGTTCCGGAAAAAGTACCCTGCTGCACTTGCTGGGTGGACTAGATGCCCCTACGACGGGCGATGTGATATTCAAAGGTCAGGCGTTAAGAAGGCTTTCTGTCGCGGCAAAATCGGCGCTGCGCAACCGTGAACTGGGTTTTATTTATCAGTTCCACCATTTATTACCCGATTTTACTGCATTGGAAAACGTGGCAATGCCACTACTGATTGGCAACACACCTCCAGTGCAGACGCAAGAGCAAGCACGCGCTATGCTGGAGGTCGTTGGGCTGGATGCGCGGCGAGAGCGCCGCTCCAGCGAATTGTCGGGAGGGGAACGTCAGCGTGTGGCGATAGCCCGAGCGCTGGTAAATAACCCGTCTCTGGTGTTGGCGGATGAACCCACCGGTAACCTTGATCAACGTACTGCTGATACCATTTTTGAACTTCTGGGTGAGTTAAATGTGCGTCAGGGCACGGCTTTTCTGGTGGTAACGCATGATTTATCGTTGGCAGCGCGTTTGCGTCGTCAGTTGGAAATGCGTGACGGGCAGCTTCAGCAGATTCAACCCTGATGGGAGCGGCACAATGAGTTTTCCACCGCTTTCCCTGCTGATTGGGCTGCGTTTTAGCCAGGGCCGTCGGCGCGGTGGCATGGTTTCACTGATATCGGTGATTTCTACTATCGGTATTGCGCTCGGGGTAGCGGTACTGATCGTCGGTCTTAGCGCCATGAACGGCTTCGAGCGAGAATTGAAAAATCGTATTTTAGCAGTGGTGCCGCATGGTGAAATAGAGCCGGTAAATCCACCCTTTACCGGTTGGCAGGCTATGTTACCGAAAGTGGAACGGGTGCCAGGCATTGTTGCCGCTGCACCTTATATTCATTTTACCGGGCTGTTGGAGAGTGGTGCTAGGCTACGTGCAATTCAGATGAAAGGTGTTGATCCCCAACAGGAGTCACGTCTGAGTGCCTTGTCAAATTTTGTTGCCGGGGAGGCCTGGACTAATTTTAAAGCGGGTGAGCAGCAGGTCATCCTGGGTAAGGGTGCTGCGCAGGTGCTTGAGGTGAAAACCGGGGATTGGGTTACAGGGATGATCCCGAACAGCGATCCACAGATGAAGCTGTTACAACCAAAACGCATTCGTCTGCACGTCAGCGGTATTCTGCAATTAAGCGGTCAGTTTGATCATAGTCTGGCGTTGATTCCGCTGGCTGATGCACAGCAGTATCTCGACATGGGCGATGATGTTTCCGGTATCGCCATCAAGGTTGATGATGTGTTTGCGTCCAGCAAGCTGGTGCGCGATGCGGGAAAAGTGGCTGATACCTACATCTATATTCGTGACTGGATTGGCACTTATGGTTACATGTATCGCGACATCCAGATGATTCGGACTATCATGTATTTAGCGATGGTGCTGGTGATAGGTGTTGCCTGTTTTAATGTTGTTTCTACCCTGGTGATGGCAGTGAAAGACAAGAGCAGCGATATTGCCGTATTGCGTACGTTGGGGGCAAGTGACAGGCTTATCCGTACCATTTTTATTTGGTATGGTCTGCTGGCTGGCCTGCTCGGATGTGTGATCGGCGCTGTTATCGGTGTCGTGGCGACGCTGCAACTGAGCATCATTATTCGCGGGTTGGAATCGTTGACCGGGCACCATTTTCTGTCGGGGGATATTTATTTTATCGATTTCCTGCCGTCAGAGTTACATATGATGGATGTCGTTCTGGTGCTGCTCACTGCTGTGGTACTGAGCTTGCTCGCCAGCTGGTATCCGGCGCGGCGGGCAAGTCATATCGAGCCTGCGCGCGTGTTAAGTGGTCAGTAGTACTGTGTACGATTGCAATGTTGAGAAGAGCAATGCAGAAAAGCGTTACGCAAGCAGTAGCGCAACCTATTCAGCCACAGAGGAGTGAGCCATTTACTATGGTTTTGACCTGGACGACAGAAAAATTGAAGTCGGTGTCTTTGATAAGGATATGAATTCCGTCTGGAAAAAACGGGTGCCTGCGCCACGTAATCACTACGATGCCTTGTTGTCGGCCTTTTTCTCGCTCACCCAAGAGACTGATGCCTTGACTGGCAAAGCGGGGAGCATTGGTGTTGGTGTTCCCGGTATGCCCGGCAGCGATGGCGCGCTGTTTACTGCTAATCTGCCGGCAACCATGAAAAAACTGTTACAGGCTGATTTACAAAGCCTGTTGCAGCGCGATGTGTGTATGACTAACAATGCCAATTGCTTTGCATTTTCGGAAGCCTGGGACGGAGAATTTCGTCAATATCCTGTTATTTTAGCGCTGATCCTTGGCACCGGTAGTCGGTAGTGGTCTGGTGATTAACGGCGAAGTGATTGACTGGCGCAACGGCATTACCAATGAGTTCGGCAATTTTCGCTTACCGGTGGATGCGTTGGATATCATAGGCGATGAATATTCCGCGGGTAAAATGTGTCTGCGGTCAATCTGGTTGTATTAAACTATATTTCTAGACGGGCTTTGAGTGGCTCTATGCGCATACCTATGGTGAAAGTCTTAATACTGTAACCATTATTCGCCACTATCGAGCGGGTGAGGCTAATGTATTAGCGCATGTTGATTGTTATATGAGCGTGCTCGCCGCTTGCATGGGAAATCTGTTGACGATATTTGATCCTCAATTATTGGTGCTGGGTTGCGGATTGTCTAATTTCGATGAGATCTATCAGTTTCTGCCTGCTCGATTGCCTGATTACCTGTTGTCAGTGGGGCCCTCGCCTGCCTCAAATTGAAAAAGCGCGTTATGGCGATGCCGGTGGTGTACAGAGTGCAACCCTGTTGCATTTTTCAGAGCAATAATTTTTCTTGGTAAGAAAAAGTACACAACGCCAACAACACGCTACACCCAGTTATTATAGGAGAAGACATGCATACGCGTCAACGGATGATACGGTTTCATCAAGGAAAACGGCTGCGTCAGCAGCGTCTACGTTCACGAATTTTCCATAAGGATTATTTGGCGGTGAATGAATTAAAAAGCCCGCTTGTGGTGGTTCTAACCGGCGCGGGGATTTTAGCAGAATCCGGTATTCGAGTCTTTCGTGCGGCGGATGGCCTTTAGGAAGAGCACCGGGTGGAAGGTGTAGCCACTCCGGAAGGGTTTAAGCGCGATCCGCACTGGTGCAGGCATTTTACAATGCTCACTGTCGTCAATTGCAGCAGCCAGAGGTCGTGCCTAATGCAGCCCACCTAGCGTTAGCCAATCTTGAAGCGGTGTTGGGGATAACTTCCTGTTGGTAAAGCAAAATATAGACAACCTTCACGAGCGAGCGGGCAGTCAGCGGGTTATGCATATGCACGGCGAATTGCTAAGGTGCGTTGCTGTCATATCGGACAGGTTATCGATTGAACGGGTGATATTGCTGCCGATGAACGCTGTCACTGCTGCCAGTTTCCTACGCCGCTGCGCCCACAGCGTGGTGTGGTTCGGCGAAATACCCCTTGGCATGGAACGTATCTACCAGGCACTCGGACAAGCTGATTACTTCATTGCCATTGGTACTTCTGGACACGTCTATCCTGCAGCCGGTTTTGTCCATGAAGCACATACACATGGCGCTTATACCATAGAACTCAATCTGGAACCTAGCCAGGTAGAGAGCTAGTTTGATGAGAAAATCTACGGTTCGTCCACCTCGTCCACCTCGGTAGTGCCTGAATTTGTCGGTGTCTGGCTGACAGGACGACGCAAGGTGACGTTTTAGCAGGCTTACCCCGCGCATGGCTATGCTGGACGAATGGCCTGTGTTAACGCTATGTTCGTTCATTGGCACTCGTTAAGGTTGTCGAACGGCAACATAGCGTCATGATTGAAAAAGCTGTTCACGGTTGTTGCATTGCGTGCGGCGAGGTAGCGCCGAAGCAGAGGGTACGTTGCCGAGTACTGCGTCGTTGTTTCTCTTAGTTAGTTCCACATGGTAAAAATCCCCTCTGGCAGAGAAAAGCGACATGGTGAGGGTGTCGCATCGTGTCATGAAAATCCGGTTAAGAGCTTATCTCATTAGGGCTATTTTACTTGCTATTTTGGTCCTGTTTGGTGCTCGAAATCTTCACTTACTACGTGTACGTCCCGGTTTCTGCGTGTTGTCCGTTGCCAGCTGCTGCGCCAATGATGCCTATTGGGATAGGCTTTAAACTAAGCATAGTTGATTTTACGCGGTATGACCCAGTGCACAGGATAGCGTTATACAGTCATTAAATAAAGGATACTCGCTGCTGCGTTCGCTTCAGCGTTATCACGATCGGCAACGCATCGTGGTATTGGCGCTGCTGGTGGCGATGGCTTTGATTATCGGATTATGCGCCAGCGATCGCTGGGTTGTGCCCTGGGCGTGGTAGGATGATGCCCATGGCGTTTTCATCTGGCAGTTGCGTTGCCGAGAACACTAGCTGTTATACTATTGGGGGGGCGAATCTAGCGATGTCAGGTGCCGTCATGCAGGCTATTTTGATAACCCGTGGTAGCCCAAGACCAAACTTACTGGGCGTTGCCAATAGCGCTGGCGTAGCGTTGGTTTTTGGCGTACTACTCAGGCAGAGATTACAGTCCGTTTGGGTGCTGAGTGTCGGTACCATTGTAGGCACGTTCAAGATAAAATTCCTGTTATTATACTTTGCTCGACGTCATATTTCGAATGCTCGTTTTCTGCTGATCCCCAGTGTAATGCCATTCGCGCATTGCCTTTTGTGCATCTGGAAATTAATGAAGGCTTTCTATGTCTGTCTGAAGGTAAAGGGAATAATGACATTACAGAGCTCAGCAACATGTTTCCCTTGTGGCTAGATAACCTCGGCTCAGGCAAGGTAAACCTGAAAGCATTTGATGATGGTTTGCTGATCTATGTCAAAAATAGACCCTAAACTGGTCTGGGATATCTTTTCTCAGCCTGCGCCAGACCTAATAATGGAATCCCTTGCTCCACGTGATGAAAAGCCACCAACGGGGGCTTGGTGTGATCGCCAAAGGCATTGATACCCAGGATCATTTGCAAAAAGTACATCAACTTAATGTTGATGCGGTACAAGGTAAACTGTGGTCTGCAATCCCATTGCATGCGCTAGAGTATGAGCTGACACACGCTGTTTAATTCATTGATCCTGTGTTTTTTCCTTGTTTATTCCGCTGCTAGCATGCGTTACTCAAGTTTGACGGCCGCAAGTAGAGTGGCATAACGCCGATGACACAGGGATTTAAATTCACCCACCATTATCATGATGCCTTGCCTGGTTACTACACGGCGCTTTTGCCCACACCATTACAGGGTGCTTGTCTGCTTTATTATAGCGCAGAATTGGCTCGGCCTTTAGGGGTTTGCCTGACAGTTGTTTTCAGCCTGAATATATTGATATCTGTTAAGGAAAGACACTATTACCCGGTATGCTACCGTTGACGCAGGTCTACACTAGTCACCAGTTTAGTGTTTGGGTAGGGCAACTGGGGATGAACGGGGCCTTTTGCTCGGGGAACAACGGCTGGCGGATGGTTCCAAGTATGGGGTGGCACCTAAAAGGCGCTGACTTGACGCCCTATTCGCGTATGGGGATGGCCGTGCTGTGCTGCGATCGGTGGTGATACGCGATTTCTCGCTTCGGAAGCGCTGCATCATCTTGGGATTTCCACCACGTGCGCATTGACTATTGTTATCAGTGATGAGCCCGTTCAGCGCGAACGTGAAGAACGGGGTGCTATGCTGATGCGTGTCGCGGAAATCCGCCTCCGTTTCGGCCATTTTAAGCATTTCTACGCGCGTCAGCCAGAGCAAGTAAGGCGCCTGGCGGCCTTTCCATTATACATCATTGGCCTCAGTGGCAGCACGATGAGCAGCGCCACTAGTTATGGTTTACGATATTATCGAACGCACGGCGCGTATGGTCCTCACTGGTAGGCGGTGGAGTTCTCTCATGGTATTATCAGTAGCGATAATATCTCGATCCTTGGCCTGATGTTCGATTATGGTCCTTACGGCTTTACGGATGACTACCAGCCTGACTTTGCGTATAATCACTCCGATTATTATGGTCGCTATGCGTTTGATAATCAACCTTCTATTGCATTGTGGAATTTGCATCGACTAGCGCAGGTGCTCTTAGGTTTATTGTCGGTTAAAGCACTTGAAACCGCGCTGGGTTGCTATGAACCGATTTTAATGACGCACTGTGGGCAACTGATGCGCGCTAAATTAGGTTTTTTTTGATGTAGATGCTAGAGATAATGATCTTATGGTTGGCTTGCTGAGTTTGATGACGCGTGAGCGCAGCGACTATACCCGTACATTCCCTTTGCTGAGTGAAACCGAAGTACAGAATGCGGATTCTCCGCTGCGAGATACATTCATCGATCTTGCTGCATTTGACTCCTGGTTTAGCGACTACCGTACGCGGTTAGCGCAGGAGGCGCAAAGTGATGAACAACGCCAACGTAGTGTGAAGGCAGCAAATCCTAAATATATCCTGCGTAACTATCTGGTACAGCGGGCTATTGAAGCCATAGAACAGGATGATGTAGGTCCGTTGAAGCAGTTGCACCAGACCTTTTCTTGCCTCTATGACGAACAGTCTGAATAAGAATCTCTGGCGGCAACGCTGCCAGCATGGGGAAAAGCGTTGGAAGTGTCTTGCTTAAGCTAGCTTAACGGCGCAAGAGTACCTGTGGTGTGGCGTTATCCGGGTTAGGGTGTACCAGCACATCAGCCTAACCGCCTGCGGTGCTCCTTGTAGTTTCCCCTAATGCAACAGCGCAATACGGTCGGCATAAAGCGCAGCCAGATTCAAATCATGCAGGATACAGCATACGGCAAGCGGCTGCTCCTGCGTGAGCAACCGCAGCAAAAGAGACCTGCTGTTGATAGCGGTCGGTCAAGACTTTACCTTTACTCTCTTTATGCATCGCGTGTGCGATGACTTGAATCTTTTGCGGAATGCTTTCCAACGTCGGTTGATTAGGCACTTGATGACTTGAACGCCACTGTCTGCTACTTTTTTGAGTACTAGAGAGGGTTGCGACAGCTCACTAGAATCACTAATGAAGGTTTTAACGACAGGATCTCTTCGGCATTCAACTAGCTCATATAGCCGACATCCGACAACGTTTGCGCCGCTGCTGGGTGGGTACTGGTGGTGTCACGGGCAATAAGTTGCTGCTCAGGGCCGAGCGCATAAATGATTTCACTGATATCACCTCTAATAGAGACAATACGTTCATTGGTGTTGGTGGCTCAGTGGCAGAGCTAGGAGTAGTGCACAAAGCTAGTTTTTCATGCGGCTAGTTTCTTATTTAGAGTAAGCACATCGATTTGTGTGTGCTACTGAGCCTGCTCTCGCGTACTTCAGTGCGTTGACCGAAAGACTGTGCGATTTGCATGCCGTCAGCGGCATAAAGTTCCAGGCTGGTGACGATACCATCAACTGTTGGTTTGCGTGTAATCCAGCTTTTGGCAATAGCGTCTTCAATCAGATAAAGGGTGAAATCAGGGTTGAAAATATTGATCTACTCGGTGTGCTACGCTATTTTTTCCACCCGCGCGATGGGACAGGTAAAAATTTGTACGCAGCCGCGGTTGCCAACGAAAACCATGATGTCGTTTTGATCTTTTTGCCCGGCAGCCAGAATTTTCGCCAGTGCGTTGTATCAACCTGGCAGGCAAGATCGTCACTGACGGTGCATAATGCCTGTTGGTGAGTCAAATTATAATGTTTGAGCAGAATGAAAAGCTGGTGCACATCCGTCATGACACACCGTTCGGCCTCAAATGTAGCCTTGTCAATGTTGGGATCCTGATTGGCTGTCGGCACTTCTGGGCGTAATTACAGATCAGGGTTAATATCGGTAACGAATTCGGCTAGATACGCATTCCATGCCGCCATATCGGTCTGCTCTGTGGCATATACCTTCAGGATAGCATCACCTACTAGTGATCAAAGAATTGAATGCTCTGATGTTCACCGCGAGGCGTCTCTTTCCGCAGACTGAATGCCGCGCTCCACTGATTTAAAAACAAGCGCAGGTCTTAGCCCCCCGGTAAGGGTTGAGGATCAGCACCGTGTGGCCCATCCAGATGCTGATTTTTATAGACTCCAGTATGCTTGTGTACGGCATACGTGTTGCGCGTAATGATTTGTCTGACCCACCTTTTCTAATGCCATAAGCCAGCTTTTGGCGTGTCCCTCCCCCCCTCGCAAGCGTTGCGCATCATGGCCAACACACGCGTATGTTAATACTGCTTCACTGTGATGCCAAGTCTCGTCGCGATACCGCGGGCGTATTGGCGTGGGTTGTCATTTTTGGCTTGCAGATATTGAGCATAAATCGCGTTCGGCATTATCTGTTACTGTGGTGGCTCTGCGATGGATGTTATCGTATTAGAAATAATTAACTTAATAAATAAGAATCATTTTTATATTGATAAAAGGTGACATAAAGTGAATATATTCTTAATATTATAAGGTATAGCTCTAAGAGAATGTGATTCTTTTTCCTTGTCTAGCCAAATGGACTGCTTTTCTACGACGAAAAGTAGGGAAATCACGACTTCCACGATAAACGAATCAGAGGGTATTTCAACCCGCTTTTAGTAAAAAATGATAATGTACTAGTACATGCGACGACTCATACCTAAAATATTCATGATCTTGGCGGAAATCTCCTCCACGAGGTAGTGTTTCGTGTT
This sequence comes from Candidatus Malihini olakiniferum, assembly GCA_051305815.1. GTDB lineage: Bacteria > Pseudomonadota > Gammaproteobacteria > Enterobacterales > Enterobacteriaceae > Symbiopectobacterium > Symbiopectobacterium olakiniferum_B. Next base: position 352,544 of record JBPPLV010000021.1, read on the forward strand.
GAGATAAGGAATTTGATGACGAAGAAACAGCACTTCCACTTCGCTCAGCTCCATCCGGCACTGACGCAATGAGGCATGGCGACTGTTTCGCACCGCTCTTCGCGAAGAGCGGCCAAGCGCTTCGCATCAATAGTGAGACCGAATAGCTTATGTTGAAACGGTTTTAGAGCTTCTGATAGGAGTAGATTGTCCAGGTTATCAGCGATAAAAAGATAGTTAGCGGCGCCAATGCCAAACTGCATGGCGAGATACAGGTTGGTAGGTGTCTTGCCACAGCGAAAAAACACCGAGCAAAATGACACTTGTGCTTGATGGAGACTGCGCAACGATATGCCATCATCGTGGGCGAGCGTATAGCCAATAGCGGCGATGCACATGTCGTATTTTCCCAGGTTTTTGACTATCAGTCCGTAAGTGCGTTTGCTTCTGGGGCGGGAGGGATATTAAGTTCTTGCTGTAATGGCGCAACCAATGCCTGCACGATATCCTGACAAAAACCGTCGCTTCTATTGATAATATCCCGGACAGTCTCGCTGATAATGGAATAAAACTCCAGAGGACGCACGCCCGTTTGCTAGTAGAGCGTATTGATGCGTTCGGGTACCGGTTGGCGCGTTCTTCACTTTCCACAAACGGCAGCGTTATAGTGACTGTGTTGACTGGAAACTGAGAAAGTACGGCATAGTCTAACGCTTCGGCAGTGATGACGGTGCTATCAGAGATATAAAAAACGCTTCTTTCCACATCAACTCCTGCGTTTTTTCTGCTAAAAAGAGTCATTAAACTCGTTTAAAAATTGGTGTTGAACGATATTTTTAATGAAATGCTATTTCATTTTATTCAGGCTAAACTAGCTAAACCTTTACAGTATTGTACTTTTACCCCGTAAAGCAAGATTCTGCAGTGAAATCGTTTTTATTTCATAGGTTGAACGATTCACCTTTCCTATGTTTGTTAAACGCTATGCTACATTCAAGACGTTGAGGCAATTGCCAACCAAACTTTTACACATCCCCAGTAGTCTCCATATCCTTAGGTATGCAGACCGGAATCGTATGCAGAAAAGATTATTTTCGATATCCAATAACGGCCTGCTTTGCGTAATATACCTTTGGTATAACTAGCTCGGTATACATGCTGTTGAGTGGGTAGGCGGCAAGAATGCCTTTCTGGGTGAGATGATCACCCATTTGTCAGAACTTGACGTATCGGTTCCTAATGATTTTGCGACAACGGCGCAGGCGTTTAAAAATTTTCTTACGCAAAGCGGTATCAACCAACGGGTTTATAAATTTCTAGATCATACCGATATTGATGATGTGAACCAGCTTACCAAAGCTAGGGGGCAAATTCGCCAGTGGATTATCGATACTCCATTTTAGCCTGAACTAGAACAGGCGATTTGTGCTGCCTACGATCAACTAGCTGAAGAGGAAAAAGATGCCTCTTTTACCGTGCGATCTTCTGCAACGGCAGAGGACATACCGGATGCCTCTCCTTTGCCGAGCAGCAGGAGACTTCCTCAATATGCAGGGGATTGATGCAGTGATGGTGGCGGTGAAGCATGTCTTTGCCTCACTGTTTAACGATCGTGCCATTTCTTATCGTGTGCATCAGGGCTACGATCACCGTGGCGTGGCGCTCTCCGCCGGGTTGCAGCGCATGGTGCGTTTGAATCTGGCCGCATCGGGGGTGATGTTTACCCTGGATACGGAATCCGGGTTCGATCAGGTGGTGTTTATCACGGCAGCATAAGGACTTAGGGAAATGGTGGTGCAAGGGGCGGTAAATCCGGATAAGTTCTACGTACATAAGCCGCCACTGCTCAATAATAAACCGGCTATTGTTCACCGCACCATGGGCTCTAAAAAAATTTGTATGGTGTATGCAGACAGCCAAGATCATGGCAAACAGGGTACGTATCAAGGATGTACCTTCAGAGCTGAGCGTGCGTTTCAGCCTGATGGATACTGAAGTAGAACTTTGGCGCACCAGGCGTTGCTGATTGAGAAACACTATAGTCGCTCCATAAACATCGAATGGGCGAAGGACGGACATACCGGAAAACTCTATATCATACAGGCTCGGCCGGGAGATGGTGCGCTCCAACCGTCAGGTGATGAAACGTTATCAATTAATAAAACACGGCAAAGTGCTGGCAGAGGAGAGGGCCGTGCCATTCATTGGTCACCGCATCGGTGCCGGTTCGGTGAAAGTGATAAGGCGGTGTTATACGCGATAATCAGGCAGGACAGCTTGTTTTTACCGAACTCAGGATATCAGAGAAATGCATCTGGTAAAGGCGAGTGATGTATTAGTGACTGACATGACCGACCTCGATTGGGCGCCGATCATGAAGAAAGCCACTGCTATCGTTACCAATTGCGGTGGGCACACGTGTCATGCGGTAATTATCGCACGTGAGCTGGGCATTCCTGCAGTAGTAGGCTGCGGTGATGCTAACGAACGTCTTCATGACGGTGAAAAAGCGATCGTATCCTGTGCGGAAGGGGACACCAGATACTCCTATGCCGATCTGCTGGAGTTTCAGGTCAAGAGTTCGCAAGTCAACGAAATGCCGTCTATGCCGTTGAAAATCATGATGAACGTGGGTAATCCCGATCGTGTATTTGATTCGCCTGCCTGTAAATGATGGTATGGGGCTGGTGCAGCTAGAATTCGACAGCCAAACGCCGAAACTGCAAAAAGAAATTAAAGGGTTGATGCAAGGCTATGATGATCTGGCCGAGTTTTACGTTGCGCGTTTGACGGAAGGCATTGCCACCCTGGCGGCAGCGTCCTGGCTGAAGCGCGTCATCGTGCGCTTGTCCGATTTTTAGTCCAAAGAATATGCCTACCTGGTAGGCGGCGAACGTTATGAGCCGGATGAAGAAAACCCGATGCTGGACTTACGTGGCGCCGATCGCTATGCCTCACTGGATTTCAAAGCATGTTTTGCCTTGGAATGCGCCGCGGTGAAACGCGTGCGCAATGATATGGGACTAACAAACGTGGAAGTTATGATCCCGTTTGTGCGCACCGTGTCACAGGCTGAAGCAATCATCGCTGAGTTGGCGCACAAGGGGCTTAAGCGCGGTGAGAATGTCCTTAAGGTCATCATGATGTGCGAGATCCCGCCTAATGTGCTGTTGGCTGATCAATTCCTGGCGCATTTCGATGGGTTCTCTATTGGCTCTAACGACATGACGCAGTTGGTGCTGGGATTGGATCGCGATTCTGGCGTGGTGTCTGAGCTGTTTGATGAGCGCAACGAAGCGGTGAAAGCACTGCTCTCAATAGCAATCAAAGCGGCCAAGGCGCAAGGGAAATACGTGGGAATTTTGGCCAGGGACTATCCCGATCACGAAGACTTTGCTATCTGGTTGATGGAGCAGGGAATTGATAGTCTGTCGCTGAATCCGGATACCGTAGTGCAAACCTAGCTGACGCTGGCAGAAAAGTAATCATGCTGTATTGCATATTACGGTTTGGCTTCTTCATTGCAAGAATGCCTTTAACTGTGGTGTCATCACGGCTTCAAATTCACTCTCCGTCTTGGTAAGAAGATAGACAGCCAATCCGTTCTGTTCGGCCACTTTCAGCGCTTTTTCTGTTCCTAATACCATCAATCCGGTATCCCACCCATCAGCCTCGAGCGCGGTTTTCGCAATCACTGTGGCAGAAACCAGCGTATGGTTAATGGGTTGACCGGTAGCTGGGTTAATCACGTGGGAATAGCGTTTGTCATCTTGTTCGAAATAGTTGCGATAGCTGCCTGACGTGCTGGTGGAATAACCTTGCAGGTTAAGCGCTGCTTGCACGGCATTCTCCCTGTTTGTAGGTTTCTGAATTGCCACCCGCCAAGGCATGCCTTGCCCATTGACGCCTCGGCTTGAAATGGCTCCTCCAACAGAGATCAGATAGTTGGTGATACCTTTACGTGTCATTAACTGGGCTAACAGATCGGCCCCATATCCTTCACCGAGCGTTGAGAGATCCACATACAGCGAGGGCAGATCTTTTTGCAACCACTCACCCTTACTGTTGCTGATCAGGGTGAGGTGTTGTAAGCCAATACTTTTGCGACCCTGATCTATTTGCTCTTGAGTGGCGATGGTAACCGGCTGTTTTTGTGGTCCGAATCCCCAGAGGTTGACTAAGGGGCCGATGGTAATATCCATAGCATTGTCTGTTGCTCGACCAATGCGTTGGGCAATCAGAATAATATCTGCCATACCACTGGGAATAGGTTGTGGATCGCTGCCTTGATAACGATTAAAACGTGACAGCGTAGAGTCTTCACGGTAAGTGGAAATATCATTGTTGGCATGCTCTAGCAGAGCATCGATTTCCTGTTGTAACTGCGTTTTATCTTCAGGCAGTTCTCCGCTGATCTTTACACTGTAATAGGTCCCCATGGTTTTACCTTCAAGGCTGGTTAATGGACGAGCATCGGCAATGGCCTGATGGTATACCATCAGGCCGACCAAAATAATGCATACCCTGCGTGTCAGTGGGGAATATAACATAGAGAATGACTCCTTGCGACTAAGAGACGTTAGAGATAATCCATTAATGCACGCTTGAAAAGCAGAGATTGATAAAAACAGGATAAGGCGCAATTTCTCAGTAAAAGCAGTGAGAAAATGAGGAAAAAATGGAAAAAAATGGCTATCTCAGGGGATGGGCAAAGACTACACACAGCAATTCGTTACTAGCTCTGACGAGGAGGAAACCTCATTGACAAACTCGCGTTGTCGTAACACTCATTCTTCATAAACATTCATTACAATAAGTGCTTGATCTGCAAGACAATGGTTGATAATCGTTTCATAAATAATGCTAGAACTTGTGGGGCACATTAAGTCATTAAGAATCATCCTAATGGTTAACGTTTTTTTAATGGACGTGTCACGTGGTTATACAGACTATCAAACTATTTGATGTAAATACTTTATTCATGAAGAGATTATCAGAATAATCCGTTTGGGTTTAGGAATATTCATTAATATGATTTATTTATCATTAAGGGCGTTTTCGAGGTGCTATGTATTAAGCACAGCGATATCGGACTTATTATGAATGCGTTGCTCTATCGTTGGGAGATGATGATTTACCTGCAACGATTTCTGGTAGTGGTGTTTCCTTCATCCAGGCTGAGAGTAGCCGGTAAGAGACGGCAAGTACTACCGGACCGATAAACAGGCCAATCATGCCAAACGCCAGCAAACCGCCAATCACGCCACACAGGATCAGTAGCATCGGTAAGTCGGCACCCATGCGTATCAACATTGGGCGTATCACGTTATCCAATGTTCCTACCACACAGCTCCACACCAGCAGAATGGTGCCCCAGGTGGTATCTCCACTCCAATAGAGCCAGATAATCGCTGTGATCAGCACCAAAAGTGGCCCCAACTGCGCCAGACAAAAAAAGAACATCACGACAGTAAGCAGGGTCGGAGAAGGGATACCGGAAACGGCGAGACCAATACCGCCGAGTACCGATTGCACAATAGCTGTTACCACCACACCCAGCGCGACAGCACGAATCGACTGTGCGGCCAGTACCACGGCGGCATCGCTGCGTTCATTTCCCAGACGAAGTGCAAAGTGGCGAACGCCCTGTGCTACCGCTTCACCCTTATAGTAGAGCAGAGCGCTAAAGATCAGCATCAGGCCGCAGTGCATCAGAAAACGCCCGAGGTGTGCCGCTTGTGATAGCAACCAGGTAGCCGTTTGCCCGATATAAGGTTGCACTTTGGAGAACACGCCGCTGCCGCCGATTTGCAGCAAACTTTGCCAACTGGAAAATAGTCTATCACCCGCAAAGGGGATGGCTGTAAGCCATTCCATGCGCGGTGGCATCAGTTTTTCCTGCCCGGAGGCCCAGCTGACAATAGCGGAAGTGTTATCCATGACCGTGCTAACTAGAATGGAAATAGGCATTACAAACAACAGACAGAGCAGCAGCGTCATGCCGGTAACTGCCAGCGCACGCTTACCCCACAGGAATTTTTGCATTTTCAGCATCAGTGGCCAGGTGGCAATAACGACCGTGCTAGCCCAGGAAAAACCGAGAATAAACGGTTGCACCACCCAGAAACAGGCGATGATCATGATGGTGATAAACATCAGGCTAAAGAGGATTTGTGGTAAATCAAAACGCTGCTGGCGCATACTTTGCGGCGTCGCTGCGGACAATGGTGGGGAGTGTGCAGCTAGCGGTTTAGGCGATGATGACTTCGTCAATGGACAATACCTCTGTATATAGATCCAACGTTGAACAAGTTCCCTACGATCGCTCTGGTTATCCGGTGATGATAACTTATCATGGAGTATTTCTCGCGTTTTTGACAGTGAGTGAGGTATTTTGTTAATGCATTCACGGAAAACGTTCCATAAATCATGCTGCGACGGTGTGCAGAAAGTTTTTCTTGGTATGGCGGCGCACAGAGCTCGGAAATGTGATGGAATGTAAAATCGCGAATTCGCGCAATGATTTTTACAACAAACAACACTCACAACACGCTAATCTTTTTTAGTCGACAGACAGGGTCAACACATAATGATCCCACAGATCTCTCATACACCCGGACTAGCTCAGCTGGTGCTTAATTTTTTGGATGCTTTGAAGCAACGTGGTGTTACCGGTGATACGGCGACCAGTTATGCCGATCGTTTAACGATGTCGACCGACAACAGTATCTACCAACTGTTGTCTGATGCGGTTGTATTCCCCCGCTCGACGGCGGATGTGGCGATGCTGGCCCAGCTGTCATCGCAAGAGCCTTACCGTGAACTCACCTTCACACCAGGTGGTGGCGGTACGAGTACCAATACCAATGGACAATCGTTGAACTAAGGTATTGTGGTGGATATATCCCGATACATGAACCGGATCTTGGAAATCAACCCGTAAGAAGGGTGGGTTCGCGTTGAAGCTAGCACGATCAAAGATCAGCTTAACCAATACCTGAAGCTCTATGGTTATTTCTTCGCACCGAAACTCTCCAACAGCAATGCGGAGTTTCGTGCCCTGCTCGATAGCCACAATTTGACTTACGGTATGTTTGGTCAAGTTGACGCAGGGGTGCTGCACGTGCGTCCCGCGCGTGATTATCTAGTAGCTGGTGTAAAAAGCTATGCACCGTTGGTGGCGCTGAGCCCAAAAAAACTTCAACTTTTTCTTGAAAATGCCGCTGGTGGAAGCTATGAGTCTCTGGACTATCGGAATGACCGATCTCCTGTTGCTCTCTTCCCCTTCGTTGCGCCAGCAATTTGCCGGACACCCGGTGATGACTACCACGCTTGAGTAATTGGAAGGTGTGAGCGCATCGGCACGCGATCAGTATGTGTTAATTGTGCAGGACCGTTTACCAGCTATTATGATGCGCAAGTGGTAGCAGATTGGTACATCTGGTTGAAAAACTGCACCTACAGTCTGTACTGCTACCATTCTCACCGAATAATAAGCCGCAGCACATTAAAAGCCTTTTAACGCGTTTTGCCAAAACAGCGCCAAAAAGTCAGATTTCCTGAATCGGGTAGCTAAACTGGATATGCGCATGATTGATGTTTATCCGGCGCTGGTGCTCTGTTACGCGATGAATAAATTGACATTCTGGGAGACAAGTATAGCGATTTCCAGGTGTAAGTGGTACATGAGTGGCTGTTACCAATGTTGAATGCGAGAACGCCAGTGGCTTTACCGCTTAATGAAGCATGGTATTTGTTTGGCCACTGTACCGAGTCAACCTCGTTGCCTACCAGCAGTAAATAGTGGGCCGATATTTTCGCCCGTTTCGGTGCATGGTTGGAGAATGCCAGTGTTAGCTGTTGTGGCATGACAGAGACTTATAGTCATGAAAGTAAAATATTGCTGACTCCAAGAGATTTATGCCTTGTCATGGCAGTAGGCATTGCAAAAATTGCCCTCTGCGCGCTGTCTGAAGACCGGCTATTCGTGCTGTAGTCAGGTAAAACGGATGGAAGGTCAAGGGTTGCGTCATCCTTTGCAAGCGCTACTGGATCTCGTCTGACAGGAGAGAGTTATGCTGTGGAAAAAACAGGGTACGTTGGAGCTGATTAATCAGCACAGCCAGGGTTGTATGATGGAGCATCTGGGGATTCGTTTTACTCATATTGCAGACGATACCCTTGAAGGAACGATGCCGGTAGATGCGCATACGCGCCAATCGTTTGGCCTGTTTGTACGGGGGTGGCGCACGTCTGGTACTAGCGGAGTCGCTTAGCTCTGTGGTGGGCTATCTCTGTACCGAAGGAGAGCAGCGTTTGGTTGGTATCGAGATTATAACGCCAACCATTTGTGTGCAGTGACGTCAGGTGAAGTGCGCGGCGTACGTCACATATTGCATGTGGGGCATCGTAATCAAGTTTGGTAAATTAATATTTACGATGAAGCTAACCGTTTGGTGCGCATCTCAATATTTAGCCTATCAAGGCAAAAAAGCACTCGTCGCATAAAATCAGTCTAAAAGCGGTGTCTTTATCTTAAATTGCCTTCCAGGCTCAACTGGTGGCAGCCATCTTTGTTGTTAATTTCTTTAATCAACCGGTTACGCAATTTGACCAGCGCATGTAAATAGCTCTCATCATCGCTATTTTTACGGCACAGCTAGATCATTTCCATACAGGTGTTATGATAGCACCATGCGTGATCAATGTGAATTTCCTGTCGATTGAACTGAGATTCGACCATATAGAAATCCACGGTGACATCACGGATCAAAAACTTGTACTCATAAATCTGATGTTGCAGTCAGGGGTTCACGGATTGCATAGGGCTCACCATAGATATTAATAATCATCATCATTATATTTATATTGTTTATCGGGATCAACCCATCGCCGCGCGCCAGCAGAAAAAACACACCCCTGATAGGGCTTTTTCTAGTTAATAACTATGCGATCAAGTAATAAAAACGGTCACGATTTTTCCTGTTTTAAAAAAAGTTATTGTCTATGAATGTTATGATTATGATAACAACATGTTTATATTAATTCATGTAGTTGTCACGCTACGGTAAATTAGTCATTTTAGATCAATGGGTTATTTTTTTCTGTCGACTGTTTGGGACGCTGCTGCGCAGAAAAAACCGGTTTTTTAGCTAAACGGCAAAATTTTACAAATATCCATTATAAACAAGAGGTTGAATAAATAACGATTATCAATAACATTAGACTCAGGCACAGCTTTTCTGAAACGAGGTATGGCGGATGCAAACGGAAAACGTAGAGACATTTTCACTGGATGAAAACAGTTGGCGAGGGTTAAAGCTGACGGCTAGAGCCGCCCAATAGATCCTCCGTCTTATACAGTCTGATGAGACAGTGAAAGGGTTGCGTTTAAGCGTTAAGCAATCAGAGTGTGCGGGCTTTGGTTATGTATTGGATCTGGTCAGCGCACTTGAGCTAGCGACCTGGTGTTTGAGCGTGAAGGTGAGCATCTATACGTACTGCTAAAGGTAATACCTTTTATTGACGGCACCGAACTGGATTATGTGCGTGAATGTTTGAACCAGATTTTCAAATTTAATAATCCCAAAGCGCAACATGCCTGCGGGTGTGGTGAGAGCTTTAGTATTGAGTGATGACTGATATAGCGCGTAGCAATGTAAATGTAGATGTACCTAAAGATGTGCAAATCTGGATGAGAGATAGCCGCTATAAAGAAGGCTTTTTTTACTGAAATGGCCACCGACTAGCTCGGACGTGGCATCAATGAAGATGTGGTGCGGGCTATCTCAGCCAAACGCAATGAACCTGAGTGGATGCTGGAATTCCGTCTTAATGCCTATCCAACCTGGCTGGAGATGGAGGAATCTCACTGGCTAAAAACCCGTTATGACAAGCTGGATTATTAGGATTACAGCTATGACTCAGCACCGTCCTGCGGTCATTGTGATGACACCTGTGATTCTGAGCCGGCTGCTAAACAGCAGTCCAGTATTGCTGAGGTGAACAGTTATCTGACGGCTGAAGTTGAAAATGCTCTTAACTAGCTCGGCGTACCTGTACGTAAAGGACAAGCCGTTGCGGTGGACGCGATGTTTGACTCCATATCGGTTGCGACTACCACCGCGAAGAATTGGCGTAAGAGGGGATTATTTTCTGCTTGTTCGGTGAGGCCATTCAGGAACACCCTGAACTGGTGCGCTAATACTTCGGCACGTGGTGTCTGCTAACGATAACTTCTTTGCCGCGCTCATTGCCATCCGCTTATCGGCTGGATGCCAAGCAGAGAAATAGCTCTATATTCTGCATATCAGCAGCGGGCAGTCTGCATATGGCACATCAACGCCATTAATTGTATGTGGGAGCTGGCGCCAGCGCAGAAATTATCGAATATTACGTGAGTCTGGATGATAAAGCGCACTTTATCGGGACTCGTTTGACAGTGCATTCCGCTGCTAATAGCCAGGTACAACACCTCAAGCTGGCGCCGACAGTTATCACTTCGCACACAACGATTTGGTTATGGAGCGCGATGCTCGCGTGCGCAGTCACAGCTTCTTGCTGGGGACCAGATTGATACGGCACCACACCAGCGCGTAAATCAACGGAGAAGAGTTCAACCTCTCTATCAATAGCCTGATTTTGCCGATTGGCAGCGAAGTGTGCGACACACGAACCTACCTTGAACATAACCAAGGCCACAGCGAAAGTCGCCAACTGCACAAGGCGATTGTCAGCGACAACGCCCTTGCAGTGTTCAACGGCATGATCAAGGTAGCGCCGGGGCATTGAAAACTGATGGATAGATGACCAACAGCAATCTGCTGTTAGGGCGTCTGCCGGAGGTGGATACTAAGCCGCAGTTAAAGATCTATGCCGATGACGTCAATTGCAGCCGCGGTGCCACTATTGAGCACATTAATGAAGAAAAGTTGTTCTATCTGCGTTCGCGCGGCATTTCACAACAGGATGCACAGCAGATAATAATCTACGCGTTTGCTGCTGAGTTAACGGAAGCGCTTGATAACGAGACGCTGCAAGAGGCTGTTGCAGCTATTGCGTTGCGTCTGCCGAATACGGCAGGAGTGGCCTGATAGATTATCCTATAGAACGTATTCGGAGCGATTTCCCGGTTCTTGCACAGCAGGTCAACGGACAGCCGCTTGCTTACCTCGACAGCGCTGCGAGCGTGCAGAAGCTGCGGCGGTGATTGATCGGTAAGTGGCGTTTTACAGCCATGAATATGCCGCAGTGCACCGAGATATTCATACGTTAAGTGCCAAAGCCACCAGTGCCATGGAAGCGGTGTGTAAGCAGGTTGCTCGCTATATCAATGCTGCCTCGGCGGAGGAGGTTGTCTTCGTGCGCGGCACCACAGAGGCGATCAGTTTGGTCGCTAACAACTATGTTAACGCCTTTATTGAAGCCGGTGATAATATTTTGATCACCGAAATGAGCACCATGCTAATATCGTTCCTTGGCAAATGCTGGCGGGAACGACAGGGTATTGAGTTACGTGTGCTGCCATTAACGGCGCAAGGTAAGTTGGATTTAAGCCAACTGGATTCTTTGCTGGATAAGCGCATGTGCTTGCTGGCCATGACTCAGGTTTCTAACGTACTGGGCACGGTAAACCCGCTGGAGACGTTGATTCGCGAGCGAGAGGTTAGGCAGTGCAGTTCTGGTGGATGGCGCTCAGGCTGTTATGCATCAATATGTCGACGTGCGTGCGCTGGGCTGGACTGTGATTTTTATACGTTCTCAAAGCACAGATTTACGGCCCGTCGGGTATTGTACGCAAAACATGCGCTCCTCAATGCTACGCCTCCTTGGGAAGGCGGCGGTGCGATGATCCGAGACGTTAGCCTGACAAAAGGCATACGTTATGCGGATGTACCCTTGGTGTTTTAAAACCAGATCGCCCAATACTGCCGGGATCATGGGGTTAGGCATGGCACTGGATTAATGTATCCGCGATCGGACTGGATGCTATTCACGATTACGAAACGGCGCTGATGCACTACGGCTGGATGCGTTGAGTTCTGTGCTGGATATTATCCTTTATGGTCCCTGCAGAGCAGAAAGGGGTGATTGCATTCAACCTCGGTAAGCATCATGCCTATGACGTCGGCAGTTTTCTCGAACAATATGCATTGCCATTCGTACTGGCTATCATTGCGCCATGCCGTTGATGGCATATTATGGTGTACCCAGTATGTGCCGCGCCTTGTTAGCGGTTTGTACTACCCGTGAGAAAATAGACCGGCTGGTTGCCCGGGCTAATGCGTATTCATCGTTTGCTGGGAGGCTGATAAGCCTCCATGCGCGCCTTCATTTCCCCTTGATCTACTTTGTCATGGTGGTGTCGCCATCAGGCAATGGGGAGGACGTGCGTATCAACCTGTTGAGAGGAATTCATGGCAAGCTTGCCCGACGCATAGCATCAACCCGAGAATCTTATTGCCGGGTGCTAGAGCCAGGTATAGATAGTGATGACGCGCGATGAGCAGGGCCGACTTGTTTTTAGCGGTGACAGTGATGCAGCCATCGTGAAAGGCTTGGTTGCCGTAGTCTTTAGTCTGTATCAGTCGTTGACTGCGCAGCAAGTGTTAGCGCTTGATGTGCGGCTTTTCTTTGAAGAGCTAGCATTGACTCAGCATTTGATGCCTTCTCGCTCTCATGGGTTAGAAGCGATGCTGTGCGCCATTCGTGCTAAAGCCTCTGCGTTGGCCTGACGTTGCGAACAGCCCGTTCGGTGCGACTGATACACTGAGATTCGTCGTTTACACTACTCTCGCCTTGTTTTTCAGATTTCCCCACTAGTGATTACCTTAAACTCCTTTTATTCTGTTGTGGTGATTTGTCAAGAAATGAATATTAAAGCATTGATTAGAAAATAAAAAATTTGGGTATTTGGGGCATGCTACACTTGCAGAATCCGACAGAAGTGGTCGCGTTAAGACCCCGGATAATATCAATGACAAACGAATAATAACGTCAACCTGTAGAGATTTTCGTATGAAGCGTATGTTTACATTTTTGGGTATGGTACTGGCGACCTACCTGGTGGGAAGTTCGGCAGCCACTGCCACAGAATATCCTTTGCCGCCAGCGGGCAGCCGATTGATTGGTGAGAACATTGCTTATCTCATTCCTAATGATGAGCGGCCTCTGGAAGCTATTGCGTCTGATTTTAAAATCAGCCTGCTTAATACGCTGGAGGCCAATCCTAGCAACGATCCCTATTTGCTAACGCCGGGATAAACGCTGACCATCGCGACACAGATACTGCTGACAGATACCTCGCGTGAGGGCATCGTGGTCAATCTGGTAGAACTGCGCCTCTACTATTTCCCGAAGGGGAAGAACACAGTAGTCGTCTTCCAGATCGGTATCGGCTAGTAGGGGCGTAATACGCCGTTGATGGTGACCTCGGTCAGTGAAAAACGTGCGAATCCGACATGGACACCACGGTCAATATTCGCAAGCGTTATCTGGAAGAAGAAGGCATCAAACTTCCGGCTGTTGTGCCTGCGGGACCGGATAATCCGATGGGGCTAGATGCCCTGCGTCTGGCAGCTCATGGCGGAGTGTATTTTCTGCACGGTACTAACGTTAACTTCGATATTGGCATGCGGGTCAGTTCCGGCTGTATCCGTCTGCGTGCCGATGATATTGAATGGCTATTTAATAACGTGCTAGTAGGCATCCGAGTGCAGATCATTAACGACGCAGTGAAAACGTCCGTGGGGCCAGACACGGCAAACGCTACATTGAAGTACACCAGCCGCTGTCAAAATCAGCTAAAGACGAGCGGCAAACCATGGCAATTCCACTGAATAAACAGATTCAGAGCTTTATCCATGCGCCGGAAACGGATAGCCAAATGATGGCAGATGCCATTGTGCGCCGTTATGGAATGCCAATCCTGGTCAGTGCAGGGCCAAAGTGTTGAACATTTTCAGGAACCCGCGATAACAGCACCTAAGAGACGCATCAGGCTGCGCTTATTTCTTCCCCTAGTAATCCACGGATAAAATGCGCTCAGCGACCGTTGAGCGAGAATTAACGCCACTCCCCGGTGCAAGCCAGGTATTATCCTTCTCTCGATGACCGATTATCTGAATCTTGTGACCCGCGTCAGTGGGGTGGAGGAGAAGTGGTAAATAAGCATGCTGAATAAGCAAAATGATAGGCAAAAAAACGGCGCACAATGTACGCCGTTTTCACTACTTAACCAATTCTTACTTTTTGTAAGTATGAACTTGGTTGTCCAGACGCTGGTTAGCACGAGCTGCGTCATCTTTAGCAGCCTGTACATCAGCGCGGATTGCGTTCACGTCATTGCTCAGTTGATCAACTTTAGCGTTCAGAGTCTGAACGTCAGAAGACAGTTGGTCAATTCTAGCATTGCTGGAGCAGCCTGCCAGCAGAGTAGAACTCAGGATTACCGCGCCCAGTACCAGTTTAGTACGATTCATTCTTAATACCCTCTAGATTGAGTTAATCTCCATGTAGCTTTACAAGTATTACACAAAGCTTTTTCTAATGAGAATAAATTTTTGATGAGAACGTGCTTAATTTTTATCGTTCGCTCAAAGCAGCATCGAGTTTTACAGAGTAGTCAAAAAGGAGTGAAAACAGCGTTATTTTCTGCTCTCCTAATTTAGGATATATTCTGCGGAAATAGGTGGCATGAAATAGGACTTATTTCTTCAGTATAGTCGATTGATAACATCAAAATATAAAAAAGCGCCGTAAATGGCACTTTTTACTATCGGTTACTTACCCGCTGGCGCGGCGCTCATTGAACAGCGATAGCCAATGGAAACGATCAGAGGCGGTGTACGGATGCCGTGTTGGTGGTACCACTGGAAACCAGCGCGCCAGAAACCATGACAACAACGTCTCCCAGTTGAGCGTAGCCGCTTTTCAGCGCCGCTTCTTTACCGATACGGTAAAAGTTATCAGTAGAGGCGATTTCATTCACCAGCAGTGTGTTAACGCCTTTGCTCAGCAACAATTGACGTGCAGTGATGGCATTGGTGGTCAGCGCCAGAATACGCGCGTGCGGGAAATATTTACGGATAGACTTCGCTGATTTACCGCCGCTGGTAGCCACCACGATAAGTGAGGCGTCCAGTTTTTCTGCAGTTTCTACCGCACCGCGGCATACGGCCTCGGTGATACGCATTTTGGCAGAATCTTGCTGTCCGTCTAAACGGGCTTTCATGACAACGTCAGTGCGTTGACAGATAGTCGCCATGATGGTGACCGCTTCCAACGGGTATTTCCCTTTAGCACTTTCGCCAGACAGCATAACGGCATCGGTACCATCGATGATGGCGTTAGCAACGTCGCCTGCTTCTGCGCGGGTTGGGCGCGGATTTTTGATCATGGAATCCAGCATTTGGGTAGCAGTGATAACCACTTTACGTGCTTTGTTGCATTTCTCGATCATCATCTTCTGTGCGAAGATCACTTCTTCAACCGGAATTTCCACGCCGAGATCGCCACGAGCAACCATGATACCGTCAGACGCTTCCAGGATGTCGTCAAAGTTGTTCAGACCTTCCTGGTTTTCGATTTTGGAAATAATCTGGATGTTTTCGCCGCCATGGGCGTGCAGGTGAGCACGGATCCCTTCAACGTCAGAACGCTTACGGATGAAAGAGGCAGCCACGAAGTCAACGCCTTGTTCACAGCCGAAGATCAGGTCGCTTTTGTCTTTTTCAGCCAATGCGGGCAATTGGATAGACAACACGCCTGGCAGGTTCACGCCTTTTTTCTCGCCCAGGTCGCCGTTGTTTAGCGCTTTACAAACCACTTCACCATTGTTGATCGCGGTGACTTCCATGCCGATCAGACCATCATCCACCAGTACGGTGTTGCCGACAGCCAGGTCTGTGGCAAAACCTTCGTAGGTGACCGCAACGCGATCTTTGTTGCCGATAACGGTCTGGTCAGTGGTAAAGGTGAAGGTTTGTCCTGCAACCAGGCTCACATCCGCACCGTTTTCCAGTTTCATCGTACGGATTTCTGGCCCTTTGGTATCCAGTAGAATAGCGGCTTGTTTACCTGTCTTATCGATGACCGCACGCATGTTTTTGATGCGCTGCCCGTGCTCAGCATAATCCCCGTGTGAGAAGTTAAGACGCATCACATTCATGCCTGCGTTCAGCATGTTGGTCAGCATTTCCTCTGATTCGGTTTTCGGACCGATAGTACAAACGATTTTTGTCTTTTTCATACGAATGTTTTCTACAAGTTGTGATGGATAAAAAATCATGAGTTCACTGGTACTGGAAAAGGGCCGACGAAGCGAATGTGTTTGCGAGTCCAGAGTAAATAGGTAAGTGTAGCGGATAACGAGGAATGAAAGATGATAGACGTGGCCTGTCAACACCGGAGGTAAGCCGAGAGCGGTAATGCGCTGCAACTGTATTGCTTACCACCTATAAAACCCGTTTTTTAACCCTAAGCGCGTCGCGGGTAGTTATATTTGCAGTAACAGTGTCTAATTGTAGTATTTTCTACACGTCGATTTGCTGAAACTATTCAATGAAACAACGTTTCTTATTATAGTTATAATGAATGGGGAAACAAGATAATTACGCTTCTAAGATACCCTGTTTTCTTGTGTTTGCGAAAAAAAACTAACAATTTTGCCATTTTCCCTCATTTTATTGCGCAACTGCACAAGTCTTGATTTAGCGCTGTGCCCTGTGGTGGCGCTGGCCGAGGGACCGTGATGGCTTTGGTAAGCGACTGATGTTTTAGTAAGCATTCACAGGATGTCTGATGGCGAAAAAACTGCCTTTTTGACTGGAAAGTGCAGCCTAAGTGCATTTTATGTGGTTTTCTGTATATCGCGCCAAAAGAGATATGTTTAACGGTTTTCCAAACCACGTGCCTGACGTTCAGCTCGAATCTAGCTTTCGTTATCACGTATATAACCTCGAGCTACATCAGCCCTGCACGCACCTGGTGCCATTGAGCAGCATACTTCTCTTTGTGGGGGTGGCAGGGTTAGGGTGTGATGCATCCCATGCCAGCGCAATTGGCCGATATAAAACTAGGTTACGGCATCATCTTTATGGCCTATTTCAAATAGGTGTTTCGCATGCAGATAGAGTTCTCTGGGACATTTTTTTGCCCACTCGGTATCTGTGTCTAGCTGGGATTGTATTGTCATAGTGACATCCGTGGCCGCAGGCACTTCGTGCACATAAGCGGTGAGCGCAGCTAAAAGTAAGGTTGATAAAAGGCGAGACGCATGGACTCAAAAGTAATAGAAAAAACATGATCTTATATTTAATTATGTTCTATTGAAACCTTGAGTAATAACAAAATGTGCATGTTATTATCCCGATAACAACGGGTATCACATCCTCTGGCGTAAAAATGTTGCATATACAATGGTTGCATATGCAATTAACGACATGAAAAAACATAGACAAGCTACAAGGGCTGTACAAATCTCAAGCTGCGCCAGCTTACACGGATAGTGACGCGACATTACGATCACTACGTTGCGACATGTGGGTTGAAAAATACTCAGTATGCGCTGTTGTCGTATGCCGTGAACCTTGGGCCTGTTCGCCCTGTCGATCTCGCCCGTCACATGCAAATGGACACCTCTGGGTTAACACGTAATATGCAGCCTCTGGTTGCGTAAGGATGGCTAAAAAAATTTGTGTCTGGAATGTGTGACGCGTGCACTTGCCGTGTTAAGGTCACTGCGACAGGGCGAGAGAAATAAGCAGAAGGGTAACGCGTGTGGCAGAAGGCGAAAGTAGCCACTATGGCACAACTCGGTGTGAACGCATGGGTGCGCTGCATCAGCTGCTTGAAGAGTCCATTGAGTAATAGTAAAGGTGTTTCCTAACCGCCGCCCCAATGTTTTTGATGCGCCTTTCTTGACGATTGACTGTGTTTAAATCACTTTGTGAACGTTACTCCTTAAATAAGGAAAGGTCCATGTCCGAAAATATTTTGTTTACCCCCTTCGCGTTACAAGGGTTGCAACTTCCCAACCGAATTGTGATGGTCCAGATGACGAGAGGAATAGCGAAAGAGGGCATCCCTGACCCGGTAAATGCGGAATATTATCGTCGTCATGCGCAAGGAGGCGTGGGGTTAATCCTGACGGAAGGCACGGTGTGTGAACCCGCCCCGTATAGCGCAATATAGCAAGCATCCCCCTGGTCAGACTAAGTCTTTTCGTGGGTTTAACGTGGCAGATTTAGCCGTGCTTGCCTGATGTCCATATGTGACAAAGGGAGCCAGTGGCTACCTTTGCAGACACAACAATGATGAGCAACGCTTAACGTCCCGCTTCGTAGATCTTCTGGCTTGCTTCCAACGTAATATCACTGTGTTCGCCGAGCGCAGTCATATCATATTCTTTCAGTTTAGCGAGAAGCGTTGGAATAGTGCTTTCATCTAACTGGTAGTCAGTCTGTCATGTGGGTTAGCCACGCCCATTTTCTCGAAGAATGCATGCATACTGCGATAGCGCCATCAATACGCTTGTCTTCGCTGCCTTCACGCAACTTTCACACGCGTTCTACATATTGCAGCAGTTTGGCTCGCTTTTGCGCTTTCTTAACTTGCAACAGGGAAGGCACAGGGTGAGAAAAGGGCAGCTTATCTCCAGTGGTTTTTCAACTAATGACCGGCACCATTGTTAGATTCAGAGCCGGTCGCTAGCAGGGTCAATACACAGGCCATTTTCACTGCATTCATGACATGCGCATCGGTGGTTTCCAAAATACGCAAGGTGTCTTGCGCGGCTTCAATAGTGCGCGGTAGCAGCGATAAATTTGGTGCCATCGGCCACGAAACTACCGCCAACCGCGAGCAGAAAATTAATTTTCTCGGCGCACACAAGCTCAACAACTTTCATCAACGTTTCATAAGACGGGTTTGGCTTAATACCCGCAAACTTACGCACATCACAGCCTTCCTGTGCCCGGTAAACCTGATCCAGCACGCTGTTGTTGTGCGTTTGATGCTGCCGCTGCCGTAAGTGATGAGAATGCGCGCATCGGCAGGTATTTCGTTGTCTATTGCGGCAATCTTGGCTTCACTAAGTTATTTTCTTATTTATAGATGCTATTGTCCCCTGAGTGAAGTCTTGTTGATGACGCGTGCCCAAAATAATCCGGTGTTTGCGAAGATAATTAAGCAGGCGTTCAGCTACACAGCCCAACACTGGGTAACACCCTCACCGAGAGCATAAGTTAAAATTCTCTATACGGACAAGCCCCATCCGCGTTTGCCGGTGATGTATGATCCCACGATTGTCATACTGTTTTAGGGCAGGAAGATTGGCTATGTGAGCGATACTGTTTTTCAGTATGACAAAGAAAACTATTTGTTGATGACAGTGCCGTTGCTGTTTGAATGTGAGACGGTTGCCAGTGCAAAACATTCTTTGGTAGGGATCTCTATCCGGAGCGATCCGCAGGTACTTCAGGAGTTGTTGCTGGATATTGGCGATGAAGATAGCGTTATTCGCCCATGCTCAGGTTCCTGTGGTGCGAACCAGTGTGCCTTTCACCGAAGAGATGCTGTGTACGGCTGAACGATTATTTGATGCGATGCAAACCCCCGAGATGCCAGAGTGTGCTGGTGCCGATGATCGTCAAAGAGATTACCTACCATATCCTGTGCGGGGAGGGCGGAGCGGCATTACAGGCGCTGGTAAACCCCATATCCATTTCAACCAGATCGCTAAAGCGCTATGCCGTATTGAAAATTACTATGCAGATAGTCTTAATGTGGAGCAACTGGCAACAGAAGTGAATATGAGCGTGTCTGCGTTTTATCATAACTTCAAGGCAGTGACCAATACTTCGCCGCTGCAATACCTGAAGTTGTATCGGCTGCATAAAGCGCGCCTGATGATGCTTAACGATGGTGTTCGGGCCGGTACGGCGACGGTGCGTGTCGGTTATGAGAGCGTATCGCAATTCAGCCGAGAATTTAAGCGCTATTTTGGCGCAACGCCAGGTGATGAAGTAGCGCGGTTGAAAGTGAGTAATATGGCGGTTGAAGAAAACTGAAATAGGGGAATATTATATTCTCGATGTGCATTGGCTGCACTCGCTATTCTGTCTATCCTTGAGTCTCACCTCTCACGAGGCCAGCGCAAGCGCTGTTCAAATTTGTTCCAGATAGATTTGTCATAGCCTTGCTGCCTTCTTGAAATTCGAATTATTTAGGGCATAGATGTTTCAATCAATATTAGATTACTATAATAATTCACAATGTTTTACTATTAAAATTAATTTACAAGAGGGATGTATGGGTGTGAAATGGAATACCCTCGTTAAGGTAATGGATGAGAGCGATACCCCTTTTTAGGGATGTCATGACATCCCTGGATAAGTAAAAGATATCTAAAGGTAGCATAACATCTGGTTGTGTAGATTTATCGAAAGTGATTTTCACTACTTACTCCGATGACTGTGAAAAAACGTGGGGAGAACTGAAGCCTCAAGTCGTAACGTCTAGAGGGGGTATTATAAATGATACAAATGTGGTATAATAAAATTTGAAACGCGCAGTGGGTAACGTTAAAGATCTAGAAAGAAATCCTGATTACTACTTTAGCCAAGAAGAAAAAACACTGGTCTTTTTATGAAATTCACGGTGAATATTATATCGCTGAGGACAATAACAGAACGGTTATTGTCCTTTTTTTCCTTACCTTAAATCATCAAGCCACTGTCGTTCATGGGGTGAGAATAATACAGGCGATATACTCTAAAAAAACGGTGGCAGAACAAAAAAATAAAGGAGTCGTATCATGCGTGTTTTCATGGTTAAAAATACCGTTATCAAATAGCGTAATACCCTGCTTTGGGATAGTGTAATTTAAAGAGCGCCTCGTAATACTGGCTAAAGTGTGTTTATTTATTCCCAGTTGTGAATGGAAAGAATTGTGGATACGGGGCTGGTTAAAATTTATTTGCAATAAAAGATATCCACTTACTTTGTGTATAATATTAAATGGGATAGTTCGTGCAAGAAAAAAATAGGGCAGGCTTTTATGCTAGATGCATTATAGACATAACAACATATCTATAAAAAATTGGTACGACCAAGTGGACTCGAACCACCGACCCCCACCATGTCAAGGTGGTGCTCTAACCAACTGAGCTATGGTCGTACTGTATATATTATAAATCAATTATTTAGTTTATTAGATAAATTTTTTGAAACTCCCGCATGTAGCGTGCTTGCCATTATGGCGCCGTCATCGCATGATGGCAAGTGCTTTATCATCGCTTTTTTACTGAGTGCTGAATGTTTTATCATCATGTTGAAAGATAACCGCAGTGTTACTCAGGTTGCGCTGGATCTCGATTATTTCAGTACAGCCTCTTTTACCTTTGTATTTCGCCAGATGTTCGGCGTACCACCAACGCGTTATCATGCCTCGTCTCATGACGGTGTGACGCGCTAATGCGCCAGCGCCAGTAGCAAAGGGAACAACAAGGGCGCAATGAGTGATGTGATGATCCCGCAAATCACTAATGCCAGTAAACTGAATGCGCCTGCTTCGTAATTCAGTTTGGCACATCGGGTGGTGCCAAGTACATGGGCAGCAGTTCCTATTGCCAGCTCTCGAGAGGCTTTGGTATGAATACGCATCAGATTCAATACAGTATGCCCAAAAACCGCACCGAAAATACCGGCGAAAATAACGCATACTGCACTCACCTCCGGGATACTACCAATACTGCCGACAACAGCCATGGCGATTGGGGTAGTAACCGATTTTGGCAGAATGGAAGCTGCAATGGTGGTTGATACCTCCAATCGCAGAGCAATCCAGGTGCCGGTCGCCATCGCAACCACGCTGCCAATAAAGCAAACAGTGATGATCGATTTCCAGCACATCCGAATCTGATGCAATTACTCATACAACGGAAACGTCAATAGCTAACACGGCTGCGTTGCAGTAGGCACTGTTCAGTGCCTGGCTGCCGTTAAAACGCGCATAAAAAATATAGCTGACCAGCAGGAAAGCAATAAGTACCAACATGGATATCAGCAACGGATTAAACAATAGCGTATTGAGCCGTTGCCCTACACGGCGTACCACAAAATACACCAATAACGTCAAAGATAACGACCACCAGATATCATGCCATATGGTCTGCTCCTTTCTCTATTTTGTTTGGCTGGCGGGATGAGGTGCATCCATAGACAAGATGCGAATGCCCGCTTACCGTCACCAACACGATCAACGTACTGACAAGTCCAAGAGATCACCACCGGTTCGAATTGCGTACGTAGCAGTTTGGTATATTGCATAACGCCAACGACAATCGGCATAAACAGCAGCGCCATGTAGCGAATTAGGAGATGACATCCTGGTTTAACCATTTCGCTGTAACGAGTTGTGTGGAGAGCAGCAGGAACAGAACCAGCATACCGATGATACTTCCCGGGATACTCATGGGAAGCAATGCCGCAATGCCGTTCTCGAGATACAAGCAGGCATAAATGAGGATAAATGCCCGAGCCTAATGCCAGAAAATTTTGATAGTTATACGCATGGAATTTTTACTACTTATTGAGGTTGAGAACTGCGGGGAAAGCTCTGCGTTATCAGGGGGAACTCTACGCCTGATGGTAATTATTCGCTAATTTTTATGGCGTATATTATTAGGTAAGGACAATACTTGTCGAATTTAAGACAATATAGGCAATGATGTCCATCTCCCTGTAATCAGAACCAGGATAAACTGGCGCATTCGGTTTTTCTTCCTTGTTACAAAGAGCGATGTCAACCATGAAAAAGATGTGTTATCCCAAAAACAGACTAGGGCATAGACACATTTATGGACTACTTCATGCCAGATTTAGGCAGATCGCTGAAGGGGCATTGAAACATGAAGTCGATGTTTTACAGGTATTTTAGCAAGCTGCTGAGGTGAGTTAACGCTGTAGAAAAATGGTGCGCTCTAATGGACTCGAACCATCGACCCCACCATGTCAAGGTGATGCTCTAACCAACTGAGCTAAGAATACGTTTTGAAATGTTGAATACAGGCGGCAAATAACGCTGTGCCGCCGTGCGGGGTGCAAGGCAGCGGTTGAGTACTGTGCTGACAAGACAAAAATGCGAAATTTATTGCATTTATTCACTTTGCATTTTTTTCATCCAGCGCAGATGAAATATTGACCTGCTGCATCGGGTGAAATGGCTATCAGCGTTCGGCGCGGGCCAGAATGTCGCCCGGCGGCTGGCGTTGTAAATAGCGGATACGTAGTACCATCATGATCGCGGCTGCTGTGAGCCCAATAATAAAGCCGCACCAGAAACCGGCAGGGCCCATACGCGGTACAAGATAATCGGTCATGGCCAGCAGATAGCCGCTTGGCAGGCCAAGTATCCAGTAGGAAACGAAAGTAATGTAAAAAATAGAGCGAGTGTCTTTATAGCCACGTAATACACCATTTCCGATGGCCTGCACTGCATCTGAAATCTGATAAACTGCTGCCAGCAGCATCAATTGAGCCGCCATAGCGACGACTTCAGGATTTTTATTGTACATCAAGGCAATTTGTTCACGCAGTAGTTCAGTAAATATCGCAGTGCAGCAAGCCAGTAGGACGCCCGTCGTGATACCCGTATAAGCTGCGATACGCGCATTCTCTACGGACCCTTCACCTAATCGATGACCGACGCGGATCGTCGAGGCAATACCGATAGAGAGTGGTAATACAAACATCAATGAGCTGAAATTCAAGGCGATCTGGTGCCCAGCAACGTCAATAACGCCGAGGGGTAGAATCAATAGCGCGACGATTGCAAACAGCGACACTTCGAACAGCAGCGCGAGCGCGATAGGCAAACCAAGAGAAAACAGACGTCGCATGGCAGGGAAGTCAATCTGCCAGCTTTGCCATTTGATATCCCGCAGCAACCAGCGAGCACGCATACTGTAAAACGCCATCATCAGCATCATTATCCAGTAGGTAGATGCCGTTGCAACGCCGCAGCCTACACCGCCCAGTTCTGGCATGCCGAACTTGCCGTAGATAAAGATATAGTTCAGCGGAATATTGACGAGCACACCAATAAAACCAATAACCATCCCCGGCTTGGTTTTAGACAACCCCTCACATTGGCAACGCAACACTTGATAAAACAGATAGCCTGGCACTCCCAGCAGCATCACGTGCAAGTAACCGATAGCAATATTCGCCAATTCTGGCGAATCGGTATGCATCATAGCGATAACATGTTTTCCGTTGTAGAGCATCACCATGGTTATTACGGCCATAATTGCGGCCAAAATGAATGCTTGCTGAACTTGATGGGCGATGCAAGGACGTCGCCCCGAGCCGTTGAGTTGGGCAACCACCGGTGTCAGCGCCATCAATAAACCATGCCCAAACAGGATGACGGGCAGCCATACGGACGTACCGACCGCAACGGCCGCCATATCCGTTGCGCTATAAGCACCTGCAATAATGGTATCCACTACACCCATGGACGTTTGGGAAAACTGCGCAATAATGACAGGAACCGCGAGTGTTACCAGACTCCGCGCTTCTGACAAATACTTCTGCACGCAAACACCTTCCTTGAATTGTTTAAATGGATAATCGATGTAGATACCACCCTGATATCTGTCATACAACACTGCCGTCAGGCTGCGCGTTGCATGATCCAGCAGGGGGTTGGGGTGGCAAATAAAACAACCGTGAGCGAGATAACGAGCATGAGTGGCTTAAATAAGCCATAACACTAATGACGAGTCATTTACTGATGACTCACTTACGACTAGTGTAACGGCTTGCCATAAGTAAACCAACTTCTTAATAAGATATTGTGTTGATGGAGAGCTTCTGTTGTTGCGCTGCATTTAGCTGAGGATAAAAGGTGAGAGTACGGTTTTGTTTTCCAGTTGTTATGAGGCAAACTGCAAGGTGATTTGTCGACCTTGGTTCTCTCACGTCTTGCCACGTTAAGGTGTAGAATGAGATCGGCACAGTTGAATTCAGTTATTCCACTGATTTATTAAGAGGCAAGCGTATGTTTACCGGTATTATTCAAGGCACCGTACCGGTGGTGTCCATTGATGAAAAAACGAACTTCCGCACGCATGTGGTAAAACTTCCTCCCGAATTGCTGATCGGCCTGGTGACCGGTGCTTCGATTACCAATAACGGCTGTTGCCTGACGGTGACGGCTATTGATGGCGATCGAGTCAGCTTTGATTTAATGAAAGAAACGCTGCGTCTGACCAACCTGGGCGATATTACCCCAGGGAGTCTGGTTAATATCGAACGTGCCGCAAAATACGGCGATGAAATTGGTGGTCACGTGATGTCTGGACACATTATGTGTACAGCGGAAGTCGCTAAAATTCTTACATCAGAAAATAATCACCAAATCTGGTTTCGTTTAGCCGATGAATCGCAGATGAAATATGTATTGCGCAAAGGATTCATCGGTATCGATGGCATCAGCCTCACCGTGGGAGAGGTCACACGCAGCCGTTTCTGCGTGCATTTGATTCCCGAAACGCTGCAGCGTACAACTCTCGGGCAAAAACGGTTGGGATATCGGGTAAATATTGAAATAGACCCGCAAACACAGGCGGTAATTGATACGGTTGAGCGCGTACTGGCGCAGCGCCAGGCACAAGAAGCGGTAACGGTGAATGCCGCTCAGAGTACCTGATGCCTGAATTGATTATTCCATAAAAAACGCTGCACCCGTTATGGAGGCGGTGTTATTGTTACAGGGGATATCAACGCGCGACGCGCAGACCGCCTTAATACCCTGAGGACTGAACAATACCTACCACAATTAAATGTTACGTGCCCGAAATATCCCGGCGCAGTCATTCAGGTAATAACGGAACATACGATAAAAACGTGGCGAGTGGTAGTCTGCTAGTTGTGGCCAATAGCCACAAAGCGATCTTGCCAGGCCATCAATGTTTTATCGTAATCAGCGCCAAAGCAAACTTATACCAATCTTCCATCACTAAATAAGGCTCGCTGCGCGTGGCAATATGGCGAGCTGAGGGTAGGCATCCGTTGGGGAAGATGTATTTGTTAATCCAGGGATCAACCTGCGAATCAGTTTTATTCTCCTCAATGGTATGCAGCAAAAACAGCCCCTCAGATTTGAGGTTTTGGCTCACTACCCTAAAGTAGGTATCGTAATTTTTCGGCCTGACATGTTCAAACATGCCAACAGAAACGATGCGATAGAAATTTCGGTTGAGGTCAAGATAATCCTGCAATTGGATGGTGACATTGAGATTGCGACAGTGTTCTTCGGCTAGTTTTGCTGTTCGCGTGAATGAAATAGTGACGTCGTAAACGGATACGCCATAAATGGCGGGCAGCATAGGCGGCCAGTCCGCCCCAGCCACAACCGATATCCAACAATGTAATGCCCGGCTGAAGTTGAAGTTTTTCACAGACCATACGCAATTAGCCTGTTGTGCCTCTTCCAGTGAAGAGGCCTCTTTCCAATAACCAAAGGAATACTGCATATGCGTATCAAGTATCAGGCTAAAGAGATCGTTGCCCAGATCGTAATGCTCTTCGCCGACAATCTAGACTCGCTTACGGGATTGCAGGTTAATCAAGCGGGTGGCGACGATGCACAGGATATCTTTGAAGTGATGAGAGGCTTTTTCCTCAAGCTCTGAACGTAAGATACGGTGAAATAAGCAATCTAGAAGATCGCATTCCCACCAACCGTTCATGCAACCTTCCCCGAGCCCAAGTGAGCCTTCTCGCAGTACGCGTTTGTAAAAATCGGGGTTTCTCACCGTAATATCAAACGAGCGTGAGCCATTAACTTTGATATCTGCGATATCCAGTAACTCATGCACGGTTCAGAGCCAGGACGTGTTATGTTCTACTAGTTTCTCTATATGTGATGAACTCATAACTTCTCCCAACTTTGCCAGGTAGTGTCGCAAGAACAGCATAGACAATAATCTCATCAACCCTCATGCTGCGGTTTGGCAGAAACGTGCTCGAATGAAGAGTAAGTTACCAATTCTTCAAATAGTAAGCGGTTGCATTCGTGCGCATCCTTATATGCTTGCCTGTTGCACAGCGGCAGCGGGAATAGCATCCATCGTCTACCCTCTGGATACCCAGAGGGAATGAAGTGTCAACGCCGGTACGTGGTAGCACGTAGAGGCACATATCCTGTTGCGCACTTTCACTTTCGGACAACGACGCAACGCGCGGTAAACTGCAAATTCTGGCTGATTTGGCGCAAAAGTGAAAGGTGTTATTGATATAATTAGTACTGCGTGGATCGGAGATTGTCCCTATGAAATATGTAACAATACTTTCCTTGCATCATTGTGCTGCGGTGATGGGCATGCAAAGCAGAATTTGTCATTCAATAATAGCAGAGATTTTCACGCATATCTGTGTTTCAAGGGAAAAAGATAAATACTGATTTAAAAATGTCATTACTGACAACTGTTAGGGCGTTAGTCATGATAATGGTATTTAACTTCGTTGCCGTTTTGAACTGATATACACGTCACACATAAAGTTAGATGTGAGTTGGCGGCACTGATTATTCAGACCATCGTAAGCGCTGTTCAAAACGTTAATTTTTGTCCTGTCAATCGCATTATTCAGCGTATAGCGATTAAAAAAATAAAGACCAGGCTGTGTAATCTTGAGCCTGGTCTTTATTATTGGTATTACGTTCATGCGATGAACAGAGGATCAGCGAATCGTTTATGGTGTAACCACGCGACGTGCACCGATATAATGTTCCTACCAGTAGTTTGCGCTTAACTTACTAATCTTAATATCGGCACCGGTGCGCGGTGACTGAATGAATTTATCATTGCTCAGATAGACACCGACATGGTCAGCCGTGCTGCGGCCATTGATGCGGAAGAAAACCAGATCGCCAATCTTCAATTCACCCTTATTTATCGGTGCCGCGTCGCGCAGATGTTACATTCCATTTGCCGTGTGCGGAATAGCGATCTTCACCACGTCTTTATAAGCATAATAGACCAGACTACTGCAATCGAACCCGGTATAGGGAGAGGTACCCCTCACTGATAAGGCTTACCTATCTGGCTCATCAGTTGTTCATTTCCGTCATTTTCGCAGGCTGATAACGCCGCTTATGAGCTTCGCTTAGCACTAATTCTTTGCCGGTCTTCTTCGCGCCCGGCTTTGATGCGGCTGTTTTTTGCATGTAAACATCAGTCCCTTTTTTAGCCCCTTCACCAATTTTGCGGGGTAGTGCTATGATAACGGGATGATGTAGATTTCGATGAGGCGGTTTTTTGGTTCTTCCACATCAATCTTCTTTTTATGTGCGGTTGTTTTAGTGGGTTTGGTATTTTGCGCTGTTTTAGTTTTTTTTCGACAGCCTATTTTTCTACTTTGCCTTTGCTGTTTCTGGCGTGGCCCTTTTCTTCTGTGTCTCAGGCGCTTTTTGCGGTTTTAGAGGTCTGTGTTTTCTTTAGATGTTTGTCATCGGTGCTGGCGCTGGCTTTCTTCTCTGCATTGGTGTTCGGTGCTGCCTGGGCAATATTAAGAAAGAGATGACTGAAGAAAAAAAGATCAGTGTAATAAATACGTGCATGATAAAAAAAACTGAATACAATCGTTAACTCGCTCAATTCGCACAGTATTTACGAAAACGGCATGAGAAAAAAATAGGAAATCACCTTTTCTCTTAACAGAATCATGAGAAAACGTTAATCATTGTTTTTCCGCTGTAAATCTCATCATTTACTGCGGCATATTTCACCGATAGAGTTCGATAAAGTAGATGAACAAGAAATCCTATAAAAAATGGCATTTTTTTGTCACGGCCCGTCTCGTTAAAATGAAGCGACAGTATACCCTTCATATTTCAAGTTGAATGTGTGTTGGTTGCACTCGCTTACCCGAGCTACTTACCTGTGTAAGATCATCGGGATTGAGGAATCTCATTTCTGAGATTTACCTTTCGGGCCAACGCAAGCATTGTTCAAAACGTTAACGTTTTATCGTGCAACTCGCATTATTTAGGGTATAAATGTGTTTTGGAATTTATTGAATCGTAAAGCTCATATACGCCGGTCGCGCAATGATAGCCCGTTAAATGATGATGCCGAGCACCCCCAAAAACTGGAGAAGGCATAGCGATGGCTCACAGAAACACCGTTTAAGGAAGCAAAAGCATGAAAACAACAATGATTAAAAAAATTCAGCGCCAGATTACTGAAAATCCGATTCTGCTGTATATGAAAGGTTCCCCGAAGCAGCCAAGCTGCGGTTTCTCTGCTCAGGCCGTGCAGGCACTGTCGGCGTGTGGTGAACGCTTTGCCTATGTAGATATTTTGCAAAACCCGGATATCCGTGCAGAGCTGCCCAAATATGTCAACTGGCCGACTTTCCCTCAGTTGTGGGTTGACGGCGAGCTGATTGGCGGATGCGATATCATTATTGAAATATACCAACGTGGCGAATTGCAGCAGTTGATTAAAGAAACTGCGGACAAATACCGCGATCAGTACGATGGAGAAAACGCACAGTAAATTGTGCGCGATGCCAGTTTCATGCTGTCTTATCCTGAAGCAAAAGAGGGGCTAGGCATAATGGCTCCCCTTTTTTGTTTGGGGCCAAGAGTGTATTTCTATTCCTGGCATGAAAACTCATGCAGGCTGGTCTTCAGCGGGTAATGGCCAACCGCCTAAACGCTTCCAACGATTTACCAGTTCGCAGAATAGCGCTGTTGTTTGCTGCGTATCATAAAGTGCTGAGTGTGCCTGCGCCGAGTCAAAAGGGATTCCAGCGGTCATGCAGGCCTTTGCCAACGCAGTTTGCCCTAGTACCAATCCGCTCAGCGCTGCGGTATCAAAAGTGGCAAACGGGTGGAATGGGTTACGCTTGAGTCCACAGCGCTCTGCGGCGGCCATCAGGAAACCGTGATCAAAATTGGCGTTATGAGCGACGATAATTCCGCGATTGCAGCCTCTGTCTTTAATGCCTTTGCGCACCATTTTGAAAATTTCGTGCAATACCTCATATTCTGATACTGCACCGCGCAGCGGATTGTAGGGATCTATGCCGGTGAAAGCCAATGCAGCCGGGTCAAGAAGCGCACCTTCAAAGGGCGCAACGTGGAAATGCAGGGTTTCATTTAGCTGTAACCAACCGTCCTCATCCATTTTTATTGTGATGGCGGCAATTTCCAGCAGCGCGTCAGTTTTTGCGTTAAAACCTGCAGTTTCGACGTCAATGACTACCGGGTAAAAACCACGGAAACGGCTACTCAGAGTGTTCAGGTTATTTTTATCAGCCATATTCTTTTTGATCATTTACTAAATTCAGCGTGTATTATGGCAAATTCCTGGCACCAATGCAGTAGGCATGATACCTTCTGCTGCCTCAATAAGGTATAATGCGGGCAAAAAGATGTAGTAAAGACGGAAGAAGAGGGGTGAATGCTAAACGAAAAGGCGGATAAGAAACGCCGACGCAGAGGGCTGGGTGTTAATCAGTTGCCGAGTCCGTTACCGGATTGTGCTTTTTCAATAAGCTCAATAAAAGCATTAATGTCGTGAAGATGACATTTTAAAACTGAACGAGTTATGTGTTTTTGGCCTGCGCGGGCGGTATACCTTTTTGCATCTTTTTTAGTCAATGTGCTATTTGTCTTGAAAGTGACTTTTGTAGTGAACGCGGTTTTTGCCAATGCTATTTTGTTCAGATCGTATTTTCTGATCAAAATAGATTTTTTGGTCGAATACGTTTTTGGTAAAAGTAACATTTTAACCAAAACCAAATGTAAACTATCACCACCGTATCGGTGGCGATAACAAAAAATTTGAGCGGGATGTTTATCGCGGTGCAACGGTTACGTTTTGGCCATTGCTGGACATCGCCACACGCTGGCTCACGCTGAAACGGGTATCACCCTGGCGCTGTACAACCATGATAGTCTTGCCATCATCACGGCGGATCTCCAACTCTACGCCTTGAACGCGTTTCATCGCGCCTTGTGCGCTCTTACCGGCTACGCCGCCCCCGCTACAGCACCCCGATGCGGTTGCCAGCGCACACCCAGTACCGCCACCAATAGTGTTTTACCCAAGAATCCACCTAGCACCGCACCACTAATAGCCCCCATAGTGCCATTCTCATCGTCAGCCTGGATTTGAACAGGTCGTAATGAAACGATGGTGCCATATGCAATAGTACGAACCTGTTTAGCTTCAGATGCGCGATAAACGTCACCGGAAAGCGAACTGGTATTGGCACAGGCCACCAATGTAATACCGGCTAAAATAATCACAAAAAAAAACGCTTCATCATATATAAGAATCTTGTAATAGCAATATACTGGTATAAGAATCTTGTAATAGCAATATACTGGATTTTCGTTATTGTAGGCCGACGTAGTAATGCTTATCAAGCAGATGCAGCGAAACGGCTGCTGGTTGTTTAACGCGGCTCCTGACGATACAATAGGGTATTATTGATAACAAATAATGGCCAAAGTTCCCTTCTGCCACTATTTTCTCCAACCCTATTGGTATATATGTTTATTTTGTAGTAAAAAACGCCTGTTTTTTCCTTAAAATAAAAGCGCATTTAAAATTGAAACGTCGAACCTGCGAAAAAATGAAGAATACCTGAGTGGTTTGCCTGATTGCCATGTTATTTTGTAAACAAGTACAGCGATGTTTATGCGCCCTTTAATGTGTGCCTAAAGTGCAGAGTATGAAAAAATAAAGTTATAAAATCAAACAGATATATCTGTTTGATGTCAGGTACCAGTCTGGATGATGTAGATGTTGTGCTAGCAGCGATCGATGACAACACGCTGTCACAGCAAGCAATTTATTGTCACCCGATGTCCTTGGCGTTGAAGCAGGCAGTTTTGGATGTTTGTCAAGGACAGGCGGTAACGTTGTCTATGGTGGGTTAGTTAGACACCCGCCTGGACAAACTCTTTGCTGAAGTGGTACTGATGTTACTGAAACAGACCGAGCTTGAGCCCTGTGACATCATGGCAATTGGTTGCCATGGCAAACAGTGTGGCATAAGCGTGCGGTGACGCACCTTGTACCCTGTAGACCTGTAGGATTGACGATAATAAACAGATTGCAGCGCTTACAGGCATTACCACGGTGAGCATTTTCGCCGGCGTGATATCGCGCTGGGAAGTAAGGTACGCCGCTGGTTCCGGGATTGCACTATGCGTTTTGCTTATGCAACCGTATGAACGTCGTGTAGTACTCAATATCGGCGGGATAGAGCCAAAATCTCCCTGCTGGCATGTTATGATACCTGGCCCTGGAACATGCTGCTTGATGCCTGGATCTGGCGTCGTCATGGGCAACCCTACGATTAAAGACGCTAGGTGGGTGTTAACCGGACAAGTTAACGTCTCTTTGCTGCGTAGCATGCTGGCCGATCCCTATTTCTCTTTACTGCACCTAAAAGTACCGGTCGGGAGTACTTCAATATAGGCTGGCTCGAAAAATAGCTTGCCAGATATGTTCCATTGCGCCTGAGGATGTGCAGCCACGCTGGTAGAATTAACCGCCGTCAGTCTTGCTGATCAAGTTCTATTGACTGGAGGCTGTAAGCGTGTACTCGTATG
The DNA here is from genome assembly GCA_051305815.1 of Candidatus Malihini olakiniferum. GTDB lineage: Bacteria > Pseudomonadota > Gammaproteobacteria > Enterobacterales > Enterobacteriaceae > Symbiopectobacterium > Symbiopectobacterium olakiniferum_B. Next base: position 385,164 of record JBPPLV010000021.1, read on the forward strand.
TGGCGGCGGGACGCGAAACCCACTGCATTATGGCGTGTCTTTCCACGCTGATGTCCGGAATTGAAGTTACCACCACTGATGAGTGTGGTGTTAGCGGTGATGACATGGAAACACTTGCATTCTCCTGGCTCGCTGCGCGCACGCTGTCGGGATTACCTGATAATCTGCCATCAGTAACCAGTACCAGTACCAGTACCAGTAAGATAACGATATTAGGGGGCAATTTTCCCCGTACTGAACGACTAATCAGATTTTGCTGAGAGGTCGTTATAAATCACGTTGTTGCACTGTTGTTATCTGTCGCGCTGTTAGCGTGAGCGCAGTCGTCATATGGCGATAACGTTCATATAAGTAACAATAGGAAAATAAAATGAAATCAATGGCATCAGTTCGCGTTGGCATAATGTTTGAGATTATGATGTTGTCGGGGTGTGGTCATTTTAAGCAACAGACACCGGTGAAAATGCTGCACTATCAGTGTGCAGTGTGGCACTCTGCCCCTCACCGTGATCCTGAAACAGGATACCCAGCCCAAGGAAGTTCATTTCTTGCTGGATGGAGAGCGCTTGTAGCTTGCACAGCTTGTCGCAGCCTCAGGCACAAAATACAACAACGGACGTTATACTTTCCGGAGCAAGGGCGATCGCGCTTTTATTGAGCGAAGTGGGCGCAGAATGGCGTAATGGTTTTCGCCTCGACACACCACAGCAGGGTGTTATGACACAGGACAACACTTCTTCTCCCTGCGCCACATTCCCTACTGAAGACAAGATTGCGGATGTCAGACGTGAATATACCCGTGGCGGTTTTCGCCGTAGTGAATTAATGGCCAACCCTCTTGAACTGTTTGATAAGTGGTTAAAAAAGGCATGTGAGGTACGTCTCTCCGATCCGATGGCCATGTGTGTTGCTACCGTCTATGAACTGGGGCAACCATACCAACGTATCGTGTTGTTAAAACATGTCGATGACAAAGGCATGGTGTTTTACACCAACCCTAGCAGCCGTAAGGCGCAGCATTTAGCGCTTAATGCACGCATCAGCTTACTCCCTGGCATAGCTTGGATCGTCAGGTCATTATCCACGGGCCATGCCGAGCGTCTGCCGACGTTTGAGATCCTGAAGTATTTTCATAGACGCCCGAAAGATAGTCATATTGCCGCCTAGGTGTCACAGTAGTCGAGCCAGATCCCTGCTCGAGGTATGCTGGAAAGCAAGTTTTTATAACTAAAGCAAAAGTTCATGAAGGGCGAGGTACCATTACCGAGTTTTTGGAGCGGATACTGCGTCACAATCGATGCCATCGAATTCTGACAGGGAGGCGCGCACCGTCTGCATGATCGTTTTATTTACCAACGTGACGGTGATGGTTGGCGAATTGATCGCCTGGCGCCTTAAGTGCTGTAAATAGTAGTAAATATCCCCTTTAAATGCTGGCGCTCCCATCGGGAGCACTTTATTCTATGGTGTTACGTTATTTCCCTTGGAAAACTATTTTTTCAACCGTTTATTTTAAGAAAATGGAGCTATTGATGGCGAGTAGTAACCTGATTCAACAATTGCAAGAGCGGGGCCTGATTGCTCAGGTAACAGACGAGAGTGCGTTAGCAGAGCAGTTAGCGCAAAGGCCAATTGCACTGTATTGCGGCTTCGATCCGACCGCAGACAGCTTGCATTTGGGGCATCTGGTGCCGCTGTTTTGCCTGCGACGTTTTCAGTTAGCGGGGCATAAACCTGTCGTGCTGATCGGTGGCGCTACTGGCCTTATCGGTGATCCGAGCTTTAAAGCAACCGAACGTAAGCTTAATACCAGCGAAACTGTGGGTGAATGGGTTGAAAAAATTCGTGATCAAGTGTCGCCGTTCCTGGATTTTAACTGTGAGGACAACAGTGCAGTCATGACGAATAACTATGACTGGTTCAGTGGCATGAACGTGCTGACCTTCCTGCGTGATATCGGCAAGCGCTTCGCGGTTAACCAGATGATTAACCGCGAAGCGGTGAAGCAACGTTTGAACCGCGATGACATGGGGATTTCTTTTACTGAATTTTCCTACAATCTGTTGCAAGGTTATGATTTTGCAGCGTTGAATGAAAAATATGGCGTTGCGTTACAAATTGGCGGTTCCGATCAATGGGGCAATATTACCTCGGGGATTGATCTGACGCGTCGCTTGCATCAGAATACGGTGTTTGGCTTGACGGTTCCGCTGATCACCAAGTCAGATGGCACCAAATTTGGTAAAACTGAAGGCGGCGTAGTCTGGTTGGATGCAAAGAAAACTAGCCCGTACAAGTTTTACCAATTTTGGATCAATACCGCCGATGCGGATGTTTACCGCTTCCTGAAGTTCTTTACATTCCTCAGTATGGAACAGATTAATGCGTTGGAAGAAGAGGACAAAAATAGCGGCAAGGCTCCGCATGCCCAGTATGTGTTGGCAGAAGAAGTCACGCGTATGGTTCACGGTGAGGAAGGCCTTCAAGCAGCGCAGCGCATAACGCAGAGTTTGTTCTATGGCGTCTTGAATGATCTGACTGAAAATGACTTTGCCCAGTTGGCGCAGGATGGCATGCCGGTTATTGAACTGCGCCGTGAGGCTGATTTGCAGCAGGCATTAGTGATGGCTGAGTTGGTCCCCTCAGGTGGGCAGGCGCGTACTATGATTGCCTCAAACGCGGTGACTATTAACAGCGAAAAACAGTCCAGCCCTGAGTATGTCTTCATGAATAGCGATCGTCTGTTTGGTCGTTATACGTTATTGCGTCGCGGTAAAAAGTATTACTGCCTAATTTGTTGGGCGGCATAAGAAAACAGCATACATGAGGGAGAGAATGCTCCCTTTATTCTTTGTGGTACTCCTTGATAAGTAACTGGTAAGGTCAGGTTGTAGGTAAATGAAAAACATTCTTTCGATTCAGTCTCATGTCGTTTTTGGTCATTCAGGGAACAGTGCTGCAGAATTTCCGATGCGGCGTATGGGCGCAAACGTTTGGCCGCTTAATACGGTGCAATTTTCCAACCACACGCAGTATGGTCAGTGGACCGGCAGCGTAATGGACGCCAGTCATTTAACGGACATTGCGCAGGGGATTGCTAATATTGACCGGCTTGCACGGTGTGATGCCGTCCTGAGCGGCTATATTGGTTCCCCGGAGCAGGGTGGTAGCATTCTGGATATTGTCCGTCAGGTAAAGGCGGCAAATCCGCAAGCAATCTATTTTTGTGATCCGGTGATGGGCACACCAGAGAAGGGCTGCTTTGTTGCGCCCGGCGTCTCGGATTTTCACTGTAAACAATCGCTGTTGGCGGCTGATGTGATTGCGCCGAATCTGCCGGAACTGGAATTACTGGCGGGGAAAACGGTACACAATGTTGATGAAGCGGTGGCCGCGGCGCGCCAACTCTGTGAACGCGGGCCGAAGATTATTCTGATTAAGCATCTTAGTCGTGCGGCACGGCGTGCAGACAGTTTCGAAATGCTGTTGGTCACACCCACTGATGCCTGGCATATCAGCCGCCCATTGGTGGAGTTTGAACGCCAACCTGTAGGTGTCGGCGATTTGACCAGCGGTCTGTTATTAGTGAACCTGCTCAAGGGTGTGGTATTAGACAAAGCACTGGAGCATACCACTGCTGCGGTTTATGAAGTGATGCTTGTCACTAAAGAAATGGACGAATACGAACTGCAACTGGTTACTGCGCAGGAGGGTATTGCTAACCCGCGTCATCATTTCCAGGTAGAACGCCTTGGTTAACTAAGACATTATGCGGCACCTTTGGGTGTCGCAATACCGACTACCCTTTCAATCGTTCAACTTTCAACGCCGTCAGGACGGCAGGGCACTCTGCAATATGGTCAAGATAGGCGGCCAGCGCCGGATAGCGGAACATATCAAGCTTTAAGGACTGTGCCTAACGCATGACCGTAAACAGGTAAGCATCCGCGATGGAAAAACAGTTTCCCACCAGATAGATTTTATTCACTCAGTACGATGTTGACATAGTAAAAACGAACCTGAAGGTATTCCTGAAGCAGTTCCTTATAGGGTTCCGGTGTACCTGGTCGAAAGATAGGGGGTAAACGTTTTGTGTAGTTCTACCGAAATATAATTCAGCCATCGATACTATGATAACGAGCCATGGTGCCTATTGGTGCAATCAGGTTGGATTCTGTTACTTTATCAGCAATATATGCGCGATGGCGACACTTTAAGTGAGCACCGTACTATCATCCAACTGGAATACTGACACCATCCCCTTAGGGTTAATCGCCATAAAATCTTTACCGCTGGTAGTTTTTTTCTTTTTAAGATCGACACACACCAAAGTGAAATATTTGTCCGGCCTCGCGTAAAAAATGTGCGGGAAAAGCGAACAACTTCCTGCTGTATAATACAACTTCATGAACAGCTCCTTCTTATCAGAAGAGGGATCACCGCGACCGGTTTGGTGCTTACCGTAACGGAAATGCTGCGCAAGCACGGGGTTGTTGGTAAGTTTGTTGAATTTTACGGTGATAGTCTGGATAACCTGGCGTTAGCTGACAGGGCAACCATTGCCAACATAGCACCAGAATATGGCGCCACCTGCGTTTTTTCCCTATCGATGATATCACGTTAGCGTATATGCGGTTGACGAATCGCAGTGAAGAACACAGATAGCGCTGGTAGAAGCTTATAGCAAGACGCAGGGGTTGTTGGCGCCATCCGGGCGATGAGCCACGATTCACCAGTCAGTTGGCTGGAATGGGGACGGTCGAAATCAGTCTGGTGGGGTCAAAAACGTCCACAAGATCGCGTACTCCTGACACAGGTGCCGGATGCCTTTAACGCCAGCGGTGAGCTGGATTTCAGCAGTGGCAAGGCGTGCTAAGGCGGTTGACGTTACATTGGCTGATGAAATCTTGTTCTTTACGCCAAGGCGCTGTGGTGATTGCGGCGATTACCTCGTGTACCAAAACCTCTAATCTAAGCGTCTTAATGGCAGCAGGGGGTTGCTGGCAAAGAATGCGGTAGAGCACGGCCTGCAGTGGAAACCCTGGGTTAAAACTTCACTGGCACCTGGTTCAAAAGTTGTTTCCAATTATTTCGCCAAAGCAGGGCTCACACCGTATCTTGATGCGTTGGGATTTCAACTGGTGGTTATGGATGCACTACCTGTATTGATACTCATAGCCGCTAGAACCGGGGATTTGACCGTTGGAGCCGTGCTATCGGGTAATCGCAACTTTGAGGGGCGCATTCACCTCTGGTGAAAACCAACTGGCTAACATCGCCGCCGCTGGTGGTGACTTATTCGCTGGCTGGTAACATAACGTTGGATTTGACCCAGCGCGATCCATTAGATGTAGGGCGCGACGGCGGCACTGGTCTTTCTGAAGGATATTTGGCCGTCTGCCAAGGCGGTAGCCGATGCGGTGCAACATGTTAGCGTTGAAATGTTCCATAAAGAATATGCTGACGTCTTTGAAGGGACGCCTGAGTGGCAGGCGTAGAAGTGGGCGATAAACCCGACCTATGAGTGGCCGCAGGATTCAACCCAATATCCGTGAAAATCCCTTTCTTTACGACCATGGGCAAAGAGCCCAATCCGATACAGGATATTCAAGGGGCGCATATCCTCGCGTTATTTCTCCTGCAGGCAGCATCAAACAGGACAGCCCGGCGGGCCATTATTTACTCGATCACAGTGTGATTTTAGACCATTTTAACTCGTATAGTTCCCAACGGGGTAACCATGAGGTGATGATGCGCGGTACTTTTACTAATGTGCGGATCCACAACGAGATGGTGCCAGGAACCGAAGGTGCTTTACGTGGCATACTCCCTCGCAGGACGTCATGGCAATTTACGATGCAGCGATGCGTTATCAGAATGAAGAGGTACCGTTAGCGCTGATTGCCGAGAAAGAATAGGGTTCCGGTTTAAGCCGCGAGTGGGCGGCAAAGGGGTCGAGGTTGCTGGGCGTCAGAGTGGTGATCGCCGAATCCTTTAAACGTATCCACCGCTCAAATCTGATCGGTATGGGGATTTTACCGCTGGAGTTTGAGCCTGGTGTAACGCGTAAAACCTTAGGGGGCTTACGGGAGAGGAATGTATCTCTATTACGGGGCTACAAGCATTGACGCCGGCACTACGTTGCGGTTACCAGCACGGTAGTATCTTGCATTACGTTATCCGTAAAATGTTGTGATAGTTAGTTGACGAGGTCGATGACACGAAAAATATCGGGGCCGGAAGGCCCCGATATCAACATTAGCGTGTTATTGGTATAGGCGAGGTGCTCTATACACAAGGATTAGCGCGGGGGAAGATCCAGCATATGTCCCATTTTGGCGGCTTTCGTTGCCAGATAGCGCTCATTTTTAGGGTTACGCCCCACGACCAACGGCACGCGTTCAACGATGTTGATACCCGCATCATTGAGGATTTTTACTTTTTGCGGATTGTTGGTCAGCAGACGAACTTCGTTCACACCCAACAGCTTGAACATATCCGCACATAGGGTGAAGTCACGCTCATCAGCCGCGAACCCGAGCTGATGATTCGCTTCGACGGTATCTGCTCCCAGGTCTTGTAACGCATAGGCGCGAATTTTGTTTAACAAGCCAATGTTACGCCCTTCCTGTCGATGATAGAGCAGCACACCACGCCCTTCTTCAGTAATATGGCCCAATGCAGCTTCCAGTTGGAAGCCGCAATCGCAGCGTAAGCTGAACAACGCATCACCGGTTAAACATTCGGAATGGACACGTGCCAAAACTGACGCTGTACCGGAGATATCACCGAAAACCAGCGCGAGGTGATCGTGTCCTGTGGCTAACTCTTCGAATCCTACCATAAGGAAATCGCCCCAAGGGGTGGGTAATTTTGCTTCGGCCACCCTTTTAAGCTGCATTTTACATCTCCAACGCAAAAAGATTGCCCATATCCTACTGCCGGATAATGCAATTAACCAGTAAAAACTCCATCACTGAATCAAGCTTAACCTGAAATGTGGATGACTTTTTTGCATTTTTATGCTGGCTTGAACAGCACTCCGTTGCAGTAAGCCTGTACAGTGGTACAGATACTGACACAACAATGAACTAGTCTACGCTCTATTGACGAAGGGGAGGAAATTTCATGATGGATTTACGAAAAATTTGTGAACTAAACCAAAATCATCAGAAGCGTATTTCTGTATTTACTAGTGAAAAAGTACACAGGGGAAGTTATGTACGACATTGCCAAACGTACGCCCTTGGTGCTGGAATTTTGTTATTTTTACCGATTGCTTTATGGCTGAGCAGCGGGCAATGACAACCTGGTGCACAGGTAGTCTAGCGGCGCGGGCTGTTTTGGATAACAGAAACGGTAACACGCCCCTGGGAGATATTGACCAGGGCGCTGTTGGTAGTATGGTTTTTATGATATTTATGCTTTCGTCTGAAATCGGATTTAGGCGTACTGGCGATCATGACGCTTACCGTGCTTATTGGCTAGGGTATGAAATCTTTGATTAAAGAGCGGCTTCAGGAACCTCGACTCTTTATTGTCTGATTGGAAAAAGAGCATCAGGTTGACAAGCACTATTTTTGTTCTCCGCCTCGCACTGAACGTGCTCGCCTGGTTGCAGAACAGTTAAGCGCGCAACAGATGGCTACGGCGCTCATTGGCAGTTTGAAACGGGATTTATACCTTCCCATCCGGGCACACCTTGTTTGCCGCAGCCTGAGCGCTGCTGCCATAGGACTGCAGTAAGCGTGCCGATATTATAAAACCGTTGTCATTTTGATGGTGTGGGCATCGGGAATCATGGCAAGCCGTCTGGTTTTAGGCATGCATTGGCCGCAGGATTTAGTTGCCGCTGCGCTCATTAGCTGGGTATTGGCTGGCGTGTACATTAGCGCAGCCCTGGTGAGGTCCGTTGAAGCCGTTACCCCAGGAAACGCAACGCGATGACAAAAGAAATGAAGATAAGGAACAATAGTCATGATGCGTTTTTCAATATGTTGTGCGGCATCAAACTTCAACGGTGTATCGGCTGATAGCTAAGAGAGGTGCTAGGGTAATGCCGTCTCAAATGGTTATTCAGTCAATTAGCCTGTCGAATGTCTCTCATTCATTACAGACAGAGTATGTTGGTAAAACAATGTTACTGCGCTGCGGTTTATCGGGTTAGTGCGGAAAGTCTCCTCAGTGACCAATACAAATCACCGTAAATCTGACGTTGCTCGCGCGATGCAGATATCCCGCAGGCAAGTAAAAAAACTGATTACAGGCAAGCCTAAAATCATGTGATTGCCAATAATGGAGCGTCATTACAAGATATATTGGAAAGCTTGTGTCTGAGACTGAGAGTAATGCTGGTATCCCGGTTTCACATCGTCAAGGGTAAAACAGTTCAATCACAGTACAGCCCATCAGAAATTTTCACGCTGGAAAAGTGGGGTGCAGAATACAAGATGGTGAATGCGGTTAACGGCGAACTATCAGTTATTAATAGTTTATATCTTTTCATTATCCCTTTCCATGCGCCGTATCAAATCCAGCGTGCTGGGTTGACTATTTCTGATGAAATGACAAGATAAATACCCCTTACGGGGTATTTATCTTGTCATTTCAAATTCACTAAGGATCCATTTTGCTAGCGTGCCGAAATTTGTTCGGCGTCAGTTCGTTTTCTGGAGCAATGCCAGCGGACATTTTATGATTCCCGCCGAAGACCGTCATGCCATGCTGCCATATCTTAAATTGTTTCTACCTGAATCTCGCTTTGTTGATCATCGTTTTTTGCTATCTGACTCTACGCCATTATAGAGCACTGCCACTGCCGCCTACTGTTAAATGAGTTACCACGCCCTTTATCGTCGTATAACAGATAATTTTATGGGGTTTATCGTTAACATTTGGCATAATCATCAGGTTAAGGCGATATCACAGGAACAAGAACTTGAAATACTTGCTGATCTTCTTATTGGTACTAGCGATATTCATCATTTCCATTACGTTGGGGGCGCATAACGAGCAGGTTGTTACCTTCAACTATCTGCTGACGCAGGGCGAATATCGCGTTTCCACGCTACTCTCGACGCTGTTTGCAGTGGGGTTTGTTCTGGGGTGGGTGATTTGCGGTTTATTTTACCTGCGATTGCACACCTTGCTAGGCCGTGCCCAGCGTAAAATCAAACGCCTGGAACAGCAACAATCTGTGACAGAGAGAGAGACATCCTACTCTGCACCCTCTGCTTCCCATTAAGGACCCTCTCCTATGTTAGAACTGCTGTTTCTGTTGTTGCCGGTGTCCGCCGCGTACGGGTGGTACATGGGCCGCAGAAGCGCGCAGCAGGACAAGGATCAGGAAGCCAACCGCCTGTCTCGAGAATATGTGACCGGTGTGAATTTCCTGTTATCTAACCAGCAGGATAAAGCGGTTGAGCTGTTCCTTGATATGCTCAAGGATGAGAGTAATACCTTCGAAGCACACTTGACGCTCGGTAATCTTTTCCGCTCCCGCGGAGAGGTCGATCGCGCCATCCGCATTCATCAAGCACTGACCGAGAGCGCTTCGTTGTTGTTTGAACAACGGCTGTTGGCCGTTCAGCAACTGGGCCGTGATTATATGGCAGCGGGTCTTTATGATCGCGCTGAAGAGATCTTCACCCAATTGGTGGATGAAGACGATTTTCGTCTTAGCGCGCTTCAACAACTATTACAGATCTATCAGGCTACCAGTGAGTGGCAAAAGGCCATCGATATCGCGGAGAAATTGGTCAAAATCGGCCAGCCGCAGTTGAATATCGAAATCGCCCATTTTTACTGTGAACTGGCACTCCAAGCAATGAGCAGTGACGATCTTGATAAGGCTCTAACGCTACTGAAAAAAGGTGCAGTAATCGATAAAGCGTGCGCACGTGCATCCATTATGATGGGACCCATTCATATCGCTCAGGAGCGCTATGCGCCTGCCGTAGAAGTGCTCCAACAGGTGCTTGAACAAGATAAAGCCTTTGTCAGTGAAACGCTTTCGATGCTGGAAACCTGTTACCAGCACCTGCTCGCATCAGATGCGTGGGAGGACTTTCTCAAACGCTGTGTTGAAGAGAATACCGGTGCCAGTGCCGATCTTATGCTGGCAGATATCCTCGAACGCACAGAGGGTGCTGAGGTGGCGCAGGTCTATATCAACCGTCAATTGCAGCGCCACCCGACAATGCGCGTTTTCCATCGACTAATGGATTTCCACTTGAGTGAAGCTGAAGATGGCCGGGCGAAAGAGAGCCTGTTAGTGTTGCGTGATATGGTAGGAGAACAGATACGCACCAAACCACGCTATAGTTGCCAGAAGTGTGGTTTCACCTCACAATCCCTTTACTGGCACTGCCCATCATGCCGTTCCTGGGCCAGTATTAAACCGATTCGCGGACTGGATGGGCAATAATATAATGCATGATAGATGTGAGCATGATGGCTTTTTTTAGTTAAAACATAATTTTATTCGATTACAAATTCAGCGGAGAGTCCGCGTAAAATGCCATAATTTCCAGCAGACCGCTGGGATTTCGCTGGCGAGGAGAGTAGAATGGGGTTGAAAAATTTTATACCCGTCATACTTTAAGTTGCATGTGCACCAGTTGCTTTTGTCCACCCGAGTCACCTACCTGAATAAGTCATCGGGGTTAATAAAAAGTTTCCCAGCGGTTCGCTCCTCATGCCAACACCGCTACCTTTCTGTAACTCGCATTATTTAGAGCATATGCGTCAACCAATGCGCACCGCGGATTCAATCGCAAAGCAAAACAGAGGGCCATATGAGTGAGCGAAAAAATCACCCAACCGCATTCCGTTACTTCGCCGATCGTTGTCGCGTTGGATTACGCTGACTAGAATCTCGCGTTGGCATTTGCCGATGGCATTAATTCTCAGGATTGTCGCCTGAAAGTGGGTCAGGAAATGTTTCCCCTGTTTGGCCTGCAATTTGTTAACGCATTGCATCAGTGCGGTTTTGATGTTTTTCTGGATCTCAAGTTTCATGATATTCCTAACACGGCTGCACATGTGGTAGCTGCTGCGACAGAATTGGGTGTATGGATGGTCAAGTCCATGCCAGCGGTGGCCGCGGCGCATAATGAAAGCGGCACAAGCCGCGCTGTAGCCTTATCGGTACTGATGCGCCATTGCTGATTGCGGTTACCGTATTGACCAGTATGGAAGCTGACAATCTGCTGGCTTTAGGCATCACGGCGACACCGGCGCAACAGGCCGTGCTTACGCGTGATTGCGGGTTGGATGGTGTCGTCTGTTCTACACAGGAAGCGCAGCGTTTAAAATAGGTGCGTAGCTCGGCGTTTAAAACTAGCAACGCCTGAAATTAGCTCTGTAGGTAGTGTGAGTGGCGATCAGCGCCGCATTATGACGCCGGAACAGGCCCAGGAAGCGGGTGTTGATTATATGGTGATTGGGCGCGTCCCATCACCCAATCTGGCGATCCAGCATAAACACTGGCGGAAATTAGACATTCCTTACTGTGGCAGGGAGCAGACATGACTGATGGAAACAGCAGGTTGGTTTATTCTACTGACACTGGGCGTATGAAGTGAACCGATGCCTGTACAGCGACCAAAAGGCGATGGAGTAGTACGCATTCAGTATCAGACCAGCGGGCGTAAAGAAAAAGGTGTCTGTATCATTACTGGTCTCGATCTTGATGATACCAGCATCAATGCTTTGGCTACAGAGCTAAAGAAAAGATACGGCTGTGATGGTGCGATAAAAGAAGGTACCATTGAGATTCAGGGCGATAAGCGAGATTTGTTAAAACAACTGCTGGAAGCGAAAGGATTAAAAGCCAAACTGGCTGGCAGTTAATACTTGAAAAAAGACAGCAGGATTATCCATGCTGTCTCATAATATCAATCGATCTGATGTCCGATGACTCTACCAATGGCCGTGCTACCAAGCGTGCCGCCACCCGTCAGGATGATTGCACCACCGACTGTGTGCGCCTGCCCAAGCGCCAATGGCGGTATTACGATCGCGTTTGGATATGTTGGAACAGCCGCTAAGTGTCATTACTAACGCAACAGTAAAGTTTGGAAACGGCGAATACGGTTGTCCAAAAAACGACATGGTTGCGTATCCAGCTCACGAGGCAGTTTGCAGAATCCGTCTAGCGTGAGCAGCGCAGACGTATCAGCTTTGATGCCATATTATACTCAGCACGCTGACAGCCTGTTCAACTTGTGCGGGCTTGAAACCGTTATGAACGTTATATATGCCGAAGCCCAGCATTCTCTTTGAGAATGCGTGCGGCACAGATATTGACGGTAATCATTGCTTCTTCAACGAAGTGATTAGCGATTCGGCGTTGCTCAACCACAATGTCCAACACATTACCCTTATCACCGAGCAGAAAAGGGTAATCGGGGCGATCTTTAAACACTAACACATGGGTTGCACGCCAAGCGCTGCCCGCCAGAACGATACGATGCAACAAGCGAATCTGTTCAGCAACCGCTTCATTTTCCGGCTGCCACTCCCTTTGTTACTCCAGCCAATCAGAAACACTATCGTAAACCAATTTCGCTTTTGACTCTACTTAGGCGCGAAAAACTGCACATCGTCAGCCGGACGACGCCCTTGCGCACGCAAAGAGCAAATATCATTGGAAAGCACGCGCGGTAACATGGGGATGTTGAATCCCGGCAGGTGGTTGGTAAACGTGCTTTTACGTGCCACGTTGAGCGTCAGTTCACTTTCCATTTCCGGGGCAGTGTGCTCGAGGTTGTGACGTGACAACGTCACCCACCACTGCACCAGCGGATCGTCGCCGGTGTGATGTATTACGTTAATTCTGCATGAAAACTGCGATCGCTCTTAAGGGGATGACGACGCATTTCTGCCGAAGGCCAGTCACCATCTTGAAATATATGGGGTACATCACGTCCAGTGCGGTAGGGAATCGCCTCTTTTAGCAGCGGGTTATCTTGAAACATAATGAGTAAAAGAAATGTTCAGATGCGGTTATTGACGGCGCTAATGAATGGCAGACAGTTTTACGCAAAACCTACGTTGGCGGCAAGCGTGATGTATATCAAAGCGGGCAATCTTTCCTGTTTTGAGAATAAGCGCTAATGCGTCGCGTAACGGTAGATCATGGCTGGCACCACAGTGGATGCCGAGACGCCAGAGACTCATGCAGTACGTTGTGACGCTTGCGTGGTGAATTGGCGTCGGGTGATTGCCACAGGAACGGATTTTGACGTTGGCGTATGGATTTCATCCCCGTAGCTGGAGAGAAGCGGTAATCGCCTGCGAGGGAAAGCCAATCAACATGTGCATTGCCCAGTGTCGCGTGAGCAATACCAGCAACGATAGCCGTTTCAGAACGCTGTTGCTCTGAGAGCAAGCATCCTACGCCTTCAGAGGCGTACACCATGCTAAATGCATCCTCCAGGGTGACAAACTGCGGTCCGCTGGCCTGAATGTCAAATTCAGTGCTCCCAGTGTCGGCAGGATCAGCGCATCTTGCTGACCGGTTATCAGATGGCTGCGGTTCAGCTTGGTACTAATGTCACAGTAAGCTGACAGCGGCGTAGTGCTGCTTGGGTACGCGGGGAGTCAGGGGCTTGCTGCCGCAAGGTTAGCGCCTAATGCGATCAACACCCGAACCTCATCATGCAGCATGGCTTCCAAGGCTTCTACGGTATTATGGCCTGGATCGTGAGGTGGGGTAAAACTTAAAATGAGTGCTGAGGCTATCGAGGAATGCCTGACGCGGTTTTTCATTGATTCCTATGGTACGGGGTAGCCATACTGCCGGAAATGACGCCAGCATTGCGTTTTCGCCCACTTGCTTTGCCACCGATGCAGCGTCAGACCGCACTGGTTGTCGCTCTGGTTGGCAAGGTGACCGCACTGGCGCAAAATTTCTTCGTCTGTACTCAGACATGGCTGGCAGAAAACCTTGACTGAATGAGGCGACAAAAACCACCGGTATCCGGTGGTTTTTGTCGATATCTGTTGAAAATTAATCCAGTTCCAGCTCATTCATAGCCACAATGTTGAAACCACCATCGACGTGCAGCACTTCACCAGAGATACCTGCTGCCAGGTTTGAGCACAGGAATGCAGCAGTGTTGCCGACGTCTTCAATGGTCACCACGCGACGGATAGGCGTAACGGCCTCGCAGTGAGAGAGCATTTTCTTGAAGTTTTTAATACCGGAAGCCGCCAGTGTACGGATTGGGCCTGCGGAAATCGCGTTGACACGTACATACTGAGCACCCATCGCGTTAGCCATGTAGCGAACGTTAGCTTCCAGAGAAGCTTTTGCCAGACCCATCACGTTGTAGTGCGGGATCGCGCGCTGAGCACCCAGATAAGAGAGCGTTATCAGTGCAGAGTTCAGATTCAGCATAGCGCGACAGGCTTTTGCCATGGCAACGAAACTGTAGGAACTGATATCGTGAGCAACGCGGAATCCGTCACGGGTAACGGCATTGACGTAATCGCCATCTAATTGATCGCCAGGAGCGAAAGCGATGGAGTGAACAAAACCGTCAAAGGTCGGCCAGGTGTTAGCTAGTTCGGCAAACAGGGTTTCAATGCTGGCATCTTCGGCCACATCACACGGTAGTACTATGTTCGAACCCAGTTCTTTAGCGAAGTCTTCAACACGCGATTTCAGCTTGTAGTTCTGGTACGTAAACGCCATTTCAGCACCTGCACGTTGCATCGCCTGTGCGATACCGAATGCAATTGAGCGGTTACTGGCAACACCTGTTATCAAAATGCGCTTACCGGTAAGAAAACCCATAACAGTAATCCTTGTGATTATAGTTGCTGTGAACGCCCGCAGAGCAATGTGTCAAGCGGGGCGTTCGGAGTGAGTAAACCCTGGCGATTCTAGCATGGTTGACCCTTGTCGGGTACTCCGAGCCTTATCGTCCACGTGTTTTCCGCGATGTCGCGTTTGCGAATCTGGCTAAAACTGAGCACCGGCAAGACGACAGGCATCTGCACCGAGCGCTTCGCCAAATGACTGGCAATCCAGCTGTTTGGTTAAATCGTGCAGCGGTGCTGCCAGCACGTCCTCCGTGCTGCCGCGTTCAACCACTTCCCCTTCGTACATCACCAATATCTGATCGCTGATGTGTTTCATCATGCCTATATGTTAGCACCGCCATTGATGTTTACCCTATTAATGTCCAACCCAATTTATCCATTAACACAGATGGTTTGAGCGGCAAACGCTTCGTTGACTTCAATTAAAGTTTGTATGATTTTACGAGAGGTTTTGCTAAGTGGATTTTGCTGTCAGTTAACATGTGAGGGTCACTCCAGTTGTCGAACTGAATGACCCGAAATCTGACTCTAAATTTTCCGGATACGAAGGGATAAATCAAAACGTATCAAAAAGAATTTTTAGCCCAACCTACTGAATTAAAACAACATAGGAATTCATAAGAAGGCATAAAATAAGAATAGTGGTGCCTGGGCTCGGAACCGAACCATGGATTCGTTGCCAAAACAACAAGATAACCTTAAAACAGCAAGTTAACTTCACGCTTCGATTCCGAATGTACTACTATTTTGGATGACTGATCAACATTCTTACCTATAGCAAAGTTTATCAGCATGGAGATAACAGCATAAGAACTTCGAAATACTGTAACGCAGACCTGTCCCTTTTTACCAGAAATATTCTGAAGCTTTCCTTAGCAGCCAAATTTTATAAAAATGTCTGCATAAATCTCCATAAAAATCAATTGGGTAAAACTTTGCCAGAACTATACTTCCATTAACATATTCGTGCTCATATGCATCAAAGTCATTTAGCTCTATGCCTCTGTTGCCCCTTAGTCATTTACAAAACATTCTACCCTCAGAGATATCAGGAACTATATTTTCTGGAAGAACATATCCAGCACTCTCTAGAGGAACGATAAGGCTAAGGGTTATCTCGTTTAGCATTGAAAATTTATCGTGAGGAATTTTGTGCCGGTTTCGGGTGTATCATTGAATGTGTAACGGCGTGGCAAATTTCACTTGCCCTTGGGACCATTTGTAGACCTATTGAGAAACCTTCACTGCAAATTTAGGGAATAACCACTGTGCTAGATTGATAGCAAGTTGTGGATGAACCCATGTTCTCTGTAGTTTAGGATTCCACCAACAATAGAGTGTATAAATTTGTCTTCACGCAAGCTAATTTTCTTGGCTATTTCAGTAATAAATTCAGAGGATTGCTTGGTCGCTTTATAAGCAGGGAAGGTTTTATCTGCCAATTGGCATAGTGCGGTCGCGTTGATATAACTATCACTTAATCGCTGTGGGATAATGGATCCTTTTTCGACTCGAAGGATTAATTCGAATTGCTCAGCTATGCTTTTATCTCTTTCATACCAAGGGTAAAGGCACTCAAATCTGCAACATGGGCAGCGTTCTGCCTTTTCAATATAGAGCTATAGATTTAATGTCAAAATATAATCTATCTCATTGCCAGTTCGTAGTTAACAACGAATAAAGCTGATTTGTTGCTTACATTACTTTGCATGAATACTCATCGCTCCCATGCAAGTATTCCCTGCTAACCGACCCATTCAACATTATATATCATCATTAAGCTTTGATCCTAGGCGAAAGGTAATCCAAGCTTGTCGAAGAATGCCTGGTTACGTTCTTTGGCCACTTTAACTAACTGGTCAAAACTAATCACTTCGATATAGGCATGGGAAGGTTCGTTGTATCCGAAATAGCCCATTCTATCAGATGCGATCCGCAGATTGGCTCGACGACAGCGTCGGTGAATGGATTCAGTGAGATCACAAAGGACATAACAATAGCCCGGTATATCATTATTGCCCGGAATTGAGCGACCGGATTTTGTGGATACTTTCCCCTCTCGTATCCGCTCTAAATAACTGAGCGCCTGATCAATAGGGTCTTTATCTTCACCTTCTTGCATATTATTACAGATGGGGCGCTTGATCTCGATAACGGTAATAGCTGCAAGTGGAAAGCTGCTCTGATCGTTAACAAGAAGTGGATTATCGAACACTCTTAGACTGAGCAAGTCTGGTTCTTTGGTTGAGTCGTTACCAGTAATTGGCATTGCGTTGAGTGTTTTATCGGAAGCCAAATAGTTATGAAATGCCGGGCGCTCATCGATCAGCCAAAGGTTACAAGAGTCAAGGAAAATCTCGCAGGAATCTTTACGCATGGGCATGATCAGCTCGTTTATCATATCTTCACGGGCATACTTTCCATCTTCTAGCCGCTCGATAGATTTTTGTAATAGGTCGATAATCACCTTGCGGTGTGAAACGTAATTGGCAAGATCTAATTTTTTAATATCTCCAGTTTTACGTAGGTAATCGTCTAACTGTTCCTGGTATTCCTCAACTTTTTCCTTATTTTGAGGTAGCATGATGTCATAGTCTTCGCTTACCAGATGACGCTCCACTTCATACCATTGAGCATGCAGGTGTAGCTCTAGCTCTTTATCAGATTTCTCAGGGTTAACGATCAGCAATGCTTCTGCAACATAATTAGCAATGGGGCGATAGCGTGGCGCATGATTGTTGATGAAATCATCCACTCGTCTGCGGCCAGCCGACACATTTTCGGTCAGAGTCTCCTGTAAGTACTCTTTGGTACGAATCCAATTCGGCTTCCCGAATGTTTTTAAAGATGATTTCGTTAAGCATATCCTCAACATATTCGGCAATATCAAACGAGGTAAGCTCACTGCGTAAATTTTGGTTGAGATAGTCGGAAGATACGTAGAAGGTATAGGTAAACCCACCAGACACATCTGAAATTTTTCCGTACAGACCGGGAATTTTTCCCTGAATGGATTCCTCTTTAACCAGCCGATTTGCAGCGCAGAGTGATCGTTGGTGTTTTTTATTAAAGGATGCGCGAAACTTGATATGGGTTAAGTCGAATCAGTGATCACTAATTGTAATAACTTCGAGAAATGCGCTGGCATGCATTTGCTCTTCGAGCAAATGATCAAGGTAAAACATTTCGCCCGCATCTTCAAGAAGTGTCTCTGGCGCGTTTCCCTGTCGCACAAAATACTACAGAACATGTTCCAGCAACTGATTAGCGATGGATAGGCCTTTTGCAGGAACCTACTTTCTAAAGTTTTCATCAAAATAAACCAGTTTGATGAGGGTGCCTGGTCTTTGAGATGTGGCCTCAAAAATCTTTTCACCATGAACTCCCAATTTATCGTCGAAGACGAATACGCGCTTTTTAAGCTCACCATCAGAATCGAAAAAGTGATTTTCCACTTCGACAAGTTTAAACACTTTTACCCACATCAGGCGGCCAACACTTCGGCAACCCTTGTCAATTTTATGGTCCGAATCGAGGGTTTTAAATGATTTAAAATTTGCTTCGTCAAAACCACAGCCATTATCTGTGATAGTGAAGCCGACGATGGGGCTTAGCATCGAAATCCAGATCACCTTGAATTTTGCGATTGATGTGAAGAATAATTCTGCCGTTGCTGGCATTATCCTTTTCTTCGATAGAGTGAATAGAGTTGACCACCGCCTTAAAAACCGGCATCAGGCCTTTACTCTTGGGTAAAGAGGTGTTGCGTAAGCGGCTTTGCAAGTTGGTTTGTAAACTTATCTTTTACTCCCTTAATTTATAGCCTGCCTTTAAATGCATAATCAACAATCGGCTTTTTCAAAGCTAGAAAATCGTTTAGTTGGCTTTAAATCTTGATATTTACTGCCTTAACAGCTTGCCAATGGGATTTGAATTTGTTCAATATGTTTGTTTACTTGCGGTATCATACTTATATCAATGAAATTGGCTAAATCGATTGTGTGCATAAAAGTGAGAAGGTAACTGAGGGGAGAACAGTGAGTGCAAAAAGTATGTAACCTGGAGGTTGCGTGCTTAGCGTAAAAAGACCCTAGCTCCCGAGCAGGAAGATACTGTCCTGTGACAGCCGGAGGTTAATAGCATACCGGGGGATGGTATGCTCAAAAAAGAAAAAGCGCCTGTTACTAAGTAACAGGCTTTCAGAATGTGGCGGTGAGGATAGGGTTTAAAACTTCCATATATTTTCATGTATACACACTTTACAGACATGCTCCTTCAGCAACTCGGATACCTCACCAGATCATCACTGAAGGTGTGCTGTGACGACGGGCGCTAATGTAGGTAAATTGCTGAGCAGCGTCAATAAGTTTATGCAACTAAACGCGAGTTTAGTTAAACTTAACGCAATTTGCTGATTTACTGACCAATTCAAGCATATTCACAACTTTAATTAACTATTATATTTTCGTTATAACTGCGGTGTGGGCTGACAGTAAAGGTAAGAAATAGTATGCTGAAGGGGAAATAACTAGCCAGGAGAGCCATGTATTCCGTCGATTTACATATGCCATACCATCCCAGTGCACACGCCTACAGCACCCTGCATGACTATATTGCAGAGGCAAACTGAAGAATATCCGTCTGTTTGCCATTACCGATCATTATCCCAACATGGCTGATGCTTCGCACTATTAACATTTTATGAATATGCGTGTCTGGCCACGACTGGTTGATAGCGTCGGGATTCTGCGTGGTATTGAATCAAACATCAAAAATCGCCAGGGAAAAATCGATTGTACCGGGATTATGCTTGAACAAATGAATGTGTTGATTGCGGGATTTCACGAACCGGTTCTGCCTCCGCAAGATACCGCTACCCACACGGGGGCGTTGATTGTGACCATGGCCAGTGGTCATGTGCATATCATCAGTCATCCGAACAACCCTAAATACCCGATAGATATTTCTGCCGCGGCAAAAGCTGCTGCTCACCATGACGTTGCGTTGGAACTGAATAACTCCTCATTCATACATTCGCGAAAAGGCAGTGGACCGAACTGTCGCGCTATTGCTGAAGTAGTGCGCTATGCAAGTGGAAGGCTGGCCCTTGCTCAGATTCTCATATCGCGTTCACTCTGGATAATTTTACTCACTGTGAGCATATTTTGTATGAGATCGATTTTCCGGAGGAGCGCGTGTTAAATGTGAGCCCCGACGCGTTTTAGATTGTTTGGAACAGAGCGGTCGTCCTGCTATTCCTGAGTTGGCCCCGCGCTGTAAGATCAATTGTGACACTGTCACTTAAAATTATTCCACTAGGGCCACTGTACTTGCCGTTTGACTGAGGGCAGCGTTCGAATTCCTCACGGACTTTGTGTTGGCGGTTTCTGTGCGCTGTTTGTGATCAAACTGGCTGCGCCAATTACGTCACTGGGATAAGCTATTAATTGTCATAACGATAACAGGTTATTAAATGAACGAATTTTCATTGGTTTGTCGGCTGTTGGGTACACTATTTAATCGAGCTCCTGACGACGAATTAGTAGTGCCTTTATTATCGATGATACAGCAGGGTAAACTTAAACCGCATTAGCCATTGGAGCAAGATGCACTCTTGGAATGCTTACAGCGGAGCGTTGATGCCAGTGCACTGGCTGCTGATTATCATGCACTGTTTATTGAGCGGGGCGGCTCGGTTTCCCCTTGGCGTTCTTCTTACATCGAGGATAGCACCGAAGAGGCCGTACGCGTTTTTTTTTGCAATAGCGTGGCATGCCCGCTTAAAGAAGGTGCCGTGGACCACTTTGGTGCGTTGTTGCTGGCTGCTTCATGGCTTGAAGATTAGGCTCAGGAAGATGAAAGCGCCGCTCAGCTTGCTTTGTTTGATGAATTACTATTGCCGGTAGAGCGATCGTTTTCTCGGAAAGGTTGAGAGCTATGCCACCACTGTGTTTTATCGCACGCTTGCGGTGCTGACGAGAGAGGCGTTGAATGCTTTGCGAGAAGATCTGGCCGAGAAAGAGTGAAGAACAAGACGCTAGTGATGAATGAGAGCTAGTTCAGGGCGGCGGTATTCGCTGCCCTATCATTAACTTAATCAGTCAACTGAATGATAATCTTCCCTGGTTTAACCTCAATAATCTCGTTGACCATGATCGGGAGCATTAACAATACCTGTATGCCAAGCATGTAGTAGCCAGTCAGCGTCAGTACATAAACCAGACAACGCCGATCGCGAATGACGCGCAACAGCCTTTCTGAAATCAGTGTTCGTACGATGAAAATCTGATAGTCAGATTGGCAATCAGGCGTTTAATGCCGTAACCAGCGCGAATAACGCAGCTCCTCCCCAAGCATACGACGGTAAAGTCATATTGACAACCAACTGCCGATCAATGCACCTATAGCCGCGCCAGCGCTGTCTTGCATTATAAGTAAGTAGTAAATCGGCCCGCACTCCTGGGGGGGGTGAAACAGCTTCACTACCAGTTTGTCGTACGCGGCGGATCGAATAATGTGCCACCGAGGCCTAACAGGACGCAAGAAAGCCATAACAACCACGGCTCTGCCGCGATAGCCATGAACACAAAACCGGCAGCACGCAGTAACATACCGGTAACGACCATCGGTTTGACACCAAACCTGTCGGCAATGGCACCGACAAAAATTCCCACTCACTGTTGAATAAACTGACGTAACCCGAGCGCGCTCCCTACGAGCAGAGTAGCCCACCCCAGATCGTCAACAAAATGTATAGAAATAAGCGGGAAAACAACAAAAAAACCATAACTGCCAGCATATCGGCTAATAAAAATAAATATTTACCAAGGCTCCGAGCTAATAACATTAGAGGTATTTTTCACCACAAGAGAAAAAAAGAAAGAAATATAACACGTCTATTTTGTACTCTAATCTGACGTCAGTATAGTCTTTACAGAACAATATTTTTTATCGTCCCGAACGCTCAACAGTGCAGTCAGAACGGTTTTTTTGACCAAAATGAGTCGATATTTTATTAACTGCGCAATAAGTCACCTCTGGAGGTTTTACGTCAGAGAATTGATGCGGTTATAGTAGCGAGTATCGGAGTTTTCGTGATTACGCGTGTATATCCGTCATACTGCAAGTTGCATGTGCGTTGGCTGTGCTCACTTACCCGAATTATTTACTTGAGTCATCTCCTCCGATTTCTTTCACTTGCCACCCCTGTAACTTGAATAATTTAAGATATAGTGCCATGTTTAGACGCTGGTTACTCCAGCAAAAAACTGTACTGCAAATTATCGCGATAAATTTTTCTTATCGAACAACCCAAAAAACGAGGCGAAGATGTTTGGCTATCGTTCGAACCTGGCGCGGGTATATATGACAACGGACAGGCTAGTTGTACGTTTATCCCATGAGCGAGATGCCTGTCGGCTAGCGGAGTACTATGCAGAAAACCGTTATTTTTTAAAAATTTGGGAACCCTTGCGTGATGCCAGCCATTGTTATCCTTCAGGGTGGCAAGCGCGGCTGAGCGTGATTAATGATGTGCATAAGCAGGGATCGGCATATTATTTTCTGCTGCTTGACCCTAACGAAAATGAGGTCCGTGGCGTCGTCAATTTCAGCAACGTGCTGCGTGGCTCTTTCCATGCCTGTTATCTGGGATATTCGCTCGGAGAAAAATGGCAGGGGCAGGGCATGATGTATGAAACCTTGCAGGCTGCGCTGCGTTATATGCAGCGTCAACAACACATGCATCGTATTATGGCAAACTATATGCCGCATAATCAGCGCAGTGGTAATTTATTAGCCCGACTCGGTTTTGAGCGGGAAGGCTATGCAAAAAAACTATTTTTTGATTGACGGCAACTGGCAGGATCACGTTATGACGTCCTTGACGAATAAACACTGGACACCTCAGCGATAAGAGTCCTGACAATGAAATATCAGTTTCATGCCAAAGCGCTGTGCGTGGCGGGCTGCGTTCCGCCCTAACTCCCGACACAACAGAATCGAATCGGATGAATTTATTAAAATCATTGGCTGCGGTCAGTTCAATGACCATGTTATCGCGCGTTTTGGGCTTTATCCGCGATGCTATTGTCGCACGGGTATTTGGTGTAGGGATGGCCACTGACGCTTTTTTTGTTGCGTTCAAACTGCCCAACCTGCTGCGTCGCGTTTTTGCTGAGGGTGCTTTCTCACAAGCATTGATCCCTATTTTGGCTGAATACAAAAGTCAGCAAGGGGATGAAGCAACGCGCACGTTTCTCGCTTATGTGTCGGGTATGCTGACACTGGTGTTGGCATTGGTGACCGTTGCCGGAATAATCGCTGCGCCTTGGGTTATTATGATGACAGCGCCGGGCTTTGCTGCCACACCCGATCGATTCGCGCTGACATCAGCGCTATTACGCATTACTTTCCCTTATATTCTGCTGATATCCCTTACCTCGATGGTGGGGTCAGTGTTAAATATCTGGAACCGCTTCTCCGTTCCAGCGTTCGCACCGACTTTTTTAAACATCAGCATGATCGGCTTTGCCTTGTTCGCTACGTCCTATTTTGATCCGCCTGTGTTGGCGCTGGCCTGGGCGGTTTTGGTGGGTGGGGTACTGCAGTTGGTTTACCAACTTCCCCATCTTAAGAAGATCGGTATGTTGGTGTTACCGCACTTTAAATGGTGTCATCCTGGCGTCGGGCGAGTAATGAAATTGATGGTTCCCGCGATTTTAGGTGTATCAGTAAGCCAAATTTCGCTGATTATCAATACCATATTTGCCTCTTTTCTTAACGAAGGGGCTGTGTCCTGGATGTATTACGCCGATCGGTTGATGGAATTTCCTTCAGGCGTGCTAGGTGTCGCGTTAGGCACTATCTTGTTGCCATCACTGGTAACAAGTGTCGCCAGTGGCGATCAGGAAGCCTATTCTCACCTGATAGATTGGGGACTACGTCTCTGTTTTCTGTTGGCGCTACCCAGTGCTTTAGCCTTGGGCATTCTGTCAAAACCGCTGATTGTTGCGTTGTTCCAATATGGCAAGTTCAGTACGCTGGATGCATTGATGACCCAACGTGCATTGATTGCCTACGCCATCGGATTGGTGGGGCTGATTGTCGTGAAAGTGCTGGTTCCTGGTTTTTATTCTCGACAGGATATCAAAACGCCGGTGAAGATCGCGCTTGTTACGCTGGCGCTGACGCAGGTCATGAACCTGATATTTATTGGGCCGTTACAACATGCTGGGCTGGCCCTTTCTATTGGTTTAGCATCCTGTCTGAATGCAGGGTTACTCTATTGGCAACTACGTAAACAGCAGCTTTTCCAACCGCGTCCAGGGTGGGGCTCGTTTCTTGTCAAATTGATGGTAGCAGTTCTAACAATGTCTGTGGTGCTGATCGCGCTATTATGGTGGATGCCTGCCAAGGATATAGGCGGCATGACAATACGTATTTCACGTCTCATGGCGGTCGTGATGGCTGGGGCCGCAACCTACTTTGCTATGCTGGCGCTGCTTGGCTTTCGCCCGCGTGATTTTTCCCGTCGTGGTTTATAATCGCGAAAAATAAAAACGGCGGCTCAGGCCACCGTTTTATATCTCGATAGCGCGATTACATATTTTCGACGGTTTCAATACCCAAGGTTTTTAACCCATGTTCCAACGTTTCTGCGGTCAACAGGGCCAGTTTCAGGCGGTTTTGGCGCACCACATCACTGTCCGCGTTCAGGATATGGCAATACTCGTAGAAACTCGAGAACAACCTGGCAAGATCGTACAAATAGGCACACATGACATGCGGTGTACCTTCGCGTGCTACGGTAGTGATAGTTTCTTCAAATTGCAATAGACGGGTCGCGAGCGCTGTTTCTCGCCTATCATTGAGCACTACAGGTTCTGTCAGCGTGGCTTTATCAATATTTGCACGCTTGAAAATAGATGCCACACGGGTGTAAGCATACTGTATATAGGGCGCAGTGTTACCTTCAAACACCAGCATATTATCCCAATCAAACACGTAGCCAGTGGTGCGATTTTTTGACAGGTCAGCATACTTCACTGCACCAATCGAGACGACTCGTGCCAGTTCACGTAATTCGCTTTGTTCCATATTGGGGTTCTTACCCGAAACCAGGGTTAATGCTCGCTCATAAGCTTCATCCAGCAGATCCGCTAATTTGATGGTGCCACCCGCACGAGTTTTGAAGGGTTTGCCATCTTTGCACAGCATCATTCCAAATATATGGTGTTCCAGCGAAACGGATTCCGGCACATAGCCGGCTTTGCGTACGATAGTCCACGCTTGCATTAAATGCTGATGCTGGCGGGAATCGATATAATAAAGAATGCGATTTGCACCGAGCGTTTCATAACGATATTTGGCGCAAGCAATATCCGTGGTGGTATAGAGATAGCCGCCATCTTTCTTCTGAATGATAACGCCCATAGGTCCGCCTTCCTTGTTTTTAAATTCATCAAGGAAAACTACCGTAGCGCCTTCACTTTCAACGGCCAGACCTTTTGCTTTCAGATCGGCAACGATACCTGGCAACATATCGTTATAGAGGTTTTCGCCCATCACGTCATTTTTCGTCAAGGTGATATTCAGGCGATCATAGGTAATCTGGTTCTGTGTCATGGTGACATCAACCAGTTTGCTCCACATCTCGCGGCAATAAGCATCACCACCTTGCAATTTCACCACGTAGTGGCGGGCACGCTCTGCGAAGACAGCGTCTTCATCGTAACGCTTTTTAGCTTCACGGTAGAAGGCTTCCAGGCCAGGTAATATCAGATCGCCGGAGGTATCTTTCTGCATATCCTCAAGATACGCGATCAGCATGCCAAACTGTGTGCCACAATCCCCCACATGGTTAGCGCGGATAACGTTGTGTCCGAGAAACTCAAGCGTACGGACGGCCGCATCACCGATAATGGTCGAGCGCAAGTGGCCGACGTGCATTTCTTTTGCTACGTTAGGCGCAGAATAGTCAACCACAATGGTTTGCACCGTTACGGGAGTGATACCCAGCTTGGGAGTGTTCAAAGCCCGTTCGGTTTGTTGTGCCAACCACTGTGCATCCAGAAACAGGTTGATAAACCCTGGACCAGCAATTTCTGTTTTGGCTATGATGCTATCCAACGCCAGATGCTGAACTACCATTTCTGCCAGTTTTCGTGATGGTAGCCCGATTTTTTTCGCTGCTGCCATGACGCCATTGGCCTGGTAATCACCAAACTGAGCTTTGGCAGACTGGCATACCTGTGGGTCTGTTCCGTTGGGCGCACCCGCTGCAACCAATGCCTGGCTGACTTTTTCCGAAAGAAGAGCCTGAATATTCACCTGGATACCTTTAATAAAAAATCAAGCTTTCATTTATATCATATTTGGGCTGAGACGTCAGTAGGGCAAGGCTTCCCCGTGAGAATTTTCCTGAGAAAATGCAAGAGAGATGGAACTCGAAGAGGCGAGTTAGCGAGTCGAAAACAGATACAGCGAAGAAAAACAGCAGTGTTACAATGGGCGCGTTTAACGCTTTCTTCCCTGATGGTTGGTTCCGATACGTTGACTTTCCCTTTTTTAAAATGTTTGAAAATTGCGTATGCCGCGATGGCAATAAGCAGAACCGATAAAATGACTAAAATCATAATTATTTCTCTGTATTGCTATTGCAATAAAATAACAAATTACCTATTTTTGTTAGGTGTTACAATGTAAGTTAAGAGGTTTAAGATTAAGCTTTCCTTTTAGGAATATTCCCTAAACCTGCATAATTTGCGGATGATCTCGGTGTAATAACTTATTGTGAAAAAACAACGATACTGTGTTTATAAATTCCGATGCCGTTCGATATTCTTATCAAATAAGGTGAAGTAACAAACAGTGAAGGGATATAACACAAGGTGATTTTTATCACCTTGTGTTTCTGTATGTTACAGTGACATTTTCACATTCCATTTAGGCTTTTTGTGCTGTGGACGGGGGCGCCCCGGAGCGCTCTACATCTAGCCTGTTCAGGGATGTTATGAAAAAATCGTGCAAAACGTTACTATTCTAAAAGTAACTATTTTTTATGTTAGGACATGCAATGTCTGGAATGTTTCCCACTGCGCTTCAACAAGATCTGGTCCGCTTTGAACGTGCATTGTTACAGTTAGCTGATACACTGGGATTAGATTTATCGCAATTCGAAGCGGATCACATCGCGTTGTGCTGTAACCAAAATACGACAGCAGAACAATAGAAAGAAACGTTATTAACGTTAACGTTAGGGTTTTTAATTTCTGAAAATCAAATTAACGGGCACTCTATTTGTATTTTTTCGCTTAACGAAAAAAAATAGCCTTGGGTCCGTTGAATATTGATTGTGTTGAATTGCTCTGGCCTGGTCAGCGCTTTTATCCAAATGAGGGGTGCGAACACGTCGATTTAGTATTAGCGGGCAATCCGGAAACTTTACATGCATGCGCTTTGGCTTGTTTTTCTGATCAGACGTTAGCGTCTCCACTCATTACCCTCAAGTTTAGCTAACCTGTCAGCGATAAAGAACGGTTACCTAATCCCACATTAGCCGTAAGTGGCGGCAAAACTACTATCAAATTTCATCTATTTTCTATTCGTGATGTGGTCGACAGCGAGCATATGTGAGCACTTCATTGAGCCAATGTCAGGCACGGGTTGTTGAAACCGTTAAATGCCTTTTGATAAAATTTATGTAGCACGTCATGGATAGCTCAAGGGTAATCCTGTTCTCTGTGACTCCGATCTCTTTTGCATTTTTATTCAGATGCCATATTTATCCTAAATTCTTAGCGTACTATTTGATGATGAAATGGTCACAGCGCAATATGACGCAGGTGGGAGGATAACAAATGTCAAAATTGGAAATGTTCTGTTATAGCGTTAATTGCGCGCTCATGGCAGAGCAGGAGGGAGCAGACAGAATTGAGTTTTATGCGGGCCAACGCGCAGGGGGGGATGACACCAAGTTATGGCATTCTGGCAGAAGCACGCAGCAAGATACGGCTCCGTTTACCCTATTGTGCGTCCGCGCGGCGGGGAATTTTGCTACAGCAACAGTGAGTTTCACAACATTCAGTACGATATTCAGCGTATCAAGGAGATGAGATTCCCTGGCGTGGTTGTTGGGATTCTGGATGAAGAAGGGCATATCCAACCTGGCGCGAATTAAGACCTTGATGGGGTTTTGGGTTGTGTGATGGAATGGTGGTGACATTCTACCACGCTTTCGATCTGTGTCTGAATCCACATGTGGCGTTGCAGTAACTCACTGATTTCGGCGTAGCCCATGTATTGACATTGGGTTAGCAGCAGCAAGCAGACAACGGATTAACATTATTGCGTGAACTAATCCGGGCGAGTCATGGTCTATCAACTATGATGGGAGAAGAGGTACGTTTAACTAATCTGCGTAAGTTTCAGCACAGTAACATTCAGGAGTTACACAGCTCAGGGGAGCACTAACTCCCTTCAGCGATGTGTTTCCGCAAAGTGGGCGTATCCATGTGTTCGGATGTTCGGATGCCGAAAACAATATGAATGAGTTTAGCCATTATTGTGTTGATAGCAACATCGTTGCGGAAATAAAGCGCGTGCTGAATGCCGGGTACGATATAGGTTCCTGTCCCCTAAGGCTTTAGAAAGCCGCCAAACGAGTCCTTTACCGCGCAGCATTCCTCTGGGTCTGCTTGCGAGTACCAAGCCCCGCCATATTGCCGGGGCTTTTTTTATGTGGGTCTGCTCTGTCTTGATACGCGCTGTATTTAATTTAAACAGATAATTAACCAACCGTTTTTCTTTGGAAATATTCCACGTCTGGCATTGTTACGATAATTATAAAATCCAGAGTGCAGGGTTGAATGAATACTGTATATACCATTGAAAATATGGTCATTATTTTCATACCTTTCCCTTTTTTCTTCAAGTCATTCTCAAATAGGGTATTTTTGTGCGATTGGTGAATGTATTTATCATGAACTTTACCCTGGGGTACCGTTATCCGTAGGGAGATTGTTCATTTTCCGCCTGATTAATGCGCCAACAGATTCAGTTTCACCTTCCTCAACCGGACCTCAAAAGTAAACCTACTACGCTTGTTAGTAGAACGGTGTCTGAATATTTCAGACAATCAATGATGACATTCTCGCTGATTAATTCAGTCTGTAACGAAACAGAGCTTGGTCTATGAGGGCAGCTATGCTGAAAAGGAAGAAAGTCAAAGCGATTACGCTTAGCGATGTAACAATTATCGATAACGGAAAACTGCGTAAGGCGATTACTGCCGCTTCACTTGGCAACGTGATGGAGTGGTTTGATTTTGGTGTGTATGGTTTTGTTGTTTATGCATTAGGTAAAGTGTTTTTCCCAGGTGCTAATCGCAGAGTACAGATGATTGCAGCGCTTGCAACTTTCTCCGTTCCCTTTCTGATTCGACCGCTTGGCGGATTGTTCTTCGGTATGCTTTAAGATAAATACGATCGCCAGAAAATTCTGGCTATCACGATTGTTATCATGTCGATCAGCACCTTCTTAATTAGCCTGATACCGTCGTATACGTCAATTAGTATATGGGCACCCATCTTGCTGCTGTTATGTAAGATGGCGCAGGGCTTTTCGGTTGGTGGTGAGTATACTGGCGCATCAATTTTTGTTGCCGAGTATTCACCGGACCGTAAGCATAGGTTTATGGGCAGTTGGTTAGATTTTGGTTCAATTGCTGGTTTCGTAATGGGTGCGGGTGTGGTGGTACTGATCTCCACTGTCGTTGGTGAGAATAATTTTCTCGACTGGGGCTGGCGCATTACGTTTTTCATTGCACTGCCGTTAGGGATTATTGATCTCTATCTACGTCATGCGCTGGAAGAGACTCCAGCATTTCAGCAGCATGTCGATAAACCGGAGTAAGGTGATCGCGAAGGCTTACAGGAAGGGCCAAAAGTCTCCTTTAAAGAGATTGTAACTCATTATTAGCGCAGTTTGTTGGCATGTACTAGTTATGCTGCTTACCTACATGCCGAGCTACCTTGACACAACCTGCACTACTCGGAAGACCACGGTGTACTGATTATTATTGCTATTATGATCGGGATGCTTTTTGTTCAGCCAGTTATGTGGCTGCTAAGTGACCGTTTTGGTCGTCGGCCGTTTGTCATCATTAGGGAGATCGCGCTATTTGCACTGGCAATTCCAGTGTTTATTCTAATTAACAGCAACGCTATCGGTTTGATTTTTATTGTTCTGTTAATGCTGGCGGTTATCCTCAATTGCTTTACCGGGGTGATGGCTTCCTCATTACCAGTGATATTCCAGACGCATATTCGTTATATTGCGCTAGCGGTTGCATTTAATATCTTGGTATGGTTGCTGGTCTCACTCCGATCCTTGTCTCCTGGTTAGTGGAAAGCTCGTAGAAACTGATGATGGCAGCCTACTATCTGATAGTAATTGCACTGATTGGTATCATCACCGGTATCACCATGAATGAGACGGCTAATCGTCATTTAAAAGGGTCGACGCCTGCTGCTTCGGATATTCAGGAGGTAAAGGAAATTCTAGGGGAGCACTACGATAATATTGAGTAGAAAATAGAAGATATTGATCCGGAGATTACAGCATTGCAGGTGCAACGGTCGTGCCTGGTGCAGCACCATACAGGGATTGATGATTTAACGCAGGCTTTTCATGGGCAACCGATATCGAAAAATATGATATCACTCTGTAATATTGAAACATTCCTTTAATAAAATTTTAGTTTTTTCGATGTATTATTTGAATAGGATTTGCCTTGCATATTTGAAGAAAATACAACTCAAATCTAAAAAAAGGATGAAATATGAAAGTTTCTTCGATTATTGCCTCTTTTGCTCTGGCAGGCTTCTGCTTCGCTGCTAATGGCGCCACACCGAATAATATTACGGTGTACTCTACTGCGCAATCAAACGGCTCAATGTCCATTGGTGACAAAAGCGTTTACACGAAAATATTCGAGGTGGTCGTGGCTAAATTATCAGGTAAAGATATTGATCTATTTAAGCTTTGCCTGAAGGCTTTCAGCCATGAACAATAAAGAGTTCAAACTTGATTCAGTTGATGAAGAGTTGACAACTGGCATATTGCAAGAAGGAAAGCCTGTTAAAGGTGTTGCTGTGTTTGCTTCTGAAGAAGATGTGGTCTTTAAAGCAGCTCTGGTAAAAATATCTGATGCTTGTAAATAATTAGAGATAGCAGCCTTAAAGGCTGCTCTTTTCCGTATAGACCGGTAACTCTTGAGAGCCTGTCCCATTATGGCTACTTCACTTGCAGTGCTCC
This sequence comes from Candidatus Malihini olakiniferum, assembly GCA_051305815.1. Lineage (GTDB taxonomy): Bacteria > Pseudomonadota > Gammaproteobacteria > Enterobacterales > Enterobacteriaceae > Symbiopectobacterium > Symbiopectobacterium olakiniferum_B. The sequence continues at coordinate 416,313 of JBPPLV010000021.1, forward strand.
AAAACCGCATATACTCGGTGTACGCCCTGGTTTCTGCGTGCCACACCATAAAGAGCTCGACGTTTATTGGCTATGGGTAAAACTATCAATGGCATGATTACGTCAACCCGCGTACAACGCTGAATTAGGTCGCTTCCCTAAATTAAATCTAATTTTAGAGTATCTCTATTTTTTTGCCCTAAGGTGCAATTATAGACAATGTTGGCTTTTATTTAAGCATAAGTAATGTCATTTTTATTGACATCACTGTAGCGAATGTCGTGTACAGTGTTATTTTTATTTACTGCTTAAGAATTAAGCATGTAATGATTGCTGTTATCGTACAGGTTGTTAGTTTTAAAAAAAAGGGTTCTTGGTGAAATTATTCCATGGCTGTACTATATTTTTTATTGCATTATCGTTTTGTAGCTGTGCCAGTTCATTACCCAGCCCAACGCGTCATGCTTACCATACAGCTAATCAAATTTCACATCACATTTCGACCCTAATACGCGTATCAATGTCAATAAGAAGACAAATCTATTATTTCCTGCATTTGAATATATATACCACTTAGGAAAAAATGATCGTGCCCAAGGGGTCTCTCCGCGAGAAACACAGCAGAGAGTCAACAGCTTTGACGATCCGGCGTTTATCCCTGCTTCGAAAATGAAGTCGTGCTTTTTCATACAAAAATACTCAGTAGAAAATCAGCAGGAATTGCGAAGGTTATATATCGATGCCCTTAGCAAAACATATTGGGATGGGTTTGAAGGGCGATATTGATATGACGCATCCTCCCTCACCCAATGGGTCAGGAGAGGATATATAGTGGTAATTATTTAAATGTATACCCTAGTCATTCGAGTTTCAGGACAAAACGTGACCGTTTTAAACCCCCGCGCGTGGCGGCCTCGTGAGCGGTAAGGCCTAATGATGGGCCACAAATAGCGAGTGCCGCTAACACACTGGCACTTTAAGTATGACGAATATAGACCCGCATTACTAACCTCGCTACATCGGACGCGCATTATTGCCAAGAGCCCAGTGTCCTTCGCGGTGTAAGGCAAAACCACCTACCCAGCGAGACTGTGTTGCAAAATCAAACCAGTAAGCCATGGATAAACGGGGTTAATTCCACAGTTTGCATTGCTTCTTCATCTGCTGCTATTTTAACCCTGAGCAAGGGCGTGTGCCCAATCATTAATGGCCTGATGGCGGAATAGAACATCATGTCACCCATGTAGGCAGTGGATCTCGATGGGTGATCAGCTCTTTGAATACGTGTCTGAGCGTGGTTGGTCCCGATTGCGCAATATACTATAACGACAGGTGTTCAGTCAGAGAAAGACCATCGTTGATGCCCGTCAATTCTTGCAATAATCGGTGCAAAAAGCGGGAAAGATGAGGCAATGTGGGGTGTTCACGTTGAGTGAGTGTACAGAGTGCTACAGGTGAAGGTGCACACCAGGCCGACCAAGCAAGGCGTGTCAGTGTTAATGCATCCGCAGGTACTGTCGGCATTGTATCCAGAGCCAGGCCAATACATTGGGCGATAATTAGCTCAGCTCAATAAAACATTTCACGCCGGGTATAGCTGAAACAGCAATAAGCTCGAATTTTTGCGGACGTTTTTCTATTGCTGAGAGTGTACAGATTAGAAACAGCTGGTCGTAAGGAACGGCCGCACCACAGCACAGCATGCTTAGCGTCCGACAAACGTTGCTATTGTGTATATTCGTCGTCAAAGCGCCGCGTCACTTCATCACCATCCAGCAGAAACGCTTGTTAAATATAGGTGCAGCACGCTGTGCGTTAGAGTGAAAACGGTATATCTTATAAGGGCCCCATGGTGAGAGGGTCAGTAAACGTATGGAACGCACCATGAAAACCGGCGAGTTACAATTTATGCTCAATATCATTGCCGCAGAGCCAATGCTGGGTGTTAGCTTCTTCATCTGCAGCAAAATGGGGGGTGATGAGCTGCAAACGCGATGGCATCTACATGCGCTTTGAGCTTTTAGGCCAGCTGTCAAACCCTAAATCACGAGCAATTAACCACTGCGCTCTTGCAGGTGTCACGCTTGCCCTGTGATTAAGACGATGCAGTAACGGCGAGCGGTTCAGATTCTAGGCCTGCTTTGAGACGCTGAAACAGTTATTTTGCGCGTTTTCGCTGTTGAACAAGATTGATATAGCCATTGCTAACCAGATGTAAAGACATATGAGCTTCTTTCCAGAAGCTTATCCGCATTTAGGTGGGAGTCATAATTTTGAGGTTGCATACTTGTCTTTGGCGTAGTCCTTTCTGTGGATAGTAGTACAGATCCACACCAGACTATCTCTATATCCTGTGAGCGGAAAGGGTGTAATTACGAACATATCCTATCTTTTCTTACCGATGAATTTTTATAACGAGTATCTTCTCGTTTGATGATATTAAAAGGTCAGGTATCGGATCATGCCAATGCATGAATGTTAACATTTTCTAAAAAAACTGTTTAGCTTCTTTAGTGATTTTGTCTGCGCTACGCTTGACTTCGTTTTCAACCCTTGGCGCAACACGATAAATTTCTTTTCCTATTCGTTCACCAATGCTTGTGCTTTTACTATCATTTAGCTGAGTCAATTTCTCAATGTCATCTTTTAACTGATTAAGATGAACATAATTTTCAGTGTTATCTTCATCGGTCTCGATTTTGTCTCTAATCGTATTTATCGTATTTATCGTATTTGCAACAGTTTTTAATAACCAATTGATATGATCGCTGGCCTTACTCAAGGTAATAATTTTCGCTTCGTTTCTATCAAAAAAACTTTAAAGCAATTTATTTTGTAAGAGGTTTCGTCGGGGGGGTTATCGAAGATAACTTATTTTTTATCATATCAAATATTAACACCGTAGATATATTTTATTGCGAGGCACTCTGGGGTGAAGAAACTGAGTGTATTGTAATAGAGCTACTTGACGTAGAAGGTAGCATATTCATGACTCCTTGTTGATGACTGAAGTGATGATATGAAAAAAAATTATTTTATATCAGGTTATCGCCCTGTTTCATATAACGCTATTATGCGTTATATGAAATTTTCTGAAAGCTAATATAACGCTTAGACAAAAATATCAAATAGTAGATTCTGGACCGGAACCTGAAACAGAGATAAACAGGGGTAAAACCTCGGCCTAGAACAGGGGGGAGATGCTAAGAATTACGCGCTACAATCACGGTACGCAGCGGAGCGGGGTACCCCTCGCTGGTTTTAATGTGATTGTTGGGGTTGAGGAAATCAGCTAGTGACTCAGTGGTCATCCATAAGGTTCTACGCTGTTCCTCAAGGGTAGTGACGCAATGATCGACGATACGTACGTCGATAAAGCCGCACTTTTCCAACCAGTGCACGAGGGCTAGAGCAGAAGGAATAAAGTAAACATTGCGCATGTGCGCGTAACGTTCTCCGGGGACCAGCACTGTATTCTCATCCCCCTCGATAACCAGTGTTTCCAACACCAACTCTCCACCGGAGACCAACTGGTTTTTTAACTGCCACAGATGGTCTAGTGGCGAGCGGCGGTGATAAAGTACACCCATGGAAAATACAGTATCAAACATTGCAAGTTCTGGCAGTTGTTCGATACCCAGCGGCAATACATGCGCACGCTGATCGTTACCGAGTAATTTACGTACTGCCTCGAACTGGCAGACGAAAAGCTGCATCGGATCGATACCTACAGCCAACTGAGCACCCGCGCCGACCATACGCCACAGGTGATAACCGCTGCCACAGCCGACATCTAGAATCAAACGATTCTGCAACGGGCTAATGTGGGGAGTGAGACGTTCCCATTTCCAGTCTGAACGCCATTCCGTATCGATATTTATGCCGTAAAGTGAATATGGCCCTTTACGCCACGGCATCAGTTGACGCAGGCGTACTTCGAGCCCCTCGCGCTGACCCTGGCTGATATCAGGTAGTAAGGCAGCTGTGACACTTTGTTGTAAATCCAACGTGGATGGCGTTAATTCAGGCAGATGCTCAACGGCGTTAAACCACTGTTTGAATTTCCCGTGCAGTGATTCTCGTTGCCATGTGCTCAGTTGCGCTGGCAAAGTATTCAACCAGTGGCTCAATGGACCTTTCACAATAAGCTGGTAAAAATTACTGAAATCGATCACGCCCTGTTCTCAGCTTTTAGCGCTAGTAACGAACCAAAATTAAAGCATTGGAACCATACTTCACTGTGTTCAAACCCTGCTTGTGCCAGACGAGATTTATGGATTTCTACCGAGTCAGTCAGCATCACATTTTCCAACATATTCCGTTTTTGGCTGATCTCTAATTCGCTGTAGCCATTTGCTCGTTTGAAATCGTGGTGCATGTTAAATAACAGTTCACCCACCTTGGTATCTTCAAAACTAAATTTCTCAGACAACACCAGAGCACCGCCTGGGTTCAATCCCTGACAGATACGATTCAACAGCGTCTGTCGTTCTTCGAGAGCCAGGAATTGCAGTGTGAAATTGAGTACCACCAGGGAAGCATTCTCGATGACGATGTCCCGGATATCGGCTTCGAGCACATCGACGGGCGTTGCGGCTCGGAAGGCATCAATGTGACGGCGACAGCGTTCAATCATTGCCGGAGAATTATCAACGGCGATAATTTGGCATCCTGAAGCTTGAATATTACGCCGCATCGACAGTGTGGCGGCACCGAGGGAGCAGCCGAGATCGTAAATCTGGGTATCGGGTTTCACGAAACGCTCAGCCAACATTCCGATCATGGAAATAATATTGGAATAACCAGGAACGGAGCGCTGAACCATATCAGGGAAGACTTCAGCGACACGTTCGTCAAAAATCCAGTCACCGAAGTGAGCTATGGGAACGGAAAAAAGCGTATCGTGATTTGGCATTATTGACACAAAGTAGCAGTGCAGTTGATAAAAAAGGTGGCACAGTTTAGCAAATATTGATGAGAAAGTCTGTGTACTTGCGGCGTGGTGGAGGGGGATGGCTCGCCGTTTAGCGAGATTAATAAAGTGTTAATACCAGTTCCCAAGGGGGGTAATAAAAATTGAACAGCGACATCAATACCAATGAGACATACCTTGCGGCTATTCCGGTACGGTGCCAGCGGAATTCTCGTTGACGCAAACCTATATAGTGTAAGAGACAACCAATAATTAGCAGCATGCCACACAGATGGATCATTATGACCAGTGCACCATTCATTTCCATCAATACCAATAGAATTGCCCCGATGGGAAAGTATTCTACCGCATTTCCATGTACTCGAATGGCGGTCTGCAATTCATAAAAACCACCGTCTCCGTACGCCGCGCGGTACTGCATCCGCAGTTTAACCACATCGAGAGACAGCTTTACCATTAACAATGCGCCAAGCACCACGTAGAGCGTGTTTACCATGTTCTACTCCATTGTCTGACAAAAAATCTTTGAACAATCTTAGCTAGCGTAATAATAACTGTCTGTTGTCATACTGTCGCCTCTAATGTCTGTCTTTTAAAAAAAGTATTTTAAAAGGCGAATTTATAATGAAAAATGCTAAAAAAAGCCTGTTAATACGACAAGGTATTAATCGCCTCTAGAACAAGGAATCCTGCAATAGCCAGTCTGGGCGCGATGGACACTCCGAGATGGTGCTGTTCCATCAGTGACCAGATCACCTACGCTAGCGGTAATACATTGCCAATATCCGGGGTGTGAATAAATCAATAGGGAGAATACTTTTGCCGGCTTTTTAGTTTGTCAATTCAGGGTGCAAACCAGCGTAAATTATCTGCAATATCTTCATTTCCAATGAAACGGATAGAAGGCCGCTGCGCTATTAACAGAGCATGAACCTGCAAGCGTGGTTTTTTTCTCTGGCTTTCTCTGCATGGCTGGCGTATTCGGTAAGGCGCTGTGTACCGGGCGACTTGTCCAGCATGATGCGATTGATTGCACGCTGCGAAAGACTCTGGTTCAGTTGGCGTTCAGTCTCACAAATCAGGTAGCTGTGCGGGTGAAAATGCCGCAAGAAGCTACAACCAGAACTGCCCAACACTCGAGCCTAGCGGCTGTAGGCGACGAAAAAATTGGTGCGTATCTTTATCACAGCGACGCAGCGCCGCCTGATAACTGATGGCGGCGGGAAATTTAAAGCAGAAGCGGAAACCATTATGTATCATGTCCCGCCAAAAAGCAGCTCGCTCTTGGTCGAGATCAGGGCATAAAACGTCGTGTTTCCCTCCGCACAGTTGAAATAACGTGCGAAGTCGGCCAAATTTCGCAAGCTGAACTTGTGCTAGGCACAATGTTACCATTAAGGTAAGCCAATAAAAACTCCGTTGCAACCTGTTAACAGAGTGAATGACAGTAAAACATTTTTTAACCGAGAGGGAATTCTAACGATTCTTACGACATATCACCCCTGGAAACAGCTTCACTCTTATCGTTCCTGGGAATATCCATTATAATGGCTATCTTTTTTACTGAACAGTATTCCAGAATAATCATACCGCGCAAAAAACATCGTTGTTAGCGAATGTGTGGGGCAAAACCGATATGTTTTTACAATGAACAGTGTTTTGCTCAATAAATGACGATGCGGTCTGGCCGGTGCTCTCAGGTGTGGTTATTGTAGGTGTAATTATATCGAATCAGGATTATCTCTCGTCGTGATTGCTCAAAAGGATATCGTAATGCGTACTGAATATTGTGGACAATTTAACGCGTCCCATGTGGGCCAGGAAGTGACATTGTGCGGTTGGGTTAACCGTCGCCGCGATCTGGGTGGTTTGATCTTTATCGATATGCGTGACCGCGACGGTGTGGTCCAGGTTTTTTTCGACCCCGATCGGCAAGATGCTTTCACTCTGGCGTCAGAACTGCGTAACGAATTCTGCATTCAATTGACAGGCGTCGTGCGTGCACGTCCTGAAAGCCAAGTGAACAAGGACATGTCCACGGGTGAAGTGGAAGTCTTTGCGACAGCGCTGACCATCATCAACCGTTCAGAGCCGCTACCGCTGGATACTAACCAAACCAATACTGAAGAAGCGTGTTTAAAATACCGTTATCTCGATTTGCGTCGTCCAGAAATGACTGTGCGGTTAAAAGCCCGTGCTCGCATCACCAGCTTCGTTCGCCGTTTCATGGATAGCCATGGCTTTCTGGATATTGAAACGCCAATGCTGACCAAAGCGACACCGGAAGGTGCACGTGACTATTTGGTGCCAAGCCGTGTGCATAAAGGAAAATTCTACGCGTTACCGCAATCGCCGCAGTTGTTTAAGCAATTGTTGATGATGTCCGGTTTCGATCGTTACTACCAGATTGTCAAATGTTTCCGTGATGAAGATTTGCGTGCAGATCGCCAACCAGAATTCACCCAGATTGACGTTGAAACCTCCTTCATGACGGCACCGCAGGTGCGCGAGGTGATGGAGAAGCTGGTACGCGAGTTGTGGCAAGATATTTTACGTGTAGATTTGGGTGATTTCCCGATCATGACCTACGCCGAAGTCATCGGTCGTTTTGGCTCCGACAAACCTGATCTGCGTAACCCGCTGGAACTGGTGGATGTTGCCGATCTGCTCAAAGATATCGAATTTAAAGTGTTCTCCGGTCCGGCTAACGATGCTAAAGGTCGTGTGGCTACGATCCGTGTGCCGGGTGGTGCGCAACTGAGTCGTAAACAAATTGACGAATACGGTAAGTTCATTGAGATATACGGTGCTAAAGGCCTGGCCTATATTAAAGTTAATCAGAAGGCTAAAGGGCTGGACGGTATTTCCAGTCCTATTGCCAAGTTCCTCAATGAAACGGTACTGTCAGCACTGCTGGAACGCACAGGGGCACAGGATGGCGACATCCTGTTCTTCAGTGCTAACAGCGCGAAAGTGGTGACCGATGCGTTGGGCGCGCTGCGTCTTCAGTTAGGGCGCGACTTGACTTTGACCAATCTGACGAGCTGGAAACCTTTGTGGGTTATTGACTTCCCAATGTTTGAAGATGATGGCAAAGGTGGATTGACTGCAATGCACCATCCGTTTACCTCACCGTATGACATGACACCAGCGGAACTGGAAAACAACCCCGTCTCTGCCATTGCCAATGCTTACGATATGGTACTAAACGGCTATGAAGTCGGTGGCGGTTCGGTGCGTATTCACAATGGTGCGATGCAACAGACAGTTTTCCGCATTCTGGGTATCAACGAACAGGAACAGCGTGAGAAATTCGGCTTCCTGTTAGACGCATTGAAATACGGTACACCGCCGCATGCAGGCCTAGCTTTCGGCCTGGATCGTTTGGTAATGCTGTTGACCGGCATCAAGAACATCCGTGATGTGATCGCATTCCCGAAAACCACTGCGGCTGCTTGCCTGATGACGGAAGCGCCGAGCTATGTAAATACGACGGCGTTAGAAGAGCTGTCTATTACCGTAGTCTCGAAAGCGAAACCTGCGCAGGATATGGAGTAACAGCAGATGGCGTATAAGCGCGCCGTTTCAGCTCTGATTGTCATTTATGCTTAGGACACCGGACGGGTGCTGATGCTTCAGCGTCGCGATGAACCTGATTTTGGCAATCCGTCACGAGCAGCCTTGAAGACGGAGAAACCGCAGCGCTTACCGCACAGTGCGAAGTTAAAGAGGAAGTCAACATTAATATCGCCACTGAGGGGTTATCACTTTTTGACTGTCATCACTGTGTCGAGTTTGAGCTTTTTGCTCATTTTAGACGTCGCTGTGCCCCGGCATCAAGCACAATGTGGAACACTGTTTCTGTCTAGCGTTGCTGGGTAAATATGAGGTCATCCTCACGGAACATCTTGCCTATCGTTGGTTAGCTGCGCGTGAAGCGGCACAACTCACCAAATCATGGAGCAACCGGCAGGCGATTGAAGAATTTGTTATTTATCCAGCCTGAAGAGGCTTTTTTTCGGAGATTTTTATGGCAGGTCATAGTAAGTGGGCCAACACAAAATATCGTAAAGCGGCGCAGGATGCAAAACGCGGAAAAATCTTTACCAAAATTATCCGCGAACTGGTAACAGCTGCCCGACTGGGCGGTGGTGATCCGGGATCCAACCCGCGTCTGCGTGTAGCTATAGATAAAGCACTCTTCAACAACATGACGCGCGATACCCTAAACCGCGCGATTTCGCGTGGTGTAGGCGGCGATGAAGATAACAACATGGAAATCATCATTTATGAAGGTTACGGCCCTGGCGGCACTGCGGTGATGGTGGATTGTCTTAGTGAAAACCGCAAGCGTACCGTATCAGAAGTGCGCCATGCATTCACTAAATGTGGTGGTAACCTGGGGACCGATGGTTCCGTTTCCTATCTGTTCACCAAGAAGGGCGTTATCTCTTATGCGCCTGGATTGGATGAAGATCAGGTGATGGATGCAGCACTGGAAGTGGGCGCTGACGATGTCGTGACCTACGACGATGGCGCTATTGACGTCTTTACCCCGTGGGAAACCTTCGGTCAGGTGAAAGATGCGCTCTATAGGTCGGGTCTGAAAGCGGAATCTGCAGAAGTGTCCATGATCCCATCCACTAACGCAGATATGGATGCAGAAACTGCACCGAAGCTGATGCGTTTGATCGATATGCTGGAAGATTGTGACGATGTGCAGGAAGTTTACCACAATGGTGAAATTTACGACGAGGTGGCGGCGGCGCTGTAATGGTGTTTTCTCGGCTTAAGGTTATCGTGTGTGCAGGGGAAGATGCGCTATGACGATTATTCTCGGCATCGACCCCGGTTCGCGCATTACCGGATATGGCATTATTCGCCAGCAGGGGCGCCAGCTCAGCTACATCGGAAGCGGTTGTGTACGCACCGCTGTAGAAGATTTGCCGACGCGATTGAAGCTAATTTATGCCGGGGTGAGTGAGATCATCACCCAGTTTCAACCGGATTGTCTGGCGATAGAACAAGTTTTTATGGCCAAAAATGCAGACTCAGCGCTAAAATTGGGGCAGGCACGCGGTGTCGCTATTGTCGCTGGCGTCAATCAAGGGCTGCCCATTTTTGAATACGCAGCCCGTCAAGTGAAACAGACGGTTGTTGGTACGGGAGCGGCAGAAAAGCGTCAGGTGCAGCACATGGTGCGTACCTTATTGAAGCTGTCAGCAAATCCACAGGCAGATGCTGCAGATGCGATGGCTATTGCCATCACCCATTGTCACTTGAGTCATAATTTAACACGGATTGAGCCCGGCAGGTTGAATTTAGTGCGCGGGCGACTGCGTTGAACATCAGGCTGGATATTCATCCAGTCTTTTTTATGCTATAAGCTAGCGAAAAGGTATTGACGTAACGAAAGGAAGGTCAACGTGATTGGTCGTCTCAGAGGTTTCATTCTAGAAAAACAACCGCCGCAGGTGCTACTAGAAGTCAACGGAGTTGGCTATGAAGTTCATATGCCGATGACATGCTTCTATGAACTTCCTGAATTAAATAAGGAAGCGGTAATTTTCACCCAATTTGTGGTGCGTGAAGATGCACAGTTGTTGTTTGGCTTCAACCATAAACAAGAGGGAGCCTTGTTTCGTGAGCTGATTAAAACGAATGGTGTAGGACCAAAAATGGCTTTGGCAATCCTCTCTGGGATGTCTGCCCAGCAATTTGTGAGTGCGATTGAGCACGAAAAAATAGCTACGTTGATCAAGCTGCCAGGTGTAGGTAAGAAAACGGCGGAGCGGCTGGTGGTAGAAATGAAGGATCGGTTTAAAGTTATGAGCGGAGATCTGTTTAATCCTTCAGCTATTGATGTGCCCATTAGCAGTTCAGCACCTTCCGCCGCTCCCGCAGAGGATCCAGAGGATCAAGCCGCTTCTGCACTGGTTGCCCTGGGTTATAAGCCGCAGGAAGCCAGCCGTATGGTTTACAAAATTACCCGTCCTGGTGCGGACTGTGAGACGTTGATTCGCGACGCTCTATGCGCAGCACTGTAAAGAGGTATTCATGATTGAGGCTGACCGCTTGATCTCCGCACAGGAAGTGCAGGAAGAAGAGATCATTGACCGCGCGATCCGCCCGCGACTGCTGGCAGAATACGTTGGGCAACCCCAGGTGCGCGAGCAAATGGAGATTTTTATCAAGGCAGCGCGTAAACGCGGCGATGCATTAGATCACCTGTTGATTTTTGGTCCACCCGGTTTAGGGAAAACCACGCTGGCCAATATTGTCGCCAATGAAATGAATGTAAACTTGCGCACCACGTCGGGTCACGTGTTGGAAAAGGCCGGCGACCTGGCCGCCTTGCTGACTAATCTTGAACAACACGACGTATTGTTTATCGATGAAATTCATCGTTTATCGCCGGTCGTAGAGGAAATACTCTATCCAGCAATGGAAGACTATCAACTGGATATCATGATAGGCGAGGGGCCAGCGGCTCGCTCGATCAAACTCGATCTTCTCTCATTTACTCTGATTGGTGCGACAACCTATGTAGGGTCACTGACATCACCGCTGCGCGATCGCTTTGGTATTGTGCAACGGCTTGAGTTTTACAAAATTGAAGATTTACAGCATATCGTCAACCGTAGCGCCGCTTGTTTAGGGCTGTCGCTCACCGACGACGGTGCGCTGGAAGTTGCGCGCCGCTCTCGCGGTACGCCACGTATTGCCAATAGGCTGTTGCGTCGGGTACGTGACTTCTCTGAGGTGAAAGCAGATGGCACGATTAATGCCGGGATAGCGATGCAGGCGTTGGATATGCTCGCTGTAGATACGGAAGGATTCGATTATATGGACCGCAAACTGCTGTTGGCGATTATTGATAAATTTACCGGTGGGCCAGTTGGGTTGGATAATCTGGCGGCAGCGATTGGTGAAGAACGGGAAACCATCGAAGATGTAATAGAGCCCTACTTGATTCAGCAGGGCTTTATTCAGCGCACGTCACGTGGACGGATTGCTACGGCGCACGCTTACCGTCATTTTGGTATTGATAGAACCTAGTGTGTTCGTCTTTGTGCGGGTTGTCTATGAACCAAGGCTCAGCATAAACAAGAAAGAAGCACACAAGACCACGGAAGGGCCAGCAGGGGTATTGTAGAGCGCTGAGAAGATCAACCCACCAGTCACGGCAAACATACCTAAGATGACTGCTAAACCTGCCATTTGTTCTGGCGTGCGCGCAAAACGGCGCGCGGTTGCAGCAGGAATGATCAGCAATGATGTAATGATCAGCGCCCCGACAAACTTCATTGCTAACCCGATGGTCAATGCGGTTACCAACATCAGAATCAGACGCGTACGCTGTAGATTAACGCCATCAACATGTGCCAACTCCTGACTGATGGTCATAGAGAGCAGCAAGCGCCACTGCCAGCATATCATAGTAATAACCACCAGTACACCAGGTCCAATCAACCAAAGATCCTGAGTGGTAACTGACAGCAAATCGCCAAACAGATAAGCCATTAAATCAACGCGGATGTTGTTCATTAGGCTGACCACTACTAATCCTAATGACAACGCGCTGTGCGCCATGATACCAAGCAATGTGTCGATAGCGAGATAAGGTCGTCGTTCCAGCCATACGAGTCCTATAGCCAGCAACAGTGTCACCAGAATCACGGCGTAATAGACGTTAATATCCAGTAGAAAACCGATGGCAACGCCGAGCAGGGAGGTATGGGCCAGAGTATCCCCAAAATAAGACATACGCCGCCATACCACGAATGATCCGAGCGGACCCGCTGCGCATGCCAGAAAAATACCCGCTAGCCAACCGGGAAGCAAAATATCAATCATGCGTCATTGCCGCCCTGTCGTTTTAAAATAATGTGTCCGTTTAAATCGTGACGGTGATTGTGGTGGTGGCGATATACTGCAAGTTGTTCTGCGCCACGCGGGCCGAACATGGCGATAAACTGAGGATGCATAGACACCACTTCCGGTGCGCCAGAGCAGCACACATGCTGATTAAGACACAGAACTTCATCCGTTTTTGCCATCACCAGATGCAAGTCATGCGATACCATCAACACGCCGCAGTTAAACTCCTGACGCAATTGGTTGATAAGATCGTACAGCGTCAGTTGACCATTGACATCCACACCTTGCATCGGTTCATCCAACACTAGTAACTGAAGGTTATTGAGCAAGGCGCGAGCCAGCAATACACGTTGCGTCTCCCCACTAGAAAGTTTTTGCATGGGGTGATCTAACAAATGGGCGGCTTGCACGCGTTTGAGTGCTTGCAAAATATCCTGCTGTTTTACCCCGGGGCGTAAACGCATAAAGCGGCCAACGGTGAGTGGCAGGGTGGCATCCAAATACAGCTTCTGTGGCACGTAGCCAACATGTAAATTGGGTTTCTTGTGCAGAGCGCCTGTGGTGGGGGCTAACAGCCCTAGTACCACGCGTACCAACGTAGATTTACCTGCACCATTGGGGCCAAGCAGCGTGAGAATGCGGCCCGATTGCAGGCTCAGCGAAATATCGCTGAGCACGTTACGTTCACCAAAGGCGACGGAGATGTGATCGAGCGAAACGAGTGTAGACATAAAATTCAGTTTGAAGAGTGTCTGAGACGTTATAATACTACAAAATTAACGCTAAATGAATGAGAAAACGTGCATGCAATCCCGCTATCAACCGAAAAAGTTGCTAAATGAGCAAAAATTGAAAGCCCTGTTTGTCGCAGGTGCACTATTCTTTGCTGGCATCAGTGCAGAAAGCGCTCAGGCAGCAGTAGTCAGTTCCGTTCGTCCTCTCGGGTTTATCACGGCTGCCATTGCAGATGGGGTAACGTCGACGGAGGTGCTACTGCCTGATGGCGCATCGCCTCACGATTATGCCCTGCGCCCAAGCGATGTCCAGCGTTTACAGTCGGCAGACCTGATCATTTGGGTTGGGCCGGAAATGGAAGCCTTTTTAACAAAGCCACTAGCATCTCATGCTGCATCTCAACAAATCGTACTGGCAACTTTACCTGCCATTCAGAACGCACTGATAAAAGAGCGTGAGCATCACGAAGATGAGCATTCTGAAGAGGTGGGACACGAGCACGGCAGCGCTGAATCTCATCATGACCATCGCACAGATGATGCTGCTGACGCGCATGAAGGGCATCATCATGGCGAGTACAATATGCACATTTGGCTGTCACCGGAGATGGCAAAACAGACGGCAATCGCAATTCACGCAAAATTATTGGAACTAATACCACAAAAGAAAGTGAAATTAGATGAGAATCTGCTCAATTTTACAGATCAACTCGCGCAGACAAAAGAAAAAGTTGCTAACATGCTTGCACATGTTAAAGGGAAAGGCTACTTCATATTTCACGATGCCTATGGATATTTTGAAAAGCGTTTCGGGTTAAGCCCGCTAGGCTATTTCACTATCAACCCAGCCATTCAACCCGGTGCACAGCGTTTATACAAAATACGAACACAACTGGTTGAGAAGAAGGCCGTATGTGTCTTCTCTGAGCCACAATTCAGACCAGCAGTTATCAGCGCTGTTGCCAAAGGCACGGATGTACGTATTGGCGTACTAGATCCATTGGGAAGCAACATCGCGCTAAGTAAGGACAGTTATGCCGAGTTTCTGTTACAGTTATCCGACCAGTATAGCTGCTGCCTTGAGAAGAGATCATAAGGATGCCGATAAGTGCAGCAGATAGTCCGAACTATCGCTATAGCGTGTAACAATTTGCCGCGACCCCATCGCATTATGCTGGGGTCGTTGAGTGTCATCGCCCTGGCCGTGGCCGTCTGGCGGCCCGTTGTCTATCTCCCCACTGATGATACGTCCGTTACTGTCAAAGAAGCCCCTTTAAGCACTGCCTCCACACTAACACAAATCGTTATGCAACCGCAGATGCTAGCGCCCGAGGCAAGTGAGCCTATGGATAGCGAAAGTATTGAGCAACCAAGGCTGCCGGTGGAGATCCCTGCGGATGAGCTAGGTACAATCGGTAGTGATGGCAGCAGTGTACATGAGTATGTGGTTTCGACTGGCGATACCTTAAGCAGTATTTTGACTCAGTACGGCATTGCTATGACTGATGTGTCGCTGCTGGCAGTTAAACATGACGACTTGTGTAATCTCAAAATAGGGCAGAAGTTGTCATGGGGAGTCAACGATGGCGGTGAACTGCAGAGTTTGACCTGGCAGATGTCGCGACGTGAAACCCGCATCTACGAACGTGGTGAGAATGGTTTCAAAGAACGCGTAGAGATGCAGAAAGGGGAGTGGCACAACCGTGTAATTAACGGTCGTCTCAGTGGTAGTTTTGTGTCGAGTGCTAAATCGGCGGGCCTGACAGGCAGCGAAATCAATGTGGTCATCAAGGCGCTACAATGGCAGCTCGATTTCCGGAAACTGCGTAAGAACGATAATTTCTCGGTATTGCTGTCGCGGGAAATTCTCGATGGTCGTAACGAACAGAGCGAATTGATTGGTGTTCGCCTTAAGATGAGTGACAAAGATTACTTTGCTATCCGCGCTGCGGATGGAAAATTCTACGATCGTGAAGGCTCTGATTTCACCCGCGGCTTTATGCGCTTCCCCACTATGAATCAGTTCCGTGTCTCTTCCAACTTTAATCTGCGTCGTCTTAACCCTGTAACTGGGCGTGTTACGCCGCATCGCGGCGTGGATTTCTCCATGCCTGTTGGCACACCTGTGCTGTCGGTTGGGGATGGTGAGGTGGTGGCCGTGTCTCGGAGGCCGGACACAGGAAACTATGTTGAAATTCGTCATGGTCGCCAATATACCACGCGTTATATGCATCTAAATCGCCTGCTGGTGAAAACAGGACAGAAGGTTAAACGTGGTGACCGTATTGCGCTATCGGGCAATACAGGGCGTTCTACCGGCCCGCATTTGCATTATGAGTTCTGGATTAATCAACAAGCAGTTAATCCGCTGATGGCGAAATTGCCGCGTTCAGAAGGGTTGGCTGGTCAGGATCGCCGTGAGTATCTGGCGCAGGTGAGAAAGGCCACACCGCAGCTCAAGTTTGATTAGACCTTCATCCTTTCACGTACAGCCGGTAGCTTTCTGCCGGCTGTTTTATTTATGGCTGTTATCAGCCGACAGGGAAGATGCTTGCAAAACCTGAACGGACAATTATCATTACCCCATGTTGTATTTGAAGAGTTAAGGCATGAATACAGAGAAAAAAAATACCGCCGAGTTTATCCCTGAGTTCAAACGCAAGTTTTATCTACCGCGTTATTGGGGTGTGTGGTTGGCTGTAGGAGCCATGGCGGCAACAGCCTATCTGCCTGCACGTTGGCGCGATCCAGTGCTGGGTAAATTAGGTAAACTAGTGGGGCGCTTTGCCAAAGAGGCGAGGCGGCGTGCTCGTATAAATCTACTTTATTGTTTTCCAGCACTGTCTGAATCGAAGCGGGAAGCGATTATCGACAGGATGTTTGCTACTGCTCCGCAGGCGATGGAGATGATGGTCGAAGTAGCCATACGTGGCCCAGAGCACGTGCAGAAAAAACTGCGTTGGCACGGTTGGGAAACGGTCGAAGCGCTTCAGAAGCAAGAACGTAATATCATTTTTCTGGTTCCACATGCGTGGGGCGTGGATATTCCTGCGATGCTTATCTCTGCCAAGGGGCAAAAAATTGCAGCAATGATGCATAACCAAAAAAACCCGCTGGTAGATTATTTGTGGAACAGCGCACGCCTTTGCACTAATGGACGTGTTCATGCGAGAAACGATGGCATCAAACCGTTTGTCAGCTCAATTCGTAATGGTTACTGGGGCTATTATCTGCCTGATCAGGATCATGGTCCTGAGCACAGTGAGTTTGTTGATTTTTTTTCCACCTACAAAGCAACCTTGCCATCCATTGGCCGCTTGATGAAGATTTGTAAAGCGTCTGTAGTGCCATTATTCCCAGTGTATAACGCCGCAGAAGGGGTAATGGATGTGGTAATTCGCCCACCGATGGATGATTTTCTTGAGGCTGATGACGTGCATGTTGCACGTCGTATGAATGAAGAAGTTGAGCAGTTGGTAAGCCCCAATCCTGAGCAGTACACTTGGATTTTAAAAATATTGAAAACCCGTAAGCCGGGAGAAATAGAACCCTATTGTCGGGATGATCTTTTTCGCGACTAAGCCATATACCCTAAATAGTTCGCGTGCATGATCGAGGCTCAAGGATGGGCATGCAGCTCTAACGCACATGCAACTTGTAGTATGACAGGTAAAACCTTGCTCTTGCTACTGTAGTCGGCGTGAACCATTATGCAATAGGTGTCTGTCACCAATCGCCAACTCTTTCCCCGTAGTTATCTTATTGCCGGTTGCATGATTTTTTTTAATTATAATAAAAATTGTTTAACAACAGCCCTCAAGTACATCAATAACATGTCGATAACCTATACGCATGATGTGTTACACAAGCATGGACAATCACAGCCTGCAGGTTGACTTGCGCGGTTTCCACGCAAGGAAGCATGGATTTGATTTACTCCGATAAACCCCTAATCATTATCTTTCCAGGGCTGAAATTATGAATTTTATCCACGATATCAAAATAAGAACTATTTTGGTGTTTATCCTTATCCTATTTTCATTGCTGTAGGGTAGCGTTTCTGCCTTTGCGCTTTATTCACTCAGTCAGCTTAACGATGAAATTGACCTCACCAATGTACAGCAAGTTAACGGCGATATTATAAATGGTGCCAGTGGTCGATATTATCGTGCTAAAAGTGAATTGGATCGCGTAACAGAAGCGAAAATCAGTAACAATTCAACCCCCGCTTGCTACCGAACTGCGCACGGTTGAAGAAGAGTTGGCCCGTTTACAACAGGGGCTGTAAACGTTTAAAGTGACCGATTACGCTAATATTAATGACGCAAAGGTTGATGAGATCTATAACAGCTCATATCGGTTGTGTAGCCAAGCGATGACGCCAATGTACGATGCGTTAAAAGGCGATAGACTGGATCTATTCCAGCAACTCTCCAGTAATACGTATCGCGATCTGCGTCGTGATTTCACTGCTGCCATCAATAAATACAACGCGGTTATTGTATTACTGAAAGATCGTTATCTGGCCGCGTTTGTTGTTCTCCCTCTGCAGCGTATTCAGTAGCATCTGCAAATTTTGGCTGAAGGTATTTTGCATACTTCTCTGGAACAGATGAGAAAAAGCTGTGTGGGCAAACTGGCTCACTTTGTCCAACAAATGCAAATTAACTGGTTGAAAAAAATTAATAGAAATGCGTGTCAGCGCTGAAGAAATTTACTGCAGCGAAGGGAAGATCGCATCAGGAAATACCGATATTTCATCACGTACAGAAGAGCAGGCTTTTGCGTTAGAGGAAACGGTCGCAAGTATGGAGCAATTGAGTACAGTTGTGAAGCAAAATGTGGGTAATACTAATCAGGCAAGCCTGGTCGCGAAGAATGCTTCTCAAACGGCGAATGAAGATGGTGATATCATCAACAGCGTGATTAAAACAATGAGTACAACCAGTACCAGTTCGCAAAAAATTTCTGATATTATTTCCGTAATTAATGAGATTGAGTTCCAGACTAACATCCTGGCACTGAATGCGGCCGTTGCGGCTGTACGCGCTGTCGAGCAAGGGCGAGGCTTTGCGGTGGTGGCAGGTGAGGTGTGTAACCCGGCCCAGCGTAGTTGCTCAGGCAGAGAAAGAAATTAAAACCCTGATTGATGAATCCGTAAATAACGTCAAGATCGGCTCGGATAAAGTTGCGCTGGCAGGTAGCGCAATGGAGAACATTGTAAAAGCGGTGACCAGCGTGACGGATATTATGGGAGAGATTGCTTCTGCCTCTAGCGAACAGAGCAAAGGGATCAGTCAGGTCGGTCATTTGCGCTAGATGAAGCTTAAAATCAGGAAAACCTTTGGTTTACAGACGGCGGTAGAAGCGGTTAACGGTAGGTTCGCTTACATCCGCCATTCCAGCCAGTGTGGCAATACTGGAGTAGATGGTGGTATGGGGCCGCCGCCAAAATAACCTCTGCCACTTTTCGTTCTAAATTGCTGAGGAGCTTAAGGTGACTCAGAATTTTTTCCAGCATGTTCATATAATGAGGCCATGTGTGGTTTTGTCGATTTCAACCAGGGGAAAGTCTATACAGAATTCATGGGAATATACTATGCCCCTTGTCGGGTTGGCAGAGAAAACTGCGTGAGGTCGCGTACTTTTTTTTCTAAAAACATGACGTGTATCTAACTTTCAGAAAAGTAGTCGACTGTCAGAAAAGACAGAAAATTTCTCTTTTAGAAGAGTGCATAAACCGTTTCAGTCATTCATACAGTGGGTTTTTTTCACAATTAGGTGATACTCATAGTGAAAATTAATGACATTAATTGCTGGGTTTACGGGTCTTAGTCAAAAAGAGTACATTATTGTTGTAATAAAATTACAGAATCCTGCAACGAGGAGATAAACATGGCAGTAATTTCAACAGCCAAGGTGTGTGATTTGGTTATTTTCGGTGCGAAAGGCGATTTGGCGCGCCGTAAATTGCTGCCGTCTTTGTATCAATTGGAAAAAGCCGGTCATATTCATCCGGACACACGCATCATCGGTGTGGGCCGTGCAGAGTGGGATAAGGAAAAATATGTTAGCGTGGTACGCGAAGCCCTAGACACATTCATGAAGGAGTCCATTGATGAGGAGCTGTGGGAAACGCTAAGCGGCAGGTTGGATTTTTGTAATCTGGATGTGCAGGATACGGCAGGGTTTCAACGGTTGGGCAAAATGCTCGATCAAAAGAACCTTACCACCATTAATTACTTCGCCATGCCGCCCAGCACTTTCGGTGCGATTTGCCGTGGCCTGGGTGAAGCGGGGCTGAACAAAGCACCTTCGCGCGTGGTGATGGAAAAACCATTGGGATCGGATCTGGCTTCTTCGCGCGATATTAACAATCAAGTGGCGGAATACTTCGACGAATGCCAGGTGTACCGTATCGACCACTATCTGGGCAAAGAAACGGTACTTAACTTGCTGGCGCTGCGATTTGCTAACTCACTGTTTTCTGCCAACTGGGGTCACCGCACCATCGATCATGTGCAGATCACGGTTGCGGAAGAAGTTGGGATTGAAGGTCGCTGGGGGTATTTCGACCAGGCAGGCCAGATGCGTGACATGGTTCAAAACCATCTGTTGCAGATTTTGACCATGATTGCCATGTCACCACCGTCAGACTTGAGTGCTGACCGTATTCGTGACGAGAAGGTGAAGGTACTGCGTTCACTACGTCGGATCGATCGCTCAAACGTGCATGAAACTACCGTGCGAGGACAATATACCGGCGGATTTGTACAAGGCTATAAAGTACCCGGATATCTGGAAGAAGAGTGCGCTAACAAAAGCAGCAATACCGAGACGTTCGTTGCAATCCGTGTCGATATTGACGATTGGCGTTGGGCTGGTGTACCGTTCTACCTTCGCACCGGCAAGCGTTTGCCGACCAAGTGTTCGGAAGTAGTGGTCTATTTTAAAAACACGGCATTGAACCTATTTCATGATTCTTATCAGCAACTACCGCAGAATAAATTGATTATCCGTTTGCACCCGGATGAAGGCGTTGCAATTCAGATTTTGAACAAAATTCCCGGGTTGGAGCATAAACACCGTCTGCAAACGGTAAAAATGGACCTGATTTTCTCCGAAACCTTCAACCAGCGGCATCTGGCGGATGCCTACGAACGCCTGTTGCTGGAAACCATGCGCGGTATTCAAGCCCTGTTTGTTCGTCGCGATGAGACAGAAGAGGCCTGGAAATGGGTAGACTCCATCATGGAAGCATGGGCGATGGATAATGGTGCTCCGAAATCGTATCAGGCGGGTACCTGGGGGCCCATGGCATCAGTGGCTATGATCACGCATGATGGCCGCTCCTGGAATGAAGTGGAGTAAATCGTTGGATACTGCCAGACGTGATAGCGTCAGGCAGTATCCGGTAACACATTGAATTTTTAAGTTTGTAATGTTTGGCTAACTCGGTGCGATCGGACGTCTGCTTTTGGCAGATCCCTGTGGCAGGAGCACGCTATATGACTAATGATGCCCCGGGCATGACAGAAGATTATGACAAATGAAAAAACTGGAAAACAAGCGTAGAGCAAATTTTGACCACGGGTCCCGTGCTTCCAGTGATTGTGGTTAACAAGATGAAACACGCAGTACCGATGGCGAAAGCCTCTGGTAGAGGATGGCGTTCGCTTTCTGGAAGTAACGTTGCGTACCGACTGCGCAATAGACGCGATCCGTGCCACTGCCAAAGAGGTGCTTGATGTAATTTTTGGTGCAGGTACAGTAACTAATCTGCAGTAGTTAGCTGATATGATTGCTGTTGGTGCACAGTTCGCCATCAGCCCCGGCTCGACTAAGCCGTTGCTGAAAGCTGCCGTGGAAGACCCGATTGCGTTGATGCCGGGTATCAGTACTGTATCTGAATTGATGCTGGGTATGGACTACGGTTTGCGTGAGTTCAAATTCTTCTCTGCGGAAGCGAACAGTGGCGTCAAAGCATTACAAGCGATTACAGGTCCGTTCTCCTAGATCCGTTTCTGCCCGATTGGCGGTATTTCATTAAAAAACTACCGTGACTATCTTGCACTGAAAAGCGTGCTGTATGTGGGCGGCTCTCCTGGCTGGTGCCGAATGATGCACTGGAAAGCGATGACTGTGCACGCATTACCGAGCTGGCACGTGAAGTTGTTGCAGGTGCTGCTGCATAATATATTGTTAATTAAAAAAAGAGCCACGCAATGCGTGGCTCTTTTTTTTTGGCCTCAGAGAATTATCCGGTAATCTTGACGGGCACCTGTGACTGAGGCAGCCAGCTTCAATGCATCATCAATGCTCTCAGCCATTGCCAGTGCTACACGCATACGATGTTTAGCCTGAATATCTGGCTGGGCAAAAAGCTGTATTTGTGTACCTGGATGCAGTGCGTTTTCTAACCTACTATAGCTGACGTTGTCGCTCACCAATTCGGGTAGAATAACGGCAGAGGCTGCTGGGCCATATTATCGTACCGCACTGACGGGCAAACCAAGAAATGCGCGAACGTGCAGGGCGAATTCGGAAAGATTCTGCGAGATAGTCACCATCATCCTGATGATGTCCTATAGGGGCACAAAAATGAATACCGTCGCTGGCACTGATGGTTAATAACGTGATTTCGAAATCAAAGTTGATTAAGCCTTCCACAATGACTTTTCCGCTTCCAGCGCGACCGCCCTCCTGTGCATATTTCAAGGCTGGTCACACGCTGTTCCTCCTAGCGAATTAAGCTTTGCCCTTTACCTGGGGAGATCATGACTGGCTTGACGATATATATCTATAACCGCTTGATTAAACTCTGCTTCGTTGCCCGCAAAACGGTAGGGAGAGGTAGGTAATTCCAATGTTTCGTCAGCCAGTCGCATGCCTTCACGGTTTATTATCAGGCGTGTGGCTTTGGCGCAAGGCACGACATGATGGCCTTCCTGCTCTAGCGTCTCCAACATATCCGTGGCAATCGCTTCGATCTCCGGCACGATGTAATCGGGGCGCTCAAGCTCGATAACAGCATGCAACGATGCACCCATCCAGTATATTAATGACGTGGCTGCGGTGGGGGATATGCATGGCAGGAGCATTAGCATATCGATCGACGTCGATCACCTCAACGCCTAGCCGCTGGTATTCTATCGCCACTTCTTTACCCAGTTCTCCGCAACCCTAATAACATTACGCGTGTCGCACCTACTCGTAGTGCTGTTCCAAACGTTAACATTATGCATTCCTACTCTGTATTAACATGGCGCGCAGTATAAACGAAAATGTTTGCGTACGCATTAGCGTCGGGAAAGACTGGGACAATCTGCAATAAACTTGCTACTGCAGGCTACTTCCCTTAGCTTTATCAGTGAATCTCGCCACGATTTTCTTTCCAGAAAACAGGATGGCACGCAATGAAAGCACCTCATGTAGAAAAACGTCCGTACCCCCTCACGATCCACGGTGATACCCACATTGATAATTACTATTGGCTACGTGACGATGCGTATGAAGATCCGCGGTATTGTCTTATTTATGTGTGGAAAACGCGTATTGCGCTTCGCATATGTAACCTTAGTACGATATTCGTTTTCGCAGCCTGGACACCGGGCAGTGGTTATAGGAGGTCATTGAACAAGTCTCGGCTAACATGCAGTGGAGTGCTGACGCATCCGTTATTTACTACGTACGCAAGCACCCGCAGACGCTGCTTCCCTATCAGGTGTTCTTACACCATCTCAGTGAGGATATCAGTCATAATCGGTTAGTATATGAAGAGCTTGATGATACTTATTACGTCAGTCTTGGCGAAACAACCTCTACGGAAGTTCGCTTGCTGGATGCACACGATATTGATACAAAATCCTCGCGTCTTTATTCCTCGCCGCAAAGATAATGAATATGGTGTAGACCCTTATCAGGGCGCGTTCTATCTGCGTTCTAACCGTGATGGCAAAAACTTCGGCCTATACATCGCACAGCCACCCGGGATGAGTCTGCACTGGAAACGCTAGTGGCTCCCCATACTAGCTGCATGTTAGAAAGTTTTAAGCTGTTCTGCAATTAATTGATTCTCGAGGAAAGGGAAAGGGGGTTGACCTGCTTGCGTCAGATTCATTGGCAAATCGGTGCGGAGAAAAATATTCGCTTCAACGATCCCAGCTATGTTACCTGGCTTGCATATAACCCTATGCCAGAAACGTCATTGTTGCGTTATGGCTACTCGTTAATGACTACGCCTACCTCATTATACGAGATTGATTTGGACAGTGATGAGTAGTGCTTGCTTAAGCAGGCCGAAGTTACATCCTCTGATTACTGCAGCGAGCGTCTGTGGATCAATCTGTTGCTGACGAATATAGATGCCGGACACGGAGGAAAATCGGGACGATTTAAGCGCAATGAAGATATTGCGCTGGAATATACATTCTTGCTGATTGTCAAGGACAAGTGAAAAGTAAAGTGAACGTTGGAAGGTAAATACTAACCTGCTTGAGTAATTCCGCTGAGTGCGGGATTACCCATTCAGCTCACTAAGGCATCAGTTGACAGTATCTGTTTGCTGAGCGCGTTTGTACCGTTTATCCGCTCGTTTTTCTGCTGCGGTTTTCAACGGTTTTTTCTTGCTGTTTATGTTTTTACTCATTTGACTTGCCTTTTTCGGTAAAAGGTGGCGTGCCCTACTATTAACCGCCTGTTCGGCATAATATGCAAGTGAAAAAGTGAAAATGGACATTAAATTTCTGGCTACTTCTCTTTGGGTTCGTAGGGAAGGCGAGAGAACTGCAGCGATCGTTGGCGATAGAACGCGATACGCTCGCGAAAGTAGTCTCGCAAGTGTTCTGGCTGCTCTCTTTCCACCACTTCTGGAATAACAGGCATATTGTATCTTTCCTTAAATGCTACACCGGAAGCCGCGAGATCAACGTGAACTTTGTCCATCTTTTGTGCTGATAGGTTAGTCAGATTGTACTCCATCGTTATCATCCTCAAGGCTGCTTTTGAGGTGCATAATATCAGTTTTTTTTGGTGGCGTGGACATTCACTAGTGTTCACTCCCACTTAATTCTAAATAAGAATTATTATTTTTTATATCCGTCCAACTTCACGTTGGATGGGCGTTGGCTGCACTCATTATTCAGACTATCCTAGGGCCTCACCCATTACGGGGCAGCTGAAAGCGGGGTTTAAATCTACTATAATAATATTTTTAAATATAATCAATTACTTAAGTAAGATCATAGGGGCTGACTCGTTTGTCGCCTGCCTGCAACTCGCATTATTTATGGTATACATATTTAAAGTTAAAGTGTGAATTTTTCTAATAGTGATTTATTTTATTATCTAGGAATAAAAATTATTCTCAAGAAAACGAATTTAATTACATTTTAATGAAATTAAATCCGTTATCATTAAATGTAATGCATTGATTTTAAAATATTTATTTTTTAATTGAAATATCATGATAATAAAATGTTTTTTATTTATTAATAGCATGGCATAATGCTAAAAAATTGACTAACCTGCAAAAAAAGGAATTGCGAGATGCTTAACAAAGAGATGATTCAAAAATTAAACGACCAACTGAATCTGGAATTCTATTCCGCCAACTTATACCTGCAAATGAGTGCATGGTGTGGCGATAAAGGGTTTAAAGGTGCGTCAGCATTTCTAAGGTCGCATTCGCAAGAGGAGATGGAGCATATGCAACGTCTCTTTAACTATTTGGATGATACGGGCAGAATGCCGATTTTGGGCGCAATCGCTGCACCTCCGGTTGATTTTTCCTCATTGGCTGATGTGTTTGAACAAACCTATGAGCATGAACAACTCATTACGCAAAAAATCAATGAACTTGCGCATGCTGCAATGACACAGCAGGACTATTCAACCTTTAATTTCTTACAGTGGTATGTTGCTGAGCAGCATGAAGAAGAGAAACTGTTCAAATCGATCCTGGATAAACTATCACTGGTTAATGAGGCCGAGGGTGGTCTGTTCTTTATCGATCAGGATTTGAAAAAAATGACCGTTACTCCAGCACAACATTAATTTTCGTAGTAAGCTTCACCCTTGAATCAGAATATCTGGTCCGAGGGTGTATATGTTAATTAGTAAACGCCAAAACATCCCTCTTCACGGTAGAAGAAGACACTGTCAACGCTACTTTCTATCTCTTTCTCGATCGGATCATCAATTCTGGCACAGTAAAGCATGTTGTCCTACACGCTGATAACCTGTATTCTCGGCCAGCCAGTTTTACATTGAACAATATCGCGCGCTTGAACATGTTCTACCCCCCCCCGTGTGACATCTATACATGACGCTTATTTTTTGTACTCCAAAAGCCTGCGAGGGTGCTACCAATAGCACCGATTAGCAACGCGAAGAATGACTATAATGCCGCTTTGGCTGCTACTTTGGACATCTGCTCTCTTTCTCTGCCGCCTGTTTCTTCCAGAGTTCATAACGCTGCTGCGCTTGTTAAATATTGGCTTATACCTCAGAAAGGCGCTCGCTAACGTCTTGTCCCTCACGTCGCGGGTACGAATAATGTTTTCAACCACCCGGTCTGCCTTTGTCGGGGTCAGATCGGTGTTTTGAGCCAAAGCGCGTTTGATATCGTTACGGTTGATATTAGCCACAATGGTTTTACTGCGTTGCTTAAGTTTTTCGACGATAGTCGTAGCTACTTGATCGTCTGGCTCAGACCCGACCGTTATACGACGCGTCGCTGCCAAGATATCATCTTTAGCGCCCTGTAATTGTCCTTTAAGATAATCAGGCTGTAATGTGGGTATACCTGATTTGATTAACGCACTTTCCACTTCACTTTGGAACCCATTAGGAGGTAAATGTGTATCCAGCATGATTTCCTCAAACAGATTATGCCCTGCATTACCCATTATTGACAGTCCACCACCCAGTGCGGCGCTGTCGGTTGAAAGTATTGAACCTGTTGCAGATGCAATAGTTCCCAGTGCATTTCCTGCTGTCTTGATCAAAGAACTTATCAGCATAGCGCCAAGCACCAAAGCGACCAGCAGCACACTAGCCCAGTTCAAAAAACTGTGGATCATGCCATCGTAATCAGCCAGACGGCCCGCAATAAAAGATCCTGTGAATAAACTGATAACGATGGAGGATAGGGTCCACATGCCTACAGTCATACCTGCACTATTGACCGGATCGTCAGAGGTTAGCTCCACCATGATAAAACCCAAGCTACTACCTGAGGTAGACAATAACATAGAGATCGCCATGATAGTAAAGATGCCTGCAATGATACTTTCCCACGATATCGTCTTTATCTGTTTAGCTGCATATGTAACGCTCATAGTTTCTCCAGGTTATTGATTAAAATATTAATATCAAGGAGTATAGGTAGGCTCAGCGTTTTATCTTCAGCCAGGATATAAAATATGAAATTAAACAATAACGGAAATAAATTAAAAAAGATATTATAATGATACTCATTAATAATGATGGTTTAGTAGCGCTCGTGGTATTTATAGTAATTACGTAAAAATAAAATATCAATCGTCAATGTCGTGCGTTCTGTTAACAGGTATAGGTTTATAATGTTTTCTCACGATATAAACATTATTATGTTTCACATTATTAAACCGGTCATTACATAAGAGGTATATTGTAATGTATCTCGCAGGAGTGACTTTCTCCTGGATACACATAATTAAATAGTCAACCCGCTAGAATAGCCACAAAAAAATATATTCCTGCTCCCATTAAAAACTCGACGTGAAAGCCAGGAATAAAAAGCATTTCTGTAATTTTTTCTTCTATCCTTAATGGGAAGATTCGCCAATTTGGAGATACATCTTTGGTGCCAGTAGGTCCCCATGTGCCCTCCGTGCCATAACTAGATGATAATTATTATATAAGAGACTGTAATTCAATAGGTTTGAATTGCTGCAGAGCGGGCGGTTCGGTGCAATAGTTATGTAAAAATGGTTTGGTAATTGCCAGAAATCAGCTATCACATCAGATGTCCGTAATATATCCTGAGGTTTTTCAATGAAGATGTGTCTAAAACTTACTCTTTGCAAAAAGCAGCATTAATACTCGCGACGGCAGACAAGATATTTTGTTAGGCGAAGTGTTTCTATGGGGCGTAGCGACATAAACATAAGCCGACGACAAATTTTCCTGGAGCAAAGTTGAATAGCATAAGTGGACTAAAATTCTTTATCCACTTAACTGAGAATTGTGTATCAGCAAAAGAAACTGCTAGGATATATTATTGATAACGATTTTCATAAAGGAATTTTTGATGATAAAAAAATAGTTATGACCGCTATCGTTCTTCTCTTCGCCTGTTCTCAGCGTGAAAACGTGAATAATGAGTCAACTGTGATATCCAAGTGTATGCGAGCTGTTAATAACAACGCGGCCAAAATTGCTGGCTATGTCAAAGTCCAGTTCTATATAGACAGTGGTGGTGTACCGCAGCACATAAAGATCACTTAATTTTTTCTAGATCGCAGGGATAATGACTAAATAATAAAATCAATCTCCAAATAACGATATAAAAAATACGAACATCGCATTGGCATGACGACCACGATTGTTTTCACAGATTTGTCCGCCACATATTTTTTTTGGCTTCTGTGGCTTCTTGATTCAGTGATAAATAGCACTCCTACATATCATAAGAAAATAACAACGCTATACAATATCCGGACTGCGGTATGCTAGTTACCGTTTTATGCAGGATACAAACCCATGGGATATCTTTGACGATCTCTTTCCCTATAGATGGTCTAATTGTAAATTCATCTAATCGACCGGCAAGACTGATTGTAAACTCATCGGGAATTAGCTGAAATATTGCATTGGGGCTTTTCAATTATCATTGAAGTGTTTTATATCAATTTTTTATTGTTAAATTTAGTCAATTGATGGTAGTCGTCGAAAACATCACTTAAGAATTTCATAACATTCCTCTATTATTTTAATCGCATATTTCAAAATAAGTTCATATGAATAATCATTCGTATAATAATCAATTTTTCATTAATATTAATAAAAATTAATAAAATAAAAGGAGTAAAGTGCTTCATATATATCTAATAAGCGATTTATTTTAAGGTATAGTTGATTAATGGTGAGAAAAATAACCGATGCTGCGCTCTGATGGCGTTGCCAAGCTGGTGGGAAAGAAGCTACATTTATGAGAATTATATACACGTGGTAACAAGCTGTTTGATATACTTTCTGTCATTGGGGATGAGTATATGAAAACTAAAATAGGATTTTTTTAGGGTTTTGTGCTGTTTTACTCAAGTGTATCCAGTGCAGCTGGTGATGATTTTATTTGTTTGAGTAAACGATGAAAAGCACCTTTTTTGAGCATGTTGCGTAAAATTATTTGAGTACCATGGCAAAGATGATGTGTATCCCGAACGAGTTAACATGAGATTAACTGCTAAATTCTGGAAAAGGCTTAGTGAACTGACTATTCAGAATATGGGTAAGTAGCTTGCAATTTACTATGAATCCAACTTACTAATGAGCGCTCTTATTATATCCAGAATGAGGCCAAACATTATGCTGACAACGGATAAAACACCGAGAGTAGTGTGGCGCTGGATACTGTCCAAATCATTCCGTTCGTCACAAGAGGCAGAGAACGCCGCGGCTCAGTTGATAGAGTTCTCGGCATGAAAAAAGCCAGTACGCCGTAAATGCAAAATCTGCGGAGAAAAACTCACCCCTCAATTCGATAATATCCGCTGATTCTACCCTGAGCATGGGGCGCTATACGCCATGCAAATCCGTGAGCAGGAAAGCCATAAGCAGCAACAGAAAAAACAGAAAGCAGATCAGGGTGCATAGCGTCAACGCAAGGCCGCCATGAAACCAACAACGCGCTGGATCAATATAATACAGCGCGCAGTTAATGACTGACGGCGCGAATCTCTGCTGGCTGCCAGGGGGGACTGCTGCATATTGTGCGGAGCGCATGAGGCTTTCTCATGGCACGCGGAACTACAGAACAACCGCTGCCGCATCACATCTTCGATTTGAGCCTGATAATCTGTGGTTACAGTGCCACACCTGTAACGTCCATAAATCGGGAAATATCGAAGCCTACCGCACTTCGTTGGTAGAGATAATTGGTGAGGCTCGCGTGCAGGAGCTGGAGAAAGACAATCAAACGCATCGATGGACGCGGGAAGAGCTAGACAAAATCCGGGCAGATGCCCGCGCTAATTTGCGTGAACTGAAAAAATAGGAGGCCGCGTGAGAGTGGTTCAAGATAAATCATGGCAAACACTGGCATGCGCTCCTCGCCGCTCGTATCTAGGTAAATATCGCAGATTGACTCCCGGTCAGAATCGCTGGGTGCGGTCGTTATTGAATCTCTGAGGTGCAATGTATGGCGGTAGTGGTACTGAATATCTTTTCGGTGATGGCAGTATGTGGTCTCATGCGGAGACGGACTGAAGCCGTGAACAGCAGGAGAAAATGGAAGTGGTGTTCACCGGCTTGAGGGAAATAGAGTATCAGGGTGACGAACTGCTGATCATGGCTAGAAAGATTCTGTGGCCTAAAAAAATCACTGACCGATATGATAGGTAATGCTGACGATGAGGAAGAGGCGTCATTTATGGAACAGGTTATGCTGCAATTATTTAGCAAGGATGGCTCTGTTTATGAGATTGGGCGTGATTACTATACCTGTAATAAAAAAATGCTCGACATGGCCCGTTGGCTAAATCACAAACATGCTCCATTTCTGATAGAAAAGTAGTGTATCGATAGAGTTATCTGGTGCATTGAATTGTTCAATTCTGCTGTCTATTTCACTCTTCTTGCAGAATTGTGTAGAGAAAATGCAAAAACCGGTTAAAAAAGTTTTTAATCTATCAGGAAGATGTTTAACCGACTGACTGCTGTGAAAGACCTGTCTGTGGATTACCCGCGCGGCGCGAAGGTGTCAATCCAGTCAGGTGCAGTTGTTCATAGACCCTGAATCGCTAATTTCTCATATATCATTATCAGCAACGAGTGCAATTATTATTTTTAACTCACATGTAAAGCAAAAAGTGGTAGATGCAGCAACGTTAGTCCATGATGGCATAGCATCAAGTGTGTACATTTTAACTGTAGTAGATAAGTTGAACAAAGCACTAGCATTTAGAACACATAATTTGAATGGAGTACAAGTCAATCCCATGACTGCTGTTGTTGCTTTCGGTTTAATAATTTTTTTTTGATATATTAAGTAAACGAGGCTATCTATCAGCATGACCGAAGGTGACGCACAGTAATGTTTATTGTAATGCAGTAGCAAGCTAAACAAAAAATCCCACGCCGCTTGGCTATGAGGTCGAGTGTATCCTCAAGCGTGAAAACGGGATCCGGTGGATGGTCCATGCCTCGTTACCCATAACGAGCAGCGACACATAACAGCTTGAAGCTTCTATTATTGCGTAAGAGCCTTCTGGGCACTTGTTAGCTTGTCATTCGCATCTAACACGCAAATCGTTTGTATTGTTGAAAGCAGTGATCTTCATAGAGGTCCGTTGCGTAAATGTGTTCAGGTGAAAATATCAAGATATTTGACGGGCTAACTTGAGGGATAAACTTTAATTTACACCGTATATAGAATATAGAGCCGATTTCTGGCTAAGTAAAATAAAAATCAGTAAAATCAATGTTTTAAAAAAAATACTGAATACGATTCCTGTATTCGGTCTAGGGAAATGGCTCTTGGTAGGGAGCCTTGCGCTAAAAGTTGGCATTTATGCAAGCTAAGTCAGCCTTGCCGTTTAAAGAGCAGACAACTTCTCACTGATTATCAGTGTTACAGCGGAGTTCTTTTCATAAATTGAGCACGTTTCATACCCGGCGATAACGGTATATTATACATGCATTAACATGTGGCTGAAATATAATTGTTTTTCGATCACTCATTGGCACAGAGTTGTTCACCGCGCTCGATGAAAGGTTGTAAATCTTTCTTCTTGCCAGGTTCATTGGGATCGTCCAGCCATATGATATCGATGGGTTGTGCATTAACCTGACCGCTTTTCATTTGAGTCTGAGCGGCTACGTTAAGCGGGTATTGCATCAGGGTTCCTGTATTCAGTGCAAAAACCGCCTTACCAGGGCGGCAAATCAACTGAACCTCTTCACGAGTGAACGCCCAACGATAACCGTATTGTTGACGGCTCAGTGTGGCCAGTCGAGCTGCCGCCACGGTGTCGGCACTGAGGGTGGCAAGGGTTAGCGCTAAAATGATTTTTTTCATCGAGGTATCCCTGAGGTAAGCCGATAACGCGGCAAAATTACATATAGTTAATCAGTAAGTTACATAAATAAGTTTGAGCGAGATCATAAGGGGTGAGGGCAATGAAGTCGAGCTAAGGATATAAGAGGGTCTCATCATCATCACATATTTTCTGCTTGAATTCCTTCTGAAAACCTGCGCATAATAAGGATTATCACCTAATCACAGAGGATGTTTTCATAGCTAATTCTCCTTCACTCTCAATCGGTTTTCTTCTTTTTCCAGGTGTTACTCAATTGCATCTGACTGGGCCTTATGAGGTGTTTGTGCATGCACCAGGTGCGCAGGTGCATTTTATTTGGAAAGAAATTGAGCCGGTTATCTCCGATCACGGTCTGGTTATTTTACCAACGGCCACTCTTGAGCATTTTCCCGCATTGGATCTGATTTGTGTTCTGGGAGAGTCGGAACAGATAGATTCGATGGAGGATGATGCGATTTTGTACTTTTTGCATCAAAAAGCGAACGAAGTAAAGCTGGTTACTTTGGTTTGTACCAGATAGCTGGTCCTGAGGGCAGTTGGTTTATTGCAAGGCTATGAGGAACAACACATTGGGGCTCGCTCGATCAGTTGGCTTCTGGGCGCATCAACCGGTTGATGCGCGTGTCGTTCACGATGGTAACCGCATTAGCGATGCTAGGGTAACGTCAGGTATCGATTTCGTTCTCACCGTTGTTGCGGGGCTTTACGGTGATAAAGTTGCGAAAGAGATTCAATTACAGTTGGAGTACGATCCTGAGCCGCCATTCAACTCTGGCTCGCCACGTTCGGCATCAACAGAACTGATTCAAACCGTGCGTCTCAAGCAGACCGAATTTATCGAGAAACGTAGACAACGACCCAATAGGCCGCAGCACGGTTATAGTCTGTCTCATATCAGGGCGTATAAGCACCCTGATAGTTACGTTATTCGAAGACATCCGCGTTTTTCGCCATGCCCCGCCATAGCCTGGATCACCGCCACCGCCTCCAGGCCCTTACATTGGGCCTCCACCGACATGTCTCCAACCGGAACTCATATGCATCCATTAGGGATGTTGTTATCACAATGGCCATCAACACGCAGAGCATTCTTTTCATGGTTCACATCTCGGTAGATGAGCGAATTCTGCGTGGAGGTCACACAAAGCGAAATAGGCATAAGGCGGATTTTCGTTTTTTAACACTTGATAAATATTTAGATACCAGTTGTTTGGTGCTACTGGGTTTTTTGGGGAGGAAGGCGTATGTTGTAAGGCTGCGTTGGATACGATTAGCCGCTATTGGCAATGGTACATGGTGTATTCATTTCTCTCGAGATTAATAATACAGAAGGTGTTATCAGAGAGATGCTGTGCGAGATAGCCCTCTTTTATTACGGCTGAAGGTACATAACGCGAACTGTTGGCAGAATGCAGCAGACTACTTTCAATACGCTGTTTTGGCATGAGCACGCTGAACACGAACGTGTTGTCTACGATCATAGCAGATGTCATTCCAATGGAATTGGACCCGGAAGCGTTTTCACTTCGCCATGACATTGCATTCCCTGGGGGTGGATAAACAGCCAGTGACAAGCAACACCAAGAGGGAAATAAGACGTGAGAGTTCATAGTGATTCTTGAGTGACCATTGCCTTCTCTACCCATTGTGGCACAGTTATACTCGTCATACTTTAAGTCACAGGGATGTTGACTACATTCACTCATCCGAATCAATTACTTATGTAAGCCTATCGTGACTGACTCGTTTTCCGCCTGCCTGCAACTCGAATTATTTAGGTATATACGTTGTTGTGAGTGGTGGGAATGATGCTGACAATGCGCCGCCATTTTGATCTTGATTAACGCAATCGCGCTTAACGCGTTATGAGATATTTAATCCATGAGGTTTCAGCGGTAGGATGGTTCTGCAAACACAATAATCACCGATAACCCCCTCTTTTCCCACGTATTAGAAAATCTAATATCTTGAATATGAAAGAAAAATAGTCAATAAAATTATCCTATATTAATCTCAGAGCGCCAGCTTCGAGACGTTACGCGCTTTTTGTTGCAGAAGGCGGATTCACAAGCTGAAGAGGCACACTGTGTCTCTGATCACCTAGTTAATGCAAACCTTAAAGGCTATGATAGCCACGGTGTTGGCATATTGCCGCATTATGTATCGTTCATCGCCAAAGGGATTATGCATCCTAATACGCCGGTTCGTTTATTACGTGATGGTGGTGCGGTGTTACAGTTCAGCGGTGACCGATTTTTTGGGTAGCGCACCGGTAAAGAAGCGATGGAACAGGCCATTGCCCGAACAAAAACCACTGATGACACTCGCTTCCACATGTCACTTAGGGGACGCATTAGCACCTATGGAGAAATGGTAGCAGAGGCGGGCATGGTTGCGATTTACTTCGTCAACGTAAATGATCCGGATCCCATCAGGAATTGCAGTGCCCCACTGATGCCACTCTTTAGGTTCTTCGTCAAGAAGCAGGAAATGTTTACCGGACGTGGCAATAGGTGCTATCGGAATCACAGGCGGAGTAGTAAAGGTGATACCACCACGGTAAATTGCTAGAAGGTACCCTTTTTTAGTAGACCGCCGCCCAAGCTGAATTCAAGGTTATAGCCAGATATCAGCCAGAATACCGAATTATTGCGAACCAAATGTTAGTGCCGCTTACTGATACGCAGTGCCACCATGACGCGTCGGATAATGCCCCTATGACAAGCCAGTAACCGTGCCCACCTTAACGCCGCGAAACAGCACTAGTATTCCCACTTGCAATGCACCTTCTTCAGGAGCATCCACGACAATGTTTAACCCATTCTGATAACGAGAATCAGAAATGGTTGCCTGTTGCAGTTCAAATTGACGCTGCTGCGCACCGTTGCCCGGCGCGACGTTGATGTAAGGCTGAAGCAATGTTTCCAGATGATCGACGTCATCTGCAGAAATTTATGGTGTCACCACTGAAAAGCGAGTATCTGCACGGGCGGCAGTTTCTGTGTTATACAGCAGCCGTTTCCCGCCTTTGGTTTAAGGGGTACCTTCGAGATTATCAAAACTTATCGCCCAAAGCCGATAGCGTTCTGGGTTGATACCGCGGATAGAAACGCAGCTAAAACTGATCCGGGTTAAGGTGAATTAACGTTAACAAACTCAGCAGGGTCAAGGTGAAATAGACCACCAGGCCATAGCCTAACTGAATATCGGAAAATTCTCTGATTTTGATGTCAGCAACTACCAGCCCAACCAGATAAATGCCCAGCATCATCCAGGCTTTCAATTTTTCTAGTAATAGCAATATAAGGCGAAAATTCATACCAATGCATGGTGAAAAAAATAGATAAAACAGATAAATCATTAGTTTAACAGGAAAACCTACAGTAAAGAAAGCCGCCATACTGGCGGTAACTGGGTGATCTTGCTTGGTCATTTGCCAGATACTCTTAAACAGACTAGCATTGATCGCGATGCCCAGCAGGCGTATTTCAAGTAATGGTGCGGTATAAGTGAAGGGCATTAATAGCAGCATTGCAGTGGCCATCGCGGCCAACCGAGTCATTAACTAATCGTGCCCGGAACCGACTTTGGTCGCATATTGAGGATAAGTGGCGTACCCCCCTTTGGACATTGCTGGAAGTAGGAACAGCATGTTGCAGCCATGGCAGCGATGATAGCCCATAGGCAACGATGGGAGCATGCCTTGGTCACTGGCGGGGGGCTATGCGTGGCACGAAACCACTATCCTGTATATTTTCATTACACCGAGTTGCACTTTGAAAGTCGTTAGCATAATAGCTTAATTCTGTACGGGCACGGTAATTGAATCCGTTTACCCGTTATCAGAAAAATATTATGCATAGAAAGTTGAATGAAATGTACGCGATACGCTGACGAAGCGAATCCTCTTGTAGGATGCTATGCGTCTCAATTCATCATTCCACGTTTATATGAATAAAAATGCAAAAGCGTATATCCTTCTTCACTTAGGTTATTCGTTGCCAGTGTTGGCAGGCAGGATGTTTAAGATCATGCGATGATACCACCAAGCCATCGATGCTTTTTTGTGTCATGAATTCGAAGACTGGTAAGCTAAAGTATCAGAAAAAAATAAATTATTATTTATGAATAAACTATCATTTTATAGGGATCTTTTCAGCGATCTTACCGCATTGACTAAGGATGAGCTCTGCTTTATTACCCTCTTGACCAAGAGCAGTGCATTACTGTTTGAGTGCATGAAGGGTTAATTAGGCGGGTTTTTATCTTCTGGATGATGACACGCTGTTCCTTGGCCCATTTCAGGGTCGGGTACCTTGTGTGCGTATTCCTGCAGGTAAGGGTGTTTACGACCGCAAGGATAACTTAGCAATTGCTGATGGTGTTATTATAATGTCGCCTGTTCATGCCTGCGCTGGTTGGCAAACCCGTTGTAATCAGGAAATTTCATGGAAAATCAACCTAAGTTGAACAGTAGTAAAGATGTGATTGCCTTTTTGGCAGAACGGTTTCCGCTTTGTTTCACCACTGAAGGTGAAACGAGACCATTAAAAATATTTATTTTTCAAGATCTTGTCACTCGTGTATCAGAGGCTGATAGTGTGAGTAAAACGCAATTACGCTCTGCGTTGCGCCTCTATACATCCAGTTGGCGTTACCTCTACGGCATCAAACTGGGTGCGCAACGTGTGGATTTGGATGGCAATCCGTGCGGCGAATTGGACCAGCAGCATGTTGACCATGCTCGTAAACAGTTGGAAGAAGCTAAAGCGCGCGTTCACGCGCAAAGAGATGAACAGCAGGCGAAGCGTCGTGCAGCGGGAGAAATACCCGATAAACCGGCTCGCCAGCGTAAGCCGGCCACGCGTTGTGACCGTCCTGCCGCAGGCAGCGCGCCGCAACCGCAGCGTGTTAGCGTGACGGATATTACCGCACTGAAAGTTGGTCAAGAGATTAAGGTCAGAGCAGGTAAAGATGCCATGGACGCTACTGTGCTCGAGATTGCCAAGGGAGAAGTTCGGGTTCAACTCGCTTCTGGTCTGGCGATGATTGTGCGCGCAGAACACTTGCAGTTCTGATACGGAGTGCCAATCAGGGCATGAACATATTAATTCGAATGGTGGTCTCACAACCCACCTTGATGGCAGGCGTGAGTGTTGCCAAAGAGACACCCGTTTCGCGCAGTGAAGTGATTGCACACAGTGAAATGATCACCAGTGCAGATCAAATTCACCAACTGTACTAAGAGCTTCAACATGCCACCGAGAGCGATCGCATTACGCTGCGTTTTTTGCGCTCTCACTACCGGCATATAGCACTTAATGAACAATCTTCTGAGAAGATTTTCAAACGCTATCTCAATGTGATGGACTATAGCCATAACGTGCTGTCGGCCTCCGACATTGCTGAGTTTGCTAATCAGAAAGGGCAGCTCGGGGAAGATCTTAAAAGCGGTAAACTGGACGTGCCCTATGTGCTTTGCAATATGGCGCAAAAATGCCGTTTTGAGTGCTTGCAATATGCCTTATCCGTGCTGGAAAAACCAATAGATTTGGCGGGAATTGACACTATTGCGCTGGATTGCAGCAAATCGCCGTGGCCATAAAATGTGGGAGAGTTGAACCGTCTATGGGATGTCAAGGTTAAATACGATTGGCTAACGTTGAGACTAACAGGTAAAAGCAACAAAGAGATCAACGAAACGCTCACCAAGTGTTATCAGTTCGCTATTAGTCTTTTGGTGTAGAGCAATAGTGAAGATGTTTTCCAGCTCATTATGAATGCGTTTGCGCAGAAAATAGACCTCCACATCAGTTACTTATCGCCGCGTAACACTAAACAATTCAACACAGACATGAGCCTTTCTTTGGAAGGTATCGGTACGGTGTTGCAGATGGATGATAACTACACGGTCATTAACTCTATGGTAGCTGGCGGGTCCGGCCGCCAAAAGTAAAATCATCACCGTTGGCGATCGTATTGTCTCCGTTGGGCAAAACAGCAAACCGATGGTGGAAGTTATCGGTTGGCGGCTCGATGATATGGTGGCAATGATTAAAGGTCGTAAAGGCAGCAATATGCGGCTTGAGATTCTGCCCGGTGGTAAAGGTACGAAAACTAAAACGGTGACCTTGACGCGTAAACGTATTCGCCTGGAATATCGTGCGGTGAAAATGTCTGTCAAAACCTTGGGCAAAGAAACCATTGGCGTGTTGGATATTCCCAGTTTCTATGTTGGCTTGACAGATAACGTCAAAGTGCAATTGCAAAAACTGGAAAAACAGAACGTGAGCAGTATCGTCATTGACCTGCTCGGTAATGATGGTGGGGCGTTAAAGGAAGCTGTAGGGCTATCAGGTTTATTTATTCCTAGCGGCCTGGTGGTACAAATTCGTGACAACAACGGCAAGGTGCGTGAAGACAGCGATACCGATAGCATGGTGTACTACAAAGGCCCGCTGGTTGTGCTGGTCGATAGTTTCAGTGCATCGGCATTGGAAATTTTTTGCTGTGGCAATGCAAGATTATGGTCGTGCTTTGATCGTCGGTGAACCGGCTTTCGGGAAGGGCATCGTACAGCAGTACCGGTCCCTGAACCGTATTTACGATTAGATTTTGCATCCGGCATGGCCTGGAATGGGTTCAGTCTCCTACACCATTCAAAAATTCTATCGCATCGATGGCGGCAGTACCCAATTGCGCGGTGTGACGCCGGATATCTTGATATCCACAGGAACAGCAGCGGTAGAGGCGGGCGAGAAATTTGAAGATAACGTCTTAGTCTGGTACAGCATTAATGCGGCGCGCTACGGTAAATTGGGGGATATGAAACCCTATATTAGCTGGTTGAAAGAACAGCATTTAGCGCACATTACCAAAGATCCTGAATTCCAATACATCATTCAGGATGTTGCTCGCTATAACGCGACCAAAGATAAACGCAACATTATTTCTCTTAATTATGCTCAGAGTAAAAAAAGAATAATGATGATGAAGCGTTGCGTTTGAATCGTCTTAACAAGCGCCTTAAACGTAAAGGTAAAAAACCGTTGAAATCCTTGGAAGATTTGCCTAAGGATTATCAGGCTCCAGATGCTTATTTGGAAGAAACGGTACATATCGCCAGCGATCTGTCATATAGTGTGAAATAAGCTGTTTTCACGTAGTAAAAAACCCCATAAACCCTTGAGTTGACGGGGTTTTTTTCTGCAGCGTTTTTGAGGTTTTTGTCCTGTTCAGAAACCGGAATGAACGATATTTAATTTTTGTTTGATATGCATAAAGTAGAATTATACGACTACATTTATTATGGATAATAGTTATTATTTTTATTTGTTTTCTGAGCATTCACAGCAATAATACCATGAAAGCGCACTTATGAGCTTTCCAGTTTTCTTTAAGAGTCCAACTATGATGCTAGGTCTGCACACCGTTCTTGATATTCCCCTCAATATCAGCGCCGTGGTGGCGCG
Source organism: Candidatus Malihini olakiniferum (assembly GCA_051305815.1). Taxonomy (GTDB): domain Bacteria; phylum Pseudomonadota; class Gammaproteobacteria; order Enterobacterales; family Enterobacteriaceae; genus Symbiopectobacterium; species Symbiopectobacterium olakiniferum_B. Next base: position 455,614 of record JBPPLV010000021.1, read on the forward strand.
GATTCGTCCTAGCGGTGAGTACTACCGATGCTTAATGGAGTTGGGGATTCGCGTTGGGAGCGAAATTCGGGTCATTCATCGTGAAGTAAATCAGCCTTTGATGTTAGCTTCGGGAGACTCGTATCGCGATTAATTGGGATATGGGCAAATAAGTTTGGGTAGCGCCCCAGGTTACACAGGGTTAATGCTCTCTGGCTGTAATGTGTGTTGTCACAAGATCGCAATTTAGCAAGGAAAAGTATTCATGACTGAAGCTATATTTCCCGTAGGGATTACCTGTCGTGTGCTGGGTTATCAAAAAGGATCGGCAGATTATCGTAAGCGGTTGTTGGCGCTCGGCGTGACGCCGGGAGTGACCTTTACCGTCACCAGTGTAGCACCTCTGGGGGATCCTATCGAACTACAGTTGCGCGGTGCCGCTATCAGCGTGCGCAAGAGCGAAGCGCAGATATTGATTCTGGAGCAATGTTGATTTGTAAGGCATGTGGCGCGAAAAAAAATATGCCGATTTTTTGAAAGCACGAGCGAGTAAGGAATCATTATGGTCGTACATCCTGTAATTGGTGTTGTTGGCAACCCCAACTGTGGCAAAACTACGCTGTTTAACCTGCTGACAAGGGGGAAGCAGACGGTGGGGAATTGGCCTGGTGTCACCGTAGAGAAGAAGTTAGGTCAATTTATCTATAAGGGTCAATGGTTTACGCTGGTCGATCTTCCGGGCGTATACTCTCTTAATCCAGCATCGGAAAGCGCCGAGGATGAGCGTGTCGCACGCGATTATATTCTTTCTGGTAAAGCGCATCTGGTGCTGAATATTCTTGATGCGGCCAATCTTGAGCGCAACCTTTATCTTACGGCACAACTGCTGGATATGAATGTGCCGATGATTGTTGCGGTTAACATGATGGATATTGCCTCTTCGCGCAAACTGGAAATCGATATTGCTGCTCTACAAAATCTGTTAGGTTGCCCAGTGGTGCCTATCACTGCCAGTCAGAACAAAGGGATTGATGTCTTACGCCAGGTCTGTATGTCAGAGTTGGCAGATATCCGGTCTCCTAATGTTAAAGTGCCGTATGACGCACCACTGAAAAATGCTGCAGTGCAGATGGCCTTGCGCATGACGGACATTCCTAGTGTAACGCACCCTTATTGGTTAGCATTGCAATTGCTGGAAGGGGACACTACGGTGCGATCTTGCTTGCCTGCACCGCTTTTGGCCGAAATGGATGCTCAAGTTGCTACACTGACGGAAACCTATGAAGATGAACTGGATATCTTTCTTGCCGATGCTCGTTACCAGTTTATCTCGTCTATTGCCAACCAGGTCGTGATCCGGCGCAGCAATGTTTCAACGACACTCACGGATAAAATTGACCGAGTTGTATTGCACCGTTTTTTCGGCATCCCTATTTTCTTGTTGGTGATGTATCTCATGTTTATCTTCACAATCAAGGTGGGGAGTGCATTTATTGACTTTTTCGATCAGTTTGTCAGCGCGTTGCTAGTGGATGGGCTAGGCCAGCTACTGCGTGCAATCAATACGCCTGAATGGCTAGCGACGCTTATTGCGGATGGTATTGGCGGGGGTATCCAAACGGTTTCCACATTTATCCCAGTTATTTGTTGTCTTTATCTATTCCTTTCCTATCTGGAAGATTCCGGTTATATGGCGCGCGCTGCGTTCGTGATGGACCGTTTCATGCGCAGCATCGGGTTGTCGGGTAAGGCTTTCGTGCCCTTGATTGTCGGGTTTGGTTGCAATGTGCCTGCAGTAATGGCCACACGCACCATGGAAAAACACAGCGACCGTATTGTCACGGTAATGATGGCACCCTTTATATCGTGTGGTGCCCGCTTACCCGTTTATGTGTTGTTTGCAACAGCACTGTTTACCAGTGGTGGACAGAATCTTGTTTTTGGACTGTATCTGGTGGGGATTTTCGCTGCCATTGCTACTGGATTTATGCTGAAAAATACCGCGCTGCAGGGGGGTGCTTCTGCGTTCGTCATGGAGATCCCTCCATACCATTTGCCAAGGTTACGCAGTGTCCTGATAATCCGCACCTGGGATCGGCTGAAAGGCTTTATTCTGCGTGCGGGTAAATTAATTATTATTGTCGTAACCGTTCTAAGCTTTTTCAATTCAATGGGTATAGATGGATCGTTTGGCAATCAGAACAGTGATAAATCCGTGCTTTCCTCTATCGGGCAGAAAATTGTGCCAGTGTTCGCGCCGATGGGGATAAAAGCGGAAAACTGGCCAGCCGCCGTGGGCGTTTTCACTGGTATCTTTGCCAAAGAGGCTGTGGTGGGTACACTGGATTCACTTTATGGTGCGATGGCAGAGAGTCAGATTGGTGCGCAAGAAGAGGAAACTCCGTTTAAACTGGGAGACAGTGTTATTAGCGCACTGGTGACTATTCCGGAAAACTTCTCCAAACTTGGAGGAGAGCTTCTCGATCCGTTAGGTATTAACGTTGGGGACTGGAGCGATACCGCCACGGCAGCTGAACAGAACGAGTTTTCTGTTTCATCGCTGGATATCATTGTGCATTTGTTTGACGGACGTTTGGGGGCAGTGGCCTACTTACTGATGATATTGCTTTACGTGCCTTGCGTCGCGGCGTTATCGGCTATCTGGCGCGAAGTGGGCACTGCGTGGGCACTATTCTGTTTCGTTTGGACGATTGAACTGGGCTATGGTGCAGCGGTACTGGTATATCAGGTAGGACGTTTTATCAACCATCCAGTCTATTCTACTAGTGCTATTGCTGCCGTGTTGATCGTTTGGACGATTACCGTGTTCTTCCTGCGTCGTAATGGCAATTTGCGGAAACAGGCTGTAGCTGTGCGTGCGGTGTAATCCGATGAAAAGCATGACGTCATGTCAGCCAGGAGGATGAAATGACACTGATTGAGCTGCGCAACTTTGTGAAGGAAAAACGGCGTGTTTCCTTGCAAGAGGTGAGTCAGAAATTTCATGTTGAAACAGGGGTAGTTGAAGGTATGATGGAAATCTGGATCCAAAAGGGAAAAATTCACAGCCACGAAAATGCCAGTGGCGACTGTAGTGGGTGTTGCTCCTGCGAGAAAGGGCTACAGCTTTACTACGACTGGGTAGGGTGACGACTGCACCTTAAATCACTCGAGTTGCAGGAAAGCGCAGAATCTGTTTAGAACAGACTTGAATAGCGCGTGCGGCAGCCTTGTTAGAGGTGAGGCTCAGGGATAGGCAGAATAGCGAGCGCAGTCTACGCATATGCAACTTAAAGTATGACAGGTAATCAACTAAAGGCTAACCGCGTTGCACGGCTAGCCCTTGAGTATTAACGACCTACTTTCAACTGTTGAAAATAGTTCTCGTAAAGCGAACTGGCGCTGCCAATGGCGTTTTGCCATTTTCCTTTCTAAATCGTCTCCTCATCAGGGTAGAGCATCTTGTCACTTACCACTTCGTCTGTCAGTAATTTCTTCGCGGCCAGGTTTAGCGTAGGGTAACCGATAGTTTCTGCAACTTTCGCCTCGACTTCTTAGGTGCAACAAGAAATCGATGAGCTTCATGACTCCCTCTTTGTTCTTGGTATTAGCAGGGATCCTAAACTGTCTATCTAGAAGATACCACCCTCTTTAGGCCAGATAACTTCCAGCGGTGTACCAGTCTGACGGGCTACGTAAGCGGAGCTATTCCATACCATACCCAGATTAACTTCGCCTTCCATAAAGGATTACCCCAGGGTTATCTGAGTTAAAAGCCAGTACAGCCCATTAGGGCAAGGATAAGAAACTGTAATCATTATGTGTATGTAGCGTTAAGATAATGCGGCAGTGGCGCGAATAAAATATCATCGTAAAGTTCTTTTGTTTTATGAACCAGATGATTTGTCTGCCTGTAAAAGACAGTTTTAATACATTCCGTGGCTAAGATGGTAAAAACTGACCTGACGTAATATTTGCCGGTAAAACCATCCGCATAATACCCACCAGAGTCCAGGGAGTAGGAATATGGAAAAATCACTCGATCGTTTTTTGAATTATGTGACTTGCTATACGCAGTCTAAGCCGGGCGTAAGGCATGTGCTGAGCACGGATGGTCAACTCAAGTTAGTGCGTGCTTTGCAGCAGGACTGCTAACGCTCGGATTCGATCAGGTGACCCTGAGTGAGCACGGGTGCGTAATAGCAACGCTGGCCTCTAATGTGGCATGGCAAGTACCTACCATCTTTATTTTTCATATGGATACCTCGCCGGATTACAGTGAAAAAAAACGTAAACCCGCAGATTCTGGAAGATTATCGTGGCGACGACATTGCACTCGGTATCGGGGATAAAATCCTGTCGCCCGTGATATTCGCTGTGCTATATCAACTGTTGGGTAATATATCAATCACCACTGATGGCAAAACACTGCTGGGTGCTGATGATAAAGCGGGGATTGCGGAAATCATCACTGCGATCGTACGTTTCAAACACTATCAAACGCCGCACGGTACGGTGCGTATTGCGTTCACCTATGATGAAAAGAGATTGGTAAAGGGGCTCAATTCTTTGACATAGCAGCTTTCGGTACGCAATGTGGACCTACACTGTGGATGGGGGCGGAGTCGATAAGCTAGAGTTCGAAAACTTCAATGCAGCATCTGTCAGGATTAAGATTGTTGGTAATAATGTTCACTCTGGTAGTGCTAAAAGGGGTGATGGTTAATGTACTGGCATTGGCAGCGCGTTTCATCAGGAAGTACCGGCGCAAGAAGTACCTGAACAGACGGAGGGTTAACAAGGTTTCTACCATTTGCATAGCATGAAAGAGACGGTTGAGTGTGATGAAATGCACTATATTGTGCGTGATTTTGAAAAAAATGGTTTTGAACAGCGCAAAAAGACACTGTTCGATATTGCTAAGAAAGTGGGCCTGGGATTACCACCGGATTGCTATATCGAGGTGATCATTACCGATACTTATTACAACATACGTAAACAGGTCGAGCAGCACTCTCATGTGATTAGCCTTGCGCAGCAAGCAATACGTGATTGCGATATTGAATTGCCTGAAACTAATCCGTGGAGACACAGACGGTGCGTATCTTTCCTTCCAGGGATTGTCTTGCACTAATCTGTTTACAGGTTGCTATAATTTCCATGGTAAACATGAATTCATCACGCTGGAAGGTATGGAAAAAGCGGTGTCGGTGATGATTCGCCTTACTGAATTGACTGCGTTATGGGCGAAGGCGTTATAACGCCATTAAATAAGATCATATGGCGTTGATGCTGGGAAGTGTTCCCAGCATCATGTTTAAACGTGACTTCCATCATTATCACATCAACTTTACTCATTTCTAATGGTGCGTTTTCAGTTGCACAGAACCGCTTTGATAAGAAAATAAAGTAAGAATGTTTGATGCTATATTATCACCATAGCTGTTAATTTCATTAATGAGAGATGGGCTCAACAAGACATTTTCCACGCAGTCATAAATATTGGGTAAAATAATGGGGCGCAAAGAAGAAATAGTAATTTTTTTTATTGAATGCTGAAGTTGTGCTATCATCTACACTCTGATAAGCATCAGAATAAAATTCCAGGATGATCAAAAAGAGTTTTTTATTTATTGGCGCCATGGTGTTGATTTTTTTTATATAAAATCTCAGCTGCTTCCTTCTGGATTTCTCTTATTTGTAAAAAGGCTTTTTTATCGATTGAGTTAATTTATAAAAATTCTTTTTTTGAGAATATGAATTAAAGTATCTCTTTTTGTTTTATTAATGTCGAGAGAGCATTTCTTAAGATTAACTAACGCAGCATCATTTTCAATCTTTTACCTTACATCCTGAATAAACGATCACATTCAGTACTTCTCCTTTGAGGATTTTCTTTACTATAAGTACTTTTTCAATTTTTCAACTATTTTGCAAATGGTGTTTTCAAGATATTGCTGTTTTGGAGAAAAGATTATTTTTTTAAGGACACGTTTTCACTATTAGCTACATTATTACCTGGCGCTTTTTTATTGATAAGTGACGATAAAGAAAAGAGTTATTTCGCTCTAAGGCGGTAAATTGTGCGGGATGATGGCTTTCATTTACAGGTATTAAATGCCCAGAACTGCTAGGTAGGGCAGGTTCAAGAACGTCATTTTATAACCTTTTTTTCTAAAGACTTTGCATCTGAAAGAATGTAGGTAAGTACTGATTCAGTGGCAGCATCTATGTTGCTTGAATCGGGCTTTCCTTCATCAGTGATGCTGATTTCATCTTTAGTTAAAATATTTCGTCCAATAGCTAATTTTACTCTGAAAAATTGTGAAAATGTTTTAGTGCAGATCGTCTTGCAAGCTGTTTCTCCTTGTCGCGTTGCAATAATGATTTTTGTAGTGTTTTTTCTATTAGTGTCATTAACATAATTTTTGAAAGTTATTTCATTGTTTAAGTACTCGAATCTAATTTTATCCGGAATACAATAGGAGTTACTTTCAGTGTGTGTTTTTTGTGATTTCCTGTAGCAGGTTGTTCGTAAATTTCATGGTAAATTCTTTGTAATCATCACCCTTGTTTTTTGAAAAAAACAAGGGTGATGATGTCTACGATTTTGGCCAAGAAGCGATTTAGATAAGAAGGTGTTGGCGCTGTATCACAGCCTATATCTTTTGATATGTACTAGGCTATATGGGTTAGTGCCAGATCTAATATTATTTATATTTTTCATAAACCTCTTTAGGTTATACATAAAGATAAGTAAGTTATTTTATTTTACGAATGTCAGTGTAATTTTGAATACACTGTTTACCTAGTATTATTGCAGGTACATTACAGTTTTAAGGGCAATTTATTTTTAGAAGTGTACATCAATTATATATTGACGCTGTAATAATAAACAGCCAGTTGATGGGGTGAGAATGTAATATTTATATTGATACTGATTGTAAAAATGATCAGTATCAAGTGAGGATAACAGTATTATTTAATCCATAAAATACCAATGTCACTGTTAATGAAGACAGTCAATTTTGCCAGGAAGGAAGGATCTTCCAGCGCTTCACCTAACACACCGCTTTCGATGGTCAGTTGTTCTGCTAATGCGAGAGCTACTTCAAAATACGGCGTATCAATGAATTCGTCATTAACAAAACCGCGCTCTCCAATACAGAGTACACGCAGTCCGTTTAAACGGTGCAGAGATGCTCCTTGCTGAAATAATTCATAGATCTCGCCAGCCTGGTACGGTAGTTCTGGAGGTGCTATATCCAACTCATATCTGGATTACGAAATGAATTCACTAAACCAACGTTGAAAGTGTTCCGGTTATTGCACCAAGTCCAGCATCATTTTTTGCAGAGCATCTAGCTCCTGCGGTAAGACAGTAGCAGGGTACTCACGGAGAGAGGGGTGTCGGGATCGCTATAGCGATAGCTTCCCAGTTCTCGTCCTTTAGGGGAACGGAAACCCACCGAATAGTTAAGCGCATTTTCCAATGAATAATCCTCAATGAGGAAAACCGGGGAAATATAGAGAATATCACCAGGAGACATCAGCTCATCAATCATTGGGTCAAACGGATCAACCTGTAACAGCCCCGGGTGAGGGCAGTGCTGCTTCATGAGGATTTTTCCTCGACTCGCAAGCGACGCTTGCCAGTACTCTGAATGATGAACACACATCATACTGATCAATATGTGGTCCTACGCCGCCACCAGACACGGAGAATGAGATCATTAGATCGTCAATACGTCTCAGGGATCTGGCGAAACGGGCGCATTAGCGCCGCTGAGGCATCATGCCAATGATCAACTGCCTGTACCAGCAAAGACTAGTTGTGTTCGCCCAAATGGTGATAGCTGTTGAAGGGACCATGGCTGACTTGCCATTTGCCTTCCTCGTGGCTGACCAGTCGGCTGTAAACCTCGTTTTCCATTGCCAGACCAGCAAGTTCATCCGACGATATAGGATCGATAAAACCCTACTTGATCACCACAGGGTGTTTTTGCCAGTAATTAGCCATAAAAGATGGCCAATCGAGGTTCAGTTGATAATCCATACCATGTGTTTCAGAAACGGGGGCAGTAAGAGTATAACCATTTCGGGGCAGAAGTTGCAGCGCCGAGGAAGGTGAACAGATCGTGGTTAATCGGGATATGGGTGCTGGCGCCCAAAAATGGTTTCAACGCGGGCACCACCAAGGATACTGTCGGTAATGATAATCTCCCCTTCGTATTGCTCGATAATATCAAGTGCTACGGATAGCCCAATACCCTGACCGGGACGTAGCGTATCAGCCCGCTGGCCTCGCTGAAAAATTAATTCACGCTGGCTGTGCAGAATACCTGGGCCGTCATCGTCGATCAGTAAGTGCAGGCGATGATCTGAGTATTGTGCGCTGACTTCGACAAACTCCAAGCTATATTTACAGGCGTTATCGAGAACGTTACCCAGAACTTCCATAAAATCGTTTTTCTCGCCCACAAAGGTTAATTCAGGTGAGATATCTAACGTGATGACGACACCTTTTCGCTGATACACTTTATTAAGGGCAGAGCAAAGTCCATCGAGCAATGCCGGAACAGAGTGCACTTCACGCAGCAAAAGATTGTGTTCATAGCGTATACTTGCACGGTGCAAGTAATAACCAATCTGCTGCGAAATACGACTGATTTGTGCCAGCATCACAGGTTCGGCCTGCTCAATGTGGACTTCTTTATCTGTGCGCAGCGCGCGCAGTGTAGTTTGCAATACAGCGAGTGGGGTTTTTAAGCTATGCGTTAAGTCAGTTAACGCTGTGCGATATTTCTGGTAGCGCTTGCGCTCGTTATTCAGCAGAATATTGAGATTGCGCACCAGGCTATATAACTCTCGTGGGGGATTTTCGTCGAGTTGCTCACGGGTGCCATTTTCCAAATCTGCTACCTGTTCTGCCAGAGTCTTTATCGGGTGCAAACTCCAATGGGCCGCAAGCCAGAGTAAAGGCAACATTAACAACAAGTTAGCAATAAAAATATAACTGAACCATTCCCATACTATATCTGCCTGTTGCAGTTCCTGCGGAATTTTATCAATGACCACTATGGTCAATGCGGGTAGGTTTTCTGTTGCCGGATAGGTACTGACCGCGATGGAGTGGGTGAAGAGCGTTTCTTCCACTTTGCTGCTGAAATTGATCAGTTTACTGAGGACCTGTTTATCGCCTTTAAGCACTGCGCTACTGGTTTGGGTATTAGTGTCCAGCTCGTGATAATCAGTTCTTGTGAGCCATTCCGGTTTAATCAGCGCTTCCAATTCAGGGACTTCTCGTTCGCGCCACAAGATTTTACCATGCTGGTCATAAATCAGTACCAAAGTAGGATAGCCTATATTCATGTCAGCTAACATGTTGATGCTAAAATTATTATCTTTCCACTGAGCCAGACGATAGAAAAGGTTACTTTCACCGCGTAATAAACGAAATGATGTCTTATCGAAACTTACGCTATAGCCAATAATAGCGACGGCTCCATACGACAAGGATAGGGCCAGCACAATAGCAACAGCAGCAAGCAGGAAACGAACACTTAAGGAAAATGGCTGTCTTTTTAAATGCATAGCTATGAAAAAGCAACCAAATCGAAACGGTAACCTTGGCCTCGAACGGTAGTGATGACGTCAGCATCATACACCAGTTGCAGTTTTTTGCGCAGACGGCCCATCAATACATCGATAGTGTGACTTTCCCGTAATTCTGCATCAGGGTAGAGTTGCAACATCAGCGACTCTTTACTGACTACTTTACCGTTATTACGGATCAGTGTTTCTATAATCGTGTATTCAAAAGCAGTGAGCTTAATAGGCGTACCTGCAACTATTAATCCACGGCGCGACAAATCAATTTCGAACGGCGGCAAACTAATAAGCTGGGATGCCAGACCGCTATTGCGTCGCATCAACGCCTGCATTCTAGCAACAACCTCCTCAAGATGAAACGGTTTGGTTACATAATCATCGGCACCAGCTTCAAGAACAGCAACTTTGTCCTGCCAGCTTTCACGAGCCGTCAGCACCAAAATTGGCAGCTTGACTTGCTGATTGCGCCAGCGGCGAATAAGCGTAATACCATCTTCAACAGGTAATCCCAGGTCCAGAATAGCGATGTCAGGTGCATGTTCATGCAGGAAATAATCCGCTTCTTTAGCATCAGCAGCAGTATCAACCTGATGGCCCATTTCTTTCATCTGAACGGTGAGGTGATGGCGCAGCAACACATTATCTTCAACAACTAATACGCGCATGACTTTATCCTTCATTGAATCACAGACGATCGGGGCTATGCACCCTAATTGTAACAAAAAAAGCAGAATTGAGCATCGGCGGTGGCGACGTGAATTATCCACAATCGCAGTAAACTAAATGTAAACAAACGTAGAGGGAATGGAGAAAAAGCCTAATGTGTGTTAGTGAATCGGTCGCAAAGTGAGTGCGGGTGATGGTGTCACCCGCGCGAACGCGTTATTTTAACTTGTCGACCAGCGTGACGGCATGACCAATATAGGTTGCTGGCGTCATCGCTTTCAGGCGTACTTTCTCTTCTTCTGGCAGCGCAAGTCCATTAATAAAAGCCTGGATACCTGCACCGTCAATGCGTTTCCCGCGCGTCAGTTCCTTCAACTGTTCGTAAGGTTTCTCGATACTATAACGGCGCATTACCGTTTGGATTGGTTCAGCCAGTACTTCCCAGTTGTGATCCAGTTCATCCAGTAAACGATCGTGATTCAATTCTAGTTTACTAATGCCCTTGAGTGTTGCTTGATAGGCGATCAGAGCATAGCCAATGCCCACACCCAAATTGCGCAGTACCGTTGAATCTGTCAAATCACGCTGCCAGCGCGATACCGGCAGCTTAGTTGCCAGATGACCCAGCACTGCATTGGCAAGCCCCAGATTTCCTTCAGAGTTTTCGAAGTCGATTGGGTTCACTTTATGCGGCATGGTTGAGGAACCAATTTCACCTGCAATGGTTTGCTGTTTAAAGTGATTTAGTGCGATATAGCCCCAAATGTCCCGATCGAAATCGACCAGAATGGTATTGAAACGGACCATGCAATCAAACAGCTCTGCGATGTAGTCGTGGGGCTCGATTTGTGTGGTGTAGGGGTTCCACTGGATTTCCAGCGAGGTGACAAAGCTTTCACTGAATGCGTGCCAGTCCAGAGTAGGATAAGCGGCCAAATGTGCGTTGTAGTTACCCACTGTGCCATTAATTTTACCCAGAATTTCCACCTGTTGTAGTTGGCGGTATTGACGCTTCATACGATAAACCACATTAGCTAACTCTTTACCAATGGTAGAGGGCGTTGCAGGTTGACCATGAGTGCGGCAGAGCAAGGGAATGTCCCGATACTGCTGCGCCAGTGTCTTGATGACATCAATAATTTGGCGCCAGAACGGCAGAACGACATCGCGGCGCGCACAATCGAGCATCAAGGCGTGAGACAGGTTGTTGATATCTTCTGAGGTGCAGGCAAAATGAATAAATTCATTAACCGCATGCAGACTGGGGACTGCCACGATTTTCTCTTTCAGAAAATACTCTACCGCTTTCACATCATGGTTGGTCGTGTGTTCGATGGTTTTAATACGCGCAGCGTCTTTCTCATTGAAATCAGAGATAATTTTGTCAAGGAAAGCGTTTTCTTCGGCGTCAAATGCAGGAACTTCCTTGATTTCTGCGCAGGCTGCCAATTTTTGCAGCCAGCGGACTTCAACCTGCACGCGGAATTTCAGTAAACCAAGTTCGCTGAAAATAGCGCGCAATATACTGACTTTATCACCGTAGCGACCATCAATCGGGGATACGGCGGTCAGTGAGGACAATTCCATCACAAGTAACTCCTGGAGTGTTTTATCAAAATATAGGCTTAAAAACGTATAAATTTAACAACGTTCGGGTGGTAGTGTTCAGCATGGCGCAACCGCACTGTCATCTGTCTATGTGGCAATCGGTTGCGCCTGGATTAAAAACGGGCCAGTATCTATTTGGTTTCTTTCACCAAACAGGCACGAAAAAACATCAGTTGAAAACGATCGCCACCGACCTGTTGCCAGAGCAAGGCCGCACGAATACCGGCTAACAGTGCCGCGTGCACTTTGGCGTGCACCTGGGCATTTTTCAGTACTTCGGGCGAGCCTGTTACCTGAATTCGTCAGCTCAACGCACTGATGACATCGACATAAACATCTGTCAGTGCACTGATAATGGTCGCCGACATCAAATCAAAATGTTCGAGTTGACGCGATAGTTTGCCAAGACGGCTACCCAATTCGTTGAGCGCAGCGCTATTACCACTTAACTTACGCTCAAGGGCGATCAGACTAAACACATAGCGGGATAATTCTGCACCTACGGCCCCTTGGTACTGCTATTTAATATCCACAACAACGTTTCCAATCCGATTTTTACGTTACGTTCGTGTTCGCCAAAAACCGTCAAGGTCGAATCAGGGTTCATATTCAACAGGCTGTTAAGGGACGTTTGCAGTACGTCATTATAAAAGTTGCTTTGATGTGCCAACTGTTGAACTAGATGAGCAGATTGGCAGACACCCGCTAACGCCAGCTTAATGTCCTGATAATTTTTAGTCACAGGCTACTCCTGTACTCGTTCTTCAATGATGCCGCCGCCAAGACAAACATCTCCTTGATAAAACACCGCGGACTGTCCAGGTGTTACGGCAGCAACGAGTGCATCAAAATGAACGCTGATACGTTCGAGGTTCAACGGTGTTACTGTGCAGGGAATATCTTCCTGACGATAACGCGTTTTGATTACACAGCGGAAAGGTTCGAGACGCGGCTGGCGATCGACCCAATGCAACTGTTGCGCGATGAGTCCCTGCGACATCAGACGGGGATGATTGTGTCCTTGGGCAACATACAAAATATTGTTTGTAACATCCTTATCAACCACATACCAAGGATCTTTGCCGCCCTCTTTCACGCCACCGATCCCCAAACCTTTGCGTTGTCCAAGCGTATGGTACATCAATCCCTGGTGCTGACCCATTGGCTTGCCATCATCGACCGATAGGATAAGCCCTGGCTGTGCAGGTAAATAGCGCGCCAGGAAATCTCGGAATTTACGTTCACCGATAAAACAGATGCCGGTGGAGTCTTTTTTCTGCGCGGTTACCAACCCAAGACGTTCTGCAATACGGCGTACCTCTGGTTTTTCCAGTTCTCCCACCGGGAACAGGCTTTGCGCGATTTGCTGATGGCTCAGCGTGTAAAGGAAATAGCTCTGGTCTTTGTTGCCGTCTTTTCCGCGTAACAAGCGCGTTGCACAGCCACTGTCGTGGCGGCGGACATAGTGGCCGGTGGCGATATAATCTGCACCTAAATCTTCAGCAGTAAATTCCAAAAAAGCTTTGAATTTTATCTCTTTATTACACAAAATATCGGGATTTGGCGTGCGGCCTGCACGGTATTTCTCCAAAAAATGCTCAAACACGTTATCCCAATATTCCGCAGCAAAATTAACGGTATGCAGAGCAATACCCAATTTGTTGCAGACCGCTTGTGCATCGGCTAGATCGGTGGCAGCTGAGCAATACTCTGTGTCGTCATCTTCCTCCCAGTTTTTCATGAACAGGCCTTCGACCTGATAACCCTGTTGCTGCAACAGGTAAGCGGAAACAGAAGAATCGACACCGCCTGATATTCCGACAATGATTTTTTTCTGGCTGTTATCTGACATGGTCGTCTCACGAACTGATGTGTTAACGCGCTGTTCCTGGGACTTATTTATCGCCATCGTATCGTCAGGACAGAACAAACTGGGGAATCAACGCGTTAGCATGAAAAAAACGACATATTTTATCACGATGTTGCCTGGGCTGCATTGCTAATCCTGAGCAATCTGGATTTCAAATGTCCAGTTAAAGGCACCCAACAATACTAAAGGATAGCGTTCTGGCGTTTAGTAGCAAAGAATGCTTTCTGCTACCAGCGTCGATCACAGTTGGGTTGAATGCAAAATTCCCTCTGCAGTGAGCCAGTGGCAGAAACGGATATCACTGTCATACGGGATTTTGGCCACAGCTTAGGTAAATAGATTGCGAAACAAAAGCTTAGAAAAGGGTGTTTGATCGGGGATCTTCACTGGTGAAGGCGTAGAAACGACTGAGGTGATACAGTAATACCAGTTTCTTGCCACAATTCGCGTGTCGAGCGGCCTGAATTAACGTCTCGTTGGCCTGAAGATGCCGCCGGGCTGGCTGATTCCAAGTGGCTTTGCTGCGAATGTCTTCTTCGACAATTTAAAAATGGTTTTCATTCTGTACCACATAGGCAACGGTAACATGTGGTTTAAACATCGAGAATCTCTCTCCAAGTGCCGAGCTGTAAATTGTCCAGTATTTGATTAGCTATACCGTAGCGTATCAGACGCAACGTTGGGTAGCCCATGTGGGCTGTCATGCGACGGACCTGACGGTTTCGCCCTTCATGCAGCGTGGTTTTAGCTAACTATCTAAAACGGTTTTTCTTTCGCGTATTAGCAGTACACGTACCCATAACCGGTCAGGTGGTTCACCAATCTCTGCACCTGCTGGCAATGTCATATCATCTTTCAATTGCAAGCCGTGACGAAATTGCTGAAAATCGGCCTCGGTCGGGGATGCCTTCTACCTGAACATAATAGATTTTCGCGGTTTTTTCCCGGTTGAGTGAGTCGAGCTTGCAGTTTGCCGTCATTAGTGAGAGTCATTAGACCCTCGCTATCACGATCCACTATCACGATCCACTATCACGATTCAACCGTCCTGCGGCATAAATCTCAGGAAAAGAGATATAGTTTTTCAGGGAGTCACGGCCCGCTTCATCGGTAAATTGGGCAAGCATGTCATAAGGCTTGTTGAACAACACGATACGGCGAGGCGTGGCGGAAATCGCTCGCTTTCACTAATTTTGCAAGCTGAATCGCCTAAAGTTTTGATTTTTAACCGAGAATTTATTCATCATTTTTATAGACGAGAGTTACAAAGGCATTATACTCGAAATGGTTTACGATTGGTGCGGGAAAAATATTTAAGTAGTATTGACGCGCATCTTAAAAATCATTAACAAAATTGCGCTCAAAGGAGAGGTTAATGGAAAGTAAAGTAGTTGTACCAACAGACGGAAAAAAAATCACTGTTGATACCCAAGGTAAGCTGAACGTTCCTAATAATCCGATCATCCCCTTTATCGAAGGGGACGGTATCGGCGTGGATGTAACTCCTGCGATGATCAATGTTGTTAATGCCGCAGTGAAAAAGGCTTATGACGGCAAACGTGCTATCTCATGGATGGAAATCTACACCGGTGAAAAATCAACGCAAGTGTATGGCAAAGACGTCTGGCTGCCGGAAGAAACGCTGGATTTGATTCGTGACTACCGTGTTGCTATCAAAGGTCCATTAACTACTCCGGTCAGCGGCGGTATCCGTTCTTTGAACGTTTCCTTGCGTCAGCAACTGGATCTCTATATTTGCCTGCGTCCAGTGCGTTATTACGAAGGTACACCAAGTCCGGTTAAGCAGCCGGAACTGACTGACATGATAATTTTCCGTGAAAACTCCGAAGATATTTATGCAGGTATCGAATGGAAAGCCGGCACGCCAGAAGCTGATAAAGTGATCAAGTTCTTGCGTGAAGAGATGGGTGTTAGCAAGATCCGCTTTCCGCAACAGTGCGGTATTGGCATTAAACCTTGCTCTGAAGAGGGGACAAAGCGTTTGGTGCGGGCGGCCATTGAGTACGCTATCATTAACGATCGTGAATCGGTGACGTTGGTCCACAAAGGTAATATCATGAAATTTACCGAAGGCGCGTTTAAAGACTGGGGCTACCAGTTGGCACGTGATGAATTCAGCGGTGAACTGATCGATGGCGGACCGTGGGTTAAAGTCAAGAACCCGAACAGCGGCAAAGAAATCTTTATCAAAGATGTGATTGCCGATGCATTCCTGCAACAGATTTTACTGCGCCCTGCGGAGTATGACGTCATTGCGTGTATGAACCTAAACGGTGACTACATTTCCGATGCACTGGCTGCTCAAGTCGGCGGTATTGGTATCGCGCCAGGCGCTAATATTGGTGACGAGTGCGCGCTTTTTGAAGCAACTCATGGCACAGCACCGAAATATGCTGGTCAGGATAAGGTGAACCCTGGTTCAGTCATTCTTTCTGCTGAAATGATGCTGCGCCACATGCACTGGTTTGAAGCGGCCGACCTGATTGTGAAGGGAATGGAAGTCGCGATCAAGAACAAGACCGTGACTTACGATTTACAACGTCAGCTGGAATATGCTAAGCTACTTAAGTGTAGCGAGTTTTCTCGTGATATCATCGACAATATGTAATCATGTTGTTGCGATAAAGATCAGCGGCGGCGCTTGCTGCCGCTTTTTTTTCAAAACAGTGATTTTTATTTAGGGAGATGTTAGGAAAATTGAATAAAAAATCACCTATCCTTCCTCCCTATTTTATCCTGGCTTGACCTGAATTATTAACTAATCTTTACCACGGTCATCGTTATAGGTATCGGTCTGGTGCTGCGTTTATGCCTCAATAAGTGGCGGGTATCGACATCACCTTGTTCACGATAAAGTCGATCGGCCAGTGAACGTTGCTCATGAAAAGTGCGTGGGGTGCTATTCTGCCAACGCAATCCTGTTTTGTCTCTGGTCTTACTAAAACGCATGGTGCGTATACGCGGTGTAACGTCATCACCACGTTTTTCCTGCAAGGTGGTGCGAAAAAAATGCACTAAGTAGGGCTCACTACATAATACCGGTAACGCTTTACGATATCTTTCAAACTCCACCTGATAACGTTACAACGCAGCGAGAGAGGAAGCGCCAGGCGCGTCCCCGTTTTCTTCTGCACGAATGTCCAAATGGGTCATCCCAGATATCCGCGAATTTCATGTTGGCGATATCACCCAGGCACTGCCCGGTGACCAGTGCCAACAACAGGCATTGCTTATTATAGTGGTGCTTAGCATCGCTACGGCAAAGGTGGCTTGCCACTCCGTCAGATCCAGCCGCTGGCGCTGCAATACGTGGCATTGGTCAATCCTCGGATAACAGGCGTGTAAATCCATAAGTGAACTTGATTTGAAAAATATTTCTTTGAATACTTCTTGCCAAGAAGTTGATAGCATATTTAAATTGTTACGTACTTACGCAAGTTCATTAGGTTACAGACGTAAAAGTAATCCAGTATAGTATTGGCGTATATATTTGAATATTATAAATATGGAAGTGAACAATACAATGCTGAATGATCTCTTTAGATCGTTTAATTTTTATATAATGAAAATATTTTATATGGTAAATTAATTGTCGCACTCATTGCTGTTAAAGTGAGAGATTTCTGGTGTGAAACGCCTCCCCGATAAATTAGATAAGGAAGATATCGTTAGATATTTTTAGAAGTACCCTGAATTATTTATAGTAGGTGAGATGGTTAAAAATATAGTGAGTTAAATTTGATTTTTTAACAATTAATCATATTAAAGTCTAGATTTAACAAAGAATACATTTCTTAGCAAGATAAATAGTTAGTTAATGCTGCCAAAAAATGTGATTTGCTATGAATAAAAAATAGCGTTCGCAACAGTAAAGGTGTGGAGCGCTATCACGTTATTGCTGAGAGAACACCGTATTCTGATAATGTTCATGTAATCAACTATATTGGTGAATAACGGACTTTTTTAATCGGGATTAACTATCTTCCAACGGTTACCATAGGACAAATAAATCTGGACTCTTCCTTTATTTATTTTCATAACTGAATTATTAATATAAATATATGAACGGCGAGAGGAACTATGATTCACAAATATTGATTTCCATTTAAACTTCCTGGGATCAGAAAAATAGATATTTTGGGTATAAATTCCATCTCTAGAGCGGATAACAACTAAATAGACATTTTTTAATTCTGTAGAAATTGTTTTTGTCGTCAAATCCCTGTTGTTAACAATTGATATAGAAGGAGCATTAGGAGAGGCAATTGCACCAAGATCGCTTATATTGTTGATACAAGCATGGTCATTACATGAGATTTATGCCACATAAAGATCATTGTAATTCCCATAGGTACGTGTAATTTTTTATGCGGTTGTAGCAACATCCCAATGAGATTAATAAAGGCTGAGCTTTGCGCGCCTACCACATAACAAGAGGAAAGCTGATTATCCCCTTGCGAATACTCCTCACCAAAATAGGAAGATAAGTGTAACTTACTAAATGTTTCTGTAACTTCGATAACTCAGACCGTCACTGCTGTGCCATCCATTAGGTCCATCACTATATCTGTAGCCAGATTTCCTTTTTTTGAAATATCTAATTTACTAATGCTCTATTTTCCATGGTACGACTATCTGGCATTGCACTCCTAAACCTTCCTGGATGAAGTAACTACATTCACCATTCTTCCATACTTTTGCCTTACAGATAGAG
This sequence comes from Candidatus Malihini olakiniferum, assembly GCA_051305815.1. GTDB lineage: Bacteria > Pseudomonadota > Gammaproteobacteria > Enterobacterales > Enterobacteriaceae > Symbiopectobacterium > Symbiopectobacterium olakiniferum_B. The sequence continues at coordinate 474,084 of JBPPLV010000021.1, forward strand.
TAATTAAAGGCACGCACGTTATTACCTTTGTTTTGTAAACTAATATACACAGCATCTCCTTGCTTAAAGTAAAACTAGTTTGCCCAGTATTAGTTAGAATTTGTTCCACCGTCGTTACTTATCTTCTGGAAGAATGATAAATTATTTAATTCTGAGTTGGCGGGCCATGAACAGTCGACGGAAACAATTCCACCAGCTAAAATGGAATGGATTGCAGGGCTGATAAAAAATAACAAAGGGAATAATGATATTTTTTTAATTATACTGTTCATACTTCAACTCATATAATTAATATGATGGTGTCTAGTAAGGTTTAATATATTGAAATTATCATTCTGAATACTTTCATTTTTTTTCGCTTTGAGGATTAAAATTAGATTTTAATAAAATATAATTATTCTACAGGTGAGTACTCATAAAAAAATATTAATGAATGCTATTAAGATTTATATACCAGCACCATATTTAACATATTTATTTTATATAAAAAATAATATTTAATACCTATAATATGTCAGTTTTTTTCTCATTACTCTCCGATGATTGGGAAAAATACCGTATATTTAATCTACTCATATGAGCGAGAGAATACATAATTAATGGCTATTAATCTATGTTTTTATTAATTAAAATATAAAATATAAAATAATTTTATATTAAAAACACTAACTGTAAGTTTACTTTAATGCTAATTTTTGATTGAGTATTTAATTTGATATTTGAAAGTGAATAAACATTGATCACACTATAATTGTCATTGACAGTGATGTTATTTAAGTTTATGATAAATTTATTTTAAATAAATTTCAGTTTTTTACCCATATTAGTAATGTTCATGGAAATTTCTTTTAGGTTGTTATCATTTAAATTTAGGTATTGGATAGAACTTGGCAGTCTATCGTTAATGTTTTTAATTTTGTTGATACTGAAATCCAAGTGTGCAATGTTTTTTAGTAGATTATTAGGTATGTTATTTAATTTATTATTACTTAAATAAAAATATTTAATGAATTCAGGTAGGTTATCTGGAGGGAGTGTTAAATTATTAGCAATTAAGTCTAGATATGTTATTGAGTTGGGGAGGTTAAAAATAGCCATATCTATTTTTTATCACCTATATATAATGTGGATATGGATGACTGTAAATAGGTTAGGAAAAATTTAAGATCGTTATAACTTATATAGAGTTCTACGAGTCTATTGGGTAAACTATTCGGTAGAGTTAAAAGTTTATTTGATCTGCGATAATATACTAAAGGGTGGGAGGAAGGAAATCAGGTAACATATGAAGTAGGTTTTTACTGATATCAATTATCTTAACCTGTTTAGGAATATCGTCCGGAAATGAGCTAAGCTTAAGGTTAGATAAGTCAAGATATGAGCTACTCCTTTCCAAGCTGTCGCGCATTAATGCCACCGTGATGTCACGTAACTCATCACCACCATCAGGGTCACTACTCTCCATATACTGACCAGACGATATGGTAATCATTTTACCACAGTTGTGCCGTCACTGTAGGTGAATATCCAGAATTCATTGTAGGTGTTGTGTCTATTTACAAGGCTGAATGCGAGGGGGTACTGCTATTAATCGGCGTCATATTTTTTTCTTCAAACAAGCTACTTGTTCTATGTTCGTCTATGCAGAGAAAAATAATATCAAATAAAAATCGTTATCTTTGCAGTCTACGTGATAGAAAAGGTCGATGTATAAATAGAACGTAATACGCAACTATGTTTACTACAGTCAGCATCGTGAACCGTTTAAATGAAGCACCTCGAGGTGTTCGGATATCATATCAAGAGAGTCTTCAAACACGAAGTATGGATTCTCAGAAGGGGCTGATAGCTTATCATACTCAGTGTCAAACCGGTGCTTTTTCCGTTGAATTCGGTCATTTTCATGAGTCATATTCATTATGATCATTTATCCGTGGATTGGTGCGGGTATTAAGTATGGATTAACTACTATGTTGGCGTGGGAATAAATGCAGAACTTGCTTCACGTGAATAAGCTCACACTCAAGAACATGAATACGCTTTTCTTTAAAAAAAAATCAACTAATACTGTTTATTTATAGAAATAAAAAACATTTTTGGTAAAAGAAAAGGTTCTCACCTTTCACGGAGATGATGATGAAGATAAAGGTATGTGTAGTTCTGCTGATAGCGTTGTATTTGACGGCATGCACCGCGCCCAGTGCAGAAAAATACCAAACTATCATAGACAGCACTACGGAGGGAAAAGTAAACCAAATTTTCCGATCTGACATCATTTCTTATATGGAGGAAAACCACGGTGAAATTATAAGCTGCGTGTCATCCGCTTTTCTCGGAACACCCTATAAAGCCGGTACGCCGATCGGTGGGGTTGACATTCCGGAAGCTCTTGTTGCTGATTTTAATGGCGTGGACTGTTTCACCTTGGCTGATTATGTTGAGGCTCTGGCTCGGAGCCATGAACAGAAAACGTTTCTACATAATCTCATCAAGACGCGTTATGTTGATGGTAAGGTTAACTATCTCAGTCGGCGACATTTCTTCTCTGACTGGTTTGCTACCGAACCACGCAATGCCCGTGACGTAACGTCGGACATCAGTCCAACCGTTATTATTGCTGAAAAACAGCTTAACCGCAGGCCTTATGGAGGTGAATATGTGCAGGGGTTGGGGACTTATTCACGCAAAATAAGTTATATCCCGGGTAAGGCGATTAACAAACAGGTGCTGAACCGTCTGAAAACGGGAGATTATGTCGGCGTTTACTCTTTGCTCAAAGGCTTGGATGTATCGCATATTGGTATTGTCGTTAGGCATGACGGGCAGATATGGTTCCGAAATGCGTCCTCTCTCGCTTCAAACAGAAAAGTAGTGGACTCGCAATTGATGGAATACATGCATTCAAAGCCGGGCATTGTCGTTTTACGCGCTGATTGACTTGGCTGTGACCGGAGACATTGTATGAAAATAATGCAGATGCTAGGTAAAATAAAGACCTATTGCTTGATTTTTACGCTTTTGCTATCGGCGTGGCATACCTCTCCGTTCTAACCACGCCTTGACGGCTAGATTTCCTCCAGCTATGTCACTTTAAATTATATCGACCAGACCAAATCCATTTTTCCGATAAAGGAATATTCACAATTGGTCGATAAATAACTTCCTCTAAATTTGGAAAGAGCACATGTTCCTATTATCGATACTGTCACCCATAAAAGGTATTTTTCGGCTCTTAAATCCCATCCATTCGGAATGGAGCCTGAAGACAGGTCCCCTTGGAATACTTACTACATTGAATCAATTCTGAGTAAAAAAGCTGAAAGTATCCGTAACTCTAGTATTGAAAGGTTCCTTGGTAAAAAACAGTATTGTCTGGGGAGAAAATTTTAGGATCCATTCTGCTTAATGGAAGGAGGAAGTAAAAAATAATGAGAATACCGCCCCATTGATGATATTTATCGATCTGCCGATCGGAATATTCTCATAAGAGAAACCCTTATCAGGGTGGGCTTCCAACGGAAGATCCTACTTACGATAATCCTCGTCAGGTGGAGAAGAGATACCCCTTTGATAATTTACAGATATCTTCTATACGTCCTAGTACTCCAATATATGTGCTCACCGTAAGTCATGATAAGCGCTGGAGGTACATTACATCCCCCCCACGGTGACTGGGTGGGTTCACTATGAAGATATTGCTATGGTGGATCATAAATTTGTAAACAAATGGATTTCTTTGACCAGAAAAATCTGTGTGTCTTTATTAAGGAATAGTTGTTATAGTCTAAACTTAGTACTTTTAGTGACTCTGGTAGCTTACCAATAGAGTTTTCCATAAGGTTGTAACTTAGATCTAGTGATATGAGGGAGGAAGGCAAATATTCTAGGAATCTAGTTAAGTTATTTTCGCGTAAAAAAAGTTCATATAGAGTTTCAGGTAAATGTTTAGGAATTGCCGTAAGTTTATTATCTATGACGACCAGGTGCCGAAGGTTTTCAGAAAGATAATCAGGTAACACACTGAGTTAGTTGTTATTAGTACTTAGTTAGAGAATTTGTCCGGGAATAGCACTGGGTAATGAGCTAAGATTCAATATTCCCAAGTCAAGAACACGCTTGTTCCTCTCTAGACAATCTCGTATTCGCATTACTGCAAGGTCTCTGTTTTATTCACTACCACTAGTTGTGTTTTTTTCTCAAAGTCGACAAAATAGCGAAAAAATCCTCCTTATTTCTTAGTAATCCTGATAGTTAAAATATCGTATCTGATTGCGATATAGAAGATGAGAAATAGTTATTGACAAATATTATAAATCATTACCCTCTTTTAATTTATATTCATGATTTATTTTTATTCATTGATCAGGATCAGATAAGCATTGGTCAAAAGTGTTTTTAACCATTGGAAGGGAAACACGCTTCTTGGATTGTTTTATGAGAGAGTGTGTTGTTTGTAAGGTGAATTTCGGTATCTTTAGGACTATGTATGATATATTCTGTAAATATTTCAATCCTATTATAGCTTAAATCAAGTTTACGCATACATTGCGGCAATGCATCTGGTAAACTATTCAATTTGTTATGATGTAAATTTAGATGTATAAGCGTGTTTGGGAGATGAACAATAACACCGATTAAATTATTATGACTTATTTTAATAATCTTAAGGATAGAAAGTAAGCTTTCAGGAAATTTAGTTGGGGAATTACTATACAAAGTAAGCCTGTACAGTGTTTCTGGCCAGGTCTCCGGTAATGATTTTAGTTTTTTACTATAAGCTGATAACCATAAGAGATTTTTGGCCGTTTTTTCAGTGCAGTAGTCAGTTCATTATCATAAACTATCAGCAGTTGGAGGTTTTCTGGCATTTTTTATGTAATACCCTAATTCTATTTTTAGCTAAATTGAGTTCTTTCACCTGTTCAGGGACAATATCTAGTAAGAAGCTTAGGTTCAGTTTGCTAAGATCAAGAAAATCAGATTTTTTCCGATGCATCATACATTCTCGCCACGGCAATATCTCTCTGCTCCCCCTCTTCTTGAGGAACTCTCTGCTCCCAGGATGACCAGATTGTATGATAATCACTATGGTCTTGCAATCTGGCCATGCTTTGAGAAGTAGTTTCTAACTGAAAGGTTTATGTGACTGTATGGACATCCTCTAGCAAAGCATAATATAGCTGATTGCCGTTATTGATAGGCATCATAATTTATTTCCTCTTCAAGATAATTCATTTTTATATGCTTGCTTATTAAGGAAAAAATGAATAATAAATAAAGATGCCATCATGGCTTGTGTACTGTGCTTTAAGAAGCAGAAGTCAATACCAAAAAGATGTTAATCTCATTTTTACCATGGGAATTCATCGCCAGCAGTTTAAACGAAAATACAACGGTGATCGGCGATAATGTCGAGCGCATTTTCAAGTGTCTGAACTGGATTAGAATGAATGGTCAACGCGCCGTTATCTATGACGATCTTAGTCACGTAGAAGCCTAAGTCTTCAATAATCGCATAAAAACCTTCCGGACAGTTTTCAAACTTGTCGTTAGGAGCAAGCAAAAAGATTTTTGTACCGTGAAACTTAGAAATTATTATAGGATCCGTCATGTTCATTATGAGCACCTACACCCTTTGATAAGGAATAATAGGATTATACCATCATTTAACACTGTGTTTTCATCTGAAAATTCAACGTAGAAAAGATTGACTATAAAATATTTTTTTCTGTAGTTATTTTATTGTCGGAAAGATAATGTAACGGATCTTAATAATGGTATTATATACAAAAAAATAAATTCATAATATATATAATTAATATAACAATATTAATTGTTGTTTTTCTGTTGAAGTATGACTAACATGTGTAGTAGATATAATTTTTATATGCATAAGTATATTAATTATAGCATATAACTTACATTAATATCGCATCCTAACAGAATTATAAAATTCTAAAATCTTAAGTCCTAGATTAAACATCTTATTGTTGTCTATAAGCATAAATGCGTAACGTAGGATGGGTGTCAGAAGCTTTCATATTTAATGAAGATCTTTCAGCGGTAATAACATAGCTAGAATATGGTGGGGTAAGGGAATATTCAATTATTCTGGATAGGGAGTTAAGATCAATACTCAGCTTTTTATATTTTTATGAAAAAATTAAAGTAAAGAAGAAAAATCTTATTTTTTCAATGCTGAAAGATCATCATTTGATGTCATTATTTTCTTGAGAAAATTAATTCTGTTGTGATGATTCTCACACATATGAATTATTTGTAGTAGTTATAATATAATTTCATTAAAAAAAGTAATTTTATTTTATGAAAAAATATTCAATATCTCTTCTGGCTATCATCTTAATAGCACTTATTTATATCGGGAATTTAGTAAATATTGATAGCTTTTCTGATCTAATCCATCATTATCAAAATAAAAATGGAAAAAAGTATAAACGCCTTTCTGTTGAGGATGTGAAAGGTATTTCAGAAAATATTTTGATATATCAAAAAATATCGTGGGATGGATTGAGAACCAAGACAAATTACGTATACTTTCTGTATCTGAAAAGGAAAATTTTATAAAAAAAGTAATATAAAAGTTTACTTTGATAAAAGGAATAATTATTCCCAGATCGAATATATAGCGCAGGTGTATAAGCAGGTTATAGATGCAAGTTACCGCGATGCGGCATTGCATGGAATAAATTATAGACTCAACCAGCAATACAACGTTTGTGACGGTTGGCCTCATACCGTTCCGCCAAAATATTTAAACGAGATGAAGAATACGGATTATCAACATGCGATTACACATGCGGATGATGCTACATCCGGTATTTAACGTTTGTTAAGGGATGTCGGGAAGATCGAAGCACCTACAATTTTGTAGATGAGGAACTGTTGGCTAAGGTGTAAGCGGCACTGAAAAGCGGAGATGACTGTATCATGACGCTACAAATTGTCCAGAATGGGGTCAAAACTGGTTGGGCAAGGCAGTATGATTTAAAGACACTGCAACCCCTTAGGCGGGCGTGCATTTGAGCTGCCAGGGATACTCTCTCAGGAAACAGTTGGTGTGCTGAATTATCTGACGTCGATATATAAATCTTCTCCCGAGATAAAAGCAGCGGTAAATGCCGCGTCTGAATGGTTAATTCGTTCAGCATTCACAGGGTTTAAAGTGTTAAACTTTGATGCGCTAAAATAAAAATATGCCTATCAATTCAAATAATTGGGATCTAAAAATAGAAAAGGATGATAAGGCTCCGCGAATCTGGGCGCGCTTTTACGTCATCAAAGACAACTCGGCCATCTTTGCTAATCGTGATGGAAAACACGTTTATAACTACGGTGATATAGCTCTTGAACGTAGAACTGGGTATGGTTAGTATGGTTACTATGCCGAGAAATATCTAACAGACGTATATCCTGCATAGAAAAAGAAACACGGCGTCAGTTGACCGTACCCTCAGCCCTGCGATAAACGCCGGGCTGTTAGTTAGTTAAAACTACGAGTGTATTATAAAAATTTATTTTCATGTGTTTATTTATTGCTTTACCACCAACCAAGATAACTGCCAGCACCGACGATAATCGCCACAACAATCATTATCATCTTGATTCTACTCATACATTGTTCCTCATTACCTTTGCGGTATCATTCTATATACAGCGATTTTTCGCCTTGTGGTCTTATTTTAAAACGCCAATAAACGCAAAGATATTGTTCAGGAGCGCGCAATATTTCACGATCAATGATCTTATTGATGTAGGTTGTTGCCGCAGATTCATCGTTCTTGGGGGTAATCCATCAGCTCTGGCTCAATGATTCACATATAGCCAGTGCGGTCTAGTTTTCTAATCAGCGTAATGGTCAACATTGCCGTACCTGATAATTGGGAAAGTACGCAGGTACCATTGGTTGTTGTTACGTTGCTCACTGTAAAGAAGGGGAAACGGTACTGCATTTCGGGCTGTAATCCTGATCGGGAGCAAACCAGACCGCTTCTTCCTGGCGCAAGCGCTGCCACCATGGCTTTCAGGTTTCTGCGGTCGATACATCGCCATCATCGGTTGACACTGGCCCATTGCTCGGCCACCCAGTTCTAATGACATGAAATGCACACCAACAACCATGACGCCGCATTTGTTCTCTTGCGCGTGTTGGAGGTTTTGCAATCCCTGCGCGTCAAAAAAAAACTTACGAATACGTTCATCGGACCAAAACCAGGAAATGCCAGTCTCCACCAGTGCCATTCCCAGAGAAGAGAAGTTGCCGGCGATAAGGCTCTCCTACTCTTTATCATTTAATGCGGGAAAGCAGAGTTTGAGATTTCTACGCGCAATGGTTTCACGGCGTTTTAGAAGCAGGCGTGACAACTTGCCGTAAGACGCGCCCAAACGAATAAGCACGGGATAGGGTAGCTGGACTAATCAGGAATAGAACAGTAACGCCAACCCAAGTTAGCCATAGCGGGGATGGAAAAAGGTGGTACAAAAACGGACGGTCGAACTCATAATATTCCTTTACCCACTATACAAAAAAAGGGGATGTATCGTATAAAGAAACAGACTTTCTGTAAACGGCACACTGGGAAGAAAACCCCAATACCTGAGGGGATGCCTTCTCTCCAGCAAGCAACCTTTACTTAATGTGTATCAGTATTACGACTCGCTAGTTGCAGGAGATAAACGGTGAAAGGCATTATTATTGTCGAAGACGAGTTCCTTGCCCAGAAGGAGATCAGTTGTCTAATACGCCAGCACAGCGATATTAAAATCGTGGTGACCTTCGAGGATGGAATGGATGGGCTGAAATATTTGCAACAAAACGATGTTAATGCTATTTTTCTTGATATCGATATTCTATTCTTTGAATGGCGTTTTTCTGGCACAGAACATCAGCAAGTTTGCGCAAAAACCATACATTATCTTTATCACAGCTTATTTATAAAGAACACGCGGTTGAAGCTTTTGAACTGGATGATTTTGACTATATTCTCAAACCGTATCACGAAGCGCGCATCGTCACCATGCTGCAGAAGCTGGTGAATGCCTGGCAGTTACGGCAATCTGCTCCCGCAGTGGAAAATGCCAGTTCTACAAATGCACCGCGACTTGGACAGCACACCATTCACCTGATGAAAGATGAACGTATTATTGTCACCGACATCAATCAGATCTATTATGCAACTGCATAAGAACAAGTAACTTTGGTATACTCCCGGCGAGAGACGTTCATCATGCCAATGAACATCACTGAATTTTGTAGTCGATTACTGAAGAATATTTTCTTTAGCTGCCACAGTTCTTACTGTGTAAACTTGACCAAAATCCGCGAAATCGTTCCCTGGTTTAATAACACCTACATTCTGCGCTTGCATGAATTGGAATTTGAAGTGCCGGTAAGCCATAGCGAGGTAAAAACTTTTTGTTCATTGATGCGTTTATAACGGCATTTCATTCCGCTCTGACGACATCTCTTTCCCGATTCGATCTTTTTACGCTATCCCGCTTTTACACGTGGAGTTTGTTCAACTAACCGCTGGTGGACACTTTTAGCTGCTCACTCAGTGCTGTAGCGACGACGTTTTCTATCACCAGTTTCAGTCTAGCATTTGTTACGTTGTTTGACGGTAAGTTTCAGGACCGGATTGGCATCCAGCGTTTAACGCTATGTGCCGGCATCGTGCTCGGTCTGGGATTAATGACCAGTGCAGGCGTGACATCCTTGCTGTAGATGTATGTGTTGATGGGGGCTGTAGTTGTTTGCGGACTGCACGGCCTAATATCACGACATTGTTAAGCCTGATTAAGTGGTTCCCTGAACGTAAGGGGTTGATTGCCAGTGTCTCTGTTGGTGCATTTGGTACCGTGAGCCTGGTATTTAAATATATCAATAGCTGCCTGATTACTGAAGTCTGGGCATCGCACGCCTTTTTCTATTTGAGACTGATGGCTATAGTCATGATAGGGTCTTGGTAGCACCTTGCTAAAAGAGCCGCGAACACAGACGGCCAATAGAAAAATGCAAATTACCTACGGTACACTTGATTTTACATTGAGCGAAATACTGGGGACGAAAGAAGCTTATCTGCTGTTTATAATTTTCTTTACGGCTTGCATGAGTGGCCTGTATCTGATTGGTGTAGTTAAAGATATCGGTGTCGAAATGATGGATATGGATCGGTAAATGGCGGCCAATGCCGTATCAGCAATCGCTATTTTCAACACGGTAGGGCGCATTGTACTACTAGTAGGAGCTATGTCAGATAAAGTTGGCCGCCTGCGTGTCGTCAGTGGAATACTGCTAGTGACTGTGTTAGTGCCATCGATTTCTGTTTCGGCGGAAACATCACCGTGTTTCCAGTCATTGTGAGTGATTTCTTTGGCCTGAAACATTACAGAAAAAATTATAGTGTTATCTATTAGGGGTTTGGTGTCGGTGTGCATCAGGCTCTTTCATTGCAGCGTGACTGTGGGTGGCTTTCATGCCACTTTTATCGTATTTCGATGCTGTTAACACTGTCTCTGCTGATTGCGCTGTGCATCAAACCACCAAGTACATTTGTTCTCAACCTGACATGCCCGCGAGCGTTGCGCATACACGAGGGTAATACACTACTAACGTGATAAATACCTTATTATACAGAGGCCTGGGTTGCATCTAGGGGCTTTTTTATGGCTTTGAACGGGGGTTCATGATCGATTAGCCATTTCATGCTGAGCCACTAAGCTGGCTATCAGTGCGGGCAAGGTTATTATAAAATGTAAAGTTATGTCATTTGAGCGATAGGAAGATTAAGAATGCTTGAAAACGTCATGATAACCCATACTATCATGACGTGAGTGATGTTAATTTATTTAGATAGGAAATCGGACTTTTATGATGCGTATTGCGCTTTTCCTGATCACTAACCTGGCGGTGATGTTGGTTTTCGGGCTGGTTCTTAGCCTGACGGGAATTCGATCCAGCAGTGTCCATGGGCTTATGATCATGGCTGGCCTGTTTGGCTTTGGTGGTGCGTTCGTTTCACTGCTGATGTCCAAATGGATGGCCTTGCGTTCGGTGGGCGGTGAAGTGATCGAACAGCCGCGTAATGAAACAGAACGGTGGTTGCTTGACACTGTGCGGATGCAATCGCAGCAGGCGAGCATCGCGATGCCGCAGGTTGCCATTTACCACGCTCTGGACATTAATGCTTTTGCGACGGGGGCGCGGCGAGATGCATCTTTGGTGGCGGTAAGCACGGGTTTGCTGCAAAACATGAGTCGTGATGAAGCAGAAGCGGTAATCGCCCATGAAATTAGCCATGTAGAGAATGGTGATATGGTCACCATGACGCTGATTCAAGGCATCGTGAACACTTTTGTCATCTTCATTTCACGCCTCATCGCTCAGGTGGCATCCGGCTTCCTTTCTAGCAACCGTGATGACGGTGAGAGCAGAAACGGCAACCCATTGGTATATTTTGCGGTGGCAACCGTGCTTGAACTGGTGTTTGGTATTCTAGCCAGCATCATTACCATGTGGTTCTCGCGCTATCGTGAGTTTCATGCGGATGCCGGGTCAGCAAAATTGGTCGGCCGTGAGAAGATGATAGCCGCATTGCAGCGTTTGAAAACCAGTTATGAGCTACAGGAAGAAAGCAGCATGCAGGTATTCTGCATCAACGGCAAATCAAAATTTTTTAGCGAGTTGTTTATGTCGCACCCGCCGTTGAATAAACGCATTGAAGCGCTGCGTAGCGGTGCGTATCTCAGGTAAAACTTCCGCAAAAAACAAACTATTCCACAACAGGGAGCTCTTCTTGAGCTCCCTATTTTCAATAACATATTATCCTCTATACCTCTGTCTTGACAGTATAAATTCCTTTTTTACTGGTAAAATAGGGGATGAAAATCAGTAGAATGTTTCATAAAATAAAACCGTGATCACAGAAAAATGAAATATTATTTATATAATACTGGTATTGCAGATCTATCGTATCAGAGTCACGGCTGGTCAAGAGACTTGTGTCGTCCGCTGGTGCTATCCGTATTCTTTTCGATATGTTCTAATAATTTACGATGGCCAAAGGCAAAAAAATTCCCCTCTCGTTTCATACCTATCAAGACGCAGTAACCGGCACCGACGTGGTGCGTTTAATGCCTCCCAATGTTTTTGCTATCGTAACTATTTCTACCAGAAGTGCTTTTCCAATAATGGAAGAAAACTGCTGTTTGGCTGCGCGTTTGATGGTCTATGGAACTACTACCTGCTGGATCTGAACACGCTGGAAGAAACCACTATTTATCAAGTACCGGATGAGTAGGTAGGTTACAGCACTTGGGTTACCAACTCCGATTGCACCAAAATGGTGAGTATCGAGATCAAGAAAAAAGACTGGCAGCCGCTGACTGACTGGAAAAAATTCCAGGAATTCTATTTTCCTAATCCCTGCTGTCGCCTAATCCGTATCGATCTGAAAACCGGTGAGGCGTAAACCATTCTTCAGGAAAAACGCTGATTGGGTCACTCAATTTATCGTCTAGGCGACGACAATACGGTGACTTTCTGCCATGAAGGTCCGCACGATCTGGTTGATGCCCGTATGTGGTTCATCAATAATGATGGTGGCAATATGCGTAAAGTCAAAGAACATGCCGAAGGTGAAAGCTGTACACATGAATTCTGAGTGCCGGATGGTTCTGTAATGATCTATGTGTCGTATCTGAAAGATGATACTAACCGCTATATCCGCAGCATCAACACAGTTACGCTGTAAGATACACAATGCGTGTTATGCCACCGTACTCTCACTTGATGAGTAACTACAACGACACGTTGCTGGTCGGTGATGGCTCAGATGCGCCAGTGGATGTACAGGATGGTGGGGGTTACAAAATCAAAAACGATTCTTTCCTGTACATGTTTAACCTGAAAAACATTAAAGAACAAAGTATTGCGTAGCAAAATACATCCTGTAAGGTGTTAGAAGGTGATCGTCAGGTAACGCCCGCATCCGTCCTTTACTCCGAACAACAAACGCATCCTGTTCACATAGGATGTTAATGACAAGCCAGTGCTTTATCTTGCCACAGTACCTGATTCAGTTTGGAAGTAAGCCTAGAACCCCATCCCTGTAACGGAATGGGGTTCTTCTATCATCACCGGGTTACCGATGACGAATAAGCCCTGAATAATTCGTATTGCAGTAAAACGGCAAGCAAGTGAAGCCCGATGAGATTACATTGATAAGTGATTTGGGGGAGCGAGTATAGTCAACTCGCACTGTAGTGCGACGTATGACAGGTATAATAACTTTAATAATAAGCAAGTCCCTTGATTATCGTTATTGTTCCATTGCCATAATCAGCGTATTCCCTTTACACTAAAACCATCGTTCTATTTTTTAAAAAAAAACTGAGTAGGGTACCCAAAAAAATGGCTATTGCAGATTGAGATAAACAGCTCGATTCTATGTTGTTCTTTTTGAAATTTTTTGGTATTTTACAGGCATTAGGTGAGGAAAGAGAGATCGGTATTACGGAACTCTCCCAGCGCGTCATATTGGATGTCGAAAAGTACAGTGTACTATTTTTGCAGACGATGAAGTCCTTGGGATATGTCGCGCAAGAAGGCGAATCCGAGAAGTATTCCTTGACGCTAAAATTGTGCGAACTGGGCACCAAAGCATTAAAAAATATGGATTTGATTCGTAGTGCTGATATCCAGATGCGTGAATTGTCTACGCTGACGAAAGAAACAATCCACCTTAGTGCGTTGGATAAAAATAGTATCGTCTATATCCACAAAATCGATTCCATGTACAACCTGCTTATGTGTGCGCGTATTGGTCGCCGCAATCCACTGTACAGTACGGCAATTAGTAAAGTGCTGTTGGCATAGCGCGATTGCGATGAATCTGCAAAATTCTGAGTAAAGTAGAATTTACCCGCAGGACACCCGCCTACAGTAGGCAGCGCTGAATCTTTTCTGCCTCTCCTCGATATTGTGCGTCAGCAGGATTATGGAGAAGACAAAGAAGAGCAGGAAGAAGGTTTACGCTGTATCGCTGCGCCTGTATTTGACCGTTTCGGCGTATGGTACGATGACCAGGTTAAGCATTTCATTAATATGTTACCATGTTGCATCACGCGGCAAAAATATCTCTGAACAGGTGGGTTATCACGATTAACCGTTCTGAACCGTTCTTTGCGGAACCAAAACGGTTATTGCTTAAAAAGCCTGCCTGCTGGTGGGTTTTTTATTATCGCTACTTTGTTAACGGCCTATTGCTCCATTCAGCATTAATGTATTTTCTGGTCCATCGATATTGGTAAATCTTAGTAAGAATCCACTTTTTTTGACTGCTTGTATACACCATTTGCTAATCGCCTTAATTGCTAGCCCTTGTGATTGGGCGACTTCGGCTAATGTTCTATCCGTTTGTGCTTCATGCGGTAATGCCAGCAGATGTGTACCTCCCGCAAGCGATGGGGGGGGTGAAGCGAGTGCCAAATGTTGTCTCCAAGCATCAACCAAATAACCTCGTCGAGCTGCATAAAGTAGGCGCATTTTGCGAAGGTGGCGGGTGAAATGGCCTTGTTCCATAAAATCAGCAACGGTGGCTTGTAGCAAAATAAAGCCTGGGCCGGGTAACGTTTTTTGCTACGTCCGTAAAACGGTAAATGTATTCTGTTGGTACAACCAGATAGCTCAAACGTAAGCCAGGAAATAGCACTTTGCTGAACGTGCCGCAGTAAAGTGCTCGCCCACGCTGGTCTTAACTTTTAAGCGCAGGAAGTGGGTGTCTTTGGTAACGGAACTCGCTGTCATAATCGTCTTCAATAATCCAGGATTGTTGCTGGTTTGCCTATATCTACGCGTCGTTCCAGAGAAAAAGCGACGCCCAGAGGGACTGGTGTTTGGGGTGTAACCAAAGCAAAAGGGCCTGTAGGGATAACTATTGCCCTCTGTTAGCTTTAAGGCCGTTATCATCGACAGGGACGGGAACCAGTTGTATTCGCGTGTTGAAGAAAGTCTCTGGCGAGAGCATAGCCGGGATCCTCATACCATCCAGTATCACCGTTTTGAAGTAATGTCTGACAAATAAGCGCCAGTGTGCCGCGATAGCCTGCCGTTATGAATACCCGCTCATGAGAGCAAGCGATGGCTACGAGAGATCCAGAGGTAGGCAGCAACCGCTTGTCTAAGTGACCTGTATCCTTCCGGTTCCGGATAGTGCCAGGGGTGACCAGGTTTTTCGCGAGAAGGCATCGAGAGCAGTAATACCCATCTGAAAAGAGAGTATGTATTGGTCAGTTAACGGAGAAGAAAGGCTTTTTCTAAATTACTGACAGGCGCACTGAGGGGCTTTGACTGGCTGAGGTCATTTAAGTGATGTGATACGAAAGTGTCTACGAGTTCTTGCGCTAAAAAATAGCCTTCACTCGTTAGCATCTGGTAGGCCATTTTAACAGTTCCTTGCGCCAGACGTAACTCGCTTGCCAAACTACGCACGGAAGCAATTCCGTTCCCTGGTCCTATAAGGAACCACTGACAATAGCATCGCGAAAGCAGCGATATAACTGAAGATGTATGGGAGTATTGGTTGCGCGATCTAGTGTAATGGCTGGCAAAGTTAATGATGATGGCCTGGTCATTTACTCAATTCTTGTATCTATGAGTGGGGCGTGATTTTCTAGAATAGCACTATCTAAACAAGAAGATCATTATTATGAATGCCAGTATATTGCCTTATCAAATGTTATCACCGGAAGCCTATCAGGGGCTTAGCCACCAAGCATTAGACACCAGCACACTTGGTAAGTCGTTGGTAGAGTTGATTTACCTGCGTATTTCTCAAATCAACGGATGTGCATTCTTTCTAGAAATGGACGCTGCATCGCTACGTTCTGCGGGAGAAAATCATGCCCGGTTGGACAGCTTGTCTGGCTGGCGAGTAAGTACACTGTTCACAGAACGAGAATGTGCAGCATTAGCCTGGACGGAATCGCTGGTTCATATTTATAAAACACATGCACCTAACGGTGATTTTTTGCCACTGAAGATACATTTTACAGACGTGTAAATTTCAAATCTGTGCTTCGCGATTGCGCTGGTAAGTGCTTTCAACCGCCTCGCCATTGGTGTCCGCAGTAGCTGACACAGGTAGACTGATAGCCATCATTTTGATGCTATAACATAGATGGCGTAAAACGGTAGAGCAAGAAGAGGATAATAATGCGTGATAATTTAAACCAATATGGTCACCATTGGTGAATCTCTAGTTAACTGGTCAGCGTGCAATTTCCTGGACGACATTACTCTCACCGTGCGCTTTTGTCGGGTAGAACCCTTGAATGCCACATTGCATGCCGATGACCTCCATGTCGCTTATTCCACCGCATCTGACGAAAGAGATGGGACCTATATGTTTGTAGGACCCTTTCAGAGTAGCGATGAATGTCGTAATTACCTGAAAAAAAGAACAACGCCAGGATGCCAAATACTACGCGATTATCGATGCATTGAGCGGTAAGGCAGTTGGTACGTTCTCGTTAATGCGAATAGATGTGAGCAGTGGTGTTATCAAAGTGGGTTATGTTGCTTTTTCCCCATTATTAAAACGCACTCCGCTCGGGACAGAAGTGCAATATCTGCTGATGTCTTATGTCTTCGAACAACTGCACTATCGTCGTTACGAGTGGAAATGCGATAGTCTCAATGCGCCGTCGCGTCATGAAGCTCTGCGCTTGTTGGGCTTTACGTTTGAGGGAATATTCCGCCAGGCTGTGGTTTAAGATGAATCCGTGCCAGAATTTGATACGTTCAACGTTATTCCCGAACGCTAAGGCTGATTGCAACGGATCAGATTCTCGTCTGCATTGCTTCTACATAACGCACGCAGCAAGCGTGGTTGCATGTGTATAGTAATCAAAAACAGCAAATGAAAAAGTGAATACAGCATGGCGGTAGAGAGTGAGCCGGTTTTAAAATGGAGATTGAAGAATCGCCACATTCAGTTAATTGCGTTAGGCGGTGCGATAGGTACAGGGCTCTTTTTAGGGATATCTCAGACGATTCAGATGGCGGGGTCCTCTGTGTTGTTGGGGTACGGTGTTGCAGGCATTATCTTTTCTGATTATGCTTCAGTTAGGTTAAATAGTTGTTGAGGAGCCGGTTGCGGGATCGTTCAGTCGCCTATAAGTATTGAGGCAGCTTTGCAGGTTTCCTCGCTGACTGGAACTATTAGGCAATGTTTATCCTGGTGGGGATGGCTGAGCTCACTACCGTAGGGATCTATATTCAATATTGGTGCCTAATGTACTCACTTGGGTATCAGCAGCAGTATTTTTTGTAGTGATCAATGCTATCAACCTGGTGAGCGTGAATCTGTATGGTAAAACCGAATTCTGGTTTGCCATCATTAAAGTGCTAGCGATCCTCGGCATGATTGGTTTTGGTGCCTGATTACTGATTAGCGGGCAGGGTGGAGAAGCAGGCTACGGTACGTAATCTGTGGCAGCATGGTAGATTTTTCCAGACGGCATCAATGGTTTGGCGATGGCGATGGCGGTGATCATGTGGTTACTGTATTCTGATCTTTTATATTGGCTCGCTTGGTATTCTTCTGTCGCTTTATTCGTGATAAAATGCTGATCAGCAGCGGTAGCCCTTTTGTAATGATTTTCCATGCACTAGACAGTAACGCGATCTTTAACGTGCTGAATCTATTGGTGTTAACCGCCTCGTTATCGGTATACAACATTGGGGTATACTGCAGTAGTCACATGCTGTTTGGCTTAGCCTCTCAAGGAATGCACCACATTGACTTTTTCGCGTCAACAAGCGAGGTATACCAGTGCGCTCCATTACACTTTCGGCGCTGGCAACCTCTATTGGCGTACTGATTAATTATATTATGCCGGGTAAGGCCTTTGAGTTGTTGATAGCATTGGTGATTAACTGGATCATGATCTGCGTGGCACATCTACGTTTCCGCCAGGTGATAAGCCAGCGCCGTGTGTTACCCATTTCAAGGCTACTTTCTATCCTTATGGCAACTACC
Source organism: Candidatus Malihini olakiniferum (assembly GCA_051305815.1). Classification (GTDB taxonomy): domain Bacteria; phylum Pseudomonadota; class Gammaproteobacteria; order Enterobacterales; family Enterobacteriaceae; genus Symbiopectobacterium; species Symbiopectobacterium olakiniferum_B. Next base: position 492,143 of record JBPPLV010000021.1, read on the forward strand.
TGTGTTTGCTTTTCTTGGCCGCGATTCTGATCATCATGCTAAAGAAAGACGCCTGGCATCCGCGTCTCTGTATTGCTGATCCCTGTTTGGTTGGTTTGGTTTCTGCTTATCTCAACGACGTAAAGCGGCAGAACTTCTGGCACACGGCGTGAAAGAATAGCGGGATAAAGCGATTTCTTGCTGATATCGCCGGTGACGTTACATTGGCACCGGCGATGAGGCTTAGTGATGTGTGTTATTCTGCTTTGGCTACGTCGGTCTTGCCTGCTTTTGCATTAGCAATTTCCGCATTTTCCAACACGACAAAATCTTTACTGGAGTGAGTAGCACCGGTTAAGCCATCAACGTTAGGATTTTGTTTTTCGACTAATACTTGATCGAGTTTGATCGTATACTCTTCTGGCTTCGCCCCGATTGCCGCCTTCATCTTTTTGTTATATTCTACATTAGTAGTTTTCAGATGACCATCTTTTTGGCTGCTGTAGTCAAATTTTACTGCAGCAATTTTCCCGCCTTTGTAAGTGACTCCTACAAACGGTTTCCACCCTTTATCGTCAAAATTGACGGTTAATACTGCACCCAATAGTGGCGACAGCAACGCGCAGCCCCTGGCGGCAATTAGGTGCGCCACACACGATATCCAGCAGACGCTCATCCCCTACATTGACTTTCGTTACGCGCAGCTTGTCGGCATTTGGATACTGACCACATTCGACAACT
>JBPPLV010000030.1:0-139402 GCA_051305815.1 Candidatus Malihini olakiniferum
GTGAGCGCACGCGTGGCGATCGAGGCGGGAATTGCAAACTACTGGTACAAGTATGTTGGCCTGAACGGTGCGATTGTGGGCATGACGAGCTTCGGCGAGTCGGCTCCAGCGGAAAAACTGTTCGAGGTGTTTGGCTTTACGGTTGATAACGTGGTGGTAAAAGCCAGCGCGTTGCTGAAATAAGCCTCAGACTACTGATAAAGTCTGTTATTAGGCGAAGTGCGGTGATGGAGTCGAGTGGTGTAGGCTGCCGACAAATTTGCCTGGAGCAAACTTGAATAGCGCTGGGGCTAGCCCGTAGGTTGGGGCGCATTAGTGCCCCATAACGGCCCCTCATCGTGAGTGCTGAAATGGGTTTGTCATTAATCTCAACGGCGTCTGTTAGACGCCTTTTTTTTATGTCTGATTTACTTCCCCAGTTGCTGGGAGATATGGGCGATAGTACGACAGTACGGCATAACTGATCGATAATCCATTGTAGTTTTGCCGGATCTATATCCAACACTGTGCCCACGGCGCTGATAGCGGCAATGACTTGCCCACTGCTGTCGGTAATAGACGCAGCAAGACAGCGAATATTGACGATATCCTCTTCGTTATCAAAGGCCCATCCCTGCTGGCACACACTGACCAGATGCTGGCGATAAGCTTCTGGTGTCGTAAGCGTGCTGGCGGTTTTGCTTGCCAGCTCACGTGGCTGAGCTTCTTTACTAATGCCTGTTCTAGCAACCAGGCAAGTAACACTTGCTAAGTGAAGAACTATGGAGTGAAAGCCGCTTGCCGACCCAAGTGTTGACTTGAATGCTGCTGTTCCCTTCGACATTTAATAAATAAACCGCTACGCTCCCTTCCATTATACCCAGAAGGCACGTCAACTGAAGTTCTTGCGCTAATGCTTTCAAGGCTGGCAGAGCAAACTCTTCAATGCGTCGCTGATTGGCCGCTATTGTACCCAATTTAAACAGCTTCAGTCTGAGAATATAACCCCTTGCACGGGCTGCTGCTACAAAGCACCCAATTGGCATAGTGTTGTTACCAGATGGTGGCCTGCTGCTGGGTAGACCGAATCGGTCTTTGATCGCTGTGAGGTTAATAAGACCCGGCTCTCTGGCTATCAGGTTAAGTATAGAAAACCCCTTGGTTAATGCTGGAGCAGTGGATTTTGTAGCGAAATAGAGGGGAGTTAGTCGTGTCAGTGGGTGCATGAACTTCTGCTTTATCTGATGGGTTTTTCTCAACGATTTGAGATGTCGCGCAGGTTTCTGGCTTTTTTATTGTTTTGTGCACCTTATTGTTGGCCGCTATACTGATTTTAAATTCCACATAAAAAATTATTTCCATATGTGGAAAATATAACGAGCGGATAAAATGCTATCAACACATTAGATAGGGCTTGTTGCAAGTTGTCAGCCGTCCGCTGAGGAAAGTAATATCGGGATACCGTTTTTTTGAGATCCAAGGTGATACCATGCCAGGGTTCACACCAGTGAAAGCAGTTAATAACTATGGAGTCGTTATGAAAAAGTATGCCTTAGTGGGGGGCGGGGGCCGCTCCGTTTTGTTCCTGACCGCGATTTTGAGCATCAATCCGTGCCAACGTACAAGGCGGATGAGTTCGATAAGATAATCGCGGAAACGCGTCCTGATTTCGTTATCGTCACCTCTATTGATCGCACACATCATCACTATATTGTGTGTGCTATAGAATTGGGCTGCGATGTTATCAGTGAAAAACCCATGACTATTGATAAAGAGAAATATCAGGAAATTATCAATGCCGTTGCTCGTACCGGACGCAGCAGCCTGCGCGTTGCCTTTAACTACCGCTATGCGCCTCACCACAGCAAAATTCGTGCGTTGATTGCCGCTAACATCATTGGAGAAGTCTATTTCTTTCATTTTGAGTGGCTACTGAACACCGAACATGGCGCAGATTACTTCCGCCGCTGGCACCGCGACAAACTTAACAGCGGTGGCCTGTTAGTCCATAAATCTACCCACCATTTTAATGCGCAGGGCGATCTGCGTTTTTATGGCAAAGCTAATGCGGAAGCGCGCGGTGTGACCGAGTTCTAGAACCGTGTCCATGGCAGCGACGTTGCCACTAAAGATCCCTTTGCGCTACACATGAAAGATAGCAAACAACTGACGTCTCTGTACTTAAACGCCGAGCACGAAGATGGCTATTACCGTGATAAGAGTGTGTTTGATTATGGTATCAATATTGAAGATACGCTCAGTGTGATCGTGCGCTAAAAAAGTAAAGCGATCATGACTACTCGCTGAATGCCTATCTGCCGTGGGAAGGGCTCAACGTGGTGTTTAACGGCAGTTGTGGACGTATCGAGATGAAGCTGGTTGAGAAATCCTACGTTAACGGCGGCGGGAAGAAATCAGACGAAGGTGCGCTGCGTGGCTGTGAAATCAAAGTGTTTCCGATGTTTAACTAGCCTTATGTCGTGCCCGTGGTGCAAGCGTTGACGGACACGGCGGCGGTGATGATGTCATGCTGCGCGATCTATTTGGCATATCAGAACCCGATCCGCTGAACCGTGCAGGGGATTACCAGGATGGCGCAATCTCCATTCTGACCGGTATCGCTACCAACCGCTCTTTGCACACTGAAATGCCAGTGCGGATTAAAGATCTAGCGGTAAAACTGCCAACGCGTAAATAGGTGGCTATTTAAAATTATTGGCCGTCTTTCTGGATGGAAAATATCACACTAGGGGATATATTGGAGGAAATGGATAGCCAGCTAATAGATATTTAAGAACAGATCTTTATCCGCACTCACACGCAGTGAGTCCTAATAAGTTTTCGTCATATAACTCTGCGGATAAATGCCTGACATTGCTAATAAGTATCAATGATAGAGAACAATATAAATGAAAATGAAAAAGCTCCTGCGTTATTCCGCTTTATTGATGATGCCGTCGACAGCACTGGGTCACGCTGACACTGAAATGCGTTTTTCATGGTGGGGAGGGAACCGGAGCCATGAAGCGACGCGAATAACCATCGATCAGTAAAAAGTGTAATATCGTACAGTTACGATAAAAGCAGAGCCAAGCGGGTGGGATGGCTATCTTTCTCACGTCAGTACGCAGCTCGCGGGCTCTATAGAGCCAGATGTGATGCAGATTTACTGGAACTGGTTGAAACTTTTTTCCAAAAATGGTGAAGGGTTTTACGATCTAAATAAATTGTCTCAGTACATAGATCTGAGCCAGTTTACTGAACAAGGTAAAAATCTGGTAACGCCTGGCAGAAAACTTAATGGTATTCCTATCGCGCTAATAGCCCATGTAATGTATTACAATGCACATGTCTGGCAGCAGGCAGGGTTGGAATATACATAAACCTGGAAACCTTGGATGATATTCTGAAAGCCGGTCCGGTATTTAAAAGCAAACTGGGAGATGATTATTCTCCATTCTTCCTCGGTGAGGTAGATAACTCAATTCTGACTTTCCTCAATTCATACATGGTGAAGAAATACAATATCGCCATGATAAATGAAGAGAAAAAGCAATTTAATTACACCCAGGAGCAGTGGCTGGAGTTCTTTGGCTTGTATAAAAAGCTAGTGGACAACCACGTCATCCCTTCCATGAAGTATTTTACCGCATTCGGTAAAGCCAACGCCTGGGAGATCCGTCCGTGGCTGGAAGGAAACTGGGGGGAACCTATATCTTGGACGACGGAAGGCGCGGCACCCTTATGCATATAGCCTTAAGGCATCGCCACAGTTGGTTTTAGGCCCGTATCTGATGCTGCCGGGCGGCCAAGGATTCCGGTCTGTTCTTTAAACCCTCACAGATTTTCTCTATCGAGAATAACACCAAGCACCGAGAGGAAGCTGCCAAGTTCATTAACTACATACTTAACGATCCTGTTGGCATCAAAATCATGTGGCTGAAATATGGTATTCCTCTCCGCAAAATCGCCGTAGCGACGCTGGAAAAAGAGAGCATCTTGAAAAGCGGTGATATTCAGGCTCAGTCATTGGAGTAAGTGAATAAACTGACTAGCGATATCAAGGTATTATCCTATTTTGAAAACCAAAAGCTGTTGTCCGTATTCCTAGATTATCTCCAACAATATGATTACGGCAAAATGTCTATCGAAAACGTCGCTACGATTTTCCCTAAAGCGGATGAGTGTATTCTGAAAAGAATTATCTAGTTAAGCTTAATAATATTTGATGGAAAAAATTGATTTTCTGAAAAAATACCGGGTAACAAACCTGGCGACAAGAACGTTATTTTTATTTGTTATTTTCATTCCCACAGATATAAGTCAATCCGTTGGAATATTCAACACCAGGGTTTTTTATGTAAAGGGGGGTAAATATATTTACCCTCTCGCATCTCAACAGGTAATTACCCATGAATGAAAAAAAGTTATTTGGACTGGCCCATGTCCCACACTATATTATAAGCTTTTTATATTTAAGGCATTATATTTTTTCTCATCGTTTGTACTGAGCTTTACTGAATATGATTTAATAAAACCTCCCGCATTTAACCGGGAGGAAAATTACCGTTATATTTTGACGGAAAATGCGCTTTTCTGGAAATTTATGGGCGTAACCTTTTCCTATGTTTTTCTGACCATTCCCTTAAAGCTGACGTTTGCATTGGGCATTGCATTTGTTCTCAACTTCAAGCTGCGCAGCATCGGCTTTTTCCTGACTGCTTATTATATTCCGTCTATTCTCGGCAGCAGCGTGGCAATTGCCGTACTGTGGCGTGCCCTGTTTGTCATCGAAGGGTTATTGAACAAGTTTCTTTAGCCTGCTCGTTATTGAGGCGGTTAACTGGTTGGGTGAGCCTTCTCTGGCACTGATGTCAGTGACCTTGCTGCGTATGTGGCAGTGTGGTTCCGCGATGGTGATTTTCCTGCCTGCATTGCAAAATGTGCTGCAATCGCAGTATGAGGCAGCGATGATTAACGGTGACACTAAATGGCAGATGTTCATCAAAGTGATCGTGACACTGATTATACCTTTTATTTTATTAAACTTTATTATAAAGACTACGCAGGCGTTCCAGGAGTTTACTGCGCCCTATGTCATAACTGGTAGCGGACCCACTCATTATACCTACCTGTTCTCTCTCTATATCTATGATACGGAGTTTAAATATTTCGATATGGGATATAAAAGGTGCTGCATTAGCGTGGGTACTGTTCTTGGTCGTCGCCATCTTTGCATCGGTTGCATTTAAATCATCGAAATACTGGGTGTTCTACTCTGCCGATAAAGGGAGTAAAAATAGCTGATTCACCTCAGAGCTACATCGGTAGCTCGTCTGCCGAAGTGATTGCCGCAGCAGAAGTGCGCCGGACATTACGCCGTGAAAAAATTAATGCTAGCATTCGTTACACCATTCTGCTGATGCTCTATCCGTTGGTCTGAATGTTCTTGGCTTCCTTTAAACCGAATCATGAGATCTTCACCACGCTTCGGTTGTGGCCGGAAAATCCGACGAGTGATGGGTTTATTCGCAGGTGGAAAACAGGTGCTGAATATAATTTTGGTCATTACATGCTAAATACGTTCAAGTATTTTGATTAAAAAAGTGATTCTGACTATTGGTTCATCAACTATCGTGGCTTATGTTTTTGCCCGCTTTGGGATTCCGTAGAAGAATTTTTTGTTTGCCACACTGATTACTACCATGTTGCTGCCTAGCACCGTGTTGTTGATTCCGCAGTACATCATGTTCCGTGAGATTGGGGGTGTTGAATAGTTACATGCCGCTCTATATCCCATGGCTTTTGCGACGCAGGAGTTTTTTGTCTTCATGCTGATCCAGTTCTTGCGCGGTGTACCGCGTGACATGGAAAAGCCGCCCAGATCGATGGCTGAAACTCCTTTCAGGTACTGTGGTATGTGGTTGTGCCGATCTTCAAGCTGGCCATTATTTCTGTGGCCTTGTTCCAGTTCATGTGATCCATGAACGACTTTATCGGTCCGTTTATCTACGTCCACGGCGTGGACAAGTACCCGATTGCACTGGCGATGAAAATGTCCATCGACGTGACGGAAGGCGCGCCGTGGAATGAAATTCTGGAGATGGCGAGTATCTCTATACTGCCGTCCATTATTATTCTCTTCTTTGCTCAACGCTACTTCATAAAGGGTATCATCAGCAGAGTAATTAAAGGTTAATTGAGGATTTATTATGGCTGAAGTCACGTTTAACAAACTGGAGAAAGTCTACCCCAACGGTTTCAAAGCGGTTCGCGGTATCGACCTGACCATCAAAGATGATGAGTTTATGGTTATCGTCGGACCGTCTGGTTGTACGAAACTGACGACCTTGCACATGCTGGCGGGTCTGGAAACTATCAGCGGTGGTGAAGTTCGTATCGGCGAACGCATCGTCAATAACCTGGTGCCGAAAGATCGCGGTATTGCGATGGTGTTCCAGAACTATGCACTTTATCCGCACATGACGGTGCACGAGAATCTGGCGTTTGGTCTGAAAATAGCGAAATTGCCGAAAGAGAAGATAGAAGAGCAGATTAATGAAGCGTCCAAGATTCTGGAGTTGGAAGAATTAATGGGCCGGTCTGCCGCGTCAGCTTTCTGACGGGCAGGCATAGTGCGTGGCGGTAGGCCGCGCCATCGTGAAAAAGTAGGATGTGTTCTTGTTCGATGAACCGTTGTTCAACCTGGACGCTAAACTGCGTGCCTCTACATGCGTATCCGTATTTCCGATCTGTACAAGCAGTTGAAGAAAAGCGGCAAACCTGCGACCAGTGTGTATGTTACCCACGATCAGACCAAAGCCATGACTATGAATGACCGTATCTATATCATGAAAATGAGCTATATCATGCAGTTAGATATGCTGTATAACCCCTACCACTATCCGAAAAACATGTTTGTAGCGGATTTTCTTGGCGCGCCAGAAATGAACATCACGCCAAGAAAACTGGTAGAGCGTGACCGTTAAGTGGCATTGACCGTCGGCCATTCCACGCTAGCACTCAATGCATCGCAGTAGGACAGGTCAAAGCCTATCTTGATCAGGATGTGTTTTTTGGTGCGCGTCCAGAGTATGTTAGTGTCTCATTAACGCCGTTTGCCGAAAGTCATTCTCGACGGGAATTGATTCGTGTGGAAAATATGGGCCACGAATTCTTTATATATTTGAAGATTGATCATTTCGAACTGACTTGTCGTATGCCTTCCGATCAGGCCAGAGTGATTATTGCCAGCGCGATACAATAAGACGGTCTATTTCCAGTTTGATATAGAATAAGTGCCATATATTTGATGCGAAAAAGGAACGAAATGTTTCGCTGGCGTAGATCTCTTGCATCAAGTGCCAATGGCTTAACAGCTAGATAACGCCATCGGCAGGATAATAGGCTTTTGATTGTGTTTTTGGGTAAGGCACAAGGGCTATTAAGGAGTTCCCACCATGTCGCTTAACGTTATCTTTAATAGCGCAGATTCCGGTATCTACAATACCAAGACGCATGCGGAAGGCCCAACAGGGGCATTGCCGTTAATAACAGAAATGCTGGTGGACTCACCGAGTGGTAATATCTTTGGCTTAATGCTTAATGCTTAATGCTTAATGCTTAATATGGGAATGGGGTAGGTCAAAATCGGTTGCTAGGCACCGAGGTGTTTATCCTCAGCACGCAAGGAGGAATTCGTGCAGAAGATGGTCGACCCATTGCTCTGGGGTATCATACCTGGCACTGGAACATCAGCTTGCAGATGCATGCTGCCGCGGAAACGATCACCAAAGAGAATGGCGTGCCGTTTGCAGCTTATGGCAGCAACGTACCATTTACTCACCATTATCGTTCCAGGCGCGCAACGTTGCCGCTGACGCACGGTGAAGATGCCGGTACATCACACATGGCTGAAGGGTTGTGGATGGCGCTGCTGCCTCATTCAGCACTGTACCCTCAGGGGTAGGAAGTGTGTCTGGATATCACCAGAAAATCTGCCAGAGCGGCGCTGCTGATGCAGCTCAAAGGGGTGACTACTAAAGCTATTATTAACGATAAAGCCATTGAGAATACGATGACGGTACACGCTGCGTTCGGCGGTTCAATCAATCTGTTATTGCATATTCCAGTGATTGCCTATGCCGCGGGCTGCAAAACACCAACCGTTGAGCAGTGGATGGCAATCAATCACAACGCGCCGCGATTGGTCAGTGTACTACCTAATAGACCAGACTACCATACGACCGTTTAGGCCTTTATGGCCGGTGGTGTACCGGAAGTGATGTTGCATCTGCGCAAGCTGGATGCTGCATGAAGGTGTGTTGATGATGACAGGAGAAACGCTGGGGTAAATCTCGATGTGTGCGAAAACTCGAGCGTCGACGCCGCTTCCGTGAATTGCATTGTGGAATGCGATGGTGTCCCCACCCTGATGAACTGATCATGAGCCCTAAGCAGGCCAAGGTGCATAGCTTAACGTCTACCATTACCTTTCCTTCCAGCAACATTGCCCTGAAGGTTCCGTAATTAAATCGATGGTCATCGATACCTCTGTGGTGGATGGGCAGGGCATTTATCGCCATACTGGCAAGGCCAAGGTATTTACCTCGGAAAAGACGGGAATCAGTGCCATCAAGCAAGGGATAATTCAGGCGGGTGACATGATGGTCGTTATTGGTAGCGGGCCGTCGGGAACCGGGATGGAAGAGACCTGCCAGCTTACGTCAGCGCTGAAACATCTCTCCTACGGCAAATTGTTTCCTTGCTAACGGATGCACGTTTTTCTGGCGTGTCGACCCCCGCGGTGCCTGTATCGATCATATCGGGCCGGAGGCCTTGGCGGGCGGTCCTATTGGTAAGTTGCGCGATGGTGACATCATCGAAATGGTTATCGACAGGAATCGGTTGGTTGGCTCCTTCAATTTTATTGACATTGAAGGGCATCAGTTGCCTCCTGAAGAAGGCGGAGCCGTGCTGGTGAGCAAGACCTTTGCATCCCGAATTGTGGGCGCATCCAGACTTGCCTGATGACACCCTTTTATGGGAGCCTTTGTAGGCTGTCAGCGGGGGAACCTAGAAGGGATGTATTTACCTGATAAGATCCTTGACGTTATCAATACTGGCTTGAAAGCGTTAAAAAAGAATAAGAGCGATTAATTTTTAGTTTTAATTCGGGCAGCCTGCTGCGCGCCCACCCTCATTATAGCGATAATATTAATTTTCCACATATGGAAAAAGGTGGTGACTTATGTTTAAAACACTTGCGGGTATTATTCCTCCGGTTCCAACGATTCTGGATGAGAAAGATAAATTTGATCCAGAAGGTATGGGAATATGATTAATTGGCTCTGCCGTAAACGGTTTATTATTTTTGGAGAGCGCGGGAAAATTTATCAATTTCTCCCAAGAACAACGTAAGGCGATTAATGAATTTTGCGTAGAAAAAGTGAATGGGCACAAACCGGTTATTATTGGTACGACATCCCGTTCCACGGCGGAGGCCATTGCATTAACGCAACATTGTTGGCATTAAGGATACTATCGATTACATGAGCCATATTCGCCAGGTGATTACGGAAGTGAAAGGCCGACATTCCAATTTCCTGGTTTTTTGCGGGTTTGATGAACATGCCCTCGATACGTTGCTGCTCGGCGGCGATAGCGTGATCTCTGCGATGTGCAATTTTGCACCGGAAATTACCTATGGCATCTATCAGGCATTTCTAACGAAAGATATAGTTGCGGTGCAAACGCTGTTGCGCCGTCTGGCCGTGTTGTCGAAGATCTATACCCTGGAAGTCCCTTTTACCGGCCTGATAAAAGAAGCGATTCGCCTCACCGGTTTATCAATTTCTGCGTCTGCACCTGCCACACCACCTAGTCCAGAAATGAAACAGCACTTAATCGCGCTGCTGCGTGATGCCAATATCACCATTTGGGAATAGCGTCCTCACGTTACAGAGACGTTGCAGCTGAGCGCGTCTCTGTAGCTCAACTTTCAGGAAGAAACCCATACTGGATAAATCAATTATTACCGCAAAACTCGCCGTGTTGTATCAGGAGATTATCACCATCCGTGAGGATGGTGATAATCTTAAATCCATTGGTGCCTATGGTTAGGACATGTCTATTGAACTGTGGGATTGGTTGTAGGGTGTAGGGTTGTATGGTATTTGGCGCTTGTATGAAGCGATAGGGGATCGAACCTATGTTCGACTACTTAAGCGCCTGTTTTGAAAGCCATCAGGCAGAAGAAGCAGTAAAAAATTCAATCACGTTGCACCTATGCTGACGTTAGTGTCGCTGCTGGAGCAGCAAGAAAATATGCAGTGGCGCGCATTGGTGAATGAATACTGTGAGTGGATTGAGTAAGGGCTGTTGCGTACCGAAATGGGTGGGTTCGCCCACACCACCGCTACGCGTAATAATGAGGGATAACTGTGGGTAGATGCCCTGTTTATGAGCGGCCTATTCCACGTTAAGGCAGGGCAATTCTCAACAAGCTCGCCTATTGCGAAGAGGTCATTTACCAGTTCTTGCTGCATACGTAATTTTTAAGCAATCCCATTAGCTGTCTGTGGCGGCACAGTTGGAATTTTACAGAAAAACACCACTTTACCGGTGCGTTATGGGGGGCGGAGCAACGGATGGGCAGCGATAACGGCCGTCGAACTGCTGGAGTTAACGCGAGCAAGTCACTCTGCATCGTCTCGTTTTATTGAGCAGAACTTCCTGTGCCAGAATGAAGCCTTGTTAAAAGTTCAGTCTGACAACGGTATGTGGCACACGCTGCTCAACGATTCGCACAGTTATCAGGAGTCGTCAGCCACGGCAGCGATCGCCTACGCTTTTCTTAAAGGTATTATCGGTTAGGTATTTTTTATGATCGCTTTGCCGATACCGGCGTTATAGGGCTGTTGATGCGTTGCTAGCACGTATCAATTAACAAGGGAACTGGCTGAGATCTCTTCCAGTACACCGGTATTTATGACGTTACCTGAATATACGATGTGCTCATTCGCCAACGCTCTTATGGGCAATCGTTAGCGATCTGGCATTGGCTGAAGTACTGCGTCATCCTGCTCTTATGCGCGTAGATCCTGCCTGATAAATGTATCGGCATGACAAAATGCAATTTTTTGCCATGGCCGATACCGCCATTTTTTTGAACTCCGTTATTGTTCTACAAGCGCTCTGGTAGAGATATTTCCTTTGATGCAAATTTGCATTATGCTAGCTGAATCGTTTCATTTTGCGCAATTAGGGCAATTGATCCAGAATAGCGGCGAATTTATCCCGTAAATGGATCGTCAAGGGCAGGGCGTTGCCCCAGAATAGTCTTACGTAACGGTTTATTCCGGTGTTAGTGCTAATTATTCTATACAGCTTACCTATTCGAGTGTTCAGCTTGATATAGAGAATGCGATGACAATTCGTATTGCGATAAACGGTTTTGGTTGTATTGGCCGCAGCGTGTTACGGGCACTGTACGAATCCGGGCGCCGGGGCGATATTAGCTGGTGGCGATCAACGAACTGGCGAGCGCGGAAGGCATGGCACATCTGCTGAAGTATGATACCAGTCATGGGTGTTTTACTTGGGATATCCTTCAGGAGTGGAACCAGCTCTTTGTCGGCGATAACGCCATTCTGCTGTTGCATTAGCGGAAATTGAGGGGTTGGCCTGGCGAGAACTGGGTATTGCTGGACGAATCGTTTGGCATCGAAAGCGGCACTATCACCACGATTCACTCTTCGATGAACGATCAGATGATAATCGATACTGACCACAGCGATTTACGCCGTACCCGTGCGGTTAGCTAGTGCATTATTCCAGCGGATACTAAACTGGCGGCAGGTGTTACGCGTATCTTCCCGCAGTTTACTGACCGTTTTGAGGCGATTTAGTTGCGAGTGCCGAGGATCCAATCTCACCGTCATTGATTTAAGCGTAACAATAAGGCAAGCAGTAAATATTAATGAAATCAATGTAATTTTTCAAAAATCAGTGCATGGAGCATTTCGTGGTATAGTTGACTATACGAAATATCTTTATTTTCAGCGGATTTTAATCACGATCCGTACGGCGCCATCGTAGACAGTACGCAGACGCGGGTCAGTGGATCACACCTGATAAAGACGCTAGTCTGGTGCGATAACGAATGGGGTTTCACCAATCGCATATTGGATACTACCTGAGCGATGGCAGCCTGTAGTTTACAGTTATATATAATTGAATTATAACATATTTTATATCTAGATAACACAACTTTATAAGAGAATCAACAAGAGGATTCACCATGTCTATAATTAAGATGACCGATCTGGATCTGGCTGGTAAACGCTTACTGATCCGTGCGGATCTAAACGTGCCGGTAAAAGAAGGTAAAGTGACGTCTGATACGCGTATCCGTGCGTCGTTGCCTACCATTGAAATCGCCCTGAAAAAAGGTGCGCGTGTCATAGTGACTTCCCACCTGGGACTCCCGACCGAAGGGGAATACAACGAAGAATTCTCCCTGCTGCCGGTAGTTAACTACCTGAAAGAAAAAATTTCTTTTCCTGTTCGTCTGGCGAAGGATTATCTGGATGGTGTTGATGTTGCCGAAGGTGAGTTGGTGGTTCTGGAAAACGTTCGGTTTAATAAAGGCGAGAAGAAGGACGACGAAGAACTATCGAAGAAATACGCGGCGCTGTGCGATGTATTCGTCATGGATGCCTTTGGTACTGCGCACCGTGCGCAGGCGTCTACCCACGGCGTTGGCAAGTTTGCCGATATCGCGTGTGCAGGCCCGCTGCTGGCAGACGAACTGGAAGCGCTGGGTAAAGCCCTAAGCAACCCAGAGCGCCCGATGATGGCTATCGTCGGCGGTTCTAAAGTTTCCACTAAACTGACCGTGCTGGGCTCATTGTCCAAGATTGCAGACCAATTGATCGTTGGCGGTAGTATTGCCAACACTTTCCTTGCTGCACAAGGCCATAACGTGGGCAAATCGCTCTATGAAGCAGATCTAACCCCTGAAGCGAAAAAACTACTGGAAACCTGCGATATTCCAGTTCCGAGCGACGTGCGTGTGGCAACGGAATTCTCCGAAACCGTAAAGGCAACCTTGAAGTCTGTTACTGCCATCAAAGATGATGAACAGATTCTGGACTTGGGTGATGTGTCCGCTAAGCGTCTGGCCGATATTCTGAAAAATGCTAAGACTATCCTGTGGAACGGCCCGGTTGGCGTGTTTGAATTCCCGAACTTCCGTAAGGGAACCGAGATCATCGCTCAAGCGATTGCAGACAGCGACGCGTTCTCTATCGCCGGTGGTGGCGATACGCTGGCAGCGATTGACCTGTTCGGTATTTCAGACAAGATTTCTTATATTTCTACCGGTGGTGGTGCCTTCCTGGAGTTTGTGGAAGGGAAAAAACTGCCTGCGGTAGTCATGCTGGAAGAGCGTGCTAAGTAGTAATGCCGATTTGCCGGGGTTTCACCCGGCAACCCGTTGCTCCCTCGTCGAGTTGGCAACGGTGGGTTCGGACGCTGTGCGTCCGGCCCGTAGTCAATTATCTCAACCCTCCACGGCCAACGAGACGGGACACGTAACATGTCTAAAATTTTAGATTTCGTAAAACCTGGTGTCATCACTGGCGATGACGTTCAGAAAGTTTTCGCAGTAGCAAAGGAAAATGGTTTTGCTCTGCCTGCAGTCAACTGCGTCGGTACTGACTCGGTCAATGCGGTGCTGGAAGCGGCAGCGAAAGTTCGCGCACCGGTTATTGTTCAGTTCTCTAACGGGGGGTCCGCGTTTACAGCGGGTAAAGGCCTGAAAGCGGAAGGACAGAAAGCCGCTATCCTTGGTGCCATCTCTGGCGCACAACACGTTCACCTGATGGCGGAACACTACGGCATTCCTGTCATTCTACACACTGACCACTGCGCCAAAAAACTGCTGCCCTGGTTAGACGGCCTGCTGGGCGCCGGTGAAAAATACTTTGCTGCAACCGGTAAACCACTGTTCTCCTCTCACATGATCGACCTGTCGGAAGAGTCTCTGGAAGAAAACATCGAGATTTGCAGCCAGTACCTTAAGCGCATAGCAAAAATCAACATGACGCTGGAAATCGAACTGGGTTGTACTGGCGGCGAAGAAGATGGTGTAGACAACAGCCATCTTGATAACTCCGCGCTCTACACTCAGCCGGAAGATGTTGCTTATGCCTATGAAAAGCTGCACGCTATCAGCCCGCGTTTCACCATCGCGGCGTCGTTCGGCAACGTGCATGGAGTATACAAACCGGGTAACGTGCAGTTGACGCCGAAAATCCTGCACAACTCGCAGGAATATGTGTCCAAAAAATTCAACCTGCCGCACAACAGTCTGGACTTGGTATTCCACGGTGGCTCCGGCTCCACGGCGGAAGAAATTGCCGAAGCCGTTAGCTACGGTGTTGTAAAAATGAACATCGACACCGATACTCAGTGGGCAACCTGGGAAGGCGTTTTGGCGTACTGCAAGAAGAATGAAGGCTATCTGCAGGGGCAGTTGGGTAACCCTGAAGGCGCAGACAAGCCGAACAAGAAATACTACGATCCGCGTGTTTGGCTGCGTGCTGGCCAGGCAACAATGGTTGCACGTTTAGAAAAAGCGTTTAAAGAACTGAATGCGATCGATGCACTGTAATTTATATTAATAAGTGCATTGCCAACAATGCATGAAAATAAGAGGCTCCTTTTATCAGAAGCCTTAATTTTTTCTGGTCTCTTTCAAGGGCCATTTTGGGTGTGAACGATCCCTTTCAAAGGGAGAAAAGCAAAAAATGGGAGAGTACAAATGGAAAAATTGAATGTAACCGAAAGTCTGAATCGTATGGGACAATGGGTCGTCAACAATGAAGCGCTGCTGTTGCAATATGCAGCGAACGTGGTGGCCGGCCATCATTATTTTGCTCGTCGACTTGCTGGTGGCGTGAGGAATTGATACTACCGTTGCCGATTTTCTCGCTGCACTGGTGCGTTACGGGATTATTGCTTTTACGCTGATTGCGGTATTAAGCCGCGTTGTGGCAAACGGCATCGGTGATTGCCGTGCTTTGTGCTGCGGGTTTAGCCGTTGGCCTTGCGTTACAAGGTTCTCTGTCAAACTTTGCTGCGGGTGTATTGTTGGTGATGTTCCGTCCGTTTCGTACCGAGGAATCAGTCGATCTGGGCGGTGTTTCAGGGGTTGTTAGTCAGGTGCGGATTTTCTCGACCACGCTGCGCACCGGTGATGGTAGTACCAAACGGTAAAATCATCGTAGACAATATTATCAATAGCAGCCACGAGCCAGATCACTGTGTAGAGTTGATCGTGGGCGTTGCATATGATGCAAATATCGATCAGGTAAAAAACCCTTCTGGGCGATATTGTTGCAGCGGATGCACGTATTCAGCATGAAAAAGGCGTCACTATTCTCCTGAACGAGATGGCTTTGTCTTTACTCAACTTTGTTGTCTAGGTCTGGACCACTAACGGTAACGCGCAAGCGGTATACTGGGATCTGCTGGAGAACACCAAATGCGCGCTGGATGCACATAACATCGGCATTCCTTATCCGCAAATGGATGTACATTTGCATCAAAGTAAGTCCGCATCTACTAACCAACTCCCTCAATTAACGAATAGTTTTCGTTAATCCTCCTTAGGAATCCAGTGCTAAGAGCACGGATGTCTAAACGCTTTCACTCGAAAAGCAAAAATACGGCCTCCATATCGAATCATCCTAACTATTGTTACTGATTGATCTGTTTTGTGTTATGAAATTTGATAAAACCATTTATCCTCATACTGTTGCGATAGCGCTATTTTCTGTCTCTCTGCTGCACACAGGGAATAAGCTCTTCTCCGCCCAAAATCAGGCAGTATACTGGCGGTGAAAACTTTTCAATCCCTCTGGCTGCTGTTTGCTGTGTCTTTCCTATTACAACGTAATGAAAAGCAGGCCGGAGTCAAAACACTGTCTCTTTCACATTCGGCATTGCGTGATATTCAACATTATATTTTATAATGAATAATTAGAATCTTCAATTTTAGTTAATGAAAAAATAGCCCTACACTCTCTCGGATTGTTCATCCGAGAGAGTGTAATAACCATGTTTGGGATATATTGGCAGGGACTTTTTCTGGGCGCAGCGCATGATTGATGTTTTTGTTGGCATCATCATATGGAGTATTGCGCTACAACTCGCATATTTTGGCATGCAATAGTGTTGTAAGTTGATGTTTTTTAATGTATTACGGAATTTACCTATATTTAAGCCAACCTAGGCTTGCACTATGCATATTCACAGCACAGGCACGTAAGCCGTAATCTTGGCGCGCAACGGCGTAATATCAAATGGAATCAGGAGAAACGACACTGTGAAGCTAAAAGCACTGGCGATAGCCGCCCTGTTAGGATTAGGCACGCTTCCGCTGTTCGGGTAGGCCGCTGAATTACCGAACGGACCGCACATTGTGACATCTGGCAAAGCCAGCGTAGATGCCACTCCGGATATTACAAGCTTGGCGATTGAGGTCAGTGTTTCATCGAAAGACGTGGCTGATGCTAAAAAGCAGGTGGACGATCGCGTGGCGTAATATTTTGCCTATCTGGAAAAACACGGTATTGAAAGAAAAGACATCAGCGCTGCAAACTTGCGTACGCATCCTGAATACGATTTTCTGAAAGATTACCGCGCTGAACTCAAAGGGTACCGCGCGGTGCGTCAGGTGGCGGTAACGGTACGCCAGTGGGATCAGCAAACGCGTTACTGGACGGTGTGCTGTACGCTGGGTTGACGGAAATCCGCGGCATGGAACCTCGGGGTTGCCAACCCAGAAGCCTATCGCGATCAGGCTCGTCAGCGAGCAATAGAAAAAGCGACCAGCGAAGCGCAAGTATTGGCAATTGGATTTAACGCCAAACTGGGGCCGATTTATAGCATTCACTACCAGGTTGCCAACTATCAGCTCGTTCCCATGGCCCGTATGTTTAAAGCGGCGGGCGTCATGGCAGAGGCTGATGTAGCACAGACTTACGAGTAGCAAAGCATCCAGTTTGATGATCAGGTTGACGTGGTGTTCGAGCTGCAACCCAATCAGTAACGTCTTCTTGAAACGCATTAGGATTGGCGCAATACGCGATGCCCATACGAGAGCAGGGCATCCGTTACCTTTCTCATCATCTGGCTTTCTGGTGCGAAACGATGCCAGTACAATATGCGTCGCTGGAACAAACCCGGCGTCAGATCGACCAGATCGCCGCTTGCCAATTCTCTCTCGATTTGTAGATGCAGGATCATACAGCAGGTGGTGCCTTGTCGTGCCAGTTGCACGAAGGTCTCTGACGAGTTAACGATACAGCAGGGGTACGCTGCCGGGCGAGAGATCGAAATTCTGCTACAAGAACGCCTGATGCATGTCATTCAGGTAATCAAAGGTAACTGCAGGAGCGCGTAACAAAGCGGAACGAGCTACGCCATTCAGAAAGTATAGTCCAGCGCACCGAGTTTATCTACCAGATAACTCGGTTGCGGCTGGATACTGACTGCCCGACTACTTCACAACGCCGCCAGCGTTCTTGGGTGCGAGTTTAATCTTCCACTTGCAGATTAAGACGAATGGGGGAATCGACCAGCACCGGCTGCAGCGCAGGCAGCAGACAGATTGCCAGACTATCGGCGTTGACCGCAAGCGACAGCAACAGCGGGATATCGCTGCTAGCAGCGTAGCCCAACCACTCTTCTTCCGGTAGCTCCCTTAATGCAACAGCACCAGCAATTTTTGCCCTTTTTCTGTAGGGCGCAGTGGAATAGTTCTGACCAACAACGGTTGTCCGAACAGGTTTTCCAACTGCTTGATGCGTTGCGAAACGGTGGATTGCGTGATGCGCAATTTTTGCGCGGCGCGTTCAAATCCGTGCTCACGGATTACGGCATCCAAAGCCTGAAATGTGCGATAGTCCGCTCGTTTCATGAAGGTGTCATTTTCTTCTATGGATAAAAGTTGGTCTTTGCACTATGCCACATTTTTCCGACTGAACACGCTAAAAATCTGTCCCATTTCACAGTCATGGCCGAAAATAACCAGATGACGCATAGTGATTGGCTTCGTTTCTAGTAGCGCTTGCTCTATAATACGTTTCTCTCTTCTCACTGTAATTTGCAGGCACGATATAGACACCATGACACAAGATGAACTGAAAAAGCCGGTCGGCTGGGCCGCGTTGGACTATGTCTGCTCAGATACCATTATTGGGGTTGGTACGGGTTCAACGGCTGCGCACTTCATTGATGCGCTGGGTTCAATCAAACACCAGATTAAAGGCGCAGTATCCAGCTCAGTGGCTTCTACCGAGAAGCTAAAAAGATTAGGTATTCCGGTATTCGATAGCAACGAGGTTGATGAACTGGATATTTATGTGGACGGAGCTGATGAGATCAACCCGCATATGCAAATGATCAAAGGTGGTGGCGCAGCGTTGACGCGTGAGAAGATCATTGCCGCCATTGCACGTCAGTTTATCTGTGTCGTCGATACTTCCAAGCAAGTGGATATTCTTGGTAAATTCCCTTTGCCGGTGGAAGTGATCCCCATGGCCCGCGCTTACGTGGCACGGGAGATGGTGAAATTGGGTGGACAGCCTATCTATCGTCAAGGCGTAGTAACGGACAATGGCAATATGATCCTTGATGTGCACAACCTTGATATCTCAGATGCCATTGCCGTAGAAAACCGTATCAATGGGATTGCAGGCGTAGTGACCGTTGGTCTGTTTGCCAACCGTGGTGCGGATGTCGCATTAGTGGGTAAGGCAGATGGCGTGAAAACCCTGAAGTAATTTTCTCCTGAGCATAGAGTGTTGGCATGATAGTGCTAACGTCCTATTTTTTTTGCTTAAAAATCTCATCATTGTTAATGTCTCACTTTTGGTACTTAATATCACTTTTTCTTATTTTGTTTCCTGCGCATCTGGCAAGGTGACGCTTTATCCCTATTTTTACTGTAATAAAAGGGAGTCTGTGACGCCGCTGGCAGTTTTGGGGAAGCAATCGACTGTCTTGCTGCTGCAGAAAAAATGGTTGCAGTGGGTTGTTTTTACATCGGCACCAATCAGGTTGAATTGCCTTCAGCAACCAAACGCGGCATCCCGGTGTTTAACGCTCTCTTCTCCAATACCCGCAGCATGGCGAGGCTGGTGTCAGTGAACTGCTGCTGCGTGGCGTTGTTCCCCCACCGCCAATGCGAAAGCGCACCGGTGGCGTGTGGCACAAACAAGCTGTGGGCTCCTTTGAAGCGCGCAGAAAAAACTGGGCATCATTGGCTACGGCCGCATTGGCACCTAGCTAGGTATCCTGGCTGAAAATCTGGGGATGTACGTTTACTTTTACGACATCAAGATCAAGTTGCCGTTAGGCAATGCTCAGCAGGTGCGTCACCTGTCCGAATGGCTGAACATGAGCGACGTGGTCAGCCTTAACGTACTGGAAACGGTGAGCACCCAGAACATGGTGGGCGCAGAAAAGCTGGCTCTGAGAAAAAGCCGGGTTCTATCCTGATCAACGCATCTTGCGGCACGGTAGTTGATATCCCTGCATTGTGTGAAGGCTGTGTAGCCAACACATTGCCAGTGCAGCGATTGACGTATTCCCGCAAGAGCCAGCAACCAATACCGATCCGTTTATTTCTTCGTTGCTGGAGTTCGACAACGTACTACTGACGCCGCAAATTGGCGGTTCCACTGAGGAAGCACAGGAAAACATTGGTACAGAAGTGGCCGGTAAGCTGGCAAAATACTCTGATAACGGTTTGATGCTTTCTGCAGTGAACTTCCGGGAAGTTTCCTTACCAGTTTAGAGAGATCGCGCACGTTTGCTGCATATTCACGAAAATCGCCCTGGCGTGCTGACGGTAATCAACACTATTTTTGCCGAGTAAGGCATCAATATTGCTGCTCAGTATCTGTAAACCAGCGCGGATATCGGCTATGTGGTGATCGATGTGGAAACGGATGTGGCGAATACGACACTGTAACTGATGAAGGCGATTCCTGGCACCATCCGTGCTCGCCTGTTGTTCTAAGTGCTTGTCGAGCGTTTAATACCATGACAAATAGCCCTAAAAAGGGGCTGTTTGCTTAAAGAGACTGACAAGTGATATTTTGCGAATAGGCACCTTGCCGCGCATATGCCCTTCCTGCACCTTGGTATAAGCCTGTTGCAGCGTTTCAATGCTTAAACCATTCAATACTTCACGGCGGTGCCTTGCAGCTTGCCCGCGTTCACCAGATGCACAACCTCTTGCAGTATTTTTCCTTGCTGCACCACCATATCCGGCGTTTGATATATGCTGTGGGTAAACATGAATTCCCAATGCAGAGAGGTACTTTTACGCTTCAGTTCGTTCTGATCCAGCGGCCTTTCGTTCTCAACGAAAGTGCAGATCTTGCCGTGCGTTGCAATCAAGGAATCTATCGCGCTCCAGTGCCCGTCGGTGTCGTTCAGGCAGAAAATATAATCCACCTGTGCGATGCCCGGCTTTTTCAGCTCACCTACCAAATCGCGATAATCAACGACGAGATCCGCACCACGCTGACGGCACCATTCTGCCGAATCCGGACGAGAGGCGGTGGCGATAACCTTGACCTCACTGCGCAGTGCCGATAATGAGATAGCCAGAGAACCCACGCCGCCTGCGCCACCGATAATCAGCAGGTTTTTCCCTGCATCAGCATCCTGAATCTCAAGGTGCTCAAACAACCCTGCCCAGGCAGTGAGTGCGGTCAGTGGCAGGGTTTTGCGGTGGCTGCCCAGTCGAGAGAAACAGGTTGGTGTGCCAAAATACGTGCATCAATTAACTGATGAGAACTGTTGCTGCCAGAGCGCGTGATATCACCAGCGTACCAAATTCATCTCTCACCTGAAAATCACTGACGTGCTCGCCAATAGCAAGCACGATGCCACTGATATCCAGTCTAATACGCGAGGTTCCATTAATCCATTTTTACGCAATCTAGTATGTACTTTGGTATCGATAGGATTGATAGATATCGCTTTTAGCTCAACCAGCAGATCGTGCGGACTCGGCTGCGGCTGCTCTTAGGTAATGGTGATAAAATGTTCGGGATGTTGTGGGTCAACTGCAATAGCATGTACGGTAATGATGTACTCCTCATTATTTCGATGAGAAAAGTGTAGAACGAAATTATCGTGCTGATAAAATGGATAATCATTAACGAAATGTTTGTCGTAGGCGAACAATCATGTTTAAACCCTCCATGTTCAGGTAGTGGCAAGATATGGCGCTGTTTGCGCTGGTGGCTGAATGCTGCAATGTGACAAGGCTGCGTTCAAGGCTGGCATGGCCAAATCCAAGCCTCAGCTTGGGTATCAGCCAGCTCGAACAATAGCTTGGGCTTAAGGGGCTGCTAACGCACTACGCGTAAGATCAGCCTGACGTTTGCTAGCGAGCGCTATCTGACCCACTGTCAAGAGATGATTCAGGCCAGTGAGCGGCCGATCTCACTATTCAACATTTGCGTGATAACCGGAGCGGGCGGCTTCGCATCACCAGCCCTACTGGTTTTGGCGCTACGCTACTGGCGCCGGTTGACCACCGAGTTTCGGTGCCGCTTTCCCGTAGTGTCTCTGGAAATTGCCATCTCTGACACGCTGGTAGATTTAGTTGATGAAGGTTTTAATTTAGCATTTCGCACCGGTAAGCCGCTGGATTCTTCTATCATTGGCAGATCTTTGTGTTTCACGCCGCGTTATCTGATGGCCTCTCCATGCTAACTGGCGCGCCACCCTCTGTATTGGTCATCCGCAGCAGCCGCAGCAGCTTCAGTCTCATCCATGTATTGCTCATCGTGCCTAGCCAGAGTGGGCATTACAACGCGGTAGCGATGACTATCGCTAGCTACTTCCATCGACGCACACGACCGGCAATCTGCTGTATGCCCGCAAATGCGCGATGGCGGGCATCACCCTGCTGTCTGCTTTTCTTATAGAGGGTTCATCTGTGCCCCGGTCTTTGGTGCGTGTGTTGCCTGAACGGCGTGCGGAGCCCAATGAACTCTATATTGTTTTATCCGAGCAGGAAACTCAACTCTCCCGCAATAGCCTGCTTTATTGAATTTTCGCTGCAACATGATGCGCTGGCGGAATATGTCACACCGAAGTCATTTTCATCCTGATTGCGTGACGTATTATTCAATGTAAGAATACATTTCTTATTTTTAGAAATATAACACCACTTTATTTGAAATATGATTATGATCACGACATTGAAGTGGATGTTTTCACGCCATTGCCGATAAAACATGAATACGACGATGTTTTTTTAGTAACGCCGATATTATCCGTTATTCATTGCGGAAGGGATGTCCATACCCTCCGTTGTCGAAATGAGAATAACATTCATGTCCGAGATAAAAGGAAATTCACATTATATCAATAATATCAGACTTGTTACGCTATTTATTAGTCTAATAACGCTTATTTTATTGCTGTTCGCTATCTCCATCGGTACGGCGAGTTATTTTCTTAAACAGAGTAATGATGCATTAGATCGAGCTAATCTGGTCTCTAATGTGCGAGCTGGCGTCAGCAGCGGCATGGATAAACCGCGTGTTACTCGCCAGCTGTTGGTGCAGGCGGCGGCGACGCAACGTTTGGTGATGCTGAGGGTTATAAAAGTACACTGACACAGACTGAGAGTCGTGTAAAAAGTTTAAAAAAAACGTTTTAATGAATATCTAGCTCGGCCGGATAAATTCAACGCTCCCACAGGGCTGGATGATGAACTCGTTGCCAATTACGCTACGTACCGCGACAAGGTGGTCAAGCTGATTGTTGAAGCAGCGAAGAGAGGAGAATTCGAGGAAGTAATTTCGCTGGAAAGCGATGAATCCCGCAAACTGGATGCAAACTATGTGTAGTCAGTGCGTAAAGCAGTACGCTATTTGACCGATAATACCACGCAAATTAATCAGCATGCCGAGGCGAACTCTCGTCTCGGCTTTATACTGATGGCGCTCTCCTTTGTGGCCTCCATTGTTATGGAGGCGATCATTTATGTCATTATCCGCAATGCGCTATTGGATCCGCTGGATCGGCTGGTGACGCGCATTCAACGTATTGCTGCCGGGGATTTAACCCAAAGCGCCAGTGAGATGAGCAGTAACAAAATCGGCATTCTGTGGTAAAACGTCCAGAACATGCAGGCTGCGTTGATGGAAACGATTAGCGTGGTGCAAGAAGATGCAACGGCAATTCACCAGGGCGCCACGGAAATTTCCGCAGGTAATGTGGATCTCTCTTCACGTACCGAGCAGCAGGCAGCAGCGTTAGAAGAGACGGCGGCCAGCATGAAACAACTGACGGCCACGGTGAAGCAAAACTCGGATAACGCCCACCATGCTAGACAACTGGCAAAAATGCTTCGACTAAAGCAGAGAAGGGCGGTGATATCGTAAATAACGTGGTGACCACCATGAGTGATATCTCTGCCAGTTTACGCAAGATTGCTGACATTACCTCTGTGATTAACAACATCGCATTCTAAACCAACATTCTATCGCTGAATGCCGCCGTTGAAGTCGCTCGTGCCGGTGAGCAAAGGCGAGAGTTTGCCGTGGTAGCCGGTGAAGTGCGCAGTCTGGCACAGCGCAGTGCTAGGCGGCTAAAGAGATTGAATCTTTGATCGGTTAGTCAGGGTGTCTGGTTGATACGGGGGTGCATCTGGTATCGCAGGCGGGAGGGAAACCATGGGTGAGATTATTCAGGCTTGCACCTGTGTTGTGACCGATATAATAGGGGAAATTGCCTCTGCATCTAATGAACAGAGTCGAGGTATCAGTCAGGTGAGTCAGGAGTATCGAAAATGGATAGTGCGGCGGTATAACAGAATGCCGTGTTGGTGCAGGAGGCTTTTGCTGCTGCCGTATTCCAGCTTGTGTCATCAAGTTCCCACACACGCTCTAGCGGGAGGACTGCCGCTGCATCAACGCGGGTACGCGCAACCCTGCGTTTCTTGAGACAGGTACAAAACGGGTCAAGGAAGATGACAATCAGAATTAAGAAATATTTTGATTATCATAGAAAATAATTGTCGTAAAAAAACGCCCTGGCAGTGACTGGGGCATTTGGTATGACAGGGTATTTTATCACCTGATGCCATCAGCAAATTAATTCGCTATACGCTTGTACTTGGTGCGGTGAGGTTCCAGCGCATCTGTTCCCAGCGTGCGTTTCTTATACTCTTCGTATTCGGTGAAGTTACCTTCGAAGAATTCCACCCCACCTTGCCTTCATCTTGATAATCCAGGATATGGGTGGCAATACGGTCAAGGAACCAACGGTCGTGGGAAATCACCATGGCGCAGCCTGGGAACTCCAGCAGGGTGTTTTCCAGCGCGTGCAGTTCACAATATCCAGGTCGTTGTTCGGTTCATCGAGCAGCAGTACGTTGCCGTCGACTTGCAACAACTTCGCCAGATGAAGACGACTGCGCTCACCCCCAGATAGTTCTCCGACACGTTTGCTCTGATCGGTGCCTTTAAAGTTAAAGCAGCCAACATAGGCGCGACTTGGCATCTCTGTGCTGCCAATACTCATGATGTCCAGCCTGCCAGAGACTTCTTCCTAAACGGTTTTGCTGTTGTCTATGCTGTCACGGAACTGATCGACCGAAGCCAATTTTACCGTTTCACCTAGTTCGATAGTGCCGCCATCTGGCTGATCCTGACCGGACATCATACGGAACAGCGTTGATTTACCGGCACCATTCGGGCCGATAATCCTAACGATCGCAACTTGGGCACGGAAAACGACAAACCGTCGATCAGTTGGTGCTCGCTGTAGGCTCTTGCTCAGACAGCCTGCTGGAACGCAGAGTCCGCATGACACTTAGTGATGGGGATAAAGCTGGGCTGTGCTTCTAGCTCGCTAAACTTCCGGCTGATACGCTACAGAAAGATAAATGGCGCTACTGGCAAGCCATGTTGCTGCTCGATAACGGGCAGCGTCAGGATCGCGAAGCCATACTGCGATCGCTGATGTAGGCGCGTGGGTTCTACCCGATGGTCGCCGCGTAAAAGTTAGGTATCCCTTACCTTGACGATTGCGTTGTCTACCCCAGATAAAACCCTGGCGCAACGGCCGGAAATTGCACGCGTGCGTGAGCTAATGTATTGGGGGGATAGACAATCTTGCGCACAGTGAATGGAGAGAACTTTTGGCAAATAGTGATAAGCCCCGTCAGGGCTCGTTGGCGCGTTACGCTTTTGATCAAGGGTGAGCCGATCTCAGTGTGCAGGCGACTATTGTCGCCAAACTGTGGGACAATCTGGAAGAACATTTGCCGCTGGCATGGCGGGATATCTTCCAGAGGATGAAGTAGGGGCGGGCCCCATCACGCAGAGCTATACGATGCCGATTGCTCGTCAGGAAAGTCCTGGAATCCTCAGGCTCGTTCTCCCGTATGAGCGCTTGTCCACGTTGGTACAACAAGAGCTTGTTCAACTGAAACAGGTTCTGCACGGAATTTCCCTGTTAGGACAGTACCCGGATAGCGTCAACGCCAGCATCATCTGCCGTGGCGAAAAATTGTCGATTGCTATCATGGAGGCCGTATTCCAGGCTCTCAGTTATAAAGTATCGGTTATCGATCCGGTAAAACGCTTGCTGGCGCAGGGGTATTATCTGGAATCTACCGTAGATATCGTTGAATTCACACGTCGTATCGCTGAGCAAGGGATCCTTTCTGATCACGTGATTTTAATGGCGATGTTCAACGTTTCCGGCCCTGGCGTGCGGGTATTTCCGTAGTGCTGATCACACAGTCCTCTTCCGAGAACGGCATCAGTTTCTGCGTGTCGCAAAGCGAACTGGCCCATTCCAAAAAAACGCTGGAAGATGAATTTTATCTGGAATTAAAAGATGGTGTGCTGGAAGCCGCTGGATATTACCGAACGTCTGGCGATTATTTCCGTGGTGGGCGACGGATGCACACGCTGTGTGGCCTTTCAGCTCGTCTGTTTTCCGCATTGGCCAGCGCCAATATCAATATTATCACGATTACACAGGGCTCTTCTGAACTCTCCATCTTTGTCGTAGTGGATAACGATGTGGTGGTGACTGGCGTGCGTGTGGCACACCAGATGCTGTTTAATACCGATCAGGTGACGATGTGTTCGTTATTGATGTAGGTTGGTGTAGGCGGAGCCTTGCTGGAGCAGATTCATCGCCAGCAACATTGGCTGAAGCAGAAACATATCGATCTGTGTGTCTGTAGTAATGATTACACCAAGCCCGATCCATGTGACGATTTGTCCGGTATGGATGTGGCGCGCAAGTTGCTAATTCTGGCACGTGAAGCGGGCTATAAACTAGAACTGGCTGATATGGAAGTGGAAGGTGCTTTGCGTCATTTGACGCCTCGGGCGATGTTGACATCTTTATGGCGCGTTTACCGGCGCTAGATGCGCAATTTAGTGAAAAAGTGGCACACGCGCGGGAAGCAGGTAAAATGTTACGTTATGTCGGCGTGATTGAAGAAGGGCGCTGCAAAGTGCAAATTAGCGTAGTGGTCGGTAACGATCCGCTGTTCAAAGTGAAAGAAGTTGAGAATGCGCCGGCGTTCTATAGTCAGTATTACTAGCCATTTCCGCTGGTGCTGTGTGGTTATGGTGCTGGTAATGATGTGACATCGGCCGGGTGTGTTTGCCGATCTGTTGCGCACGCTGTCATGGAAGTCAGGAGTATAATAATGGTTAAAATTTATGCGCCCACGTCGATCGGCAACATCAGCATTGGGTTTGATGTGCTGGGCGCGGCGGTTACGTCTATTGATGGCTCGCTGTTGGGCGATTGCGTGACCCGTAACGGCGGCTGATAGCTTCAGCTTGTGCAATGAGGGGCGTTTTGTTGGCAAATTGCCGAGTGAGCCGAAAGAAAGCATTGTCTATCAGTGTTGGAAACGTTTTTGTTAGGAAGTGGGAAAAACCATTCCTGTCGCTATGACGCTGGAAAAGAGCATGCTGATCGGATCTGGTCTTGGTTCCAGTGTCTGTTTAGTGGTCGCCGGTCTGATGGCGATGAACGAATTTTGTAGTAAATCGCTGGATGATACAGGTTTGCTGGCGCTGATGGGGGGAGTTGAAAGGGCTTATTTCGGGTAGCGTGCACTACGATAATGTCGCGCCTTGCTTCTTCCTGGGTGGTATTCAACTGATGATCGAGCAAAACAGTATCATCACAGTCAGCCGGTGCTTGCGTTTGACGATTGCGACTGCCTGAGTTCAGTTCGACGGAAATTGATGACTTGTTATACCTGGATCTGGTTACGGGAAGCAGCCGCATTCTTTCTGCGTATCTTGGCGATGATATCGCACCAGAAACGGTTTATCAACGTGTTAAAATGGCATTTACTTTCCCGGCTCCGGGGGGGGTTGCCAAGGTCTCCGAAGATATCGCCTCTCTGGAGCTGTTTTACGGTCCGACGCTGGCGTTTAAGATTTTGGCCGGCGCTTTATGGCGGAGATGCTAACACAAGTCTCCAAGGGAAGAAAAGTCACCATTTTGACGCCACGTCCGGTGACACCGGTGTAGCCGTCGCGCACGCGTTTTACGGCCTGGAAAACGTGCGTGTCGTGATCCTTTACTCGCGGGGCAAATCAGCCTGTTGCAGGGGAAGCTGTTCTGTACGCTGGGTGGTAACATCCATACTGTCGAGATCGACAGTGATTTCTATGTTTGCCAGGCCTTGGTCAAGCAAACGGTTGACGATCAAGAATTGAAAAAGACTATCGGTCTGAACTCTACTAACTCCATTAATATCAGTTTCTTGCTGTCAAAAATTTGCTATTACTTTGAAACCGTAGCACAGTTGCCTGCCACAGCGCGTCAACAACTGGTGGTGTCGGTGTCGAGTAGAAACTACGGTGATTTGATTGCAGGTCTTTTGGCAAAATCTTTGAGCTTGCCGATCAAGCACTTTATCGCCGATACCAATGCCAATGACACCGTGCCACGTTATTTTAGCAACGGCGAATGGGCTCCCAATCCGACAGTGGCAACGCTTTCTAACGCCATGGATATTAACCAGCTAAATAACTAGCCGCGCGTAGAGGAGCTGTTCCGCCGTAAAAACTGGGTGCTGAAAACGTTAGGATTTGGTGCGGTGAGTGATTACGTGACCAAAAACCCTGCATGAGCTGGACGCGTTGGGTTACACCTCTGAGCCACACGCGGCAATTGTTTATCGCCTGCTGCGCGACCAACTACAGCCGGGCAAGTTCAGCTTGTTCCTGGGGACGGCGCATCCGGCGAAATTTAAAGAGAGTGTAGAAGAGATTCTTGGTAAAAATCTGGATCTGCCGGAAGCGCTGGCGCAGCGTGGGGATCTGAAATTTCCATCGCATAACTTTGCGCCAGATTTCTCGCAATTGAATCAGTTCCTGATGGCGTTGCCGAAATAACCCCTGTTGTTATAACCGTTATTGTTCATCGTTCCCCGCGCATTTCGGGGAACGGTAACCCTTACTGCTCGTAAGCTCCTGCTCGGTCGTACCATATTTCGCAAAGTAGTAACTTTCCAGATTGGAATCTTGCAGTTGCTCAACCCGCATCAACCGATTTTTGATAATAAAACGGCTCATCAAACCGCGCGCTTTTTTAGCGTAGAAACCGATCACTTTGAACTTGCCGTTTTTCTTATCCAGAAAGACCGGTTTTATCAGCGTACCGTTAAGCTTTTTGATATTGACGGATTTGAAGTATTCATCTGACAAGATTGACGAGAATATCATCCCCTTGTGCCTGTAGCGCCTGATTGAGGTGCTGTGTGATGGCATCACACAGAAATGGTAAAGATCTTTGCCAGCCTTGTTCTCCAGACGCGTACCCATTTCCAGACGCAGACGATAGGGCTGCATTAAGTCCAGCGGGCGCAGTACGCTATACAGCCCAGACAACATGCGAAGATACTACTGGGCAAAATAGAAATCCGCTTCGCTGAAATCTTCTGCGGCAAGCCCGGTATACACATCGCCTTTGAATGCCAATAATGCATGGCGTGCATTGCCTGGTGTAAAATGGGTCTGTTATTCGCTAAAACGCCCTACGTTGAGATCCGCCATTTTGTTACTGATACCCATAAAGGAGGCGATTTGTGCGGGTGTGGGGCGCTTGTGCACAGGGCAATCAGTTCGCTAATATGGTCCAGTAACGCGGGTTGCGTGTAGCGCGTGTGGCCAAAGGACTGGTGTAATCCAGCATTTTGCTGGCGAAATAGTGATTAACATGGCATGGCTCCCCTGTCTTTGTTGCAAGTACTGTAGCAAAAAACACGGAAAAAAGGGGCGATGACTACAACAGGAAAGGCTGTCTTGCACGGAGGTAGTGCGTGTTATTATCGAAACATAAGTAATTTATAAGTGCGAAACACAAGACGACGTTCATATACCCACAACGAGATATGCCAACATGACGGATAAACTGACTTCCTTATGCCAATTAACCACGGTCGTGGCTGACACCGGTGATATCGCCGCGATGAAGCTCTATAAACCGCAGGATGCTACCACCAACCCCTCCCTGATTCTGAATGCGGCGCAAATTCCTGAATACCGCTTTTTGATTGAAGACGCGGTGAAATGGGCGCGTGAGCAGAGCAGTAAAAGGGAACAGCAGCTTGTCGATGTCACGGACAAACTGGCCGTCAATATTGGTCTGGAAATCCTGAAACTGATCCCAGGACGTATCTCCACGGAAGTGGATGCTCGCCTCTCTTATGACACCGAAGCGAGCGTTGCTAAAGCTAAGCGTTTGATTAAGCTCTATAACGATGCGAGCATCAGTAACGATCGCATCCTGATAAAACTGGCTTCAACCTGGCAGGGCATCCGTGCCGCTAAGCAGTTGGAAAAAGAAGGTATTAACTGTAACCTGACGCTGCTATTCTCTTCCGCACAAGCACGTGCTTGTGCGGAAGCGGGTGTATTCCTGATCTCCCCGTTTGTTGGCCGTATTCTGGATTGGTACAAAGCCAATACCGACAAGAAAGAGTATGCGCCACAGGAAGATCAGGGTGTTATCTCTGTTACTGAGATCTACGAGTACTACAAAGCACACGGTTACGAAACCGTGGTGATGGGTGCCAGCTTCCGTAACAGTAGCGAAATTCTTGAGCTGGCGGGTTGTGATCGCCTGACCATTGCCCCCGTGTTGCTGAAAGAATTGTCGGAATCCACCGGCGATGTGCCGCTTAAGCTCTCCTACAACGGTGAGATAAAAGCGCGCCCGGCGAAAATGACGGAAGCTGAGTTCTACTGGCAGCACAACCAGGATCCGATGGCCGTCGACAAACTGGCGGACGGTATCCGCAAGTTTTCTATCGACCAGGGCAAGCTGGAAAAAATGATTGCAGATCTGCTTTAATCAAAGCAGAAAATAAAAGAGGCCGGGTTTTTTCGGCCTTTTTGTTATTGCTGTTTAGTCACGCTATAGCGCAACGCGGTTACGCTCACGTTTCGCCAGATAGAGTTTCTCATCTGCACGCTTCATTACCTGAGCAAGATCTTCCTGCGCGATGTGATACTTTACTAGGCCAATACTGACGGAGAGCCTCATCTTCTGACCCGAAGAGGAGACAACACTGATAGCATTACTTATTGCCACTCTAGCCCGTTCTGCTACCCAGTAAGCATCATCCAGTGCGATATTTGGCAGAATGATGGCGAATTCATCTCCCCCTAAATGGTCAAAGATCTCCTCTTTGCGAAATGAACTTTGCAGGATACCTGCGACGGTTTTCAGTGCATTATCGCCGCTATTGTGGCCCAGTGTGTGTCATTCATATTTTTAAAATGATCGATATCGATCAGAATAACGCAGGTAGGGCTTCAAGTGACATTCGCAATTTGCAGCACTTGTATTAGCGGCATCGTAAAAGGCATCACGGCGCAGGTAGCCTGTCAGATCGCCGTAGCGGGCGGTGGTGAGCAGTTCAATAAGCAAAGAGGAAAACGTCGCAACGGTTTTATACAGTGTGGGTTCATTCAATACACTGGTGGTGGGGATGATAACGCCGTGGAGCTCATCCAACGGTGACATTAGCAGAAAGACGGTGGTGTAGGTTGCCTTGCCAGCATATTCACCTATGGCAGGCAGCTTGTCTTTACACAGGCGCAGGACCGTCATGTCGTTAAACGTCAAATCCAACTGCGACAGATGACTGATGCATTCTGCTTGTGTATCACGCGTGTTGAAGCCCAGCATCCTAACATGCACCAACAAAAAAGAACCGCTCAGAAAGCGAATATCGCTGTCTTTTACTTCGCTACCTGTATTGTCGGTTTGGTATATATGAATAATATTATCAAGGTTATACCGTTGTGTTTCCCATTCAGCCTGGCTGTCATGATAGATGACGAACGGAGTGGCAGAAAAAAACGACGGAACCAAAGAATAAAGAAGGCGCATACTGGATGAAATATGAGTTTGAGTAATTGATATTTCAGACCAGCCATGAACTCATTCCTTGGTACTCGCGCGTACTGCTTCCGCCAGCAATGCGCTAACATACTTAGTGTCGACGCTAAGTGGCTGTGACTTTAAAATATAAACGCAATCTTTTTTCAATGAGGGTCTAAAAACCTACTTATCTCACATTATTACCGATAACGCTGATTTTGAAACGATGTGCAGCCCTCATGCATGAAAAAGATTGTTAAAATTAGATTTTAACTGACAGAGATGTTTTTATGAATAAATTGCGAATTGGCCTGCTATCCATCTCCGACTCCGCCTCAAGCGAGGTCTATCAGGATAAGGGCATCCCTGCATTACAAGAGTGGCTTACTGCTGCGCTGACTACGCCCTTTGAAGTGGAGTCTCGTCTTATTCCCGATGAGCAGCCGTTAATTGAGCAGGCTTTGTGTGAGCTGGTGGATGAACGTCAGTGTCATCTAGTGCTAACAACGGGCGGTACAGGGCCGGCGCGGCGCGATGTCATGCCAGAGTCACGCTGGCGGTTGCCGATCATGAAATGTCGGGCTTTGGTGAGCAGATGCGCCAGATCAGTTTACGCTTTGTGCCTACGGCAATTTTATCGCGTCAGGTGGGGTTTATTCGTAAACAGGCATCATTAACCTTGAATCTACCGGGACACCCCAAATCCATCAAAGAGACGCTGGAAGGGCTGAAAGATGATACGGGGAACGTGGTGGTACCAGGGATTTTCCAGTGTACGGTATTGTATACAGTTGTTAGAAGGACCTTATATCGAAACCAATCCACAAGTGGTAGCAGCATTTCGTCCCAAGAATGCGATTCGTGACACAAAAAGCTAAAGTTAGCTAACTTTAGCATAAGCTATAGCTCTCGCTGGAGTGTAAAATTTTAGTCGTTATAGCAATCTAAGCTTCACACAAAGACGACAAATTATTTTTCTCTCGCTCTGGCCTTATTCGGTAACTTATTAACGGTGATAACGCTCCATCACAATCATTTTCATCACAACAATTTCCACAAAAACAGCGCCAACTGAACGGATAGGATTACAAAACGCTCTCCCTAGCGGAGCTGGGAGGCGCATTGGAGTTTTACGATTTCATCATTTTCGTTTTTTTGCTTCGGTGATGAGCGAGCTTTTTCCCGCCTGATATTACTGAGTGGCTGCGCCAGTTACAAACCTTCGGCATCTTTGCCGCAGACTATCTGGCCCGTCCGTTGGGTGGCATCATCATAGCTCACTTCGGTGATCTGGTGGGACGTAAAAAATGTTCAGCTTGAGCATTTTCCTGATGGCGATACCTACGCTGACAATGGGGATGTTACCCACATATAAAAATATGGGGATTACTCCGCTGGTACTGCTGCTGTTGATGCGTATTTTACAAGGTGCCGCGATTGGTGGTGAAGTGCCCGGAGCCTGCGGTTTTGTGTCAGAGCATGTGTCACGCTCCCGCATCGGGCTGGCGTGTGACATTCTGACAGCCGAGCTGACGCTCGGCATCCTACTCGGTTTTTCCATTGCAACATTACTCAATAGTACATTAACACCGCAGCAGATCGTGGGGGTGGTGGATTCCGTTTTTCCTCGGTGGTATTTTTGGTTTCTTTGCCATGTATTTGCGCCGGTGGTTGCAAGAGACTCCGGTGTTTATGGAAATTCAGGCGCACAAACGTCTGGCGGACGAACTGCCGCTTAAATCTGTTGTAATAAAACATAAAACAGCTGTCCTGGTATCAATGCTGATGAACTGGCTGCTCTCTGCCTGCATTGTCGTGGTGATCCTGATGGTGCCCAACCTAATTTGCAGAAAACATATGGCA
This sequence comes from Candidatus Malihini olakiniferum, assembly GCA_051305815.1. Taxonomy (GTDB): domain Bacteria; phylum Pseudomonadota; class Gammaproteobacteria; order Enterobacterales; family Enterobacteriaceae; genus Symbiopectobacterium; species Symbiopectobacterium olakiniferum_B. Next base: position 33,331 of record JBPPLV010000030.1, read on the forward strand.
TTCCTGCCCCTTTAGCGTTGCAGGCTAACTGTCTGGCGACCATTACTCTGATGATTGGCTGTGTGAGTGATAGTTGATCGCGTTGGGGCAGGTAAGATGTTTATTTTCGGTAGTCTGCTGCTGGCAGCGGGTTGCGCCTTCTTTTATCTGGTGGCCGCGTGCGATCCTTTATTGCTGTTCTTAGGGTATGCGGTTGCGGGATTATGCGTTGGTGTGGTGAGCGCGGTGCCTTACATAATAGTGCAAGCGTTCTGTCCTGAAGTACGCTTCTCGGGCATCTCTTTCTCTTACAATGTTCTCTTACGCTATTTTCGGTGGCCTGACGCCGATAAGCGTCACGCTGATGATACAGATAACGCCTATTGCACCTGTCTTATGTCTTAGCGCTGTTCGGGCTTAGCTTTTTGCTGGTAACGCGTGGCGATTAGTGTGCCGCGCCGCGTGCACCAATCGGCAGTACCGTACGGCCGAACTGCGCGTTCAGCACTTTTGCCATAGCCAAGTAAATGGCGCTGGCACCACAAATAATGCCTTCGTAGCCAGCGAAGGTCAGCAGGCCATGGTTACCGGTGAAGTTACCGATAGCTAGCAGGGCAAACAGTAGTGTCAGGCTAGCAAATACGAACTGCAACACACGGTTGGCGCACAGCGTGCCGAAGAACATAAACAGGGTGAAAACGCCCCATAGGCCCAGGAATCCCGCAAGGAACTGCGCATTGCGGGCTTCTCGGCCAGTCCTATTTTCGGTAGCATCAGAATGCCGACCAATGTCAGCTAGAATGCACCGTAAGAGGTGAATGCGGTCACACCAAAGGTGTTACCTTTCTTGTATTTGAACAGTCCTGCGATGATCTGTGCGATACCGCCGTAGAAAATCCTCATGCTGAGAATATATAGAAGAAAGTGGGAAAAAGTCTACGTTGTGCAAGTTAAGAAGAATGGTGGTCATCCCTAAACCTATCAGTCCCAATGGACTGGGATTCGCCAGCGCGTTTGTTTGCATAAATTCTCAGAATACAATAGTGGAGTTGTGTAGCTTGCTTGATGCCGCGCTCTGTCGGTGTTTCCTGATCTCTGGTGAGCTGTCCTTGCTCGTCGTCCTGATAGACCATTGCTATGTCACAATGAAAGCTATGCAACAGTAAAAACAACGCAACGGTGAAATTTTCTAAAAAAATTTTAATTGCGGCGCGGCATAATAGCGGGATGATTGCGCGGATACAACAAGGCGCAAGAGGAATAGTTTGATCATAAAGGAGATCGTCTACATTTTTTTTCGCCCCCCCCTTTGATGAGGAAATTGTTGTCCCCATCTTACTTCCAACCGAAGTGGTTGGATTTCTTGTAACGGGATATGTCGGGCTCAGTGAGTTTGCCCGTAGCATTTAAGAACACCGTGTGGATGAAAATACCTCGTGAAGGCAAAAAACTGAAAAATTGCACCTTTTGAGTTGAAAATCCCCTTTTCGTCCGCATAGTAGTTTGAATGACCACACCGAATATGACTTTTTAGTGGAGATGTTCAGATGGGTAAGATTATTGGTATCGACCTGGGTACAACCAACTCTTGTGTAGCGATTATGGACGATATGCAGGTTAAAGTACTGGAAAATAGCGAAGGTGATCGCACAACGCCTTCTATTATTGCTTATACGCAAGACGATGAAATTCTGGTTGGTCAGCCTGCTAAACGTCAAGCAGTCACTAACCCGAAAAATACCCTGTTTGCTATCAAGCGTCTGATTGGCCGTCGCTTCAAAGATGAAGAAGTACAGCGTGATACCAACATCATGCCGTACAATATCGTTGCTGCAGATAACGGCGACGCTTGGCTGGAAGTGAAAGATCAGAAAATGGCACCGCAGCAGATCTCTGCTGAAGTGCTGAAAAAAATGAAGAAAACGGCTGAAGATTACCTCAGTGAAACCATCACTGAAGCAGTTATCACCGTACCGGCTTATTTTAACGATGCACAGCGTCAGGCGACTAAAGATGCAGGCCGTATCGCTGGTCTGGAAGTAAAACGTATTATCAACGAACCGACAGCCGCTGCACTGGCATATGGTCTTGATAAAGAAGTTGGCAACCGTACCATTGCAGTCTATGACCTGGGTGGCGGTACGTTTGATATTTCTATCATCGAAATCGATGAAGTTGACGGCGAAAAAACCTTTGAGGTATTAGCAACCAACGGTGATACCCACCTGGGTGGCGAAGACTTCGACAGCAGTTTGATCAACTACCTGGTTGACGAATTCAAGAAAGAACAAGGTTTTGACCTGCGTAACGATCCGCTGGCCATGCAGCGTCTGAAAGAAGCGGCAGAAAAAGCGAAAATTGAGCTTTCCTCTGCGCAACAAACTGACGTTAACCTGCCGTACATCACGGCGGATGCCTCCGGGCCGAAGCACCTGAACATTAAAGTGACTCGCGCCAAGTTAGAGTCGCTGGTAGAAGAACTGGTCACGCGTTCACTGGAGCCACTTAAAGTAGCATTGCAGGATGCCGGTCTATCCGTTTCTGACGTGCAGGACGTGATTCTGGTGGGTGGTCAAACCCGTATGCCACTGGTGCAGAAGAAAGTTGCTGACTTCTTTGGCAAAGAACCGCGCAAAGACGTCAACCCGGATGAAGCTGTAGCGATTGGTGCTGCGGTGCAGGGCGGCGTGTTGGCCGGTGACGTTAAAGACGTCCTGCTGCTGGACGTTACTCCGCTGTCTCTGGGTATCGAAACCATGGGTGGTGTGATGACGACGCTAATTACCAAGAACACTACCATTCCGACAAAACACAGTCAGGTGTTCTCTACGGCGGAAGATAACCAGTCCGCAGTAACCATCCATGTGTTGCAGGGCGAACGTAAACGCGCGCACGACAACAAATCGCTGGGCCAGTTTAACCTGGATGGGATTCAGGCTGCACCGCGCGGTATGCCGCAGATCGAAGTAACCTTCGATATCGATGCAGACGGTATCCTGCACGTTTCTGCTAAAGACAAAAATAGCGGACGCGAGCAAAACATCACTATCAAGGCCTCTTCTGGCTTGAATGAAGATGAAATCCAGAAAATGGTACGTGATGCAGAAGCGAATGCTGAAGCTGACCATAAATTCCAAGAGCTGGTACGGACGCGCAACCAGGGCGATCACCTGTTGCACAGCACCCGTAAGCAACTGGAAGAGTCTGGCGACAAGCTGGCCGCTAACGATAAAACCGCGATTGAAGATGCTCTGAAGGCCCTAGAAAGTGCGCTGAAAGGAGAAGATAAAGCGGATATCGAAGTGAAGATCCAAACGTTGATCGAAGCGTCTGCTAAACTGTTGGAGGCATCGCAACAACAGGCGCAAGCTGGCGCTGCACGTAAAGAAGACGACGTTGTTGACGCTGAATTCGAAGAAGTGAAAGACAAAAAATAATCGCCCTTAGGCGGGCGCAGCAATGATGATAAGTCGTTGCTGGAAAACCAGGCACGGGCGTCGAGGAAACTCTGCGCCCGTGCACGCATGTTGAGGGTAGAAAAAAACATGGCGAAGCAAAATTATTATGAAGCGCTAGACGTTGCTAAAGACGCTGATGAGCGGGAGATCAAAAAGGCCTACAAGCGCCTAGCGATGAAGTATCACCCGGACCGTAACCCCGGAGATAAAGGCGCTGAAGTAAAATTCAAAGAGATCAAAGAAGCCTATGAAATTCTGACGGATGCGCAGAAACGTGCGGCTTACGATCAATATGGCCACGCTGCGTTTGAACAAGGTGGCACGGGCGGCGGCGGTACAAGCGGTTTCGGCGGCGCAGATTTTGGCGATATCTTTGGCGACGTATTCGGCGATATTTTTGGCGGTGGACGTCGTCAACGTACCAGTCGTGGGGCCGATTTACGCTATAACATGGAATTGACGCTGGAGGAAGCGGTTCGTGGCGTCGCTAAAAAGATCCGCATTCCGACACTTGAAGAGTGCGATTCCTGTCATGGAAGCGGCGCAAAAGCGGGTAGTTTTCCGGTAACCTGCCCAACCTGCCATGGTAATGGCCAGGTGCAGATGCGCCAAGGGTTCTTTACCATTCAGCAGACCTGCCCGCACTGTCATAGCCATGGCAAGATCATTAAAGATCCTTGCAACAAATGTCATGGTCATGGCCGTGTTGAAACCAGTAAAACGCTGTCGGTGAAAATCCCAGCAGGCGTGGATGCGGGCGATCGTATTCGTTTGGCAGATGAAGGTGAGGCCGGGGAGCACGGTGCACCAGCGGGTGATCTATACGTTCAGGTTCAGGTAAAACCGCATCCTATTTTCCAGCGTGAAGAGAATAATCTCTATTGCGAAGTCCCGATCAACTTTGCGATGGCGGCAATGGGTGGTGAGATTGAAGTGCCAACGCTCGATGGTCGCGTGAAACTGAAGGTGCCTGCGGAAGCGCAAACCGGGAAATTGTTCCGCATGCGTGGCAAAGGTGTGAAATCAGTACGCAGTGGTGCGCAGGGTGACTTACTGTGCCGTGTGGTGGTTGAAACGCCGGTTAACCTTAATGAGCGTCAGAAACAGCTGTTACAGGAATTAGAAGAGAGCTTCGGTGGGCCCTCCGGGGAGAGAAACAGTCCCCGTTCCAAAAGCTTCTTTGATGGAGTGAAGAGTTTTTTTGATGATTTGACCCGCTAAGGTTGAATGTTCAGATAAACAGCCGGTGATTTATCGCCGGCTTTTTTTTGTGTTGAAATAGAGGTGTCGGATAAAGGGCTTTCGGCAGTAAAAGACGTTTCGGCAACGACTTTCAGAGAAGGTAGTGAAGCATGTAGTGAAGAATGAACTGGATACAGTGGTATCTCAATCTGTACTAGCCAAGCAGGCTCACCCGATGGAAAATAACGTATTGCGGGAACTGACAGTATTTACTATTTCCTATCAGACAGGCCCGATCCCGGCATTGATGTTTTACTTCCTTAATTAGATCCACAAAATGATAAATCATCTCAATGGGCTTATGATCGCCGTTATATGTGGGGAGATAAAAATACGTTCTATTTTGACAACGATAGGGGAGTTGCCTATGTTTGGAAAACTAATATTGATAAAAAAACTACGACAAGAATATTGTCTGTTTAAGGCTCGGTTCACCCTTATTATGTAAAATACAAGGATAAGGATTACATTGTTGACAGACATCAATCTTATCAAAGTGAACATGGAAACATAGGCAGTGATAGTTATCTTAATGGGGTCTATATCGCTACGGAATAGTGAAAGAATTTTTATGGACTAATAAATAAAAATAGCGTTAGTATTATGCAATGGTGCGATATTTCTCGCCATTGCTCTATGTCCTAGAAGGATTTAATTTCTTCCCTCTTGTGCTTTATTGGAGGCTTCGAGTCTTTTTTTGAGCTCATCCATGACTGAATTATATTTTCGCGTTGTTTCGGGTTTAATGCTTTTCTTTTTTTTGTTCCACATACTCTGAACGTGCAGTCTCTGTCTGGAGAATTCTCGGCGGCACATATGATGCAGGCGACATAGGCGGTGGCGGCATCCCCATTTTACCCGGTTTTATGGGCGCTTGCGGAGTGAGTGTGCTCACTGTGACAGGTGTTGTGGCTAGTGTCACAACAAGAGATTTTTTATTGGGAGAAGGGGACCTTCGGCTAAACTGCTGTTTAGATCCTGTAGAAATTTACCATATTTATCCGAAAAGCTTTATAAGAGTTTCCGTTCGTATGTCTCCCTGGACTTGATAGTCCACATTTGTAGGGCTGAGGTGGATAATTTATCAGGAGATGAAGGCGTGAATTTCATTGTACTGTTTGATACTTTCTGAATATCACGTTTAATCGCACCAATATTATTACTATTTGTTAATGATGGCTGCATTTGAAGCGTGAATTTTTTAATTAATATGTTAATATTGCTTGATATGGCTGATCGCATATAGATTCCTGTAAATTTTACATTAATCTTTTAAAATTAAATATGATATTAATTGAATAGGAGTTTGCACGATTTAATAAACCGCCTATACCCGAAATAATTCGATCCTTAGAAAGGCGGCAATTGCTGGTTTACAGGGGAAACTCAGGGATGAGGTGCATACATTCCGATGAGCTTACTCCTGTAAGTGATTCGAGTAACAAACCTGCCGGGAGCAGATTTGAACGCCGTGTTCGGCGACCTCGTAAGAGGTGAGGTCCAGGGACAAGCTGAATAACGAGTACCGACAACGCACATGCAATGTGAAGTATGACGGTTATGATGACCCATTTCATTAAGGCTGTTTTTACTTGTCATTCTTTCCTGGCCGTCCTAGGCATCCACACCCATTACGTGTGCGTTCCGGTTTCTGTGCACTGTCCGTGGCGTAGGCTGACTGTGCCGATTACGTCTTTTGGGATGGGGTCTACACCTCTATGGCATCAATAAGAGACGAACCCTTCAAAACGAGTAGAAATTTTCGCTAGATTGTCCTCGAAACGGTCTGGAGAATATTTCATTAAATTTTGTAGTTTAGCTTTCAACGTCGGGTCGTTATTAATATCAGGTAACAGCATGCTTCTCAAGTTTGAGTTTTAAATTTCTTGATAAAGTCTCTATTTCTGCCATTAGCCGGTTATATGCATGTTTTGAAAGCTGTTCCTTGATTTCAGGGTTCATCAACGCGTCGGGATATTGTTGAGTTACCACGTCTACATTGGTCTGATAAACGGATTAGCGCCAGCGCCTGTTGGTTTGAAGGCATTGTCACTGTGTGGTGTGTTGCCGGAAAGGCCTGCCTCCTGCGCAGCACTACCGATGGTATGCAGATAGTTGTTACGAATGCCGTCAAAAAGTCTTTTATGGTAAGCAATTCGTGCAACTATTGAGAGCACGTTTGTATCATTACGCATGTAGCCCTTGATTTTTTAAGAAATAATTGAGCATAGCTTCTTGAGTAACGTTTTTAAGCGTAGTGTGTGGATACGGCATACTGCTTACACGTGGATCAGCAGAACTAGGATGATGCTGTGTGATTTCTAATGTCATGGTATCCAGTGCCTTTGGCGATCCCGTAGCCAGACTGGCATTGCACCCTTTCTGATATGCAGTAGTAACGGTTTCTTGCCGGCTACTTTTGAACAGGCTTCGGCCCGCGATTTTGACAATCTCTTTCTGCAGAAGATTTATTACTTTCTTTACCCCAAATGCTTTCACAAAGGGCATATTTTCGTTCGCTCTAGCTTGTCCAGAATGCCGATGGCTTTTTTATGGGCTTGTTGAGGATGAGATGTCTGGCTTCCAGAGATCACCTGTCGGATTTCCAGACCAGTGTCATATTCGAGGGTGTTGAACAGCGTATTCTGAACCGGTTTGGCACTCTGGCTCCAGGCGTTTTAGGAAGTTGTCTTTATGAGTGCTGTAGGTGGCACACAGTGCAGAGTAGATGGTTTGGCTGGCATATTTGGGGTCGGCAACGCTTTTTTCGACGATACCAAATTCCATTATGGCGCTATCGACGATCGCTCTTGCGTTTGTGAGCATTTCCCTGCTGGTGGCGTTGTTCGTTGGCGTGGTTGCGGCATTTTTTGCTGGGGCGTGTCGTGTGGGTGTAGGCAGATTTCTCCACGTGGGTGTGTGCCCTTTATCGGAAGTAATCGATGTAGTTGTAGGGCGTTTGGCGGTATTAAACATGGTCACCGTGCGCACATTGATGTAATTCTTAAACGGGTTGATGCACTGTGCCAACCCGTTATTTTTCGCCTGCGTCATCACCGCGTCGGTTGCGGGTCTGCCCTTCAGTGCGCTAGCATGTTGTGCTCTGTTGCTGAGCCCGTTCATGGTGTTTAACGAAGAGGGCTTTGGTAATTTACTTAGTAGCATCTGTTAAGCGTTCTGCTCTGGGGTTTTCAATACCATTGGGGGACATTTTTTGATGGATGATAGCAAAGTCACGGCAGGGAAAGAGGGTAGATGCTGTTTAAACATGCAGGAACAAAAAAAACCGGCTTTAGCCAGTTTTTTTACAACGAGGAAGATAGATTATTTAAGCAATTACTGCAGTGCGCTGATCTGAGCAGCCAGGTTGGATTTATGACGTGCAGCTTTGTTCTTATGGATCAGACCTTTGCTAGTCTGACGATCCACAATCGGTTGCATGTCGTTAAATGCTTTTTGTGCAGCTTCTTTATCGCCAGTAGCGATCGCAGCGTATACTTTCTTGATGAAAGTACGCGTCATGGAACGACGGCTGGCGTTGTGCTTGCGACGCTTTTCAGACTGTACGGCGCGTTTCTTAGCTGATTTGATATTAGCCAAGGTTTAACTCCCAAATATATTCTGTCGAGGACAATTCAAAGGCCGATGGATGTGCCCGTTTAGCTTTCGTTTATCAATGGATTTGTGCAAATAAGCGCCTTTTATACACCAACGCTTTTTACATTTTGATAGTATGGGATTTTAACAGCTTCGCGCTCTGGAATACAGCGTTTCCCGACAGAAATTCACGTTTACCTGACGAATTTTTGATAAGAAAGAAGAATTTTTGCTCGCGCAGGGGCAAGCGAGCTGCGGCGGTTCATGATGTTATCGGTAGACTACCGGGCAATTGCGTGACAAAAGGTGTGAATCGTGCCTTAACCTTAACCGCTGTACAAGGTATAATCCACCGATTTCTATATCGTTAACCAAATGTTCCTGAGTCGCCATGCAGCTAATCCGCGGTATACACAATCTTCGGGCACGCCATTATGGTTGTGTGCTCACCATCGGCAATTTCGACGGCGTACACCGTGGGCACCAAATGCTGCTTGAACGACTAACGCAGGAGGGGCAGACGCGTAATTTTCCCGTAATGGTGATGATTTTTGAGCCACAGCCACTTGAGTTGTTCGCTGCCGATCAGGCACCTGCCCGGCTTACGCTGCTGCGGGATAAGGTAAACTATCTGGCATGCGCAGGCGTTGACGAGCTATTGTGCGTTAAGTTTGACGCAGCTTTTGCTGCACACGATGCGCAAGACTTTGTGCTCCACCTTCTGGTAGAAAAACTGGGTGTGAAGTTGCTCGTTGTGGGGGATGACTTCCGTTTTGGGGATGGTCGCAGAGGTGATTTCCTGTTATTACAGAAGTCTGGGCAGACTCATGGTTTTGATGTCATCAGTACGACCACGTTCTGTAATGGCGGTGGGCGCGTAAGCAGCACTGCAGTACGTGACGCATTGCTGCATGACGATCTGCCACTGGCGCAGGAATTGTTGGGCCACCCTTACAGTATTTCTGGGCGTATCGTGCATGGTAAGGCGCTGGGCAGAACGTTGGGATTTCCTACCGCTAATTTGCCGATGAAACGCCAGGTATCGCCCGTCAGTGGGGTTTATGCTGTTGAAGTGTATGGTTTGGGGCCGGTACCGTTTCCTGGTGTCGGCAATATTGGCATCCGGCCAACGGTAGACGGGGATACACGCCAGAAGTTGGAAGTACACCTGCTTGATGTGGTAATGGATCTATACGGGCGCCATATAGAAGTGGCGCTGTGTAAGAAAATACGAAATGAACAGCGGTTTGCGTCGCTAGAGGCATTGACGCAGCAAATCGCCGAGGATGTGGTGACGGCCCGGACGTTTTTCGGGTTAGCAGCACCGGTGTAATATTCATACTCCAAGGTATGGCCAAAAATAAATCGAGAATCTAATGAGTGACTACAAAACCACCCTAAATTTGCCGAAAACAGGGTTCCCGATGCGTGGCGATCTAGCCAAGCGTGAACCTGACATGCTGAAACGTTGGTATGACCAGGATCTGTACGGGATTATTCGTCAGGCAAAAAAGGGCAAGAAAACCTTCATTCTGCATGATGGCCCTCCGTATGCGAATGGTAACATTCACATTGGTCACTCAGTTAACAAGATTCTGAAAGATATTATTGTCAAATCCAAGGGGCTGTCCGGCTATGATTCGCCGTATGTGCCAGGATGGGACTGCCACGGCCTGCCTATCGAACTAAAAGTTGAGCAACTGATTGGCAAGCCGGGCGAGAAGGTGAGCGCTGCCGAGTTTCGTCAGGCATGTCGCAAGTATGCTGCAGAACAGGTTGCCGGACAGAAGAAAGATTTTATCCGTCTCGGTGTACTGGGCGATTGGGATCACCCGTATCTGACCATGGATTTCAACACCGAGGCGAATATCATTCGTGCTCTCGGCAAGATCATCGACAACGGGCATCTGCATAAAGGGGCTAAACCGGTGCACTGGTGCGCCGATTGCGGCTCTGCGCTGGCGGAAGCTGAAGTTGAGTATTACGACAAAACCTCTCCGTCTATTGATGTAGCTTTTGCTGCCGTCGATCCTGCAGCTGTTAGGGAGAAATTCGGTGTCGCTTACGTTGCTGGCTCCATTGCACTGGTTATCTGGACCACTACTCCTTGGACGCTGCCGGCGAACCGCGCGATTTCGCTGAATGCTGATTTCATTTATCAACTCGTACAGATCGAAGGCAAAGCGCTGATTCTGGCAGCGGAACTGGTAGAAAGCGTGATGGCGCGCCTGGGCGTAGCTAGCTGGAGTGTGCTGGGTGAATGCAAGGGCGAGAGTCTTGAATTGCTGCGGTTCAATCACCCGTTTCTAGATTTCAATGTGCCAGCGATTCTGGGCGATAACGTCACGCTGAATGCCGGTACTGGCGCAGTGCATACCGCGGGTGGCCATGGCCCGGATGACTATGTCATCAGCCAGAAATACCAGCTCGAAATTGCCAACCCGGTGGGTTCGAACGGCTGCTATTTGCCGGGCACCCACCCGAGCCTGGACGGCAATTTTGTCTTCAAGGCTAACGACATCATCATTGACATGTTACGTGAGCGCGGTGCGCTGTTGCATGTGGAAAAATTGCAGCATAGCTATCCTTGCTGCTGGCGTCATAAGTCGCCGATCATCTTCCGTGCCACGCCGCAGTGGTTCGCTAGCATGGATCAAAAAGGGCTGCGTCAGCAGTCGCTGTCTGAAATCAAAGGCGTGCAGTGGATCCCTGATTGGGGTCAGGCGTGCATCGAGACAATGGTCGCCAACCGTCCAGACTGGTGTATCTCACGCCAACGTACCTGGGGAGTGCCGATGTCACTGTTTGTGCATAAAGATACCGAAGAGCTGCATCCGCGTACGCCGGAGCTAATTGAAGCAGTGGCTAAACGCGTTGAGCAAGACGGTATCCAGGCGTGGTGGGATCTTGATCCGGCCGATTTGCTGTGTGCAGATGCTGCCAATTATGTCAAAGTACCGGATACACTGGATGTGTGGTTCGATTCCGGATCGACCCATGCTTCTGTGGTAGATGTACGCCCTGAATTTGCAGGTCATTCGGCTGATATGTATCTAGAAGGTTCTGACCAGCATCGCGGCTGGTTCATGTCCTCGCTGATGATTTCTACGGCGATCAAGGGTAAAGCACCGTATCGTCAGGTGCTGACCCACAGTTTTACCGTGGATGGTCAGGGTCGCAAGATGTCTAAATCCATCGGCAACACCATTGCGCCGCAAGACGTGATGGACAAGCTAGGCGTGGATATTTTGCGTCTGTGGATCAGCTCCACCGACTATTCCGGTGAGATTGCGGTGTCGGATGAGATTCTCAAACGCTCTGCTGATGTTTATCGTCGTATCCGTAACACTGCGCGTTTCCTGCTGGCGAACCTGAATGGGTTCTATCCAGCACTGCACAGCGTGAAACCGGAAGAGATGGTGGTGCTGGATCGTTGGGCTGTGGGATGCGCTCAAGCCGTACAGCAAGAGATTGTTGAAGCATATGAAAGCTACGATTTTCACCGCGTGGTGCAACGCCTAATGCAGTTCTGCTCCATCGAAATGGGCTCGTTCTACCTGGATATCATCAAGGATCGTCAATACACCGCTAAACATGACAGTGTGGCACGCCTTAGCTGCCAGACCGCGCTGTTCCATATTGCGGAAGCGCTGGTGCGTTGGATGGCCCCAATCATGTCCTTCACCGCCGATGAAGTCTGGAGCTACTTGCCGGGCAAACGCGCGCAGTATGTGTTTACCGGAGAATGGTATGACGGCCTGTTCGGTCTGGAGAAAGATGAAATGCTGAATGATGCGTTTTGGGCTGACATGCTGAAAGTGCGTGCTGAAGTGAATAAGGTGATTGAACAGGCGCGTAACGACAAGCGTATTGGTGGTTCTCTGGAAGCGGCAGTAACGCTGTATGCTGATGCGGAGCTGGCTGAGAAGTTAGATCGTCTGCAACATGAGCTGCATTTTGCATTGCTGACCTCTAAGGCGCGGGTTGAACGCTATGAAGATGAACCTGCGGATGCGCAGGCGAGTGAACTCTCCGGCCTGAAAATTGCCTTAAGCAAGGCGGATGGACACAAGTGCCCGCGTTGCTGGCACTATGAGTCTGATATCGGTGTGGATGCTGCACACCCTCAGGTATGCGGACGCTGTGCCACGAATGTGGGCGGTAATGGCGAAGAGCGTAAATTTGTCTGATGAATAAATCGATCTGTTCAAGCGGGTTGCGCTGGCTGTGGCTGATGCTTATAGTGCTGGCTGTGGATCTTGGCGTTAAATATTGGGTGCTGGCGAATTTTGAGCTGGGTGAAACCTGGGCTCTGTTTCCCTCGTTAAACTTGCACTATGCGCGTAACTACGGCGCAGCGTTTAGCTTCCTGGCAGATAAATGTGGTTTGCAGTGTTGGTTCTTTGCCGGTGTAGCCATCATGATCTTGGTGGCGCTACTGGTAATGATGTACCGCAACCGCTCCGATCAGAAGATGAGCAATATTGCTTACGCGCTCATTATCGGTGGCGCACTAGGAAACCTGTTCGACAGAACGTGGCACGGTTTCGTGATCGATTATATTGACTTTTATGTCGATAATTGGCACTTCGCTACGTTTAACCTGGCGGACGCGGCTATTTGCATCGGGGCTGGTCTAGTCGTGCTGGAAGGTTTTCTGGCCCCTCACGATGCTTCGGCGAAGCCGAAGGGGAATTCATGACGCAAAGCGTACAGAATACTAGCGCCGTACTGTTGCATTTTGTGCTGACTCTGGAAGATGGTAGCGTCGCGGAATCGACCCGAGAACGAGGTAAGCCTGCGTTGTTTCGTCATGGGTGATGAGAGAGTCTATCTCCGGCACTGAAACAGCAATTCCTCGGCTTACGTCGAGGAGATAAGCAACGTTTCACGTTGCCGCCGGAATCGGCCTTCTGGCCGTCCAATCTGGATTTAATCCAGTTCTTTCTGCGTCGAGATTTTGCCCAGACCGACATGCCAGACGTGCGCACCATCATGTTGTTCAGTGGTATGGCTGCCAATGATATACCTGGTGTGATCCGTGAAGTGGCGGAAGAGTCGATTATAGTCGATTTCAATCACACGCTTGCTGGCCATAGCGTAAACTTTAAGATTAAAGTGATGGATATCGATCCTGTCGCCCAGGAGGTTGAGCGTGCAAATCTTACTGGCTAATCCGCGTGGTTTCTGCGCGGGCGTCGATCGCGCAATCAGCATTGTCGAGCGTGCTCTGGAAGTTTATGGCACACCGATTTATGTGCGTCACGAAGTGGTGCATAACCGCTATGTAGTTGATGGTTTACGAGAACGCGGTGCTATTTTTATTGAAGAAATTGGCGAAGCCCCTGATGGGGCGATCCTGATTTTCTCTGCACACGGCGTGTCTCAGGAGGTAAGGGCTAAAGCGAAAAATCGCGATCTGACCGTCTTTGATGCAACCTGCCCATTGGTGACCAAGGTACACATGGAGATAGCGCGCGCCAGCCGTAAAGGGGTAGAAGCTATCCTGATCGGTCATGCGGGTCACCCGGAAGTGGAAGGTGCCATGGGGCAGTACAGCAATGATGACGGTGGCATGTACCTGGTGGAGTCGCCGGAGGATGTGTGGAATTTGCAGGTTAAATATGAGGGTAACCTCTGCTTTATGACGCAGACTACGCTGTCGGCGGATGATACCTCAGCGGTGATCAATGCACTGCGTGAACGTTTTCCACAGATTATCGGTCCTCGTAAAGAGGATATCTGCTATGCTACCACCAATCGTCAAGAAGCCGTGCGTTATCTGGTAGAACGTGCAGACGTGGTGCTGGTAGTGGGGTCGAAAAACTCTTCTAACTCTAACCGGTTGGCAGAGCTGTCCCAGCGAGCGGGCATACCCGCTTATCTTATCGACTCAGCGAATGATATCCAGGAGCGCTGGCTCACCGATGCTGCATGTGTAGGTATAACTGCGGGCGCTTCTGCGCCGCACATTCTGGTGCAGCAGGTGATTGAACGCCTTAAATCCCTTGGTGGAAAAGTTGCACTTGAGCTGGAGGGGTGTGAAGAGAATATTGTTTTTGAGTTACCGAAAGAACTGCGCGTGGAAGTGCAGCAGATCGACTGATACTGATGTGAGACATGTATAGATACATGTCAGAGGGGCATCCCTAAATCCCTGATATTTCTTCACCTTAATTTCCTCGTTTTTCTAGTGCATAGAAACTGCATGATTATGCGTAATTACCTGTTTTCCATATTTGGTTGTCTTTGCCTGTCCGTGTGCTCAGAACCCCTCCTAACTGATAGCTTTGACTGATTACTTCCCCTTTTTATCAGAAATTTCTAATCCTGTGTTAAATCCGCTGGCAGCCATGGGCCTAGGTCCGCTAACTTGAGAAAGTTTTTACGGCGCAGATGAAAAAGAGAGATAACGATGAAGGATTCAATACGTATAGCGATTGCCGGGGCTGGTGGTCTAATGGGGCGTCAACTGATCCAGGCTGTTGTGCAGATGGAGGGCACAGAGCTCGGTGCGGCGTTGGAGCGCAAAGGCTCATCGCTGGTTGGTGTTGATGCCGGAGAGCTGGCTGGGCAAGGAACGTTGGGCGTTATCGTGCAGGATTCGCTGGATGCGATGCGTGATGATTTTGATATCTTCATCGATTTCACGCGCCCTGAAGGCACATTAACGCATATGGCATTCTGCCGTCAGCATGGCAAGGACATGATTATCGGTACGACAGGCTTTGATGATGCAGGTAAAGCGGCGATCAGCGCAGCCGCACAGGAGATTGGCATTGTATTCGCCGCGAACTTTAGCGTAGGTGTCAACGTGATGCTGAAATTACTGGAGAAAGCAGCCACGGTGATGGGCGACTATACCGATATTGAAATTCTCGAAGCGCATCACCGCCATAAAGTGGATGCCCCATCAGGTACGGCATTGGCGATGGGAGAAGCGATTGCGGGAGCGTTAGGGCGTGACCTGAAAACCTGTGCGGTTTATGCACGTGAAGGCCATACCGGCGAACGAGTGCCAAACAGCATCGGTTTTGCCAGCTTGCGTGCTGGGGATATTGTCGGTGAGCACACCGCGATGTTTGCTGATGTTGGCGAGCGTATTGAGATTAGCCATAAGGCTTCCAGTCGCATGATCTTTGCTAATGGCGCTGTTCATGCCGCGATTTGGTTAAAAGATAAAAAATCAGGTCTTTTTGATATGAGAGATGTGCTTTCTCTGAATGATCTCTGAGTTTTAATGATATTTAATTTATTGAATTTTATCGATTAATTATTCATCCTTTTTTATTTTCAGTTTTTTGTGTTATTTATTATATAATAGACAAAATTTTCTTCTCTGATTTTAAAGCCGTTGATGGAGTTTTTCAATCTTCCGTTGCCTTGTCTGATACATGATGGTTAAATATTTCCCTCTAGCTAAAAATGTAGCCGGGCAACCTTTTACTTTGCTTTTTTATAGCTGTTTTGTGGCTGTAGCAAGTCAGTTAAGTCGTAAGCCATAAAAAATGGAGAAAAATGTCGGTTGGAGTGGACAAGTTGAGTGACCCTCATTAAAATGCGCATGATTTGCCAAAACTTTACCAAAAAAGTAATTTTTGCATTGATTTGCAGTGGCTAATCTGAATTTTTATGCAGATAAAATATTTTTTTATTTTGGAGGGTGTTTTGACTAAGTCAGCGCTATTAGTCCTGGAAGACGGAACCCAATTCCACGGTCGTGTCATCGGGGTAGAGGGGACGGCAGTGGGGGAAGTGGTATTCAATACGTCGATGACCGGTTATCAAGAAATCCTCACTGATCCTTCCTATTCTCGCCAGATTGTCACTCTCACTTATCCCCATATTGGTAATGTCGGTACTAACGCCAGCGACGAAGAATCCCCCTCTGTTCATGCTCAAGGCCTGGTTATTCGCGATCTGCCTCTGATTGCCAGCAACTACCGTAATGAAGAGAGCCTCTCGGACTACCTGAAACGCAATAACATTGTTGCCATCGCCGATATCGATACGCGTAAGCTGACTCGCTTGCTGTGTGAGAAAGGGGTGCAGAATGGCTGCATCATTGCCGGGGATACGCCGGATGCGGCACTGGCGCTGGAAAAAGCCAAAGCGTTCCCAGGCCTGAGGGGCATGGATCTGGTAAAAGAAGTGACGACCCGGGAACGTTATGGCTGGACACAAGGTAGCTGGACGTTGACCAGCGACCTGCCTGCCACTAAAGCGGAAAGTGAATTGCTGTACCACGTGGTGGCTTATGATTACGGTGTGAAGCGCAACATTCTGCGTATGTTGGTCGATCGTGGCTGCCGTCTGACGGCTATGCCTGCCCAGACCACCTCAGAAGAGGTGCTCAAACTGAATCCCGATGGGATTTTCCTCTCCAACGGCCCTGGCGACCCGGAGCCGTGTGGCTATGCTATCAAAGCGATTAAAGCCTTCCTGGAAAAAGACATTCCGGTATTTGGTATCTGTCTTGGTCACCAACTGCTGGCGCTGGCAAGCGGTGCCAGAACGATCAAAATGAAATTTGGTCACCACGGTGGTAACCACCCGGTGAAAGATCTGGATGAAGACTGCGTGATGATCACTGCACAGAACCACGGTTTCACCGTTGATGAAAACTCACTGCCTGCGACGCTGCGCGCGACGCATAAATCGCTGTTTGACGGCTCCTTGCAAGGCATTCATCGCACAGATAAATCGGCATTCAGCTTCCAGGGGCACCCGGAAGCAAGTCCTGGTCCGCACGATGCAGCCCCTTTGTTCGATCACTTTATCGAGCTGATTCAATCTTATCGTGCCAATGGTAAATAATCGGGAGCAGAAAAATGGCAAAACGTACTGATATTAAAAGTATCCTGATCCTTGGTGCTGGCCCGATCGTTATTGGTCAGGCTTGTGAATTCGACTACTCCGGTGCGCAGGCATGTAAAGCGTTACGAGAAGAGGGCTATCGCGTTATTCTGGTGAACTCCAACCCGGCGACCATCATGACCGACCCGGAAATGGCCGATGCTACTTATATAGAGCCGATCCACTGGAAAGTGGTGCGCAAAATCATCGAAAAAGAGCGTCCTGATGCGGTGCTGCCGACTACGGGAGGTCAGACGGCATTGAACTGTGCGCTCGAGCTCGAGCGTCAGGGCGTGCTGGAGGAATTTGGCGTCATCATGATAGGTGCGACCGCTGATTCTATCGATAAAGCGGAAGATCGCCGCCGCTTCGATATCGCCATGAAAAAAATTGGTCTGGAAACCGCGCGTTCTGGCATAGCTCATACCATGAAAGAAGCGTTGGCTGTGGCCGCCGACGTGGGCTATCCCTGCATTATCCGTCCATCCTTTACTATGGGCGGCAGCGGTGGCGGCATCGCCTATAACCGTGAAGAATTTGAAGAAATTTGCGTGCGCGGTCTGGATCTTTCACCGACCAAAGAGCTGCTGATTGATGAATCTCTCATCGGTTGGAAAGAGTATGAAATGGAAGTGGTGCGCGATAAGAAAGACAACTGCATCATTGTCTGTTCCATAGAAAATCTAGATTCTATGGGCATCCACACCGGTGACTCCATTACCGTTGCGCCAGCGCAAACCCTGACGGACAAAGAATACCAAATCATGCGTAACGCCTCCATGCAGGTACTGCGTGAAATCGGGGTGGAAACCGGCGGCTCCAACGTGCAGTTTGCGGTTAATTCGAAAACTGGTCGCCTTATCATTATCGAAATGAACCCGCGTGTATCGCGTTCCTCTGCGCTAGCCTCCAAGGCGACGGGCTTCCCGATTGCCAAGATTGCCGCCAAGCTGGCCGTGGGTTACACGCTGGATGAGCTGATGAACGACATTACCGGCGGTCGTACCCCGTCGTCGTTTGAGCCTTCCATTGACTATGTTGTTACCAAGATCCCGCGCTTTAACTTCGAAAAATTTGCCGGTGCCAATGATCGCCTGACCACCCAGATGAAATCGGTCGGTGAAGTGATGGCGATTGGTCGCACCCAACAAGAATCGCTGCAAAAAGCGCTGTGTGGTCTCGAAGTCGGTGCAACAGGTTTCGATCCGAAAGTGGATCTGGACGATCCGGAAGCGCTGACCAAAATCCGCCGCGAGCTGAAAGACGCGGGCGCTGAGCGTATCTGGTACGTCGCGGATGCTTTCCGCGCCGGCATGTCTTTGGATGGTGTGTTTACCCTGACCAACATCGATCGCTGGTTCCTGGTGCAGATTGAAGAGCTGGTGCGTCTGGAAGAGCAGGTTGCTGAAAAGGGCGTGACGGCGCTGACTGCCAATTTCCTGCGTACCCTGAAACGCAAAGGCTTTGCAGATGCGCGTCTGGCGAAGCTGGTGGGTGTTTCTGAAAGCGAAATCCGCAAACTGCGCGACAAATATGACCTGCACCCGGTCTACAAGCGTGTGGATACCTGTGCAGCAGAGTTCGCCACCGATACCGCGTATATGTACTCCACCTACGATGAAGAGTGCGAAGCTAACCCGAATCAGGATCGCGATAAGATCATGGTGCTGGGTGGCGGGCCGAACCGTATCGGACAGGGCATCGAGTTTGACTATTGCTGTGTGCATGCGGCGTTGGCGCTGCGCGAAGACGGTTATGAAACCATCATGGTCAACTGTAACCCAGAAACGGTCTCAACCGATTACGACACCTCTGACCGCCTCTACTTCGAACCGGTAACGCTGGAAGACGTGCTGGAAATCGTCCGTATCGAGAAACCGAAAGGCGTTATCGTGCAGTATGGCGGACAAACGCCGCTGAAACTGTCGCGTGCGCTGGAAGCTGCAGGTGTTCCGGTGATTGGAACTAGCCCTGATGCCATTGACCGTGCCGAAGATCGTGAGCGTTTCCAACAGACGGTGAATCGTCTGGGCCTGAAACAGCCGGAAAATGCCACCGTAACCTCCATCGAACAAGCGGTAGAAAAAGCGCGTGATATCGGTTATCCGCTGGTCGTTCGTCCTTCCTACGTGTTGGGCGGCCGTGCGATGGAAATCGTCTACGACGAAGTCGATTTACGCCGTTACTTCCAGAATGCGGTCAGCGTGTCTAACTATGCGCCGGTACTGCTGGACCGTTTCCTCGATGATGCTATCGAGGTGGATGTGGACGCTATCTGTGACGGTGAACGCGTGCTGATTGGCGGCGTTATGGAACACATCGAACAAGCGGGCGTGCACTCCGGTGACTCTGCCTGTTCGTTGCCGGCTTATACGCTGAGTAAGGAAATTCAGGATGTAATGCGCCAGCAGGTGGAAAAACTGGCATTCGAACTTAGCGTGCGTGGTTTGATGAACGTACAGTTTGCCGTGAAGAATAACGAAGTCTATCTGATTGAGGTGAACCCACGTGCAGCACGTACCGTGCCGTTTGTTTCCAAAGCAACGGGGGTGCCGCTGGCGAAAGTAGCCGCGCGCGTGATGGTGGGCAAAACGCTCACAGAGCAGGGTGTTACCAAAGAGATTATTCCGCCGTATTACTCTGTAAAGGAAGTGGTCTTGCCGTTCAATAAGTTCCCTGGCGTTGACCCGATTTTGGGGCCAGAAATGCGCTCTACCGGGGAAGTTATGGGGGTGGGCCGTACTTTTGCAGAAGCGTTTGCTAAGGCAATGTTGGGCAGTAACTCTCCGATGAAAAAATCAGGACGCGCCTTTCTCTCTGTTCGTGAAGGGGATAAAGCACGCGTTGTGGATTTAGCAGCCAAGTTACTTAAACATGGATTTGAGCTGGATGCGACCCACGGTACAGCGATTGAATTGGGTGAGGCAGGCATCAATCCGCGTCTGGTGAACAAGGTGCATGAAGGGCGTCCAAATATTCAGGACCGCATCAAGAACGGTGAGTACACCTATATCGTCAACACGACCGCAGGGCGTCAGGCGATTGAAGATTCCAAGCTGATTCGCCGCAGCGCGCTGCAGTACAAGGTGCACTACGATACAACTATGAATGGCGGCTTCGCAACGGCGATGGTTCTAAATACGGATCCGACTGAGAAAGTGATATCGATACAGGAAATGCACGCGCAAATTAAAGGTTAATCGTTGCTAACGAAAAAGCTGGTTTTAATTTGGTAGATAAGATAGGAAAAGGTGTGTTTGGGAAGGTTTTTATTGATGCGGATGATAATAGATATTATATCAAATTATATAAACTATCTAATCGTTGATCGGCACAAAAAATAGCCAAACATGAGACTGAGATGTTTCAGCGATATTATGGTGAAGAAGCTGCAATTATCTTTGCAGATGATAAGAGTATCTCCTATGTCAGAATGTACAGAATTCCTGGTCAAACATTGCATTCCATACCGCGAGGAACATTACCTCATGATACAGATATGAAATTTGTCGATATAATCGAGAGGTTTAACAGTCTGGGCATTATGCATCAAGATCTTCATTCTGAAAATATATTATGGGATTCTATGTCAGAGTTATTTTTTCCTATAGATATTAGTAACGTAAGAGAAAAATACTTCGATGCTGATATCAGTGGAAAACAAAAAATGAATGCGAAAGGGATATCAGATTGGGATAGAGTTTTGAACGATATAACCTGAAAGAAAAAAAGATTCCTATGAATACATAGTAAAAAAATTGGTTGACAGCAGCTAAAAAAACAGCGCGCAAGCACTGGTTTCAGACAGATGACAAAGCTCATTGTTAGGTGAAGTCTGACGTGGGGACATAGCGGCATAAGTCGTCGACAGATTTGCCCAAAGCAAATTTGAACAGTGCTTGCGTTGGTCAGTAGACTTGGGTACATAAATGTACCCCATAATAGCTAAGTTCAATCCGCCGAGAAATACAGAGTGCCTAAAAGGATTTGTCAGTAATCTCACTAGCGGATAAGCGCTAGTTTTTTGGTGTAGGGAATGCGTTACTCCAATGTTACCTTAGTACCGAGTGTAATCAATACCGTACCCAGCAGTTTATTCCACCAGCTTTTGTAATTTCAATGCCTGGAACACTGGGCGCTCTGAAACAATAGCACCAGCAGTGGCTGCCATACTGCAGCTAGTCCACAGATAATAAAGGCATACCACAGTTTTTCTCCCACGCTGGAGTGTATGATTAACACCTGAGTGAACATGGTAAGAAAGAACAGGGTGGCTTTCGGGTTAAGCAGATTGCACAGATAACCTTGCAGAAAGGCTTTTTTTTAAACTGACTTCTTGGCGTGATAGTGTAGAAACACTCAGCTTGTTGCCCTCTCGTGAGAGTAATGCCTGAACGCCGATCACGATCAAGTCAAACGCGCTCGCGTATTTTAAAATGTTGAACAGCCATGACGTGGTCGTGATCACCACGCTAAACCGGCGACACAATAGGTCATGTGGGTTGCTACGCCCGCGATTACACCCAATGCGGTCATCATGCAGGTAAACGGATATAGCGGACGGCGTTTTTAATCACCAGGAAAAGTCCGGGCCTGGTGAAAGCATGCCCAGAGTCGCGATTCTGGCGACAAACAGTGAAGTTTCAAGTATCAATGCATCCCAATGACTATACCTGTCGTACTTTACGTTGCGGGCGTGTGTTGGCTGAGCTCGTTATTCGACGCATTACCACTAATAAGGCAATGCGCAAGCGCTGTTCAAAAGCGTTAACGTTTGTCCTGCAATCTGAATTATTTAGGGTATATAACAAAAAAGGTTGTACAGACGATCTTAACGCGGTAACGATCGTGATGTACTCATAAGATTTTATTCTTGTTAGCAATATTGGCAATCAGACTGTGTTGTGTTAGCAAGTCTCCTTGCTTTATTTATGGCTATTTAATTTTTATAAGTCAGGGCCTTCCTATGGCCAGTGAAACACCACAGTAATGGGAAATAACCCGGGGCTGTGTATCCAATGCCTGCTAATGCTCTTGCAACACAGCGCAGAGAGCATGATGGTAAAGCAACTCTCCTCACGTCTCGGGTTAGCGCTTGGGGTGGATAGCGTAGAAAGCTCCATTTCAGCTAACGCCATCGTCCTTACCACCATAATGAATGGACACTGCCTGACCTCAACGCGCAAGAACATCGATCGCGACATTAATATGCATGTGATGAAAGAGGTTCAGCATGTAGTCATCATGGCTGAACATAAGTTGCTGGATGTCTCTGGCGTAGAAAAATGCCTGATGGGCATCAAGGCTTCGTTATCCGCACCGGTTGGTGGTGACAACACATTGTGACACTCTCTTACGGTTCTCCAGCAAGCTCAACGGTGGCGGGTGTGGGATAACCTTTGTGGTCACTATGCTCGCTAGTAGTGTGGCGATGTATGTGCGCCAGGTCTGACATCGTGACACCTTAATCCCTTGATTAACTTCTGTATTACTGCCCTTGTCGAAACCTCTGTATCCGGGTTCTACCAAATATCTACGGTTGCAATGGCCGCCAGTCTGCTCACGCTTGCAATCTGTATTGACGTAGTGGCTGCAATGGCGATATGGGAGCTAAGTACATAGGCTTAACGCTGCTGTGAGGGCTATTGCAGGATATCTTGCTGACAGCAGTGCCAGCCTGGGTTTCGCCATGATGTTTAATGTACCGGTCAAGGCACAACCTTACTGTGTACTGCTTGGTGGGATGGGGCGCGGAGTGCGTTTCCTCTGTGTGCAGATGGGCATGCCCATTAAGTGGGGATCTTTTTTGGCAGCAATATTGATTGGCGTGATCGGTATAAGCTGGTCTTGTTGGCTGCTGGCACACCCGAAAGTGTTTACTGTTGTATCGATGATCTCACTGGTGTAGCTTTCCTATCAGGAATATAGTAAAGCCCTAATGCGCGTGCTGATCACGCATTCCTGAAGGCTTCTTTTATTGTCGGTCGCTGTCTCTCGGGTTGTCTCTGCCGGGGATTTGGCTTTATCGCAAGCGTCCCGGTGTTTAACGACGTTCAGATTCGGCTTATTTTGCCTATCAGAAAATCGCCTTATCGACGTACCCATCACCTTTCCGTATTGTGTCTACAATTTTTGACCTATAGGGCTTTACCATGGTGATTAGTTTGATTGCAGCACTGGCAGTGGATCGTATTATCGGCATGGAAAACGTCATGCCTTGGCATTTGCCGGCAGATCTGGCGTGGTTTAAGGGCCAGACATTAAATAAGCTCATAATTATGGGGCGTAACACGTATCTCTCTATCGGCCAGCCACTGCCGGGAAGAAAGAATATTGTAGTAAGCAGTCGCCCCGGCGACGATGAGCGTGTAACTTGGGTGCCTACCCTAGAGGCAGCTCTGGAAGTTGCCGAAGGGGATGAAGAGGTGATGTTTATTGGCGGCGGTAGCATTTATCAACAAATGCTACCTCAGGCTTCACGCCTGTATCTGACGCACATTGATGCCGAAGTTAAAGGTGACACCCATTTCCCTGAGTACGAACCGGATGAGTGGTCATCGGTGTTTAGTGATTTTCATGACGCAGATGAGAAAAATTCGAACAGTTACTGCTTTGAGATTCTCGAACGGTGTTAGTCGAACGGTGCTCTCGCGTGGGCCAAAGCGTTCGCGCGTATTTTTTACTTACTCTGCGCCGACGGCCGCCATGGCTTGTACCAATGACGGTTGGGTAAAAATCTTTTTGTCTTCCCATCGTAACAGGGTCAATGCGCCTCCCCAGCAGCACCCGGTATCCAGTGGATAGATGTTATCGGGCGTACCTTTCCCTTCTAGAGATGCCCAGTGGCCGAACGCGATGGCATAACCTGGCGTTTCTGCGTTGCCTTCCACGACTGGGCTAGGCAAGTTGAACCAGGGCTTCAGCAGTGAAGGCGCCTGTGACGGGGTATCTTTGCAGATCATATCCAGCTGTCCGCCGGAGAAGCAGTAACGCATGCTGGTAAACACATTAGTGCTAAAACACAGGCGTGGTAAACCACTCAGTTCCCGGCTCCAATGATTGGGTATATTGCCATACATGCCATCCAAGAACAGGGGATAGCTGTCACTGCTGAGTATGGCTTCCACTTCACGCGCGCACATTTGTACGGTAGCCAGATCCCACTGCGGCGTTATCCCTGCATGGGTCATAATCAGTTTAAGGTCATCATCGACCAACATTACCGGTTGACGGCGCAGCCAGTTGATTAGGGTATCGACATCTCGTGCGTTAAGCAGGTCGTTAAGGCGATCTTTCGGCTTATTCCTGCTGATACCGGCATAAACCGCTAACAAATGAAGATCGTGGTTGCCCAGAACCATCTGCGCGGAAGGGCCCAACGCACGCACGTAGCGTAATACGTCCAGAGACGCGGGGCCGCGAGCAACCAGATCGCCGGTAAACCACAGCCTGTCGTGTGCAGGATTGAAAGAAACCTGCGCCAACAGCGCCATTAGTTCGTCAAAGCAGCCGTGCACATCGCCAATTAAGTAGGTAGACATAATCAATAAATCAGTGAAGGGATCGCTAAACGAAAAAAGGAAATAGGAACCTGAAAAACATCGTCTTGATGATCGAACATGTATTAATAGCCTTCCATTATACCCAATGGTATTTCCAGTACTGTACCGCTGGTGTACTGAAATTCGCTACCGGGTTGGATGGTGGGTTATTCACCGACCACACCTTTCCACTGAACCTTAGTTTGTCGCTCATTGGCATTGGTGATCATCCAGTAACGCCTGCAGATCGTGATGGTGTCAGCAAAGACAAAGTGGCTTTCATCGGGCTTAGACTGTGATTTAACATAAAAACTCTGAACCTGAACACAAACACGGGGCGTATTAATCATCTCGACACTTCCATTTATTCCTGCGTTGACGGCTGCTCAGACAGCCAGTTGGCCAGCTGGCAGTATTGCTCTACAGAGACATTTTCCGCACGGGCAGCTGGATCAATCTCTAGAGCGACTAATTGCTCCGCGCTGAACACATTACCCAGACTGTTTCGCAAGGTTTTACGGCGCTGGTTGAATGCCTCGGTGGTGATACGACTGAGCACTCGAACATCAGCAACAGGATAAGGCTGTATGGCGTGAGGAACAAGACGCACTACAGCAGAATCCACTTTTGGCGGCGGAGTAAATGCGGTGGGCGGCACTTCGAGCACCGGAATTACCTGACAATAATATTGTGCCATCACACTCAACCGCCCATAAGCTTTGCTGTTCTGACCTGCGACAAGGCGGTTCACCACTTCCTTTTGCAACATAAAATACATATCGCGAATAGCGTGAGTAAAGCTAAACAGATGGAACATCAACGGCGTTGAAATGTTATAGGGCAAGTTGCCAAAAACGCGCAAGGGTTGGCAAATATGCTGTGACAACTCGGCAAAATTCACCGTCATGGCATCTTTTTGGATTACGGTCAGCTTATCTTTGAGCTGTGGATGTACCGTCAATCGTGCTGCTAGGTCACGATCCAGTTCGATAACCGTAAACTGGTTAAGTTGCTTGGCAACAGGCAGTGTTAACGCGCCTAGACCAGGACCTATCTCCACCATGGCGTGATCGGCCTGCGGATGAATGGCTGAGACAGTACTTTCGATCACAAACTGATCGTTTAAAAAATTCTGCCCGAAACGCTTACGAGCAAAGTGGCCTTGATGGACGCGATTATTCATTACGGTATTTCGTTATGGTTTTGTGTCATGTTGACGGCAAGCGGCAATGCCGCGATAAAGCTGCCCGGCTCTGTGTCACCCGTGCCCGAGAGGGATAGCGCGGTGCCGTGGTCAACAGAGGTTCGAATAAAGGGTAAATCTAGCGTAATGTTGACGGCTCGGCCAAACCCTTGGTATTTCAATACCGGCAGCCCTTGATCATGATCCATCGCCAATACGGCGTCTGCCTCTTTTAGATACTTGGGTTGAAATAGCGTATCTGCTGGCAGCGGACCGACCAGATTTATCCGCTGAGCACGTAGCCTATCCAGCGCGGGAATAATAATATCCAACTCTTCGCGCCCCATGTGGCCACCTTCGCCTGCGTGTAGGTTAAGGCTACACACATAAATACAGGGGTGTTCGAGGTCAAACTTCTGCTGGAGGTCGCGCTGTAAAATTGCAATCACTTCATGTAAACTATCACGGGTAATGGCGCGAGAAACGTTTGCCAGCGGCAGGTGCGTGGTTGCCAGCGCGATCCGCAGTTCTTCAGTCGCCAGCATCATCACCACTTTTTCACAATCGCTGCGATCGGAAAAAAACTCGTTGCGGCTACTGAAAGGTACACCAGCATCGTTGATGATTCCTTTATGCACTGGCCCGGTAACTAATCCGGTAAACTCACCGCAGAGGCAACCGTCGCAGGCGCGTGCCAGGGTGTTCACCACATATAGGCCGTTGCTGACGTTAAGCTCTCCGGGAGAAGCCTCTACGGATAATGAAACGGGTAATATTGTTAGCGAACCTGCACGCTGCGCAATAGCCAGTGTGCCGGGTTTGTAGTCTCGCAGCGTTAACGGCAGGCCAAGTAGTTTCACTCTGCTGTGCAACAATGTGAGGTCGGCACACACCACCAATTCTACCGGCCAGTCACGCTGGTCCAGTAGAATGATGAGGTCTGGACCAATCACGACGGATTCGCCGAGGGTGATAACGATACGAGACGTGGTTATGGTCATTGTGCTGAGCAGCTGTCGCTACCTTTAACGATCTTCAAATAAGAGGCTGCACGTTTTTCCTGCATCCAGTTTTGTACCTCTTCAGCGAATTTACGGTTAAACAGCATGCGGTAAGCGCGATCTTTCTGTGCTGCATCCGTTTTATCTACTTGACGCGTATCTAACAGTTGAATCAAGTGCCAGCCGAATGAGGAGTGGATAGGGGCGCTGATTTCCCCTTTGCGTAGTTTCATCAGAGCATCGCGGAATGATGGATCGTATATATCCGGCGTTACACAACCCAGATCGCCGCCCTGATTCGCCGAGCCAGGATCTTGTGAAAGCTGTTTTGCCTGTGTTGCAAAATCAGTCGTGCCACGTCTGATCTGTTGCGCAACTTTATCCAGTTTGGCCTCCGCTTGGCTGTCGCTCATCACTACGGAAGGTTTCAGAAAAATGTGACGGGCATGCACTTCGGTGACGGAAACCGATTTATCGCCGCCGCGAATGTCGTTAATGCGCAAGATATGAAAGCCAACGCCGGAACGAATCGGGCCGACCACTTGGCCTTTTTGCGCTTGAGTCAGATGCTCAGCGAACAGGGAAGGGATTTCCTGAAGTTTGCCCCAGCCCATTTGGCCGCCTTTTAGCGCCTGAGAATCTGCAGAGTTTGCCGTTGTCAGTTTGGCAAAATCGGCTCCGCCTTGAAGCTGTTTCACCAAGGAGTTAGCCAGGTTTTCTGCATCATCCACTCGTTGCTGTGTTGGATTCTCTGCTAACGGGATCAGAATGTGGCTCAGGTTTAGCTCTGCGTCTTCACCGGTCTGGTTGGCAATCTGTTTTGCCAACGCGTCAACTGCCTGCGGCAGGATAGTGATGCGGCGACGCACTTCGTTATTGCGCACCTCGGCAATGGTCATCTCTTTACGAATCTGGTTACGATAAGTGCTGTAGGTTAGATTCTCATAAGCCAACTGGCTTTTTAACTGGTCGAGCGTCATGCGGTTTTGTGCCGCAATATTGCTGATGACCTGATCCAACTGTGCATCGCTGATC
The DNA here is from genome assembly GCA_051305815.1 of Candidatus Malihini olakiniferum. Classification (GTDB taxonomy): domain Bacteria; phylum Pseudomonadota; class Gammaproteobacteria; order Enterobacterales; family Enterobacteriaceae; genus Symbiopectobacterium; species Symbiopectobacterium olakiniferum_B. The sequence continues at coordinate 61,223 of JBPPLV010000030.1, forward strand.
TGGATATTCATTTTTTTTGCCATTTGCAAAATAATGTTATCCATAATCAGACGATCGAGGATCTGATGGCGCAATGTATTCTCATCCGGCAACTGTTGTCCCGCTTGCTGCGCATTCATCTTCACAGACTGTAAAAGCGTGCTGACATCACTTTCAAGTACGATGCTGTTGTCCACGACGGCGGCGACTTTATCAACAACCTGTGGCGTAGCAACAGCTGCATTGACGCTGAGGGTCAGCCCGAGGATAATCTTTCTCCAGTTCTTCATACCTTTCCTGTTAGTTTCGCCCGCAAGGCGGATTAAAAGTTGATGTGTTACTGTTTATTCCACGCACGCACGACAGCGTTAGAGTGCACGTTGATACGGCAGAATACCCGAGCGTAGCATTTTTTGCGCACCCAGCATTTCATTGCTGCTTAAACCACGTAACTCGATATTGATCGAGAATTTGTTGTCGTACCCACTGGACTGCCGATTGGTGTTCCAGTCGGTAATTTTCCGCTCATAGCTCATATTGACGGCCCAGCAGCAGGTATTGTACTGAAAGCCGATACGCTGATTGGCAGTTTGATTCGCTTTGGTGTCGTAGTAATACGCACCGACCACGGACCAGTAGTCGATAATCGGCCAACTAGCTGTGATCCCTACCTGTGAAATACCCTGCTGATAGGCGAGGCCTGCCAACAGATTCTGCACGGAGTTTTGAATATATTCTCTGCTGGCATAGCGGTAATTCAACTGCACCAACTTCTCGCTATCCTGGCGATATTCCACCACCGCGTTGCCCTGTGAAATTCTCTCAAGGCGCGCGTCATATTGTAAACCGCCGCGCATACCCCACAGATCGTTAATCTTCCAATAACTGTCACCGGCCCACACCAGGCTGCCGTTATCGTCATTTTTGTCCATTACCGTGGTGCTATCCCCGGTTCTGGGGCGATCAAAGTAATAGATTTTACCGACGGAAGCATTAAAACGTTCCACCAGATTTTGATCATAAACGCGGGTGGTCAAACCGGTCGCAATCTGATTTGCTGACGCGATGCGATCCAGCCCGCTGTAACTGCGATCGCGGAACAAGCCGGTGTAGTCATTTTGCAGCAGCGTGGAGTCATAAGTGTAAATGCTGCTCTGATCGCGGTAAGGCACGTACAAGTAATGTACGCGCGGCTCCAGCGTTTGGGTAAAGGCGTTGGACCAATCCATTTCGCGTTCGAACACCAGTTTGCCGTCAACCTTGTATTGTGGCAAAACGCGGTTGACCGAATATTTCAGCGCATCTCGCTTGAGGTTACTGATTTGCGGATTTGGATCGGCACGGAAGCGTTCTAGATTGGTTTGCTGGTAATGGGTCGCCATCAGCTTCGCTTCGGTGTTCAGGCTCCCCCAACGGTTCGTCAATGGCAAATTCAGTGTGGGCTCCGCATGGAAGCGCGTCCCTTCAGGGCGGCTTTTATTCATGTTGGTAAATTTTACTGCCTGCCCATAAAGATGCATATCAAACGGGCCGATATTCTCCGGGTAGTAGTTGAGGTCGAGTTGGGGCTCGGCGTGGTAGACATCATTATTGGTATTGGCCGCCAGCAGTTGGAACTGTTTGTTAGAAAGCGTAGCGTCCCAATCCTGGTTGGCATAGCCGACGCTGAATTTCTGGTTCATATAGCCGCTGGTCGTGGAGCCGTAAGCAGAATCGAGGTCTTTGAAGTAGTTGATATCGCTGACCTTGGTGTAATCGCTGTCAAAGCGCCACACCTGATCTATGATACCTTCGTACCGCCAGTGGAACAGCCAGCGGGTATCTTTATCGTCAGGATTGTCACGGCGATAGACCCGATCATTCGGCAGCCAGTCCAACTGCATGGTACCCGTGCCCGGTGCGGCGAGGTAACGTAACTCGTTTTGCAACTGTATGCCGCGTTTGGTCAACACGTGCGGCGTAATGATCGTATCCATGTTGGGCGCGATATTCCAGTAGTAGGGGGTTATAAGTTCAAAGCCACTACTGCCGCTGTATCGGGCGTTCGGAATCAAAAAGCCAGAGCGGCGTTTGTCGCCTACCGGCAGTTGCAGGTAAGGGCTGTAGAATACAGGAACGTCGCTAATTTTGACGCGCGTATTCCAAATTTTAGCAACTTGTTCATCCCTGTCATGGATCACTTCCGAACCGACGACACTCCAGCTATTATCACCCGGCAGGCAGGTAGTGAATGAACCGTTTTCCAGAATGATGTAGCGACTGTCACCGCGCATTTTCATTTTGTCGGCATCGCCACGGCCCTGACGGTCAACCATCAGGTAATCGCCCTGAAAGACGTCGGTATCTCGCGTATTGAGATTGGACCAGGCTTTAGGGCCTTTCAGGATGACCTGGTTGTCATCATAGTTGACATTGCCAGTGGCAGTGACAGTTCGAATGGGAGCGCCGGTAGCATCAGTACCCGCTTGGCGCAGTTCAATCTGATCGGCCCGCAAGCGGCTGTTGCCTTGCTCGATATTGACATTACCGAGGAAACGGGCGTTATCCGGATAATTGGTTTCGCTTTTGTCGGCCTGAATGTATATCGGAAGCGTATTGGGATCACTAGTGAACAGTGGTCTCGTGAACGTAGGAACGCTAAGCCGACACTGCGCGGTGAGATCGGCCAGAGCGTGTTGGCTGTAGAGAGCCAACCCAATCAAGGTGGTCAGTAGGGTTGGAAAACATTTTTTCATACGCGGTATCGGTGTTCCGTCATTAAGGGCATCATACCGGCAAACGGTCAGAGACTATATTACTGGTTTACGTTGCGCTAGTGCAAATTCCCGACTGTTTCTCTGCTCTGTCGTTAGGTGCGACAGACGGGTATGATAAAGCAATTTTTGGCCGACGGCATGAGGATTTAAGAAAGTATATGCGCTATTGGGGTAAGTTGCTGGTTAATACTAGGTATGATGTCCGGCGGTGTGTGGGACGTGATTACGGACGTGCTGATGAGCCATATGGTTGATAGAGCCAGGGCTGCGCGTCGTGGTGAATTTTTTTCCGCATAGTTCACGCGTCAGGCGCTTTTTTCCTCACTACCTTTCAAGCTATGGAGCACCTGACCAAATCCAAAGGCCGTGTGACGGAAGCTGATATTCGGGCTGCCACACTGATGATGGACCCGGTTGGAGCTATTCGGTGAAGCGCCTCTGGCTGCTCAGCAGGTATTTCTTAAAGGGAAATCAAATGCATTCCCGGTACGTACTAAGTTGCGTAAACTGCGCGATGCTTGCCTTGGCCGCTTCGAGATGATCAGAATATTCCTCGATTGTATGTTTTTGCGAATCAACTTGGCGTGACGCGTAAACAGTTCGAATTTTTTCTGCGAAATATGGAAGGGCAGCAAAGTCAGGCAAAACAGGGTCAGTCAAAGCAGAATGGCAAATCGTATCAGCGCCGTAATTAATCCTACGGTGGATAGTCGTACGGCGGACAGTCGCAGGGTGGGCAGCGCCAGCAGCCATCCTATGCGCGGGGGCCAAGCTGGAAAGTGCCTGTCGCATGCTAGGCGTTCGCACCAGCGATGATCCCGCTACGGTAAAACGCACTTATCGTAAACTCATGAACGAGCATCATTCCGATAAACTAGCGGGTAAGAGGCTCTCTCCGCGCATGATGAACATGGCAAGACGCAAGGCTCAAAACATCTAGGCAGCCTATGAGTTTTTGTAAAAGTAGCCACGTCGCCAAGTAACTTCTCTCTGATTTGTCCTGCGGTTTTCCAGATTATCTTAAAAATCAGGCTCACAGCGAAAATGCATCGGTGTACTAAATGCGGGATACGTGATAGCCAAAAAACTATCACCGAGGACTGGTGTCCGAGTGCGAGCAAGTGCACTCGAAATTGGTGTGAACGTCCGGTAATCTGCATTATTTTCACGCGAGTCTTGCCATCAGCGTCGCGCGCCAGTACCTGATACTATATTTGTGTCGGTTTTCCCTGTGCAAAATAGACCTTCTATTTTGGGCGATTTAGCCAATCGCAGATCAGGGGGAGATCGATCAACACTTCATCGTGCTCTAGCCATCCCCACTGACGTTGCAGCTCCCGTTCGGCCGCTTTAGTTAATACGACGGTAATAACACCGCTGGTGGCCATATCGAGGCGATGTACAGATTCTGCCTGGGGAAAAAATCCCGTTGAATGCGGATTATAATGCTGTCGCGGTGTTCAGGAGCTATGCCGGGAACGGAAAGCAAGCCGCTTGGCTTATTGACGACAATGATATGTTGATCCTGATAGAGAGCACATGCAGCCAGGGATCGAGCGGGGGGATTATAGAGTTCCATGAGGGCTCCTGTGGCGGCAACGGCATTGCCGTTGCCGCGAGCATTGTAGGCTACTGGTGAGATACCACCACCAAATGAATGGCATACAGTCACCAGTTGGCCCTGATGCAGATTGAGCAACACCAGCTCTCGCTGTGTTTTCAGCACGATCAGTTCATCGTCACGGATGTTCGGGTTAATCGCTTTCAGTGCTTCCAGGCGCTCACGTTCACGGCGTAGTTGCAGATCAGCCTGCTGTTGCGCTTCAATAATTAACTTCTTGGCCTTGGCAGCAACCAGAGATTCAGCCTCTTGTAGTATACTGTGAACGTCGGCTTGTACCGCATTAACCAACTTGCTGCAAGTATGGCGGTTCACCGCGTGAAGCTGGCGGTTCAAGCTTTCAAACTCGACCTGCGGTGCCAGATTCTTACCCGTGCGATCCATCAGTAAATGCAGTGGTATGGGCGGCAGGAAGCGAGTTAACAGCAACTGCTTCGGTACCGCGCCTCTACAACATAGATCAACTCCGCCAACAGAGTACCTACGGGTAACGCTTTGTTTTTCAAAAATGACAGTGCACAACTACCAGTATCGCCTGACAAAATCAGATCCATGCCGTTGCGGATCAGTGGGTGTTCCCAACTGACAAACTGTGTATCTTCCCGCGACAGCGCTTGCTCACACTCGAAGGTGATGGTACGGCCGTCCTGAGGCAGGCCGGGAAAATCAGGCACCAGCATATGATCGGAAGGCGTCAGAATAATCAGGTTATCGCTACGATCTTCCTGATTCACGCCGACGATATCGAACAGATTCAGGGCAAAGGTCACCAGATTTACGTCGTTATCCTGTTCTGTAATGGATTGCGCCAGCGCCTATGCCGCTTCACCGCCGTTGGAATATATTTCCAGCAGGCGATCGCGACCTAATTCGAGTTGTGCTTTCAAAGCATCATGCTATTGACGACAGGTTCGAATAAATTCATCTAGCCCGTCGCTTTCACCTGGGGCGCTTAACCGCTCAATCAGCGTGCTGTAGTGGGCGTCATAAATGGTATGGCCTGTCCCGCGGCGGGTGTGTCGAAAGCGTCGAGTCCTTCGTGATACCACCGCACCAGTAGCGCTTGTGCGGTGTTTTCCAGATAGGGTACTAGCACATGAATTTCTTGAGTTTGCCCGATACGATCCAGGCGTCCGATACGCTGCTCCAGCATATCCGGATTAAATGGCAGATCGAATATGATCAAATGGCTAGCGAACTGGAAGTTACGTCCTTCTGACCCGATTTCTGAACAGATTAATACCTGAGCGCCATCCTCTTCGGAGGCAAAATATGCTGCCGAGCGATCGCGCTCAAGGATGGATAACCCTTCGTGGAACACGGCGGCGCGAATTGCTTCTCGCGTACGCAGCAATTGCTTAAGCTGTAAGACGGTGGCGGCTTTGGCACAAATTACCAATATCTTTTTGTCGAGATTCGCTGTCAGGTAACCGAGTAGCCACTCAATGCGCGGATCGAAGCTCCACCAAGTGGTGTCATCACCTTCCAACATTTGGTAAATTTGCTCCGGGTACAACATGTCGCGAGCACGTGCTTCTGGCGTTTTACTACCGCTCATGATGCCGGAAACTTTAATTGCTGTCTGGTATTGTGCGGGCAGCGATAATTTGATCTGGTGCAGTACACGCTGCGGGAAGCGTTTTACGCCTTGACGCGTATTGTGGAACAGCACGCGACTGGTACCGTGCCTGTTCATCAGCATAGATATCAGTTCCTACCGTGCCGTTTGGTGATCGGTGGTATCACTGTTCACTGCTTTGAGTAGTATTTCGCAGTCTTGCTTACTCAATAACTCGGTGAGCAGATTTATCTCATCTTTGCTGAGGTTTTCATCGGCAAGCAGTAACGCAACAGTATCCACTACTGGCGGATACTGTTGCTGCTCTTTGATAAATTCACGGTAGTCGTGGAAACGATTAGGGTCCAACAACCGCAAACGGGCAAAGTAGCTTTTCTGATCGAGTTGCTCAGGGGTTGCCGTCAGCAGCAGTACGGCAGGAATGCGCTGCGCCAAATATTCAATCGCTGGTATGTGTGGCTAGGGGCGGTCGCTCCAGGACAGATGGTGTGCTTCATCGACAACCAACAAATCCCAGTGTGCAGCGAGTAATTGTTCAAAGCGCGCCGCATTTTTCTGGACAAACCCCAGAGAGCACATAATCAGTTGCTCGGTTTCAAACGGGTTGCTGCTGTCGAGTCTGGCCTCGGCATAACGCTCATCATCAAACAGGGAAAACAGAAGGTTAAAGCGGAGCAACATCTCTACCAACCACTGGTGCTGCAGGGTTTCGGGTACCACAATCAATACGCGTTCGGCACGTCCAGCTAACAGTTGTTGATGAATCATCATCTCGGCTTCAATGGTTTTGCCAGACCCACTTCATCGGCTAGCAGCACGCGTGGCGCTGCCCCGCTTCCCGTGCAATGTACAACTGGTGAGGGATCAAACTGGCGCGCATGCCGCGAAAGCCACCAAGGCTGCAACGATTGAGCCTGTTGGTATAGACGTGTGCGATAGCGCAGGGAAAAGCGATCCATACGATCGATCTGCCAGGAAAACAAGCGGTCTTGTGTTTTATTAAAGGTCAACTTGCTGTCCAGTATCATTTCGCGCAGTTCAGCTGGCGTGCCATTATCTGTGTGTTCACCGACATAAACGATAAGCTTATTCTCGTCGCGGGTTTCGCTGACACTGAGCTGCCAGCCTTCATGGCTGGTCACGGTGTCGCCTTGATTAAACATGACACGAGTGATCGGGGCGTCACTTCTTGATATAGAGGCGGTTCTCTCTCCGCTAGCGGGGAAAAGCAGTGTGACCACGCGAGCATCCAGAGCAACAACCGTGCTCAGTCCCAGATCGCTTTCGGTATTACTGATCCAGCGTTGACTAAGTGTAAAAAGCATAAATTTTTAGCTCGATATTTGTCATTGTTGGGCATGTCAGATGAGCAAAAGCCCGGTCGTTAATCCCTTTGGAGATGAATGATTTAGTGGTGATAACGCATATCCGATTTCTGCTAGGGATTGCAAGGAAGATATGGTAATGGAAGGCACGGTATTCGTCATCTATTTCAACGCTTAAAATAATCCCATCTGGCCAGTAATCAGATTGGAGAAATCGTCATGTAAAAACGGCAGGATGCATCGGCCACTGGTAGGAGCTGGCGTTCGACATAGTGAGTATAGTCTAGAGTCGAATGTTAGTTTTCCACGAGCTTCGGGCCGTTGAGCGTCATGACATAACTGATCCAATCTCTATTTTGGTACTGAAGTGGGCGACCTATCTGGCGGTTGTAGTCATCTATGAGCTGGGCGGCACAGTCGTTTACGGTAAACATCGTCAAACGCCAGTCCGGTTACCTTAGTGCGTTCGAGCAGGAAGGACATCAGGCTGGTTTTTTTCAAAAATACGCGTGCCCAGTTCGCAGTTCTGAAGATTATAGCGTGCGAGGGCAGGCTTGTCGTGTTCAAAAAGCTGCTCAATTTCATTTATGCGCTGATACGGATTATCCGACAGTTTGCCTTCGCCGAGTAAAGTTTGAGAGACATACTCTAGGCTAAACGAGGGAAAGTTCCAGGTGGCTGATTTTAAAGCCTCAATACCGTCTACGCTCAGCAGTCCTGATTCGCTGGCAAAAAAAATGGCGCTGTTTAAAACCGTACTCTCGCCATTCCAGTTCCTGATTACCACGCCCTAACCGCAAAGGAATGCGGTAACGCTCGGCGTGTTTTTGCAGTACGCGAAGGTCAAACTGCACCAAATTCCAGCCAATAATGACGTCAGGATCGTGCAGGGCAAACCAGGCATTGCGGGGGCTTCACATATTACAGTGCAAATTCATGCGCTGGGGGCATTCTCGGGTTCTGGCCCCAACATATACACTTGACGCTGCCCACATCCCTCAAGTCCAATGCATTAAAGCTCACTGTGGCGGCTAGTTTCTATATCCAGCGAAACCAGCTTTAACGTGAGGCGATAGTAATGGCAGGGCTTTATTTGGTCTTGAATCATCACGCTTGGCCCGATGGGTTGGCCGCTGAACCACACAGGGCGGTGATAAAACGCTCTATCAGATAGCGATGCCGCTGTGGCACAAAATATCACTGTCGTGGGATCCTGCTCTAAGTTGCTCGGTAATAAACCTGATAACAGCATCCCCCGTATCATGACAGAAGGTATCATTAACACGTTTGAAGTGATCGATATCAAGCGCGATAATTGCTAAATCCAGATGCAGGGTCTGCCAGTACTTTAGAATGGTTCTAGCCCTCAGCGGTTATACAGGCCGGTCATCGGATCGGTGTGGGCTTCAAAACATAGCTTTCCAATCTTTTGCTGTAAGAGGTTGATTCCAATCAGCATAGCCTGCCTGATCTGTGTGGCCTCAAAGTACCAGGACGAGATTTTATTAATGTCTTCAGAAATATCATTGGAATCCATTTTATTGGCGCTGCGTGCCAGCAGCCATACGCATAGAATGGTCAGCAGCGCCAACCGCAACTGTGGCGCAGGACATTGAACATCAAGCCATCAAGTGGCTTTAGTGTCGGCCGCAACGCGACAACCTCCCAGTATGTGACCGGGACGATAGCAAAGCCCGCCAGCATCTTTTCGCCGACGTAATTCACTATTTGTTGGCTGCCATTACTGGACCCTGATGGGGGCAATTAAATTGTTAGTTTCAGTTTGCCCTATGCGTGCGTTATCTTTGTGATAAAGCATGCGACGCTGGGGCTATCGGTGAAATAAATATAGGGGCCGTCACGGTAGTAGTGTTGACCGAGTAACGTATTCAGTAGCCGGCTTTTCTAAGATAAATTGAATCACCAACAAATCCCAGATAGCGTCCGAAGCGATCAAAAATGGAGCTGGAGATCAGGATAATCAGGTTTTCTGCCGCAGAGATATAGGGTGGCTGATCAGCAGCATTCGCTCTTTAAGCACAGCCAGAGCGCTCTCGGTCGTGAGCTTTTGCCGAATAAGCTGGAAGGTATCTGGCGAGGTGGCACGCACAACGCTTTTGTTATCAGTAACCAGAACCGAATTAAAACTGTGGGTTTGCAAAAGCAGCCGACCAGCTTGTTGTGCCAATTTTACCATGTTGCTAAAGTCTTCTGCAAGGATCGTTACGCTGCAGGACAACCACTGTTATGTATTTTCAAAAAAGGTTTGTGTTTCAGCAGCCAGTTTGCTGGCATAGACTCGGTTTGATTCCAGTGTATTAGTAATCAGCAGTTCTTGCTGTACTCGATAGGTCGTATAAAAACTTTTTGCAAGAATGATGAGAGCGCTCATTACCGCTAATAACAGGATTAAACGGCGTAATCATACATAATGAAATACGCTAGAAGACATAAATCTGGGAAAAGATCTTAACAAAAAGGTTATTCATGATAAGGGTTGTTGTCTATTATGTATACCTTCATCTTTTACTGATCGGGGTGCATTATTGTTTTTTTATATTGTCACTAATGTGTTTCGATAATGCAGTTGTGAATTTTTTTTATTTAAAAATCTGTCAGATAGGAAATAATTAGAATTGTATTAATCCCGATATTATCAGGAAGAAAGAAAATAGTTCAGAAGCGTCATTTATTGGTAACAAACGTAACAATTTTTGAACATGTAGGAGGTGAAAATAATATATATAATCAAATGCTTATATTAAAAAATTATTTTTCACTTCCTCATATTATTATAATTTTTCCTAAATACATTACTGTATTTATTGTGACTTTAATCAAAATATTTATCTACGATCTCGTCGAGTTGTTCTGTCTGTCTATTGCATAGCTAAACCGTTTTAATTAATGTTTATCTTGCGGTTTATTGGGGGACAATCATGAAAGCAAGAGTAGTGTGGATGCTTAGCGATGCCGTGGTGGATTTAATCCCTGAAGGCCAAGGGCGTTTGTTGCAGTGCCCTGGTGGTGTGCCTGCCAATGTAGCCGTGGGCATTGCACGGCTTAACGGATGTAGTAGTTTTATTAGTCGCGTTAGAGATGACCCTTTTAGCCATTTTATGAGGTAAACATTACAAGACGAGCGCGTGGATATCCGCTATCTACGTTGTGATCCTGCACACCGTACTTCAATAGTTGTCATTGCGCTGGATGAATAATGGGAACATTCATTCACCTTCATGGTACGCTCCAGTGCAGATCTGTTTCTTAAAACAGAGAATTTACCTGTATTTCATGAGAATGAATAGCTGTATGCCTGCTCTATAGCACTTCTGCGGAACCCTCGCGTACTCCAACCTATATCGTAATGGCGCGTATGTGCGCGCAGGGTGGATTTATCAGTTTCGATCCCAATATCCGAGAAGACCTTTGGTCACACAAGGCGTTGCTGCGTGCCTTGCCCTTGGCTGATGTAGTGAAGCTTTCAGAAGAAGAGCGAATATTTATATCCGGCAGTGAAGATGTACAGCATAGTATAGTCAGGCTTGCGCAGGAAAATAGCATCAGACTGTTATTGGTCACTCAGGGTAGGTCTGGCGTACTTGCGTGGGATAACGGTGAAATTCACCATTATCCCACGTTCCCTTGATCAGTGTGGACACCACGGGCGCTGATGCTTTTGTCGCCGGGCTCTGCTGTGGGGATTAGCTGCACACGGTTTGCCACATGATGTCACTGAGCTCGCCAAACACCTACGCTATACACAGCTCTGCGGTGCACTTGCAACCACAGTAAAAGGCGCAATGACTGCGCTACCTTATCTTGAATAACTTCAGTAACAGTTCCCATGAGGAACCTCGCATCTCATCGAGATTTTGCAACTTGCTTCACAATGAATAAACCGGTTTAGCTAATTAATGTACCGATACATATGCTTCCTTAGGGAGACACAATAATGAAAAAAAGTACTCTTACCTTCACCCTCGGCTTGTTAATGGGCTCAGGTACTGCTCTTGCAGATTCCGGCAAGAGCAATATTGAAGCTCGCCTGATTGCTCTGGATCAGCGACTTCAGGCCGCAGAGCAGTACGCCAGTATGGCAGAAAACCGAGCTGATGCAGCGGAAAAGCAGACGCGTGAGTTAGTTGCCGCGCAGCAGAAAACGCAAACCACTGCGGCACAGGTTGAACAGCGCACTGCAGCCTTGAAAAAGAAGACCAGCGATAACGGAGGTTTTGAATTTCACGGCTATGCGCGCTCCGGCCTGTTGATGAATAATTCAGCGGCAAAAACGCAAGGCGGCCCTTGGGTGACGCCTGCGGGAGAAACCGATGGTCATGCTGGAGCCAAACGGCTTTTTTTTGCCGTGGGTGCCTACGTGACCGCAATTTTGCTGTTAACTGCTGATGACAAAACCAATATGTAAGAAATAACCGCCTCCAGACCGTTCATTTTGGCTATCCATACCTCGTTTTTACCGGTGCTGTTGATCAGTGGCCTGTGTGCTACCGTGCTGGCGGTCTTTCTCTCTTTTCTGGTGTTCCGGGTGTGCGTGGTGATTACCTGGCCATTATGACCTTGTGTTTTGGTTTTATTATCAAGATACTGGCGATCAATAACCCGTAAATCACCAACGGTGCCATTGGTATCAATGGGATTCCGCAGGCCAGCAATATGCTGTTCTGGTGCGGGCTGGTAGCTTTGGTTGCCATTGTGCTGATGTTGCAGGTGGTATATTCCAAGTATGGCCGCGCCATGAAGGCGGTGCGTGATGATATAGAAAAATCCGTCATTGACGCCGTCTGCTATGATCCTAACAATGCTCTCCCCTTTATTAAACGCACTGTTTATCTACGTACGATTTATCCGACGTACTGTTTATTGAACGAAAGGTGCAGTTGATAACCTGGTAGAACTTTATGGAAGCGTGGCTGGATCATTTTGTGACTCAATCTGTCATCTATTCGCTGATTTCGGTGATGTTAGTCGCTTTTTTGGAATCGTTCGCGCTGGTGGGGTTATTGCTGCCTGGCACGGTGATGATGGCGATGCTGGGTACGTTAATCAGCAGTGGGTAAATGAGCTTGTACGTAGCATGGGCAGCCGGACTGGTGGGGTGCTTGCTCGGTGATTGGATATCCTATTTCTTTGGATGGAATTTCAAAAAGCCGCTGCATAACTGGTCTTTTTTAAAGAAACACCAAACCTTGCTGCGTCGCACGGAGCACGCCTTGCACTGCACCAACACCCGATGCCTACAGTGATCATTGCGCTTGGTTCTGGCGGGCGTAACGTACGATATTCCTTCCGGCGGTAATAGCGCGTCATTCCGCTGGCTGCTACTGGGGTGGCAATACTGGTATGGCTTGCCGGATGGCTAGGTTGGCGCTGGTGGAGCAGCCGCAAGCAAACCAAAAGCCGTAAACGTCTGGCATGGTTGACCTAAGCGCGCTTGTGCTGGTTGGCCCCGTTAACCATGACTGCTGCCATAGCGGGATTAGTCATGTTGATCCAACACCCGATGATGCCGGTGTACAGTCATCTGTTAGGAAAAGTATTGTGACATAGTTAATTGATAATAAATGAGTAAGGTGCTTATCACAGATCTTCGTAATGATAGCGGCAGGTAATTATTGTTAATTCACCGATTTCTATGATTTCGCTACGCGTAGGCCCAGTCAATGACGCATGAAGGTGTGCCGCGTTCGCCGGTTACTGAGCCGGTGCGACATTGCAACCATGGTGTCATATTCATGGTGTCAATCATCACAACTCGTGTACTTGTTAAGATACACGTTCATATGCTGTAAAACATGGCTGGCATGGGAATACATTGGCGATATTTACCCACGAATGGGACATATACTGTATGTATGTCCCATTCGATAGACGTAGCACCCCACGAAAATTAACTTTAAAATTCAGCTATTTGATCAAAAATTCGCATTTCGGCTCCGTGAGGGCGCACCTGCAACACATCCTCCAGCTTTTCCACATGGCTTATCATTTCGGTAGTCGGCTATCTTCTTACACCAATAGCCAGATGCGGCTCTTCTTTCCCCCAGCCAACGGCATATAAAGAATGCCTTCCGCGTGATAGGCGCGGCGGGCAACAAGTCCACACACATGAGACATAACGCCAGGATGGTTGCGCACAGCTATTTCTAGTGTTACGTGAGACGAAGTTGGTTGATTTTGCATGGGATAAGTCTCCAATCATGTCGATGTTAGCCACACCAGGCGGCACCATAGGATACACTTTCTCGCCGGTATCGATTGCGGCATGAATCAGTGCCAGGCACGGTGTATGCAGGGCCTCTGCCAGCATTGCAGCCGGATCGTCTGCGTTATTCAGGTCATACGCTGCGAAGCCAAAACCGCGTGCGATGCTGATAAAATCAGTTTAGTAGCAGTAATCGGCCGCGAAGACTCGCTGTCTGTAAAACAGCTCCTGCTGCTGAGGCACCAACCCTAATACCTGATTGTTCATCAAGATAACCTTAAAGTTAAGCCCTTCTTCGGCTGCCGTTGCCATCTCTTGAATATTCATCATGATGCTGCTATCGCCAGAAAAGCAGACCACAATTCTGATGCTGACCCACATCGGTAGCAATGATTGCATAGTCCGTCAGGGCCTGCGCAGTCGTTTTTACCATCCCATAGTGGCTCAGCAGATCTCTGCACCTGGCATGCGGAACGGATACGTTTGTTGTAATTCGGATACCATCTGATGCTATTTCTCCCGTTTTTGCGGCTCAATCAACGGCAGCAGCTGTGTGAGCGCTTCACCCACATCGCGGCATGCAACCAAACGTGCGCCTAGCGAATTTTTCCCAGTTCTGCCGCATCGATATCAATATGAATGATGCTGGCATCCGGGCAGAACTGCTCCGCTTTGCCAATAGCGCTATCGGCTGGCATGGCACCGAGTACCATCAGTGTCATGGTGATGGGCACATTGTCACGTTCGGCTGCATTAATCATCGCAGCTGCCTACGCAATGGCGTGTGTATCAATGGCGGGCATGAGATCGGATTCAGCAATGGCTGGCAGCTCAGACAATTCGATCGTAGCAGTTTGAATATCTCTCGGAATATCGATCCACATCGGGCCAGGACGCCCTGATTGCGCGATGCGAAATGCGTCTGAAATCACGTGTGGCAGTCGTTGATTTCCCGAACCAGATAGTTGTGTTTGGTTACGGGGATGGAAATGCCATAAGTATCCACTTTCTGAAAGGCATCGGTGCCGATCATGGTCGAGGAGATCTGACCGATAATGCACACCAAAGGGATGAAATCGAGTTTCGCATCGGCAATCGCTGTGAGCAGGTTAGTGGCTTCTGGACCGCTGGATGCCGATGCCAGACAAACTGCAGCTTTCTCACTGGCGCGCGCCATGCCGTGTGCAATAAATCCTGCCCCTTACTCATGACGAGAGAATATGGCGAATAGTTTTGCTCTGCCCTACGCATTATACAGCGGTAGTGCCGCCCCGCCGGGAATGCCCGCTACGTGGTGATGCCCTGCTGTTCCAGCAGCTGGACCATCAACTGTGCTCGGGTATAACGCATAGTAATATCCTTCATCTGGGCAGGTGCCGTTTCGGAGCGGGAGAGGTAAAAACAAGAAACCCCGCTGGCGCTCGGCTTGTGCCGGCGGGGTTTGTTGAGAATCGTGCTGTGATTCGGAATTCGTTACGACGCGTCGTCGTCGCTGACGAACATAACCGCGTTAACATGCGTGGTGTGTAGTAGTGCAGAAGTCATAGCAGCGGAGTGTTTCACGGGGATTCTGTCAATCAGTAATTTAGCTAGCTATTTTATATAAGCACGGGCGTTGCAATAGACGCAATACCCACAAGGAATAAAAAACTGAAATTTTATTCAGCCCACAAAATACCCGTCATACTTCATCCTACCTGTGCGTGGGCAATACTCAGCCTTGGGCCTTCCTCTAACGGGGTTGTGCTGAATCTGCTTTTGCCGGATTTATCCTCGCTCACCCCAGTCACTGACTCCACGGATACCCAGTATCCGCGCCGCTTCGCTGCTGCCGTCACACAGCGATTTTGTGGGACCGTCATAGGCGATTCTCCCCTCGACCAACAGCAGGCTGCGCGGGGCAATACTTAGCGCATCATCCAGATTGTGAGTGACCATCAGTAGTGTAAGCTGCTGTTCTTCACACACCGTATCGACCAGCGTGAGCATATCCTGGCGCAGCACCGGGTCAAGTGCGGAGAAAGGCTCATCCAGCAGCAGGATCGGGCGTTGACGCAGCAGGCAGCGGGCCAATGCGGCGCGCTGGCGTTGACCGCCAGAAACCTGTGCGGGCAGACGCTGCAACAGACTACTTAAGCCCACATGTTCCGCAATTGCTTGTAATGCGTGACGCTGTGCCACCGTAAGACGCAAACCAGGGTGCAGGCCAAGAGCAATATTTTGCTCCAGCGTCAGATGCGGGAACAGGTTGTTTTCCTGAAATAAAATCGATACCGGACGTTCGGCGGGCGTCGTGTTACGGTGATCGTTGTCATTGAGCCACAGTTTGCCGCTGTCGGGTAATAAAAATCCGGCTATCAGGCTGAGCAGTGTACTTTTACCCGCGCCGCTTTGTCCCAATAGCGCAACGCGTTCTCCCGTAGCGATATTAACGTCAAACTGCATTGGTGCCTGTTGATAGAGATAAGTGAGTTTATTCAACGACAGCATATCAGCCCGCCTGTTTTTGCCACAGGGTCAATTTCTCCATCACGGCAAACAACGTGAAACAGAGCAGCATCAGTAAAAGTGCTGTTACTGCACCGTCTGCGCTGCGATAAGCACCAATTTGTTGGTAAAGATAGAACGGCAGCGTACGGAATTGCTCATTGCCAAACAAGGCAATAATACCGAAATCGCCTACCGAAAGCACGCAGGCGAACGCCATCGCTTGCGCAATCGGTTGTTGCAAGGTGCGAAGCTCAATCAGGCGCAGGCGGTGCCAGCCGCGAATATCCAGAGACTGGCAAAGGAGATTATAGCGCTGCGCCACGTCGAGCATCGGGTTCTCCAGCACCTTAAGCGCATAAGGGATCGCCATCAGCGCGTTAGTGGTGACCACCAACCCATACGGTGATGCCGGTAGTCCGACGGTATTGTTAAGAAAAAGGAAAAAACCGGTCGCCAGCACAATGCCCGGCACCGCCAGAATCAGCAGGCCGCTCATGTCCATCAACTGTCCGGCAAGCCGTTGCTGACGCAGTTTTAGCTCACGACTGCTCCATAACAGCATTAGGGTCAATATGACGCAAAGCGCGCCTGCGCCGAGCGCGATACGCAGGGATGTCCACAGCGTTTGCCACAGCGCAGGTTGTTTCAGTACCGTTAGCGCCGCTGGGTTAAGGCCATCCAGCACGACGGCAAGCAAGGGCGGCAACAGCAATAACAGCGCTGCAAAGATAATCAATGTATCACCCAGATAGCCGCCCAGTGAATCCTGTGGATTGCGCCAGCGCAATTGCTGAGTATTGCCAACGGCAAACCATGATCCGAGACGTTGACTCAGCAACACCAACCCCAGGCAACAGCCTATCTGGATCAGCGCCAGTCCTGCAGCGCGTGCTGGATCGTAATCAAAGCTCAATGCCTGATAGATAGCCAGTTCGATAGTGGTGGCGCGCGGGCCGCCGCCGAGCGATAGCACGGTGGCGAAACTGGCGAAGCAGAGCATGAAAATCAGTGCTGCGTTGGGAATGATCTGACGCCGCAACCAGGGCCATTCAATGATACGAAATGTCTGCCAGGCATTCATGCCTAGCTGCGCTGATAACTGACGTTGCTCATTGGAAATGGACTCCAATGCTTGCAATAGCAGACGTGTCGCCAGCGGGAGATTAAAGAACACATGAGCCAACAGGATCCCTTGTAGGCCATACGGGGAAAACGTGTAGTCGAAACCGAGTGCGCTTAAGCCTTGTGCCAGCCAGCCCTTTCGCCCGTAAACGCGCAGTATGCTAAATACCGCTACCAACACCGGTAACACCAGCGTCATGGCGCACAGGCGAAGCAGACAGGTTCTACCAGGAAAATGGCGGCGGTAGAGTGCACGTGCCAGCACAATGGCGGGCAGCGTGGAGAGTACTGCAGAAAGAAATGCCTGCCAAAAGGTAAACCGCACCACGTACCACACATAGTAGTCACCCCAGAGCGCTTGCCATGGGGTATCAGGTGCCTCGCGCCAGAGTGCGCCAAAAGCTATCAGTGCAACACCGAACAGCAATGCTGCGGTAAACAGCCCTGGCCAGAGCCAATGTGGGATCAGCGGCTGACGGCGCTTTGCCATGCCTGAATCCACTGCCCGCGCAAGTCCGCCACGTCTTGTGCGCTAAAGGTAAGTGCTTTTTCCGGACGCGCCAACGACTCGAAACCTTCCGGTAATGCCACGCCGGTAACCGGATACATCCAGTTGGTGGTTGGGATTAAACTTTGGAACGCCGGACTGAGGGTGAATTGCATAAAGCGGTTTGCGAGTTCCGGCTGCTTGCTGGTAGTCAACTGTCCGGAAACCTCAACTTGCATGTAGTGACCTTCGCTGAACAGCGCTGCCGCATAGTTATTCTTTTTCTCTTCGATAATGTCATAGGCAGGGGAGGTGGTGTAGCTCAGCACCATATCTGCTTCACCCTTGAGGAACAGACCGTAAGCTTCACTCCACACTTTAGTGACGGTAACGGTCTTACGCGCTAGTTTTTGCCAGGCATCGGGCGTCTTATCGCCATAGACTTTTTGCATCCACAGCAGCAGGCATAGCCCCGGTGTACTGGTGCGCGGATCTTGATAAATCACCCTGAGCGGTTGCTCGCTGTTGATTAAGACATCAAGACTGGTCGGCGGATTTTTCAGCGTGTCTTTGTTGTAGACGAAGGCGAAGTAGCCATAATCGTAAGGCAGGAATGTCGCATTATCCCAACCTTCCGGCAGCGTTAATGCGCTTGTTTTTACATTATGTGCAGTAAATAGCCCGGTATCTGATGCCGCTTTGAGCAGGTTGTTATCCAACCCTAAGACGATATCCGCTTTGCTGTTTTTGCCTTCCATGCGTAAGCGGTTTAACAGGGCAACACCATCTTCCAGAGCGACAAAATTCAACTCGCACTCACACTCTTTTTCGAAAGCCTTTTTAATCGCCGGACCGGGGCCCCATTCAGAAGCGAAGGAATTATAGGTGTAAACGGTCAATGCAGGCTTAGCAATAGCGGCAGCAGCAGAGTCGAGCATCAGGGAAGAGAGACCGAACACGGGAAGCAATAAACGGGATAATAGCGACTGTAACACTTTGCACTCCTGGGTGTATTAAGGTGGCAAAGGACCTTGAGGCAGGCGAATGCACTCTTAAATCTCTTCGCTGGTATTAACTGGATCAGGTTTGACGGGTATTTTCTCAGCATAAATACCGTGCGTTGACAATGCGATATCATCAACAAACGGCCTGCACTCCGTTGAGAACGTCATTATTGTAAAGGGTTTATAGTATCAGAGAAAGTCAGCATCGTGCTCTGGCGGCACAAACCAGGCGGATTTAAAGTCGAACCAGCTTAATAACATGTTCATGCGTACGCCGCGCGTGCTGTGCTGCCCCTGAAAATGTAATCAGTGGTGGAACAGCGGGTGGATCTCACTGCTTTCAATCAGGCGTTGGCTGAAGTCGGCGATAGAGAGTGTTTGACTACGCCAGCGCTACACATCTTCTTGTAACGAATTACTCAAGTAGTGACGCAGTAGAGGTAACTCATACAGCAGTGCAAACAAGGAGAACTCTAGCGGTGGGTAGCAGTTGACGCTGCTCAGCTAGATGTCGCTTTCAGCTTCTCACAGATACCATTACTCGTAGTCTACTTTCTGTATATGTAGGGTAGCCTTGTTGCGCCAGCAGGTCGCGCATTATCTCGCCAATAATTCGGTACTCTGGGTGTTTCTGATAAAACGTTAGCCTCACATCCGTGAGTCCGGCGGATTTAGGCTGTAGGTTGACGAGAAGCTGGTGACCAGTCATAAAGGCGCGTATTGTCGGTCTGGCTAAGCAGAGCAATAGGGTGGAAGACCTATCTGATCTAGCGGCGTACCTCATTATCCGTTCCCTCTGCTGATTGGGTATCAAACAGCAGGAAATAGCACCCTTCCTCCATACGGCTTTTCAACTCGCCCGGCGTGGTGGTTCGCTTTGTACCTGAATTGGCACGGACCTCTCTTCAGAGGCATCTGGCAGCACCCATATATTGACCTCATCGATCAGTGCACGGTATCCGAAATAGTCATTAAATGCTTTTATTTTCAAATGACTATCACTTTTTTCTCAACGGCATAGAAACCGTGCTGACAGGATGGCGCGCAAAATCTGTCTGTGTCTGCCAGTTATGGAGGGGGGTAGGATTATGGCATGTGTGCTGACGAGTAGCCAAGGGAGCCAGCCATTGTGTTCGCTCAATTCCACATTAATAACAAAGGAAATGGGGGAGGTAACACCTGTGATATGTGAGAACAATGCCTATGACGTCAAACGCATAATTAAGGAGATAACATCCTTCATCATCATTTCGCGTCTATCGTGGAACCTGATCGCCGGGCGCAAATAAAAACGCCATTGTTGAGGCGTAATTTGTTGCCAATGGTGAGCGAAGTCTGGTGCGATTTCCTCATTTTCCTCATTTTCTTCATTTATTTTGGTTAACCCGCTGAAGATCTGCCTGACGATATGCATCTCTGAACGTCGTAGTGCAAAACCGGGCAGCAGGTTACGCAGTGGACGGTAATAGAGCACGCGCAGCAGATGCTTACCCTGGAGAAAACGGCGGCCTAAATAGGAAAGTAACATCTGACGTACCGTCTCTTTATCGCTGATCAACTGAATCAATTGTTCGACGCGATCCTGCTCCAGCAGGTCTTCAGCGCTCTGTTGTTGTAGCATTAATCCGGTATAGATAAAACTAAGACGCGAGCGTTTTCCGCGCCCCGCTTCGGCTTGTCACAGCAGCCATCCCTCTTTCTGCATGCCCGCGAGCAGTGAACGGATATGACAGCGCGAGTAGCGTAATACTCCGACCAACTCTTCGAGCGTGGTGTCCGTATCCTGTCCCTGAAAGCGCTACCAAAGGCGCACAAATTGCTGTTGCAAACGTATTGAAGACATAAAAGAGGAACTCTGTGAGCCAAAGTCATCAATTTATCTTTCCCTATATTACGGCGATACTGCACAATAAGGAAAGCACGGAGGTGGCTGATGGCGATTTCACGGCTTAATCAATTTTACCGGTACTAGTTTTTTTTGCATTGCCCAAGTTGTTGGCTAAGGGGGACTCAGCGCTCAGCAAAAGCTGGCGCTGTTACAACAAGTGACACAGTGGCACACCGATGCGATGTCGGAAGAGGAGTGCCGGCACTGGCTTTAGTGCTGTTCTGGTGGTAGAGAAACTTCTGAGTAATAGTGCTTTTTACCAGCCATCGGCCTGCGCCGCTGACATTTTTATTGTCCGCCAGCTGTGCTGCACATCTTCCAGCGCCGCCAGCAACATCTCTTTACTCATGCGAACACAATGCACAGGTGTACCCCGTTCAAAGTGCCATCCTTCAGCAAGTCCGATGCATGTGTTGGTGCCTGCGGCGCGGCGGCAAACAGTTAATATTCGCTACTTTGTCGATGCACTGAGAGACGCTTTTGGCGAAGAAGTGGGTCTGTAAAGTAAAAAGCACCGCAGAACGGTGCCCTTTGGCTTAACGAAAAAACGCCGGTTACTGCTGTTCGTAGCGAACAATTGCGTCTTCGTGCTGCAGCGTCAAGCCGATGCTGTCTAGCCCATTAATCATATAGTGACGGCGAAAGCTATCGATCTCGAACGGGTATTTTTTCCCGCCGACATCGACCGTCTGCGCTTCCAAATCAACGGTGAAAGTAATGCTTCCGTTCCGTCGACCAGCTTGAAAAGGTCGTCGATATCTACATCACTCAGTTTTACCGGTCGCAGCTGGTTGTTAAATGAATTGCTGTAGAAAATATCCGCGAAGCTTGGCGCGATCACCAGGTGAAAACTGCAGTCAATCAGTGCCTAGAGAGCGTGCTCACGGGAAGATCCACAGCCGAAGTTTTCTCGCGCCAACAAAATAGTGGCACCTTGATAACGCGATTTATTCAGCACAAACTCTGGGTTAGGCTGTTGGCTCGCATCATCCAGAAAACGCCAGTCGTGAAACAGGTATTGGCCAAAACCGGTACGCGTGACCTTCTACAAAAATTGCTTAGGGACGTCGCGTCAGTGTCCACGTTGGCAGCGTACAGTAGCACCACCAGGCCAGTATTTTGGATAAATTTAGCTATCAGGCGTCTCCTTATTAATTCGCGGATATCAGCGAAATCCCCTGTCACGGCGTTGACAGCCATCGCTGGGCTGACCAGATGAGTACGGTCCGCACGCCCCTGATGACCTTTAAAGTTACGGTTGCTGGTGGATGCACAGCATTCACTAGGATTCAGGCGGTCATTATTCATTGCAAGACACATGGAGCGGCCCGGCAGATGCCATTCTAACCCAGCTTCGATAAACACTTTATCCAGACCTTCCAGCTCCACCATGGTTTTCACTGGGCCGGACTCAGGCACCACGATAGCTTGCACGCCTGAGGCTACTTTACGCCCTTTGGAAAAATCGGCGTCAGCGCGCAAATCTTCGATACGCGAGTTAGTACAGGAGTCAATAAACACTTTATCGATGGCGACATCGGTCAGTTTGATGCCCGGCTGCAGATCCATATAGGCCAGCACTTTGGCGACAGAAGCACGCTCAACAGGATCGCTGAAGGATTCTGGATCAGGAATAATCTGGTTCACGGCGATAACCTGTCCGGGGTTCGTGCCTCAGGTCACCTGTGGTGCGATATCGGCGTAATCCAGTATGACGACGATTTAAATACGGCATCTGCATCCGATTTCAACGTGCTCCAATAAGCCACGCCATCTTTACAATCAGCGCTTTTCCGCACGAACTGGCGGCTTTTCAGGTAGGTAAAAGTGATTTCATCGGGTGCTACCAAACGACTTTAGCACCCATTTCAATCGCTATGTTACACAGTGTTATGCAGCTGTCTATGCTCAAGGCACGGATGGCGTCGCCACAGAATCTCACCACGTAACCCACGCCGCCTGCGCTACCGGTTTTACTGATAATCGCCAGTACGATGTTTTTTGCGGTGATGCCGGGCGCTGCTTGACCAGTCACTTCAATCTTCATGGTTTTGGCACGACCCTGCTTCAGGGTTGGCGTTGCCAGAACGTGTTCTACTTCGGAGGTGCCGATACCAAACGCCAGTGAAAAAAGCGCCGTGAGTTGTGTGGTATAAGAATCACCGCAAAAAAATGGTCATGCCCTGTTCCGGACCGATAATGTGTACAATGCCTTAATGGGGTGGTTCAGATCGTACAACAGTATGCTGATTCTGCACAGTTCTTGATCAGTTCCTGCATCTGGATGCGTGCCATCTCACCTCAGGGATTGATGTCTTTAGTCTGGGTGGATAAGTTGTGATCCATGGTGGCAAATGTTTTGCCCGGCTGACGTGCTGTACGTCCCATGGCACGCAAGTCATCAAAGGCTTGCGGCGACGTCACTTCGTGCACCCGATGGCGGTCGATATACAGCAGCAGCGTTTCATTCTACGCTTCGTAGACCACACAGGCATCAAACAATTCTGATATAAGGTCTTGCTCATGGTTACACCCCTTTCGCCACAAAGCGGGCAATGGCATCACCCATTTCATCAGTGCTGATGGCTTTGTCGTCACGGCCAGTCAGAGCGGTGTTTAGGGCGTTTTCAATCGCGTTGGCCGCGTCATCGGCTTCCAGGCTGTAGCGCAGCAGCAATGCCAACGACAGGATCTGTGGCGATAGGGTTGGCGATGTTTTTGCCTGCGATATCGGGCGCAGAGCCGTCCGCCAGTTCGTACAGATCGAAATCTTGTTCGTTCAGGCTAGCGGAAGTCAGCATGCCCATGGAGCCTGTGATCATCGCACATTCGTCAGACAGGATATCGTCAAACAAGTTGGAGCACAGCATTACGTCGAATTGGGACGGGTATTTAATCAACTGCATAGTTGCGTTGTCGATGTACAGGTACGCCAGCGTCACGTCCGGGTATAGTCCTTGCTGACTTCAGTGACGATTTCACGCTACAGGATGGAGCTTTGCAGCAGTTGGCTTTATCGATAGATGTTACTTTGCTGCGACGTTTACGTGCCGACTCAAAGGCAATGCGGGCGATAGACTCGATCTCAAAACGGTGATACACTTCGGTGTCGAACACACGCTCGTGCTGGCCGTTGCCTTCGCGCACTTTCGGTTAACCAAAGTAGATACCTCCGGTCAGTTTACGCACGCACAGAATGCTGAAACCGTTAGTGGCGATGTCACTGCCAGTGGGCAGAACGCTTCCAGCCCTTGATACGGGCGTGTCGTGCACAAGTTACAGAACAGACGAAAATGCTTACGCAGTGGCAGCAACGCGCCGCGCTCCGGTTGCTCTTCCGGGGCAGGTGTTTCCATTTTAGGCTGTCAACCGAGCCAAATAAAATGGCGTTAGCCTGCTCGCAGCCGGCGACGGTAGCGGGGGCACGGCAGCGTGCCCTGACGATCGATAGCGATACCACCAACGTCATATTCGCTGGTGGTGATACGCAACCGAAACGCTGGTGAATTGAGTCTAAACTTTATGGGCTTGCGCCATGACTTCCTGTCCGATGCCGTCACTGGGTAAGACGGCGATATAGTAACTATTTGTCATCACACTGTTTCCTAGCTATTTTGTTGTTTGTTGTGGTGCTAAAAATGCTGAATTTCTTGTTCTACCAACTATGCGCGTTTGATGTTGTTCAATACGTTGATCATTGCTTTGGCAGAAGACTCGACGATGTCGGTTTCTAGGCTTACGCCGTGGAAGCGACGACCCTGATAATCAGCGATTATATCGACCTGTTCCAACGCATCGCTTCCTTGGCCTTGGGGGCTATATCACCAGTTCAATGCCGTAGCCGGTGATGCGGTTAATCGCCTGATAAACGGTATCTACCGGACTGTTGCCGGTAGCAGCTTCGTATTGTACATCATCGCCACAGCCTAACTGTACGGAAGCGGTCGCCATCATGCTGGAGCCTGATTGCACATTAAAGGCATCCAGATGGTAATATTCCGCACCTTCCTGCTGATTGTTGATAAAGACCAGCGCTTCCAGATCGTAGCCAAATACCTGGCCTTTCTTGTGGGCCAGTTTCAGGAAATCGGTATACAGCGTATCCAGATTATAATCGCTGTCCTGATAGTTCATTCTTCCATACGGTGTTTCACCGCAGCACGGCTAGAGCAGGACGTCAGGTTCAACTATACTTCCTTCAAGCCAATGGATTCCAGCATCATGATTTCATAGTTGGAACGATTCTTCAATACGCCGTCCTGATGGATACCGGAAGAGTAGGCGAAAACATTAGAACCGATAATCGCTTTTTTGCCGGGATAGGCATGTTGCAAATCTAGCTCACCAACTGGCTGGTACGATAGATTTCCTGATGATTAATGGCGAGAAGATTAAGCCGCAGGCGGTGATTGAAACCTTGCGCCGTTTGACAGAAGGCAAAGCCTACGTAGGGCAGCACCAGATGTTCGCCGCACTTTACTATCAGTTCGATCTGTCGCGTTGCTGGGTCAACTCCGGCGGTCTCGGCATCATGGGATTTGGTCTGCCAGCGGCACTTAGTATTAAGCTCGCATTGCCGGAAGAGACGGTCATTTGCGTGACGGGTGATGGCGGTATCCAGATGAACATTCAGCAGGAGCTCTCTACGGCGTTACCGTATGATTTGCGTATTATGTTGATTAACCTTAACAACCGCTTCCTTGGCATGGTGAAGCAGTAGCAGGATATGATCTATTCAGGGAGACATTCCAACTCCTACATGGAGTCACTGCCGGATTTCGTCAAACTGGCCGAAGCTTATGGGCACGTTGGTATCGCCATTACGTCGCCGCAGGAATTGGAAAGTAAGCTGAGTGAAGCGCTGGTGGCATGGATGAAATGTGGTTAAGCAAAACGGAGATGACCTGATCATGCGCCGGATTTTATCTGTGTTATTGGAAAATGAATCTGGGGCATTGTCGCGGGTTGTCGGCCTGTTTTCCCAGCATGGATATAATATCGAAAGTCTGACGGTCGCACCGACCGACGATCCGACGCTGTCGCGTATGACCATCCAGATTGTGGTCGATGCAAAGGTCATCGAAAAAATTGAAAAGCAATTGCATAAGTTAGTTGATGTGCTGCGCGCGAGCGAAATAAGGCAAGGTTCTAACGTTGAACGTGAAATTATGTTGTTGAAATTGCAGGTCACGGTCTATGGCCGGGAAGAAGTGAAGCGCAGCACGGAAATTTTTCGTGGACAGATTGTAGATGTTACAGCCACGCTCTACACCGTACAGTTGGCAGGCACCAGTGACAAACTGGATGCTTTCTTGAGTGCAGTGCGTGGTGTGGCTGAAATTGTAGAGGTCGCTCGTTCTGGTATCGTTGGCGTGTCGCGCGGCGATAAGATTTATGTGCTAAATTCCCCTGCGCTGATCTATGGTAAAGAGGTTAGTTGTGTTGGCGAGCCTTTTATTTTTGTCCCGATACCCATTATGCTTCAAGCTACAGGTGCGTTGGCTTTCCTCGCTTTCCTCAGTCACTTACTTGTGTAAGTTCCTGGGGACTCGCTGCTTTGCCGCCTGCCTGCAACTTGAATCACTTAGGGTATATAACCCTGAACAACAATAAAGCGGTTGCTGATTACCCACATCTGCGGTTAGATCTATGTGATATCCTTCTTAAGGTAGGGATACCTCTTTTTTTATTATCCAGATTATTAAAGGAGCTAACGTGAAACTGGATGAAATCGCGCGCCTTGCGGGCGTTTCACGTACTACTGCTAGCTACGTTATCAATGGCAAAGCTAAACAATACCGCGTCAGTGATAAAACTGTAGAAAAAGTGATGTCGGTGGTGCGTGAGTACAATTATCATCCCAATGCGGTAGCTGCTGGATTACGCGCTGGGCGTACCCGTTCTATCGGGCTGGTGATGCCGGATCTAGAGAATACCAGCTACACCAAAATTGCTAATTATCTTGAGCAGCAGGCTCGTCAGCACGGTTATCAACTGTTGATTGCCTGTTCTGAGGATCAGCCGGATAACGAAATGCGCTGTATTGAGCATCTACTGCAACGTCAGGTTGATGCCATTATCGTGTCGACGGCGCTCCCACTAGAGCATCCGTTCTACCAGTGTAGAGCCGGGGATAGTTTGCCGATTATCGCGTTGGATCGCGCGTTGGATCGCGAGCACTTTACCAGCGTCGTAGGGGCGGATTGCGAAGATGCGGAAATGCTGGCGCAAGAACTGCGCAAGATCCCTGCGGAGTCGGTGCTTTATTTAGGGGCGCTGCCGGAACTTTCTGTAAGTTTCTTGCGCGAACAAGGGTTTCGTATGGCGTGGGCAGAGGATCGGCGTCAGGTGAATTTCCTTTATGCTAACAGCTACGAACGTTCTGCGGCAGCGGCGGCATTTGAAGAGTATCTGCAGCATCACCCCATGCCACAGGCGCTGTTCACTGCCTCGTTTCTATTGTTAGAAGGGGTGATGGACATTACCCTGAAGCAGAGCGGGCGGTTGCCGAATAATTTGGCAATTGCTACCTTTGGTGACAACGAACTGCTGGATTTCCTCGAATGCCCTGTGTTGTCTGTGGCACAGCGTCATCGCGAAGTGGCCGAGCGGGTGTTGGAGTTAGCACTGGCAAGCCTGGATGAACCGAAGAAGCCCAAGCCCGGTTTGACGCGCATTCGGCGCAGTCTATACCGGCGCGGTTCACTCAGTCGCCGCTAATTTGGGATTATTCCTAATTAAGAAAGCCATCCTGCATTCGAGATGGCTTTTTTGTTGCCTGCTTTTTAGTGACAGTCTCGGTGTCAGCTTGGGTTTCAGACTGGTATAGCAACGCGAAACAGACGATGACAATAGTCGAGAAAGTAACCGTAGGCGACACCCATCACCATAGATATCAGAACATTACTGGTTACTGCTGCCACGATCTGCTGCGGGTTGGCGCCAATAAACCACAGAATGGCAACATACACCGGAGATTGCAATCTGACGTAGGCAAACAGGTCTGCCAGATTTTTTACCCAAGTACCGTGCGTAACATAACACTGAGACAGACTCAGGATGCGATCCTGGTAGAGGCCGTAGGGCCGGGCAATAACAATGTTAACGAGGATCGACACCAGTGCGAAGAAAACGACTATTGGAAGCTCTTGCCGGATAGCAAGATCTCAATTAGTATACCCTTTATAAAACAGTAGATTACTATAGGGAATGTGTCCGCCACCGCACCACGTAACTGCGATTCAGGAGAGAACATGTAGAGAGACTCTGTCATATACCCGTCACATTTCGAGCTGCAGGTGCGTTGGCTGCATTCACTCACACCAGTCACTTACCTGAGTAAGCTCTTGAGGATTCGTTCGCTTACCGCCTTCCTGCAACTCGCATTATCTAGGGTATGCAGTTAATTGGATAAAATCTAGTTAATTGTGTTGCTGTATTTTATGTGCCTAGTGTACTTCACTGAATATGTAACTTGTAAGTAGCAATTAATTTTTATTTTTTCATGCTTTTTTCTTATGGACGCTATTTTATAGAAAAAAGGTGGCACGATGGTTTATTAAGCGCGGCTGTGAATAAAATAATTGTTATAAACAATCGGTTGTGTTTTTTTTGGTTAGTTGAGTGTTTTTTCTGCAGGTAAATTTTCCTCGTTAACCTAGATAACAGTACCGCAGGAGTGGGTTTTAGGAATACTCTTATAATATAATAATAATTAACCAGCGAATTTAGTTGTTAACGGTAAAAGCCATTAATTGTCTTTCGTAACCTTAAATAAAGAAAAATTGGCACATCGTCGTTAAAAAGAAAGAAAATAGAATAGCCAACGAGCGTCATTTTGAGTTGGGAATGAGCTGACCGATTTTTCGGATAAAAACGTAACCACTATGTAGCGGAAAGCACTGTAGGCATTACGCTCAGTACGGGTTACAGGCGCCTGATGTGAAGACGAAGGCGCAAGCGCTTTATGATTAATGGTAAATTCAAGTAAAAATAAGAAATTATTACTCTTTCTAATTATTTATCCAGAAATAAATTTTCATGGCGTTAATCCTCTTTAATTTTCGGCTTTTATTCTTTTTTAACACATTCATATCCATCTTGCGGCAGAAATAATTCCAAAGCGCGTCTGCTCCGGCTTGACAAGGTTTTCATACTCTCCGTAAACTCCCCAATGTAAAAATTTGTGGAATAAAGTGGTGAAAAGAGTAATGAAGGGGTAACTCGAGCATGTTTCGTGGGGCTACGCTAATTAACCTCGACAGTAAAGGTCGGTCCGCCGTTCCAACCCGTTATCGGGAAACGCTGTCAGCGAAATCGTAAGTTCAGATAGTTTGCACCATTACTCTCCATCAGCCCTGTATGCTGCTTTACCCCCTGCATGATGGGTAAGTAATTAAAAGTTGTCACGTCTGTCGAGCATAAACCCTTCTGAGCGCCGCGTATAATGGTTACTGTTGTGGCATGCCAGTGAGCGTCAGATGGAATGCCGGGCGTCTGCTTATTGCCAGTACGCTACGACAACATGCTAGCCTGACGAAAAAAGTGATGCTGGCCAACCAGTTTAACAAGTTTGCACTGTGGAATGAGCTGGCCTGGTATCAATAGGTCAAGGACAATATCGACGCTAAGCAATCCTCTGAGGCTCCGTTGTCGGAGAGATTGCAGGATTTATCACTGTAGTCATGCTGAAAGAAATACATGCCGGAAAATTATAAACATACCACTGTCCTATTGGACGAAGCGATTAATGGTCTCAATATCCGTGCTGACGGTACATACATTGATGGCACATTTGGCCGTGGTGGCCATTCGAAGCTGATCCTTTCCCGTCTCGGACCGGAAGGACGCCTTATGGCTATCGATCGCGATCCTCAGGCTATTGCGGCAGCAGAGACGATTCAAGATTCACGCTTTTCTATTATTCACGGACCTTTTTCATCACTGGCAAGCTACGTGGATACGTTGGGATTAACCGGGCGTATTGACGGTGTGCTGCTAGATTTGGGCGTATCTTCACCACAGCTAGACGATCCGGAACGCGGTTTTTCCTTTATGCGTGATGGCCCGTTAGACATGCGTATGGACCCAACGCGCGGGCAGTCAGCAGCTCAATGGCTTCAAACAGCGCAAGCTGACGACATTGTCTGGGTATTGAAAACCTTTGGCGAAGAACGTTTTGCCAAGCGCATTGCACGCGCGATTGTTGAACGTAGTCGCACGGAGCCGATTACGCGTACGGGTGAGTTAGCAGAGTTAATTGCGGCTGCGAGCCCAGTGAAAGAACGACATAAGCACCCGGCGACACGTAGCTTTAAGGCGATCCGTATCTATATCAACAGCGAACTGGACGAGATTGAAAAAGCGCTTAACGGCGCACTAAAGGTGCTGGCACCACCAGGTCGCCTGTCGGTAATCAGTTTTCACTCGCTGGAAGATCGTATTGTGAAGCGCTTTATGCGTCATCACAGTCGCGGACCACAGGTGCCGGCAGGTATACCGTTAACTGAAGCGCAACTGCGTGCGCAAGGCGTTCAAAAGCTGAAAACGATCAGTAAGATGATGCCTCCAGAAGCGGAAGTAGTAAAAAACCCGAGAGCACGCAGTTCCTTTTTACGTATCGCGGAACGGCTACTAGAATGATAAGCAATGAGCGGCACAGCCTGGCGGGTATCATCGGCCAGGACATTCTTCTTCACGGCAAGTTGCCGCTGCTGTTGCTGATTGCTTTGTTGTTTTCCGCTGTGTTGGTGGTGACCACGGCGCACAAAACGCGCCTGCTGACGGCGCAGCGGGAACAGTTGTTATTGGAGCGTGATGCGCTGGATATCGAATGGCGCAACTTGATCCTGGAAGAGAACGCTTTAGGCGATCACAGTCGGGTGGAACGTATTGCGACGGAGAAACTACATATGGGTCATGTGGACCCAGCGCAGGAAAATATCGTAGTCAAACAGTGAGTCTGGTTGAACATGAGGGCATAGGTATCCATTTGGCATGAAAGCAGCGCGCACAGGAAAGTTGAAACTACAGGAAGATAAAGCCAGTTTTGTAAGCTGGCGTTTTGCATTACTTTGTTCGGGTATATTGTTCGCGATGGTGGGGCTGATATTGCGCACCGCCTATTTACAGGTGATCAACACAGATAAACTGGTGCGTGAAGGTGATATGCGTTCCCTGCGCGTGCAGGAAGTTCATACTGCGCGCGGTATGATCAGCGATCGCGCTGGGCGTCCGCTGGCGGTCAGCGTGCCTGTCAACGCTATCTGGGCCGATCCGAAAGAGCTCAACGAACACGGTGGCGTGTCGCTGGATACCCGTTGGAAAGCACTTTTTGATGCGCTGGATCTGCCGCTGGATCAAATGGCGGCAAAAATTAACGCCAATCCGAAAGGGCGCTTTGTCTATCTTGCTCGCCAGGTAAATCCTGCTATCGGTGAGTACGTTCACAAACTTAAGTTGCCTGGCATTTATCTGCGCCAGGAATCACGCCGCTATTACCCCGCAGGTCAGGTGACATCTCACCTGATCGGTTTTACCAATATTGACGGGCAGGGGATTGAAGGGGTTGAAAAAAGCTTTGATCGCTGGTTGACCGGGCAGCCGGGTGAGCGCACGGTGCGTAAAGACCGCTTTGGCCGCGTGATTGAGGATATTTCTTCCGTTGACAGTCAGGCTGCTTACAATCTGATGCTGAGCATTGATGAGCGTCTACAGGCGCTGGTCTATCGCGAATTGAATAATGCGGTTGCATTCAACAATGCGGAAGCCGGCACTGCTGTCCTGGTGGATGTCAATACGGGCGAAGTGTTGGCAATGGCTAACAGTCCATCGTATAACCCGAACAATTTATCGGGAACACCCGCCGACGTCATGCGTAATCGCGCCATTACCGACATTTTTGAACCCGGTTCGACGGTAAAACCGATGGTGTTGATGACGGCACTACAACGTAACGTGGTCAAAAAAAACAGCCTGATCAATACGTTGCCATATTACATCAACGGTCATGAGATCAAAGACGTCGCGCGTTATGCAGAATTGACACTGACCGGGATATTACAGAAGTCGAGTAATGTCGGAGTTTCCCGTCTGGCGTTAGCGATGCCCTCCCCAGCGCTATTAGATACTTACTCGCGTTTTGGCTTGGGAAAAGCGACCAATTTGGGGTTGGTCGGAGAAAGCAGTGGCTTATATCCTCAAAAACAACGGTGGTCTGACATAGAGAGGGCCACCTTTTCTTTCGGCTATGGATTGATGGTAACGCCGCTGCAACTGGCACGCGTTTACGCCACAATCGGTAGCTATGGCATCTATCGTCCACTCTCTATCACCAAGGTCGATCCGCCGGTGCCGGGTGAGCGTATCTTTGCCGAGCCCATCGTGAGAACGGTGGTGCATATGATGGAAAGCGTTGCTCTGCCGGGTGGTGGGGGGATCAAAGCGGCGATTAAGGGATACCGTATCGCCATTAAAACCGGTACGGCAAAAAAGGTCGGGGCGGATGGCAAATATATCAAAAAATATATTGCCTACACCGCAGGTATTGCACCTGCCAGCAACCCGCGCATTGCGCTGGTGGTGGTGATTAACGATCCGAAAGCTGGGAATTACTATGGTGGCTCCGTTTCTGCACCTGTATTCGGTGCCATCATGGGGGGCGTACTGCGCACCATGAACATTGAGCCAGATGCGCTACCTGCAGGCGACAAAAATGATTTTGTGATTAACTAAAAAGAGGTTTCAGGTGGCAGATCGTAATTTGTGCGATTTACTGGCACCGTGGGTGCAGAATGTCCCACCGCGCCAACTGCGGGAAATGATGCTCGACAGTCGCGTTGCTGCGGCAGGCGATCTGTTTGTGGCCGTGGTTGGCCACAGTGCAGACGGGCGTCGCTTTATTCCTCAGGCCATTGCGCAAGGGGTTGCGGCCGTTGTTGCTGAGGCAGAAGGTGAAGCTGCTGATGGTGCCATGCGAGAAATGCACGGTGTTCCGGTCGTGTATCTGAGTAATCTGAACCAGCGTTTATCCGCGCTAGCTGGGCGTTTTTATCAGCAGCCTGCAGAAAAATTACGGCTGGTTGGGGTGACTGGCACAAATGGAAAAACCACTACCACACAGCTGTTAGCTCAATGGAGTCAACTGCTTGGAGATACCAGCGCCGCCATGGGCACTGTGGGTAACGGTTTGCTAGGGTGCGTTAACCCTACAGCGAATACGACCGGTTCGGCAGTAGACGTACAGCATATGCTGCACCAGTTAGTGGAACAAGGCGCGACCATCGCAGCGATGGAAGTTTCCTCTCATGGATTAGTACAACATCGCGTTGCAGCGTTGCCGTTCGCCGCCGCGGTTTTCACCAATTTGAGTCGAGATCATCTTGATTATCATGGTGATATGGAAACCTATGCCGCAACCAAGTGGTCTTTCTTTTCAGAACATAATGTTGATCAGGCGATCATTAACGCCGACGATAAAATCGGACAACGCTGGCTGGCACAGTTGCCGGATGCCGTGGTGGTGACGCTGCACAATAATCTGGTTCCGAGCTACCGTGGTCGCTGGCTGAAAACCACCGCCGTTGATTATCACGACGAAGGTGCGGCGATTGAGTTTGATTCGATGTGGGGCCGTGGCCGTATCGAAAGCCGCCTTATCGGTGAATTTAATGTCAGCAATCTGCTAATGGCGCTGGCAACGTTACTTTCTCTGGGCTATCCGCTGGATAGATTGACTGAAACGGGCGCACAATTGCAGCCAGTTTGCGGTCGGATGGAAGTGTTTAAAGCACCAGGTAAGCCTACGGTAATCGTGGATTACGCTCATACGCCGGATGCGTTGGAAAAAGCGCTGGCGGCAGCACGTCCACATTGCAAAGGTCAACTGTGGTGTGTGTTTGGCTGTGGCGGCGATCGCGATAAAGGTAAGCGCCCACTTATGGGAGCCATCTCAGAGCAACTGGCCGACCGTGTTGTGGTGACGGACGACAACCCACGTAGCGAAGAGCCGCAGGCTATCGTGAAAGATATTCTTGCCGGTCTGGTGGATGCCGGACCGGTACTGGCGTTTCATGGTCGCGCCGAAGCGATGACCAGCGCCATTATGCAGGCAAAAGCGGATGACATGGTGCTGATTGCAGGTAAGGGCCACGAGGATTATCAACTGGTGGGTAACCAGCGTCTCGATTATTCCGATCGCGCCACTGCCGCACGATTGCTGGGGGTGATCACATGATTCGCGTCACGTTGCAGCAACTGGCTACAGCGTTAAATGCCACGCCCCTCAGGGGAGATGTCGCTGTGGATACGGTGTGCACCGATACGCGAAAATTGACGCAGGGTTGCCTGTTTATCGCTCTACGTGGTGAAAAGTTTGATGCTCATAATTATGCTCATCAGGCCGTACGCGGCGGTGCGGCAGCGCTATTGGTGAGTAAGCACTTACCTATCGACGTACCACAACTGCTGGTGGGGGATACCCGTCTAGCCTTGGACGAATTGGGTGCCTGGATGCGTCGTCAATCCTCTGCGCGCGTGGTGGTATTAACCGGTTCTTCTGGGAAAACCTCCGTCAAAGAGATGACGGCAGCGATTTTACGCCAGTGTGGTGACGTGCTCTATACTGACGGTAATTTTAACAACGATATCGGCGTGTCGTTGACGTTGTTGCGCCTCACGCTTGAACATCGTTTTGCAGTGATTGAACTGGGCGCCAACCATATCGGTGAGATTGCCTACACCACTAGTCTGGTACGTCCCGATAGCGCACTGGTGAATAACCTAGCGGCAGCGCATCTGGAAGGTTTTGGATCGCTGGAAGGCGTGGCGCGTGCCAAAGGGGAAATCTTTAACGGTTTGCCCACCAAGGGTATTGCGGTGATTAACGCCTACAGTAATGACCTGACACGCTGGCACGATGTACTGCGTGATAAAACCGTATGGCAATTTTCGCCGCAGCAAGGTGAAAACACGGACTATTACGCCACAGATATTCGCAGCGAAGGCGCGGGCACCGTATTTGAATTACATACGCCGTTTGGCTCGCAGGGCGTCACAATGCCGCTACCGGGCAGACATAACGTGGCTAATGCGCTGGCAGCAGCGGCCTTGGCGATGTCTGTGGGCGCGGGGCTGCAGCAGGTGAAAGACGGACTGGCGCAGCTCAAGGCCGTGCCGGGACGATTGTTTCCCATCACTCTTACAGCAAAAAAATTGCTGTTGGATGACAGCTATAACGCCAACGTGGGGTCTATGACGGCGGCAATACACACGCTGGCTGAAATGCCGGGCTACCGTGTTTTGGTCGTGGGGGACATGGGTGAACTGGGTGAGGATGCCGAAGCGTGCCACCAGCAAGTGGGCGAAGTAGCTCGTAATGCCGATATTGATGCGGTGTTGAGCATCGGCACATTGAGTCAGGCAATTAGCCTCAACAGTGAACGTGGTAAACATTTTTCCGATCGAGCGGCGTTGGTAGCACGTTTGCAAACGTTGCTGTCTGCGCATGCCACGATCAGCATTTTAGTTAAAGGCTCTCGGAGCTCCGCCATGGAGCATGTGGTACACGCATTACAGGAGAATGCAGCATGTTAGTGTGGCTGGCCGAACATTTAGTTAAGTTTTATTCCAGCTTTAACGTCTTCTCTTATTTGACGTTTCGCGCCATTGTCAGTCTACTGACTGCTTTAGTGATCTCCTTATGGATGGGGCCATATCTTATTGCCTGGCTACAAAAATTGCAGATCGGGCAAGTAGTACGTAACGAGGGGCCAGAATCTCATTTCAGTAAACGCGGCACGCCCACAATGGGCGGCGTCATGATCCTGACGCCGATCATTTTTTCAGTATTGCTGTGGTCCAATTTGTCTAACCCGTATGTGTGGTGTGTGCTGCTGGTGCTGCTGGGCTATGGCATCGTGGGTTTCGTTGATGATTACTGTAAAGTGGTGCGTAAAGACACCAATGGACTGATTGCGCGCTGGAAATATTTCTGGCAATCAGTGATCGCGCTGGCGGTGGCTTTCACCATGTATGCCATTGGTAAAGGCACACCGGCTACACAACTGGTGGTGCCATTCTTTAAAGAAGTGATGCCACAACTAGGTCTGCTCTACATTTTTCTGACCTACTTTGTCATTGTCGGCACCAGTAACGCGGTAAACCTTACCGACGGTCTGGATGGGCTGGCGATCATGCCGACAGTATTTGTTGCGGCTGGCTTCGCACTGGTGGCATGGGCGACGGGGAACATGAATTTTGCCGGCTATCTGCATATTCCATACATCCGCCACACCAGTGAACTGGTGATTGTCTGTACGGCAATTGTGGGGGCAGGGCTGGGCTTCCTGTGGTTTAACACTTATCCGGCACAAGTGTTTATGGGTGATGTTGGTTCACTTGCTCTCGGCGGCGCGTTAGGGACTATTGCTGTCCTGCTGCGTCAGGAATTCTTGCTGGTGATTATGGGTGGGGTGTTCGTGGTCGAAACCCTGTCAGTAATTCTTCAGGTCGGTTCATTCAAGCTACGCGGGCAGCGTATTTTTCGTATGGCACCGATTCACCACCACTATGAACTCAAAGGTTGGCCAGAGCCGCGTGTGATTGTGCGTTTTTGGATTGTTTCGCTGATGCTGGTGCTAATTGGCCTGGCAACGCTGAAGGTGCGGTAGCACTATGATGGACTATCAGGGTAAAAATGTTGTCATCATTGGCCTAGGAATCACCGGACTTTCCTGCGTTGATTTCTTCCTGAAGCGCAGTGTGACGCCGCGCGTAGTGGATACCCGTGCTAGTCCGCCTGGTCTAGATAAGTTACCGGCGCAAGTTGATCGGCATCTTGGATCGTTAAATGAAGACTGGCTGTTAGCGGCAGATCTGATCGTCACCAGCCCCGGCATTTCGCTAGCGACACCCACTTTGGCAGATGTGGCTGCCGCAGGTGTGGAGATCGTGGGCGATATTGAGTTGTTCTGTCGTGAAGCGCAGGCGCCTATCGTGGCCATTACCGGTTCCAACGGTAAAAGTACAGTTACTACACTGGTTGGTGAAATGGCTAAGGCAGCCGGTTGGTTGGTAGGTGTTGGCGGGAATATTGGCCTGCCTGCGCTGACGTTGCTCAAGCAGCCGTACCAGATTTATGTGCTGGAACTGTCGAGCTTCCAGTTGGAAACGACATCTAGTCTGCGCGCTGCGGCTGCCACTATTCTCAATGTGACAGAAGACCATACCAACCGCTATCCGTTTGGTATACAGCAGTATCGCGCTGCCAAGTTACGCATCTATGACAATGCGCATGTGTGTGTCGTGAACACAGATGACGCGCTGACCATACCCATTAAAGGTGCGGATGCGCGTTGCATCAGTTTTGGCGTTGATGTAGGTGACTACCACCTCAATACCCAGCAGGGTGAAACCTGGCTACGCGTGAAAGGAGAGAGAGTTTTGAATACAAAAGAGATTTATGTGGTGGGCCAACATAACCATACCAATGCGCTGGTTGCGTTGGCGTTGGCGAATGCGGTGGGTATTCCTCACGCACCGGCGCTGACGGCGCTCACCACCTTTACCGGTTTGCCGCACCGTTTTCAATGTGTATGGCAGCGTAATGGTGTGCGCTGGATTAATGATTCTAAAGCGACCAACGTCGGCAGTACCAAAGCTGCTCTCAATGGGTTGCAAGTGAAAAGCACGCTGCATTTACTGCTAGGAGGAGATGGCAAGTCGGCCGATTTTTCTCCGCTGCTGCGCTATTTTCAAGGCAATAATATTCGCCTCTACTGCTTTGGGCGCGATGGTGCACAACTGGCGGCATTACGCCCCGAGATTGCGGAGCAAACCGAGACCATTGAGCAGACGATGCGCTTGATCGCTGCACGCGTGGTGCCGGGAGATCTGGTGCTGCTGTCACCGGTGTGTGCTAGCCTCGATCAGTTCAAGAGCTTTGAACACCGTGGTGATGAATTCGCCCGTTTGGCGGAGGAGCTTGGTTAATGCGTTTTATTGGGCTGTCAGTGATTGAACGACTGAAAGGCTGGGTTATGGGGACGCGGGAGAGCGATGTGCAGAGCATCGTGATGTACGACCGCACCCTGCTCTGGCTGACGTTCGGGCTGACAGTCATCGGGCTCGTCATGGTGACGTCAGCATCGATGCCAGTGGGGCAACGGCTGACCGGTGACCCGTTCTTTTTTGCCAAGCGCGGCTCGTTCCATCTTGGCCTGGCGTTCGCATTAGCGCTGATCACCATGCGCGTGCCAATGGAAGTCTGGCAGCGTTATAGCCCCATATTGCTGTTGGCCTCACTGGTGATGCTGCTGGTGGTACTGGTCGTGGGCAGTTCAGTGAATGGAGCCTCGCGTTGGATTGCTTTGGGCCCACTGCGTGTGCAGCCAGCGGAGCTGTCGAAGCTGGCGCTGTTTTGCTACATCTCCAGTTACATGGTGCGCAAAGTGGAAGAAGTGCGTAACAACTTCTGGGGCTTTTGCAAACCGATGGGCGTGATGGTGTTGTTGGCGGTGCTGCTGCTGGCACAACCAGACCTGGGAACGGTGGTGGTGTTGTTTATTACCACACTGGCGATGCTATTTCTGGCCGGTGCCAAACTGTGGCAGTTTCTCGCC
Organism: Candidatus Malihini olakiniferum; assembly: GCA_051305815.1. Lineage (GTDB taxonomy): Bacteria > Pseudomonadota > Gammaproteobacteria > Enterobacterales > Enterobacteriaceae > Symbiopectobacterium > Symbiopectobacterium olakiniferum_B. The sequence continues at coordinate 99,315 of JBPPLV010000030.1, forward strand.
ATTATTGGTTGCGGCATCTTTGCGGTGGGGTTGCTGATTGTGGCTGAACCTTACCGTATACGCCGTGTGACCTCGTTCTGGAACCCTTGGGACGATCCGTTCGGCGTTGGCTACCAGCTAACCCAGTCGCTGATGGCGTTTGGCCGCGGTGAATTGTGGGGGCAAGGGTTAGGAAACTCGGTGCAAAAACTGGAGTATTTGCCAGAGGCACACACGGACTTTATTTTTTCGATTTTAGGTGAAGAGCTCGGCTATATCGGTGTGGTTTTAGCGCTGTTAATGATATTCTTCGTCGCTTTTCGGGCCATGTCTATCGGCAAGCGCGCATTGGAGATCGATCAGCGCTTTTCCGGCTTTTTGGCGTGTGCTATCGGCATCTGGTTTAGCTTCCAGGCGTTAGTAAACGTCGGTGCTGCTGCGGGGATGTTACCTACCAAAGGGCTAACGCTGCCGTTAATCAGTTACGGTGGTTCGAGTTTGATCATCATGTCGACCGCGATCGTATTATTGTTGCGGATTGACTTTGAGACGCGCCTGACCAAGGCGCAGGCGTTCACGAGGAGTGCCAAATGAGTGGCGAAGGTAAGCGCTTGATGGTGATGGCAGGCGGAACCGGAGGACATATCTTCCCGGGGCTGGCAGTCGCACATCATTTGATGGCGCAGGGTTGGCAGGTTCGTTGGCTGGGAACCGCCGATCGCATGGAAGCTGATTTGGTGCCAAAAAACGGCATTGAGATTGATTTTATTCGTATTTCTGGCTTGCGTGGCAAAGGTATTGCAGCGCAACTGTGTACATCATTGCGTATTTATCGCGCTGTACGTCAGGCGCAAATGATTATGAAACGCTACCAGCCCAACGTGGTGCTGGGCATGGGTGGTTATGTTTCTGGGCCGGGCGGTTTGGCCGCGTGGTTGTGTGGTATTCCGGTGGTGCTGCATGAACAAAATAGTATTGCGGGATTAACTAACCGTTGGCTGTCACGCATTGCGCGCAAGGTTTTACAGGCTTTCCCTAGTGCGTTTCCCAAAGCTGATGTGGTGGGTAACCCGGTTCGTACAGATGTGTTAGCGTTGCCTGCACCCGATGAACGTTTAGCTGGGCGTGAAGGCCCGCTCCGTGTGTTGGTGGTGGGCGGAAGCCAAGGTGCACAGGTATTAAACCGCACGATGCCGGACGTTGCCGCACGGCTCGGTGCTAACGCTACTGTCTGGCACCAGACGGGCAAAGGCGCTTTAGCCGAGGTGAAGCAAGCTTACGAATTAGCAGGGGCACCACAGCACAAAATCACAGAGTTTATTGACGATATGGCGCAAGCCTATAGTTGGGCGGATGTGGTGGTGTGCCGCTCCGGTGCGCTGACTGTCAGTGAGATTGCTGCAGCCGGTTTGCCTGCGCTGTTTGTGCCATTCCAGCACAAAGATCGTCAGCAATATTGGAATGCGCTGCCGCTGGAGCAAGCGGGAGCCGCCAAAATTATTGAGCAGTCTGCATTGAGTGTGGATACTGTGAGTGGTTTGCTGTCCGGTTGGGATCGCGCCACATTGCGTGACATGGCGCAGCGCGCAAGTTCCGCCGCAAGGCCGGATGCCACCGAACGCTTGGCGGCAGAAGTTGCAGCAGCAGTGCGTTAACGCGCGCCTAACTAAGTAGAATACGTGAGGGTGAATAGAGTTCAACCTCATAACAAATGAATAAAGTACAAGTGAAAAAGTAGCGGTAGAAAAAATGAATACACAGCAATTGGCAAAACTGCGTTCCATCGTGCCCGAAATGCATTGCGTGCGGCACATCCATTTCGTCGGCATCGGTGGTGCTGGCATGTGCGGTATTGCCGAAGTGTTAGCGAACGAAGGTTACCACATCAGCGGTTCGGACCTGGTGCCGAATGCGGTGACGCAGCAGCTGACAGAGCTGGGGGCTCAGATCTATTTTCATCACCGTCCTGAGAACGTGAAAGATGCAAGCGTCGTGGTGGTATCCAGCGCCATTAGCGCTGATAACCCGGAAATTGTTGCTGCCTACGAGGCGCGCATTCCGGTGATCCGCCGCGCGGAAATGCTAGCCGAATTAATGCGTTTTCGTCACGGTATCGCGATTGCTGGAACACACGGTAAAACCACGACCACCGCGATGGTAGCCAGTATTTATGCCGAGGCAGGTCTGGACCCGACCTTTGTCAACGGCGGATTGGTGAAAGCCGCGGGTGTGCATGCGCACCTAGGTTCCGGTCGTTATCTGATTGCGGAAGCCGACGAGAGTGATGCGTCCTTCCTTCATCTGCAACCGATGGTGGCAATTATCACCAATATCGAAGCAGATCATATGGATACCTATCAGGGCGATTTTGAAAATTTAAATCAGACGTTCATCAACTTTTTGCACAACCTGCCGTTTTATGGACGAGCGGTGATGTGCGTGGACGATGTGGTGATTCGTGAGTTGCTGCCTCGAGTGGGGCGTCATATCACCACGTACGGGTTTAGCGACGACGCCGATGTGCGCGTAGCCGAGTACCGCCAGTCTGGTGCTCAGGGCCACTTTACGCTAGCGCGTCAGGGTAAGCCTTTGTTACAGGTTACGCTTAATGCACCAGGTCGCCATAATGCACTGAACGCAGCGGCGGCAGTGGCAGTGGCAACGGAAGAAGGCATTGACGATGAAGCAATTCTGCGGGCACTGTCGAGCTTCCAGGGAACTGGCCGCCGTTTCGATTTACTGGGGGAGTTCCCTCTAGAAGCGGTAAATGGTAACGCAGGCAGTGTGATGCTGGTGGATGACTATGGTCACCACCCTACAGAAGTGAATGCGACGATTAAAGCGGCCCGTACCGGTTGGCCGGAAAAACGCATCGTGATGGTGTTTCAGCCGCACCGTTTCACGCGTACGCGAGATTTGTATGATGATTTTGCCCACGCGCTGTCGCAAGTGGATGTGTTGCTGATGTTGGATGTGTATTCGGCAGGGGAAAGCCCGATCCCAGGAATCGATAGCCGTTCGCTGTGCTGCACGATTCGTGGGCGTGGCAAGGTCGATCCAATTTTGTTTACCGATCCGGATATGCTAGCCACGCTGCTGGCACCGACGTTACAGGATGGCGATCTGGTGTTGATTCAAGGCGCAGGTGATGTTGGCAAGCTGGCGCGTAAACTGGCGGACACCCGCTTACAGCCTCAGATTAAGGTGTGAGTATGGCGGAGAAAGTCGCAGTGCTGCTGGGCGGAACATCGGCGGAGCGTGAAGTGTCATTGCTTTCTGGGCAAGCAGTAGTTGCCGGGTTAAAAGAGGTTGGGATTCATGCTGAAGCGGTTGATCCGCGCGATTTCCCGGTTACGTGCCTGAAAGAAGCGGGATTTAACAAAGTGTTTATCGCGTTGCACGGTCGCGGTGGTGAAGACGGTATGCTACAAGGAGTATTAGAGTTTTTGCAGTTGCCCTATACCGGCAGCGGTGTGATGGCTTCGGCGCTGACCATGGATAAATGGCGTACCAAGCTGGTGTGGCAGTCGCTGGGATTGCCGATAGCCACTTATGTGGTCTTAACGCGGGCGCACTATAGGGCGTTGACGCCAGAGCAAGTGCAAGCAACCTGTGCACACCTCGAATTGCCACTGATGGTGAAACCGAGCCGTGAAGGTTCCAGCGTGGGTATGAGCAAAGTGACTCAGCTAGATAAGTTGGTGACCGCGATGGAAACTGCATTTCGCCATGATGACGATGTGCTGGTTGAGAAGTGGCTGAGTGGGCCGGAGTACACGGTGGCACTGTTGGGAGAGACCGTTCTACCTTCCATCCGTATTCAGGCGGCTGGCACGTTTTACGATTATGACGCCAAGTACCTCTCGGACGAGACGCAATACTTTTGTCCCAGCGGGTTGGCGATTGAGCAGGAGCAGGCTATCGGTAAACTGGCGCAAGCGGCCTTTGCAGCATTGGGATGTCGCGGCTGGGGGCGGGTTGATCTGATGCTGGATACCGACGGTGCATTTTACCTGCTGGAAGTGAATACTTCGCCAGGCATGACGGATCATAGCCTGGTGCCGATGGCAGCGTGGCAACACGGGATGAGTTTCCCTCAGCTTGTCGCGCAGATCCTGGCCTCGGCTGTGTGATATGTCGCAGGCGGCGCGGAATTTGCGCGGACGCGATGAAGAGCCGAAAGGCGGGCGTCGTAGCAATGGTGGTCAGTTGGCGGGGTTGCTGTTCCTGCTGATAGTGCTGGGCACTATACTGTGGGGCGGCTGGATGGTGTTGCAGTGGATGAAAGATGCCAGCCAATTACCGCTGTCCCGCTTGGTGGTGACAGGTGAGCGGCACTACACCACCAATGATGATATTAACCAGGCGATATTGTCGCTGGGTACACCGGGCACCTTCATGATGCAGGATGTAAACGTTATCCAGCAGCAGATTGAACGTCTACCGTGGATCAAACAGGCCAGCGTACGAAAACAGTGGCCAGACGAATTAAAGATTCATCTGGTTGAATATGTGCCCGTAGCGCGGTGGAATGATCTGCTTATGGTTGATGCAGAGGGCAATTCCTTCAGTATGCCTGCAGAGCGCATTGATAATCGTAAAATGCTGCTGCTGTATGGGCCTGAAGCTAGTGAAAAAGATGTGCTAGAAGAATACCGCACCATAAGACAGGTGTTGGCGAACAGTAAGCTGACATTAAAAATGGTGGCGATGAGTGCACGGCATTCGTGGCAGTTAGGGCTGAAAGATGACATCCGTCTGGAATTAGGGCGCGATGAACAGGCCCGGCGTTTGGAACGTTTTCTTGAGCTCTATCCGTTATTGCAACGGCAGGCCCAGAATGACAACAAACGTGTTAGCTACGTGGACCTACGCTACGACACTGGTGCCGCGATAGGGTGGGCACCGCCTCTGCTGGATCAGTAGCAGGGAAATGCTCAGCGAAAAGACGTTGATCAAAAACAGAACAGTAATCAGCAATAAAATCAGGTACAGGCTAAACAACAATGATCAAGTCGACGGACAAAAAACTGGTAGTTGGGCTGGAAATCGGTACAGCAAAAGTGGCTACGCTGGTAGGGGAAATTCTGCCCGATGGCATGGTCAATATCATCGGCGTGGGCAGTTGTCCATCGCGCGGGATGGATAAAGGTGGCGTTAACGATTTGGAGTCCGTTGTAAAATGCGTGCAACGGGCCATCGCCCAGGCTGAACTGATGGCAGATTGTCAAATATCTTCCGTCTATCTGGCACTATCTGGCAAACATATCAGTTGCCAGAATGAAATCGGTATCGTGCCGATTTCGGAAGAAGAAGTGACGCAGGATGACGTTGAGAGCGTGGTACACACCGCAAAATCGGTACGTGTACGCGACGAATATCGTATTCTGCATGTGATTCCGCAAGAGTATGCCATTGATTACCAAGAAGGGATAAAGAACCCTATTGGGCTTTCCGGCGTACGCATGCAGGCAAAGGTGCATTTGATTACCTGCCATAACGATATGGCGAAAAACATTCTCAAAGCCGTAGAGCGCTGCCGTTTGAAAGTGGACCAATTGATTTTCGCCGGCCTGGCTTCCAGCTACGCCGTGCTGACAGAAGATGAGCGAGAACTGGGCGTTTGCATGGTGGATATAGGTGGCGGCACTATGGATATCGCGGTGTATACCGGCGGTGCGCTGCGTCACACCAAAGTAATCGCTTACGCGGGCAATGTAGTGACGAGCGATATCGCCTATGCGTTTGGCACGCCGCCTACGGATGCGGAAGCCATCAAGGTGCGCCACGGCTGCGCACTAGGGGCGATTGTTAGCAAAGATGAGAATCTGGAAGTGCCTAGCGTTGGCGGCCGGCCGCCACGCAGTCTGCAACGGCAGACACTAGCTGAAGTGATTGAACCACGTTACACCGAATTGCTTAACTTGGTGAACGATGAAATTTTGCAATTGCAGGAGCAGCTACGTCAACAGGGCGTGAAACACCATCTGGCCGCAGGGATTGTGCTGACGGGTGGTGCTGCTCAGATCGACGGGTTAGTTGAGTGCGCCAAGCGTGTGTTCCACACGCAGGTGCGTATCGGCCAGCCACTGAATATAACAGGCTTAACGGATTATGCGCAGGAGTCCTTCTACTCGACTTCGGTCGGGCTATTGCATTACGGCAAAGAGTCTCACCTGGGCGGTGAGCATGAAGTAGAAAAACCTGGCTCAGTGGGTAATTGGTTTAAACGCATCAATAGCTGGCTGAGAAAAGAATTTTGATGTTTATCAGAGATCGTGTGGCACACTTGACGGTCTCGCGGTACAAGCACAAAACGGAGAAAAATCATGTTTGAACCAATGGAGTTAACCAACGACGCGGTGATTAAAGTCATCGGCGTCGGCGGTGGCGGCGGTAATGCAGTTGAACACATGGTGCGCGAGCGCATCGAAGGTGTCGAATTCTTCGCGATAAACACAGATGCGCAGGCGCTGCGCAAAACTGCGGTGGGCCAGACTATTCAGATAGGTAGCGGTATCACCAAAGGGCTAGGCGCAGGCGCCAACCCGGAAGTGGGCCGTAACTCGGCAGAAGAAGACCGTGAAGCGTTGCGTGCAGCACTTGACGGTGCTGACATGGTCTTTATCGCCGCGGGCATGGGTGGCGGCACGGGTACCGGTGCAGCGCCTGTGGTTGCCGAAGTAGCAAAAGACCTCGGTATCCTGACGGTTGCTGTGGTGACCAAACCCTTCAACTTTGAAGGTAAAAAACGCATGACGTTTGCCGAGCAGGGGATTGCTGAGTTGTCCAAGCATGTGGATTCGCTGATCACCATCCCTAATGACAAACTACTGAAAGTGCTGGGGCGTGGTATTTCATTGCTGGATGCGCTCGGTGCAGCGAACGATGTACTGAAAGGCGCTGTGCAAGGTATTGCAGAGCTGATTACCCGTCCGGGCTTGATGAACGTGGACTTTGCTGACGTGCGTACCGTGATGTCAGAAATGGGCTACGCCATGATGGGGTCTGGTGTAGCACGCGGTGAAGACCGTGCCGAAGAAGCGGCAGAAATGGCTATCTCCAGCCCACTGTTGGAAGATATCGACCTATCTGGCGCACGTGGCGTGCTGGTGAATATCACTGGGGGCTTTAACCTGCGTCTGGACGAGTTCGAAACCGTGGGTAATACCATTCGCGCGTTTGCGTCTGATAATGCTACCGTGGTTATCGGTACTTCACTGGATCCGGACATAAATGACGAACTACGCGTCACTGTAGTGGCGACCGGTATCGGTATGGACAAGCGCTCGGAAATTACGCTGGTAACCAATAAACAAGCGAGCCAGCCGGTCATGGATCACCGTTACCAGCAGCACGGCATGGCGCCGTTGACGCAGGAAAAACAGGCGGCCAAGGTGGTGAAAGACCAAACGGCACAAACCAACAAAGAGCCCGACTATTTGGATATTCCCGCATTTTTACGCAAACAAGCGGATTAACCTCCGCCTTGTGATTGGAATCTCCGCTCTTTGTGCTAGGCTTTCCCGCCTATACTGGCGATAGGCTAAGACGGTTAGTTCAGTAAAATTGCGAGATAATATGATGATCAAACAACGTACATTGAAGCGTATCGTACAGGCGACGGGCGTCGGTTTGCACACCGGTAAGAAAGTCATGCTGACGATGCGACCAGCACCGGCGAATACCGGGGTCATCTATCGTCGCACTGACTTGAATCCACCAGTTGATTTTCCGGCTGATGCCAAATCCGTGCGTGATACTATGCTCTGTACTTGCCTGGTAAACGAGCAAGACGTGCGTATTTCTACGGTGGAACATATGAACGCCGCCTTGGCGGGGTTGGGTATCGATAACATAGTGATTGATGTTGATGCCCCGGAAATTCCAATTATGGATGGCAGTGCTAGCCCGTTCGTCTACCTGTTGCTTGATGCCGGTATTGAAGAGCTGAACTGCGCCAAAAATTTTGTTCGCATCAAACAGGCAGTGCGTGTTGAAGACGGTGACAAATGGGCAGAACTGACGCCGTATAACGGTTTTAGCCTCGATTTCACAATCGACTTCAATCACCCGGCCATCGATGCAGGCGCACAGCGCTATTATCTGGATTTCTCAGCTGATGCGTTTATTCGCCAGATCAGCCGCGCCCGTACTTTCGGTTTTATGCGCGATATCGAATATCTACAATCCTGTGGCCTGTGCCTGGGCGGTAGTATGGATTGCGCCATCGTGGTAGACGATTATCGTGTGCTAAACGAAGACGGCCTGCGTTTTGAAGATGAATTTGTGCGTCATAAAATGCTGGATGCCATTGGTGACCTGTTCATGTGTGGTTACAACATCATCTGTACTTTCTCTGCTTTCAAATCTGGTCATGCGCTAAACAACAAGCTGTTGCAGGCGATGTTGGCCAAACAGGAAGTGTGGGAATACGTTACCTTTGAAAATGAGCGTGAAGTGCCGCTGGCGTTTAAAGCGCCTTCTACGGTGCTGGCGTAACCAATATCTGGTGTCTGTATAGTCGTTCAGATTAATCAATATAAACACGTTATTTTTTCTGTTGGCTGGTTTTACTTGTGCCCTCTCCGGCGAGAGAAGCCAGCCTTTCTAATATCTTCTTCAGTTTTTCCGGACTGTGGCTGGCTAAGTACCTGATCGTTTCTGCGCTCTGCTCGCTCAGTTGTCGGGGCGGCGTATCTAAACTTCCGCTTTCCGCTCGTGAATTTTCCTTTCCCGAGACAGTTTCATCCCCTTTTGCGGCCAGTGCGGGATTAATCCTGATGTCGATTGATGCCAATGATGGTAATATCTGAGCACGCAATGCTGAGAGTAGGGTCGGTTGTTCATAACGTAACCGCATTAGCCAGCTTGCGTTAGCAGTTTCTAGAATCAGGTGGTCTTGTCGATAATTGGCGACGTGGCACCATGGGTGCAGTTGGGAAGGTAGTAAGCTTTTAACGGCCCGATTAAGTTTCAACAAGTCGATGGCGCGCTGTTGGACATCGTGCAAGGGGCCTTTATTTCCCCCTGACACGCTATCAAACAAAGACTCCAATGATTGGGGGCGGCTATTACGCATAGGCATCAGGCTCCGGTGGGCATATAAACTCGTCATGGGTATTCTAAATCGTTGGCGACAATTTGGCAGACGTTATTTTTGGCCGCATCCCTTGTTGGGGGTGGTCGAGGCTAGTCTTCGCCTGCCGACCAGCCTGAACGAGTCTAACGAGCATGCTTCTGCGTCAAATGCGACGGCCAGTATTAGTCGTAAGAATCCTGTTGCTTTCAGTTTGACCGAACTGGCCAGCTTGAAAGAGATGCATCGCCGTAGCTCGTTTGGTATCGATTATCGGCATCAATATACCATTCGCACCGTTATTCGTCATATCTCCCTTGCCTTGACGGTGTCTCAGGCACAGGCATTGCTCCAGGCCGAAGCGGCGCTAAGCGCACATTCTCTGGTAATTCTGGATACGCTTAATGTGTTGCTTACGCTGCCGTAAACTCCCTCGACTTGGCATCCCACTCTGGACCAGCACTCTCTGCCTGACATGCCGTTTCACTTGCGTTTTCTTGGCGTATAACGACGAACATAGGCGATGACCATTGTTCTGAATGCAAACGCGAACACTACTTCTCTCACCGATCTCACGATCGCGATGAAAGGAATTATGAGTAGCTATCGTATCGTCGCTGATACAGCGGCCTACGTGAGAATAAAATCATTATGTTAACCAGTATGTTGACTAAAGTTTTTGGCAGCCGTAACGACCGTATGCTGCGCCGTATGTGTAAAATCGTCGACGTGATCAACCGGATGGAACCGGAAATCGAAGCGCTGTTGGATGATGAACTGAAAGCGAAAACCGCTGAATTCCGCGCCCGCCTTGAGAAAGGCGAAACCCTCGAAGTGTTGCTACCTGAGGCGTTTGCGGTTGTGCGTGAAGCCAGTAAACGTGTGTTTGGTATGCGCCATTTTGACGTTCAGTTGATGGGTGGCATGGTGCTGAACAAGCGTTGTATCGCAGAAATGCGTACGGGTGAAGGTAAGACTCTGACCGCAACGCTTCCCGCATACCTCAATGCCCTAACTGACCGTGGTGTGCATGTCGTGACGGTGAACGACTACCTGGCACAGCGTGATGCTGAGAATAACCGTCCGCTGTTTGAATACCTGGGTCTCACCGTTGGCATCAATCTGCCGGGCATGCCTGCGCCAGCCAAACGTGAAGCCTATGCTGCCGATATCACTTACGGTACCAACAACGAATACGGCTTTGACTATCTGCGTGACAACATGGCATTCAGCCCGGAAGAGCGTGTGCAGCGTAAGCTTTACTATGCGTTGGTGGATGAAGTTGACTCCATCTTAATCGATGAAGCGCGTACTCCGCTGATCATTTCTGGTCCGGCGGAAGACAGCTCAGATCTCTATATTCGCGTTAACAAAATCATCCCGTACCTGATCCGCCAGGAAAAAGAAGATTCGGATACGTTCCACGGTGAAGGACACTTCTCGGTGGATGAAAAAGCACGTCAGGTTAACCTGACCGAGCGTGGCCTGGTCCTAGTGGAAGAACTGCTGGTAAAACAAGGCATCATGGACGAAGGAGAATCGCTTTACTCTTCAACGAATATCATGTCGATGCATCACGTTACCGCAGCGCTGCGCGCCCATGTACTGTTTACTCGCGATGTTGACTACATCGTGAAAGACGGCGAAGTGATGATCGTGGATGAGCACACCGGTCGTACCATGCAGGGGCGCCGCTGGTCAGATGGTTTGCACCAGGCAGTTGAAGCAAAAGAGAATATGAAGATCGAGAATGAAAACCAAACGCTGGCATCGATCACCTTCCAGAACTATTTCCGCCTGTACGAGAAGCTAGCTGGGATGACAGGTACTGCTGATACCGAAGCGTTCGAATTCAGCTCTATCTACAAGCTCGATACCATTGTAGTGCCTACCAACCGTCCGATGATCCGTAAAGATTTACCCGATCTGGTCTACATGACCGAGCAGGAAAAGATCGATGCGATCATCGAAGACATTAAAGAGCGTATTACGAAGGGCCAGCCGGTGCTGGTGGGGACTATCTCCATCGAGAAATCGGAAGTGGTATCAGAAGCACTGACCAAAGCAGGCATCAAACACAACGTTCTGAACGCAAAATTTCACGCCAAGGAAGCGGATATAGTTGCGCAAGCCGGTCAGGAAAGCACTGTGACCATTGCTACCAACATGGCTGGCCGTGGTACCGATATTGTGCTGGGTGGGAGCTTGCAGGCCGATCTAGCTCTGCTCGAAGATCCGGATAAAGCGGCGATTGCCGAAGTCAAAGCTGCGTGGCAAGTGCGTCACGATGCAGTACTGGCTACCGGTGGTTTGCACATTATCGGTACGGAGCGTCATGAGTCACGCTGTATCGATAACCAGCTGCGCGGGCGTTCTGGTCGTCAGGGGGATGCGGGTTCTTCCCGTTTTTATCTGTCGATGGAAGATGCGCTAATGCGTATTTTTGCTTCCGATCGCGTCTCCAACATGATGCGTAAGTTGGGTATGAAACCGGGTGAGGCCATAGAGCATCCGTGGGTGACTAAAGCGATTGCCAACGCCCAGCGTAAGGTAGAAAGCCGTAACTTTGATATTCGTAAGCAGTTGCTGGAATATGATGATGTAGCTAACGATCAGCGTCGTGCTATTTACACTCAGCGTAATGAATTGCTGGATGTAGAGGATATCAGCGAAACTATCAACAGCATCCGTGATGACGTGTTCAAGCTGGCGATTGATAACCACATTCCGCCGCAGTCGCTGGAAGAACAGTGGGATGTCGAAGGGCTGGAACAGCGTCTGAAAAACAACTTTGACCTGGAATTGCCGATTTCAGCTTGGTTGAATGAAGAGCACACGCTGCATGAAGAGACTCTGCGTGAGCGTATCCTGCAACAAGCAGTCGATGTCTACCAGCGCAAAGAGGAAGTGGTAGGTAACGACGTGATACGTAACTTCGAGAAGGGCGTAATGCTGAAAACGCTGGACTCCTTATGGAAAGAGCATCTAGCAGCAATGGATTATCTGCGTCAGGGTATCCACTTACGTGGCTATGCGCAGAAAGATCCGAAGCAGGAGTACAAGCGAGAATCTTTCTCCATATTTTCTAACATGCTGGAGTCCTTGAAGTATGAAGTGATCAGCACGCTGAGCAAGGTGCAGGTCAGAATGCCAGAAGAAGTTGAAGCGCTGGAGAAACAACTGAGCCAGCAGAGTGACAATCAAATTAGCGCTGCGGCAGCGGCAGCTGGACAGGGCGATCGTAAGATTGGCCGTAACGACCCATGCCCATGCGGTTCTGGTAAAAAGTATAAGCAGTGTCATGGCCGTTTACAACACTGATGCTATCTATATGCTAAATAAAGCGAATTGCAGAATGAGCGTGGCCAACGCATCTGCTGTTTGAATTGCGACGTGCGTAACTGTGATATAATGCAGAGGCGGTCAATAACCGCCTTTATTCGGGTGTAATTTGGAGGAGTAAGCCGTGCGTAAATATCTGAACGTTACGGTAGGCATTATTCGTAATGTGCAATGCGAGTTTTTTATCGCCCGTCGCCCTCAGGGCGTACATATGGGGGTATGTGGGAGTTTCCTGGCGGGAAAGTTGAACCAGGAGAAAAAGCTGAACAGGCACTGATTCGCGAACTGCGTGAAGAAGCAGGGATCGAAGCGCTGGGGCTCCGAAAGCGCTGAACAGTAAAACAGTGGAAACCGAGCAGCGTATCATTACGCTGCACTTCTTTATGGTTGAGCACTGGCAAGGGGAGCCCTATGGGCGTGAGGGATAACCTTCTCGCTGGCTGGTTCAGGTCGTTGCTGGAAGATGAATTTTCTCCCGCCAACGCAGAGATGATATGCCGGCTGAAGGAAACGCATTACTAAAAAGTTTTAATAACCCCTCTGATTAATCGCTAGGCGTTAATGACGAGATTCTTCGCTCCATTCGGTCACTGTCTGATATATCTTCATTGCTCTGGATGCGTTTTTCTTCATCTGCCCATTCTCCGAGATCGATAAGCTAGCAGCATTTGCTGCAAAATGGACGATAGGGGCTATTTTTTCCCCACTCTAACAGCTTTTTGCAGGCGGGGCAGCTAACAGTGAAAGTTTCGTTATCCATGGTTTTATTCCTAAAGCAATGTCGGTTAACAGCATGCCAATTCAAATGACAAGCGCGCGGGAACCTGTTCGTTTTCGCTGTCTAGCGGCAAGAAGCCAATCGCATAGTGTGACTTGTGGCTTGAGACCTGAGGGTAGAGCTGATACTCGATAGCCAATTGCAAACGAATCAGATCAGTATCCACAGCGTTATCTTGAAAGAAACCGTTCAAACTGGTTTGTACCCGAAAAACACCGGAGTGGTGTATCAGCTCTAAAACCTGATCGAGCGAATTTTTTAGTGGTGAAAGAGAGTGTAGGCAGGTATCTATTACATGTTGTTTCTTTGATTGCGGCTGGTGTAGCCACAAATGCAGCGTCGGTACACCAAAACTGCAACAACCACTTGGTATGATCAGATGTTGCCGTACCATGCCAATCAGCTTATCTTCACGTAAAAATTGCTCCATACGCGGTGTGGACATCAGCACGGCGGCGAGTTGCTTCAAGCGCTGACGTAAAACATGGATTCGGTCATGACCGACGCCGGGCACATCACTCCATTGCAGAAGTTTTTGCTGCTGGCGTTCTAGCTCTTTGAGCAGTTCTGTGCGAATGTCTCCACGCTCTAACACATCGAGTAAATCGACAATGGCGCGGGAAAAGGCAAGTGCGCTGCCGGTGTCTGACCAGCTGTGATGTTCATGCAACTGTTGCAGCAGAGCTTCCAAACGCAGCCAGGTGCGCGTTTTTTCATTTAGAGGATATTTAAACAACAACATGATGGTAAGGGCATTGCTCATTGTTACTTGTCTTTTCGATCGCTTTCGGCGGCAAGGGCGAGGTAGCGTTGATGCAACGCGGCAACCTGTTTTATCCACCCCCCAGGGCGACCGTTGTTATTAATAATATCATCAGCACAGGCTAACCGTTGTTCACGGGTAGCCTGTGCTGCGAGTATGTTCTCAGCCTGCTGACGATTGACTCGATCGCGAGCGAGAAGGCTTTCCATTTGCGTGTTTCTGTCCACATCTACAACCGCAACACGCTGTGCTAGGGATTGCAGCCCATTCTCCACCAGCAGCGGCACCACCCACAGTACATAAGGGCCTTGTGCTTCTTGAAATTGTCGCCGTGTTTCTGTATGAATCAATGGGTGCAGTAAGGCATTTAGCCATGTTTTATCCTCTGTTGAGGAAAAAATGCGCTGGCGTAGCATAGCACGATCCAAGGTGCCATCGATATTCAGAGTATCGTTACCAAAATGTGCCTTAATAGCGGATAGCGCCGGCGTATCCGGTTCCGCCACCTGGCGGGCAATCACATCGGCATCAACAATCGGGATCCCGAAGGCGGCAAATGCATCGGCTACGGTACTTTTTCCGCTTCCGATGCCGCCCGTTAAGGCTACTATATAGGTCATAATGCCATGTGTAAAAATGAGCAGGTAAATTTATGGAATTCTAGCCCAAATAAAGGGAAATTCGCAGTCTTGTTGTTGCAATATTACTGCGTATGATGGGGAAACTAGGAATGGCCTTCTCCCTTTGTATTTTACATGGCCGCATTGCTGGCACACTCGCCGCTATAACCAGGAAAATAACCGTCATGCGTATTGAAGAAGCTCTAGCTCAGTTTCAAAGATGTCTTTATTCGCCCTGAACGTTCCACCTTGAAGAGTCGTTCTGACATTGAATTGGAACGCCAATTCACTTTCCTTCATACCCAGTGCACCTGGTGCAGGTCTACCGGTCATTGCGGCTAACATGGATACCGTAGAAACCTTTAGCATGGCGCGTGCGCCAGCGGATTTTGATATGCTGACTGCCGTGCGCAAGCACTACAGCGTTGAGCAATGGGCGCAGTTTGTCAAAGAAGCGCATGAAGCCTAGCCGGATAAGGTTATTTGTGCCGGTAAATGATGGAAGAGCTGATTTTATCAGGGGCGGATATTGTCAAAGTGGGCATTGGCCCCGGTTCGGTATGTACCACTAGTGTGAAAACGGGTGTGAGCTATACCCGCAACTCTCTGCAGTGATTGAGTGCGCAGACGCTGCACACGGCTTGGATGGGCAGATTGTGAGTGACGGCGGTGTGCGGATTTCGTCATGCTTGGCGGAATACTCGAGGCCACGATAAGTGCGAAGGGTAAGTAGTGGAAGAAAACGGTGAGAAACTTATGCATTTCGGCGGCGGATGTCTCCCCTTGGAAAACACTTTGCAATGCTGATATAAATAGCATGTCATAGCCTGCTTCGTTGGCCAGTGCTGCGAGCTCTTGCGTGCTTGGACCGCTTAATGCATGTCGCACGCTAGAGTGAGTGGTAGCAGCTCGTAAAGGGCATTCGACTATAATAACCGTTTATACAGTGTTCACAGCCTTGCGGCTTCCAGTGCGGAACGGGGTTGACCGTAGCGTATTGGGAAATATTAATGGCTGCGAAGCAGGTGTTTTACAATGTGGACAGAGACGTCAAACCAGACGCTAGGCAATGATCAACATCAACGCGCCGGCGAGCAGATAGCTAGGCATGCCCAGATGTCCAAGCCGGGCCAAGGTTTCAATCGCGGAATTGGTATACAGCGTTGATAATACAAGGTGTCCTGTGTGCGCTGCTTTAACGGCGATTTCCGCTATTTCTCCATCGCGAATCTCACCGATCATGATGACATCAGGGTCTTGGCGCAGCAATGCGCGAAAAATGCGACTGAAATCCAGTTATACCTTGATATTCAATGTGGTCTGATTAATTCCCGGTAGCGGGATTTTAACAGGATCTTCCACACTGCAAATATTGCGTTAGCTCTCATTGAGCTAGCATATCGCACTGTAGAGCGTGACCATTTTTCCACTTCCAGTGGTGGGCCTGGTGACCAGGATCATGCCTTGTGGTTGCCGTAACGCTTGCGTTAGACAGGTATAAGCCTCTGGGGATAAACCTATAAACTGTCGAGGTTGAGCATCTGTTGGTAGGTTTGTTATACACGCAGTAAGACCTTCTCGCCTTCTAGTGCTGGAAGCGTGTTGATACGCAGAGAGAACGCCTGAGTATTGAGGTTAAATGAAAACTGACCATCTTGCGGTAGACGGCGTTCAGCAATGTCCAATTGATCTATTTAGCTGCGCGGTAAGGCATGCTGCCCAGTCTTACGGTAGTGGTGTACAAATATGCAGCATGCCGTCGATACGCATTCGAACACGATAGTTATCAGGCATGGGTTCAAAGTGAATGTCGGAGGCCCGCCGCTGAAAAGCCTGTGCCAGAGTTTGGTTAATATAATGAATGACGGAGGTATCTTCGTCAGCTTTCATGACTATGGGGACCGCGCTGAACACCGTGTCGGGTTCTGCTGCCTGTGGGGTAGGGGGAATAATGCCTGCTCCAGTCTAGCCTGAGACCAGCATTCGACCTCAATGCTTTGATTAATAGTAAATTTTAACGATGTTAACAATGTTGGTGGGACATTGCAGGTGACGGCAATGTGACCGTTTGTTCATCTAGCGTCAGCAGAACGGCATGGTAGCGCTGGCACAGAAGCCTGATTTCTTGATCTAATAGGGCGTAAGTACTCATATTCACTCCGAAACATCATCGAAGTGGAACACCCTTTGACAGGCGGCTATCAAGCTATCGACCTGCATCGCTGCCTGACATTATCGGCTCCAAATGACAGAACTGCTGCCAGTATCCTAGCGTGGTGTTAAGGTCACGTTCAATCCTTGTAGGACAGACTGTCCCGTCAGCGTAATAACACCTTGTGTTACGCCGATATTACTGACATAGCGTGAACTTCTTGCTGCAGAAATGTCTTGGCTTCCAGCATTACACGGCGCAATGCTGCTGTTTTTCAGTGCGCATAAATTGACGGCTGTTTGGTGCGGTACCAGAGTTTTCAGCATATCTGTCATCGCTGCCTTTTGCAGGTATCCCTGATAGGCTAGGATACCAATGAAGGTAAGAATGGCGACAATTGCAATAACGATCATCAACTCAATCAGGGTGAATCCATGCGCTATAGTCATCATCATCCTTTTATCCGTTATCGGGTTTGGCATAAAGGTAGAGGGGACCGGCTGGAAGCTCGAGCGTTAGGGTGAATAATTGGAAGGCCGCGTCACAACGAACTGCGTGGATGACGGGGCTCGCTTTAAATCTGGAATCGATATCGCAGAAAAGAGACTTATTTTTATAAATTTATTATATTTTAACGGTTTAATGATTATGTTATGTACGCCTTGCTAGGAAAAGAACCAAAGCTGAGTGATAATAGTATCACACAATGTATTCCGGGGATCGTGTAGTATGCAGTTGGAAGTAGGTTGGTTAACAGGTGTAAAACGGGTGTCTTCCCCCATTGTGATGCGCGTCCTAACGAAGAGCTTCCTTCACTGTTAGTGAAGCATAATATCAGCTCACCGCCCGGGGAGTTTGGTGGTCCTTATATTGATCAACTGTTCACTGCGACGCTCGATCCAGATGCGCATCTCTATTTCCAGAGATATCAGTCATTTACGGGTATCAGCACACTGCCTTATTCGCCGAGATGACAGCATTGTGTGCAGTACGTTCCTTTTGAAAAACGCGCCTGGCGTGCCGGAGTTTCATTGTTTGCCAGTCATGAGCGGTGCAATGATTTCTCCATTAGCATCGAACTGGAAGGCGCTGATACGCTAACTTTTACTCAGGAACAATACGAACAGCTGCCATGTATCACCAGGCACAGTGACATTGCACCTCAGTGCAAAACTGACCTGCCCAGGGATTTGACTGGCAACATTATCATCAGCTGCTCCACGTGTCGGGTATTGACAATAATAGGAGTGAGCGCTCATGACCCTGTTTACCCTGCTGCTGGCATTAACGTGGGAACGTCTGTTCAAAAAAAAAGTGATTGTTGGTAGCTCGATTCCCATTTGGAAATCATTTTTCAGCGACTCTCTGTGCCCTCTCTATTACAGACGCTATTGCTGGTGTAACTGGGGTGGTGGCATGCTCTGCATTGCTGTGTTGGTGAAGGAATGTTATTCGGCTTAGTAGAGTTATTGCTCTGGATAGCTATTGTGCTGTTCTGCATTGGGGCAGGTGAGGTGCGGCAGACTACCAGAATTACCTTACCGCAGCGCAACGCGGCGAAAATGATACGATGCAGGCGCTGGCAGGGTAACTGGCTCTTATTCATAGCTTGCCACTGGATGTAATAGAGCGTGAAAAACTGAGTAAATTACAGAATTCACTGTTGTGGCTTAACTTCCGCTTTTATTTGGCTCCACTATTCTGGTTCGTGGTGGCTGAGCTGAGCCATACGGACCGATAGCACTGATGGGGTATGCTATTTTACGTGATCGCCAAACGTGTCTGGCGCGAGAATCTTACACCGATACTATTGATGCATCGGGTGCCGCGGTGATATTAGCGAAAAAGGTGTCCGTGGTGATGGACATGGTGGTGGCTACGCTAACGATTTATGGTACGTTGCTTTAATTAAATTATTATAATTAATGACTAATAATATTAGCTTGCGACGTATTATGTTTCTTGAAAAGAATGTTAATTCAGTTACGATAAGGGTATGAGTCAATAAAAATGCAAGACGATGAACTTCACTGTCCAAAAATCAAATTAATATCGAATGCTAGAGTATTAAATACTTAATATAAATTTTTTATTATTTATTTATAAACAGTATAAATACCAAAAGTAAGTGACTAATAAACTAAATTTTTTTAAAATAGCAACAATGTGATGCATTTTTTTGATATAAATAAAAAGTCTCAATATAATAGGACTGTCGATTTTCTAAAAGGGGCTGGTAATGATTGAGTGTCTTAATGTACATTAAGATTATTTTTTGAAAAAAAAGCTAGTAAGCTATTTTTTCTCCTAAAAAAACGTTTAAAGACCATCTTAACTGGATGATTGATTGTAAAGGAAATATGGAGTTTGACGTTCATGATAATGAAAATACTACATATATTCTAGGCATTTATAGAGATGTTATTTTCTGTGGTTTACGTTTCATGGAAACTATTCATCCAAATATGATAACAGATACTTTTCAGCCTTATTTTAATAACATCGTTTTATCTAAAGGTGCCTATGTTGAAGCGAGTAGAGTATTTATAGAGAGAAATCGTATTCATTCTCATCACTTACAAAAGTGTTATATTAGTCAAATTCTTTTTTATCAAAAATAAATTATGCTGAAAAATTTAACTATCAAGGTATTTACGCCATTGTTAGTCACGCCATGTTAATTATATTTCAGCGATCTGATGGGGAAATTTTAGTTATTCAAAATGAAGTTTCAGAAAAAAAGAGAATATCTATCTGATTTATATGCCAGTTGATAAGCATAACCAAGAGATATTAATAAAACGTATTAATGAAAAGATAAAAATACCAGGAAGCAGTTTAGAGGCCTGGCCATTTTCCATCATACTCCGGAGTTATGAGTCTAATAAGTCGCAGCTCAACCCTAATTCTTATAGCATGCGTAGTGTTAGTGATTCCTAATTTTTTAGCGGCGTTGCCAATGTAATATTTTACTGTAGTAAGCTTTATTCCGAGTATTATTGCGATTGCGTGATAAGATTTTCCCATACTTTCCCAGTAAAGTATTTCATTTTCAGAGAGGGAAAAATTTTTTTTGATGTTATTTTTTTAAGTTCATTGTTGTTTAATTTCTGATAAAGGCTTGTCAGCTTCTCATGTGTTAATAACAATAACATTTGAAGGTCTTTTTTTTGTTCTTTTAAATTATTTCTTCGATGTTATTATTGCAATTTTCATCCGTAATTAGAGATAAGACTGCAAGATTGTGGTAATTATCATGAAGCACAAATGTATATCTATTGACTACATTAATATTTTTTTTGCCATGTAGAACATTTTAGGTAATTTTAATCCTGAGCTTATCATCATATTTTCATTCTAAAAGAAGAGTGTTACGCGATATGAAGCAGTAATAAGAACGGTATCGATGAATTGATAGTTATTCTCTATATAGACTGAAAAACATTCGGTTTTATTTTAAATTATTGTGAAGTTGTTTAGGTTTTTTATTCATTATTGCATAGGCGAATTTGATGTTTTCATATTCGATTAGTTTATTTTATAAATAAAAAAGAATTAGGCATCTGTTTTTTTCTCTGTGTTGAATTCACTAAATCCTTATTGCATTTATAGCATAAATGTGTGATACAATTATGATAAATTGCATAGGTTATGCAACTCATAACTGAAAGAATGGAATTTATCTTACATTAAGTTTTCTTGCTCAACAAACATTGGATGGGTTGTTTGATGCGTAATTATTTTGATGGGTATCATTTTATGAAAAAAACTATTGTGTGGTATGATTTTCTGCTACTTTTTCAAAGTAAATGAGGTATATGTAAAATATTAATTAATTTCACTGCAAGAGGTGAACGATTGACAGCATATGCGTTATTCACAATGATAATTAAAATTGTCTCTTGTATTGGCCAATTTTGCGTATGATCCTCCTCTGGAGGATCACTATTTTTTACTAACTGCCCCATTCTCACACAGTGACAATAATTCTTTTAATTTAAAAATACTAGATGTACTAAAATACAGTTCCAACCTGTGCTTTTGATTACGGCTAAATCTGTTCATATGTTGTCACTCATATCAATAGCCCATCAAAATGGACTCACTTATTCAATAATAAATCTTGTTCTGGCAGACGATGAAGAATCAATCCAGATTGACGCTGAGCCCTTTATGCAGATAGGTTCCTGGCAATGTTAAGTCTTATGCCACAAGCGTGAGTATTGAAGAATTTACCGGAAAAATTAAATTTTACTCTCAGATGCAAACGGCACATGAAGGTGCCGTTGTCACGCTTATCAGCGGGTCACTGTGACGCATTGTTTTTTCTGTTTAACGGCGTAGCCGATGCCAAGCACTACTAGCCATATTGGAATCAACAATACGGAAATCTGAATTCCCGATGTCATGTACATTATCACTAAAGTGCCCGCAAGAAACAGCAGACAAATGTAGTTGCCCAGCGGATAAAGCAGCGCTTTAAATTTAGTCTGAACGCCTTCCTGCTCTTTTACTTGGCGGAATTTCAGGTGTGTCAAGCTGATCATAGCCCAGTTAATCACCAGCGTAAACACTACCAGTGCCATCAGAAGTTCAAAGGCTTTGCTGCCGGGTGGGATCAGGTAATTGATCAGTACGCATAGTGCTGTTGCGGCTGCAGAAATGCCAATGGCAATAACAGGCACACCGCGTCTGTCGACCATCAACAGCGCTTTCGGACCATTACCTTGTTTGGCTAGGCTGTAAAGCATACGGCTATTACAGTATACGCAGCTGTTGTATACCGATAATGCCGCAGTCAACACAACAATGTTCAGTATGGTCGCCACTACGTTACTGTCCAATTCGTGGAAAATCATAACAAACGGGCTGCCGCCTTCCACGACTTTTCCCCAAGGATAGAGTGATAGCAGAATGGTCAATGAGCCAATATAGAAGATTAGAATACGATAGATAACCTGATTGGTTGCACGTGGAATGCTTGTTTCCGGTTTATCTGCCTCTGCTGCAGTGATACCTACCAGTTCCAGGCCGCCAAACGAAAACATGATAACTGTCATTGCCATCACTAACCCATTGACACCGTTGGGGAAGAATCCACCTTGTGCCCACAGATTGGTGACAGTCGCCTCTGGCCCGCCTTGACCACTTAACAGCAACCAGCCTCCAAACAAGATCATACCGATAATCGCTGTCAATTTGACAATGGCAAACCAGAACTCCATTTCGCCATACACTTTTACATTGGCGAGGTTAATGGCATTAATCACCAGGAAAAAGACGGCAGCAGAAACCCATGTGGGGATATCTGGCCACCAATACTGTACATAGATACCTACAGCGGTCAGCTCTGCCATAGCTACCAATACATAGAGTACCCAATAGTTCCAACCGGAAGCAAAACCCGCGAAATTACCCCAATATTTATAGGCAAAATGGCTAAAAGAGCCTGCAACTGGTTCTTCGACAACCATTTCTCCCAATTGCCGCATAATAAAAAAAGCGATAATACCGCCGATGGAATAACCCAGCAGCACGGAAGGACCTGCCATTTTTATTGTGGCGGCAATGCCTAAAAAAAGCCCGGTGCCAACGGCACTACCCAGGGCAATAAACTGAATATGAAGATTTTTTAGGCCGCGTTTCAGTGTTCCGTCTTGTTGTTGACCATCCATTAATGTGATCCTCTGTCAGAGCGCATTAGACACGATACAATCGTCAGCATTTTTTACGTTTGTGTAATTTTATTTTTACGGCTTTTAGTAGACGAAAATTTTTATATGACTATTGTTTGTCAGAGAATAGTGGTAAGCGAAAGAAATTGCACTGATTTCTTGCTGCGATCTACCGATTAATATTGTCTGTGCACATTTTTAAACCATTGTGCGGACTGTTGCGCTTTCCCTAGTGACTTGCTTGATGTCAGCCTTAGGCGGTTTTGCATCAGTTATGCACTCAACACGCTAGGTTGATGATTTTGTGGATGGGTTTTTGTTGCTGAAAATATCACCTATCGAAAAGCGTATAGTGTTAACAATAATTATCATTGCCTGTAGTCACTCACTCATTTTTTGATTAATAATTCATTTTTATTGATTTATTATGCATTAATTGATATTTTCATAGGTTAATCATCGACTTATTTTCGTTTCATAAAAGTTAAAATATTTATTAGGATTCTGCGGGTAAAACCTGATAAGTATGGGGATTTTACCCAATCGGATTGGGCAATTGTTAAAATCTGGTGGGAATCATGATTTAGCGCAACGTCCTTATGGACAGAAGATGAATACTTTGTTACCTTAGCGTCGCGTTTTGAAATTTTGGTATTACCAATTAACTCCGCGCACTTCGCAGAGAAACAATTACCATGGCCTATAGCAAGATCCGTCAGCCCAAACTGTCAGATGTGATTGAACAACAGCTGGAGTTTTTGATACTCGAAGGAACCTTGCACCCTGGCGATAGCCCCCCCCCGGAGCGCGAACTGGCAAAACAGTTTGATGTCTCCCGCCCTTCTTTGCGAGAAGC
The DNA here is from genome assembly GCA_051305815.1 of Candidatus Malihini olakiniferum. Classification (GTDB taxonomy): domain Bacteria; phylum Pseudomonadota; class Gammaproteobacteria; order Enterobacterales; family Enterobacteriaceae; genus Symbiopectobacterium; species Symbiopectobacterium olakiniferum_B. The sequence continues at coordinate 122,559 of JBPPLV010000030.1, forward strand.
CATCCAGCGTTTAGAAGCCAAAAGCCTGCTGCTGCGTCGTCAGGGGGGCGGTACTTTTGTCCAGAACAACCTATGGCGGAGCGTGAGTGATCCCCTGTCGGAACTGCTGAGCACCCATCCTGAATCTCAATTTGATCTGCTGGAAACCCATCATGTGCTGGAAGGCATTGCGGCCTACTATGCGGCTTTGCGTGGGACGGAAGAAGATTTTCAGCGTATCCGAGAATTGTCATACTCAGATTGAGCAGGCGGGCGCTTCAGGCGATTTGGTCGCAGAGTCAGAAGCCGTATGCATTATCAGGTGGCTGTAACAGAAGCAACGCACAATGTAGTTTTGATACACTTGCTACGTTGTATGGAGTCATTATTAGAACAAAATGTGCGGCAGAATTTTGAATTGTTGTACCTGAGTCGAGAGGTGCTGGCACAGGTAAGCAGTCATCACGCCGGTATTTTTGAGGCGATTGTCGCCCGCGAACCTGAGAAGGCACGCGAAGCTTCACATCGTCACCTGGCGTTTATTGAGGAAGTACTGCTGAATCTTAACCGGGAACATAGCCGAAGAGAGCTTTCGCTACGTCGGCTCCAGCAACGCAAGGATTAAGCGTTCTGTTTGAACGTTGAATGCAAAAATGACGAGATTGGACCTATCTTACTATGCTTTAAAGAAAGTTTATGCTTTGACAACAGTATTAGAGCGAAGCAAGACAGGCTCCAGAAAATTAACTGATTAGAAACAGATAAGGAATAAACCATGTCAGAACGTTTGAATAATGACGTGGATCCGATCGAAACTCGCGACTGGCTACAGGCGATCGAATCGGTTATCCGTAAAGAGGGTGTTGAACGTGCACAATACCTGATCAATCAGGTATTGTGCGAAGCGCGCAAGGGTGGCGTAAACGTAGGGGCAGGAAGCGCCGTCAGCAACTACGTGAATACCATTGCTGTGGAAGACGAACCCGCCTACCCGGGTAACCTAGACCTCGAGCGTCGTATTCGTTCCGCTATTCGTTGGAACGCCATCATGACTGTGTTGCGCGCGTCCAAGAAAGATTTGGAACTGGGTGGCCACATGGCGTCCTTCCAGTCTTCCGCTACCTTCTATGAAGTGTGCTTTAACCACTTCTTCCGCGCTCGCAATGCGCAGGATGGCGGCGATCTGGTGTATTTCCAGGGCCATATCTCTCCGGGCATTTACGCGCGCGCGTTCCTGGAAGGCCGTCTGACAGAAGATCAGATGAACAACTTCCGTCAGGAAGTGCACGGCAAGGGGCTCTCCTCTTACCCGCACCCGAAATTGATGCCGACTTTCTGGCAGTTCCCGACAGTCTCTATGGGCTTAGGCCCGATTGGTGCTATCTACCAGGCTAAATTCCTGAAGTATCTTGAAAACCGTGGTCTGAAAGATACCTCCAGGCAAACTGTTTATGCTTTCCTGGGTGACGGTGAAATGGATGAGCCGGAATCCAAGGGTGCTATTACTATCGCTACCCGTGAGAAACTGGACAATCTGGTGTTCGTCATCAACTGTAACCTGCAGCGCCTGGATGGCCCGGTAACAGGTAATGGCAAGATCATCAACGAGCTGGAAGGCATCTTCGCTGGCGCTGGCTGGTATTTAATCAAGGTCATGTGGGGCGACCGTTGGGATGAGCTGCTGGGTAAAGACACAAGCGGTAAACTGATCCAACTGATGAACGAAACCGTTGACGGCGACTATCAGACGTTCAAATCTAAAAACGGTGCGTACGTGCGTGAGCACTTCTTCGGTCAATATCCGGAAACGGCTGCACTGGTTGCAGACTGGAGTGACGATCAGATTTGGTCCCTTAACCGTGGTGGTCATGATCCGAAGAAAGTCTTTGCTGCACTGAAAAAAGCGCAAGAAACCAAAGGCAAACCGACTGTTATTCTAGCGCACACCATCAAAGGTTATGGTATGGGTGACGCGGCAGAAGGTAAGAACATCGCTCACCAGGTTAAGAAAGTTAACATGGATGACGTGCGTTACTTCCGCGATCGCTTCAACGTGCCGCTGGCTGATGCCGACATGGAGAAACTGCCGTTCATCACTTTCGATAAAGATTCTGATGAATACAAATACCTGCATGAGCACCGTCAGGCTCTAGGGGGTTACCTGCCTTCTCGTCAGCCGCACTTTGATGAGAAACTGGAACTGCCTACGCTGGAAGACTTCGACTCTCTTCTGGAAGAGCAGACTAAAGAAATCTCCACCACTATCGCGTTTGTTCGTGCACTGAACATAATGCTAAAGAACAAATCGATCAAAGATCGTCTGGTTCCGATTATCGCTGACGAAGCGCGTACCTTCGGTATGGAAGGTCTGTTCCGTCAGATCGGTATCTACAGCCCGAACGGCCAGCAGTATATCCCGCAGGACCATGAGCAGGTGGCTTACTACAAAGAAGACCTGAAAGGTCAGATCTTGCAGGAAGGCATTAACGAACTGGGCGCAGGCGCATCCTGGTTGGCAGCGGCAACGTCTTACAGTACCAATAACTTACCGATGATTCCGTTCTACATCTACTACTCCATGTTCGGGTTCCAACGTATTGGCGACCTGTGCTGGTCTGCGGGTGACCAACAGGCGCGCGGCTTCCTAGTCGGCGGCACTTCTGGTCGTACTACGCTGAACGGCGAAGGTCTGCAGCACGAAGATGGTCACAGCCACATTCAGTCGCTGACCATCCCGAACTGTATTTCCTACGATCCGTCCTTCGCTTATGAAGTGGCTGTGATCATGCAGGATGGTTTGGAGCGCATGTGCGGTGAAGCGCAGGAAAACATCTACTATTACATCACCACGCTGAACGAAAACTACCATATGCCGGCCATGCCGCAAGGCGCAGAAGAAGGTATCCGTAAGGGTATCTACAAACTGGAAACGGTAGTGGGCGCGAAAGGCAAGGTTCAGCTGCTGGGTTCTGGTTCTATTCTGCGTCACGTTCGCGAAGCGGCACAGATTCTGGCCAACGACTATGGCATCGGTTCCGATGTTTACAGTGTAACCTCCTTAACGGAGCTGGCGCGCGATGGTCAAGACTGCGAACGCTGGAACATGCTGCATCCGACCGAAGCACCGCGTGTACCATACATCGCCCAGGTGATGAGCGATGCGCCGGCTGTTGCATCCACTGACTACATGAAACTGTTCGCCGAGCAGGTACGTACTTACGTTCCGGCCAGCGATTACCACGTACTGGGTACTGATGGCTTTGGTCGTTCCGACAGCCGTGAAAACCTGCGTCACCACTTCGAAGTGGATGCTTCCTACGTAGTAGTTGCCGCACTGGGCGAATTGGCTAAACGCGGTGAAGTTGAAGCCTCTGTAGTGGCCGAAGCCATCAAGAAATTCAACATCGATCCTGAAAAAGTTAACCCGCGCTTAGCATAAGAGGGAAAGAGTAATGGCTATCGAAATCAACGTACCGGATATCGGTGCAGATGAAGTTGAAGTCACCGAAGTTATGGTGAAGGTGGGCGAAAAAATTGCCGCTGAACAATCTCTGATCACCGTAGAAGGCGATAAAGCGTCTATGGAAGTTCCAGCATCGTTCGCGGGCACCGTGAAAGAGATTAAAGTCAGCATTGGCGATAAAGTGAAAACGGGCTCACTGATCATGCTATTCGAAGTGGAAGGCGCTGCGCCTGCTACTCCGGCCACCAAACAAAAAGCAGCTCCGGCAGCGCAACCGGCGAAAGCTGCTGTACCTGTACCGACAGCCGCCAAGGCAGAAGCTAAAGGTGAATTCTCTGAAAATGATGCTTACGTTCACGCTACGCCAGTCATCCGCCATCTAGCGCGTGAGTTTGGTGTAAACCTGACGAAAGTGAAGGGCAGTGGCCGTAAAGGTCGTATCCTGCGCGAAGACGTTCAGGATTACGTGAAAGACGCGGTTAAACGCGCTGAGTCTTCACTTGCTACGTGCGCTGCGACCTGTGGTTCTCTGCCGGCCTTGTTGCCATGGCCGAAAGTGGACTTTAGCAAATTCGGTGGAGTGGAAGAAGTTGAACTGGGCCGCATCCAGAAGATTTCTGGTGCCAACCTGAGCCGTAACTGGGTGGTTATTCCGCACGTTACGCACTTCGACAAAACCGATATCACCGATCTGGAAGCGTTCCGTAAACAGCAAAACGTGGAAGCAGAAAAACGCAAACTGGACGTGAAAATCACCCCTGTGGTGTTCATCATGAAAGCCGTTGCTACTGCACTTAAGCAGATGCCGCGTTTCAACAGCTCACTGTCTGAAGACACTCAACATCTGACGCTGAAAAAATATATCAACATCGGTGTTGCTGTTGATACGCCTAATGGTCTGGTGGTTTCGGTGTTTAAAGACGTTAATAAGAAAGGCATCATCGAGCTGTCTCGCGAGCTGATGGCGATCTCCAAGAAAGCCCATGACAGCAAGCTGACTGCTGGCGAAATGCAGGGTGGGTGCTTCACTATCTCCAGCATCGGTGGCCTCGGTACCACGCACTTCGCGCCGATCGTCAATGCACCTGAAGTGGCTATCCTGGGTGTCTCGAAGTCTGCGATGGAACCGGTCTGGAATGGTAAAGAGTTTACGCCGCGTCTGATGATGCCGATCTCTCTGTCCTTCGATCACCGCGTCATTGATGGTGCTGATGGTGCTCGCTTTATCACCATCATCAACAACACCTTGTGTGACATTCGCCGTCTGGTGATGTAATCGAAAAAGGCGGTCTTACGGTCAGCTTTTTTCTGATAAGCTGTTATTTGCTACAGCTGTCAGTGATTAAGGACAAATTGTTAGTCGCTTGTGATTTCAAAATTGTTAACGATTTTGTAAACTATAGTGGCAAGGACGCGTCCCGGTGGAAGAGGGCGTTAAGACTCAATAATAATGACGTCACAGACCCGCCAAAAATCAATTAAGAGGTCATGATGGGTAAAGAAATTAAAGCTCAGGTAGTAGTACTGGGTGCTGGCCCTGCAGGTTACTCTGCGGCGTTTCGCTGCGCGGACCTGGGGCTGGAAACCGTACTGGTAGAGCGCTACTCCACGCTGGGTGGAGTGTGTCTGAACGTGGGCTGTATCCCTTCTAAAGCGTTGCTGCACGTAGCAAAAGTTATTGAAGAAGCGAAAGCGCTGGCGGAGCACGGTATAGTGTTTGGCGAACCGCAAACCGACATCGACAAGATCCGTCTGTGGAAAAAGACGGTTATCACCCAGTTAACGGGTGGTTTGGCCGGTATGGCGAAAGGCCGTAAAGTGAAATTGGTCAACGGCCTGGGTAAATTTACCGATGTGAATACGCTGGCAGTTGACGGTGCCGAAGGCAAAACCGTGATCAACTTTGATAACGCGATCATCGCCGCAGGTTCTCGTCCGATTCAGCTTCCGTTTATTCCTCATGATGACCCGCGCGTGTGGGATTCTACTGATGCGTTGGAACTGAAAAGCGTTCCAGGACGTTTGCTGGTAATGGGCGGTGGTATTATCGGCCTGGAAATGGGCACCGTTTACCACGCACTGGGTTCTCAGATCGACGTGGTTGAAATGTTCGATCAGGTAATCCCGGCGGGGGATAAAGACATAGTTAAAGTCTTCACCAAGCGTATCAGCAAGAAATTCAACCTGATGCTGGAAACTAAGGTAACGGCGGTAGAAGCCAAAGAAGACGGTATTTACGTCTCGATGGAAGGCAAAAAAGCTCCTGCTGAACCGCAGCGTTGCGATGCGGTGCTGGTAGCTATCGGCCGAGTACCGAACGGTAAAAAACTCGATGCTGGTAAAGCGGGCGTGGAAGTTAACGAGCGCGGCTTTATCCACGTTGACAAACAATTGCGCACCAACGTGCCACATATCTACGCTATCGGCGATATCGTCGGTCAGCCCATGCTGGCGCATAAAGGTGTGCACGAAGGTCACGTGGCTGCTGAAGTTATCGCAGGCAAAAAACACTACTTCGATCCGAAAGTGATCCCATCCATTGCTTACACTGAACCGGAAGTAGCATGGGTTGGCTTGACAGAGAAAGAAGCGAAAGAAAAAGATATCAGCTTTGAGACTGCTACCTTCCCGTGGGCAGCTTCTGGCCGTGCCATCGCTTCTGACTGTGCAGACGGCATGACCAAACTGATTTTCGACAAAGAAACTCATCGTGTTATTGGTGGCGCGATTGTCGGTACCAACGGCGGTGAGCTGCTGGGTGAAATCGGTCTGGCGATCGAAATGGGCTGTGATGCGGAAGACATCACACTGACCATTCACGCCCACCCGACGTTGCACGAATCTGTTGGCCTGGCGGCTGAAGTGTTTGAAGGTAGCATCACCGACCTGCCGAACCCGAAAGCGAAGAAAAAATAAGTTTTCAGGTTTAGGCACGAAAATCAGGCGCTTAGACGCCGGATTTTTTTATCTGTCTTTTGCTATTGATAAAAGCTAGCACGCTAACACTTTTTACTTTTCCTGCTATACATCCAAAATCAAAACGGTATTTTAAAATAGCTCAGATTGATTGAGGAAAGGAGATAGTAACCATTAAATGGACAATTATAGGTACCGGTACCATTGCAAAAAAGCTTTGCACAAGGGCTGGGCCAGTTAAGTAATGCGGAGCTTTATGCTGTAGGCTCTCGTTCTTTGCAAAACACCGAACAGTTTAGCACTAGTTTTCTTGCGCAGAAATACTACGATAGCTATAAGGCATTGGTCCGCGATCCTGATGTTGACGTGGTATATATCGCCACCCCAACAACGCTCATAAAGACAATATCTTGTTATGCCGTGAATCACGGTAAGTCAGTATTGTGCGAAAAGCCATTTACCCTAAATCGTCATGAAGCGGTAGAGGTTATTCGTGTCGCGCGAGAAAAAAATCTTTTCGGTTTATCGTCAAGTCCGAGAATGGCTTGATGCTGACGCCATAGGCCCCGTGTGTATGGTCAGCGCTGATTTCGGTTTTCGCCGTAAGGCCCCCCCTTGGTCGAGGATCGAAAAGTGGGTCTGCATCGCGGTGGTGGTGCATCAATGGATGTAGGGGTTTACCCTATTTCGCTTACCTCTTGGGTATTTTAGCAACCCCTCTCCACGATTACCGGCGTTGCCAGCCTGTACGAAACCGGTGTGGATGAGCACTCTACTATGACCCTACTTTACCCTAATGGGTAAAGTAGCTGTGTTGTCCTGCTCGATAAACACACCGACGCAAAAAGAAGCGCGAATTATCGGTAATCAAGGGACGATCGTTATCTATGAATTCTCCAAAGATATCTCTGCCATGCTGGCGGTGATAGGTGAAGAACCCGTCACTGTACATTCCCGCTTGAAGACAATGGCTATAACTATCAGGCAGCTGCCGTCATGGTGTACTTGTATGCAGGAGAAACCGAATGCTAGCTTATGCTGCTGGATGAGAGCCTGGCGATCATAATGGGGTGTGTTTCCGGGGCAGGGCGATTGACGATCTAGTTCCATTGCAACTATGGTGTTATTCCCTTCATAACAGCGGTTGAGGGGAATAACTCAGCGAAAATAAAATACCTGTATTATCGCTCTTGGCCTGAATTGGGGATAGTTTGTAGATTAGAAAATATTGTACGGTAAACCTGTTTTTTGAACAGGTAGTTCTACCGTAATAGGGCATACTTGCGTATAACACAGGGTGTTTTTATCTTATAAAATATAATTTAAGTTAGATAAATAATGAGGTGGCAAGACATATCATCTGAGTTCAAAATATGGCTGGAGAAGCAAGACCATTAACCATAATAACACCTTAATCAAGAGGGTGATTTGATTAAAAATGGCTATAAAATGATATTTGGCAACTATGTTTTTTCTTTTTCTTTAAGTATTTCGTTTACTTGATCCTTGCGTTGTTTTTGAAAGATAAAAAACTAATAGTAAAAATTATTTTTTCTTTTTTTCTAGAAGCCTTATCTTCGTTTTTTGTATTTTTCTGCTCACTATTTTTTGATGATTTTCCATTATGTAACATCGTGAGATTTTTTATTTTTGATGGTTTAATAGGGGTTTTTATTCTTTTCTTATTTAATTTTATTGTTTTATGGGTGTATTCTAATACTAATTAAAGATTAGAGGTTAAAAATGAAAGAATTAAGTCTTTTTGAAATTGACTTGGTTTCAAGTGGTAACAGCCCAGCAATTGACTCAGCAAACGCACAGATTATTAAGGATATTACTATTGACGCTGGGTTGGGAGCCTTAACTACCCCTGCCACACCATGGGTTGGTGCCGAGCTGGGTGCTGACGACAGTATTATCCATGGGGCTATAAATAATGACCTGGTTAGTGTTCCTGTTCCTGTTTTAATTAGACTGAATTAGAATGGTAGTGGTGGGGGAATGAGCTCACAATGTTCTTTTGATAAAGATTATGTGATGACCAATCCAATAGCGTGCTGCTGAATGGAGTAAAACCTAACAACCCATAGCCGCTACGGGTGTAGGATGCTATAGGTACTTGTTGCGAATCAGAAGATGACAGACAGTAATACGTGGCGGATGGGGATAACGGGCTATGATCGACGCTCGATATCGGTAACCGCGATGTACAGGGTAAAAAGTTGCTCGGTGGTCCGCTGAAGCGACGCGACGATGGTGATCGGATTGTCGAAGCTCTAAATCTGATTTATTCAACAAAGCCTGTGGCGAGCGTACGTTTATTTTTCTTCCAGCGCCTTACAATAAATTTTCAAAAAGAAACAGTGTTTTATTTTAAGGGCTATTATCATGCGTATTCCGGTACGCTTCTGCGCTGCGCTTATGGCAGCGTATTTCTGTGGTGCTTCAGCGATGGTGAACGACATCACTTACCAAAAGTCTGCGGTAACCGAAGAGGGATTGCCGGTGTTCTATCCTGAACTCAAATAGCAGCTCACCTATCTACGCTCTTGGCTGTTAGGCAACGTGAAGAATTTCGCTGCTTGGAAAACAAGGCGTGTCAGAAACTGTGGACGATGCTGCTGACGCCGGATTCTCACCGTGATTTTGCGCTAGTGACAATAGAGCGTGAAGTATGGGATGGCTATGTTGCCGAGAAGGTGACATTCAATATCAGCGATCAAAGCCTTGTGACTGGGCTGCTGCTAACGCCGAACGCGCGGGGGCCATATCCGGGATTATCTTGTTGCACGATCACGGTTCAAAGTTTGATATCGGCAAAGAGAAGATGATCGAACCGTGGAGCAATGCCGAGAAACTGGCATTGGCACAGGTGTGGATAGATAAATTTTTCACCGGGGGTTTCGTGGGTAATGAACTGGCTAAACGTGGCTATGTAGTGTTGGCGGTAGATGCAATTGGCTGGGGAGATAGCCGCCCGCTGAAGTATGAGCAGCAACAAGGCTGGCGAGAAACTTCTTTAATTTGGGACGCTCACTGGCTGGCGAAATGGCGTATGAAGATCTGCGCGCTACCGATTTTCTTGCTTCGCTCAAGCAGGTGGATGCCAAACGTGTTGGCGTCGTCGGGTTCTCTATGGGGGGCTTACCGTGCCTGGCAGTTGGCGGGACTTTCCGACAAAGTGGCGGCAACGGTAGCCGTCTCGTGGATTGGTACCTATGACGGATTAATGACCTCGGGCAATAATGTGCTGCGTGGTCTGGTCAGTCTGCATTCTATATGTTGACACTGGGTCTGCCTGCGCAGTTTGATTTTCCCGACGTGGCAAGCGTCGCGTCACCCAATCTAATACTGTTTTTTAATGGTGGCAAAGATAAGCTGTTTCCAGAAAGTGCCGTTCAGGGCGTTTAAAAGAAGATGCACAGTGTGTGGAAATCACAAGACGCTGACAACAAGCTGGAAACCAAAATTTGGCCGGAGTTGGAGTACGTGTTCTATCAGGAACAGCAGGCAAACGTGTTTGCCTGGCTGGATCGTTATTTAATGCCGAAGCCTTGAGGTTAAAACTGTACCTGTAGTTACTAAAAACTTTCCAATGGGTGTAGTTTATGCACCCACTTCGTCATTCCCGTGAAAGCAAGAATATCCCCCACAGGCAAAAAAGCGTTTCATCTGGCAGAGGCTCCCAGCCAGTGCCGATGGCGACGTAATTTATTATCGTTCGGAGGCGCGGGAATATCACCGTGCCTGTGGAGAGCACTTTTTAGTGGTTAGCCGAGCAACAACTGATTCAGATACGCGATATCACCTGCTTTATTCAGCGTATATTTGCCTGAATATGTGCAACATCAAGATGCGGCAGTGATTGGATTTTTTGTCGCAGTTTAGCGTTCAGGTCTGTTTTGCGGGCCACAGTTTGCTGACGTATGACGCACTCAGTAAGGCTTGATCCGTCTGTCAGGTGCAGCGTTACGCGGTGAAAGCGCACATCGGGATTAAGCTCATCCGGCGGCGCTTGGATCCAGCAGACGTTTCACTTTATCTCCCAGCGCCGTGATCATCATCCATGGGGCCTTCAGCAAAGCGCGCCAGCGTCAGTTCTCCTTCTAGCAGGCCCGCCGTAATCACATACTCCCGACTGAAGCGTACCTCCATGCCAGTTGTAGCTTTATGAATAAATGGCGCAACGTCTCAACCGGCGGAAAACTCAACGGTAATGTTCTCAACGCGGGCGACCAGCGAATGGATGTCACCGTGTCACGCTAGCCATTACTGGCGTAATGCAAAAGCGGCTTCCCCTGCGCTATGTGTGCCACCACAGGTGGGATAACGTTTGAATTCCAAACCAGGCGTGACAATACGCCAGGGCGTACCCCAGTTTTCACTCAATTTCTCAGGGTGTTGCTGCCCGTCGCTATGTGATTATAGAAAATCATCCAGCACCTGCGTTGGATTGCCACTGAACCCAGCTAATGCCAACTTGGCGGCGTTAACCTAGCGGGCGCAGCCGGGCACTGCGTTGCCGCCAGCCCAAGAATATTCTGTGTTTGTGCGACCGATGCACCGAGTAAACGTGCAGCAGCGGCAACGGCACCGAGTGTAGCCATATTGTGATAGCCAGACCGTAGTGACGCGCGTCTGCTGCGAGTCCAATGCGCCCGGCAAACTCCACACCAATCACGTAATCGACGAGAAAATCCGCTTCACACAAGTATAACTCTTCCGCGCTTAGTGCAAATAATGCTGATAAAATCACTGTGCTCAGGTGGCTAGGAAAGGCGGGATAATAGTCATTAAAATTAAGCGTGTGTCGAACATAGCCCAATATGACACTGCGTGTAAGGCTGTCTGATGCGGAAAAACCTGACTTAGTGGCGTCAGATTGCTGCCATGAATGGCACCTTGCACAATGGAGAGCCGTGCGACAAAATCCACCACACCGTCGTGAGCAGCTTCGAGTCAGCGGTATTCGGTATCGTGTTAACGATGTGATGAACGAGTGTGGCAGTGATATCTTACGATGTGGTCATTTGAAAAGAAAATCAAGTAAATACATTAATATATATATTTTAAAGCAACACACGCTGTATAGCGCAAATTTTGCATTAGCATTACATCAAGGTCAGAAACGGTCTTTGAGCTGCCCTGGTGTGATGCCGAATGCGCGTCGAAATGAAGTTGAGAAGTTGGCTGGACTGTTGTAGACTGCCATATGGGCAGCCTGTGGATATCGAGCCCCTCTTTTTGAATTGCAACCATTGCATGTTGGAGTCGATTGCGGCGCAGGTACCTCAAACACGCTCATGTTAAATGCCTATCGGAAATGGCGCTGTAAGGTGCTTTCACTCATATTGACCTGTTTGGGCTATCTCTTCCATCGATAGTTGATCACAGTCGCCCCGCTTTCCAGCATATCGCGTACTTCCTGCACCCGATGATAGAGACGCACCGGTACACGCGCATTTTTTTCCTGCGTGGTGTTCAGTAATGAACTGAATACTTTAACGATCAGACTCAGGCATTGGGATTCCAATTGCAAACGTTGTAACGGTGTAGAACAGGAATCTAAATTGAGAATCTATATGGCGTCACCATCGCCTTACGCGACGGCATCCAGTGGTGCATGCTAAATATGTCTGGGTGAAGTTATAGATAGCGTGCTACTCATCGACAGAGTCCAAAAGATTACCGTACAACCACTCGTGGCTGAAGGTGAGCGACAGCGTGCGCTCGTACTCATCGCGCTTGCCGATGCAGGTAAACAATACTAGAGACATCAGTGATACCAGAGAGGCTGGCTGCGCTTTGTTGAGATGCAGTTGCTAGTGGTCATAGCTGACCTGCGCCTGCCCGTTGACCACAATAGCTAGCTTAATCGCATTCTCTAACTAACCCTGCGTTTTCATGTTGTGCAGATTGATCACATCGGCGGTATGTAAAATCAGATGGCGATTAAGTGGCATTACGCTAAAGCTACCGTACAACACCGGTGTTTCATCAATCAATCGTGGCTCAACAAAGCGGTACTAGCTAGAAACTAGACTGGATTGCTGAACGATATGGTCTTTGTAAATCGCCTTGGTGGATGGAACGCGTGCTATGCACGAGTCTTTATTACCTATAGTTAACATGGTTTTTTACCATCCATATTAGCGCTTATGCAAAAGACTTTACGTCTGGCGCAAAGTCTTTCCAGAGGTACAAATGTAATAATGTTCGCGTCAAATTGGTAATGCAAATACTTCGCAGTAGCATTTTTTGTCTTTGTGTATGAAAAAAGCAACGAGAGTGGCGCATACCTGGCAAGCGGAGAGGGTAACTTCATACAGAAGACAATGACACGCTGCACACCTTCCCGATAAACCGTCGTTCCCGCTGGTTTTCTCTCCGACTTCGACAACTATTTTCCGATGCTGCTCATGTGCGCACTCGCCATGGTTGAAGGCATTTTTCTTACTTATGACAGCATTACAGGGCGATTTTGATGAAAAAACGATTTTCTCGTCATACTCTGGCGACTTTGATCGGTGCCAGCTATGGCGCTGCGTCTTTCCTGGTCTCAGCGCAAGGTGGCAACCACTACTGTGGTGGAACAAAATAGCGGCGATACCATGGTGGTGACGGTAGCTGAATAAACGCGCCAGGCTCCGAGCGTGTCAGTAATAACACAGGAAGATATCCAGCGTCGTCTGTCGGCGAACGATCTCTCTGAAATTATCCGTACCATGCCGGGGTTAACCTGACGGGGAACTCGAATAGCGGATCACGCGGTAACAACCGCCAGATCGACATTCGTGGCATGGGGCCAGAGAACACGCTGATTATGATCGATGGCAAACCGGTTTCCAGCCATTTATCAGTGCTTTACGGCTGGCGCGTTAAGCGCGATACCCGCGGAAATACCAACTGGGTGCCGAGCAACATAGTTGAACGTGTCGAAGTACTGCGTGGTTCTGCGGCGGCGCGCTACAGTAATGGTGCTGCGAGTGGCGTAGTGAATATCATTACCAAGCCGCCTACCGATGAGCGCCACGGTACGTGGAATACTTATATGAGCTTCCTCGAGCACAAATCGGAAGGGGCAATCAAACGTACTGATTTTAACCTGATGGGGACTGACTGATACCCTGATCATACTTCTGTACGGTAAACTACAGTAAAACGCAGGCCGATGCTTGGGATATCAACGATGGTCACCAATTGACGCCGTTATCTACCGCCATTCCAGCGGGGCATGAAGCATGAAGGCGTGCGCAATAAAGATATGAACGGCTTACTGCGCTGGGAGTTTATGCGGCAGCAGACACTGGAGTTTAAAGCGGGTGCCAGCTGTCAGGGTAATATCTATGCTGGTGATACCGAGAATAACAACAGCAATGCGGATACTCGGGCACTGTTTGGGCAAGAAACCAACCGTATGTATCGCCAGAAGTATGCATTAACCCATCGCGGTTACTGGGACGGCGGTGTGAGCGCGTTGTCTTACTTCTAATATGAAAGAACCGACAACTCACGTATTTTTAAAGCGCTGGCTGGTGGCCCTGCTAGGCGCCCAACGGGTAATGATTATACGAATATAAAATTGGATGCCTACAGTGCTCACAGTGAAGTTAATATTCCGTTTGAGGCGCTGCTTAACCAAACGGCGACTATCGGTGCGGAATAGGTAGAGCAGAAGATGCACGATCTTTCTTTCAATACCTAAACCACGACTGAAACAAACAGCATTGGCTCGATCGCTGATACCAATCTCAGCCAGGATATTTCTGCGCGTATCGCCTCCGTCTTTGTTGAAGATAATATCGAAGTGACGGATAGCACCATGCTGACGCCGAGCACTACGTCTGGATCACTGCAGTGTTGTTGGTACTAACTGCAGCCCGTCACTCAATTTGTCGCAGCAATTAAGCGACTATTTTACCTTGAAAAGAGGTATCGCACGTGCTTATAAGGCACCTAACCTGTACCAGATGAACCCGAACTATCTGCTCTACAGCGGTGGTAATGGTTGCTATGGTGGTGGTGTCTGCTATCTGATGGGTAATAATGATCTCAAAGCTGAAACCAGTGTTAATAAAGAGATCGATATTGAGTTCAGGCGTGATGAGTATCAGGCGGGGCGTAACCTACTTTCGTAATGATTACCGCAATAAGATTGAATCAGGCTGGGTAAAAACGGACAACGCTACTGGTGGCAGTAATGCAAACCATGTTAATGCCAATATTTATCAGTGGGAAAACGTGCCAAAAGCACTGGTAGAAAGGCTGGAAGGCTCACTGATTGTGCCGGTAACGGATACCATTAACTGGAATAACAACATCACCTGGATGTTGCGCTCCGAAAATAAAACCACCGGAGATTATCTGTCGATTACACTAGAGTTTACACTGAACTCTTCTGTAACCTAGTAGGTTACAGAGGATCTTTCTTTCTTGGGCATCATGACCTGGTATGGCCTTCAGAAACCGAAGAAATATAACTATCAGGGTACGCCAGTAGCATAGATTCCGTTGAAGGCTGCCTACGATACTCATGAAGTGAGTCCGTATGTGGTGTTTGGTTTAAGTTCGACATAAAAAGTGAACAAAAATCTGAGCATCTCCGTGCGGGTAACACGCAGTCGCTGACTAATATCACCGTAACCGGCGGGACAGATAATCTGCTAGACAAACGTCAATAACAATACAACGATAACGTCTTATGGGCGCTGGTTCAGCTACCTATAACGAACCGGGCCGTACCTTCTATGTAAGCGTCAATACCTCGTTCTAAGCTGTATGAAAAATCAAACCCCTTGTGACAGCGAAACATGCAGGGGTTTTTATGTCGCGTAGAACAGGGAATTAGCCTAAAACAAGCTTGCCCAGTGTCAGGCTCACTACGACGGAAACAATCACATTGACCAATCCAGGCCGCATAAAGCTGTGGTTTAGCACGTATTTGCCTATGCGGGTGGTGCTGGTATCGTCAAAGACCAACGCAGCAAGCACTGCCAGGTAACCGGAATAAAGAAATAGCCGTTTACTGCAGGACAGGAACTAATCAGCGTATAAGTCGGTAACCCCCAATGCCAGTGCTAGCGGTGGCGGTATCAGAGTGGTCTCTTCTGGGGCTACTGACCATGGCTGAAACAAAGAACATCATGATGGCGATGAGCCAGGTGTGTCCCTGAAGCAAGGTCTGTACTTCTGCTTTGATGATCCCAATATGGCTCTGACGAAGGTTTCACTCATCCAGACAAAGCTAAACGTGCACACATTGCCAGGGCACCCGCAATAAATACGGTGTCACTCAGAATGTTATCAATGGGTGGGCGACACAGCAGCACGATGATGCAAGCAAAGGTCAGCATCACTATTTGAAGGGTGGTAGACATTGATAGCGGCTGAAGGCGTTTGCCGTTTCCACCAACGAGCGCAACCCAGGCATCAGGCCAAGCAGCACAATCCCACCGTACCTGTCAGGAACAGCAGTACAGACAGTTTTGCATGAGGTGCGATTTCGGTGCTTTTTTTCGGTGTGTTTGGTAGGTTTTAGTAATCCTACTACCAACCGGCGCTGATATTCCGGGTCATCCGCCAACTCTTTGCCCTTGTTAAGGGTGGCGATAGCACCAGCAGCGATGCCTAGCAACGTAGCAGGCACGCAAATCATCATAATAGTGGCGATGGAAACACCCAAAGGTGCCATCAGACCGATCATTGCTGCCGTGGCGACAGAAATGAGGCTGGCGGTAATCGCCTCTGCGAGGCAATCACTGAAATTGATAGAGGACGTTCTGGATGGATCCCTCAGCCTCAGGCAACTTCAGAGATGACGAGAGGCAGGCTATACATCACTCGGTGCCCGACATAAAGATGAAGAGGTAGCGGATCGTCACAACCACGATCACATTTTCGCCTAGTGCTGTCGGTAGGTTATGAATAAATTCTGCACTATTATACAGCCTAACAGAAACCGTTTATGCCTCTTTCTCTATGAACGCTTTTGCCGGATAAATGCCGCATAGGAGCCCCTGTAGGCGACGTAGTAAACGTGCTTAAGCTCCCTTTCTCCGCTTTACTTGCCACGATGCCGCTAATAATGTCTTTAATACTCATCACTTTTCTTCTTCGGCCGCTGATGACATTGGCGTTATCACGTCATGTCTTTCACATTTATAATTCAATGTATATAAATATATTTTTTTATTTCTATAACATATAGATACATTTATGGCAATACGTGCGACGATAAAAAATCTGGATCGGCATCGCCGGTACCGATTTAAGCCGTAACAGAACGCAAAGAACAGAAAGAAAAAGTGATTACGCTGTGAAGCGCAGTTTTTCTCCCACCATCAATTGGTGAGAAATATAGGAGATATCGCGGTGGTTGTCCACCATTTCACTCTTGATGAAGATGAGCGGATGGCGCTCCGCGATACCAAGATAGTGAGTGTGCGACATCGAAATTAGCGTACACTAGCTCGATCACTTTACTGGA